>NZ_SNXV01000013.1:0-1314 GCF_004362645.1 Brachybacterium sp. AG952 | reverse complement strand
AGGCCGCTTCAGTCGGTGAGTGCGACCGTGGTGATCAGTTCGTCGAGTGTCTCACTGGGGGTGGCGCCGTCGAGGATGACTCGGGGTCTTGCGTTGAGCATGTCCTGAACGGTGCGGAGTTCGTCGTCGGTGACGTGGTTGAAGTCGGTGCCCTTGGGGTATTCCCAGCGGAGCTGGCCGTTGAGGTTCTCGTTCGTGGGCCGTTGCCAGGGCGAGTGAGGATCGCAGAAGAAGACCGGGCAGCCCGTGGCCACGGTGAATCGGGAGTGCTGGGCCATCTCGGTTCCCTGGTCCCAGGTGATCGATCGTTTCACCGCCGCGGGCAGGTCCTCGACCATGGTGGTGAGCACGTCGATCACGGTGGTGGAGTCACGAGTTCCGGGAAGTCGCCCCAGGAGCGTGAACCGGGAGGCCCGTTCGACCAGCGTGATGATCCCGGAATTGTTCGGCCCCACGACCAGGTCTCCTTCCCAGTGGCCGGGGATCTTCCTGCCCGCGTGCTCGGCCGCGAGCATCTCCTCGCGATCGGCTAGCCGGTGCCCGTCCAGCCAGCTGCGCTTGTTCCGGGCCGGCAGCTTCGAGGACGGGATACGACCCTTACGGCCGGAACGAATCGCGCCTTCGACCTTCAGCTCGTGCCGCAGCGCCCCCGCGCCCTGGACGTAGAGAGCCTGGTAGAGGGCCTCGTGACTGATCTGCATGTTCTTATCGTCCGGGAACAACCGGCGCAGGCGCACGCTCACCTGCTGCGGCGACAGCTTCTGATCCAGCATCGCCACGACCATCCGGCGCAGCAACGGCAGGGTCTCGAGCTTGAACGCCTTCGGGCGCGCCCGGGCCTGATCAGCCCAGAACTGTGCCAGCGCGGCACTGTAATGAGCATCGTGATTGCCCCACCGGCCGTCTTCCGCGATCAGGCTGTGACGAGCGATCTCGCGGAACACCGTCGAGCGATGAACCCGCAGGCCAGACGCGATCTCGCCGGGGCTGTGGCCCTGGGCGATACCCAGCTCGATGAGAATTCGGTCAGCGAGCTGGAGCCTCCGCCCGTGCCCTGAGGCTGCGCCGAAGCTCTTCGCCGCCGGCGGCAGGATGACCGAGGACGAGGCGTGCCTGCTGGGTTTTCCGGGCTTGAGCATCACCCCAGCCTGCCGCAGCCACTTCCTCAACCAGAAACAGCTCATACCTGCTTCTCGCGCAGCGACCATCGCCGGCTTCCCGGCTATGACTGCCTCGATGACCTCCGCTCGAAACGACGCAGGCAACATCAGCAACTCCCTCCTCAGGAGTCGCACTCACCCGTTGAGGCGGCCT
>NZ_SNXV01000012.1:0-1543 GCF_004362645.1 Brachybacterium sp. AG952 | reverse complement strand
AACGCAAGACCCCGAGTCATCCTCGACGGCGCCACCCCCAGTGAGACACTCGACGAACTGATCACCACGGTCGCACTCACCGACTGAAGCGGCCTGAGCGATACCGGTGGAAACCTGCCACTCGATCTCGTCGGCGGGCCTCCACACCCACCTTTCCGCCGAGGAGCGGCTGGTCGCCCGGCTCAGCCCCGCGGCGCGCCGCTCTCCACCCAGCAGCGAGCCGCGCTCAGTCCGGCCGCCACCCGCCTCGCACCAGCTCGCGACGCACCTTCGCCACCGCCGGAGCGCAGCCGGCTCGGAGATCCTTCGCCGTCGTACGCAGCTCCACCCACCCCGCATCACGTCGCCGGTCCCCTCGGTCGATGTCAAGCTCCTGCTGCCGACGGTCCAGATGGGACGGACCTACGTGCTCGAGCGCGAGCTTCCACTGCGGCCAGTGGAGATCCGGCTCGCCGAGCTCGACGACCTCCCCTCCCGCGCACTCCTGACGTGCCGGGGCATTCGCGAGCGGCTCCGGCAGCCCGGCGGCGACCATCGCGAGACGCAGCGCGGTCTCCGGCGGGGAATCGCTGGACATCCTCACCTGTGCGATCGCCTCGCGCATCCGGCGAGCGCCGCGACCACGGTGGCCGCCGGCCGCAGCGACGAGCTCGGGGATCGTGGCGTACGGCCGGGACCGTCCCTCGTACTCCTGACGCGGGCTCCGGACCAGGTGGTCACCTATCGCCACCAACGCACCGACGTCGAGGACGGCGCCCAGGCTGAGGAAGGTCCCGACCCGGGACACGAGGCGGACAGCCGGACCGTTCCGCGCCTCGAGGAGCCCCACCGTCTCTGCCTCCACACGACTCCAGCGCACAAGCCGGGTGCCCTGCCGGCGCCTACCGGGTGTAGCCATGTGGACCCGTCTGTCGACGGCACCGCCCCGCGGAGGAAGGATCTCCGAGCCCACGACCACGTGAGCCTGCCTGGAAGGTTCGGTCACCGGCGTCGAGAAGACGCCGGGCAGGGGCATCCCCCACAGTCGCGCCGCCGTGAGCCCTGCCGCGAAGGCCGTCGGATCGACCCTGCACAGGGCGGCGACGATCTCGCGTTCGGTGACGGTCCGGTCTGCTCTCGCCCAGAGACCTCGGACCAGCGGCCGGAGGTCGCTGCGTGTCAGTCGCGTCGGGTCCACCCCGGCCTCCAGCGCCTCGGTGGTGGAGAGGACGGTGTGCCGCAGTGTCTCGGGCAGGGGGCTCGGAGCGCGGGACATCCCGACAGCATCGGAGGTCGTCGCACCGAACCGTCCCAGGCATCCACAACGGCCTGCTCACGGCTCGACGGAGACGTCTCCTCCCCACCACGCCGGCCCGGCGGTGCTCCGGAACTCCGACGCTGAGGGTCGTGCCCCACCCCTGTGCGTCCCTGTACACAGATCGAGTGGCAGGCTTCAACCGGTATCGCTCAGGCCGCCTCAACGGGTGAGTGCGACTCCTGAGGAGGGAGTTGCTGATGTTGCCTGCGTCGTTTCGAGCGGAGGTCATCGAGGCAGTCATAGCCG
>NZ_SNXV01000011.1:0-4686 GCF_004362645.1 Brachybacterium sp. AG952 | reverse complement strand
CCTGGGGATAGGGAGCGGGCATGGTCCACATCCTTCCCTGCAACGCTCCACAGCGCCACAGATCATGTGACACCTACACGTGCATCAGTCCCGCCGGTTCGATTTCTATGGTTGTGTCAGGGATGCAAGCCGATCAGATGTCGATGTCGCCGGGGGCGCGGAAGCCGGAGCCGATGCGATGGGCCCGCAGGTACCGCGGATCTGGATGCTCGTCTGGGTGCGCCGGAACGAAGATTGGCCGCCCGTCCAGGTCCCCGTAGGCCTCGAGGGTGGCGAGTTCGTGGCCCAGGATGACTTCGTAGGTGTCTTCGTGGATCGCCATGAGGCCGCGGTCGAAGAGCGCGTGGATGTCGGCGCGTAGCGCCAGCCCGTTACTTATGTGGTGATGATCCCGGCCGCGGTACGCGATGATGTGGGCGGCCTCGAGTGCTTCGACTATGTTCGTGCCGGTTACGGCGCAGGTCTTGTCGTACGCCTGCATGACCTCCGCTCGGAAGTTGCCCTGCCCCTCGCGGACGTAGACCTCGCGCATCGCACGCTTGCGCGAGTCGATGAGCTCCGAGATGTCGGGCACCTCGCCGCCGAAGTCTTCTTCGGAGCCATCGGCGGGCGCGCCATCGCTCAGGTTGATGCCCGCACGCTCGATCCCCTCAAGGATCCCAGACAGGGCGACGTTGGTGATCGTGCCGCCCCCGGAAAGCGCCTCTCTCGGCATGACGCCGTCGTTGACCTGGCGCCATGCCCATTCTGTGACCGTCTCCTTGGTGGCAGCCACCTCGCCGCGCGGGTCATACGGCATGCGCACGCCGAGTGCCTCGGCCACGGCAACAATGAACTCCTTGCGGACCGTCCCTCCGATGCTGGTGGAGAACTCGCCGATCCCGAGCAGTCCACTGATCTCCGCCATTGCGCCGCGTGGCCTCTCATTGTGGATCCACGCTCTCGTCTGTCCCACCTGAGGCACCCCGACTCCCTTCGCGCTCGCGCATCGCGACGCGCCCGATATGGGGCCAGGCTACGGCCAGGCACGGCGGGATCCCAGCTCGTAGGTGGCACTCCAGCAAGTTGCAGCTGGCGCCCGGAGGCACCCGTTGCGAGGGAGATCAACTGGCGCGCTCGGTACGAAGCTGCAGGTAGCTTCGGTAGTCGGGGTAGTGTAGGATGATGAAAGAGCTCATAGCTAAAAACGCCACTTACGAGAGAGTTTTATGGCCACTGACTTTGCCTCCGATGCACCGCCACGCTCTTTCTCGGCGTCGGCCGTGACCCGCGTCGTGCACGACCTCCAGGCCAACACCAAGAGCGCCTCCCGTGCGAACTGGCTACGCGCCGTTGCCACCGTGACGACGACCAAGCGCTCGGACCTTGCCAACGGTCTCATTGAGATCCTGGGTGCCGAGCCCTTCAGTGACGGCTCGAACCCCCTGGAAGGCTTGACCGTCGGCGAGATCGGTGTTTGCTACGAGGCGCTGCTTGCGCTTATGGACAGTCGCGGGCGTCGTGCTTCCGGGCAGTATTTCACGCCTGATGATGCTGCCCGCTTCATGGCTGAGCGGTCGACCGAGTTCCCCGAGGGCGTTTGGCTGGATCCTTGCTGCGGCGTGGGTAACCTCGCGTGGCACCTCGCCGCCGTCCAGCCCGATAGTGCCACGTTCGTGCGAGACCGCCTTGCCCTCATCGACCTCGACCAGACCGCGCTCGTCACCGCTGTCGCATTGCTTGGTGCAGGCTATCTCGCCCACGGTGACCTTGATGGTCTTGCTGCTCTGCACGAGCGTGCGGAGAAGCGGGACTTTCTAGCCCAGCGTGCGCTTCCCCGCCATGACTTCGTCATCGTGAACCCACCTTACGCCCGCGCACCAGAGAAGCCGGGCATGCGTACCGGGCGCACACGCGAACTGTTCTCCTACTTCCTCGAGCGCATAGCCACCGAGAGTAGTGGCTTCATCGCCGTTACCCCGGCGTCGTACCTCTCCGCCCCGAAGTTCAACCCCCTGCGTGACGTGCTGGACAAGGAAGTCACCGGCGGTGACATCTTCGTCTTCGACAACGTGCCGGACACCCTCTTCCGCGGCTACAAGTTCGGGTCGAGCAACACTTCGAGTACGAACTTCGTCCGCGCGGCCATCACCGTCTGTGCGCCGGAGCGGGATGCCTGGGCGGTCACCCCGATTATCCGGTGGAAGACAGCCAACCGCGCCCGCATGTTCGCAATGGCCCCGGATCTGCTCGCCGCACGCAAGATCGGACCCGCCGATGAGTGGGTCAAGCTGCCGTCAGCACTCGCTGAACTCTGGGATCGCCTGAGTAGCGCTCCGTTGCGGCTCAAGCACCTCGTCGTTCCCGAGATTACCGAGTATTCGCTGACCATTGGCATGACCCCCCGCTACTACATCTCTGCCGCCTACCGGGACCTCGAGCGTGGGTCCAAGGCCGTACTCCACTTCAGGACAGCCGAGGACCGCGACCGTGCTGCACTGGTGCTGAACTCGTCCGTTCCCTACCTCTGGTGGCGTGCGCTCGACGGAGGCGTCACGCTGCCGCGCCGGGTGCTGTTCTCTACTCCTATCCCGGCCTCCTGCCGCATCGACGCGGAACTTGCCGCACTCGTCATGGAACTAAAGGCGACCGAGGGTGCCAGCATCACGACCAAGCTCAACGCTGGCATCATCAACGAGAACGTCAAGCGTCCTATCGCCCTTGTCGAGCGCATCAATCAAGCGCTCCTCGGTGATGTCCCCGACCTCCACATTGTCTACTCCGAAGACATGGCCGCTGACTACTGAGATACTGGCCCTCCACACGACGGAACAGTGACGGAGGATGACATGGCAACCAGCGGCTCACCCGAGTTCGACAAGCTCAAGGCTCACCTTGAGAGCACCCCCTCGGTGCGGCGGGAGGTGGAGTTCGCCTTCTCGGCCCTGCTCACAGCCGCAAACCCATCCGATCGCGGCCTGCGCTTCCTATTCGGTAACGGTGCTGAGTGGATCATTGCCGCTGCATCGTGGTCAGCAGGCGTCCTGGTCGCCCCCGCTGGTCACAACGCCAATGGCTTCGACCTCGGCGACCTCCTTGACAAGGCCCGCTCGTTGTGGAGCGTTAAGGCCAGCGCATCGGCGAGTTCCGGGCAGATACGCCTGATCAACTTTATGGGAGACGGTGCAGCCGCAGAGTGGAACGAGCCTACGCTGTTCGTCGGCCCTTACGTCGATGGCGCGGTGCTGCTGGATCCGGTTGCCGACACCGACCTGGCTGGTAGGGCCCGCAGGAGCTCCGACGCGCTCGTACTGGCCGGGGGCATCGTAAAAAAATACGCGAAGCAGCACCCTGAGAACCACGTGCAGTTCGACGTTCAGGTCAACAGCGGCGCGAGTACCAACGACCCCTACGCGTTTGTGAAATCCATTCTCGAACCTGCGCACTTCCCGGTGTTGTCGAAGCCCTTCGTCGAGTCTGAGCCTCTGCACACCGGCAGCAAGGTCGATGAGATCTCCCGGCTCGCTCAGCTCAAGGCCGACTGGATTCTCTCCGAGGAGCAGTTCCAGAAGGCGCTGGCCGACCTCCTTGGATCCTAACCGGCGTTCAAGCCCCACACCACTGCCGGGAGCACAGGCAACGGGAATGCCGCACGGATGGGCGGCATCTTGACCTGACCTGCGGCATGCTCACGGTGGGGGCTCCCATCGCGATCGCTCGGCTAATCCTTGTGTTCATCATCAGCGCGAATCTGGTCATCCCGCGATCATGGGCGGGCCGGTGAAGGAGGAGCCAGGTGAGGGAGATTGTCGTCGGCCCTTGCTTTAGCCGGTCCCGCGGCTGAAAGAAAAGGGGCTCTTCAGAGTTGAGTGAGGGGAGTCAAACTGCGAGAGCGGCCGTCTCGGGGATTGGGGCAGTGGTCGGTGGCTGGTAGTACGTGCCGTCGCGGAGCATCGCGAAGATGACGTTGCAGCGGCGGCGGGCCAAGCAGATCACGGCGGAGTTGTGGCGCTTGCCCTCGGCGCGTTTGCGATCGTAGTAGGCCTTCGAGATCGGGTCCGAGCGGGAGGCGACCCAGGCCGAGTAGAACAGCGCGTTCTTCAGCCGTTTGTTGCCTGAGCGGGCGGGGAGTTCTACCCGGATCGAGATGCCGGATCTTCGTGTGACCGTTGCGATCCCGGCATAGGCCGCGAGATGGCCCGCGGGCTCGAACGCGGTGCCATCACCGATGTTCAGGAGGATCCGGGCGGCGGTCTTGATGCCGATCCCCGGCATGCTCACCAAGACCGAGGCGAAAGGGAAGCCCTCCAGTATGGCCTCGACTTCCCGCGCCACTGTCGCCCGCTGTTCCTTCAGTTCCTTCACTTGGCCGGCGACTCTGGGGGTCACGAGCTCGACTACCGCGGTCGCCGGAACGGTGACGGTCTGCTCGCCCAGTGCGGTGAAGATCTGGTCGATCAGCGCCTCGGGGTCGCGGCGGGATTGGGAGCGAGCGAAACGCAGGCCCTGCCCCAGCCTGCTGTTTTGAGCCCGGTGGCGCCACCGAACTTCTCCAGCAGGTCCAGCACGAGCCCAGTGGCCAGGCTCCCGCCGACGAAGACGAGCTCGAGCGGGAGGGACTGATACGCGTGTAGGTGTCACATGATCTGTGGCGCTGTGGAGCGTTGCAGGGAAGGATGTGGACCATGCCCGCTCCCTATCCCCAGC
>NZ_SNXV01000010.1:0-5251 GCF_004362645.1 Brachybacterium sp. AG952 | reverse complement strand
AGGGGTTCAAGCACTCCTCCACTCCCAGTGAAGATGTCCGGCGGCGACCTACTCTCCCACACCCTCCCGAGTGCAGTACCATCGGCGCGATCGAGCTTAGCTTCCGGGTTCGGAATGGAACCGGGCGTTTCCTCGACGCTATGACCGCCGTAACACGATGAGACACAACCAGCCACCCACCCGCACCAGAACCGGTGCCGGCAGCGAGGTTGTTCCCCAAGAACCGCACAGTGGACGCGAACACACACAGAGTAAACAACCAACACAAAGAATGTTGTTGTAAGTCATCGGCCATTAGTACCAGTCAGCTCCACACATTGCTGTGCTTCCACATCTGGCCTATCAACCCAGTCATCTACTGGGGGCCTCACACACCTCAAGGGTGCAAGGATATCTCATCTCGAAGCAGGCTTCCCGCTTAGATGCTTTCAGCGGTTATCCCTTCCCGACGTAGCCAACCAGCCATGCCCTTGGCAGAACAACTGGCACACCAGAGGTCAGTCCATCCCGGTCCTCTCGTACTAGGGACAGGACTTCTCAAATATCCAACGCGCGCAGCGGATAGGGACCGAACTGTCTCACGACGTTCTAAACCCAGCTCGCGTACCGCTTTAATAGGCGAACAGCCTAACCCTTGGGACCAACTCCAGCCCCAGGATGCGACGAGCCGACATCGAGGTGCCAAACCATGCCGTCGATATGAGCTCTTGGGCAAGATCAGCCTGTTATCCCCGGGGTACCTTTTATCCGTTGAGCGACACCCATTCCACAATGAGGTGCCGGATCACTAGTTCCTGCTTTCGCACCTGCCCGACATGTCTGTCTCGCAGTCAAGCTCCCTTGTGCACTTACACTCAACACCTGATTGCCAACCAGGCTGAGGGAACCTTTGAGCGCCTCCGTTACTCTTTAGGAGGCAACCGCCCCAGTTAAACTACCCATCAGACACTGTCCCTGATCCGGATCACGGACCGAGGTTAGGAATCCAGAACGACCAGAGTGGTATTTCAACAATGACTCCACACTCACTGGCGTGAATGCTTCCCAGTCTCCCACCTATCCTACACAAGCCGTCCCGAACACCAATATCAAACTATAGTAAAGGTCCCGGGGTCTTTCCGTCCTGCTGCGCGTAACGAGCATCTTTACTCGTAATGCAATTTCGCCGAGTTCGCGGTTGAGACAGTGGAGAAGTCGTTACGCCATTCGTGCAGGTCGGAACTTACCCGACAAGGAATTTCGCTACCTTAGGATGGTTATAGTTACCACCGCCGTTTACTGGGGCTTAAATTCTCAGCTTCGAACTCCGAAGAGCTCTAACCGGTCCTCTTAACCTTCCAGCACCGGGCAGGCGTCAGTCCGTATACAGCGTCTTACGACTTCGCACGGACCTGTGTTTTTAGTAAACAGTCGCTTCTCCCTGGTCTCTGCGGCCCTCTCCGCTCTCACGGATCGGGCCCCCCTTCTCCCGAAGTTACGGGGGCATTTTGCCGAGTTCCTTAACCACGATTCTCTCGAACGCCTCGGTATTCTCTACCTGATCACCTGAGTCGGTTTAGGGTACGGGCGACCGTATTCGTCACGCCGGAACTTTTCTAGGCAGTACAGGATCACTCACCTACGCCCATACGGGATCCCCATCACGTCTCACCCTCATGGCCCCAGCATTACCCGGGGCCGGGCTGCACGCTTAGACGGACTATTCCATTAAGTCCGCGGAAGCTACCTCTCTGCGTCATCCCACGCGCTGACCTACTACGACCTTGGTTCCCAGCCTCACCACCATCCACACCCCGAAGGGCACGGTGACAGCTCGGGTGGTTAGCATCAGCCGCCTCGGTATGGGTCCTCCTACGATCGGTTCGGGAATATCAACCCGATGTCCATCGACTACGCCTGTCGGCCTCGCCTTAGGTCCCGACTAACCCAGGGCGGATAAACCTGGCCCTGGAACCCTTGATCAATCGGCGGACGGGTTTCTCACCCGTCTTTCGCTACTCATGCCTGCATTCTCACTCGTACAGCCTCCACCACTGGGTTCCCCCGCGGCTTCACCGGCTGCACGACGCTCCCCTACCCACCCAGGACCAAATCCTGAGTGACACAGCTTCGGCGGTGTGCTTGAGCCCCGCTACATTGTCGGCGCAGAATCACTTGACCAGTGAGCTATTACGCACTCTTTCAAGGGTGGCTGCTTCTAAGCCAACCTCCTGGTTGTCTCAGCAACTCCACATCCTTTTCCACTTAGCACACGCTTAGGGGCCTTAGCTGATGTTCTGGGCTGTTTCCCTCTCGACTATGAAGCTTATCCCCCACAGTCTCACTGCTGCGCTCTCACGTACCGGCATTCGGAGTTTGGCTAAGGTCAGTAACCCGGTGGGGCCCATCGCCTATCCAGTGCTCTACCTCCGGTACGAAACACGCAACGCTGCACCTAAATGCATTTCGGGGAGAACCAGCTATCACGAAGTTTGATTGGCCTTTCACCCCTATCCACAGGTCATCCCCTCCATTTTCAACTGAAGTGGGTTCGCGCCTCCACGCGGTCTTACCCGCGCTTCACACTGCCCATGGATAGATCACTTCGCTTCGGGTCTAGAGCCGGCGACTGAACGCCCCGTTCAGACTCGCTTTCGCTACGGCTACCCCACACGGGTTAACCTCGCCACCGACCACTAACTCGCAGGCTCATTCTTCAAAAGGCACGCCGTCACCCCTCAAGGCTCCGACGGATTGTAAGCGCACGGTTTCAGGTACTATTTCACTCCCCTCCCGGGGTGCTTTTCACCTTTCCCTCACGGTACTTGTCCGCTATCGGTCACAAGGTAGTATTCAGGCTTACCAGGTGGTCCTGGCAGATTCACACCGGATTTCACGGGCCCGGTGCTACTCGGGAACAGCGTCACGCCGCGCACTGGTTTCGTCTACGGGGGTCACACCCTCTACGCCACCGCACTCACCACGGCTTCGACTACCACTGCGCGTACACGTCGCAAGGCCGGCAGACCCCACAGACACGTCCCACAACCCCTGACCTGCAACCCCTGCCGGGTATCACACAGACCAGGTTTAGCCTCCTCCGCTTTCGCTCGCCACTACTCACGGAATCACTATTTGTTTTCTCTTCCTGCGGGTACTGAGATGTTTCACTTCCCCGCGTTCCCTCCACACTGCCTATACATTCAGCAGCGGGTACCACGACATGACTCGTGGTGGGTTTCCCCATTCGGACATCCTCGGATCACAGTTCGGTTGTCAACTCCCCGAGGCTTAACGCAGACTCCCACGTCCTTCGTCGGCTCCTTGTGCCAAGGCATCCACCGTGCGCCCTTTAAAACTTACGGCAACACAAAGACACTTTGCGCTTAAAAATTGCTTACAAGATGCTCGCGTCCACTATACAGTTCTCAAGAAACAACCCCACACCCACCACATCAGCCTTTCCAGCATCCGTGGTCGGGGGGACCAGCCACACACCCCCACAAAGGGAGCTGCGTGCAGCCTCACAACCCAATAGCGTGTCTCCACCTCAAACCCGATGCCCTCACACGTTCCATCCCGAAGGAGTACTAGCGATCAGCGCAGCAGATGAAGTGCCTATCCATCGATGTTCCACCCTTGAGCAACCACCCGCCTGACACTCGCAGACGACGATGGCCACCAATATTGGTGATGCTCCTTAGAAAGGAGGTGATCCAGCCGCACCTTCCGGTACGGCTACCTTGTTACGACTTAGTCCCAATCACCGATCCCACCTTAGACAGCTCCCTCACGAGGATGGGCCACTGGCTTCGGGTGTTACCGACTTTCGTGACTTGACGGGCGGTGTGTACAAGGCCCGGGAACGTATTCACCGCAGCGTTGCTGATCTGCGATTACTAGCGACTCCGACTTCATGGGGTCGAGTTGCAGACCCCAATCCGAACTGAGGCCGGCTTTTTGGGATTCGCTCCACCTCACAGTTTCGCAACCCATTGTACCGACCATTGTAGCATGCTTGAAGCCCAAGACATAAGGGGCATGATGATTTGACGTCGTCCCCACCTTCCTCCGAGTTGACCCCGGCAGTCTCCTATGAGTCCCCACCATCACGTGCTGGCAACATAGAACGAGGGTTGCGCTCGTTGCGGGACTTAACCCAACATCTCACGACACGAGCTGACGACAACCATGCACCACCTGTGCACCAGTCCAAAGAAAGCCACATCTCTGCAGCCGTCCAGTGCATGTCAAGCCTTGGTAAGGTTCTTCGCGTTGCATCGAATTAATCAGCATGCTCCGCCGCTTGTGCGGGCCCCCGTCAATTCCTTTGAGTTTTAGCCTTGCGGCCGTACTCCCCAGGCGGGGCACTTAATGCGTTAGCTACGGCGCGGAAAACGTGGAATGTCCCCCACACCTAGTGCCCAACGTTTACGGCATGGACTACCAGGGTATCTAATCCTGTTCGCTACCCATGCTTTCGCTTCTCAGTGTCAGTAATGGCCCAGAGACCTGCCTTCGCCATCGGTGTTCTTCCTGATATCTGCGCATTTCACCGCTACACCAGGAGTTCCAGTCTCCCCTACCACACTCTAGCCTGCCCGTACCCACCGCACGCCCGAGGTTGAGCCTCGGGTTTTCACGGCAGACGCGACAAGCCACCTACAAGCTCTTTACGCCCAATAATTCCGGACAACGCTTGCGCCCTACGTATTACCGCGGCTGCTGGCACGTAGTTAGCCGGCGCTTCTTCTGCAGGTACCGTCACTCTCGCTTCTTCCCTACTGAAAGGGGTTTACAACCCGAAGGCCGTCATCCCCCACGCGGCGTCGCTGCATCAGGCTTTCGCCCATTGTGCAATATTCCCCACTGCTGCCTCCCGTAGGAGTCTGGGCCGTGTCTCAGTCCCAGTGTGGCCGGTCGCCCTCTCAGGCCGGCTACCCGTCATCGTCTTGGTGAGCCATCACCTCACCAACAAACTGATAGGCCGCGAGTCCATCCCCCACCGATAAATCTTTCCAACACCCACCATGCGATGAGTGCTCATATCCGGTATTAGCCACGATTTCCCGAGGTTATCCCGAAGTGGAGGGCAGGTTACTCACGTGTTACTCACCCGTTCGCCACTAATCAGGCGGTGCAAGCACCACCGTCATCGTTCGACTTGCATGTGTTAAGCACGCCGCCAGCGTTCGTCCTGAGCCAGGATCAAACTCTCCATGAAAATCATGAAAAACTATAAACCTGACAAAATAAACAAACAACCAGCATT
>NZ_SNXV01000009.1:0-42081 GCF_004362645.1 Brachybacterium sp. AG952 | reverse complement strand
AACGCAAGACCCCGAGTCATCCTCGACGGCGCCACCCCCAGTGAGACACTCGACGAACTGATCACCACGGTCGCACTCACCGACTGAAGCGGCCTGAGGTGAAGCGGTCGAAACCTGCCACTCGAGTTCTTTCGCGCCGCGCCCGTTCGCGGCCGGCCTGCGGCGCGGAGGGGAGCACAGGTGCGCGGGCCAGGGCACGGGCGCCGGAGCACGTCGGGCCAGGGCACGGGCTGAGGGGCACGAGCGCCGTTGACCGTGCAGCGGCGCCTTCAGACGATGCCGCTCAGGCGGCGCCCATGTACGCCAGCGCCCGGCGCACCAGCAGGTCGCGGCCGCCGTCCATCTCGTGGAGCGGGGAGGAGTCGCCGAGCAGCTCGTCCACCCCGAACCAGGACAGCTCCAGGGCGTCCTCCTGTGGGGCGGTCTCCCCGTCGATCGGGACCACGTAGGCCAGCGAGATCGCGTGCTGGCGCGGGTCGTGGAAGGGGGAGACGCCGGGTGTGGGGAAGTACTCCGCGACCGTGAACGGGACGGGGGAGACGGGGACGCGCGGCATCGCCATCGGCCCGAGATCCTTCTCGACGTGCCGGGCGATCGCCTCGCGCAGCGTCTCGTGGATCAGCACCCGTCCGGAGACGATCGCACGCACGATCTGACCGGCACCGGAGGCGCGCAGCAGCAGCCCCACCTCGGCCACGGCCCCGTCCACGTCGGTGCGCACGGGCACCACGTCGACGTAGGTGATCGGCAGGTGGCGGCGCAGGTCGGAGACGCGCTCCGGATCGAACCAGGAGCCCTCGGAGTCCACGGCGGTGCGGCTGCTCATGCGTTCCCTCCCGGGATCGGTGCGGTGGTGGCGGCGCCCGTGGCGTCGGCGGTGGTGTGGGGCGCGAGCTGCGCCTTGTCGACGATGAAGCGGGGGTTCTGCGCCCGGGTGGGCACCTCGACGGCGTGGTCGACCTGTTCGCCAGCGATCATCCGCACCCGCCAGGTGGTGCCCTCGAGCTCGATCAGCGACAGCGTCGCGTTCGGGATGGAGGGCAGGGGGCGCTCGATGATCCCCGAGAGCAGGAAGCGGATCAGGGTGCCGTGCGCGACCAGCAGCACCTTCTGGCCGGGGTAGCGGGTCTCGAGGTCCTCGAGCGCGTCGTAGCCGCGGTCGGCGACGGCCTGATGGTCCTCGCGGCCCGGGAACGAACGGCCCGGGTAGCGGGCCTCCATCTCCTCGACGGGCTGTCCCTCGGCCGCGCCCCAGTCGATCTCGACCAGACGTGCCTCCGTGCCGCCGAAGGGGATGCCGTGGTCCTCGCCGATGATGCGGCCGGTCTGCTCGGCGCGCTGCAGCGGCGAGGTGATGACCACGTCCCAGTCCACGGCGGGCAGACGGTCGAAGGCGGCGTGGGCCTGCGCGATCCCGGTGTCGTTCAGCGGGATGTCCGAGGACCCCTGGAAGAGGTTCTGCAGGTTGTAGTCCGTCTGCCCGTGGCGGACGAGCCCGAACAGGGTCATGGGGCGCTCTCCTCGATCTCGAGCCGTGTGCGGTCGTCTGCGCGGCCGCCGCCTCCGCGGCCGCCGCATGCGTGCGCGAGAAGGGACTCGAACCCTCACGCCCTCGGGCACTGGAACCTAAATCCAGCGCGTCTGCCAATTCCGCCACTCGCGCGCCGGGCCAGCCTAGCGGGCGCGTCGCGGTGCGCCCGAACCGCCTCGTCGACGTGCTCCGGTAGGCTCGGACGGTCGGAGGCGCACGACCGGACCGGTCCCGGTCGGCACAGCGCGCCCCACCTTTCACGGACACCGATCCCCGACCTCTCAGGAGTTCCCCATGAGCGCCCTCGCAGGCAAGACCGCCGTCGTCACCGGATCCTCGCGCGGGGTCGGTGCGGCCACCGCGAAGCTGCTCGCCGCTGAGGGCGCGAACGTCGTCATCAACTACCGCCAGAAGGCGCCCCGGGCGAACAAGGTCGTCGCCGAGATCGAGGCCGCCGGCGGCAAGGCCGTCGCCGTCGGCGCGGACCTCACCACGGCCGAGGGCCTCGAGGCGCTCATGTCCGCCGCGATCGAGAGCTTCGGCGGGCTCGACCTGCTGGTGCTGAACGCGTCCGGCGGCATGGAGAAGGACCTCGGCGAGGACTACGCCATGCGCCTGAACCGCGACGCGCAGGTCGCCGCGCTCGAGGCCGGCCTCGCGCACCTGCCCGCGGGCGGTCGCGTCGTGTTCGTGACGAGCCACCAGGCCCACTTCATCGACGACGTCGAGACCATGCCCGAGTACGAGCAGGTCGCCCGCTCCAAGCGCGCCGGCGAGACCGCCCTCACCGAGCGCCTCCCGGAGATGCGCGACGAGGGCGTCACCTTCGTCGTCGTCTCGGGCGACATGATCGAGGGCACCGTCACCGCGACCCTGCTCGACCGCGCCCGCCCCGGCGCGCTGGAGCAGCGCCGGGAGGCGGCCGGGAAGCTGTACTCGGTCGAGGAGTTCGCGGCCGAGGTCGCGAAGATGGCGACGGCCGACGTGGAGACCGGGCACGTGGAGCTCGTCGGCGGCGCCGACGACTTCCTGGCCCGCACCCAGGGCTGATCGTCCGACCCGTACCCTCGATCACGATACGATCTGCACAGCAGACCCTGATCAACCCGGAGGCAGTGGTGGCAGACAAGAAGAGCCTGGACGACATGCGCGACGAGGCCTATCGGCGTCAGGACAACCTCGCGTCCGACATCGATGAGCTGATCGACCGCGTGAACCCGAAGAACGCCGTGACCCGCTGGAAGAACGAGCTGGTCGGCTCGGTCAAGGGTTTTTCGGCCGCCGGTGACGGGAAGTCCGACGCGACCCTTCCTGTGGTCGTGGGCGGCGTCATCGGCGTGGTCGTGCTCGGCGCAGGCATCGCGGTGCTGGTCGCCCGCTCGCGTCGCGAGCGGACGCGGGGCGAGAAGATCGCCGCGGCCATGAAGGAGGCGCGACGCAGCACCGAGCGCTCCGCGAAGAAGGCCGCGAAGTCCGTGAAGAAGTCCTCCCTGCCCCGCGCGAAGCAGGCGGAGAAGCAGGCCGCCGAGCTCGGCGCGATCCTGCAGGAGGCCGCGAAGCGGGCCGAGAAGAAGGTCGCCGCCGCCGGCAGCTGACCTCCGGCCGAGAGGCATCCGCGGCGCCCTGGACCCCCGAGCGGGTCCGGGGCGTCGTCGCGTCCGGGGGCACGAGCACGTGGCCGACGGGCTGGCGCGCGGCCGATGGGCTGGCACACGGCCAGCATGCGGCCGACGAGCCGATACACAGCCGACGGCCCCGCGCCGCCCCGCTGCGGACCGGCCGGTCGGGACTCAGTCCACCCGACCGTCGAGGTAGAGCCACACACCGTCCTCGCGCACGAAGCGGGAGATCTCGCGCTGGACAGCGCGGCCGCCCGGCCCCTTCGAGATCGCGGTGAACTCCACGGTGCCCGCGTCGTCGAACGGTCCGCCGGCTGTCGTCGAATGGATCTCGAGCCGCAGCCAGCGCACCTCCTCGGCGAGCGAGGCGGCGAGATCCTCCCGCGAGGGGGCGGTGGTGGGGTGCCAGCTGCGCAGCAGGTGCTCGAGGTCCCGCACGGCGAAGGCGGTGTACCGCGAGCGCATCAGCGCCTCGGCGGTCGGGGCACGACGTTCGCGGCGCAGCACGGGCCCGCAGCAGGCGCCGAGCACGTCACCGCTCCCGCAGGGGCAGCGGGCGTCGTCGGGCAGGGGAGCGGGGGAGTCGGCCATGGTCCCAGTATCGCGGTCGGACCTGGCAGGATCTCCCCATGACCGATCGCGACCCCGACAGCCCCGCCCCCGGCGCCGACGACGGGCCCGGCGCCGCCGGCCCGGCCGCACTTCCTGACGGATACCGCCTGGAGCACGCCGCACCGAGGAGCGAGGAGTACGTCCGTCTGCGCGAGATCGCGGGGCTCAGCCCCCGCACCCCGGAGCAGGCGGTCGGCGCGCTCGAGAACAGCTGGGCCTGGACCACGATCCGCACCGCCGACGGCGGCCTCGCTGCGATGGGCCGCACCCTCGGCGACGGCACCTGGTACTTCCACCTCGCCGACATCGCCACCGACCCCGACCATCAGCGCCGCGGCCTCGGACGCGCCGTGATGGAGGACCTCATCGACCGGATCGAGCGGGCCGCGCCCCCGCAGCCGTACATCACCCTGCTCGCCGATCCGCCGGGACAGCGCCTCTACCGCTCCCTCGGCTTCATCGACTCGGACCCCAGCCTCGGCATGCGCCTGCCCCGCTGACACAGCCCGGACCGGATGCTCAGCGCGCTTCCCTATCCTGGCCTGATGAAGTCCTTCGAGATCGACGAGAACGACCCCCGCACCCCGCTCGAGCGGATGCTCGCGGGGGACTGGTACCGCGCCGACGACCCCGAGATCCAGGCGGCCTTCCGCCACGCGCTGGAGGAGTCCGACCGCTTCGGCCGCGAGTACCCCGCCGATCCCGACGGTGCGCAGGAGATCCTCCGCGAGCTGCTGGGGACCTTCGGCGAGGGCGCGCACGTGCGGGCGCCGCTGCAGGTGGACTACGGCAGCCGTCTCCACATCGGGGAGGGCACCTTCGTGAACTTCGGGCTGACGGCCCTGGACGTCGTGGACATCCGCATCGGCCGCAGCTGCCAGCTCGGCCCGAACATCCAGCTGCTCACCCCGATCCACCCGCTGGAGCCCGGGCCGCGCCGGGACGGCTGGGAGGCGGCGGAGCCGATCACCATCGGCGACAACGTCTGGATCGGCGGGGGAGCGATCATCATGCCGGGCGTGACCATCGGCGAGGACTCCGTGATCGGGGCGGGGTCCGTGGTCACCCGCGACATCCCGGCGCGCAGCCTCGCCGTCGGCAGCCCCGCGAAGGTGATCCGCGAGCTCTGAGCGGTCGGTCCGGCCGGCGTCGGCGCGATCAGGCGCCTGTCGGCGGCTTGTTCGCGCTCCTGCCTGCGCTCCTGCCGACGGCCGCGCCCGCGTCGCTCAGCGGCGCGACCAGCCCTTCGTGGACGGGCCCACCGTCGGCCGCCATCCGGTCTCGGACATGAACCGCACCGAGGAGACGCGCAGCGAGCGCCGCTGCACCTCGAGCCGGGTGCCGACGATCGCCTGCGTGATCTCGGGATAGAACTTCGCCGGCGTCTCGGCCCCGGCCTCCATCGCGAGATCCTTCGCCCAGCGGCCGCGGGTGATCGGCTCGCCGCCGACGTTGTAGAAGCCGCTGTCGGCCCGCAGCGCGGCGACGAAGGCGAGACCGGCATCGGTGTGGTGGAGCAGGGTGATGTAGTTCTCCGGCTTGCCCAGCAGGATCGGGTCCCCCTCGCGGGTGGCCTTCAGCGCATGCGTGGTCTGCGGGTCGCGGCCGAACAGCTGGCCGAGGCGCAGGACCACGGCGCTGCGACCGGAGGTCGCGAAGTCCACCGCCGCCCGCATCTCCCGCACGCGCGGGCGGAACGCCTGGTTGCGCACGGACAGCGGCTGGTCCTCGGTGATCCAGTCGGTGCCGTTGTCCGGGTAGAGGAAGACGGAGGACTCCTGGATCAGCTTGCGCACCTCTGCCTCGGCGGCGGCCTTCGCGATCGCGACCGAGGCCTCGAGGTGGAGGCGGTCGTCCTCACGCCAGGCGAGCGGGCGCAGGCCCGACATGCCGACCGGGACGTGGGCGAGGGTGTTGATCACGACGTCATGGCCGCGGAAGGCGCGGGCGAGGTCGGTGGCGTCGAAGACGTCGGCGACCACGGCGGCGCCGCCGCGGCCCTCGACGATAGGTACACCGGAATCGCGGCGGGTGATGCCCGTGACCTCGTGCCCGGCGGCGACGAGCGCCTCGACGGCCTCCTGACCGAGCACTCCGGTGGCACCGGTGACCGCGATCCTCACGCTGACCTCCTCCGCTGAGAGCCGCTCCCCGGCCCTCGCGCTGACTTCCCTGGGAGGTACGAGTCTAGGGGACCGGCGCTGGTCCCCGCGCCGTCGACGGTCCCTATGGCTCGGGCAGCACTTTCGGTCCGGCGGTCTCACCTTTCACCGCATGATCGACCTCGAGCTGTTCCCGTTCCGTGCGGAGGGAGGGCTGTGCGTGGACGGTGCTGGCACCCGAGAGGCCGTCGACGCATGAAGGCGTGCGAAGGGCGTGCGACGCGGTATGGAGGAGGCCCTCTTCCGTTCGCCCTTCCGTTCGGTTCACGGCCTGTGCATCGTCCGCCGGTCGGCCTACGGTCGAAGGCGAGCAGATGGCTCAGCTGGCCTCAGGGTCGGCTCACCGGAAGAGGAGATCACGATGGCTGATCAGAACAACCCCGGACAGTTCGGCAACCGCAGCGATACAGAACAGCAGGCTCAGAAGGGCGGCCAGGAGAGCTCCGGCAGCTTCGGCGAGAAGAACGCTGCTGATCCCAGCGAGGTCGGTCAGGAGGGCGGCCGGGCCAGCTCCGGCAGCTTCGGCGAGCAGAACGCCGCCGATCCCAGCGAGGCCGGGCGAAGGGGCGCAGAGGCGCAGCCGACCGAGGCGAAGCGCGAGGGCGGCCGCAACAGCGGCCAGGGTTCCTGACAGCTCGCGCGCCTGGTGCGCCCGGGCGAGGACTCCGGGATCGGAGAGTCGCCGGCGTACCTGCAGCGAGAGCCCTCGCGAGCGCGCCGGGGTGCCCGAGCCCGTTGACGACCGCTGATCGACCGACCATTGAACCGACTGTTCGAGGAGCCACCGATGACGAAGAGTTTGGAAGCAATCGCCCTGGTCTGCACGCTCAAGGCGTCGCCGGCGGTATCGAGCAGCGATGTCATGGCCCGGCAGGTCCTCGACGAGCTCGGCACGCACGGTGTGCATGGCGACGTAGTGCGTGTGGTCGACTTCGACGTGCGGCCCGGGGTCGAGGAGGACATGGGCGGCGGGGACGAGTGGCCGGCGATCGCGGATCGAGTGCGCTCCGCCGATATCCTCGTGTTCGCGACCCCGACCTGGCTCGGCCACATGTCCAGCGTCGCCCAACGGGTTCTCGAACGGTTGGACGCCGAACTGTCTCGGACGGATGCGCACGGCCGCCCGGCGATGTACGGCAAGACGGCAGTGGTGGCCGTCGTGGGCAACGAGGACGGCGCCCACAAGATCATCGCCGACTCGTTCCAGGCGCTCAACGACATCGGCTTCACGATCCCCGCGCAGGGTGGCACCTATTGGAACAGCGAGGCGATGAATCCTCGGGACTACAAGGACCTCGAGAAGACGCCGGAGGCCGTGGCGTCGACGACGAACGCTCTTGCTGCCAACGCGGTGCACCTCGCGACGCTGCTCTCGGACAGTGCCTATCCGGGACGTTAGCCCGTCCCACGTCCGGCGGGTCCGCGCCTCCTCCTCCGACGTGGCCACCGCGTGAAGGCCGTCGTCCGGGGGCAGTTCGATCACGTCGGAGAGAGCCGACAGAACGGAGAGTTCGACGATGCCGCAGAAGCGCCGCCCCTTCGACGCCACATGGCTGCCCTTCGGAATGATCATCGGCTTCGCGCTGTCCATCGGCATCCTGCTGCCCCTCACCGGCAGTGTGCTGATCACCGCCGGAGCAGGCCTCCTGCTCGGTGCCGCCCTCGGCATCGTGCTGGGCCTTCGGCCTTGACGTCGCCCGATCTCCGGCTCACAGGGTTGCACGTCCCGGCCGCTGAGGGACGGCCGAGCAGATCAGCGGCGGATGATCTTTGCGTGTCCGTGGGGGGCCTCTTCGACGGCCTCGGACTGTTCCGGGACACGAAGAAGCCCCACCGGGTGACCGGTGGGGCTTCTTCCTCGGGTGCGCCATCAGGGACTCGAACCCCGGACCCGCTGATTAAGAGTCAGCTGCTCTAACCAACTGAGCTAATGGCGCCGACAGAGAAGAACTCTACCCCCGCGTCGCGCGCTGTCCAACTCGAGGGGCCGCGCTGTGAGCGAGGGAACAGCGAGGGGCGTCGAGGAGGGCCAGCGAGCAGGGGCATGGGGCCGGCGACGCCGCGCTCAGGCGAAGCGCTGCACGGCCACGGGATGGGCCGCGACGAGCTCGCGGATCTCCTCGTCCTCGGGATCGGCGAGCACCACGGCCAGCGGGCCGCGGGCAAGGATCCGGCCCCGGCCGAGCACCGCGATCTCGGGGCACAGCCGCTGCAGGAGCTCGATGTCGTGGGAGGCGACGAGCGCGCCGATGCCGAGTCGCTCGATGGTCGCGCCGAGGGAGCGGGCGAGGCGGGCGCGGGTGTTGGGGTCCACGGCGGTCAGCGGCTCGTCCAGGACGAGCAGCTCTGGCCGGGTCGACAGCGCGGTCGCGAGGGCGACGCGCTGGATCTCGCCGCCGGAGAGGGTGCGCATGGTGCGGGGCAGGAAGCGCTCCTCGAGCCCGACGCTCTCCAGCATCTCGGCGGGGGAGACGGAGTGGGTGCGGCCGCCCTTGCGGGCCTCCTTCGCGGCGAGCTGAAGGCGGGAGCCGACGGTCTCGCGCGGGTCGGTGATCGTCATCGCGTACTGGGAGACGAAGCGGACGGCGGCGCGGAAGCGGCGCCTGTCCTTCCCCCGCAGCTTCGCGACGTCCCGCCCTTCCCACAGGACGCGGCCGGCGCTGGGACGGTGCTCCCCGGCGAGAGTCGCCAGCAGCGTGGTCTTGCCCGCGCCCGAGGCTCCGAGCAGGCCCAGCGGCCCCTGCTCGGCACGCAGCTCGAGGTCCACCCCTTCGAGCACGACCTCACCGGGATAGCCGGCGTGCAGGGCGGTGGCGGTGAGGGCGGTGGGTGCAGGCATCGGTGACTTTCTCGCGGAGTGTGCGGCCAGGAGCACTCTAGCCAGCTCGGCTGGGCCGCGCCGGGGAGGACCGCCGGGGCGGGCGACCAGGCCGGGCGACCAGGCGGCTCCCGACGAGGCACGATGCGGCCCCCCACAGTCAGCCCACGGCGTCCTTCGAGAGGAACGAGCGCATCATCCGGGCGAGCTCCTGGACGGGACCGTCGTCATGGGTCGCACCCTGCATCGCCCGCACCGTCTTCTCGCGGACGGCCAGGTTCAGCACGAGTCCGAGCAGCGCCCTGCCGGCGAAGCCGGGATCGACGCCCCTGCGCAGCATCCCCTGCTCGCCATAGGCGGTGAAGCACTGCTCGAAGATGTTCTCGTGCACGCGTCGAAGCCGCGCCATGCGGAAGCGTCCCGGGTGATCGCCGCTGACCGATTCGGCGGCGAGCGTGGCCAGCAGCCGCACGTGCAGGGCCCCCGGGTGCCAGGTCGCCGCGAGCTCCTGCATGAGCGCCTCCGGCTCGACGCTCAGCCGCTCGACCTCCTCGAGAGTCTGCTGCGTGCGGTCCTCGAGGGAGTCGATGACCGTGTGGAGCAGGCTGTCCTTCGAGGGGAAGTGGTGCATGAGTCCCGGATGGGAGATCCCGATGTGGCCGGCGATGTCACGCAGGCTCGCCCCGTGATAGCCGTGCTCGGCGAACATCTCGGCGGCACCGCCGAGGATCTCCTCCCGCCTGCTGCGCGGTGCGATGCCACGACGGGCTCGTTCGGTGAGCATCGTCGTGCTCGCCGCGGCGGACGCGAGCCGTCGCGGATCGTCGGATCCCTCGGTCGCCGGGGCATCGGCCCGCCGGTAGGGCCGCAGCGGCGGCGAGTCCGAACCGTCGGCCCTCGGCGTGGCGGCGCTGAGCGGGCACAGCGGGAGCGTCTCGGGTGCCTTGATGCTCAGGGGCACCTTCTGTTCGGGGTCGGCGAGCTCGATCGCCTGACGCAGGGGGAGGAGCCCGTCGACGTCGATGTGCTGCATGTCCAGGAGGTCCAGGGTGACGCGCGGAGCAGGTTCGAGGCCCCGGGCCTGGGCCACGACGGGGAGCACGGAGTCGTAGGTCCGGGCGGTGAGGCATCCCGCGATGGAGAGGACGACCTCGTGGAGGTCCAGATCGACATGGACCGTCACGGAGAGGGAGTGGGGCATGAGTGGAGGCCGTTTCGTGCACGCTGGTGGAGAGGCCTCCTGCTAGACCTCACCCGGAGCCTAGCCCACCCGGGGACGAACCGCGCTCCTGCGTCTCGAACGACGTGGTCGAGGGCGCGGAACTCACCGAGGCGACGAGCTGGGCCGCCAGCTCGCTCCACGTGACGTCGCGGTGTTCGAGGCCGTCTTGGGAGCTCGACGGCCTCCTCCCGGCTGCATCAGTGGCGGCCCGTGAGGATCCCTACCGCACGGTCGGTCTCCGTACGGGACGACGACGCGGCCCGGCCCCGGCATCGCTCGTCCGGGAGCGCTGCCGGGGCCGGCCCGGTCGGCACGCGAGGACAGGGGCCGGGCGCGCCGACGCGGGTGGGTGGGTCAGCGGGCGCCGAGACGCCGTGCGAGCAGGTCCTTGGCGAGTTCCGCACCCTTCGTGCTGTCGCTCTGCGCCTTGCCGAACAGGTCGGCGAGCTCGGTGTCGCCGGCCTCCTCCGCGTCGGCGCGGTAGGTCTCCAGACGCAGGGCGTTGGACAGGCACTGCTCCGCGAACCAGATCAGGTCGTAGTTCTTGTCCTTCGTCCCGGTGATCCGTCCACCGTCGTCGGCGTGGTTCATCATCGTCCCTCTCTCCGGTCGTCCGTCGATGGCTGTGCGGCACCGTCGTCAGGACGGCGTCGGCACGTCCCATCCCATGCCCCGTCGTCACGACGGTCAACCGGGCGCGGCGCCCCTGCAGGCAGGAGGCCTGGACCGATCGGACGGCCCGGCGCGGCCCGCGCTGAGTAGGGTCGAGCTCATTAGGGTCGTGCCCATGAGGCAGGTGAGACAGGACAGCGGTGCGGAGACGAGCGGTGCGCGGCGACGCGCACTGAGGTCACGAGAAGACGGAGGTGCGGGCATGACCATTCCCCGACAGCCCACGGCGCTGCTGCTCGTCGCGGCGGCGACGATCCTCCTGGCCGGCTGCCAGGGCGGCTTCCCCGCGGATCCCCAGGGCACCCTCGACCGGGCCCGAGAAGGCGTGCTCCGGGTCGGTGTCAGCGAGAACCCGCCCTGGACCGACGTGGCCGCCGACGGCGCCGTCAGCGGGTCCGAGGTCGAACTGCTCACCGACTATGCCGAGACGATCGACGCTGAGGTCGAGTGGGTGCCGGCAGGGGAGAACACCCTGGCGGCGATGATGCGGGAGGGACAGCTCGACGTGGTCGTCGGCGGGCTCGCCTCCGACGTCCCCTGGACCTCCGAGATCGCCACGACGCGCCCCTACACCACGACGACCGGGCCCGACGGCGCCGAGGTGAAGATCGTCGTCGGAGTCCAGCCGGGCGAGAACGCGCTGATGACCGACATCGAACGGTTCCTCGCCGAGCGCGGGGGCGAGCTGTGAACGGCTCCGAGGGCGAGGGCGGCGAGGAGGCGACGGGGTCGGGCCACGACGCCTTCGGCGAGGAGCAGCGCGAGACGCTGCGCCGGGCCCGACGCCTCGAGTGGATCACGCTGGCCTGGATGTCGGCGACAGTCGCGCTGGTCGCGCTCGTCGCGGGGCAGTCCCAGGCGATGCGGGCCGCCTGGGCGGAGGACATGCTCTCGCTGCTGCCCCCGATCGCCTTCCTCGTCGCGGCGCGACGGATCCGGAAGAGGCCCGACCGCCACCACCCCTATGGCTTCCACCGTTCGATCGGGGTCGCCCACCTGGTCGCCGCGATCGCACTGCTCACCATGGGCGGCTATCTCGCGGTCGACTCGGTGATGACCCTGGTGACCGTCGAACGGCCGCCGATCGGGCTCACGGTCCTCTTCGGCCACGCGATCTGGTCCGGCTGGCTGATGGTCGCCGTGATGGTGGTGACCAGCATCGGCCCGGTGATCCTGGGGTACAAGAAGCTCGCGCTCTCCGAGAAGCTGCACGACAAGGTGCTGTTCGCCGATGCCGACATGAGCAAGGCCGACTGGTCCACCGCGGTCGCCACCATCGCCGGTGTGATCGGGGTGGGGCTCGGGCTCTGGTGGGCGGATGCGACCGCCGCGCTGCTGGTGTCCGTCTCGATCCTGCGTGACGGTGTGAAGAACCTTCGCAGCTCGATCGGCGGGCTCACCGACGCCGAGGCGCGGACCTTCGACGACTCCGCACCGCATCCGCTGACGCGACGGATCGAGGAGCGGGCGGAGGAGGAGTCCTGGGTGGGGGAGGCCTCGGCCCGGGTCCGCGACGAGGGGCACGTCTTCCACGCCGAGGTGTTCGTGGTCCCCGCCGCGGGGACCGAGCCGACCCTCGACCGGATCGCCGCGCTGCGCGACCGGATCGACGAGCTCGACTGGAAGGTGCACGACGTCGTCATCGCCCCCGTTCCCGAGCTGCCGCCTGCGCAGACCTTTCGGTCGACACTGCGGACGGGGGCCGACGGCGCCCCCTAGCGTGGAACCACACCCCGAGATCACCACCGGAAGGCGGGACCATGAGAGCAGTGACCTGGCAGGGCACCGAGCACGTGAGCGTCGAGACCGTGCCCGACCCGATCCTCCAGCAGCCCACCGACGCGATCGTCCGCATCACCTCCACCGCGATCTGCGGCTCAGACCTCCACCTGTACTCGGTCCTCGGACCGTTCATGACGCCCGGCGACGTGATCGGGCACGAGCCGATGGGGATCGTCGAGGAGGTCGGCTCCGAGGTGACCGGGGTGCGCCCCGGGGACCGGGTCGTCGTCCCCTTCACCATCTCCTGCGGGCACTGCGCCATGTGCGGGCAGGGGCTCCCCTCCCAGTGCGAGACCACCCAGGTGACCGAGCGCGGCACGGGAGCCGCGCTGCTGGGCTACTCGAAGCTCTACGGCCAGGTCCCCGGTGGTCAGGCCGAGCACCTCCGGGTGCCGCACGCCGACTACGGCCTGATGAAGGTCGGCACTGAGCTGCCCGACGACAACTACCTCTTCCTCAGCGACATCCTCCCCACCGCGTGGCAGGCCGTGCAGTACGCCGGCGTTCCGGCGCACCGCACCCTCGCGGTGATCGGCCTGGGACCTGTCGGCCAGCTGTCGGCCCGGATCGGGCGCCACCTGGGGGCCCGCGTGTTCGGCATCGATCCCGTCCCCGAGCGCCGGGCCATGGCCGAGCGTCACGGCATCGAGGTGCTGGACCTGAACGAGGACGCCGTGGGCGAGATCCGCGAGCGCACCCAGGGGCGCGGGCCCGACGCCGTCGTCGACGCCGTGGGCATGGAGGCCGAGGGCAGCCCGGTCGCCGGTCTCGCCCAGACCCTCGCCGGCAAGCTCCCCGACGCGGTCGCGCAGCCGCTCATGGAGCGCGCCGGGGTGGACCGGCTCGCTGCCCTGCACACCGCCATTGACCTCGTGCGCCGCGGCGGGACCGTGTCCCTCTCCGGCGTCTACGGCGGCGCGGCCAGCCCGATGCCGCTGCTGACGATGTTCGACAAGCAGCTCCAGCTGCGCATGGGCCAGTGCAACGTGCGGGTCTGGACCGACGCGCTGCTGCCGCTGGTCGAGGACCCCGTGGATCCCCTGGGCGTCGGAGACCTGGTCACCCACCGGCTCCCGCTGGAGGAGGCGGCCGTGGGCTACGACCTCTTCCAGCGCAAGCACGACGGCTGCATCAAGGTCGTGCTCGACCCGACGATCGCCTCCGCCCCGACGACCCCCTGAACCGCTCCCGGCGCACCGCCGCGGACACCCACCACCGAGACCGAGGAGGACACATGTCCGATCAGCTCACCTTCACGAACCCCGTCACTCGCTTCCCCGAGATCACCCCGCCGAAGCAGGACCAGCCGGAACCCGGACTGGATGCCGAGCTCATCCCCGGCACCGACCGGGGCGAGGAGTCCTACCGCGGCACCGGCCGCCTCGAGGGCCGCCGCGCGCTGATCACCGGCGCCGACTCCGGCATCGGCGCAGCGGTCGCGATCGCCTTCGCCCGCGAGGGTGCGGACGTCGCGCTGAACTACCTCCCCCAGGAGGAGGAGGACGCCCAGCACATCGCGGCCGTCATCCGGGAGGCCGGACGCACCGCCGTGCTGCTGCCCGGCGACCTCACCGACGCGGACTTCTGCCGCCGACTCGTCGAGGACGCCGTGGAAGGGCTCGGCGGTCTCGATGCGCTCGTGAACAACGCGGGCCGACAGATCGCGGTCGAATCCCTCGAGGAGATCGACGACCAGCAGTGGGAGGACACCTACGCGGTCAACATCCACGCGATGTTCCGCATCACCCAGGCCGCGCTGAAGCACCTCCCCGCCGGCTCCACGATCGTGAACTCCACCTCGATCCAGGCCTATCAGCCCTCGCCCACGCTCGTGGACTACGCCTCCACCAAGGCGGCGATCAACAACTTCACCAAGGGGCTCGCCCAGCAGCTCGCTCCGCGCGGCATCCGCGTCAACGCGGTCGCCCCGGGACCGATCTGGACCCCGCTCCAGGTCTCCGACGGACAGCCCAAGGAGGCGCTGCCGGAGTTCGGCAAGAGCACGCCGCTCGGCCGCGCCGGCCAGCCCACCGAGCTCGCGCCGGCCTACGTCTTCCTCACCTCCTCCGAGTCCAGCTACGTGCTCGGGGAGACCCTCGCCGTGACGGGAGGGAGCCCGACCCCGTGAGCCCGGACCACACGACGCGCACCGCGGAACCGGGAACGACGCCGCGCACCGCTCTGCTCCTCGTCGACCTGCAGGAGGCCTTCTTCGAGGCTCCAGGCCTCGCCGCCGCCCGCGCCGACGTCCTCGCCGCGGTGGGGGCGCTCGCGGACGGAGCCCGCGAGGCCGGGGCCCCGATCCTGCTGGTGACGACCGAACACAGTCGCGATCGCTCCACCTGGACGCTGAGCATGCTCGACGACGACCAGGGCTACCTGTTCCACGGCGATCCGAGCACCGCTGTGGTGCACGAGCTGGACACCTCCGGGATGACCGGCGTCGAGAAGACCCGCGACAGCGCCTGGTTCGGCACCGACCTCGCCCTGAGGCTCCGGAACCTGGGCGTGGACCGGGTGCTGATCGCCGGCGTCTCGACCCATGCCTGCATCGCCCAGACCGCCCGGGACGCCTATGCCCACAACGTCCGCGCCGCGGTGGTCGAGGATGCGGTCGCCGACGAGCGGACCGAGCACATGCGCACGGTCCTCGACCTCCTGGTCGGCGATCGGCAGGCCGAGCTCGTGACGCTCGAGGATGCCCTCGCACGTCTGCGGTCCTGAGCGTCGCGCGGCACGCTCTCAGGGGGCGCGGTGGGCCTGGCGATCCGGATCGGGGTCCTCGTGGCCGGGGCGCGGGGCGCCGTCGTCAGGCCGCAGCCGGACCGGCAGAGAGGCGGGGTGCCAGACCTCCGCGAGTGCCCGCAGCAGGTCCTCGCGGCCGCTGCGGAACTCGTCGAGGCGCTCGAGCGCCGACTGGGCGTGGTCCTCCAGCCGGTCGATCACGCCGTCGAGGAGGACGTCCTTGGCCTCGAAGTGGTGCAGCATCCCTGAATGGGAGATGCCGATGTGGGCGGAGATGTCGCGCAGGCTGGCCCCGTGGTACCCGTGCTCGGCGAACATCGCCGCCGCGCCGTCGAGGATCTCCTCCCGACGCCCCCGGGGCGGTGTGCGCGGGTGCTCGCCGTCGGGCTCCGACCGCGAGGGACTAGGTCGGCGGTCCCGGTGCTTCGCCTCGTGGCCGTGAGGCGGTTCGGATGTCTCTCCCTGCATCGGCGTAGTCCTCGTCCCTCGTGGTGCGTCGGACAGAGGCGGGATCTCGCGTCTGCTCGGAGCGTCCGACCATGTGGTCGCCGCCACGATCTCCTCAGCGTAGACCACGCCGGATCCGCCGACCGCGACGCCCATGTCTCAGGAGCGCACGAGCCGCGCGATCGCGGCAGAGGCCTCCTTGAGCTTCTCCTCGCCCTCGGGGCCGCCGGAGCGGGCCGCATCCAGGACGCAGTGCTGCATGTGGTCGTCCAGCAGGCCCATCGCCACGCCGTCCAGGGCGCTCTTCAGCGCGGAGATCTGCGTGAGGATGTCGATGCAGTACTTCTCCTCGTCGACCATCCGGTGCAGGCCCCGTGCCTGGCCCTCGATCCGCTTCAGGCGCGCGAGATAGCGGGACTTGTCGGTGATGTAGCCGTGGTGGTGCTCGTGGTCCTCGGCGGCACCGGCCTCCGCGGCGCCCGTCAAGGGGGCCTCCGCCGCGGCGGTGCCGTCGACGGCGGCGGCCGTGGGATCGATGGTGGTCATGGGGTCCTCCTGGGACGGGCGGGCGGGGAGAGCGGAGCGGGCGGTCAGGCCGCGGCCGCGGCCTTCTGACGGTTCTCGGGTGCGGCGGAGGCCGACGCCTGCGGGGTCTCCGGCGCACGGGTGCGGAAGGACCGCAGGCGCAGGCTGTTGCCGACCACGAACACGCTGGAGAACGCCATCGCGGCTCCGGCGAGCATCGGGTTCAGCAGACCCAGCGCCGCCAGCGGGATGGCCGCGACGTTGTACGCGAAGGCCCAGAACAGGTTGCCCTTGATGGTGGAGAGGGTACGACGGGACAGGCGGATCGCGTCGGCCGCGGAGCGCAGGTCGCCGCGCACCAGGGTGATGTCCCCGGCCTCGATCGCGACGTCGGTCCCGGTGCCCATCGCGAGTCCGAGGTCGGCCTGGGCGAGCGCCGGGGCGTCGTTCACGCCGTCGCCGACCATCGCGACGATCCTGCCCTGCTCCTGGAGCCGGGTGACCTCGGCGATCTTGTCCTCGGGCATGACCTCGGCGACGACCTCGTCGATCCCGACCTCGGCCGCGATGTGCTCGGCGACGGCGCGGTTGTCGCCGGTGAGCAGCACGGGGGTGAGGCCGAGGCCCTTCAGCTGGGTGATGGCCTCGGCACTGGTGGGCTTGACGGTGTCGGCGACGACGAGCACGCCGCGCGCCTCGCCGCCCCAGACCACGACCACGGCGGTCTCGCCGCGGGCCTCCGCAGACGCCTTCGCGGTGGCGAGCTCGGCGGGCATCGCGGCGCCGTCCAGCAGGTTCTTCCGTCCGACGAGGACCCGGGCGCCCTCGACGGTGCCGCGCACTCCGCGACCGGCGAGGTTCTCGAAGTCGGTCACCTCGGGCAGGGTGCCGTCGGCCCCCGCCGCCCCCCGGGCGGCAGCGCCCTGCGCGATGGCCTGGGCGATCG
Organism: Brachybacterium sp. AG952; assembly: GCF_004362645.1. Taxonomy (NCBI): domain Bacteria; kingdom Bacillati; phylum Actinomycetota; class Actinomycetes; order Micrococcales; family Dermabacteraceae; genus Brachybacterium; species Brachybacterium sp. AG952. The sequence goes on along the minus strand of NZ_SNXV01000009.1, from coordinate 25,000 downwards.
GGTGCTCGGAGGCGTTCTCGACGGCGCCGGCGCGGCGCAGCAGCTCTGCCGGGTCGGTGCCGGGGGCGGCGACCGCCTCGGTGAGGGTCATCCTCCCGGTGGTGACGGTGCCGGTCTTGTCCAGCAGCACGGTGTCGACGCGGCGGGTGGACTCGAGCACCTCGGGCCCCTTGAGCAGGATGCCCATCTGGGCGCCGCGGCCGGTGCCGACCAGCAGGGCGGTGGGGGTGGCGAGGCCGAGCGCGCAGGGGCAGGCGATGATCAGCACCGCGACGGCCGCGGTGAAGGCGGCCTCGGCGCCGTTCCCGGTCAGCAGCCAGGCGGCGAGGACGACAATCGCGATGACGAAGACGATCGGCACGAAGATGCCCGAGACCCTGTCGGCGAGGCGCTGGATCTCGGCCTTGCCGGACTGGGCGTCCTCCACCATCTGCGCCATGCGGGCGAGCTGGGTGTCGGCGCCGACGCGGGTCGCGCGGACCACGAGACGGCCGCCGGCGTTGACGGTCGCGCCGGTGACGGCGTCGCCCTCACCCACCTCGACGGGCACTGACTCGCCGGTGAGCATCGAGACGTCCACGGCGGAGCTGCCCTGCTCGACGACGCCGTCGGTGGCGATCTTCTCGCCGGGTCGGACCACGAAGAGGTCTCCCTCGGCGAGCTCGCCGACGGGCACGCGCACCTCGGCGCCGCCCTTCAGCACGGCGACGTCCTTCGCGCCCATGTCCAGCAGGGCGCGCAGCGCGGCACCGGCCTGGCGCTTCGAGCGCTTCTCGAGATAGCGGCCCAGCAGGATGAACATGGTCACGCCCGCGGCGACCTCGAGGTAGATGTTCGCCGAGCCGTCGGTCCGGCCGATGGTCAGCGAGAACTCATGGGTCATCCCCGGCATCCCCGCGGTGCCGAGGAACAGGGCGTACAGAGACCAGAGGTAGGCGGCGGTCACGCCGACGGAGATCAGCGTGTCCATGGTCGTGGCGCCGTGGCGGAGGTTGATCGCGGCGGCGCGGTGGAAGGGCCAGGCCGCCCACACCACGACGGGGGAGGCGAGCGTCAGGACGAGCCACTGCCAGTTCGTGAACTGCAGCGCCGGCACCATCGACAGCACGATCACCGGGATCGTGAGGAGCGCCGCGCCGATCAGGCGCTGGCGCAGGGAGCGCAGCTCGGGATCCTCCGACTCCTCGGCGTCCTCCCCCTCGGAGCGCTCCTTCGGCGGGGCGGGGAGGGCGGCGGTGTAGCCGGCCTTCTCGACCGTGGTCACGAGCTGCTGGGGGTCGTAGCCTTCCGGTGCCATGACCCGCGCCTTCTCGGTCGCGTAGTTCACCGACGCGCTGATGCCGTCGAGCTTGTTGAGCTTGCGCTCGATGCGGTTCGCGCACGAGGCGCAGGTCATGCCGCCGATCTCGAGCTCGATGCCGACGTCGAGCGGCTGCGGGGCCTCTCTGGTGCTCATCCTGGGGCTTCTTCCTCGCGGGCTGAGACCGCGTCGTATGAGGGGCTGAGGCAGGTCCGCGGCGGCCGGTGGGGACCGGCCGCCGCGGGAGGGGAGGGCCGCGCAGGGCGACGCCTCTGCCGCGGGGCGACCCTCGGAGGTCTCAGGCGCGGACGGCGGAGTAGCCGGCCTCCTCGACGGCGGCGAGCACGGCGGCCTCGTCGACCGCGGCGTCGGAGCCGACGCGGAGCAGGCCGGTCTCGTGGCTGACCTCGACGCCGGTGACGCCGGGGACCTCGCCGACCTCCTCGCGGACGGACATCTCGCAGTGGCCGCAGGTCATGCCGGTGACCTGGAAGTCGATCGTGGTCGCGCTCATGGAACTCTCCTCGTGATGATCCGGGTATACCCTCAAGGGGTATCGAACTGTCTCCATTTATACCCCCAAGGGGTATATGGGTTCAAGGTCCCTGCGGGGGAACGGGGTGTCGTCCGTCACCCCGGGGTGCTTCGATGGGGCCATGAGCATCGATGCCGTCGCCCACATCCGCGAGGAGACCGAGCGGTCCGTCGCCGCCCTCACCTCCGTCGACCCCGAGCAGAGCGTTCCCACCTGCCCCGACTGGACCGCCGACGACCTGCTGTGGCACCTCGCCGAGGTCCACGAGTTCTGGGCGGCGATCCTCGAGTCCGGGGCGACCGCCGAGGAGCAGGTCATGGCGATCGAGGAGGGCAAGGACGCGCGGCCCGCCGAGCGCGACGCCCTCCTCGCCCGCCGCGCGAGTGCGACCGAGGCGCTGCTGTCCCAGCTCGTCGCCCGCGCCGACGACGAGCCCGCCTGGTTCTGGTACTCCGCCGTCCAGGGCGTGGGGATCACCCGCCGCATGCAGACCCACGAGGCGACGATCCATCGCGTCGACGCCGAGCTCACCGCCGGCCGCTCCGTCACCCCGATCCCGCGGCAGATCGCGGCCGACGGGCTCGCCCACGTGCTCGAGGTGATGTGGCCCGCCGGCTTCGAGTGGATCCCCGACTGGGCCGAGACGCGTCCCGTCGCCGTCGTCGAGATCGCCCCCGAGGGCGGCACCGCCCGGATGCTGGAGATCAGCCGCTGGAGCGGGACCCGGCCCCGTGACGGGAAGGAGTTCGACGCCCCCGTCGGCCGCCTCCTGTCCGAGGGGCAGGCTCCCGGCGACCTGCCTCGGGCCCGCGCCGCCGGCACCGCGCAGGCGCTGGACCTGTGGGCCTGGGGGCGCGAGCAGGCCCTCGCGCACCTGGAGGGCGAGGAGCAGCGCGTGGCCGTCCAGGGAGACTCCGCCGGCATCGCCCAGCTCGCCTCGCTCATCGCCGAGGGGCACGACTGACCTCTCGATCTCGTGGTGCGCGGGCATCGGCTGTCGGCCGCGCAGGGCCCGCGCGCAGGTGCGGAGCATCCGCGCCATGCCGCGCGGCGACGGCGCTCAGCCCCGCGGCACCAGCACCACCGGGACATGTGCCCAGCCGCCCACCGGCGCGATCTCCCGCTCGCCGGGCGTCTCGCCGGGGCGCACGTCCGCCGCGGAGAGCAGCGCCTTCAGCAGCGTGAGCAGCTCGAGCGTCGCGAGGGGACGGCCCGGGCAGACGTGGGGACCGGCGCCGTAGACCAGGTTCCGCTCCGCGTTCCCCGCGGGGTCCAGCGCCTCCGGATCGGGGAAGACCCGACCGTCACGGTTGGCCGAGGTCCAGTGCACCAGCACCCGCTCGCCCGCACCGATCTCGCGACCGGCGAGGGGCACGGGGCAGGTGGCGACCCGTCGATTGGAGACGAAGGGGTCGTCGATGCGCAGCAGCTCGTCGATGATCGCGGTCGCCTCCTCGTCCGAGCCGTCCCGCACCCGATCCGCGAGAGCGGGGGCATGGGCGAGGGCATGGAGCAGCACCCCGGTGCACAGCGCGATCGAGCCGAGGTCCCCGCCGGTCCAGTTGCGCAGGATCGAGACGATCTCCTCCTCGTGCAGCGCCCGCTCCGTGGAGCCCGGCACCTCGGGATCCGGCAGTGGCACCCGCAGTCGCAGCAGCGCGGTGGTCGGATCCTCCGGCGCGTCCTGCTCGGCGGCCCGACGCGGTGCGAGCACCGAGCGGATGATCGCGTCGAAGCGCTCGGCGACCTCGCGGGTCCGCTCCAGCTCTCCCGAGCGCGAGGCCTCGTGGTTGTCGGACATCCACTGCAGCAGCTCGGGCTCGAGCACGGCGGGCCAGCCCAGCCACGTGGTCTGCCCGCGCACCGCGAACACCGCGCCGAGCGCCGCGACCGCGTCGATCTCCGTGCCGGCCGCTCCCACCCCGTCCAGCAGCTCCTCCACGAGGCCCCCGGCGACCTCGCGCAGCACGGGGGCGAGGCGGGCCATCTCCTCGGGACCGAAGAACGGATCGGTCGCCGCGCGCATCGCGGCGTGCTCGGCGCCGTCGAGGCCGTTCGGCACCTGGAGGAAGCGCGAGACCCCGGAGGAGAAGCTCTCCGCGTCCTCGACGACCGCGAGCGCCTCGGCGTGGCCGAGCACCACCCAGGTCCCGTCGGGCGTGCGCGCCAGCGGCGAGCGCTCGCGCAGCTCGTCGGTCGCGGAGCGGGGTTCGAGTCCGGTGGGGTCGAGGATCGGCAGGCTCATGGCCTCACCCTAGGGAGCCCTCCAGGCGCCCCGCCGGGACCTCCTTCCTGCGCAGCCGCCCTCCGCCAGGTGCACGAGCGCCGCGAACAGGAGGAAGGCGAGCAGCACCACGCCGGTCGTCGCCAGCACCTGCGGCCAGGACGAGGCGGTCGGGTCGAGGAAGGCGTAGGGGTACCAGCCGGTCACGCCCCCGCGCAGCCAGGTCGCGACGAGATACACGATCGGATACGTCAGCCAGCCCAGGACCCGCCGGGCCGACGGGGTGCGGCGCCGCGGGGACAGGAGCCAGTCCAGCAGCGCCGCGACCGGGGCGAGACGGTGGAGCACGATCCCCGTCCAGCCGATGTCCCATCGCAGCAGCTCGTCCAGAGGCGCGACCAGCAGCGCGTAGATGATCCCGGTCATCACGAGGTAGAACGTGGCCGCGCCGCGCAGGTCGTCCCACCACGGCGGTCGCCGTCGCCGGGACAGCGCAGTCCCGGCCAGCAGCAGGAGGGCGAAGGCGAGGTTGGACTGGTTCGTGAAGAAGGAGAGGTGCTGGGCGAGAGAGCCGTCCCGGATCGCGGTGAGGGTGCTGGTGAGCAGGGCCGCCAGGACGAGGATCGCGACGGCGACCCGTGCGCCGCGGGCCGCGCGGACGGCGGTCGCCGAGCGGCCCGACGGCGTCGGCGGCGGCATCGCCGATGACGACATCGCCGATGGCTCCGTCGCCGACGACTCCGACGCGGATGATTCCGACGTCGACGGCATCGCCGTGGGTGCTGCCGACGCGGCCTGCGGGGGAGAGGGGCGAGGGGCGGGGGAGAAGCGCGGCTCCTGGGCGCCGCTCATGAACCGCGCGGCCAGGAGTCCCGCACCGGGGCACCTCCCTCGACGACGTGCTCTCTCGCACCGGGCAGGGACGTCCAGGCATCGCGGGGACGGTAGCCGAGCTCGAGATGGGTGTTCGTCATCGACCAGCGTCGGTCGGGGTTGTCGGAGATGGCGTAGTACAGCCCGAAGCGGACCTCCGCCTCGATCGCGCACCGCACCACCTCGGTGCAGTCCCTGGGGCTGAGCCACATGGCGCGCAGGATCTCCTCCTCCGCCTCGAGCGGGTCCTCGCTGAACCAGCCGATGCGGAGGCAGATCACGTCCAGGCCGTGCTCGTCGTGGTAGAAGCGGCCGAGGGTCTCGCCGAAGACCTTCGAGACCCCGTACAGGGAGTCCGCCCGCGGCGGCTGATCGGGGTAGACAGGCCACAGCTCGTGGCGGTCGTACATCCCGAAGGCATGGTTCGAGGAGGCCAGCACCACGCGCCGCACGCCGGCCCGGTGCGCCGTCTCGAGCACGTTGCGCACGCCGACGATGTTGGCCTCGAGCACCGCCTCCCAGCTCGACTCCGGCGAGGAGGCCCCGGCCATGTGCACGACGGTGTCGACGCCGTCCATGAGCGCGGCCACCGCCTCGAGGTCCGCGAGGTCGGCGAGGCGCAGCTGCCTCCCCGGCGGCGCCTCGTCCGGATCGCGGCCGTGGAGGACGAGCTCGTAGTCCTCCGTCAGCGTGCGGGCCAGGTGGGAGCCGATCCCTCCGGTCGCTCCGGTGATCAGGACTCGTCGTCGAGCGGTGTTCGTCTTCATGTCCCCAGTATGGGCCGGGTGGCCCCGGTCACGCAGGCGCGAGGCGAGGATTCTCCGCCGTCCGGGCCGCCTCCAGCAGCGCCTCCGCCACCTGCCCCGTCGCGGAGTTCTGCTCGGCGCCGGGGCGCTGCACCAGCATCAGCGTCGTGGTGCGCGGGCGCTCCGGCTCCTCGAGCTGCACGAGCGAGCCCGCGGCGAGGTCCGCCGCGCACAGCGAGCGCGGCAGGACCGAGTAGCCGGCCCCGGCCCGCACCGCGGCGATCACTGCGTGCAGGGACGGCACCGTCAGGGCCGGGCCCACCGCGGGATGCTGCTTGCCGTACTGGGTGCGCCAGTAGCGGCGCACCACGGGCATGTCGTCGGCCGTGGAGACCAGCGGCACCGCCGCGAGGGCCGCGCAGACCGGCACGCCCTCCGAGCGCGCCTCGACGCGGCCGGCCCAGGCCGGGGCGGCGACCAGCAGATGCTCCTCCTCCGCGAGCTCCGTGACCGAGAGCGCCCGGCCGCGCGGCCGCTGGGCGGTGATCAGCAGGTCGTGCCGGCCCTCGCGCAGCTGCTCGAGCAGCTCCTCGTCCTCCCCGGTCGCCACGTGCACGCGCACCCCGCCCGCGACCAGCGGGGCGAGCGCGGGCAGCACGTGCGAGCACAGCAGCTCCGGGGGCCCTGCCAGGTGCACCGGCGCGGTGCGCCCGTCGAGCTCGCAGTTCCCGCCCGCGACCACGTCGAGATCGTCCAGCGGTCCGGAGATCCGCTCGGCGAGCTCCCGGGCGAAGGCGGTGGGCTCCACCCCGCGCGGCAGGCGCTGGAAGAGCTGGCGCCCCAGCTGCTCCTCGAGGCTGCGGATCTGCGCCGTGACGGTGGGCTGGGTGAGCCCGAGCGCGGGGGCCGCCGCGGTGAAGGAGCCCGCCCGGTGCACGGCGAGGAAGGTGCGCAGCAGGTTGAGGTCCTGGACGGGAGCGAGAGTGGAGGTCGTCACAGCGCCGAGGCTAGCCGCGCCGATGACCTCACGCCATAGGAAGAGGGATACCTCCCATAGGGCCTGCTATTGGCGTGCGCATGTCGGGCCGCACTAGCGTCCCGGACATCGCCGCGCTCGGCGTCCCGCACGGAGCGCCGCCGGCCCGACCGCCCCCGACCCACGGAGGTCCCTCCATGTCCCAGCACCTGCTCGCCCCGATCACCCTGCGCGACCTCACCGTCCGCAACCGGATCTGGGTCCCGCCCATGTGCCAGTACTCCGTCGCCGCCGGTGACGGCGTCGCCACCGACTACCACCTGATGCACTACGGCTCCTTCGCCCGCGGCGGCGCCGGCGCCGTGATCCTCGAGGCCACCGGCGTGGTCCCCGAGGGGCGCATCGCCCCGCAGGACCTCGGCCTGTGGGACGACGCCCAGCGCGAGGCGCTGCGCCCGATCGTCGACCTGATCCACTCCTTCGGCGCGGCGGCCGGGATCCAGCTCGCCCACGCCGGGCGCAAGGCCTCCACCGAGCCCGAGTGGGGCACCCCGCACCCCGGCGCCTCCCTCGCAGGCGCCGACGGCGGCTGGGAGACCGTGGCCCCCTCCGCGATCGCCTACGACCAGCTCAGGGAGCCCACCGCCCTGGACGAGGCGGGGATCGACGAGGTCGTCGAGGCGTTCGTCGCCTCCGCCGTGCGCGCCGTCGAGGCGGGCTTCGACCTGATCGAGATCCACGCCGCCCACGGCTACCTGCTGCACGAGTTCCTCTCGCCGCTGAGCAACCATCGCACCGACTCCTACGGCGGCGAGCTCGCCGGCCGCGCCCGCCTCCTGCTGCGCATCGTCGACGCGGTGCGCGGAGCGATCCCCGCCGGCATGCCGCTGCTGGCGCGGATCTCGGCGACCGAGTGGGTCGAGGGCGGCTTCGACCTCGACCAGGCGACCCAGGTCGTCACCTGGCTCGGCGAGCACGGCGTGGACATGGTCGACGTCTCCTCCGGCGGCAACGCCGTGCTGCCCGAGGGGGCGGAGATCCCCGTCGGCCCCGGCTACCAGACGCCGCTGGCCGCGCACCTGCGCGAGCACACCGAGATGCCGGTCTCCGCGGTCGGCATGCTCGATACGCCCTTCCAGGCCGAGCACGTCCTCGCCACCGGTCAGGCCGACGTGGTGCGCGTCGGCCGCGCCTTCCTGCGCGAGCCGAACTGGGGCCTGGACGCCGCCCTCGCCCTGCGCGGCGACGGCGAGATCGTCCCGCCCCAGTACCGGCGCGCCTTCCGCCAGGCCCTGCGCCGCGGCTGAGCGGCTCAGCCTGCCGCGCTGCCCGTCGGCGGCGCGGCAGGCCCGGGCCTGCCCGGGAACAGGCCGCTGCCCCCGCCGGGCGCGGCCTGCGGACGGATCTCCCCGCGCAGCCGCTCCATCCGCGCGTCGAGCTCGTCCGCGACCCGGGCCGCGTCGTCGAGCTCGGCCTGCAGCGCGGGCGGGAGTTTCTTCTCGTACTTGTAGGAGAGCTTGTGCTCGGTGCTGGCCCAGAAGTCCATCGCGATCGTACGGATCTGCAGCTCGACGGGCACCTGCTCCACATGGGTGGAGAGATAGACCGGCACCTGCACGATCAGGTGCAGGGAGCGGTAGCCGTTGGGCTTCGGGGAGGCGATGTAGTCCTTGACCGTGAGCACCTCGAGATCGCCCTGGGCGGCGAGGATGTCCGCGATCCAGTAGGCGTCCGCGACGAAGCTGGTGGTGATGCGGATGCCCGCGATGTCGTGGATCCGCTCGCGGATCGCGCGCACCGTCATCTCGCCCTCGGTGCGCAGCGCCTTCTCCATCAGGGACTCCACCGACTTCAGCCGAGTGCGCACGTGCTCGATGGGGGAGTAGTCGTGCATCTGCTCGAACTCCTTGCGGAGGACCTCCACCTTCGTCAGCACCTCGTCGATGCCGAACTGGTAGTGCATCCGCAGCGCGATGAACTCCTCGTACACCTGCCGCAGCCCCGCCGCGATCTCCTCCTGCTCTGCCGGGGTCGGGACATGCCCGCCGGTGCGCGCCGTGACCAGCTCACGGACCCTGTGCTCAGGGGGCTCCTGCGGTGAAGGGGCTGCGTCCATCCGTCGACTCTCCTCGCGGGATGCGGGTTCGGGAGGTCGATCCTGCCAGAGCGGACTGGGCGCGACGTGGACGCGCGCCGACCGTGGACGGGGCGGTGCCCGAGCCGCCGAGCCGTCGCTCGAGAGGAGCGGGCCGTGGTCCGACCGACCCCGGGATCAGGCGCGCCCGATGCGCGCCTGCCACCACGCCGCCGTCTCCGCGAGGGAGTTGAAGGTGAACACGTGCGGGGCGGCGAGTCCAGGGAGCTCGGCCGCCGCGAGCGCGTCCAGCAGCGGGTCGGGGTCCCAGTGGCCGGGTCCCAGCAGTCGCCGCACGCCGGAGGACTCGGCGGTCAGCATCCGCAGGGAGCGGCCCACCCCGATCCGGGTGCCGATCCGCAGCAGCCGGGTGCGGCTCGCCGGCGCCGCGACGCCCGGGCGCACCGCCATGTCGATCCCGGCCTCCCGCAGCTGCTCCGCCCAGGTCAGCAGGGGGTCCGGGGAGAACAGCATCTGGGTGGCGACATAGGAGGCGTGCTCCGCCTTCCGCCGCAGCAGCTCGAGCGCCGCCGCGGGGTCGGCATGCGGATGCCCCTCGGGATGCGCGCCGACGCCGACCACGAGCCCGCGCCCGGCCGGGGCGATCGCCTCGAGCAGCGTGAGCGCCCCGTCGTAGGGGCCCGCGGGCGGGGTCGCGTCCCCGGCGATGACGAACAGCTCCTCGATGCCCGCGCCGCCGAGCCGCTCCAGGATCCTCTCGAGCGCGTCCGGCCCCTCGACCATCCGCGCGGCGAGGTGCGGGACCGCGACCATGCCCCCGGCGGCGAGCGCCGTCGCCGCCTCGAGCGTCGCCTCGAGCCCCTGGGCGGGGGAGGCGGTGACCGTCACCCGCGACCCGGCGGGCAGGTGCTCGAGCGCGCGCTCGGCGATGCCGGGCAGCGGGATCACCTCGAACTGCGCCTGCCGTGACGCCGGGTTCGGTGGAGGGGAGCCCCCGGGGCCCGACGTCGCGGACGTGCCTGCCCGGTCAGCCACCGGCGGCGGCCTCCCCGGCGAGCGCTCCGACATCGGCCTTCGGCTGCTCCTTCGCCGGGTCGATGAACGGCTTCGGCGCCACGGTCGCCGCCACCGGCGGGACGGTGGAGGGGAGACGGGCGCCGGGGCGCTCGCCGACGTCGACCGTGAACTCCGTGCCGAGGGCGGAGAGTCCCGCCGGCACGAGGGCGAGGCCGATGTTCTTCTCGAGCCGCGGGGAGAAGCAGGCGGAGGTCACCTTCCCGACCACCTCGCCGTCGTGCATCACGGGGAAGTGGTCGATCATCGAGCCGTCGTTGTAGGTGCCGAGCCGCTCGCCGCCGATCTCGAGCCCGACGAGCATGCGCTCCGGCCCCTCGGCCTTGACCTTCGCCAGCGCCGCCTTGCCGAGGAAGTCGGCCTCCTGGTCGAGGTCCACCATCCAGTCGTAGCCCATCCCCACCTCGAAGGGGTTGGTGTCCACGGTGATGTCGGCGCCGTGGGCGAGCATCCCGCCCTCGATGCGGCGCATGTGGCACGGGCCGATGACCCGCAGGCCGTGCGGCTCGCCGGCCTCGAGCACCTTCGCCCAGAGCCGCTCCGCGTCGTGCGAGGCGTTCTTGACGTAGATCTCGTAGCCGATCTCGCCGGTGTACCCGGTGCGGGAGACGATCACCTCGATCCCGTCGATCGTGAACTCGTGGAGGTAGTAGTAGCGGATGTCCGCCACCGCTTCGCCCACGAGATCGCGCAGCACGGCATAGGACTTCGGGCCCTGGACCTGCACGGGGCCGACGTCGATCTCCTCGATGCTGACGTTCATCCCGGCGTAGGCCGCGACGCCGCGGGCCCACAGCAGGATGTCGCTGTCGGCGAGGGAGAGCCAGAAGCGGTTCTCCTCCAGGCGCAGCAGGATCGGGTCGTTGAGGATCCCGCCGTGCTGGTCGCAGAGGAAGACGTACTTGCACTGGCCCACCTTGCACTTCGAGAGATCGCGGGTGACCAGCAGGTTGGTGAAGTCGAAGGCGTCAGGGCCGGAGATCTCGATCTGCCGCTCCACGCCGACGTCCCACAGGGTCACGCCCTGCAGCAGGGCCCAGTACTCCGCGAGCGGATCGCCGTAGTGCCGGGGGTGGTACGTGTGGTTGTAGACGCTGTAGAGCGCCACGCCGTGCTGTCTCGAGGCGTAGAAGAACGGGGACTTGCGGATCCGGGGGTAGAGCATGACCCCGGGATCGGGGTTCACCGCCATGGTGACCTCCTCGGGTCGGGACGTTGATGTCCGCTGTCCTCCTACTCTGGCACCCGTGTGCAGTACGCGCAATGGTGTGCGTAATGCGCAACGTACGGAGTATCGTTGGGCCGACGGCGTCGAAGCGGGCGAGGCACCGGCCCCGGACGCGACGCCGAGGAGAAGGAGGACGGAGCGAGGGATGACCGAGCGAGCCATGACGGAGCGGAGCACGACGTCCCACGGGGCGGTGCAGTCCGTGGACCGGGCGGTGAAGGTGCTCGAGACGATCGCGCGCGAGGACGGGGCGAGCGTGGCGGCGATCGCCCGTGAGCTGGAGGTCCATGCCTCCACCGCCTCGCGCCTGGTCGCCTCCCTCGAGAGGCACGACCTCGTCGAGCGAGGGGACGACGGTGCCGTGCAGCTCGGCGTGGGTCTGCTGCGCCTGGCCTCCGCCGCCCGGCCGCGCCGGGATCTCACCGCGATCGCGGGCCCGGTCTGCGAGGCGCTCGCCGAGGAGCTCGGGGAGACGGTCAACGTCGCGGTGCTGCGCGGCGGCGTCGCGGTGAACCTCTACCAGGCCCAGGCCCGCAGCACCGTCGCGATGCACAACTGGGTGGGCGACCGGACCGTGCTGCACGCGACCTCGAGCGGGAAGATGCTGCTGGCGCACCTGGACCCGGCCCAGCGACGCGAGCTGCTGCGCGGCGAGCTCGAGTCCTTCACCGCGCGCACCCTCACCGATCCGGCCGCTCTCGAGCGGCAGCTGGACGAGGCGCGCGAGCGCGGCTGGGCCGAGGCCGTCGAGGAGTTCGAGGAGGGGCTGGTCGCGCTCGCCGCCCCGGTGCGCGGCCCCGAGGGCACGGTGATCGCGGCCGTCTCCGCCGCCGGCCCCGCCTACCGGCTCGCGCCGGAGCGGCTGCCCGAGGCGGCGGAGGTGCTGCGGGCGGCGACCGAGGAGATCTCCCGCCGCCTCGGTCACCGCGGCGACCAGCGGGACCTCTAGGATCAGCACATGCTGCTCATCGCCCGGGCCTCGCAGGACGAGATCCTCGCCGCCTTCGCCCCGCTCCCTGTCCCCGAAGACCCTGACCGGACGTGGCAGGTGGGGCCCACTGCGCCGAGCGGGTGGACCGCGGCCTGGGTCGAGCAGGAGGCGGTGCTCCCCGGGACCTGGGACCTGGTGCTCCTCGGCGAGGTCGGGGATCCGCGCGTGGTGCGCGTGCGCACCGGGGGAACGGAGCGGAGGTTCGCCTGGGACATCCATGACGCCGGCATCCCCGCGGACGCCCCCGCTGCCATCGCGGCGACGCTCGGGATGCCCGGTGTCGAGGCGCCGTTCCGCCTCGCCCTCGAGGAGCACCTGCTCGGGGAGACGACTGCGGAGGAGGAGGACCTCGCCCTCTCCCAGGTCGCCGAGGCCCTCGGCGGGGCCCGGTCCCGGAGCGGGCTGCCCGAGCTGGAGAACGACACCTTCCGGGAGGTGCTGCTGGACCGCGGCGATGCCTCGCGGCGCCACGACCTCGCCGAGCAGTTCGCCTATGACGAGGACGAAGGGTGGGTGCTCACGGAGACCGGCGGGGACTGGTTCACCGTGCATTCCCCCGACACACCCGAGCTCGGCGCGGGGCCCTTCGACCTCGACGACGCGTCGGGCGCGGACCACCCGGTGCTCGTGCTGTGGCGCGGCAGCGGCTCCGGCGCCGTCCTCCAGGACCGGGAGGACCTCATGGAGCTCATCATGTGGAACACCGGCTGGGTCGAGCAGATCGACGACTCCGCAGAGCGTGCCACGACCGGCGAGGCGCTGGTCGAGGCCTTCGGCGTGGGGGAGGGAGCGCGTCGCCTCCGCGATCTGTGCGCCGCGCGGACCGTCGACGGCGATCCCCTCGCGCAGCTGCTCGAGCTGCTGGACATCCCGCGCACCGCCCTGCTCGTCCTGGACGACGATCCCTCGGCGCCCGAGCCGCTGTCGGTCGATGCCCCGGGCGGCTTCCTCCGTGGGGTGAGGCGGCTGTTCGGCGGACGCGGCTGACGCGGGCCGGGAGCGACGGTCCCGGCGGGCACGGTCAGCGCCGACGGGAGGAGCCGGCCGGTTCGTGGTCCTCGAGCGGGGCGAGGAAGCGCTCGATCCCGTCCACGACGGCGCGGAAGCGGGCGCCTCGTGCGTGAGGTGCCGCGGAGCTGAGACGAGGGCTGATGTCCGAACCGCGCGCTGACGGGGCGGGCCGACGAGCGGTGGACGCCTCGAGGAGCTGCCGCGGGGTGCGTTGTGGTCCGCGACGTGGTCCGCAGGGGTGGCGGCAAAGAAAAAACGCCCTGTCACCAGGGCGTTTCTTGGGGTGATCGACGGGATTTGAACCCGCGACCGCCTGGACCACAACCAGGAGCTCTACCAACTGAGCTACGACCACCATGTGCGGCCTGACGGCCTGCAACGAGAGATCAGCATACCCGGTCCGAGCGGTGCTTTCCTCCCCGAAGCGGTTCGCAGGAGTGTGAGACGCATTGCATCGGCGACAGCGACGGCGATCCTCGCTCGGCGTCGCTGGATGATGCACCCCGACGGCCCGCTGACGGGAGGGTCCGGGCGGCACCTGCCGACCGGGCCCTCCCGCGGTCACAGCGGGGCGCCGCTCAGAGCAGCTCGGCGCGCAGCTGCTCGGGCGACTTCGGGGAGAGCAGGCCCGGCGCCACGTCGAAGGGGGTCCGCGCGCCGTGCTCGCCGGAGGCGGCCAGGCGTGCGGCGGCCCGGGCGTAGGCGACCAACACGCTCGCGGTGAACTCGGGGTTCGACTCCTCCTGCAGGTGGTACTCGATGGTCTGCGTCGTGCCGGGGGAGGACTCGCCGGAGCGGATCACGAAGCCGCCGTGGGGTGCGCCCCGGTGGTCGCGGGCGAGCTCCTCGGCGGTGATGAAGTGGACCGTCGTGTCGTAGGGCTCGAAGTAGTGCGGCATCGTCACGATCTCTTCGCGCACGGCCTCGGCGTCGGCGCCTTCCTCGAGCACCACGAAGCACTCGCGCACGTGCTTCTCGCGGGTGCTGAGCTCGGGCCGTTCGCCGGCGCGCACCCGCGCGATCGCGTCCTCGGAGGGGATCGTGTACTGGACGGCGCCGGCGACCCCGTCCACGCGGCGCACCGCGTCGGAGTGCCCCTGGGACAGGCCGCGGCCCCAGAAGGTGTAGGTGTCGCCGGAGGCGAGGATCGCCTCGCCGAAGAGGCGGTTGAGGGAGAACAGGCCGGGGTCCCAGCCGGTGGAGATCAGCGCCGTGGTGCCGGCCTCGCGGGCGGCGGCGTCCACGGCTGCGTAGTGCTCGGGGATCCGGGCGTGGGTGTCGAAGCTGTCCACGACGGTGAAGCGGGCGGCGAGCTGCGGGGTCTGCTCGGGCAGGTCCGACTTCGAGCCGCCGCAGAGCACGAGCACGTCGATCTCGCCCGTCATCGACTCGAGCTCGTCCATCGAGCGGACCGCGGTGTCCTCGAGGGCGGTGGTCAGGGTCGACGGGTCGCGGCGCGTGAAGACGCCCACCAGCTCCAAGTCCTCCTGGAGGGAGACGGCGAGCTCGACGCCCCGTCCCAGGTTCCCGTAGCCGACGATTCCGAGGCGATGTGCAGTCATTGTCCTTGCTCTGGTCGAGGGGAGGCTCCCGCGGCGGCGGACGCCCTGGTCGATGCTACTGAAGCGCCGTCGACCGGGAGCAGGAGAGCCACGTGACGGGCTCGCGTCCCGCGTTGCACCGCCCCTGGGGGAGGGGGAGACTGGCGGCATGATCGTCGCCTTCTCCGTCCAGCCCACCGGTGCCCCCTCCGACCCGGCCCTCGCCCGCGATCTCGGGGAGGGGGCCGACGCCGCGAGCGTGCACGACGCCGTCGCCGCCGCGGTGCGGATCGTGCGCGACTCCGGCCTGCCCACCCGCACCTCCTCGATGTTCACCGAGATCGAGGGGGAGTGGGACGAGGTCATGGACGTCGTCAAGCGCGCGACCGCGGAGGCGGGCCGCTACGGCTCCCGTGTCTCGCTCGTGCTCAAGGCCGACATCCGCCCCGGCCACGACCGCGGCGAGCTCGACGGGAAGATCGAGCGGATGGAGGCCGCCGCGTCCCGGCTCGAGCAGAGCTGACCTCCGCCCGCCGACAGGACCTGCCCCCGGTGCAGCACCGGGGGCAGGTCCTGTCATGAGCGGCGGGACCTGCTCAGAGGTCGCTGTCCAGCAGCCCGTCGCGCAGCGCTGCCGACAGCGCCGGGGCGAGGGGCAGGCGCGGGATCAGCACGCACTGCAGCGCGTGGTAGATGTCGGGCTTGCCCGGCCAGGTCACGCCCTGCGGCTCGTTCTCGGCGTCGAGCTCGTGGAACCACGAGCCCTCCTCGGGATCGAGCAGGTAGGTGGAGATGTACTCCCACCACTGCTCGTAGCGCTCGGCCCAGACGCGCTCCCCGGTGACCCGGTGCATCACGGCGGCCGCGGCGACGGCCTCCGCTGCCACCCAGTGCATGCGCTCGGAGGAGACGGGCGTGCCGTCCCAGTCCACGGTGTAGACCCAGCCGGGCTTCCCATCGGCGCCGAAGGCCGCAGCGGACTTCTCCATCAGGGCGGTCGCGGCCTCGAGCATCCACTCCGGCGCTTCGCCGTCCAGTGCGATCAGCGAGGCGCGGGCCTGGAGCACCAGGCGGGACCACTCGATCCAGTGCCCGATCGTGGCGCCGTAGGGGCGGAACGGGTGGGCGGGCTCGTCGCGGTTGTAGTCCAGCAGCGGCGACCACTCCACGTCGAAGTGCTCGGGCAGTGCCCAGTCGTTGGCGCGCGCGAACTCATCGATCGCCCGGGTCGCGATGCCGACGGCGCGGTCCAGCCAGCGCCGCTGCCCGGTCACGTCGGCCGCGGCCAGCAGCGCCTCGACCGTGTGCATGTTCGCGTTGATCCCGCGGTACTCCTCGCACTCGGAGAAGCTGCGGTCGAAGGAGTCCACGCTCATCCCGGAGCGCTCGTCGAAGAACTTCGTATCGAGCACCGCGAGCGCCTCGTCCAGCAGCTGCTTCGCACCGGGCCGGCCGGCGGCGGTCGCGGAGGAGGCGGCGAGGACCACGAAGGCGTGGGCGTAGGCCTGCTTGGAGTCGTCCACCGTGCGGCCGCCCTCGACCGAGGCGAACCAGCCGCCGTGCTCGTCGTCGTGGAAGACGCCGCGCAGGGAGGCGATGCCGTGGTCGGCGAAGCGTCCGAAGTCCGGGCGGCCCAGCAGGTGGCCGAGCGCGAAGGCGTGCGTCATCCGGCAGGTGATCCACAGCTCGGAGGGGCGCGAGAGGTCCGGGGCGCCGGTCTCGTCCAGCCAGGCGAAGCCGCCGTCCTCCCGCACCGACTCGGAGCCGAAGACGAGCAGCTCGTCGGCCTCGCCCTCGAGCCAGCTGCGGTGCGAGGCGCGGTCCAGCCAGGGCACGTGCGGAGCGGGCGCGGGCAGGGCCGGGGCGGTCTCGGCGTCCTCGCGCAGCTCGAAGCGACGCGCGGCATCCTGGGCCTGTGCGGTGGTGGGGCCGGGCTCGGCGACCAGCAGAACCTCGCGGTAGTACTTCAGCTCCTGGATCGACTCGCGGATGTCGGCGAGGGCGCGGTGGCCGCCG
The DNA here is from genome assembly GCF_004362645.1 of Brachybacterium sp. AG952. Taxonomy (NCBI): domain Bacteria; kingdom Bacillati; phylum Actinomycetota; class Actinomycetes; order Micrococcales; family Dermabacteraceae; genus Brachybacterium; species Brachybacterium sp. AG952. The sequence continues at coordinate 8,390 of NZ_SNXV01000009.1, read as the reverse complement.
TGCTTGGCGGGGATGTTGTAGTACACCCGCGGGAACCAGCGCTTGGCCAGCTCCTTCAGGCTCGAGACGTCGATGGTGCGATAGGAGAGCCAGCCGGCGAACTCGGGCACGTCGCGGTCCAGGAACACGCGGTCGGTGCCGACGCTGTTGCCCGCCAGCGGCGCCTTCCCCGGCTCGGGGCAGTGCTCCTTGACGTAGGCGAGGCACTGCGCCTCCGCCTCGGCGAGGGTCATGCCGCCGTCGAGCTCCTCGAGCAGGCCGGAGACGGTGTGCATGTTCACCACGAAGGGATCCATGCCCTGCAGCGCCTCGGCCGGGGGCTTGATCACGACGTCAACGCCGTCCCCGAGGATGTTCAGATCGGCGTCGGTCACGAGGACGGCGATCTCGACCAGCGCATCACGCTGCTTGTCGAGCCCGGTCATCTCGCAGTCGACCCAGATGATGCGGTCGTTGATGGCACGAGTGGAGCTGGAGGTCACCGGACAACAGTAGCGTGGCCCCCGACGCCCCGGGCGGCCCCCGCAGGTGCGAGCGGGGAGAGCTGGCGTGCCCGAGAAGTTACTCTTTGGTCATCTGGTGTCGACGACGAGCCGACGAGAGCCCCGGGAGGGATCCGCCATGAACATGTACCTCCGCCTGCTGCTGTTCCTGCTGCGAGTGCGCGCGAAGTCCCCGCTCGGCATCTGGGACACCTCTCGTGCGAGCTTCCGCGTAAACCCGGCCGACCTCGACGTGCAGCGCCACATGAACAACGGCCGGTACCTCTCGATCATGGACCTCGGCCGCATGGACCTCATGCTCCGCTCCGGCTTCTGGAAGCGGATCACCGACGCCGGCTGGTACCCGGTGGTCGCCGGGCAGACCATCACCTACCGCCGCTCTCTCACCCTCGGGCAGAGGTTCGAGCTCGCCACCCGCGTGATCGGGTACGACGAGCGCTGGATCTACATGGAGCAGGTGTTCCGCCGCGGCGACACCGTCATCGCCGACGCGATCGTCCGCGCCCGCTTCCTGCGCAGCTCCGGCGGGTCGGTCGACGTGCAGGAGGTGCTGGACCTGGTCGGGCAGCCGCCCGCGGACCTCATGCTGCCGGCCTGGGTGGAGACCTGGAACCGTGAGTCCTCCGCGCACAGCCGGGCGCTGGCGGACCAAAACCGCGGCCGCTGAGCTCTCGTCGGCCCGACGCGGCGGACTGCACGGATGACGGCCTGTGACAGGAGGGCGTGACGAGCGCTCGGCCCGTCCCTACGGTGGCGCCATGACACTCTCCGACACCACCACCGACACCGTCTCCCTCACCACCGCGACCTCCGTCTCCGCCGCCGACCTCGCCGACAGCGCCGCCGCCCGCGCCGACCGCCTCGATGCGGCGGGCACCGCCTGGGGCGAGCGCATCGACGCCCGCCGAGACTCCGCACAGCTCACCTACACCGTCACCGGCCACGGCGTCGGCGCCGTCGCGAGCACGCTCCGCGCCGGCCGCCACGAGTTCGCCGTGGACGAGCCCGCCGCCCTCGCGGGCGACGATCTCGCCGCGAGCCCCGTCGAGGTCGCGCTCGGCGCCTTGATCTCCTGCCAGGTCGTGGTCTACCGGCTCTACGCGCACGCGCTCGGCATCCAGGTCGACGACATCGACGTCACCGCGGAGGGAGACCTCGACGCGGCGCGGCTCTTCGGCAAGGACGAGTCCGTGCGGGCCGGGTTCGGGGACGTGCGCCTGCGCGTCCGCCTCACGGGACCGGAGAGCGCCGAGCGCTACGAGGAGCTCCGCGCGGCCGTCGACGCCCACTGCCCCGTCCTGGACCTCTTCCAGAACCCGACGCCCGTCACCACCCGTGTCGAGGTCGCCGCCGGCTGACCTCGACCGCGTCGGGCGCCCGGCCCGCAGTGCCGAATCGGTGTCGCGGAGGGGGATATCCGGCGCGACGGACAGCAGCCGGATCCGGTCGGGAACGGAGCATCTCCGCGCGCGCCGCCTCGGCCTGGACGACGTAGATCCTGCCGGTGCGGGACATGCCCACACCCCTCCCGCGTCCGTCGGTCGGCTCGACGGCACGGGCGCGCCCTGCCTCGAGGCCGCGGCTCCGCGGCACGCTCCGCCAGGGGAGGCGGGGTCACTCCAGTGCCGCGGAGCGCCGCCTGACCTCCTCTACCAGGCTGATCACCAGCAGGACCACCACGACAGCCAGCAGGACCCACTGCTCGTACGGGATCGCGAGCATGCCGGCGACCCCGAGCGCGGCGAGATAGACGATGTGCAGCACCTTCAGCGGCACGCCCAGCAGGCGCGCGCCGAAGGGGGTGCGGGCGAGTCGCAGGAGGAGCAGCAGCGCGATCGCGCCGAAGCTCAGCACCTTGAGGATCATCGGCGGCCTCTCGAAGGCGGTGCGGGGCTATGAGCGCCCCCAGCAGGACTCGAACCTGCAACCTACGGATTAGAAGGCCGTTGCTCTATCCATTGAGCTATGGAGGCTGACGGCGCACGAGTCTACCGACGCTGCGGCGCCGCCACGGCCAGGAACGCAGTCCGTCTCAGCGACGTCGGCCACGCCACGGGGCCGCCGACGGGGCCGGCGCGCCGGGTCCGGCCTGGCAGCGGGGGCAGAACCACAGCACCCGTGCCTCGGTGCCCTCGAGCCGCGGTTCGGCGAGCTCGTCGCGCTGGATGCGGGTGCGGCAGCGGCGGCACTGCTTCCCGCCGCGGCCGTAGACCCACAGGTCCCCGTCCCGGCCGAGCATCCCGCCGGTGGTCACCCGCACCTCCCGGTCCCGGTTCAGCTCGAGCAGGCGATGGGCGAGGTCGACGAGCGCGCCGGGGTCCTTCTCCGCGGAGACGGGAGCGGCGGGGTGGAGCCGGCGCAGGAAGCACAGCTCGCTGCGGTAGATGTTCCCGATCCCGGCCATGATGTGCTGGTCCAGCATCGCGAGGCCGATCGGTCGCTCCGGCTCGGCAGCGAGGTTCGCGAGCGCTCTCTCGCGCAGGAAAGGGTCCTCGTCCCAGGCGGGATCGAGAAGGTCCGGGCCGAGGCTGCCCAGCAGCTGCTCCTCGTCGGCCGTGCGCAGGAGCTTCACCTGCTTCACGTCGTAGGCGATCGCCCGCATCTCACGCCCGTCCTCGTGCCGGGCCTCGAGCGCGATGCGGATCGTGGACGGGTCTCGAGGCCCGGCGCTGGTGTCGCTCGAGCGCAGGGCCCTGCCGTCCACGTGCCAGATCCCGTCCATCATCAGATGGCTGTGCAGGGTCATCGGCGGCGCACCGGGCACTGGCGGGACGAGCCGGATCAGCAGGTGCTTGCCGCGCGGGCGCACCTCGCGGACGGTCCAGCCGACGAGGTCCGCGGTCGCCGCGCGCGGGACCCGGAGGTCGCAGGCGGTGAGCACGGCGCCGGCGAGCGCGTGGTGGAGGATCCGGCACTGACGTGCGACGGTGTCGCCCTCGGGCATCAGCGATCACCCGCCCGCAGTCGCAGCGAGCGCGGGGAGCGGTAGCAGCCGGCCTCCGCGAGCGCGGCCGTGATCGCCGCGACCGGCTCGGTGTCGATCCCGTGCCCGTCGATCCGCTCGATCCGCAGCTGCGGGAGGCGGGAGTCCTCGGCGATCGCGCGGACGAGCTGGGCGGCGGCCTCGGGCGTCGCCTCTTCGTCGGCCCACCACAGCAGGTGCTTCCCGCCCTTGTCGACGTAGGCCTGGACGTGCCCGTCCCGCAGCAGCACGAGCGCGCCGGCGCGGCGGGCGGGCCGTGCCGTCGTCCCTTCGGGCGGGGTGATCGGCAGCGCCGGCCAGGGCAGCGCCGCGCCGTAGGGGTTCGCCGGATCGGTCGCGGCGAGCGCGAGGGCGACCGCCTCGGCCGACGGGCCTGCCGCGCCGTCGTCGGGCCCGTCGGCGTCGCGTCCGGCCTCGGCCTCCCGGTCCCGGTCGCGCAGCAGGTCCACCGCCTCGGCGGGCGCGAACTGGGAGGCGCCGAGGCTGTCGACGAAGTAGCCGCGGCGACAGCTGCCGTTCTCCTCGAGGGCGGAGAGCACCCGGTACACCGCGGCGAACCCGCCGGGGATGTCCTCGACGTCCATCGCCCCGCGGGTGACCACGCCGTGGCGGTCCAGCAGCAGCGTCGCGAGCGCCGCGGCACGGGCGGCGGGGTCGACCGGCTCGACTCGCACCGCGGACCAGCGCCCGGCGCCGACGGGCCCGGTCACGAGCTCGGAGGGGCTGGACGCGCCCTGGCGCATCATCGCTGCGGAGAGCCGCGCCGCGCCCCGACGTCCCAGGCTGCGCGAGCGTGTCGGGGTGCGGGCCGACGGCGCCTTGGCCGGCCCGCGGCCGTAGGAGCGCAGCGCCTCGAAGGAGTCGTTGGTGACCAGGCCTGTGAAGGCGAGGTCCCACAGCGCCTCGTGCAGGTCCTGCGGCCGCGCCGCCTCCCCGTCGTCGGCCAGCGCGGTGAGGATCTCGCCGTGCCGCAGCGCGCCCGGGGTGGTGCGCAGCAGGGCCAGGATCCGGCTCGCGAGGGTACCGTCCGGAAGGGCGTCGGCGGCCGCCTCGAGCGCGTCGGCGTCGAGCCCCAGGGGGAGGGCGTCGGCGAGGTGGAGCCGGATCCAGCCGTCGTCGGCGCCGAGCCTGCCGTGCCCCGTCCACACCAGTTCCCCGCTCGCGAAGGCAGCGTCCAGCAGGGCGGGCGTCATCTCCGGCAGCCTCGCCGGCAGCACCTGGGATTCCCAGGCCGACAGCGGCAGCGACACCCCGGAGAGCTGGTCCACGACCGAGAGCAGCCCGTCCTTCCCGGTCCAGGTGCCGCGCTCCCGCCGGCCGCCGGTGCGGCGCCCCACCAGGTGCTGCCACTGGCCGAGGAAGCGCGCGTAGACGGGTCCCGCGACCGGCGCGATCTCGCGCCTCGAGGCGGCGAGGCTGGCGCGGCGGATGCGGCGCAGCACCTCGACCTCGACCCATTCCTCGCCTTCGCGGCCGGGCGTGAACTCGCCCTGGGACAGGACCCGTTCGGCGGTGAGCTGCTCGAGCGCGGCGCGCGCCACGCCCGGGGCGAGACCGAAGGCCTGCACCGGTGCGTCGGCGAGGAAGGGGCCGCGGCCGCGCGCCCAGCGGGAGAGCAGCTGGGGGACCGCCCGGTCCACCGCGGCCAGGTGCACCTCGGGGATCCCCGGCGGCAGCGCCGTGCCGAGCGCATCGCGCAGCAGACCGGCGTCCTCGATCGCCGCGAGATGCTCCGCCCCGGCGATCCGCACCGTGATCGCGCGGCGGGACTGCTCGAGCTCGGCGCGGGCCGCGTCGAGGTCGAGGCCGTCCACGGCACGCTCGGCGAGCTGCGCGGGGGTGAGGGGGCCGAGGCGGCGCAGTGCGTCCGCGATCTGCTCGGGCCCGCGCAGCGCCCGCTCTTCGGTCAGGCCCTGCAGGCGCTGCTCGACCTCGGCGATCACCTCGGCATCCAGCAGCTCGCGCAGGCTCACCGTGCCCAGCAGCTCGGCCAGCAGCGACTGGTCCAGCGCGAGCGCGGCGGTGCGGCGTTCGGCCAGCGGTGCGTCGGTGTCGTAGAGGAACTGCGCCATGTAGCCGAACAGCAGCGAGCGCGCGAAGGGGGAGGGGGCGGGGGTCTCGACCTCGCGCACCTGCAGGCGACGCCGCCTGACCTGCCCCATCAGCTCGACCAGGGCCGGCAGGTCGTAGACGTCCTGGAGGCACTCCCGCGCGGCCTCGAGCATGATCGGGAAGTCCGGATGCGGGCGCGCCACCTCGAGCAGGTGCGCGGCGCGCTGGCGCTGCTGCCACAGCGGCGCCCGCTGGTTCGGGTCGCGGCGCGGCAGCAGCAGGGCCCGGGCCGCGCACTCCCGGAACCTCGCGGCGAACAGGGCGGAGGAGCCGACGAGACGGCGCACCTCCTCCTCGATCTCCTCGGGCGTGAACAGGAACAGGTCCGCGCCGGGCGGCTGCTCGCCGTGCGGGATGCGCAGCACGATCCCGTCGTCGCCGGCCATGACCTGGCCGTCCAGGCCGTAGCGCTCCTCGACCCGGGCGCCGACGGCGAGGGCCCACGGCCCTGTGATCCGCTGCCCGGCCGCGCAGTGCAGCACGACGCGCCAGTCCCCGAGCTCGTCGAGGAAGCGCTCGACGACGAGCTGGTCCGGTCCCGGCACGGCGCTGGTGACCTGCTGCTGCTCGTCGAGCAGGTCCAGCAGCACGGTGCGCGCGTTGTCATCGAGGCCGAGGCCGGTGAGGCGTTCGTCGGCCTCGGGGCGGGGGAGGGCGGCGAGCTCGGACTGCGCGGCGGAGATCGCCCGGCCGAGGCTCGCGGGCCGCCCGTCCCCGTCACCGTGCCAGAACGGGATCCGCCCGGTGAGCCCGAAGGCGGGGGAGACCGTGACGCGGGAGGCGGTGATCTCCTCGATGCGCCAGCTGCTGGTCCCCAGCGTGATCACGTCCCCGCGTCGGGACTCGTAGACCATCTCCTCGTCGAGCTCGCCCACGCGCCGCGGCTGGGTGTCGCCCTCGGCGGCGACCAGGTGCACGGGGTACAGGCCCCGGTCGGGGATGGTGCCGCCGCTGGTGACCGCGAGACGCTGCGCGCCGGGCCGGGCGGTGAGCGTGCCGGCCTCGCGATCGTGGACGAGCCGCGGCCGCAGCTCGGAGAAGTCGGTGGAGGGATAGCGCCCGGCGAGCAGGTCGACGGTCTGGTCGAAGGCGGAGCGGGGCAGCGCCCGATAGGGGTGCGCCGAGCGGACCAGGTCGTACCAGGCGTCGACCTGCAGGTCCTCCATCGCGGCGGCGGAGACGGTGTGCTGGGCGAGGACGTCCAGGGCGTTGCGCGGCACGGTCAGCGGCTCGATCCGCCCGGCGACCGCCTCCTGCACCGCGACCGCGGAGCGCAGCACGTCCACCGCATGCAGCGGGTGCAGCGACCCCTCGGAGACCGCGCCGACGTCGTGCCCGGCCCGGCCCACCCGCTGCAGCAGGCTCGAGACCGACATCGGCGCCGCGACCTGCAGCACCAGGTCCACCGCACCCATGTCGATGCCGAGCTCGAGGGAGCTGGTCGCCACCACGCAGCGCAGCGTCCCCGACTTCAGCTGGTCCTCGATCCCGGCGCGGACCTCCTTGGACATCGAGCCGTGGTGGGCGCGGGCGATGTCCTCGACCTCGACGAGCTCCTCCGCCTCCCCGTCGGGCCCTGCGGCCGCCTCCGTCGTGACCCGCCTCGCGTGGAGCCGGTTCAGCTTCCCGGTGAGGCGCTCGGCCTGGCTGCGGGAGTTCGTGAACACGATCGTGGAGCGGTGGGCGAGGACCTCCTCCAGCACCGCCCGCTCGACGTGGGGCCAGATCGTCCCCGAGACGTCCTCGTCGTCGACCGCGTCGGCGGGCGGCTCGATCGCCTGCAGGTCCGGGACCGGCAGCGTGATCCGCATGTCCCAGCGCTTGGTCGACGGCGGACGCACCACCACCGCGTCCCGTCCTCGCGCAGAGCCGGTGAGGAAGGCGGCGACCTCCTCGACCGGCTCCACCGTCGCCGACAGTCCGATCCGCTGCGCCGGGGCGGGGAGCATCGCGTCGAGCCGCGCCAGGGACAGCGCCAGGTGCACGCCCCGCTTCGTGCCGGCCACGGCATGGACCTCGTCGAGGATCACCGTGTCCACGCCGCGCAGCGTCTCCCGCGCCTGCGACGTGAGCATCAGGAACAGCGACTCGGGGGTGGTGATGAGGATGTCCGGCGGATGGGCAGCGAGCCTTCGGCGCTCCGCGGGCGGGGTGTCCCCGGTGCGCACGCCCACGCTCAGCCGGCGCCGTGGCAGGCCGAGCCGCTCCGCCGTGCGCGCGGTGCCCACGAGCGGGGAGGTCAGATTCCGCTCGACGTCGACGCCGAGCGCCTTCAGCGGCGAGATGTACAGAACGCTCGTCGCGGCAGACGACGGGGTCGGAGAACCGGCCAGTCGGTCGATCGCGCTGAGGAACGCGGCGAGGGTCTTGCCCGAGCCCGTCGGCGCGACCACGAGGGTGTCCTGACCCTGCGCGATCGACTCCCAGGCCGCGGCCTGCGCCGGGGTGGGCGCCTCGAAGGACTCCTCGAACCACGCCGTCGTGGCAGGGGAGAACGAGGAGGGCAGGCGCGGACGGGGCGTGGCCATCGCACCATTGTGGACCGCCGCCCCGACACCCGGGCCCGCCGGCCGACCGGGGGACCGTTTCCCGGCCGCCCCTGCCCCTGCTCAGCGCCTCGTGGCAGGATGGATCACACGGCGGGGTCCGCACCGGCTGGTCCCGCGCAGAACTGACGAAGGGATGATCCATATGGCTGAGTACACGCTTCCCGATCTCGATTACGACTACGGCGCGCTGGATCCCTCGATCTCGGGGAAGATCATGGAGCTGCACCACTCCAAGCACCACGC
>NZ_SNXV01000008.1:0-72232 GCF_004362645.1 Brachybacterium sp. AG952 | reverse complement strand
GAACGCGCTGTTCGACGCGCACCGTGACGATCCCGAGTTCGGCTACCGGTTCCTCGCCGGCGAAGCCGCTGAAGCGGGCGAAGTGATGTGCTAGCGGACCGCGTGGCGGATCTGCCGAGACAACCAGTGGTGGTCCGTGTTCGGCAAGAAGCGCGGCAAGAACGGCAAGCGCCCGGGCCCGCCCGTGCACGACGACCTGGTCAAACGCGACTTCACCGCCGACGATGTCAACGAGCTGTGGCTGACCGACATCACCGAGCACTGGACCGACGAGGGCAAGCTCTACCTCTGCGCGATCAAGGACGTGTTCTCCGGCCGGATCGTCGGCTACTCCATCAGCGACCGAATGAAGGCGCGCCTCGCGGTGAACGCCCTGGACAACGCGGTATCTCGTCGTCGCGACGCCGCCGGTTGCATCGTGCATTCGGACCGCGGATCTCAGTTCAGGTCGCGGAAGTTCGTGCACGCCCTGAACCGTCACGACCTCGCGGGATCGATGGGGAAGGTCGGTGCTGCCGGGGACAACGCCGCGATGGAATCCTTTTTCGCGCTACTCCAGAAGAACGTCCTGGACCGCAAGCGCTGGCGGACCCGAGAGGAACTGCGGATCGCGATCATCACCTGGATCGAGAGGACCTATCATCGCCGCCGCCGACAGGCCCGTCTGGGTCGATTGACCCCCATCGAGTACGAGACCATCATGAACCCGACCGTCAGCCTGGCGGCCTAACCCCAGCTGACACCTACACGTGCATCAGTCCCGACGACATGGCCACGGCGGTCGAACGGCTCGGCACCGGGGTGCAGAAGCAGGGCGACAGGTTGACCGAGGGCGTCGAAGGCAGCGTGGCGTTCCTCGTGGTGGTCGGACAAGGCGAGAACCCTGAGGTGCACGTGGCGGTGCGGCGCACGGGTCGCTGAGCGCCGCACCGCCCAGTCCGTCCGCCCCCGATAACCTCGACGAGTGCCCACCTCCCGCCGCTCCACCACCACCCGCCGCCGCAGGTCCTCGCGCCGCCGCTCCGGGGGCTCCTCCCGCCACGCCCCGCGCGAGCTCCCCTTCGTCGGTCCCGGCGAGCGGCTCTGGGTCCTCGACGTCCCCTACGGCACACAGGTCGAGGGCGCCTCCTGGCACCCCGCGGTGAAGATGCACGTCCACGTCGGCCGCACGCTGCCGGACCACCTCAAGCCCTACTCCCCAGGCCCGCACACCCTCGGCCGCTTCCTGGAGAACCTCCACAACCCCGGCTCCTCCGCCCCGGTGCCCGAGCCGACCGACGGCTTCGAACCGCGGCAGAACCAGTACGAGGCGGCCGACGCGATCGCGGCCCGTGCGGAGGCGGGCGGGCGGATGTTCCTGCTGGCGGACGAGCCGGGCGTCGGCAAGACGATCTCGGCCGTGCTGGGGGCGAGCGCCGTCGGCGATCTGCGCGGCGCGGAGCGGGTGCTGGTGATCGCGGACCGTCCGGCGGCGATCACGATCGGGCACTGGTGCCGCACGATCACGGCGCTCGGCGACAGCGGTCTGGAGTGGGTGGTGATCACCTGGGACCGGCTGGAGAAGGTCGCCGGCCACGACTGGGACGTGATCATCGCCGACGAGGCCCATGCCCTGCGCCGCACCACCACGAAGCGGTGGAAGCTCTGGTCGCGGATCTCCGGGCACACCCGCTCGCACGACGCGGCGCCGTTCGTCATCGCGACCACGGCCACGCCCGGCCACACCCCGCTCGAGCTGCCCTATCTCGCCCCCGCCTACGCGCAGTCACACGGAGAGCCGATGACCGCCTGGGGCTCGGCCAAGGAGCCCGCGAACACCTTCACCTCCGCGCTCGAGCGGCACGGGATCGGCCTGGAGAAGGGCCGCTACGGCGCGACCTGGACCACGGATCCGGCCCGTCGAGCGGAGGACCTCGCGCGGGTGCGCAGCTGGCTGACGGACGACGAGCCGGCCGCGATGCTGCACCGCGCGGCGCCGTGGGGGCCGGTGCCGATCTCCGGGATGCCGGTGACGCTCACCCCGGCGGAGCGGGAGGTGTACGAGGCGGAGTGGGGCGAGTTCTGCCGCGATATGGACCTCGCCCGACGCGGACGCAACACCGCGAAGGGTCGGGCGGCGCTGCTGCGCTTCCGGCAGAAGGCGGGGCTGCTCCGCGTCGACTCGACGGTGCAGTGGATCGCGCAGCAGGTCGAGGCGGAGCGGCAGGTCGCGTGCTCGGTCGAGTTCGTGACCACTGCTGCGGACCCGATCACCGAGCGTCTGCGGGACGCGGGCCTCGAGGTCGCGACGATCTATGGCCGGGACCGCTTCGACGTCGAGGCCGAGCGGCTGCGTTTCCAGACTGGGGCGGCGCCGGTGTGCGTGTTCACCACGGTCGCCTCGATCAGCCTCCACGCCGGCGAGACCCTCCCCGGCGGGAAGCAGGCGAGCACGGAGCCGCGAGTCGGGATCTTCCATCAGGCCCGCTTCTCCGGCATCGCGGGCAGACAGGTCACCGGCCGCACCCACCGCGACCACCAGGTCTCCCCCTGGCACATCGCCTACGCCGAGGACACGGTCGAGGAGCAGGTCTCCAAGGTGATGGTGGAGCGGATCGCCGCCGCCTCCGACACCGTCGGCGGGGACACCGAGGGCCTCTCCGGCGTCGCGCAGCTGCTCGGCGCGGACTGGCTGCCGACGGCGAACCTCACGGAGGGCAGCGCTTGACGGGCGGGCCCGCTGTGCGCACTACCCCGCGGCTCTGCGCGCTCAGCTGAACAGGCGCAGGATCAGTAACGGCAGGCGCCACAGGAGCTGTGCCACGCCCGCGATGAGGTCGAACAGCTCCAGGAAAAGGGACGCCCCTTCGCTCCGGGAGAATCGTGCTCGTCCCTTGCTTCGCCGTCTCATCGCTGCTCCGCTCCCCCACGACGCATCGGTGCCGCCGGACGCAGCACCATGGTGCGGGCCACCCTATGCCGGGAGCAGGTCTACGGTGGAGAACGCACACCGTCCCCCGCACCCCAGGAGTCACCCGCCCATGCCCTGCACCACCCTTCTCGTCGGCCGCCGTGCAAGCGCCGACGGCTCCCCGCTCGTCGCCCGCACCGAGGACTCTTCGGCCGGCAGCTTCGACCCGAAGCGGGCCGTGGTGGTGCGACCCGAGGACCAGCCGCGCACCTACACCTCCGTGCTCGGCGGATGCACGATCGAGTTGCCCGAGAACCCGCTGCGGTACACCGCGATCCCGAACGCCCTGCCCGACGAGGGGATCTGGGGCTGCGCCGGTATCAACGCGGCCGACGTCGCGATGAGCGCGACCGAGACGATCACCTCGAATCCGCGCGTGCTCGCCGCGGACCCGCTGGTCGAGCGCGACGGGGAGACGCCGGGCGGCTTCGGCGAGGAGGACTTCGTGACCCTCGTGCTGCCGTACATCCGCTCGGCCCGCGAGGGCGTGCTGCGCCTCGGGGCTTTGCTGGCCGAGCACGGCACCTACGAGATGAACGGGATCGCGTTCAGCGACGCCGAGGACATCTGGTGGCTCGAGACGGTGGGCGGGCACCACTGGATCGCGCGGCGCGTGCCCGAGGACCACTACGTGACGATGCCGAACCAGCTGGGCATCGACTCCTTCGACCTCGAGGACGCCGAGGGACCGGGCCGCGATCATCTCGCGAGCCCCGACCTGCGCGCCTTCCTGCGGGAGCACCACCTGGACCTCACCCTGCGCAGCGGCTCCACCGCCGGCGACACGTCGTTCAACCCGCGCGAGGCCTTCGGCTCCCACACCGAGCACGACCACCTCTACAACTCGCCCCGCGCCTGGTACATGCAGCGCACCCTCAACCCGCACGCCGAGGAATGGGATGCGGGCCGCCCGGGCGCGAGCCCCGAGGCCGACGACCTCCGCTGGAGCCGTCGCCCGGAGCGGCTTCTGACGATCGAGGACGTCAAGGACGTGCTCTCCTCCCACTACCAGGGCACCGTCTTCGACCCCTACTCCCCGCGCGGCACCGACGCGGAGCGCCGCGCCTTCCGCCCCATCGGCATCAACCGCCACAACGCGCTGGCGATCCTGCAGATCCGCGGCGACCTGCCCGCCTCGCATCGCTCGGTGCAGTGGATCGCCTACGCCTCGCTGCCGTTCACGACGCTGATCCCGATGTTCACGAACGTCGAGGAGGCCCCGGCCTATCTCTCGACCACCGGCGAGACGGTCTCCACCGACAGCTTCTACTGGACCTCGCGGCTGATCGCGGCGCTGGCCGATCCGCACTTCCACCAGGTGATCCCGCTGATCGAGCGCTACCAGCAGCGCACCATGGCGCTCGGCCGCGCGGCGGTCCGAGCGGCCGACGGGAAGGCCGCGTCGGCCGGTGCCGAGGAGGACATCCCAGCGCTGCTCGCGGAGGCGAACACCGCGATCGCCGAACAGGTGCGCGAGGCGACCGAGGCGCTGCTGGGCAAGGTGCTGTTCCTCGCGAGCGAGGGGATGACCAACCGGTTCTCGCGCTCGGACGGGTGAGAGTGCGGGCCGGGCGCCGTTCGCCGATGTGCCCTTGACGACTGTCCAGTGCGACCTACGATGAAAGGCACCTCACCGTCGAAGGAGACGTGATGACTGGCAGCTCTGCAGGTCTCAGACGTCAGCTGGGGCTGATGAGCCTCATCGCCCTCGCCGCGGGGGCCGTCCTCGGCGGCTGGCTCGCTGAGGCGCCGTACTGGTTCGAACTGACGGGTGCGGGCGCCGCCCTCGTCTTCCCGATCCTCGCGATCATCCTGGTGCCCATCGGCCTGGCCTTCGCCGAGCTCACCTCGATGCTGCCCTTCTCCTCGTCGGTCGACGTGTGGGCCTCCAATGCCATGAACCCCACGGCAGGATGGGCGACGCAGTGGCTGTTCTTCCTGGTGCAGGTGGTGGAGCCGCCACTGGTCGCCTTCATCTTCGTGACCGCCGCGGGGTATTTCGTCGACGTGCCGGTGCCGGTCCAGCCGCTCATCGCGATCGCGATCATGGTGGTCTGGTACGTCTTCTCGAACTTCAACATCCGGCTCACCGGCGTACTCGCGATCATCCTGTTCCTGGTGATGGTCGGAATCACCGTGGGCACCTCCGTCTACTACCTGACCAGCGGGCACTGGCAGTTCACGAACATCTCCGAGCACGGCGGGCTCTTCCCGCACGGGATGATGGGAGCGATCGCGGCGGGATCCGCCCTGGTGCTGAAGTACATCGGCTTCGCGATGACGCCGACGATGGTGCAGGAGACGCGTTTCGCGGCGAAGAGGATGGTCCTCGTGATCCTCGCGGGCCTGTTCATCCCCGCCGTCGTGTACATGCTCGCCACCGTGGCGATCGGCGGGCTCGCGCCGCACGACGTCATCGCCTCGCTGAGCGTTCCCGAGCCCGAGCTCGTCGACCGTCTCGGGATGCCTTCGATCATCGGGCTGCTCGCGATCGGCGCCGGCCTGCTCTACGCGTTCACGACCCTGATGGGGTTCTGGACCTCCTCGGCCCGGGTCCTCTACGGCGCCTCGCAGCTGCGCCAGCTGCCGCCGTGGTTCATGCGCACGAACCGCCACGGCCAGCCGTACATCGCGAACCTCGTCGTGCTCGGCTTCGGCATCTTCTTCGCGGCGTTCACGAGCACGAACTGGGTCCAGTACACGTACTCGCTGTCGGTGGTCGCCGCCGGCGCCGTGTACTTCCTCGGATGCCTCTCGGCACTGCGCCTGCGCAGCAAGCGCCCTGAGTGGGAGCGGTCCTTCCGCGCTCCCCTGGGCACCCCGATCTTCATCCTCGGCATGGCGGTGTCCGCCGCGATCACGGTGATCGGCGTGACCCTGCTGCCCGCCAACGCCTGGCCGCCGATCATCGCCTACATCGTCATCGGCGCGCTCATCCCGGTCGCCATGCGCGCCTACCGCTCACGGACCGACGGCGACTACTCACCCCTCGTCCTCACCCCCGAGGACATCGGAAAGGTGGACTGACCCCGCATGACGACACCCGACGCCCTGGCCGAGGCCCGTCGCCGCTTCCCCGACATCCCCGACGCCGACGGCCCCGCCCTGGAGCAGCACGCCGCACTGCTCGACGAGCTCCGCGAGTCCGTCGACCTCGACCGGCTCGCGGGCACCGCCTCCGCCATGACCTTCGACCCGAGGACCCCGACGACATGACGCCTGCCCGCCCGACCATGCTGACCCAGGCGGCGCAGCTGCTCGCCGAGGGCCAGGCCACCTCCCGCGAGCTCACCGACGCCTGCCTCGCCGCCATCGATGCCCATGACCAGGAGCTGCGCGCCTTCATCACGGTCGAGCACGACACGGCGCGGAGCACGGCCGATGCCTGCGATGCGCGACGAGCGGAGGGAGCTCCGCCGCGCCTCCTCGACGGTCTCCCCGTGGCGGTGAAAGACAACCTCGACGTCGCCGGGAGGGTGACGACGATGGGGTCGGAGATCTTCCGCGATCACGTCCCCACCGGCAGCGCCGCCGTCGTGGACCGTCTGGAGGAGCACGGGGCGGTGCGCCTCGGGGCGACGAACCTCCACGAGTTCGCCCTCGGAGTCACCACCGAGAACCCGCACCACGGCATCTGTCGCAACCCGTGGGACACCTCGCGCACACCCGGCGGCTCCAGCGGCGGCTCCGCCGTCGCCGTCGCCTCCGGGATGGCTCTCGCGGCGCTGGGCACGGACACCTCCGGCTCGATCCGCATCCCGGCGGCGGCCTGCGGGATCGTCGGACTGAAGCCCACGTACGGACGGATCAGCAGCGTCGGCTGCTATCCCGAGGCGTGGAGCCTGGACCACGTCGGGGTGCTGACCAGCTCCGTCGCCGACGCCGCGCTCCTCCTCGATGCCCTCTCCGGCCACGATCCGCGAGGGCCGTCCTCCCTCCCGCTCCCGCCGACGACATCCCGGCAAGAGCTCGACGATCCCCGCCCGCTGCGCATCGGCGTCGAGGAGGAGTTCTTCTTCGCCGGAATCGATCCCGCGGTGGAGGGGATCGTGCGCGAGGCTCTCGAAGGCCTCACCAGAGCCGGGGCCACGCTGGTCCCGATCTCGCTGCCGTCCCTGTCCGATGCAGTCTTCGCGCTGACCGTGATCGACACCGCGGAGACGACCGCGTTCCACGAGACGCAACTGCGCCGCCACGGCGAGCTCTACGGCGAGGACGTGCGCCGGCTCGTCGAATGCGGAGCGCTCGCCACCGCCGTCGACTACGTGCGTGCCCAGCAGATCCGGTCGCTCGTGCGTGCCGAGTTCGCCCGAGCCTTCGCCGACGTCGACGTGATCGCCTCGCCGACGCTGCCGATCCGCACGCCGCGGATCGGGGAGACCTCGGTCGAGGTGGGCGGGGTGACCCGTGATCGCGACGCGGAGCTGATGCGCCTGGTCGGCCCGTCCAATCTGGCGGGGATCCCGTCCGTCTCCGTACCGTGCGGGATGCTCGACGGGATGCCGGTGGGGTTGCAGCTGATCGGACCGGCGCTCGGCGAGGGCGCGGTCCTCCGCGCTGCCGCCGCGGTCGAGTCGCTCGTCCCGCCGCGGCTCACCCCCACCCCTTCTTCGCCGACGTCTCCCCCACCCCGGCGTTGAACATGTTCAGCGGGTCGAGCTCACGGTAGTGGGCGACCAGCTGCTCGGGGGCCGGGTAGATCCGGCCGAAGTTGTGCTCGGCGGGGACCGCAGCGCCGCGGTCCACCAGCAGCTGCGTCATCCGCTTCTTCAGTGCGACCGGGTCCACGCCCTTCTTCGCCACATGGTCCTGGTGCAGGACGTGGCAGAAGAAGTGGCCGAAGTAGGCGCTCTCGAGCAGTTGGTCCGCGATCTCCTCGGGCAGGCGCTCCAGCCAGTCCTCGTCGTCCCGGCGCAGCGCCACGTCGAAGGTGACCATCGCCGAGGCCTCGGCGCGGTGCATGACGTAGTAGCGGCTCGCGGCGCTGGCGACGCCGAAGCGGATCAGGGTCGCGCTCTGGGCCTCGTCGGCGTCGCACTCGAAGAAGTCGCCCTCGTGCTCGGGGCCGGCGAAGAACTCGCGGAGCAGCTGGGCGGTCGCCGCGCGCTCGCTGCCGCTGACCACCAGCAGCAGGTGGTGGTCGAAGCGGTCGCGGTAGTCGGTGAGCCGGGACGGGATCTTCTCCGGCACCAGGGAGAAGAGCTTCTGGGAGATCGCATCGGCGGTGGAGGGCCCGAAGCCGGGCAGCTTCGCGAACACCCCGTTGGCCCAGCCCTTCAGCGCGAACATGCGCACCAGCGTGCGGGAGCCGGCGTGCTTGAGCGAGACGTAGGTGTCCTTGCCGTACTCGGTCGCGAGGTCGAAGGCGTGCGCGCTCATGTACTCGCCGGAGATCGGCAGCGGGCCGTCGGCGGCGAGGATGCGGCGGCGCAGCGACTCGAGATCGGAAGGGCGGTCGGTGCCGATGTAGAAGGTGGCCTTGTCCTTCTCGAGCGGGAAGGTGCGGGTGCGCACGGCGAACACCATGATCTTGCCGGCGCTGCCGGAGGCCTCGTGGAGGAAGGTCGGGTCGGCGTTGAAGCGGGCCGGGGTGTCGGCCAGCTGGCGCACGTGGTCCGCGTAGTCGGTGCCGGTGGAGTCGGGCGGCGGCGGGGTGACATCGGCGGCGTCCCAGTCCCCGCGCTCGAGCCGGTCGAGGATGTGCGTGGGATCGGTCCCGAGATCGATCCCGAGGTGGTTCACCAGGTGAATCCGGCCGTCCTCATCGACGCGGGCGAAGATCGCCTGCTCCGTGTAGGCGGGGCCCTTGCGCATCTGGGAGCCGCCGGAGTTGTTCGCGATGCCGCCGACGACGGTCGCGCCGATGGAGCTCGAGCCGATCACCGAGTGAGGCTCGCGGCCGTGCGCGGCGAGCTTCTCCTCGAGCGAGAACAGGGTGGCGCCGGCCAGGCTGATCGCCTCGCGGGCATCGTTGATGAGGTGGATCCCGTCGATCCGCAGCGTGGAGAGGATGACGATGTCGCGGTCGTAGTCCTGGTCGCCGGGGCCGGAGCCGCCGGTGAGCCCCGTGTTCGCGGCCTGGGTGATGACGATCAGATCGTGGTCCACGCACACCTGCAGTGCCCGCCACATGTCCACCAGCGAGCCGGGCCGCAGCACGGCGAGCACCTCACCGGCGCCGAAGCGGTCACCCGTGGTGAACGGCGCGGTGGCACGCGCCGAGGTGAGCACGTGCTTGCGTCCCATGATCCGGGTGAAGGCCTCGACGGCCTCGGCCGATCGCTGGTTCCTCGGTGTGCGCATTTCCGGCTGCTCCTTCGACTCGGGTGCTGCGAGCACGCTGCGGTGCTCGGGGCCGTCGCGACCCCTCGACAGCGTAGTCACCTGCGAGCGTCGCATGCGGGGCGGGCGCGACGACAGCGGCGTTCTCGGGCGGCGAGAGGCGCGGACGGCGGCTCAGCTCATGATGCCGTGCCGTCGGCCTCGCCGTTCACGGCGCGCACGGCCTCGAGGTGGACGGACTTCACCCGGTCCACGGAGTCCGCGAAGTCGTCGTGGCCGCGGACCCAGCGAGCGACGTACGGGCAGACGGGCACGATCCGCTTGCCCTGCTCGACGCTCGCGGCGAGCGCGCCGCGGGTGAGCACGCCGGCGAGCCCGCGTCCGCCGAAGGCGTCGTCGATGACGGTGTGGTAGAAGATCCGCTGGTCATCGGGGTTCTCCGCCGGGGTGGTGAACGACGCGAAGCCTGCCTGGCGGCCACCGACGAGGATGTCGAAGCGGTGCCTCCCGGGGTTCTCGCGCACCTCGACGGTCTCGTCGGCCGGGTCGACCGTCTCTGCGGGGGTGGTGTCCTCGGTCATCGGGGTTCCTTCCTGAGGAGGGCGCGGCAGTCAGCGGGCGCCGGGCACGGGGTGGTGGGAGAGCACGGACAGACGGTTGTACGTGGTCATCAGCACGGCGGACCACTCCAGCGCCGCGAAGGCCTGCTCGCCGAGCACGTCGCGGGCGACCATCAGGTCGCGGTCGCGGACCATCGGCTCGGGCAGGGTCGTGACCGTCTCGCCGAGCAGCAGCGCGGCACGCTCGACGGCATCGAAGCTGGGCGAGTCGCGCCAGACGGGCAGCTGCGCGACCTGGTCCTCCGGCGCGCCGGCGCGCACGGCACGACGGTGGTGGAGGTCCACGCAGAAGGCGCAGCCGTTGAGCTGGGAGATGCGCAGGTACATGAGCTCGAGCGTCGTCGTCGCGATCCCGGCGGCCTCGTTCTGCTCCGCGACGGCGCGGCGCACCTCGCCGAGCAGCGACCAGGCCTCGGGCGCGGCCCTGTCCAGGAACGGCAGAGGCCGTCTCATCACGCGCTCCCTTCGTCGGGTCCGTGCTCGCACACTAGTTCACCAGTGCCCGGACGCGGGGCGGTTCCGGAGTACGGCCGAGAGGACGGACCAGTAGGTCTGGGCTGCCCGGACGATCCCGCCCTCGCCGAGACGCCCCGGATCGCCGCCGAGCATCACGGCCGAGGCCGCAGCGCGACGCCTGCACATGACCCCGTCGGCCACGAGTCGGCGGTCGACGCCGCTCGAGCTGCGCCCGCGACCGATCTCCGGTGAGCGGTCCGACGGCTCCCGGTCCGAGCAGGACGATCGCGTGCGGAGGTTCGGTCTCGACGTGCCCGGGCCGTGACCTCCCCGGCGCGGGCTCCCGGCGGCACCGGGCGAACCGACGCGGGCACCGCTCTCCCGCGGCTCCTCTCACACCCGATGGAGATGCGCCCCACCCCTTCGCTACCGTCGGATGACCGCGTGATGGGGCGCACCGATCCAGTCGCCACGCCCCGGAGCCGCCATGACCCGCCTCGCCCGCCGATCCGTCCTGCAGCGCACCGCCGCGGGGATGGTCCTCGCCCCGCTCGTGCTGGGCGCGGCCTCCTGCACCGGGGGCGAGGACGATCCGGGGCCCGCCCCCGGCGACAGGACGGACACGCCCGACGACGGGTCCGAGAGCCTCCGCCCCCGCTTCCATCTCACCCCTCCCACCGGCTGGATCGGCGATCCGCAGCGCCCCGTGCGGATCGGCGACACGCTGCATCTCTACGGGCTGCACCACAGCGAGGACACCGTTCCCGGCCCCACCGCCTGGGCGCATTGGACCAGCACGGACCTGGTCTCCTTCACGCACCAGGGCACGGCGCTCACAGGGGCCGACGGGGTCGACGTGTGGAGCGGCTCCGCGGTGGTGGACGAGCAGGACACCGCCGGCCTCGGCGCCGGGAGGGTGATCGCGCTGGCCACCCGGCCCACGGACGGCCGCGCCGAGCTGCAGGAGCAGTACCTCGCCGTCTCCGAGGACGCCGCGACCTTCGCTCTGGAGCCGGATCCGGTGCTGGCGAACCCCGACGGGCCCGCCGCACGCACCGAGGAGGAGATCGCCCAGGCCTCCTGGTTCCGTGATCCGAAGCTGCAGCGGGACGAGGAGCGGGAGCAGTGGGTGTGCGCGATCGGCCGCGACCACCGCGTGTCCTTCTGGACCTCCCCGGACCTGCGCTCCTGGGAGCAGCGTGAGGAGTTCGCCTACCGCGACCTGGATCCCGACGGCCCGGACCTGGGCGGGGTGGAGTGCCCGGACCTGTTCCCCCTCACCGCGGACGACGGCACCGCGCACTGGGTGCTCGGCGCGAGCCTGGACGGCAGCGGCGCCGGCGAGCCGACGAACTACGCGTACTGGGTGGGCGCCTGGGACGGCGAGCGCTTCACCCCGGCGGACCCCGCGCCGCGCTGGCTCGACCGCGGAGAGGACTGGTACGCCGCGGTGACCTGGCCGTCCGCGGAGGACCCGGAGCACGTGCGCCACGCGATCGGGTGGATGAACAACTGGGCCTACGCGCGTGCGGCCTCTGCGACCGCGGCCTCCGACGGCTACGACGGCCAGTACTCGGTGGTGCGCGAGGTGCGCCTGGTGCGCGACGACGACGGCGCGCTGACCCTCGTCTCGACCCCGGTGCCGACGCTCGCCGCGACGGCGACCGCCGCGCGGGACCTCGCGGACCAGGAGGTCGTCCCCGGGGAGACCGACGGCACCGGGTCCGACGACGCGGAGGAGGTCGAGGGGCTCACGGAGCTCGGTGCGCTGGGGCGCGCTGTCGCCCTGGAGATGGACGTGAGCTGGGAGGATGCCGCCGAGGCGGCGGTGACCGTGGTCGGCTCCGCAGACGGTTCCCGGGGCACCCGGATCACGCTCGGCGGCGGGCAGTTGCGGGTGGACCGCAGCGGCAGCGCGCTCATGCTGAGCGCAGCCGACGAAGGAGCGGGCGCCGTGGACGACACCGACCCGGACGGCGCCGCGGAGCCCTTCTCGGGACTGACCGCGGCGACCGCCCCGATCGATCCGGCCGCTCGCTCCGCGCACCTGCAGATTCTGGTGGACACGCAGAGCGTGGAGGTGTTCCTCGACGACGGCCGCACCGCGATGTCGATGACGGTCCACCCCTCCCCCGGCGAGGAGCACGTGCGGCTGCACGCGGTGGGCGGAGCCGCCCGTTTCACGGGACTGCGCCTGCGCGAGCACTGAGACGTACGGCGCCGCACCCCTTCGGCACCGAATCAGCGCAAACGCTTGACCATCACGCGGTGAGCGTTCTACAGTCCCTGATCAAACGTTTGATCACGAGGGAGTGACATGCATCGCGCGCCGTTCTTCACCCCGACCCCCGCCTGGGTCGGTGACACCATTCCGTTCGTCCACGAGGACGTGCTGCACGTCTACTACCTGCACCACCAGCGGGAGGCGCCGGGCCAGGGCACCTCCTGGCACCTGGTCACCACCACCGACCTGGTGACCTGGGAGGACCACGGCGAGGTGCTCCCCCATGGCACCGCGGCCGAGGAGGACCTCAACTGCTACACCGGCAGCATCGTCACCGACGAGGACGGTCTGCACCACCTCTTCTCCACCGCTCAGAACCCCGCGTTCACCGCCCCGGACGGCCGCCCCCTGCAGCGCGTCGCCCATGCCACGAGCACCGACCTGCTGCACTGGACCAAGCACCCCGAGCACACGTTCAGCGCGCCCGAGGGGTACGACCCGGCGGACTTCCGCGACCCCTTCGTGCATCGGCCCGACCCGCTCGGCCCGTGGGAGATGCTGCTCGCCGCTCGGCACGCCGCCGGTCCCGAGCGTCGCCGGGGCACCGTCGGCCGCCTCACCAGCACGGATCTGCACACCTGGGAGCCGGCTCCGCCGCTGTGGGACCCGCAGCGCTTCCTCACCCAGGAGTGCCCCGAGGTGTTCCGGATCGGTCAGTGGTGGTACCTGGTGTACTCCGAGTTCACCGATGCCTTCGTCACCCGGTACCGCATGTCCCGCTCCCCGGAGGGTCCCTGGCGCGCGCCGCGCTACGACTCCCTGGACGGCCGGTCCTTCTACGCGGCGAAGTCCGCCGAGTGGCGGGGGCGGCGGATCGTCGCCGGCTGGATCGCGACCCGGGAGGGACGGCGCGACGACGGCCCCTGGCAGTGGGCGGGAACCCTCTCGCTGCTCGAGGCCGTGCCGCGCGAGGACGGCACTCTCGACCTGCGCCTGCCCCCGGAGGTGCTCGCCCAAGACACCGTCACCGTCAACCCCGGGCTCAAGCCCGTCGTCCTCGAGGCCGCCACCGGCTACGCCTCCGCCGTCGGCCGCACCGAGCTCCCCTCCCGCGCGACGATCCGCGCGGACCTCGCCCTCGACCCGGACGGTCGCGCCGGCGGGCTGCTGCTGCGCACCGACGCCGAGGGCGAGCACGGCTACGTTCTGCGGCTCGAGCCGCAGGCGGGACGAATGGTGCTGGACCGCTGGCCCCGCACCATCACCGGCACCGAGCAGTGGCAGATCTCCGGGGACGTCCCCCACCTGCTCGAGCTCGAGCGCCCCGCGGATCTCAGCGCCCCGCACCACCGCCTCGACCTGGTGCTCGAGGACGACCTGCTGGTCGCGGTCCTCGACGAGAGCGTGGCCCTCTCCACCCGCCTCTACGACCACCCCACCGGGCGTCTCGGCGTGTTCGCCGAGGACGCCTCCCTCACCCTCACCGCCTTGCACGTCACCACCGCCTGACCCCGCTGCCCGAACCGCTCATCACCTGTCGAAGGAGACATCCCATGAAGCGCAAGCAGTTCCTGGCCCTCGCCGCCGGTGCGGCCTCCCTCCCCCTGATCGCCGCGTGCGGCGGCAGCACCGGGGGTGCGAGCTCCACCGCCGCCGCCGTGGAGGGGGAGATCGAGCCCCGCACCATCTCCTGGCTGCTCTCGCGGCCCGCCAACGGCGCGGTCATCGAGATCATGACGGCCCTGGCCGAGGAGTACGCCGCCGACCACGAGGGCTTCTCCCTCGAGCTCATCACCACCCCGGACCGCCCCAGCTACATCCAGAAGTACGAGACCCTCGCCGCCGCGAACGAGCTGCCCGAGCTGTTCGACACCGACGCCACGCCCTTCGCGGCGAAGCTCAACGCGGCCGAGCGCATGGTCGACGTCGAGGACCTGCTCACCCAGCTCGGCGTGCTCGAGGACTTCCGCCCGGCGGCGCTGGACTACCAGCGCTTCGACGACGGCTTGCTGCGGATGATCCCGCTCGAGTTCGGGGTCGAGGTGTTCTGGTACAACAAGGCGCTGTTCGCGGCGGCCGGGGTCGAGGTGCCCACCACGCTGGACGAGATGGTGCCGCTGTGCGAGGCCCTCGCCGCGTCCGGCGTCACCCCCATCGCCGTCGGCGGCGCGGATGCCTGGCCGCTCGAGCGCTACGTCGCCTACCAGCCGTTCCGCATCGCCGGACCCGACTACATCACCGACCTCAAGCGGGGCGACGCCGCCTTCGCCGATGAGCCGGGCAGTGCGTCCGCCGCGTGGCTCGCCGAGCTCGGGGAGGTCGGCGCCTTCCAGCAGGGCTTTTCCTCCGTGGGCTACGCGGATGCGCAGGCCCTGTTCACCTCGGGCAAGGCCGCGATCTACAACATGGGCACCTGGGAGCTGCCCAACCTCGCCACCACCGAGCTGCCCGCGGAGATGCACGAGCAGATCGGCTTCTTCACGCTCCCGGCCGCCGACGGCTCCGTCACCGGGGCCGACGAGTTCGTGGCCCCCTCCGGCATCGGCGTGGCCGTGAACGCCCAGACCTACGACCCGCTGGTGCGGGACTTCCTCCGCTTCGCCCTCGAGCGCTACCCCGAGGAGTACGCCAAGAGCGGCCTGCTGGGCCCCACCAGCATCGACCCGGTGATCCCGGACAACGCCCTGCCGATCTACCAGGAGGCGATCGACGTCGCCGCGGAGCTCGGCGAGGCGACCCTCATGCCCTGGGACACCCAGCTGGATCCCTCGACGAACTCGCGGCTCCAGCAGGAGCTGGTGCTGCTGGTCCAGGGCGACATCACCGCCGAGGAGTTCCTCACCACCATGGACGACACCCTCGCGAAGAACGCCCCCAAGTACTTCGAGGACTGAGCGGCACGCCGCCTGTCACGGACGGAGGACCCCATGCTCCCCTATCGCTCACGGCTCTCGGTGGTCGTGTTCCTCACCCCGCCCCTGCTGCTCTTCGGCGGCGGAGTGCTGCTGCCGATCGTGCAGTCGCTGGGCCTGAGCTTCTACGAGTGGGACGGCATCACCGGTCTCGACTTCGTGGGGCTCGCCAACTACCGATCGCTGCTGCTGGACGACGACGTGTTCCGCACTGCCTTCGTCAACCAGCTGGTCTACCTCGTGATCTGCCTGCTGCTGCAGGTGGGCGGCGGCCTGCTGGTGGCGACGCTGCTGATGACGATCACCCGGGGCCGCGAGATGCTCAAGGTGCTCTACCTGATGCCCGCGGTCATCTCGACCCCCGCGATCGCGTTGCTGTTCCAGCGCATCTACTCCTTCGAGCCGGTGGGGCTGGTCAACACGCTTCTCGGCGCGGTGGGTCTGGACGCCCTGGCCCGGCCCTGGCTCTCCGACGTCTCGACGGTCCTCGCGGCGGTCTCCGCCCCCGAAGGCTGGCGCTTCCTGGGGCTCTACACGGTGATCCTCTACGCGGCGCTGCTCGCGGTGCCGAAGGAGCTGGAGGAGGCCGCCTCCCTGGACGGGGCGAACCCCTTCCAGGTCTTCACCCGGATCCGGTTCCCGCACATCATGCCGGTGTTCGTCACCACCCTGATCATGGCGACCACCTACGCGCTGCGCGGCTTCGACATCCCGTTCCTGCTCACCAACGGAGGCCCCGGACAGGCCTCCGAGCTGGTGACCACCTACATGTACAAGACGGCGTTCACCTCCGGGCACTTCGGCTCCGCGAGCGCGATCTCCGTGATCATCGTCCTCGAGTGCCTGGTCGCAGTGGGGCTGATCCTGCTGCTGCTGCGCAGGAAGGCGGACTGACATGACCCCTGCATCCGCACCCTCCCCCGCCCTGCCTGAGCCCGCCTCGAAGGAGCGGAACATGACCCGATCCCCCGCTGACGGCCCCTCCCCCGAAAGCGGCTCCCCCGACGGCTCCTCCACCGCCCGGTCGTCCACCGCCGGCGCTGCTCCGCGCCGCCGCCGCCGGCCCACGCCGCTGCGGATCTCGACGATGATCTCCCGCGCGCTCATCGCCGCGGTGCTGATCCTCCAGGTCTACCCCTTCCTGTGGCTGCTCCAGACCAGCCTTCGCGACCGGCAGGACTTCGCCGCCTCGAACCCGTTCTCCCTGCCCACGCAGCTGACCCTGGACAACTTCGCGCGCGCCATCGAGCAGGGCGACCTGCTGCGCAACATCCTCAACAGCCTGCTCATCACCGGCGGCGCCTGCCTGCTGCTGGTGGTGTGCGGGATGGCCGGGGCGTACGCGATCGCGGTGCTCGGCTTCCGGTTCTCCGGCCTGGTCAAGGGCCTGTTCCTGCTGGGCATCGTGGTGCCGGTGCAGGTGGCGCTGGTGCCGCTGTTCATCGACTACTCGCGCCTGGGCATCCTGGACACGCGAGCGGCGGTGATCATCCCGCTGGCAGGCTTCGCGCTGCCGATGGCGCTGTACCTGTTCCTCTCCTTCTACAGCTACATCCCTCGCGAGATGTACGAGGCGGCGACCCTCGACGGCGCCGGCCCCTACCGGATCTTCGCCCGGATCACGCTGCCGATGTCATGGAACACCGTGGTGACGGTGGTGATGGTCAACGCGATCTTCATCTGGAACGACTTCATCTTCGCCAACACCTTCCTCCTCAGCGAGGAGCTGAAGACCATCCCGCTGGGTCTGCAGAACTACATCGGCGCGATGGGCAACACCGACTGGACGGCCACCTTCGCCGCCGTGTCGATCACCGTGACCCCGCTGCTGCTGGTGTTCCTCGTGCTCAACCGTGCCATGATCTACGGTCTCGAGAGCGGAGCGAGCAAGGGATGACATCGATGACGGGCACGGGGCGAGCGGACCGCACGGTGACGATGCGGGAGGTCGCCGAGCGCGCCGGAGTCTCGGTCACCACGGTCTCCCACGTCGTCAACGACAAGCCGGGGGCCCGCATCGGCGCCGAGGCCCGGGCGCGCGTGCAGCAGGCCGTCGCGGACCTCGGCTACCGCCCCAACGTGCTGGCCAAGAACCTGGTGCAGGGCACCAGCGCCTTCATCGGCCTGGTCGCGGACTCCATCGCGACCACGCCCTTCGCCGGTCAGATCATCCGCGGCGCCCAGGAGGAGGCCTGGCGGCACGGGCACGTGCTGCTGGTCGCGAACACCGAGGGCGACGAAGCCGCGGAGCGGGACGCGCTGGGGATGATGCTCGAGCACAAGGTGCGCGGCATCCTCTACTCGACGTGGAACCACCGCGCCACGGAGATCCCCGACGCCCTCGCCGAAGCCGACCACGTGCTGGTCAACTGCTACACCGCGGGCACCGCGACCCGGGCAGTCGTGCCCGACGAGGTGGGCGGCGGCCGCACGGCGACCGACCTGCTGCTGGCGCAGGGGCACCGGCGGATCGCGTTCGTGAACACCACATCCCCCTCCCCCGCCCGGGAGGGCCGCCTGCAGGGGTACCGAGAGGCGCATGCCGCCGTCGGCGCGGAGGTGGACGAGGCACTGATCCTGGACGCGTCGCCCGAGCAGGAGGGCGGGTACGCCGTCGCTGAGCAGCTCCTCGCCCTCGGCGTGACCGGCGTGTTCTGCCACAACGACCGGGTGGCGATGGGCCTGTACGACGCGCTGCGGGAGCGGGGGCTGCGGGTGCCCGGCGACATGGCGGTGGTCGGCTTCGACAACCAGGAGGTCATCGCCGGCCACCTGCGGCCGCCTCTGTCCACCGTGGCGCTGCCCCATTACGAGCTCGGCGTCCGGGGGGTACGGGTCCTGCTGGGCGCCGAGGAGCTCGCGCCCGGCGAGCAGCTGCGCGTGAGCTGCCCCGTCGTCGCCCGGGACTCGATCGCCGCGCGCTGAACCGCGGCCGCCGCTCGACCGCCCCCGCTACGACGCGACCCGTCGGCCGCATCGCTGCGCTCCGCAGGAGCACGCCCCTCCCCGCACCGTCGCACAGCCGTCGCGTCACGCACCGTCCCCGAACCGATCCGATCCGTCCCCGATCCCACCGATGATGATGGAGAACGCCCGATGATGATCAGACCCACCCGACGCGACCTGCTGCGCACCTCCGGCTGCGGAGCCCTGGCCCTCACAGGAGCCCTCCTGAGCACCACGACCTCCCCCGCCCTCGCCGAGGAGCCCGCCTCGCTCCGCGCCCGCTTCCATCTCACCCCGCCCCGCGGCTGGCTGTGCGACCCGCAGCGCCCGGTCCTCACCGGAGGCACCACGCAGCTGTACTACCTGCACTCGGAGCAGAACTCCGGGGACGGCGGGTGGGACCGGGCGTCCACTGCGGACCTGGTCACCTTCGAGCACCACGGGGACGCGATCCCGCTGCGCCCGGACTTCCCGGTGTGGTCGGGCTCGCTGGTGATCGACGAGGAGGACACCGCCGGCTTCGGCGCCGGCGCCGTGATCGCCCTGGCCACCCAGCCGACCGGCGGCGTGCGCCGGCATCAGGAGCAGTACCTGTACTGGTCCCTCGACGGCGGCGCGAGCTTCACTCAGCTCGATGACCCGGTCATCGTCAACGAGGACGGCCGCGAGGCGGAGACCCCGGCGGAGGTCGAGAACGCGGAATGGTTCCGGGACCCGAAGGTCCACTGGGACGCCGCGCGCGGGGAATGGGTGTGCGTGATCGGCCGCCACCGCTACGCGACCTTCTACACCTCCGCGGACCTGCGCACCTGGACGCTGCGCCGCAACTTCGACTACCGCCTCACCCCCCAGGACCCGGACCTCGGCGGCATCGAGTGCCCGGACCTCTTCGAGATGACGGCCGACGACGGCACCACCCACTGGGTGCTCGGCGCGAGCATGGACGCCTACGGCGTGGGGCTGCCGATGACCTACGCCTACTGGACCGGGACCTGGGACGGCGAGCAGTTCCTGGCCGACTCGCTCACCCCGCAGTGGCTGGACCACGGCTGGGACTGGTACGCGGCGGTGACCTGGCCCGCCCCGGAGGACCCCGCGCGTCTGCGGTACGCGATCGGGTGGATGAACAACTGGAAGTACGCGAACCGCGACGTGCCCACCGACCTCTCCGACGGCTACAACGGCCAGTTCTCGGTGGTCCGCGAGCTGCGCCTGCGGCGCGAGGCCGACGGGCGCTGCGCGCTCGTGTCCACGCCCGTGCCGGCGCTCGCGGCGGCCGCGCGCACGGTGCGCACGCTGCCTGACGTGACCGCGGACGGCGCGGCCGTGCTGGACGTCGACGCCCGCGCCTACGAGCTCGAGCTCGACCTGACCTGGGGGGAGGCCACGAACGTGGGCGTCTCCGTGGGACGCTCGGCCGACGGGTCCCGGCACACGAACGTGGGCGTGATCGACGGGCGCGTCTACGTGGACCGCGGCCCCTCGGATCTCGAGGGGTACTCCTTCGGAGAATTCCGCCGGGCGGAGGCGCCCATCGACCCCGCCGCGCGCGTCGTGCACCTGCGGATCCTGGTAGACACGCAGAGCGTGGAGGTGTTCGTCGACGACGGGTACACGGTGCTGTCCCAGCAGGTGCACCTGCTGCCCGGGGACACCGGCGCCTCCCTCTACGCCGACGGCGGCCCGCTGCACGCCACCGCGATCACGCTGCGGGAGCACTGAGCCCCGCCCCGGTCGGCGACGCGGCGCCGCCCCCTCTCGGGGACGGCGCCGCGTCGGTGATGCCGGGCTGCTCCTCCTGCGCGGTCGTCCGCGGGCCGTCAGGCCCGGGGCTCCCGGCGCAGGCCGCCGATCACTTGTAGTGACCGACCCCGCCCTTGCGCTTGTTGGTGGGGAGGTACGCGTACGGGCCCAGGCCGTCGTCGCCGAAGGAGTAGTCCACCGCAGAGGTCGCGGTGGCACCGTCCACGTCCACCTTCACGGTGGGCGAGAGGGTGCCGCCGCGGCGGCCCTCGACGTTGTCGATGAAGGACTGGACCAGGCCGCCGGGCTGGATGTAGTGCGAGTACGCCTGGAACTGGCGCGGGTTCTGACCCTCGGTGGGCGACTCGGGGGCGTCGGCCGGGAGGTTCAGGTCCACGGGACTGCCCAGCACCACGCCGGAGGAGTTCAGCGGCTGGAAGTCGGAGCGGATGCCGTCGCCGACGAAGCCGTAGACGCCGTCGGGGCCACGGAGGTCCGCCGCGTAGGTGAACTGGTGGGAGATCGTGAACAGGAAGTACTTCCCGTCCTCGATGATCATCTGGGGGCGCTCGGTCTGGTCGTTCACGCCGTAGGCGGTGAGGATCGGGGGGAGCATGGTCCAGGAGGTGAGGTCCTTGGAGTCCGCCCAGGCCAGGCCGATGTTGCCGCGCTGCCACTGGACGCCCTTGGCGTTGACCTCGTCGACGGTCTCCGCGAAGGGGTCGCCGTCGACGTAGCCGAGGTCCTCGGCGGTCGCGTCGGTCTCCGCGGTGCCGGGCACGCCCGCGCCGCAGCCTTCGAAGAGCATGAAGGTGATCCCGGGGGTCGCCGGGTCCTCGAAGGTGAAGGGGTCACGGAAGGAGAAGTACTGGTTCTGCTCCTGGGTCTGGTACCAGGTGCCGTCGGGCTCCGCGATCTCGAGGTGCTCGCCGAAGTCGGAGAAGCTCACGCCCTTCTTGGTGGCCTTGATCTTGCCGAGCACGGTCGCGAGCACGGCGGGCTTGCCGTCGGTGCCGGGACGCTTCTCGCCGAAGGTGGTCGCGGTGTAGAACACGCGCACCTTGTTGCCCTGCATCAGACGGGCGGAGCCGGACCACTCGGTGTTGGACAGGGAGGTCTCGTCCTCGAAGAGGTAGCCGCCGTAGGTCCAGGCCTCGTCGGGCTCGGCGGTCGAGGGGCGGGTGAAGTAGCCGATGCGGGCGCTCCAGTGGCGCTCGTCGAAGGGGATGTCGCGCGGGGCGACGAGGGAGAAGATGACGTCCCAGCCCTTGTAGCTCATCTGGTTGGAGTACTCGTCGGTCAGCGACCAGGTGTCCCAGACCCACACCTCGTCGGTCATGATCGGGAAGTCCACGGGGATCTCCGGCATGGTGATCGACTCGGGCATGGAGTTCTCGCCGCGCGCGACGGTCTCGTCGTTCTGGGTGCGCATGATCTGGCGGGCATCCGCACGGGTCCAGCGGGCGTGGAAGTCACTGGTGATCGGGTCGTAGGCCTGCTGGGTGTGCGGGGTGGGCTGCGGGCCGTCCGCGGTCGGGGCGTTCGGCGCGGCGGGGGCTGCCTGGGCCGCGGAGGAGCCGAGCGCCGAGGCGGTGCCGGCGGCGGCCAGCGTGCCCAGGGCGAGGGCGCCGAAGCCGCGGCGGGTGGGGTTCAGGGGGGTGGTGTGACGGGACACGTCTACTCCTGGATCGGGGATGCGGGAGACGGTTGCCGCGTCGAGGCGGACGTGCCGCCGTCGACCGCCGGCGCTCGTCGGATTCGACCTTGACACGTGCTGAAGCGGGCGCGTCAAACGGTCGTGACGGCGGCCACAGGGTCACTCATTCGCTTGAGGCCAGGCGCAGCGGCTTCCTTCAATGCAGGTCAGAGCGCCAGGGCCGCGCTCAGGTGAACGTTCCCGTGGAGCTCGGCAAGGCGTGACGGAGACCTCACGCAGACCGTCGGATCAGCGACGCGCCTCGAGCGGTCGACCAGCCGCCGGTCGGACTCAGCCATCCCGCAGCCGCTCCGGCAGCCGGTCCGCATGCGCGGCCCGCAGCTCCTCGGTCATCGCGCGGGAGTCCTCGAGGGTGAGCAGCGCGGCGGTCAGCCGCTCCAGCGCTACGGCGTGGAAGACGTTCTCGAGCTCGCCATCGAGCGCCGCGATCAGGCTCGACGCGCAGGGCGACCTCCAATCAGCCTGGCTACGCACGCAGGGCGTGGACCCCGCGATGGCTCCGCGCCATCTCGTCCCCTCCACCCATGACCTGACCTACGCGGTCGTCGCCGGGCTCGGCTGGGGGATGCTTCTGACCATGCAGGCCGAGCCGCTGCTGGCGAGCGGGGATCTGGTCGCGCTCGGCGGCGAGCCTGTCACCTCGGCGCTGTACTGGCAGGTGGCGAGGGCGCCGTCGACGCTGCTCGAGGGGCTGACGGAGGTGCTGGCGGCGGCGCGGCGGGAGCTGGTGCAGGGGTGAGTGGTGCACGCGAGAGCGGAATGCAGGTCACCGCAGCGTGGAACCGCCTTGCCAGCCCCAGCGACCGCAGTCACCCACATCTTGCCTGTAGAACCTACAGGTTCTAGGGTGAGGTGATGTGGCAGGTGGACATCGCTGCGATCGCCGACTGGCTGCGGGCACTGGACGACGACTCCCGTGAGCAGGTCGTCGCCGCGGTGGAACTCCTCGAGGAGCACGGCCCTCATCTGGGGCGGCCGCTCGTGGATACGGTGTCCGGGTCACGGCACAGGAGGATGAAGGAGCTCAGACCGGGTTCGTCAGGCAGTAGCGAGCTGCGCATCCTGTTCGCCTTCGATCCCGGCCGACAGGCGATCCTCCTGGTCGCCGGCGACAAGTCCGGGAACTGGACGAGTTGGTATCGGCGAAACATCCCCCTCGCCGACGACCTGTTCGATGAACATCTGCGCAGGCTGGAAGGAGAGTGACCGAGATGGCGATGTCGATGAAGGAATTCCTCGCAGAGAACCCGGTGGACCGCACGAAGGTCGACCAGCACAAGGAGCGGATGCTCTCCGAGGTCCGCGCCCACAGACTGCGGGAGCTGCGCGAGGCGGCCGGCCTCACCCAGCAGCAGCTCGCCGACCTCATCGGGGTCACGCAGCGCCAGGTGTCCAAGATCGAGCATGGCGACCTGGAGAGCACCAAGGTCGGGACGATCCGGGGCTACCTCGAGGCCGTCGGCGGGGAGCTCTCCCTGGAGTACGTCACTGGAGATGCCCGCGTCCAAGTCGCCTGATCACACGACGCTGGACTACATCCGGCACACGCTCGCCGCGCTCTGCTCCCAGCATCTCGCCCCTTCACGTCTGGCTGGACGCAGGGTGGATCGGCCGTTCAGGCGGTGCGCGGAGATCAGCATCGGCCCAGTCCCCGCGCGCCTGCAGAGAAGCTGGGGCTCACGGCACCTGCGGGCAGGGCGCTGACCTCACGCGGACTCGGACGGATTCGGGGGCCACCCCTCGAATCGCCCGGTGCTCGAGATCTGCAGACGCTGCTCTCGCGTGAGGTGACCGTTGAACCAGGCCGTGAACTTCGCCAGCGACGCGGCGTCGTCGACGCGGACGCCGAGGGAAGCGGCGTAGGCGCAGATGTTCTCCGGTGTCGAGGGGCGTGGGGGGTCTTCGACCGCTTCGAGAGCCGGGAGAACCAGCTCGCCGAGAAGCGCCCGCGCCGCTCCGACCTCCATGTTCTCACGATGCCAGCGTCGATGCGCCGCGAGGATCTCGAAGAATTCGCCGAGCGCGGCGATCTGCGCGAACAGCATCACCCTCGGCTGCCATTGGTGACGAGGCACGAGCTCGAGGAGCAGATGACGGATCCTCTCCTCGGTCCACCGGATCTCGGCGGGATCCCCGTGGGAGCCGACGAGGAAGACGAGCAGCGGCTTGACATGGTCAGCTTCGTCGACCGCCTGCTCCAGGGATACCGCGGAGCAGCGGCAGATCACGAACTGGTCCAACAGGCTGTCGATGGCTGAGCGGGGGTCCGAGGCCGCAGCTCTCGGTCGCGACGGAGACGTTGAGCGGGGTTTGCGGCGCCTCTTCTTCTTCGGCATACGGCCATCGTCGTCTCCTCACAGCCGTCGCGAATGTCGCTGTGGACAGCCCAGTGCTGTGGAGGGCAGGTCGGTGCCGAAATCCGGGCGTGACCGGTGGAAACATGCATGCGCTGTGCCCTGTCACGGAACCGTCACGTCGCACTCCGATGTCTGGCCCTCGCCATACGATCCAGGCATACCACCCAGCTTCGATGAAAGGCCATCTCCATGACCCACGCATCCCAGCCGCAGGCCCAGCCCGAGCTCGGCGTTCTCGACAAGTTCCTCCTCACGCCGAAGGCGCAAGAGCTTCTCGGCTGGCAGAGCAAGCAGATCGACCTGCTCGAGTCACGCCTCGATGCCGGCAGCCGTGCATATGCGTCGATGGATCGCTGGGTCAAGGAGCACGGCGGACCCGAGATCGTCGAGAACGAGGATGCACTTGCGAAGTCGCGGAACCAGCTCAGCAAGGCCAGGAAGGACCTTCAGACGGTCCGGGCCGAGGTAGCGCAGTTCAACGTCGACCTCACGATGGACAGCGCCGGAGATTTCGACCGCACGCATCCGGCGCAGGACTCCATCGGACTCAGCGGCGAGCTGCGCGATCTGCGCACCGAGATCAAGTCCGCGGTCAAGGACGGTTCTGCGGTCACGATTGCCAAGGAGGCCGACACGACCGGTCTCACCCCCGCGAAACGACGTCGCGCGGCGACCAGGATGGCCACCCTCGCCCTGCGTGCTTTCAATGCGGAGGCTGACGCCGTGATCGCGGCCGCGACAGCGAACAACGAGGACGCAAGTGCTCAGAAGATCGCGCGCTCGGCAGATGCGATCGGAAAACTCCTCGACACCTTCGACGGCGAAATCTCAACCAGCTACATCGAGCTGAAGGTGCGCGAACTGCGGCTTGCAGTTCGGCATGCGAAGGCAAAGGCATTCGAGCGGGAGCTCGAGAAGGAGCGACGTGCCGAGCTGCGCGAGCAGGCAAAGGCCGAGCGGGAGCTCGAAGCGGAACGCGATCGTCTGCGCAAGGAGCTCGCGCACTACGAGAACATCCGCCAGTCGATGCACGACAAGGGCGATGACGAAGGGCTCGCGCGCATGGAGGCCAAGCTCGCGGAGATCCAGCAGGGCATCGAGGACGTCGACCAGCGCGCCGCCAACATCCGCGCAGGGTATGTCTACGTCATCTCGAACGTCGGAGCGTTCGGCCAGCGGATGGTGAAGATCGGTCTGACCCGCCGCCTCGACCCCATGGATCGCGTGCGGGAGCTCGGTGACGCATCAGTGCCCTTCGGCTTCGATGTCCATGCTCTGTTCTTCGCCGACGATGCGGTAGGAGTGGAAGCAGAGCTGCATCGTCGCTTCGCCGACAAGCGAGTGAACCGTGTGAACCTGCGCCGCGAGTTCTTCTATGCCACCCCCGTCGAGGTCCGCGAGCACCTTGCTGAGGTTGCCGGTGACCTGATCGAGTTCCGCGAAGACCCTGAAGCGGCACAGTTCCGTGAGAGCCAGCAGCTCGCCGCGCAGGGCATGACCGAGTCGGCTCGCCCAGATTCCAGTGCCTTCGCTGATGGCTTCGGGGACGACGACCTCGAACTGGCGGCGGAGCCCTCACGATGATCTGAACTCGAAGCAGTCGCGCTCGTCGCCCGAAGCCGGCTAGCAGCCGCACTCCGACGGCGGCTCCGCCACCACTCCGAGGTCTCATCAGGTGGCGGGGCCGCCGTCGGGGTCGGTCGCGAATCTCGGGACGTCACGCCGTCGGCCATGTGGCAGGGGCTATCGGGGCTTGCGCACAGGAGGACCTCACTTGACCCCCGTGCTCGCGATCCCCTGCACGAACTGCCGCTGGAACGCCAGGAACACCACCAGGATCGGCAGCACCGTGATGGTCGCGACCGCCATCACCGCACCCCACGGGGAGGCGAAGGCCGGATTGTTGGTGAGCGTGGAGAGCGCGACGGGGACCGTGAGGCTCTCGTTGCCCTGCAACACCACCATCGGCCAGAGGAAGTCGTTCCATCGGGCCATGAACGCGAGGATCACGAGCACCCCGATGAGCGGGCCGCAGGTGGGCAGCACCACCTGGAAGAAGGCGCGGAACTCCCCCGCCCCGTCGACCCGGGCGGCCTCGACCAGCGCGTTCGGCACGGAGAGCATGAACTGTCGGGCGATGAAGATGCCGACCACGTCGAAGGCCGTGGGGAGGATGACCGCCCATGGGGAGTCGACGAGCCCCAGCCGCGCGACGACGAGGAACGACGGCACGAGCGTCACCTGGATCGGGATCATGATCGTGATGAGGAAGGCGCTGTACAGCAGGCCCTTCCCCCAGAAGCGGTACTTCGCCAGCGCGTACCCGGCTCCGAGTGAGACGCACACCGAGATCGCGGTCGTGACCACGGCGATGAGCAGCGAGTTCCCGATCCATCGCCACACGGGCTGGGTGGAGAACACCTCGGAGAAGTTCGACAGGGTCGGAGCCTCGGGCCACAGGTAGAACTGCGAGCTCTGGGACTGCCCACCGGGGGTGAGCGCGGAGATCACCATCCAGTACAGCGGGAAGACCATCAGCAGAGCGAGAAGGGCGAGCGCGGCGACGAGCAGCCAGCGCCGTGGGGAGGTGCGGGACGTGCGACGTCGCGCGCCCTCGGGGAGTGCGTTCTCGGTCCGGGCCGGTGCAGGTTTCACGGTGGTGCTCATAGGAAGCTCTCCGCTCTCTTGGACGCCTGCTGCCGCAGCAGGGTGAAGACCAGCAGGATCCCGACGAGGACCAGGCCGAGCGCGGCGGCGTAGCCCATCTGACCGTCCTGGAAGGCGGAGCGGAACACGTACTGGATGAGGACCGTGGTGGAGAAGCCCGGGCCGCCGCCGGTCATCACGTAGATGACGTCGAAGGCCTGGAGCGAGAACACCACGTTGAGGATCAGGAGGATGGAGGTGGTGGGGGTGAGCATCGGGACGGTGATGGAGCGGAAGCGCGCCCACCGGTCGGCGCCGTCGATGGATGCGGCCTCCTTGAGCTCGGAAGGGATCGACTGGAGCGCTCCGAGGTAGATCACCATGCAGAAGCCGATCCGGGTCCACACCACCACGATGATCAGCGTGAACATGGCCATGTTCGGCGAGGTAAGCCACGGGATCCGGTCCACGCCGAGCAGGGCGAGGGCGTTGTTGGCGACGCCGTAGTCGACGTTGAAGATCCACGACACGATCACGCCGACCACGACGCCGGCGGCGACCATCGGGACGAAGAACATCGCCCGCAGCACGCCCCGGCCCGGCAGGGGCCGGTTCAGGGCGACGGCGAGCGTCAGCCCTGCCGCCATCGCGGTGGGGACGGTGCCGATGGTGAACACGAGGGTGTTGATCAGGGCGGTGCGGAAGAGCCGGTCGGAGCCGAGCTGGGCGAAGTTGTCCACCCCCACCCACTGCCCCTCGCCGAGGGTCTGGGTGTCCTGGAAGCTGAGCGTGATCGCGATGACGATCGGGATCAGGGAGAAGGCGGCGAACAGCAGGGCCGCGGGGCCGATGAACACGTAGGGAGTCAGGCGGTTTCGCCGGTCAGCGGGACGTGACACTGAGCATCGCCTCCATCATCTGGGCCGAGGCCTCCTGCGGGGTGAGCTGACCGATGAGGCACAGGTCGAGGTAGTCGGCGAACACGGCGTTCAAGGAGCTGAAGTACTCCCCGGACTGCGCCTTCACCATGGACAGCGGGATCGTGGTGCCCTGGTCGATGAACTGCTGCATGACGTCCTCGTGGGCGGCGTAGCCGATGTCCTCCGCATCCAGCGAGG
Source organism: Brachybacterium sp. AG952 (assembly GCF_004362645.1). Classification (NCBI taxonomy): domain Bacteria; kingdom Bacillati; phylum Actinomycetota; class Actinomycetes; order Micrococcales; family Dermabacteraceae; genus Brachybacterium; species Brachybacterium sp. AG952. The sequence goes on along the minus strand of NZ_SNXV01000008.1, from coordinate 44,261 downwards.
TGCGGGAGGGGATCCAGTTCCCGTTGTGGCAGAACTCCTGGATGTTCTCGCGGCTGGTCATGTAGGCGACCAGCTCGGCGGCGAGCTCCGGCTCGCGTGCGGAGCGGGTGACGGCGAGGGCGTTGCCGCCGAGGTCGGAGGCTTCGCCGACGTTGCGGATCATGGGGGCGGTGCCCCACTCCTCCGGCATGGCCTCGTCGAAGGCGGCGATCGCCTCGGGGTTGGTCAGCGCCATGCCCACCTGGCCGGTGGTGAACAGGTCGAAGTCGACGTGCCCGCCGCCGGACTTGCTCATGTTGCTGGGGCTGACGAGTCCGTCGGCGTACCACTGCCGGCCGAAGGCGAGCGCCTCGATCGCGGCGTCGGTGTCCATCGAGGGGGTGAGTCCGTCCTCGCCGAGGAAGGCGCCGCCGTTCTGGTAGATCAGCGGCATCCACCGGTAGGCAGTGTCCGGGCCGCTCCATCCGTAGGAGAAGGCGTAGTTGCCGGTGGCCTGCTTGACCTCGGCGGCGATCTCCAGGAACTGGTCCCAGGTCCAGGCGTCCTCCAGTGCGGTGGGCGGCTGCACGCCGATCTGCTACATCACCGTGCGGTTGTAGAAGGTGATGAAGTTGTCGGTGTGCTGGAAGACGCCGAAGATGCCGTTCTCCCGCTGGCCGATCGCCCAGAACGGGTCGCTCCAGTCCTCCTGGTAGTCGGCAGGGATCGCCGGGGAGAGGTCGAGGAGACTTCCGTTCGCAGCGTACCGGCCGATCTGCTGCGGGGTGATCCGGATGATGTCGGGGGCGAGGTCGGCGGCGAGTCGGGTGATGAACCACTGGTGGAAGGATCCGGTGGTCACCTCGACGGCGACCGACGAGCCGGGGTGGTCCTCGACGAACCTGTCGGCGATGGCCTGGTAGGAGTCGAGGTCGGTGGGGATGTTCCAGGAGGACAGCCGCAGGTGCCGTGTGCCGGTGTCCTCGCCGGCGCAGGCGGCGAGCGCGCCGGTCATCGAGATGCCGGCGACGGCGAGTATCTGTCGTCGTGGCGGGGTCGGGGGTCTCACGTGATCGCTCTCCTTTGAGCAATGGAGTGGAAGGGTGCGGTCGGGCGCCTCGAGACGCCCGCCCGTCGGTCGTCCTCAGCCCTCCTTCAGCCGCGCCGGCAGCCGGTCGGCGTGCGCGGCGAGCAGCTCCTCGGTCATCGCGCGGGCGTCCTCGAGGGTGAGCAGCGCGGCGGTCAGCGGATCCAGCGCCACGGCGTGGAAGACGTTCTCGAGCTCGCCCTCGAGCGCCGCGCGCACGGCGAGGGTCTGCACGTTGACGTTGGTGCGGTTGACGGCAGCGAGCTGCGGGGGCAGCTCGCCGATCGCGGTGGGCTGCACGCCGCGGGCGTCGACCAGGCAGGGCACCTCCACGCAGGCGTCGTCCGGGAGGTTCTGGATGAGCGCGCCGCGGTTGGGGACGTTCCCGTGGATGACCGACGGCGTGCCGGTGACGATCGAGTTCACGATGCTCGCGCCGTACTCGACGCTCGGGGCGAGCTCGGCCTTGAGCCGCTCGAGCTGCGCGTCGATGTCGCCCTGGTCGTCGTGGGCGGCGCAGATCTCGTAGTAGTCCCAGCGCTCGGGGATGTACTCGCTCACCAGCTCGGGGCTCTTGCGGAAGTAGGGCAGGTACTCGGAGGCGTGGTGGCTGGACTCGGTCTGGAAGTAGCCGAAGGCGTTCATGATCGCGGTGCGGACCTGCTCATTGCCGCCCTCGTAGGTGCTGGCCGCCTCCGCGGCCTCGGAATGGTCGCCGTCGTCGCCGGCGAGATCCGCGGCCCCGCGCCCGCGCCGATGCTTCGCGGCCATCACCTCCCGCAGCCGCGGGTAGAGGTCCTCCTGGCCGTGCATGAACTCGAGGATCCAGGCCTGGTGGTTGATGCCGGCGCAGCGGTAGGAGATTTCGTCGTAGGGGATCTCGAGGGTGCGGGCGAGCATGCGGGTGGTGCCCTGGACGCTGTGGCACAGCCCCACCGTGCGCAGGCCCTTGGCGCTCAGGTACGCGGTGGCCATCGCCATGGGGTTGGCGTAGTTGATGAAGGTGGCGCCGGGGCAGACCTCGAGGGCGTCGGCCGCGATCTCGTCGTAGGCGGCGACCGAGCGCAGGAAGCGGAACACGCCGCCGGGGCCGACGGTGTCGCCGACGGTCTGGTCGATCCCGTACTTCCGCGGGATCTCGACGTCGTGGCGGTAGGACTCCACGCCGCCCACCTGGAAGGTGATGATGACGATGTCGGCGCCGTCCAGCGCCGCCCGGCGGTCGATGGTCTCCTCGACCGTGGCGCCGAAGCCGTGGTGGGCGACGAGCTCGCGGGTCGCGGCCGCGACAGGGCCGAGCTTGTCCGGGTTCACGTCCATCAGCGTCAGCGTCGACTCGCGCAGCGCGGGGAAGGAGAGGATGTCGCCGAGCAGCCGGAACGGGAACACGAAGCCGCCGGCGCCGATGAGGGTGATCTTGGGGTTCTTGAGATACGTCGTCGTCATGCGGCCACGCTAGGTGCGCACCGCGCCGGAGGTCTCCCGGGATCCTCGGTGGAAGTTCCAGGATCCTTCGATGGCCGAGGTCATGGCGCGACTACCGTGGGCGCATGAGCGAGGGATGGATCGACGAGCGGGTCGAGGAGCGGCCGCCGGGGCTGTGGGTGCGGCGCGGCGCACCGCCGGCGATGCTCTCGATGCACCGCCACGACGACGTGGAGATCAACCTCGTCCTCGACGGCCGGCTGCACTACCTCTTCGGCGGGCAGAGCCTGACGATCGGCGAGGGCGAGATCGCGGTGTTCTGGGCGGCGCAGCCGCACGGCCTGGTCGACTCGCGCACCGGAGACATGTGCTGGCTGCACGTGCCCTTCGCGCAGTTCCTCTCCTGGGGGCTGCCGGAGTCGCAGACCGCTCCCCTGCTCGGCGCGCAGCCGCTGATCACCCGCGCTCCCGAGCTCGCCCGCCGCATCGCGCACATGGCCGAGCAGTGGGGGCGCGAGATCGAGGGCAGCGAGGTCGGCGTGCCTCCGGGCACGGCACCGACCGACGGGCGGGGTGACCCCTCCGAGGACGGATCGGCCGACGCGCCGGGCGGCACTTCCGTCGGGGCCGCCGGTGCAGACGCAGCCGATGACGCCGCCGACGCCGACGGGCTGGAGATCGCGCTGCTCGAGATCCAGGCCGCGGTGCGCCGCGTGCTGCGCGCCTCCTCCCGCGCCACCCCGGCGCTCCCGGCCGACGGGGCCGGCTCCGTCCCCGCCGAGCGGCTCCGGCAGGTCAGCGCCATGGCGCAGTTCGTGCGCGACCATCACCGCTCCGAGCTGCGCATCGCCGACGTCGCCGCGGCCGTGCACCTGACCCCCTCCCATGCGATGACCGTGTTCCGCCGCACCGTCGGCGTGACCCTCGGGCAGTACGTGACCATGTGCCGCGTCGCCGAGGCGCAGCGCCTGCTGCTGACCACGTCGCTGCGCGTCACCGAGATCGCCGAGGAGGCCGGGTTCGGGTCCCTGTCCAGCTTCTACGAGCACGTGAGCGAGGCATGCGGGATGACGCCGCGGGAGTACCGGCGGCAGGGGCGATGAAGCGCCCGGCCCGGCGGGCTCACCCGTCGGCCGGGCTCGCCTGCCGGACCCGTCCGTCGCCGAGCGGGTCCAGACGCGGCAGCGCGGGCTCGCGCCGGCCGAGGAGCAGCAGTCCCCCGGCCGCGGCCATGAGGAGCACGCCGGCGATCCCGAGGGGACCGTCGAGGAAGTGCGAGTAGTGCGCCATCGTCTGGGTGGTGGCGACGATCCCGAGGAGCACGCCGGAGAGGGTGTTGATCCCGGCGTGCGCGAGCGCTGCGGGCAGCGGGCTGCCGCCGGCGCGGTCGGTGAGGGCTCCGAACAGCAGCGTCATCGCGATGCAGGGAAGCAGGAACATCGCCACCGCCGCCACCCGGTCCGCGCCGGGGTTAGTTGTAGCCGATGAGCACGACGGGCAGGTGCCACAGCGACCAGAAGACACCGCCGACGAGCGCGGCGGGGATCCGGCCCAGCGGCGTCAGCGCCGGCCACAGCCAGCCGCGCCAGCCGATCTCCTCGCCGAGGGTCGCGAGTATCGTCACGGCGAGGCCGGCGAACACGGTGGCGGCAGTGATCAGCACGAGGGCGATCGCCGGGATCTCCTGCCCGGTCTGCTCGGCGAACTGGGCCATGCCGGTCTCGAGCCAGGTGCGACCGGTGAGATCCACCGGGACGCCGCGCACGGCGGCGACCAGCTCGCTGAGCAGCAGGATCGCGACGACCAGCACGAGCCCGAGCGGCATCCAGGCGAGGATCCGCGTCCAGCGTCCGCGGAACCGCAGGCCGAAGCGGGTGCGCCAGGAGACCCGCTCGACGCCCTTGGCCATGATCAGGGAGGCCGCGGAGGGCGCCCACATCCCGACCGCGATCACGGGGGTGAAGGCAGGGTGGGCGATGCCGTCGGGCAGGAACCAGAACGGCGCGGCGGCCAGCGCGAACAGGCCGTAGGAGATCAGCATGAACAGGCTGATGCGCCGCCACGGCACCCGGGAATATTGGGGCGGGGCCGTTGCGGAGCCGGCCGAGCAGGAGGGCGTTGCGGGTCTCCATCCACAGCGACGCGCTGTCGGTGGAGGCGGAGCCGTCGCAGCCGAGCCCCACTGTCATCCCGAGCTCCTTCCAGCGCAGGGCGTCCATCGTCCCGTGGCCGATCATCATGTTGGAGCTCGGGCACTGGGTGGCGGAGACGCCCGTGCGGCCGAGCCGCGCGACCTCGGTTTCGCTGGGGTAGATGAAGTGGGCGAGCCAGGTGCGCTCCTCCGCCCAGCCCACTCGCTCGAGGTACTCGACGGGGCGGCAGCCGTACACCTCGGCGCAGTAGTCGTCCTCGTCGTGGTCCTGGACGACGGACGCCGGGGGCAGGCCCCCGTCCTCGACGGAGCGGGTCATGGATCCGCGGGTGGCGACGAACCGCATCCCCACCTCGCGGGCGGCGCGCACCTGCGCGTCGACGAAGCCCGGTCGGGGGTGGACGTAGAGGTGGTCGGAGCTGGTGGTGCAGCCGCCCATCAGCAGCTCGATCATCGCGATATAGGTGGAGATCTCGATGTCGTCGACGTCCAGCTGCGCCCACACCGGGTACAGGGCGGTCAGCCAGTCGAACAGGGACCCGTTGATCGCCGGGGCGTAGGCGCGGGTGAGGTTCTGGTACATGTGGTGGTGGGTGTTGATGAGCCCCGGGGTGACCAGGCGCCCGCCGGCGTCGACCCGCTCGGCCGCCTCGGGCGTCGGCTCATCGGCCGCGCCGACGGCGGCGACCCGCCCGCCGGTGAGCGCGATCCAGCCGCCGGGCAGCTCGCGCCCGCGGTCCACGACCAGGTGCGCGGAGTGGATCAGGGTGTCGCACGGGGCGTGGGGCATGAGGGGTCTCCTGGGGGTCGGGTCGTCGGGGGTCGGCCGACGGGGTCGTGCGGGGCCGGGGCGGCGCGGGACGATGCGTGTCGAGGTGCCGCGGGCGCAGACCCGCTCAGCGCAGGTGCCCGCCCGCGCCCTCGAGCGGATGCGCCGCCTCCCGCACCGGGGCGGGAGGGGCGCTGAGCTCGGCGACGATCTCCTGGGCGAGCAGCACGGACATGTCGCGCCGCCACTCGGGCAGGCCGTGGATGTCGTCGTGGACGAGCCGGTCCGGCAGCGCCGCCTCCACCCGCCGAGCCACCTCCGCGTCCCCGGCGCCGAGCGGCACCTCGAGCTGCACGGGCCGCACGGTCGCGGCGGTGATCGTCAGGCGCAGGCGCCCATCGCCCAGGTCACGGCCGATGAGCAGTGCACCGGAGCGGCCCAGGTTCGACAGGGACAGCCGCCGGAACGCCGCCCGGGACTCCAGCGACGCGCGCGGGATGAGGAAGGAGCGGATCAGCTCCCCGCGGCCGAGCACGGTGCGGCCGTCGCCGAGCACGAGCTGCGCGACCGGGACGCGACGCTTCCCGCCGCCCGGCGCCCACAGCAGCGCGTCGGCGTCCAGGCCCGCGAGCAGGGAGGTCATGGGCCCGGCGGGGAGGGCGGTGGCGACATTGCCGCCCACGGTGGAGGTGTTCCAGATCTTGAAGGAGGCGACGAACGCGTCGCAGCACGGGCGGATGAGCGCGGTCGCGGGCCACTCCTCGACGCTCGGGAACCCGCCTGCCCGCGCCTGCCGGGCCGTGCCGGGGCGGAGCACGCCGTAGGGCGCCTCGCTGCCGGGGAGGGCGTAGAGCTGGGCGATGGTGCAGGTCGAGGCGATCTCGAGGCCGCTCTCCCACAGCTCCCACGGCTCCCAGCCGGCCGAGCGCAGATCGAGCAGGCGGCGCAGGCGGTCGCTGCCGTACGAGAACAGGACCGTGCCGCCGCCGAGCCAGGCGTCCCCGGCCCGGAAGTCGTCGGGGTCGGCGGTGGCGAGCACCTCCTCGACGGTCGAGAGGTCCACGGGCTCAGACCGTCTGGCCCATGCGGCGCAGCACGAGCCGCTCGAGCACGGAGACGATGCCGTAGAGGAGCAGGGACGCGGCGGTGACGACCACGACCGACGCCCACACGCTCTCGTAGCGGGCGCGGGAGACGTCGGAGACGATCTGGTAGCCGATGCCCTGACCGGTGGCGAGCCATTCGGCCAGCAGCGCCCCGGTGAGCGCGCCCGGGATGGAGATGCGCAGCGCGGTGAAGAAGGCGGGCAGCGAGGCGGGCAGGGCGACCTTGCGGAACGCGGCGACCTTGGAGCCGCCGAACACGGAGACCACGTCCACCATCGCCGGGGACGCGGAGCGCAGCCCGAGCACGATGGTGACCAGTGCCGGGAACAGCACCACGATCCCGCCCATCGCGGCGACGGTGGCGGTGCCGCGCCCGAAGATGAGGATGAGGATCGGGGCCATGGCGACCAGCGGCACGGAGCGCAGCAGCATCGCGATGGGCAGCAGCGCATCCTCCACGCCGCGGATCAGGGTGAACGCCGCGGCGACGACGAGCGCGAGGGCGAGCCCGGCGACGAAGCCGATCGCCGCATCGGCGAGGGTGATGGTGAGGTTCTCGGTGACGGCGGCGCGGTGGGCGGCGGCGTCCTCGTCCAGCGCGAGGTAGCCGAACACGTCCAGCGGGCCCTTGCCGATGAAGCTGGAGACGTCCAGGATCCGCAGGCCGCCGGCCCAGATCGCGAGGACCACGGCGAGGGAGATCGCCACGCCGAGGGTGGAGCGGGAGAGGGACTTCAGGGCGTGGGTCATCAGGACCTGCCTCCTTCGGTGCCGGCGGACCAGGGGGTGGCGAAGCGGGCGATGAGCGCGAGGACGGCGAAGGCGCCGCCGGCGAGGAGCCCGCACACGATGGCCACGCCCCACACGCGCTCGATCTCGAGGGACTGCTGGGCGTTGACCATCGCGGGTCCGAGCCCGCGGTCCACGCCGCCGACGTACTCGCCGAGCACCGCGCCGAGCAGCGCGCCGGGCGCGGCGATCTTCAGGGAGTTCAGGACGCTGGGCAGGGCGGAGATGATCTGGACCTTGCGCAGCTGGGTGAGGCGGGTGCCGCCGTAGACGGTGATGACGTCCAGCGCGGCCTTGTCGGCACTGCGGAGGCCCAGGATGGAGCCGACCAGGGTCGTGAAGAACACCGACAGGGCGGCGAGGACCACGGCGGTGCCGGAGGGGGCGCCGGAGGTGGGCGGGCCGAGGACGATGAAGATGATCGGGCCGATCGCGACCAGCGGCAGGCAGTAGCTGATCACGCCGAGCTGAGTGATGATCCGCTCGAGCGCGGGCACCACCATCACCACCCCAGCGAGCAGCAGGGCCAGCGCGTTCCCGGCCAGGTAGCCGAGGCCGGCCTCGGCGAGGGTGACGGAGGCGTTGCGGGAGTAGTAGCTCCATCCGTCGGCCGCGAACTGGGCGACGATGGCGCCGGGGGTGGGGATCGCGCCGCCCTGGGCGGCGCCCGCCCCGGACAGGACGGTCGCGGCGAGCAGCCACCACACGGCGATGACGCCGAGCGTGCCGAGCGCGCCGAGCGCCCAGCGGGGCAGGGGCTCGCGCGGCCGACGGGGCGCGGCGGCGGGGGCGGGGATCTTCTCCGCGGCGGCGGTCGAGGTGGTCATGGGATGCGTCTCCTTCCCGTCTCAGGCGCTCTCGGGGAGCGCGGCGGTCGGGGTGCCGAAGAGGACCTCGGAGGCGTGGTCGCACAGGGCGTGGAACTCGGGGGTGCGCATCATCTCGGGGGTGCGGGGGCGGGGCAGGTCCACGTCGAACACCTCGACGATCCGGCCGGGCCGTGCGCTCATGACGGCGACCTGGTCGGAGAGGAACACGGCCTCGGAGATGCCGTGGGTGACCATGAGGGTGGTGGCGGGCTTCTCGGTCCAGATGCGCAGCAGCTCGAGGTTCAGGCGCTGACGGGTCATGTCGTCCAGCGCCCCGAAGGGCTCGTCCAGCAGCAGCACCTCGGGCTTGACCACGAGCGCGCGGGCGATGGACACGCGCTGGCGCATGCCGCCGGAGAGCTGGCCGGGCTTGGCGTTCTCGAAAGCGCGCAGGCCCACGAGGTCCAGGAGGTCGTCGATGTAGGGCTCGTTCTCGAGCTTCCCGGCGACCTCGAGGGCGAGGCGGATGTTGCCGCGCACGGTGCGCCAGGGCAGCAGGGCCGAGTCCTGGAAGGCGATGCCGAGGCGGGAGCTGGCCCGCAGCTCGGCGGGGCTCATCCCGTCCACGAGGGCGGTGCCGGCGGTGGGGGTCTCGAGACCGGCGAGGATCCGCAGGATCGTGGACTTGCCGCAGCCCGACGGACCCAGCAGCGACAGGAACGCGCCGCGGTCGGCGGCGAGCTCGGTGTCGGTGAAGGCGGTGACGGGCTTTCGACCGGAGTTGTACGTCTTGCTGAGGCCCTGGAGGTCGATGCCGGTGGCGCCGGCCCGGGGCAGCTCGGGGGTGGGGCGGGGCGTGCTCTGCGCGGTCATTCTGGTGCCCTTTCGGGGGTGCCGGATCAGGGGTGGCGGTGCTGGCGTGGCGGTGCTGGGGCGGGACGGGTCAGGCGGGGAGCAGGTCGGGGTTCTCCTCGTAGACCTCCTGCAGCAGGGTCGGGTCGAAGAAGGCGTCCTGGTCGACCTCGTGCCCGGCCAGGGCCAGGAGCTCGATGTTCTTCGCGGCGAGCTCGTCGGAGATGGTGAACAGGCCGTTCGAGTCGGTCTCGTCGCTGACCACGAGCTGGTTCTGGGCCTCGGCCTGGCGCTGCTCCTTCTCGGGGTCGAGCCCCAGGTCCGCGCCGTACTCCTCGTAGGCCAGGCGCGCGGACTCCTCGGGGTCGGCGAGGGCGTCCTTCCAGCCGCGCACGGTGGCGGCGAGGAAGCCCTTCAGCTCCTCGCGCCGCTCGGCGACGTTCTGGACAGTGGTGACGAAGGCGCCGGAGACGAAGGGCAGACCGTTGTCGGCCAGCGGCAGGTTCACGGCCTCGAGCCCGGCGAGGGCGACGGTGATCGCCTCGTTGGTCAGGGTGCAGATCTGGCCGTCGACCTCGCCGTTGATCAGCGGCTGGGGGTCGAACTGGACGGTGACCCGCTCGACGTCCGCCGGGTCGATGCCGTTGACCTCGAGGAGCGCGTTGAACAGGACCTCGTTGGTGCCGGTGGCGACGCCGATCCGCTTGCCGACGAGGTCGACGGGGGTGGTGATGGGGGTGGCGGAGGTGGAGCAGATGGTGAAGGGGTTGCGCTGGAACTTCGCACCGAGCAGCACCAGCGGCGCCTCCTCCCCCGCGACCATCGACCCGGCCGCCAGCGGGGTCGTCATCCCGACCAGTGCCGAGTCGGACAGCACCATCGCCTCCGAGGAGGTGCCGGAAGGGCCGCCGGGGATGAGGGTGACCTCCGTGAAGCCGGCGCCGGTGTAATAGCCGCGGGAGTCGGCGAAGTACTCGCCGGCGAACTCGGTGGTGCGGATCCAGTTCTGGTTCACCTCGAGGGTGCCGAGGCTGCCGCCCGCGCTCGCGCCGTCGGCCGACCCGGAGCAGCCCGCGAGGGCGAGGGCGGGGGCGGCGAGCGCACCGGTCAGCAGCAGTCGGCGGGAGGGCGCGGCGGTGACTCCGGGGAGCGCGGCGGGTGCGGCAGGACGGTGATGCATCGAGGGCGCTTCTTTCCACTGGTTCTCGTCCGCGCCGTGGTCCTGCGCGGTATCGGGGACCGTGCGGCGCGTGGGGTCCGGGGCGGCCGACGGGGGCCGGGACCGGGCTGCGCAGGAGCTCCTGCGCAGCGAGTGCTCCGCAACAGGTCATCCGATGGCGGCCACGCTATGGAACGGCTGTTTCGTGAGGGGTGCGCTCCTGTTTCGGGGGCGTAACACGGGGCCCGAGCTGGTCTCGGCCAGGTCTCGGACGGGTCTCAGCGCGGTCGCGGGATCGACTCGGGATCGACCTGGGCGGAACTCGCCACGATCTCGTGCCTCACCGAAACACCGTCGACACATCCCGCGCCTAGCCTGGCCGCGGTCGGAGGGACGGATCGGCTCCCGTCACTCCCGCCACCCCACGCACCCACTCACCGGGCCGTCATCACAACGGCCCGCGCTCCGCCGGGAGGCACCCATGGCCCCGCAGCACCGTTCCGACACCATCCCTCCTGTCACCTCCTTCGGCGCGTCGATGCCGGTGTGGGTGGACGAGGAGGTCGCCGCGCTCGGGCACGGCCCGGTCGGGGACGGGCAGGAGGCGCGCACGGTGCTGATGCGGCTGCTGAACCGGCTCGCGGACCGCAACATGCGCGAGGGCGGCGGCGGGCCCTTCGCCGCGCTCGTGCGCGACCCCGCCAGCGGCGAGATCGTCACCGCCGGCGTGAACCGGGTGCTGGCATCGGGGCTGTCCTCCATGCACGCCGAGGTCACCACCCTGTCCCTCGCCCAGGCGCGGCGCGGGACCTGGGATCTGGGCTCTGCGGGGGCGGCGCCGCTGGAGCTGTGGGTCAACGCCCGCCCGTGCGTCATGTGCTACGGCGCGACCATGTGGTCCGGGGTGAAGCGCCTGGTCATCGCCGTGGACGGGCCCGAGGTGGAGGAGCTGACCGGCTTCGACGAGGGCCCCATGCCCGAGGACTGGATCGGCCGCTTCGCCGAGCGCGGGATCGAGGTGGAGACCGGGGTGCTGCGCGAGGAGGCGGTCCAGGTTCTCGCCGACTACCGCGACCTCGTCGCCGGCGGCGGCGCGACCCTCTACAACGCCCGCGGCACCGGAGTGCACGCGAGCTGACCGCTCGAGCCAGGTCCACGACGGGCCGACGGGCCGGCCGACGAGGCCGTGCGCGTCGGCCCGTCGGCCGGTCCGAGCTCGCTCAGGCGACGCGGCCGGGGACGACGCGCGCGGCCTTCATCGCGAGGTAGAGCCGGTCGCGGCTCATGGGCAGCGAGGTCATCCGCACGCCCACCGCGTCGCGCACCGCGTTGGTGAGGGCGGGGGCGACCGGGGTGTAGGGACTCTCGCTCATGGACTTCGCGCCGAGCGGGCCGAGGCGGTCGCTGGTGGTCGCGAAGAGCACCTCGGTGCGGGGCACGTCCGCGTAGGTGGGCACGTGGTACTGGCGCAGGATGTCGGTGGTGACCTTCCCGGCGTCGTCCACGATCACCTCCTCGTACAGCGCCGCGCCGAGGGCCTGCGCGGCCCCGCCCTGCACCTGGCCGCGGCACTGCAGGGGGTTCACGACGAAGCCTGCATCGGCCGCCTGCACGCTCTGCAGGATCCGCAGCTCGCCGGTGCGGCGATGCACCGCGACCCGCACCCCGTGGACGTTGAAGGCGACGGAGCGGGGCGAGCCGTCCCAGTGCGCCTCGGCCTCGAGAGGCGAGTCCTCGGTGCTGCTCGCGGCGAGGTCCTCCCAGGTGACGAGGGTGCCGGTCGGGCTGTGGCGGAGGCCCGCTGCCTCACCCGTCCAGTCGCCTGCGCGGTCGCCGCCGGGATTGCGGTCGCCGCCGGGGACGTGCTCACCGGCAGGCGCGAGGCCACCGGCGGCAGCGCTCTCGTCGGCCGTCGCCACCCCAGCGAGCGCCGACGCCCGCTGGGCGAGCAGCCCGAACAGCGTCTGCGCCGCGTGGAGCGTCGCCTTGCCGGCGACGACGGTGCCCGCGGAGCCGTACGCCCCGGTGTCGTGGCCGACCAGCGACGTGTCGGACTGGAGGATCGTGAGCCGGTCGGGGGCGCAGCCGAGCGCAGCGGCGGCGAGCTGGACGTGCACGGTGGTGGTGCCGTTGCCGAACTCGGCCGTGCCCACGCGCACCTCGATCGTGCCGTCGGGGCGGAGCGCCAGGCGGCTGTGGGAGAAGTGGCCGCGCGGCGGGACGGTGTCTAGCATCGACAGCGCCATCCCGGTGCCGACGGCCCAGTCGGGCCCGAGCCCGGGCGCGCCCGCGCCGGCAGCCTCGTCGGCCGCCCGGCCGGCTCCGCCAGGAGCCCCGTCGGCCGACTCCCCCAGCCCCTCACCAGGCGCGGCGAGCGCCTCCTCGACCAGGTCAAGGCACTGGTCCAGCCCGTAGGAGCCGTACTCGACGTCGGCCGTGGGGGTGGGCGAGGTGGAGATCATGGGGTCGCCCTCGCGGATCACGTTCAGGCGGCGGAAGGCGAAGGGGTCCATGCCGAGCTCGCGGGCGAGGTCGTCCATCGTGGACTCGACGGCGAAGACGGTCTGGCTGAGGCCGTAGCCGCGGAACGCGCCGGACGGGACGGTGTTGGTGTAGACCACCTCGGCGTCCACAGCTTTGACCGGGCTGTTGTAGACGGCGAGGCATTCGCCGGTGCCGTGGAACATGGTGCCGGGGCCATGGTTGCCGTAGGCGCCGGTGTTGGACAGCAGGGTGAGGTGCAGGGCGGTGAGTCGGCCATCGGTGCCGGCGCCGGCGCGGACCTTCAACCGCATGGGGTGGCGCATGGAAGTGGAGGTGAACTGCTCGGTGCGGGTGTGCTCGAGCTGCACGGGCCGCCCGGTGCGCAGGGTCGCGAGCGCCACGATGTCCTCGGTGAACACCTCCTGCTTCCCGCCGAAGCCGCCGCCGACGCGCGGCGCGATCACCCGCACCTTCTCCTCATCCAGGTCGAACAGGCGCACCAGGGTGCGCTTTGCCAGATAGGGCACCTGGGTGCTCGAGCGGACCACGAGCGTCCCGTCCTCGTCGAGGGTCGCGATGGAGGCGTGGGTCTCGAGGCTGACGTGCTGGACGCGCTGGGTCTCGAACTCGCGCTCGAGGACCACGGCGGCGCGGGCGAGCCCGTCGTCGAGCTCGCCGACGCGGGTGTGCAGGGCGGTGACCAGGTTCGTCGCAGGATCCGCGATGCCGGAGGCGCCGGTCTTCTCGCCGTGCAGGGCCGGGCCGAAGCGGGCGAGGGCCGGGTCGGTGGCCGCTTCGAGCACCTCGTAGTCGACCTTCAGGGCGCGCACCCCGGCCTCGGCGGCGGCGACGGTGTCGGCGAGGACGGCGGCGACGCGCTGGCCGACGAAGCGGACCGTGTCGTCCAGGACGCGGGTGTCCAGCGGGTCGTCGGCGAGGTGCTCGTGCTGGCCGGTGGAGAACAGGGTGGCCGGGGCGTCCTCGTGGGTGAGGACGGTGTGCACGCCGGGGATCGCGAGCGCCGCGGCGGTGTCGATGCTGCGGATCCGCGCGTGGGCGTGCGGGGAGCGGAGGATCTTCAGGTGCAGCAGCCCCGGCAGGGTCGCCGGGTCCACGTCGAGCGTGTACGGCTCGGTGCCGGTGACGACGCGGCGCGCGGCCGGGGCGCCGAGGCTACGGCCGGCGGCGGCACCGTCCTCGACGTGGACGTGTCCGCCGATCGCGTCCTCGATCGCGGAGTAGCCGGTGCAGCGGCACAGGTTGCCCTTCAGGGAGCGGGGCAGGTCGGCGCGGTCCCCGTCGGTCAGCGCCGCGGCGGTCATGATCATGCCGGGGGTGCAGAACCCGCACTGGAAGCCCTGCGCCGTGCGGAACGCGCACTGGACGGGGTGCTCGGGCGGGGTGGTGGGGCCCGCCGGGGCGGGCGGGGTCGCGTCGGCCGACGGGGCTGCGGCGGCCGACGGTGCTGCGCCACCTGCCGGGATCTCGGTGGGTGCGGGGGCAGTCGCGGCGAGGCCGTTGATGGTGGTGACGGCGGAGCCGGCGGCGCGCACGGCGGGGACGACGCAGCTGTGCACGGGCTTGCCGTCCAGGTGCACGGTGCAGGCGCCGCAGTCCCCGCCGTCGCAGCCCTTCTTCACGCCGAGCCGGCCGAGGTCGCGCAGGTAGGTGCGCAGGCACTGGCCGGGGCGGGGCGGGGCCGCAGCGGGGGTGCCGTCGACGATCACGGGGGCTCCGGCCGGGGGTGCGGGGCGGGAGGTCTGCGGGGTGGTGGTCATGCGGGGATGCTTCCGTGCAGGGGGCCGGTGGTGGTGCGCAGCGGTCTCGCGGCGGCGCGGCCGGTGCGCTCGGCGACGACCTCCGCCATGACGGAGAGCGCGAACTCGGCGGGGGTGGAGCCGCCGAGGTCCAGGCCGATCGGCGAGTGCAGGGCCTGGAGCTGGGTGGTGGTGACGCCCCGTTCGAGGAGGCGGCGGATCCGCTCGTGGTGGGTGCGGCGGGAGCCCATCGCGCCGACGTAGGCGACCGGGAGGGAGAGCGCGGTCTCGACCAGGGGGTCGTCGATCTTCGGATCATGCCCCAGGCACGCGATGACGGTGCGGTGGTCGAGCCGCCCGGCCTCGTCCTCCTCACGGAGGTAGCGGTCGGGGCGGGCGACGACGATCCGGTCCGCGGCGGGGAACCGCTCGCGGGTGAGGAAGGTGCTGCGCGGGTCCACGACCGTGGTGTCGTAGCCGAGGGTGCGGCCCTGGGCGAGCAGCGCCGCGGCGAGGTCGGTGGTGCCGTTGACGATCAGGCGCGGGGCGGGGCGCCGGACGAGGAGGAACAGCTCGGGGGCATCGGGTGCGGGCAGGGCCGGGATGCCCTCGGCGGGCAGACCGCAGTCGACGGGCAGGGCGATGATGCCGGTCTCGCCGGCGCAGGTGCGGGCGGCGAGCTGTGCGGCGAGGCGGCGCACGAGCGCGGGGTCGACGGAGTGCACGGGCTCGCCGGTCGCGCCGGGCCCGCCCGTCGCGTCGGCCTCGTCGGTCGCGCCAGGCCCGTCGGCCCCGCCGAGCAGCGCCGCGAGCGGGCCCTCCCACTCCCCCGCCTCGTCGGCGAGCGGGACGGGCAGGGCGAGGCGGCGGCTCGGCTCGTCGAGGCTCCACAGCAGCGCTCCCGGTGCACCGTCGAGCAGCGCGTCGAGCCCCGCGGCGGGGTCCGGGGCGGCAAGGGGCTGGACGAGCACGTCGATGCTGCCGCCGCACATGAGCCCCACCTCCCAGGCGGCGGCGTCGGTGTAGCCGTAGGTGCGGCGCTCGGGCACGCCGGTGGCGAGCACCTCGAGGCCCTGCTCGATGAGGTCCGACTCGACGCAGCCGCCGGAGAGGGAGCCGCGCACCAGCCCGCCCTCCCCGATCACCATCGTGGTGCCGAGCGGCCGGGGCGCGGAGCCCTCGGTCTCGACGATGGTGGCGAGCGCGAGGGGCTTGCCGGCCTCGAGCCAGCGGGTGCAGGCTGCGGCGAGGCCACCCGGGAGCGGCGCGGCGAGGGTGTCGCTCATGCGCCCGCTCCCGCCTGTTCCGCGCCGGGCGCCGTCGCCCCGGGCCCTCTGAGGAACCGGCCGCGCGGGGACCCGTCCTCGTCGGCCGCGAGGATCTTCCCGCGCAGCACCGCATCGACCACCGCGCCCTGGAGCGCGAGGCCGTCGTAGGCGGAGAGCGGGTGACGGTGGGCGAAGCGGTCCGCACGCAGGGTCTGGGGGCGGGCCGGGTCGTAGAGGATCAGGTCCGCGTCGGCGCCCACCTCGAGGCGGCCCTTGTGGGCGAGGCCCACGAGGTCGGCGGTCGCCCGCGCCATCCAGCCGCTCACCTGGGCGATGTCGATGCCGCGGGTGCGGGCCTCGGCGGCGATGGCGGTGAATCCGGCCTGGAGTCCGGAGATCCCGCCCCAGGCCTGCTGGAGGTCGGGGGCGCCGCGGTGTTTCTCCGCCGGGGAGGACGGCGAGTGGTCGGTGACGATCATGTCGATGAGCCCGGCCTCGAGGCCCTGCCAGAGGGCGTCGCGGTTGCCGGCGTCGCGGATCGGCGGGCAGCACTTGTACTCCGGCGACGCATCCGGCACGGCCTCCGCGGCGAAGCACAGGTAGTGCGGGCAGGTCTCGACCGTGAGCGGCAGACCCTCCGCCTTGGCCTGCTGGATGAGGTCCAGGGCGCGGGCGCTGGAGAGGTGGAGCAGGTGGGTGCGGGCCCCGGTCTCGCGCACCGCCTCGATGAGCCCCGCGATCGCGGTGACCTCGGCGGACTCGGGCCGGGAGGCGACGAAGTCGGTGTACTTCGCGGACGGCACCGTCGGGGCGGCGTCGATGGTGGAGGCGTCCTCGGCGTGGACGATCACGAGCCCGTCGAAGCTGGCGACCTCATGCATCGCCGCGCGCAGCTGGGCGGCGTCGACCGGCGGGAACTCGTCCACCCCCGACGGCAGCAGGAAGCACTTGAAGCCCATCACGCCCGCATCCCACAGCGGGCGCAGCTGGGCGGTGTTGCCGGGGACGATCCCGCCCCAGAACCCGAGGTCCACCGCGAGTGCGTCGCGGGCGGCGGCCTGCTTCACACGCAGCGATGCCACGTCGATCGTGGGCGGGATGGAGTTCAGCGGCATGTCCACGAGGGTCGTGACCCCGCCGAGCGCGGCGGCCCGGGTGGCGGTCGCGAAACCCTCCCATTCGGTGCGGCCGGGCTCGTTGACGTGCACATGGGTGTCCACGTTCCCGGGCAGCACCTGCAGACCGTCGGGGACGACGAGGGTGCCGGGCAGGCGCGGTGCCTCGTCCGGGAGCGGGCGGATCGCGGTGATCCGGCCGTCCTCGATGTCGAGCTCGGCCGCGACGAGCCGGTCCCCGAGCAGCATCTCGTGGGCGCGGACGGTGTGCAGCTCGCCGGAGCTCGTCCCGGCTTTCGTCGCGGCCGTCTTCCCTGGTCCTGGCATGGTCCGGGGCCTCAGCAGAATCCGCCGAGCCACTCCCAGGCGGCCGGCTGGTCGGGCTCGCCGGGGCGGGTGACCGCGGCCTGCATGAGACCGTAGGGGCGGTCCCCGGCGATGAACACCTCGTTGTCGTTGCCGAGCTCGAAGGGGCTGAGGTCCACGAGGTAGTGGTGCTTGTTGGGCATGACCATGCGGATCTCGGCCAGCTCCGGACGGGCGGCGAGCACGGCCTCGCCGATCGCGAAGAGGGTCTGCTGCAGGGACAGGGAGTGCGTGGTCGCGAAGGTCTCCAGCAGCACCGCGCGCACCGCCGCGAAGGTCTCCTCCGGGTCGACGCCGGAGGTCCCGTCGGCCGTGATGGGCTCACGGAAGCGCCAGCGGGCGGTGACCTCGGTGGCGAGGATGCGGTCGGTGGTCTCGGGCAGGGTCGTGTACCGGTCCCGCGGGAAGCCGTGGAACTCGCTGCCGGTCGACTTCAGGACCACGAGGTCCTTGATCCCGCCGATCACGTGGGTGGCGCCGTCCTGGACGGTGACGGCGGCGGTGCGGACCTCGGGGCCGGTGCGCACGAAGGAGTGGTCGTGCCCCTCACCTGCGGCGATGATGCGCTCCCAGCCGAACTGCTCGGCCTCCCAGCGCCCGCCGGTCAGCCACGTGCCCTCGGCCATGAAGTGCTCGGCCAGGCGCAGCAGGAACCGCTCGGGACCGGCGACGCCGTACTGCTTCGCGAAGGCGTAGACGGTGTTCTTCTGCGTGTCGGTGGCGATGACGCGCGCGTTGTCGCCGGTGCGGTAGCAGTCCTCGAAGTCGCCGCGCAGCATCGAGGTGACGTTCAGGTCCGTCAGCGCATGGCGCGGGGTGGAGCGGTCCACGTGGACCAGCCGCACCTCGGCCTTGCCGTACTGGTTCCGGCCCAGCACGGCGGTGGGGGCGGAGCCGGTGGGCGCGGAGCCCGCGGGGGCGGCCGACGGGGCGGGGGTCTGACCGGCGGGGGTCTGCGGGGTGGTGGTCTCGAGCATGTCAGCTACCTCGGTAGGTGGAATGGGCGAAGGGGCTCAGCAGGAGCGGCACATGGGCGTGGCCCTCGTCGAGGGAGAAGGCCACCTCGACCTCGGGGAAGAACGTGACCTGGCGGCGTTCGGCGTAGTAGGCGCCGGTCGCGAAGCGGAGGCGGTAGGTGCCCGGCACGAGCGCGATCGGGCCGAGGTCGCGCACGCGCCCGTCGGCGTCGGTGACCCCGGTCGCGACCTCGGAGCCGCCTGCATCCAGGAGAGTCACGGCGACGCCGACGGCGGGCCGGCCGGTGCCGGTGTCGAGCACGTGGGTGGTGACGTGGCTGATGACGGCGTCCTTCCTCCGGCGGTCGGCGGGTCCCCCGCGCCGCCCCTGTGAAGGGCTGCGCGGCCGGGTCCCGCCCTGGTTCCTCCACGCTAGGAATCGGGTGCGGCCGGACCGTTTCTCCCGTGTAAAACATGTGTTTCGCGGGGTCTGCTCTGCAGATGTAACCGCCGTGAAACAGGCCCAGGCGCCTGCTGAAACACACGATCCCTAGCGTCGGACTCGCCGCCACTGCCCCGAGGCGCTGCACCCCTTGAGAAGAAGGCGAACGCCATGAAGACCCCTCGCACCTCTGCCTCCGCCCCGACCCGACGCGTCGTGATCGGCACGTCCCTCGCCGCGCTCGGCGCCCTGTCGCTGGCCGCCTGCGGCGGGGCCGACGCCGAGTCCGCCTCCGGCGGCTCCTCCGACGGCGGGGAGGGCGCGGCCGACTACGGCACGCTCGACATCAACCTCTCGTGGATCAAGAACGCGGAGTTCGCCGGCGAGTACATGGCCATCGACCGCGGCTACTTCGAGGAGGCCGGGTTCTCCGAGGTGAACCTCATCGCCGGCGGCCCGTCCGGCACCTCGAGCGAGACGATGGTCCTCTCGGGCTCGGCGATCATGGGCACCACCTCGCCGCTCGGCGTGGCGCCGCTGATCCAGGACGAGGAGGCGCCGCTGAAGATCATCGGCGCCACCTACCAGAAGAACCCCTTCACGATCATCTCCCTCGGCGACGCCGCCCCGATCGCGACCCCGGCGGACCTCGTCGGCAAGAAGATCGGCGTGCAGACCGGCGTGAACGAGACCCTGTTCGACGGGTTCCTCGCCGCCAACGGCATCGACGCGGCTCAGCTCGAGAAGGTGCCGGTGCAGTACGACCCGCAGCCGCTCGTGAACGGCGAGGTCGACGGGTTCTTCGGCTACCTCACCAACGAGGCGCTGACGCTGGAGCTCGCCCGCGAGGACGTGGTGAACCTGCCGCTGGCGGACAACGGCCTGCCGTTCATGGCCGAGAGCATCGTGGTCACACAGGATTCCATCGAGACCCAGCGCGACCTGCTGAAGGCGGCGCTGGTGGCGCTCATCCGCGGCTGGAAGGACGCGATCGCCGAGCCCGACGAGGGCGCGCGCCTCGCGGTCGAGGACTACGGCCAGGACCTCGGCCTGGACATGGAGAAGGAGACCCGCCAGGCCGAGGAGCAGGTGGCGCTGGTCAGCACCGACGAGACCGACGCGAACGGTCTGCTGACCATGTCCGACGAGCTCATGCAGCAGAACGTGGACGCGCTGGTCGCGGCCGGCTACGACCTCACCGTGGAGGACTACTTCGACACCAGCCTGCTCGAGGAGGTCTACGCGGAGAACCCCGACCTGATCTGACCCGGGGGAACCGAGGAAGGGGCGAGCCTGCGGGCTCGTCCCTTCTGCTGTGCGGGGTCGATGTGCTGAGTGTGCTGTGCTGTGCTGTGCGCGCTGCGCTCTGTGCGGTGAGGCTCTGTGCGGTGAGGCTCTGTGCGGTGAGCGCTGGGCTCAGCTGTCCTCGAGCTCGCCGAGGAGGTCGTAGGCGGCGGTGATCCGGCTGATGCGGCGCACCCCGTCGGCGCCGCGCCGGTTCAGCACGCCGTTGGCGAGCAGGGACACCAGCGCCGTGGCGGTGGAGTAGCTGTCGAAGGCGCCGTCGGAGTCGATGGGGCACTCGAGCCAGCAGTCGGCCGCGGCGGCGTAGGGGCGGGCGGTGCCGTCCCCGACCAGCAGGCACCGCCCGGGCGATTGCGCGATCGCGTCGGCGAGGGCGGGGAAGGTCGTCGGCCGACGGCGGAAGCCGATCAGCACCACCGCGTCCTCGTCGGTGAGCCCGGCGAGCTCCTCCCCCACCGCCTGGCCGGGCTGAGGAGCGAGACGCACCTCGTCGCGGGCCTGGATGAGCTGCTGGTGCAGGTGCAGGGCGACGGGGTAGCTGTTGCGCAGACCCACCACGAGGATCCGCCGTGCGCCGGTGAGCAGGGCGGTCGCCTCCTCGAGCGCCCCGCCGGAGAGGACGGTGAGCAGCCGGTCGTGGTTCTCCCGCTCGGCGCGGACGTGCGCCTCGAGGCTCGGCCTGAGGCCCGGCACGCCGGTGCGGGTCGGTGCCGCGAGCGGTGTCCCGGCGCGGCGCATGGCGCGGGTGTGCTCCTTGACCTCGCGGAAGTCGGCGAAGTCGAGCTTGCGGAACAGGCGGCTGACGGTCGCCTTGGACACCCCGGTCTCGCGGGAGATGTCCGCGGCGCTGAACACGGCGAGGTCGCCGAGGTGCTCGAGCAGGAAGTCGCAGATCCGGCGCTCCTGCGGGGTGAGCTCGGCATACTTCGCGTCGATGCGGGCGTCGATGCGCACCTCGCGGCGCGGCATCTCGCGCAGGCCGGCCGACGGGAGCACGCGGATCGCGGCGTTCATCGGATCCCCGCGGCGGCGAGGGTCGCGGCCTCGAAGGCGTCGAGCGCTGCGGCGACGTCCTCGGTGGTCACGGCTTCGTCGGGGTGGTGGCTGATCCCGTCGGCGCAGCGGACGAAGAGCATGCCGATGTCGGTGAGGGCCGCCATGGCCATCGCGTCGTGTCCGGCGCGGGAGAACAGCTCGAGCGGCGCATCATCGCCGCCGGCACCATCGCCGACCGAGCGGATCCCGGTGCGGACGGCGTCCATGAGGTGCGGTGCGCAGCGCACGGCGGAGGCCTCGTGGATCTGCTCGACCTCGAGGGTGAGGCCGCGCTCGGTGCAGAAGCCGCGGATCGTCCCGAGGGTCTCCTCGAGCACCGCGTCGCGCAGCTCGTCGGTCTCGGCGCGCAGGTCCAAGGACATCTCCACGCATCCCGGCACCACGTTCACGCCGCCCGGGTAGGCCTGCACCCGGCCGACGGTGGCGATCGCGCCGCGCTCGCGGGCGATCTGCTCGATGTCGAGGACGGCGCGGCTCGCCCCGATGAGGGCGTCGCGTCGGCGGTCGTAGGGGGTGCCGCCGGCGTGGCGGGCCTCGCCGAGAACGGTGAGGGTGAAGCGTCGGGCACCGGCGATCGAGGTGACGACGCCCAGGGGCCGGTCCGCGGCCTCGAGGTAGGGGCCCTGTTCGATGTGGACCTCGAGGTAGCCGGCGACCTCGTCGGGGCCGAGGGCCGCGTCGGCGATGCGGGCGGGGTCGAGGCCGAAGCGGGTGAACGCCTCGGCCATGGTGATCCCGTCCTTGTCCTCGAGGGCGAACCAGTCCTGCTCCCAGGTGCCGGCGAGCGCGCGGCTGCCCAGCAGGGTCGCGCCGAAGCGGGTGCCCTCCTCGTCGGCGAAGGCGACGACCTCGAGGGCGACGGGAAGCTCGCTCGCGCGGTCCTTCAGCCTCGCGACGGTCTCGATGGCGAGGAGCACCCCGAGGATCCCGTCGTAGCGGCCGGCGTCGGGGACGGTGTCGAGGTGGGAGGCGAGGACCAGGGCGGGCAAGCCCGGGCGGGAGCCCTCGAGGCGTCCGCGCTGGTTCCCGGCGGCGTCCTGCCAGGTGCGCATCCCGGCGGCGGTCATGAGCTCGGCGGCGACCTGGTTGTGGGCCGCGTGCTCGGGGGTGAGGTAGGTGCGCTCGATGCCGTCCTCGAGGGCGGAGATCGCGGCGATCCGGTCGCAGTCGGCCATGATGCGCGCGGCCGCCTCGAGGGTCGCAGCGGAGAGCGCGGGGGTGGTGGGGCTCGCAGGGGTGGCGTCGTCGGCGGTCATCGCGCGGCCCCCGCGACGGCCGCGGCAGCCCCGTCGGCCGCACCCTCCCTCGCGCCCTCGTAGTGCTCGCGGGCCGCGCCGACGCCGCCACCGGCGACGACGTCCGCCCCTCCGGCGCGGAGCACCTGCTCCAGCGCCGCGAGGGTGAGGAGCACGGCGTCGCGGCGGGCGTTGTAGCCCATGGTGCCGATCCGCCAGACCTTCCCGTGCAGGGGCCCGAAGCTGGTGCCGATCTCGATGCCGAAGTCGTCCAGCATCGCGGCGCGTGCGGCGTCGCCGTCGATGCCGTCCGGGATCTCGACGGCGAGGACGTTGTGCATGCGGTGGGCCTGGTCGCCGAAGAGGGTGAGTCCCAGGCCCTCGATGCCGGCGGCCATGGCGGCGCCGTGGAGGCGGTGGCGGGCGACGGCGGCGTCCATCCCCTCCTCGACCAGCAGGCTCGCGCACTCGCGGGCGGCGTAGAGCATGCTCGTCGCCTCGGTGTGGTGGTTCAGGCGCTGCTCGCCCCAGTAGTCCAGGATCATCGCGAGGTCGAAGTAGTTCGAGCGGATGCGGGTGCCGCGCCCGGCGGTGCCGTCGGCGATCCCGGCCTCGACGTGGCGTCGCGCCCCGATCACCTCGACCGCGCGATCGGAGAGGGTCAGCGGTGAGCTGCCGGAGGGGCCGGCGAGGCACTTCTGCAGGCCCGCGGTCGCGGCGTCGATCCCCCACTCGTCGACCTGCAGGTCATTGCCGCCGAGGGAGGCGGTCGCATCGGTGAACAGCAGCGCGCCGTGACTGGCGGCGATCGCGCCGAGCTCGTCGAGGGGCTGGTTCATGGTGGTGGAGGTGTCGCCCTGGACGACGGCGAGGAGCTTCGGGCGGACCGTCCGGACCGCGTCCTCGATGACGGAGGCGGGGAACACCTGTCCCCATTCGGTCTCGAGCGTGTGGACCTCGGCGCCGCAGCGCTCGGCGATCTCGACCAGGAGGTGGCCGAAGCGGCCGAAGATCGGGACGAGCACCTTGTCGCCGGGTTCGAGGAGGGAGACGAGCACGGCCTCGATGCCGGCGCGGGAGGTGCCGTCCACCAGGAGCGTCGCCTCGTTGCGGGTGCGGAACACCTCGCGGAAGAGGCCCTGGGTCTCGGTCATGAGCGCCGTCATCGCGGGGTCGAACTGGCCCAGCAACGAGGCGGACATGGCCCGCAGCACGCGGGGGTCGGCGCTGATGGGGCCGGGGCCCATGAGCAGCCGCGGCGGCGGGGCGATCTGCGAGGTGCGCATCAAGGAGGTTCCGTTCTGGGGACGTGCAAGCAGTGCTGGGACATTCAGAGGTTCTGGTCCCAGTGAATGCAACAGACGTTTCAGGGGTGTTTCCGTCGCGGATCGAGGACGGGAAGCCTGCGAGGTGGCGGGTCAGTCCGCGAGCAGGGCCTCGAGGCGGCGCAGGGCGATCTGGCGCAGCTGCTCGGCGCGCTCCTTCTGCTCGTCCTCGTCGCTGAGGAGCAGGCGCCGCTCGAGCTCGGCGAGCATCTCGGCCTGGGTGCGGCCGGCGGCGCGGATGAGGAACACGGTCCCGAACCGCTCCTCGTAGCGGGCGTTCGCGCGCACCCACTCCCCCGGGTCCTCCACCCCCGCCTGCTCGGCGGCGGAGTGCGCGGTCTCCGCAGCTCCCAGGCCCTTCGCCTTCTCCCCGATGCGGGGATGGTGGGCGAGCGCCCCGTGGACCTCCTCGGGGGTCCAGCGTCGGGCGCGGTCCGAGGCCTCGGCGAGCAACGACTCGGCGCAGGGGTAGGGGCGGGCGGTGATGAGGTGGCGCACCCAGGACTCGATCGGGGCGCAGGCGCGCAGCTGCTCGGCGAGCGCGGCGGGCGGTGCGGTGTTCAGGCGCTGGAGGGCGGGCGGGGTGCTCATGCGGGGATCCTCCCCGGCGCAGTGCCGATGGTGGGCGCGGCGTCCGTGGTGGCGGCCGTGCCCGGCGCGGGGCCGACGGGAGGGGCGGTGGCCTGCTCGAGCCGGGTGGCGAGGTCGATGAGGGCGAGGTCGCTGCCGGGCGGGCCCACGAGGGTCACGGCCGTCGGCAGACCGCTCGCGGTCGCGAGCGGCACCGCCACCGCCGGCAGACCGGCCAGGCCCGCCAGGCACGTCAGCCGCATGGTCCGTGCGCGCTGGGCCTCGATCGCGGGGCCGCCCGCGGCCGCGTCCCGCACGAGCGGCGCGATGGACGAGGCTGCGGGGACCACGAGCACCCCCTCGCCGAGGCGGCGTCGGATCTGGCCGACTGCGCGGGTGCGGGCCTGCTGCGCGTCTGCGGTCTCGCCGGCCGTGACCTGGGCAGCCGCGTCGAAGCGGGCACCGACGTCGGGCGCAAGCT
This sequence comes from Brachybacterium sp. AG952, assembly GCF_004362645.1. Taxonomy (NCBI): domain Bacteria; kingdom Bacillati; phylum Actinomycetota; class Actinomycetes; order Micrococcales; family Dermabacteraceae; genus Brachybacterium; species Brachybacterium sp. AG952. Next base: position 19,774 of record NZ_SNXV01000008.1, on the reverse strand, counting down.
CGCTGCGGTGCGCGCTCACCCACTCGCCGTGGGCGGCCCAGGCCTCGCGGGCCTGGAGGAGGCGGAAGGTCTCGGCGAAGCCGGTGAGCTCGTCGGCGTCCAGCGGGTCCGCCTCCTCGATCTCGATCGCGGTGCGCCAGCGCGCGAGGGCGGTGTCGAGGGCGTCTGCGACCTCGGGGTCCAGCAGCGTCTCGAGCCCGGGGACGGTGCGCAGCGCGGGGTCCTCGAGCCCTTCCTGCTCCTCGGGCAGGAGCACGGCGGCGGCGCGGGCGAGGAGGTCCGGCGTGCGGGTGAGCAGGCCGACCGTGTCGAAGCTCGACGCGAGGGGAAGCACCCCGTCGCACGGCACGGCGCCGTGGGTGGGGCGCAGCGCCCACAGTCCCTGGTAGGAGGCGGGGACCCGGAGGGAGCCGCCGGTGTCGGTGCCGAGCCCGATGCTCGCGTGCCCCAGCGACACGGCCGACGCGGGGCCGGAGGTGGAGCCGCCGCTGATCCGGTGCGGGGCGCGGGGGTTCGGCGGGGTGCCGTAGTGGGTGTTGGTGCCGGCGAGGCTGTAGGCGAGCTCGTCGGTCGCGGCGATGCCGGTGATCTCGGCGCCCGCGTCCAGCAGCAGCTCCACCGCGTCGGCGTGACGGGGCTCGGGGCGGGCGCCCGCGAGCAGGGCGGGGCTGCCGCCGCCGATCCTCTGCCCGGCCACCGCGATCACGTCCTTGACCGCGATCCTCTCCCCGGCGAGGGGGCCCGGTGCCTCGTCGGCCGATCCCCCGCCGGCGGGGACAGAGGCCGGGACGAGCGGGGCGCCGAGGACCCGCCAGATCCGGCGGTCCATCGCGGGCGGGGCCACGGCGACGTGGGCGACGGCGACCTTCCAGCCGTCCTCGCCGCGCCGCCACACCTGGGTCTGCTGGCCGCGGCCGCCGCGCAGCAGCTCGGTGATCGCGACGACCGCCGCGTGGTCCTCGCCGAGCGCCCGCACCTCGACCTCGACGATGCGGCGCTTCGGGGCGCCGCCGCGCCCGCCGCGGAAGGTGCTGATCGCGTCGTGTCCGCGCAGCAGCCCCGCCGCGTCGCCGCGCAGGGTGTCCGGGCCGGGGGCGAACAGGGCGTCGAGCGCCGGGAGGTCGTCGGCCATGAGCGCTCGCTCGTACTCCCAGAACGCCTCGAGCAGCCCGGGGATCTCGGGGCCGTTCGCGACGGGACGGGCGCGGTCCGCGAGGACGTCGGCAGCAGATACGGAGCCCGGCGATTCGGAGCCCTGCGAGACAGCGCCCGACGAGATCGTGATCTGCGCATCGGCGCTGGTGGTGCTCATGGGCGGACCTCCGCGAAGTCGGCCGTGCGGATGCGGGCGTGGACGCCCTTGACGACGTCGACGACCTGGGAGATGTCGAAGTCGGTGGCGGCGCTGAGGTAGGCGAGCGCATGCTCGGGATCCAGGCCCCAGCGGGCCTGGAGCAGCGCGATCGCGTGACGCACGCAGTCCTTCACGGCGAGGTCGAGGTCCTCGTCCATTCCGGTGGGGATGAGGTACTCGGTGGTCTCGGCGAGGGGACCGGCCACCTCGCCGAACTGCGCGATCGCGTCCTCGCGAGCGATCACGTCGAACCGGAGCCGGCTGCGCAGGCTCGCCTCCATCGCGGTCAGCGCCACCTCCCCGTCGCCCTGGGCGAAGTGCGGGTCACCGACGTAGGCGAGGGCGCCCTCGACCTGGACGGGCAGGTAGAGGGAGGCCCCGGCGGTGAGGAGGTTGATGTCGATGTTGCCGCCGTGTCGGCCGGGCGGCACCGAGTGGGGGCGCTCCGCGCCGGGCACGGCCACACCCATGATCCCGAGGAACGGGCGCAGCGGGAAGCGGAGCGTCCGCTCGGCGCCGGCGCGCGGGGCCATGGTGCCGACGGGCCCGTTCGGAGTGTGCTCGACCCCGGCGAAGACGCTTACGGTGCCGGGACCGGCCGGGTACTCACCGGGCAGGGCGCCGCGGCCGTGGCGGTTGGAGACCACGCCGTAGGGCACACGCATCTCGTGCTCGAGGATCGTCACCTTCAGCAGGTCGCCGGGGCGGGCACCGGCGACGTGGATCGGGCCGGTGACCACATGGGGACCGTCGGTCGCCCGGTCGCGACCGGGATGGTCCGCGGCGAGCGCGATCGCGTCGGGCAGCACCTGCTCAGGATCGACGCCGTGGGCGCCGAAGAAGGCGCGCGGGTCCCGGCCCTGGTCCTCGAGGATCCCCTCGTGGCTGAGGGTGTCGATGACCGCCTCGTCGCCGGGCTCGAGGCGCAGTACAGGGGCGTCGGCCGCGCAGGGCAGTCGGCCCCACAGGCTCGTCCCCTCCTCCACGGGGAGGTGGGCGACTCCGGCCGGCACCTTCTCGCCCGCTCGCAGGATGTCCGTCAGCATGGTCCTCCTCAGCTCACGCTCCACGCTAGGGGCGGGGTTTTACGCCCTTGTTACACGGCCGTGCCGCCCGGGTTTCAGGAGGTCCGTAGCCTCCCGGCCATGACCGGAACCCCTGCCGCCGACATCGCCTCCGCCACCGCGAGCGACCCTGCCGCCCCGGAGACGAGCGCCGCGCCCGCGGCCGACCTGCGCCCGCGGCACCTGCGCCTCATGCTCGCCCTCACCTTCGCCACCGGCATCGTCGACGCGGTCGGCTACCTGGGACTGGACCGGGTGTTCACCGCGAACATGACCGGCAACGTCGTCATCCTCGGCATGGCACTGACCGGCGCGGACGACCTGCCCGTGGTCGGCCCGGTGCTGGCGCTGGCAGGCTTCGTGCTCGGTGCGATCCTCGCCGGCCGCGCCCTCGGCGGGCGCACCGGGGCCTGGACCGGCGCGACCACCGCCCTGCTCTGCGCGGTCGCGGCCGTGGTGATCGCCGCCGGCGCGATGATGCTTGTGTGGGAGGACGCCCCGCACACGGCGCTGCTCGGCGTGACCGGAGCGCTGGGCCTGGCGATGGGGGCGCAGGCCGCGACCGCCCGCGCCCTCGCCGTGAAGGACGTGACCACCGTGGTCATCACCTCCACCATCACGGGCCTGGCGATGGACTCGCGACTGGCCGGCGGGACCGGGGCGCTGTGGCCGCGCCGACTGCTCGCGGTGCTGCTCATGCTCACCGGCGCCGCCGTCGGCGCGCTGCTGCTGCAGGTGCACGCGGGGGCGGGGCTGCTGCTCGCCGGGGCGCTCTGCGCGGCGGTCGCGCTGGTCGGGCACGCGCGCGCCCGGGGGTGAGGGCGCGGCCGACGGGGCCGGCCGACGGTCGCAGGTCAGCGGCGGGCGAGGCGGGAGAGGCGGGAGAGGTCGGCGACGGTGTCGAGGTCGCCGCCGTCGTCGAGGTCCCCGCAGTCCACCAGGTCCACACGCTCCAGATTGCGGTGCAGCCAGTCGCGGGCGCCGCGATCGCCATGGGCCTCCGCGGCGGCGGCGCGAGCGTCGGCCGCCTCGAGCAGCACGGGGTGGCGGCGCAGGAGCCGACCGTCGGGCCCCGGGTAGGAGGCGGCGGTCGCGCGGCCGGGCCGGTGCGCGCCGAGCACCCGGCGCACCAGCGCGGGGCTCAGCCCCACGTGGTCGACCAGGGCGAGCATGAGGTGCGGGGCATCGGCCGCCGCGACCCCGACCCGCAGGGAGACGGCGATGCCGGTGCGCCACAGAGGGCTCTCGGCGACCCGCGCCCCGGCCTCGCGCGCGACCGCGCCGACCTCGTCGGCGTAGGCGCCGGTGACGACCAGGACGTCGCGGCAGCCGCCCTCGAGCAGGCGCCGGGTCAGCACCGCGACCAGGGGCTCCCCGCCGAGCGGCAGCAGCGCCTTCGGGCCGCGGCCCAGGCGCCGCCCCTCCCCCGCGGCGAGGAGGACTGCTGTCGTGTCGGGCAGGACTGCGGTCTCTGGCAGAACCGAGGTCTCGGGCAGGGTGAGGTGCTCCGGCGACGGTGACGGATCAGGCTGGGTCATGACGGGGGTCCTCAGGCGCTCTGCAGCTCCGGGACGGCCTCGGAGACGACGAGGTCGAAGCGGTAGCCGACGTTGCGGACCGTGTGGATCGCGGACTCGATGCCGGCGCCGAGCTTGGCGCGCAGGCGCCGCACGTGCACGTCCACGGTGCGGGTGCCGCCGAAGTAGTCGTAGCCCCACACCTCCTGCAGCAGCTGGGCGCGGGTGAACACGCGGCCCGGGTGCTGGGCGAGGTACTTCAGCAGCTCGAACTCCTTGAAGGTCAGCTCCAGCGCCTGCCCGTGCAGGGTCGCGGTGTAACTGGACTCGTCGATCACGAGACCGCCCGCGGTGATCAGCTCCGGGCCGAGTTCCGGTGCGGGGGCGAAGCGCAGCGCGAGACGGAGGCGGACGTCGACCTCCGCGGGGCCGGAGCTGGGCAGGAGGTAGTCCGCGGCGCCCCAGTCCTGGTTCGCGGCGGCCAGTCCGCTCTCGGCCATGATCAGCACCAGCGGCAGGTGCAGGCGCGCCGCCTCGAGGCGGGCGGCCATGTGCGGGGCCCAGGTGAGGTCCGAGGTCGCATCGAACACCGCGACGTCGCACTCGGGGGCGCGGCGCAGCTCGGCGAGGTCCGCGCCGCTGTAGTGCACGGTGTGCGGGAGGATCGCCAGCGCCCCCAGGGCGGGGCGGCGCAGGGCGAGGGGTGCCGGGGAGATGTGCAGGACGCGGAGCGTGGAGTGCAGGGTTCGGTTCACCGGGGGACCACCTTCTTGATCGGGCCGGGATGCGGGGCGGAACGCATCTCACGGTCCCCCCACCTCACCGCAACACTTGTTTCACGCCTATGCCAGAGAGGCGTCGTGATCGAAACGAGACCATTGCGTCCAGGGCACGGGGCTGGGGCTGGGGTGGGCGGCCCGACGGCGCGGGACAGATGCAAGGATCCCTCAAGCACTCCGCCGGGTCCGCCTCCTCGATCATCCGGGCCCTACCCCCGGTTCGTGGACACGGGGGTCGCGTTGAAGGACTCCGCCATCGGCGCCGAGGCGCGGTCGCGGCGACCAGACGGCGACCGCGCACCGTCGATTCCGTTCTCGGCGCGCCGGCCCGCTCTGGAGTCCCCTACGTCGCCGACGAGCTCCGCAGGCACGTCCCCCTCAGGTGACGCGCCGCGCCCCTCACCGTCCGTGCGCCACCGCCGGGATCTGCGTGGCGAGCTTGCCGCCTGAGACGTCCACGAGCGTGCCCGTGATGTATGAGGCCTGGTCGCTGGCGAGGAAGATCAGCAGGTCGGCGACGTCGTCGGGGCTCTCCCAGCGACGCAGCGAGAGGGTGTCCAGCAGGCGGTCCTGCCGCTCGGCGGGCATGTCGGCGAAGCCGTTCATGGAGGTGGGGACCATGCCGGGGGCGTAGGCGTTGACGGTGATGTCGTGGGGGCCGAGCTCGGAGGCGAGCACGCGGGTCAGCTGCACCACGGCGGCCTTCGAGGCGGCGTAGGCGGCGCTGCCCACGCTCGGCACGATCGCGGCGAACGAGGCGGCGTTGAGGATCCGCCCGCGCCTGGCCCTCTGCATGTGCGGGGCGACTTCCCGGCACATGAGGAAGGTGCCGCCGGTGTTCACGTCGAAGCACTTCTTCCAGGTCGCCCAGTCGGTCTCGACCACGGTCGAGTCCGCGACGATCCCGGCGTTGTTCACGAGCACGTCGATCGTGCCGTGGCGCTCCACGACGGCCTCGACCGCGCGGTGCACGGAGTCGGGGTCGGCGACGTCGCAGACCACCTGGTCCACGGTCGGCGCACCCTCCGCCGCCTCGTCCGGGAAGGCGAGGTCGAGCGCGACCACGCGCGAGCCCTCCTCGGCGAAGCGTGCGGCGATGGCCGCGCCGATCCCACGCGCCGCCCCGGTCACCACGACCACCCTGTCCCGCAGATCCAGCTCCATCGCCCTGTCCTCTCCTGCGGCTACCGTGCCGCGCTCAGCATGCGGCCCGTCGGCCGCGCTCAATAGTCATACTATTGGGTGACGGCGGCCCGTGGGGCCGCGAGCTCGCCGCAGAGGACCTGATGGCGAGGACGCCCGAGGAGGAGCGAGATGACGACGGACGGGACGACGGCGAGCGGACGAGGCGCGCAGGACGAGCCGACGCACGGCGCGAGCGCGACCGGCCCGCGCACGGTGTGGATCACCGGCGCGAGCAGCGGCATGGGGCGCGCGACGGCGCTGCGGGCGGCGCGCACGGGCTGGATGGTCGCGCTGAGCGGCCGGCGCCGCGAGGTGCTCGAGGAGCTCGCGGCCGAGATCCGCGAGGCAGGCGGCAACGCGCTGGTCGCGCCGCTGGACGTGCAGGATCGCGAGGCCGTGCGGGGCACCGCCGAGCGGATCGCCGAGCAGCTCGGCGGGATCGACGCGCTGGTGCTCGCGGCCGGCCTGAACGCGCCGAAGCGGCGCTGGGACGATCAGGACCTGACGGAGTTCGACGCGATCGTCGCCACGAACCTCACCGCGGTCGCGAGCACCGTCGACGCCGTCCTCCCCCACCTGCGCGAGCGCGGCGGGCAGGTCGTGGTGATCTCCTCCTATGCGGGCTGGTCGTTCCAGCCCGGTGCGGGGGTCGCCTACTCGGCGAGCAAGACGGCGCTCGGCTCCCTGGTGCGCACCCTGAACCAGCAGGAGGCGGGTCATGGCGTGCGGGCCTGCCATCTGTGCCCGGGCGATGTCGCGACCGACTTCCTCGATCAGCGCCCCTCCGTGCCGGACGCCGAGGCTCGCGCACGGATGCTCACCGCGGAGGACATCGCCCGCACCGCCTGCTTCGTGCTCGGCTCCCCCGCGCACGTGCGCATCGACGAGCTGGTCGTCTCCCCCGTCTCGCAGGCATGACCCCCGGGGCGAGCGCCTTCGAGCAGGCGCTCGACCAGATCGGCGCCGCGATCGTCGGCGGCGAGCTGGAGGCCGGCGCCGCGGACACGATCGAGGGGCTCATCGCCCGCACCGGCGCCTCCCGCAGCGTGGTCCGCGAGGTCACGCGCGTGCTCGGCGGGCTCGGGATGCTGAGCGCCGGCCGACGGGTCGGCCTTCGCATCCTCCCGATCAGCGAGTGGGACCTGCTGGATCCACGGGTGATCCGCTGGCGCCTCGAGGGCCCGGACCCTGCGCGGCAGCTCGCGGAGCTGCGCTCGCTGCGTCATGCGGTCGAGCCCGCGGCAGCAGCGGCCGCCGCCCGGGAGATCCGAAACGGGCGCGGGAGCACCCGCGCACTCGACGCCGCCGCGAACTCGATGGTCGAGGCGGCCGACGGGCCCGAATCCGGCGCCTTCCTCGCCGCGGACCGGGCCTTTCACGCCGAGGTCCTCGCCCTCTCCGGCAACGCGATGCTCGGCCGGCTGCGGGCCGTGATCGAGGAGGGCCTGCGCCACCGGGCAACTGTGGAGCGGGGCGAGCAGGCCCCCGACCGGCACGACCTCGGACTGCATCAGGAGGTCGCGGCCGCGATCGGCGCCGGCGACGAGGCGGGGGCCGCGGCGAGGATGCGGGAGATCATCGAGCGGGCGACGGCGGCACGCTGAGCAGTCCGGCGACGAAGCTGACCGCGGCGAAGCCTGCGGTCTCGGAGCTGAGCAGCTGCTGCAGGGCGCGGCTGAGCGGAGGGACCCCGTCGGTCATGATCTGCATGGTGCGGCCGGCCCGCCGAGCTTCGCATCCGCTCGCGGTGCGATTCGGCGGGGGCCGCGGGCGTCCTCCGGTCGGAGCGCCAGGGCCGACTCCGCTCCGCAGACACCTCCCCCTCGCCGTCGCCCGCGGGCTACGGTGAGCGTCAGGGTGGGAACGGCGGCGCGGGGGCGCCGACGAGCTCCTCCTCGTCCATCAGATCTCGCAGAAGGAGTCGCACCATGTCGCAGCCGCCCGAGGGCAGCAACCCGCTGGATCCGCAGCACGGACAGGGCTCCGCGCCCGAGCCGACGAGCAGCGGATACGGCGCCCAGGAGCAGGCCCCCTCCGCGGGCGGGGCCGGGCAGGATCCCTACGCCGCCCCGTCGTCGGACCCCTACGGCCAGCAGTCCGCCGCGGCGTCCGGTCAGCAGGACGCCTGGGGAGCACAGAGCGCGCCGTCGGCCCCGCACCCGGCCGCCCAGGAGCAGGCCTGGGGCTCCGCGCAGAGCCCCGCGGCCGCGCCCTACCCCGCCACCGGCGGCGGCACCTCCGGGGACGGCCGCTTCGGCGAGGCAGGCTTCTTCAAGGCGCTGTTCGACTTCAAGTTCGAGCACTTCATCACCGTGAAGTTCTCGTCGTTCCTCTACGTCATCGCGTTCGTCGTCGCGGCGCTGATGTGGCTGAGCAACATCGTCAGCGGGATCCTGTTCGGATTCGCCTGGGGAAGCATGAACAGCTACTTCGGCGAGCCGAGCTTCAGCCCGGTCCCGCTGATCCTCTCGATCCTGTTCGGCTGGATCCCCTCGGTGATCGCGCTGATCGCGATGCGCCTCGGCCTCGAGTTCGCGGTCGCGACCGTGCGCACGGCCCAGAACACCGGTCGCATCGCGGAGGCCTCGCAGCGCTGAGCCTTCTCCGGGCCCGCCCGGTCCGCACGTCGTCCTGAACGGGGCGTCCGCCGCTCGGCGGGCGCCCCGTTCGCGATAGGCTCGCGAGCATGGGGACGGAGTGGGGACCGCCGCCGGGGTCGACGGCGCAGCACGGCGATGAGCTGGCACGACATCTGCACGCAGGGCGCCTCGACGCCGCCCGTCGCACGGCCGACGAGCTGCTCGCAGCCGACGGCCAGGACGAGGCGCTCGCCCTCCTCGCCGAGCACGCCGGATCGAGCCCGATAGCGCTCGAGCTCTTCGTCGAGGTGCTCGACGGCACCGGGGTGGTGCGCCGCTTCGCCGGGGCCGCGCTGCTGGATCCCGGAGCGGTCGAGGACGTCGCCCAGGACTCGCTGATCTCGATCGCGGAGTCGATCCACCGCTTCGACGGCCGCTCCAAGGTCACCACCTGGGTGCACTCCATCGTCCGGCGCCGCGTCGCGGACCATCTGCGGCGCCTGCGGGCCACGGTCGAGCTCGAGGAGCAGCTCCGGCCCGCCGAGAGGATGAGCTCGATGATCGCCGAGCGCGTCAGCGTGCGGCAGGTGCTCGCGGATCTCCCGGACCTCTACCGCGTCCCGCTCGAGCTGCGTGACCTCGAGCAGCTGCCCTACGCGCAGATCGCCGCGCAGCTGGACCGCGCCGAGGGCACCGTGAAGTCACAGGTCAGCCGCGGCCGGGCGATGCTCGCCGGACGACTGGGCGAGGGCGATCCCGCTGCCGGGGCTCCCGCGTGACGGCGCTCGGCGAGCGCTACCGCCTGGGCGGGGTGATCGGCGCGGGCTCCTTCGCGACCGTGCACCGCGCCCGCGACGAGCGGCTCGACGCGGACGTCGCGGTGAAGGTGCTCGCGGAGAACCACAGCCTGAACCCGGAGATCCGCGAGCGGTTCATCGCCGAGGGCCGCAGCCTGCGCCGGGTCGGCGGGCGTCACCTCGTCTCCGTCCACGACATCGACCAGAACGAGCGTCAGCAGCCCTATCTGGTGCTCGAGCTCGCCGACCGCGGCTCCCTGCGCCGCCGCGTCGAGGAGCTGCGTGCAGGCGGCTGGCGCGCCACCGGCGCCGACGTGCTCGCCGTGGCGAGGCCCCTCGCCGCGGCGGTCGCCGCCGTGCACCGCGCCCAGCTCGTCCACCGCGACCTCAGCCCCGGGAACCTGCTGCTGACCAGCACCAGCGGCGAGGCGGCGCGCGCCGTCGGCATCGAGTCCTCGCCGTCGGCGGTGGTGCGCGCCGACGAGCGGCTCCTCGTCGCCGACCTCGGGATGTGCAAGGACCTCGCGCGCAGCTCGGGCCTGACCGTCGCGGCCGGCACCGACGGGTTCCGCCCGCCGGAGCAGTCGAGGCCCGGCACCGTCGACATCCGCGCCGACATCTGGGCGATGTCCGCGCTGCTGCGCTGGCTGATCGACGACGCCGAGATGCCGCAGGCGCTCCAGGACGTCCTCGCCCGGGGCCTCTCCGAGGATCCCGGCTCGCGCCAGGCGGAGGCGACGCAGTGGATCGCCGAGATCGAGGAGGCGCTGGCACCGCCCCCGCCCGCGCTACCGGCGGGCGGCACGGCTCCCGGGGCCGACGGCGGCTCCGCGGCGAACGCCCCGCCGGGCGCAGTCGCCGGCTCGACGAGGGCCGACATCGGCGCGCGCACCGGCCCCGGCACGGCCGAGGGGACCATCGCGCGCACCACGACACCGCACGCCGACGACGTCCCCCGTGGTGCCGTCGGCGCCGTCGACTCCGACCGGGGTTCCACCGCTGCCAGTCCGCGCCGGCGTGCTCTCCTCATCGCGCTGCCCGCACTCACACTCGGCCTCGGCCTCGGGGCGGGGAGCCTGCTCGGGCTGGACGCGTCGGCCCCGTCGGCCGCCGGCGACTCCTCCCTCGCGATCGCCGGCCCGGACGAGATCCAGGTGGGCGAGCAGGCGGTGTTCACCGCCGAGGTGGAGGGCGTGGACTCATGGGTGTGGACGCTGCCCACCGGCGAGCACCTCGTCGATGCCGAGCAGGCGACGCTGACCGCCTCGGGGCCGGGACGCGCCGAGCTGGTGCTGCGCGCCCGCACCACGGAGGGCCAGGAACTCGAGGCACGGCGCGTGGTGAGGGTCCGCGCGTGACCGCTCGAAGAATTGGTCGAGATCCGATGCAACCGATCCGCTCCGGCCGACGACATACACCGTGAGAGAACATCCCCGGCGGCCGCGCAGCCGCCCGAGAGAAGGAGTCCGACCATGACCGCTCGCCGCACTCGTCCCACCACCCGGCGCGGGGCCCTGCTGGCCCTCGCCTCGCTCGGCGCGTTCTCGCTCGCGGCCTGCTCCACCGGCGGCGACGCCGAGTTCGAGGAGTCCGGCGGGAACGGGGCCGGCGACGGCGGCTCCGACAGCGGCTCGGACGGCAAGGAGCAGCCGGCCGCGTCCGACGGCGGCGGGGAGGAGGGCTCCGCGGGCGGTGCGGACGATGCGCAGGCGGCCTCCTCGGTCGACCCGGCCGACGCGATCGACGAGCTCGAGTACCCCATCGCGTCCGACGAGGCGGAGGGGACGATGACCGTGGGTCTGCACCACCTGCGCCGACGCGGCGAGACCCTCGAGCTTCTGCTCACGTACACCCCCGAGTTCACCGAGCCCGGCGCCTTCACGCTCTGGGACCTGCACGGCGACGACCACTCCGTGGTGGCGCCCGCCCTCGTGGACCGTGCGAACCTCACCCGCTACGACATCCTGACCACCAACGGGTCCTATGACGGTCCGACGATGTGGAACAGCAAGCAGGCCGCGGTCGAGCTCGCCTCCGGCGACACGCAGGCGTACTGGGCGAACTTCGCCGCCCCGATCGACGACATCTCTGCGATCGACGTCGTGATGGGCGCGGGTCCCTCCTTCGAGGACGTGCAGATCGAGGCCGAGGAGGGATGAGGATGCACCGCACCGCACTGCGCCGCTCCACCGCCGCCGCCTCGCTCGCGGCGTCCGCCCTGCTGCTGGCCCTCGGAGCGCCCGCGGCGCTTGCCGAGGGCGAGACGGAGGGCCCGCCCGAGCAGCCCTTCGAGATCACCGACGAGATCCTCCAGCGCTCGATCACGGTCTACGACCCGGCACGCTCGATCACCGAGCTCGGCGGCAGCGAGCCCGCCGAGGACGAGGTGATCGTGCTCGAGGCCGACATCCTCTTCCCCTCCAACGCCTGGGACCTCTCCGACGGAGCCGCCGCCCGCATCGTCGAGCTCGCCGCGGAGATCCCCGAGGGCGCGACCGTGCAGGTGGGCGGACACACCGACTCCCTGCCCGTGGACCGCTCGCAGTACGACTTCGACAACCAGCAGCTCTCGGAGAACCGCGCCCAGGCGGTCGCCGACGCGCTCACCGCGGAGCGCCCCGATCTCACCCTCGAGGTCACCGGGCACGGCGATGCGAAGCCCGCCGCCGCCGGAGGCGGAGGCGACGACGCCGGCAACGCGGCGGACCGTCGCGTCGAGCTGCGCTACGGGGACTGAGCGGATCGGCTGACGGGACGACAGGATCCGAACGCCCGACGGGCCCCGCCGCGAGAACTCTCGCAGCAGGGCCCGTCGGAGGCGTCGGCCGGGCTCTCAGGCGCCCTTGCGGACCGTGATCGTCCAGCCGGCCTCGCCGGTGCGGTCGAAGGCGACGACCTCGTGGCCGTCCGTCGCCGCCCACTGGGGCAGGGAGTCGGTGGCCTGGGTGCAGTCGAAGTCGATGATCAGGTCATCGCCCGTGCTCAGCTGCTGCATCGCGTTCTTCGCGTCGATCAGCGGGAACGGGCAGACGGAGCCGTTGGTCTGGAGGGTGTAGGCGGCCATGGGAGGGGTCCTTCCGTGGGAGGGGCGGGGCAGTTCTGGGGGCTGTGCGGTGAGCGGGACGATCAGGAGGCGGGGGTGAGCACCGGGGCGGGGCGGTTGGCCTCGGCGGCGCGCTGGGGGCGCTGCAGGAAGAACCAGGCCGCACCCCAGGTGCCGAGCATGATCGCGACCAGCGAGACCCAGCCCTGGTAGCTGAACAGGCTCGTCTCCACCAGGGAGTTGCCGATGGTGCAGCCGCCGGCGAGCGCGGCGCCGACGCCCATCGCGACGCCGCCGCCGGCGCTGCGCAGCATGGTCTGGGCGTCCGGGACGCGCCAGCGGAACTCGCCGGAGAGCTTCGCGGCGAGGAAGGAGCCGACGAGGATCCCGAGCACGAGCATCACCGACCAGTCCACGAGGGTCACGTCGCCCGTGGTCAGGAAGGTGACGATCTTGGCCGACGGGGTGGTGATGCCGAGCCCGCCGTTGCGGCCCGCGGCGGTGGACAGCAGCCACGCGGCGATCGCGATCAGGCCCAGCAGCACGCCGCCCACCCAGGGGCTCCAGGGGATGTCGGCGAGGTAGTGGCCGAGGCCGGTGCGACGCGCCGGCAGCGTCACGGAGGGACGGCCGGAGGCGGCACGCCCCTTGACGGCGCGGTACCGGCGCACGACGAGCACGGCGACGATCGCGCTGAAGACGAGGGTGGGGACCCAGACGCTCACGCCGAGGGTCTCGTGGATCGTGGCGTCGGCGACGGTGCGGGCGCGGGCGGCCTCGGTGAAGCCGCCGAGCGGGCCGTACTTCATCACGGCCGCGAACAGGGCGTAGAAGATCAGCGCGACCCAGGAGCCGATGAGGCCCTCGCCCGCGCGGTAGTAGGTGCCGGTCGCGCAGCCGCCGGCCATGATGATGCCGACGCCGAAGATCAGTCCGCCGCCGATCACGGCGAGCGGGGCGAAGGAGGCGGGCTCGGGGGCGAGCATGCCCATGCCGGTCAGCGCGGCGACGCCGACGGCCTGTATCGCGATGGCGAGCAGGAAGGGGGTGAAGTAGCGGGTGGAGCGGGTGAGGTAGAGGTCGCGGAACGCGCCGGTCACGCAGAACCGGGAGCGCTGCAGGACATAGCCGAGCACGGCGCCGAGGAGGAGGCCGGTGAGGATCATGCGGGCCAGGCTAGCTAATGGGCGCCATAAGCGAAACCGCGGGGTGGGGGTGAGGCGCGGGCCCTGCCGGCCACCGAGCGTCAGCCGATGCGGCCGCCGTAGCCGCGCTGGGCGGCCCTGTCCTTCAGATCGGTGAAGACCTTGCCGAGTCCAGTGGGCTCGGGCTCGTCCTCCGAGGGCAGCTCGATGTACTCCACGATCGAGCGCATCGTCGCCACGTCGATGCTGGGCATCCCGCCGGCGAGCAGAGTGCCGATCCGCTCGCCGACCAGGTTCTCGAGTGTGTCGGCCGCGTCGGCCCCACGCTTCTCGCGGGTCTCCTCCAGGCGCTCGCGCAGCATGCGCGCGGCGACGGGCGAGGCAGGGATCGGCTCGGGGTGTCCGGCGACGGTGATCTGTTCCATGGCGCTCCGCATCGGATCGAGGGGCCGGGCGGCTGCGACCGGCTCCGAGCAGGGTACCGGGCGGGGCGGGGAGCGCTCCGGGGAGTCTGCAGGGCAGCGGCCGCAGCAGGCCGAGCCCTCTCAGCCGCGCGGCCCGTCCACGGGATAGTCCACGAACGCGATGGACCTTCCACCCGGGGACCAGCTGTGCACGTTCATCGTGCCCTGCCCGCCGAACACCTGGGCGAGGTCGCGGATGCCGCTCCCATCGGCGGCGCACAGCCGCACGATCACGTCCTTGTCCGCGGGATGCCCCTCGGTGCCGGGCGGGAAGCTGACATAGGCGAGGCGGCTGGAGTCGGGCGAGACGTGCGGGAACCAGTTCACGCGCTCGTCGGAGGTGAGCTGCTCGATGCCGGTGCCGTCGAGGCGCATGCGGAACAGCTGCGCGTGGCCGGGGACGGTCCGCGCCCGCTCGGAGTTGAAATAGATCCACTGCCCGTCGGGCGAGTACTCGGAGCCGTCGTCGGGGAACTCGTCGTCGGTGAGCTGCACGTCCTCACCGCCCGCGACAGGGATCGTGAAGACGTTCGGCGGGGACCAGTTCCCCTCCGCATCGGCGGTCAGCCCGATGTAGGCGAGGGTCGTGCCGTCGGGACTGACGCCGTGGAGGAAGTGGAGCCGGCCGTCGTCGTTCGTGATCCGTCGGGCGGTGCCGCCCGCGAGCGGGGCGCGGTAGATGTGCCAGTCCATGCAGGAGACGAAGACGTGCTCCCCGTCGGGATCCAGGACGTGGTCGTTGTTGAGCTCGGGAAGATCACCGAGGTCGATCCGCTCCGGCGCGGAGCCCGGGCCGACGGGGAGGCGGAACAGGTGGCCGTCGCCGTTGATGTAAAGAGAGGCTCCGTCCAGGGACCAGTTCGGGGCCTCGTAGAGCGTCTCGGCGGACTCGTGGACCAGCGTCCGCTCGCCGTTGTCGACGTCGAGGGTCCAGATGCGGGAGCGCTGGCCGGGGGCGAGAGTGCGTGCCATGGAGGGATTCTGCCCGACCCCGTTCCATCCCTCACCCCGCCCTGGCCCCGGCCCCTCCCCCGCCCTTAGGATCGATGGGTCCCCCTCCGCTTCCAGCGTCGGCAGCGAGTCCCCACCCCGTCCCGCCGCTGGAGGTCGCCCGATGACGCAGCCGCACGCTCCCCAGGCGCCGCTCTCCCCCGGGCGTCTGCGCCTGGTGATCCTCGCGATGGCGCTCGGCGCCTTCGCGATCGGCACCACCGAGTTCGCCTCGATGGGGCTCCTGCCGCAGATCGCGCGGGACCTCGAGGTCTCCACCCCGCAGGCCGGGATGCTCATCACCCTGTACGCGCTGGGCGTCGTGATCGGCGCGCCGCTGGTGACGATCGCGGCCGTGAAGATGCCGCGGGCGAGGCTGCTGGTTCTGCTCATCGCGCTGATCGGACTGGGCAATCTGCTCTCCGCCATGGCGCCGACGTTCTCGGTGCTGGCTGCCGCGCGCTTCGTCGCCGGCCTCCCCCACGGCGCGTTCTTCGGCGTCGCCTCGCTGGTCGCGGCTCGCCTCTCCCCGCCCGGACGGCGCGCCCGCTCCGTCTCGCTGGTGATGCTGGGCCTGACGATCGCGACGATGCTGGGCGTGCCCGCCTCCACCGCCTTCGGGCAGGTCGTCGGCTGGCGCTCCGCCTACGTGATCGTCGTGGTCGTCGCCGCTCTCAGCACGATCGCGATCTGGCGACTGGTGCCCGAGCCCGAGGGCGCCGGGGTCACCGGCTCGATCCGCGGCGAGCTGCGGGCGCTGCGCCGGGCGCAGGTGTGGTTCGCGCTCGGCATCGGCTCGATCGGCTTCGGCGGCATGTTCGCGGTGTACAGCTACATCGGCGAGATCGTGCCCGGCGTGATGGGCCTCGGCGAACGGGCGGTGCCGGTGGCGCTGTTCGTGTTCGGCGTCGGCATGACGATCGGCAACGTCCTCGCGGGCCGCGCCGCGGACCGCAGCCTCTACGGCACGATCTTCACCGGGCTGATCGGCATGACGGTGAGCCTCACGGTCTTCGCCCTCGTGGCCGAGAACGCGATCGCCGGGATGATCCTGCTGTTCGCCCTCGCGATCACCTCGCAGTTCATGGGCCCGTCCCTGCAGCTGTTCCTGCTGGACGCCTCGCCGGATGCGCCCTCGCTCGCCGCGGCCCTGCACCACTCGGCGCTGAACATCGGCAACTCCCTCGGCGCGGCGCTCGGCGCGGCCGTGCTCGCCGCCGGATGGGGCCTGCTCGCCCCGGCCTGGACGGGCGTGGCCCTCGCGATCGCCGGACTCGGCATCGCCGGCTGGTCCTTCGCCGTGCACCGTCGTCAGCAGGCGCGCGCCGCCGTCGAGGCGCCCACGACGACCGACGGGGTCCCCGCGGTCTGCTGACCCGGCACGGGCCACTGGCCGGGGCCGGCCTGCACAAAGGGGACTCCAGCGGCACGGCGTGGAGCTGAGCTCCGCGGCATGCTGCTGGAGTCCCCTTCGTGCAGACGCCCCCCTCCGCTCAGGACGCGGCGGGTGTCCCGAACCGCTTCGCGCTGCGGGCCCGGGCCTTCTCCCGCTCGACCTCACGGTCCTTCGGCGGCGCAGAGGTGACGAGGTCGGCGAGCAGGTGCTCGGTGGCGTGGACGATCTGCGCCACCGCCCGCTCGAACACCTCGGCGTTGGCCTGCGAGGGCCTGGTCATCCCGCTGACCTTGCGCACGTACTGCAGCGCGGCGTCGTGCACCTCCTGCGAGGTGGCCTCGGGCTCGAAGTTGTGGAGGGGGCGGATGTTGCGGCACATATCCTCAGGCTGGCACGCGGCGGGTGAGCCGTCGAGCTGTCTGCACGAGGGGGCGGAAGGTGGCAGGCGCTGTCGACGTGCGTCGCGGCGTGCCGCTGGACGCCCGGTGGTGCCGGAGACCTGCTCGGACCGCCCGTCCGTGACCCCGAGCCGCCCCTGCCGTCCGGATCCTGCGCGGGACGATCGACCGGTCCGTGACGCTTCCCCCGCATGCCGGCCCCGTGGTACCACGGGGCATGGCCACCACCGATCCCTCCACCGGCGTCCTCGTCATCGGCCAGATCGCCCGAGATCTGGTGCTGCGCGTCGAGGACTGGCCACCGGCCGGTGACAGTGCGCGCGTGGCCGAGCGGCGGGAGATGCTCGGCGGCAAGGGCGCCAATCAGGCGGTCGCGCTGCGGCAGCTCGGGTCGCCGGTGATCCTGCTCGGCGTGGCCGGGACCGACGCGGTGGGCGAGACCGTGCTCGCCCAGGCCCGCCGCGATGACCTGGATCTCTCCTGGGTCGTGCGCCGCGGGGAGACCGCGCTGCTGGTGGACGTCGTGGACGGGGAGGGCACGCGGCGCCTGCTCGAGCACGTGCCCGAGCAGTCGCTGCTCACCGTGCAGGACGTGCAGGAGGCGGCCGTCGCCGCGGACCGGGTCGACACGGTCTGCCTGCAGCTGCAACAGCCCGCACCGGTCCTGCTCGCCGGGGCGGAGCTGGCCGCGGACCGCGGACTGCGGCTCGTCCTGGACGGCGCCATCGACGGCGCCGCCCGCGACCGGCTGCTCGCGGCGGCCGACGTGGTGCGGATGGACGCCGCGGAGACGCGTCTGATGACCGGCATCGAGCCGGCTGATCACGAGGCGGGCCGCCTCGCGGCCCGGCGCGTCCTCGACTCCGGGGCCGGGCTCGTCGCGCTCTCCGTCCCCGACGGCGACCTCGTGGTGTGGCCGGAGGGCGAGCAGCTCGTGCCGCACGGCACCGAGCAGGTCGCCGATCCGACCGGTGCCGGCGACGCCTTCCTCGCGGGCCTCACCATCGGCTTGCGCCGGGGCGAGCCCCCGGAGCTGGCCGCACGGCGGGCGGGTGCGGCGGCCACGTCGACCGTGCGACGGCTGGGTGGGCGGCCCGACCTGCGCGCCCAGCGGCCGGCGGACGGCTGAACCGGTCGGAGCGCCGCAGCCGGGGCTCCTGGGCGACCTGCCGGCGGCGCTGCCGGGAAGGATGTCCTGTCGAGCAGGGCGAGCAGGGCGGCGCAAGCCCGCTCACCGTTCCGCCGCCATCACGGACCCGCCCGGTCTCAGGGGCGACGCCAGGCGTCGTCGGCCGTCGCCGCCGCGCCCTGCGGCCCCATCTGCAGCATCCCGCCGTCCACGACCCAGGAGGCTCCGGTGACGTAGGAGGCCTGCGGCGAGGCGAGGAAGGCGATGACGGCCGCGACCTCGCGGGCGTCCCCGGGCCGTCGCAGCGGCACGCCGGGGCGCTCCTCGGTGCGGGGGTCCTGGTCGGTCTGCCCGGTCATGGGGGTCGCGATCTCCCCGGGCGCGACGGCGTTGGCCGTGATGCCGTGCTCGCCCAGCTCGAGGGCGATGGTTTTCAGCAGCCCGCCGAGACCGTGCTTGGCGGCGTCGTAGGCGGAGGATCCGACCTTCGGCTGGTGCTCGTGCACGCTGGTGACGCCGATGAGCCGTCCGCCGTTCCCGGCCTGGACGAGGTGGCGGGCGGCGGCCTGCAGGCAGACGAACGCGCCGTCGAGGTCGACGGCCATGACGTCGCGCCAGGTCTCCAGCGGCGTGTCCAGGAACAGCGTGCTGTGGCCGGCGCCCGAGCACTGCACGAACACATCGAGCCCACCGAGCTGCGCGACGAGCCGGTCCACGACGCCCCCGGCCCTCTCGAGGTCGGAGGTGTCGAGGTGGGCGACGACGGCCTCGCGGCCGTGGCTGCGGACCTCCTCGGCCGTCCCCTCGGCGCCCTGCCGGTCGGTGTTGAAGGTGATGCCCACGTCCATCCCGGCCTCGGCCAGGGCGACCGCGGTGGCCCTGCCGATCCCGGAGTCGGAGCCGACGACGACAGCACGGGTGGGGGCGAAGGACATGGAATGCTCCTGTGGGTCGGGTCGGGTCACACGGTCGAGGCGGGGAAGGTGCGCGTAGCGGAGGGGGACGGCCGTCCGGCCGTCCCCCTCCACGTTCACGGGGCGCAGGAGCTGAGCCCCACGGGCCTCAGGAGCTCTGGCCGCCCTTGCGGCCGGCCTCGCTGGGGTCGGCGGAGTTCTTCTCGCCGAAGCTGCCCGAGCTCTCCTGGCCGCCCTGGCGACCGGCCTGGCTCGGATCGGCCGAGTTCTTCTCGCCGAAGCTGCCCGAGGACTCCTGGCCGCCCTGCTGGCCGGCCTGGCTCGGATCGGCCGAGTTCTTCTCACCGAAGCTGCCGGTGCTGGCCTCGCCGCCCTTCTGGGCCTGCTGCTCGGTGTCGTTCCGGTTGCCGAACTGTCCGGAGTTGTTCTGATCAGCCATGATGGAACTCCCTTCCTGTTCGCCGGTCAGTGTGCCCGGCTGAGCCATCTGCTCGTGGCAACGACGCTAGGACTCTCCCTCGGTGCCTGGCAACGTAACGACCCGTCCGGTCGACCGCCTTGCAAGTCCGTGCCGGGGGGCCGACCATACGCGCGACACGTACGGAGCATCGTCCGACTCACCGCGAAGCCACCGCCCCGAGCTCCCGTCGAGAACTCTCCGCTGCGGGACGTGCCGAGCGGATCGTCAGTCGTCGGGGAGACGTAGCCCTTCGGTTCGGTGCATCGGTGCACGTGACGCAGCACCGAGGAGTCCCTCATGGCGGAAGCACTCGACACCGGACGATCCGCGCCCATCACTGCACCCCGCCGCTGCGCCAGGCGTCGGAGATGCTTCTGACCGTGCCCGCGAGGAGCGAGAACGCGCGCCATAGTGCGCACAGATCCCGGGCATGAAAAAAGGGAGTGGAGGAGGCGAACACCCGCTAGGGGTTCAAGCACTCCTCCACTCCCAGTGAAGATGTCCGGCGGCGACCTACTCTCCCACACCCTCCCGAGTGCAGTACCATCGGCGCGATCGAG
>NZ_SNXV01000007.1:161716-189443 GCF_004362645.1 Brachybacterium sp. AG952 | reverse complement strand
CTCGATCGCGCCGATGGTACTGCACTCGGGAGGGTGTGGGAGAGTAGGTCGCCGCCGGACATCTTCACTGGGAGTGGAGGAGTGCTTGAACCCCTTTTCGGGTGTTCGCCTCCTCCACTCCCTTTTGTCATGCCCGGGAACTGGGAGCCCACACGCGTCCCGGGTCCTGGCGCGAGAACGGGAGCCGGGCGTGACAACCGGGGTCGGAAGGCGAGGCACCGGCTCGGGAGAGGGGTCGGGCTGAGCTGTCCCGAGCGACGGGATGGTCCGGTTCAGGGGGCGAGCTCGCAGATCCATCCATCGGCGGAGTGGTGCGCAGTTCCGCCCGTCACCTCGGGACCGTCGTACGACTCGGGGCCCGTGCCTCCCCGGTAGACTCGGCTGTCGTGTCGCTCCTGTCCGGGAGCGCAGTCCGCACGCCGGCCCCGCTCCTCGGGACTGGTCCGATCCCCAGGAGAGACATGCCGTCCACGCTGCCGGGTGTGCCCGACATCGATGATCAGCTCGCGACGAGCATCGTCGAGCGCCTGGGCGCCATCGAGCACGGGCTGCGCGAGTCCGTCGCGAGCTCCGACGACATGATGCGCTGGACCGCCCGCCACCTCATGGACGCCGGCGGCAAGCGTGTGCGCCCGATGCTCGTGCTCCTGGCGGCCTCCCTCGGGGACGTCGATGCCGAGGGCGTGCAGAACGCGGCGATCCTCGTCGAGCTGACCCACCTGGCCAGCCTCTACCACGACGACGTGATGGACTCGGCGCCCACCCGCCGCGGCACCGACAGCGCCCACTCGTTGTGGGGCAACAACGTCGCGATCCTCACCGGGGACTTCCTCTTCGCCCGGGCGAGCGCGCTGAGCGCCCGCATCGGCCCCGAGGCCGTGCGGATGCACTCCGAGACCTTCGAGAGGCTCTGCCTCGGCCAGCTACACGAGACCGTCGGACCCGCCGAGGGGGAGGACCCCTTCGCCCACTACATCTCCGTCCTGTCCGATAAGACGGCGTCGCTGCTCGCCCTCGCCGGCGACCTCGGCGCCTCCCTCGCCGGCGCCCCTGAGGGGTCTGGCGACGTCATGCGCCGCTATGGCGAGAAGGTCGGGGTCGCCTTCCAGCTGGCGGACGACGTGCTGGACCTCGAGAGCGACGCCGCCACGAGCGGGAAGACCCCGGGGATCGACCTGCGTGAGGGCGTGCCCACCATGCCCACCCTCCTCGTCCGTCGCCGGGCGGCCGTGGAGCAGGACGCGCGCAGCCTCGAGATCCTGCGCAGGCTCGACAGCGATCTCAGCGACGACACGGCACTGGGTGAGCTCGTGGCGCTGCTGCGCGAGGACGAGGCGCTCGAGGAGACGCGTCGGCTCGCCCAGCGCACCGCCGACGAGGCCGTCGAGATCCTCGGCGAGCTGCCGAAGGGCCCCGTCCGCGAGGCGCTGGAGACCTTCACCCGCACGCTCGTCGAGCGCCGTCGGTGAGCTCCTCCTGAGATCGGCGATCGTTCGGTCTGCCTGACCTGTACGGGAACGGAACGTGACCGGGCGCGCGTAGTGCGTCGCGCGGGGGACCGGTACTCTGTCCGTTGTCGTGCGCGACCACATCGACCGCGGGGGTCTTCTCCTCAGTGAGAGCAGCCGGTCGGGGCCGGGCGTGCGCGAGGAGTCTGCACGTCTTCTGGGGGTACCACCATGTCAGTCACCGCTGGACCGAAGGGGCGCCGCGGTCGGCGCACCACGGTCGTGTCCACGGCCGTCCTGTCAGTGGTGGCGCTCGTCCTCACCGGCTTCGCCGTGAACTACGACGGCCTGTCCTCCTCGGAGGTCGAGGTCTCCGACGGCGGCGTCTGGGTCAGCAACGGCGACCGCGGCCTCATCGGCCGTCTGAACGTCGACGCCGGCGAGCTCGACGCCCGCATCTCCTCCACCGGCCAGGATCTCGACATCATCCAGTCCGGCTACCACGTCTTCGAGACCGGGCCGCGCGGCATGACCCCCATCAACACCGCGGCCGCCTCCCGTGCGGGCCTCGTCGAGCTGCCGTCCGAGTCCACCGTCCGCATCGGCGGGGACCGCGTCGTGATCGCCGCGCCCGACGGCCGGGTCTGGATCCTCTCCCCGGACGAGGCCGCCGCGTTCAGCCCCGCCTCCGTCGAACCGGTCCTCGAGACCGGCAACGGCGCGCCGCCCGTCGCCGTCTCCATGAGCGGCGACGTCTACGTGCTGAACGGCGATGAGCTCCTGCGCTACCCCCGTACACCGTCCACCCGAGACACGAAGGCGGACAAGCCGTTCATCGCCGGCGGGGTCTCGAGCGACGCCGCGCAGGTCGAGCTCACCGTCGTCGGCGACGTGCCGGTGATCATGGACCGCGAGAACCGCATGCTGCGCCTCGGCACCGAGATGAAGGACTACCCGCTCGAGGCCTACGGGATCTCCTCCCTCGAGGCCGGCGAGCTCCAGCAGGCCGGCCCCGCCTCCGAGAACGTCGTCCTGTCCACCGCCGACACGATGCTGCTGATCCCCCTCGACGGCGGGAAGGCCGAGTCGATCTCCGCCGGCGGCACCGGCTCCGAGGTCGTCGAGCCGGCGCAGGTCGACGGCTGCGCCTACGGCGCCTGGGGCGGGTCCCTGCGCTACGTCCGCGCCTGCGAGGGCCAGGAGCCCGTGAGGGACGTGATCCCCGAGGCGAAGGCCGGGGCGGACCTCTCCCTGCGCCAGAACCGCGACCTGGTCGTGCTCAACGACCAGAAGTTCGGCCTGTCCTGGGAGATCATGGACTCGATGCAGCTGGTCGACGACTGGGTCATCAACCAGGACATCCAGACCGATCAGTCGAAGGAGAAGGAGAAGGAGACCCTCACCACCACGATCGAGAACGTCGCGGCCGAGCGCGAGGAGGAGAACCGGCCTCCGACGGCCAACGACGACACCTTCGGCGTGAGGCCCGGTCAGAACGTGGTCCTCCCCGTCACGCGCAACGACGTCGACCCCGACGGCGACGTGCTCACCGTCGATGTGGAGGGGAAGCAGCCGGCCGCCGGGCAGGTCACCCCGATCACGGGCGGCACGCAGCTCCAGATCCAGGTCGCCGACGACGCCTCCGGCACCCAGACCTTCACCTACGCGGTCGACGACGGGCGTGGAGGCAAGGACACCGCCACCGTCACCCTCGAGGTGCGCCAGGAGGGGGAGAACTCCGCCCCGCAGGCCGCCGAGGAGACGATGACCAAGGTCCAGGTCCGCTCCGGCCAGGAGATCAGCTTCAACATCCTGCCGTACTGGGAAGACCCCGACGGCGACGCCTTCTACCTCTCCAACGCCACGGTCCCGCCGGAGGACCTCGTCACCTTCACCCCCGACGGGAAGATCACCTTCAACGACGCCGGCCTCTCGCCGGGCACGAAGCAGGTCCAGCTCACCTTCCGCGACGAGAACGGCGAGACGGGGGAGGGGACGATCCAGATCGAGTCGGTGACCGACAGCGACCTCCCGCCGATCACCACCGCCGACCACGTCAGCATCGTCTCCGGACGCACCACTACGCTCAAGCCCCTGGGCAACGATCTCAACCCCAACGGCGGCGAGCTCGAGCTGATCAGCGTCGGCGAGTCCGAGGGGCTGGAGGTCGATCCGGCCCTGGACGCCGGGAGCGTCGACGTCACCAGTGCCCGGCCCGGCACCCACTACCTGGAGTACACGGTCGGGGCGAGCGGCGGCAGCACCAGCTCCCTGGGACTGATGCGCATCGACGTGGTCGAGCCGGAGGCGGAGAACCTCCAGCCCGTCGCCGTCGACGACCTCGGAACGGTCACCACCGGCACCGACACGCTCGTGGACCCGCTGGAGAACGACGTGGACCCCACCGGCGGGGTGCTGGTCGCGAACTCCCTCGAGGTCCCCGAGGGCAGCGGCCTGAAGGCCACCGTCGTCGACCACCACCTGGTGCGGGTCGAGGCGGAGCCCGGCGCGACCGTCTCCTCCGAGCCGGTCCCCATCACCTACGAGGTCTCGAACTCGGCCGGCACCTCGACGGGCACCATCCGGATGATGGTCGTGAACACGGACACGCAGTTCGCGAACCCGGAGGCCGTCCCGGACCGCACCGTCGTGCGCGCCGGGGACATGGTCAACATCGACGTCACCGCCAACGACGTCTCGCCCACGGGCTCCGACCTCCACCTCGGCACGAACCTCGACACCTCCCGCGCCGATGCGCTGGGCAACACCGAGCCGCACCAGGACATGCTGCGCTTCCGCGCCGACGACGACGCGACGGGCGAGGCCGTCGTGCAGTACGAGGTGGTCGACGAGACGGGCCGCACCGGCTCCGCCCTCGCCTACATCACCATCGTGCCGCGGGACGCGGAGAACACCCCGCCGCGGCCGGAGAACCTCACCGCCCGCGCGGTCGCGGGCACCCCGGTGCGGATCCCCGTCCAGACCACCGGCATCGATCCCGACGGCGACTCCGTGATGCTCACCGGGGCGGCGAGCCCCATGCCCACCCTCGGCGAGATCACCACCGCGAACGGCGAGTGGATCGAGTACGTGCCGCACGAGGACTCGGTCGGCACGGACCGCTTCCGCTACCAGGTGATGGATCGCCACGGCGCGATCGGCACCGCGGAGGTGCTCGTCGGCATCGCCGCGCCCACGGATCGCAACCAGGCCCCCTACGCGGTCGACGACACCGTCGAGGTGCGCCCGGACCGCGAGGTGCAGATCCCGGTGCTCGACAACGACACCGACCCCGAGGGCGACGCGCTCGGCATCGTGCGCGGCGACGTGGAGGCGATGACGGACATCGAGTACGTCGAGCCGCCGGAGGACACGGAGGACAACCTCGTCACCGTCACCTCCCCCGCCGAGGAGGGCACCCACACGGTGCTGTACTCGGCGACCGACGGGCAGCTGAAGTCCAGCGCGACCGCGACCGTCAAGGTCGCCGCGAACGCGCCGCTGCTCTCCCCGGTCGCGGTCGACGACTTCGTGCCGGTCGAGGACGTCCTGGATCCGAAGAAGGACCACGTCGAGGTGGACGTGCTCGCCAACGACTCCGATCCCGACGGCAGCACCAACGACCTCGAGGTCGCGCTCGACGGCTCCTACGAGGGCGTGGACCTGCGCGAGGACGGGACGCTGAAGATCGTGCCCCAGGAGGAGCAGCAGCGGATCCGCTACATCATCACCGACCAGGACGACCAGTCCTCGGCCGGCTACGTGTGGGTGCCCGGCACCGCGAAGCAGGCCCCCGTCTGGGTGGGCGAGCCGGTGAAGGTGCAGGCCGGCGCCGAGGCGAAGATCGACCTCGCCGATCCCCAGAACGTCCGGGTGCGTCCGGGCGCGGAGGGCGTGCAGATCACCGACCCGTCGCTCGTGACGGCAGGCCACGGCGACGGCGGCGAGCTCGTCGAGAACGAGACGACGCTGAGCTACCGCCCTGCCGCGGACTTCTCCGGCAAGGACACGATCAGCGTCGAGGTGACCGACGGTGCGGTGGGGGACGCGACCGCGGCCACCGCGACGCTCGCGATTCCGGTCGAGGTCGCGCCCGAGGACGAGAACCTCCCGCCGACCTTCCAGGGCGCGCTGCTCGAGGTCGCGCAGGGAGAGGGCCAGGCCACGGTCGACCTCGCGCCCGGCGTGGACGACCCCGATGACGACACGTTCACCTTCGCCCTCGGGAAGTTCACCGAGAATCCGGAGATCGATGTGTCGGTCGAGGGCTCGGTCTTCACCGCGACCGCGACGCCGAAGGCGCCCAAGGGCACGGTCCTCGAGGTGCCGGTGACCGTCTCCGACGGGACGAACGATCCGGTGGAGTCCTCCGTGCAGGTCACCGTCGGCGGCTCGCCGCGGCCCCTGCTCACCACCGTGATGGACGAGGACACGATCGACGCGGGCACCACCAAGGACATCGCAGTGCTCGAGAACGACTCCAATCCCTTCCCCGGCGGGGACCGGGAGCTGCTCAGCGCCGGCCTCACCGCCGGTGAGGGCACCGTCGAGCTCAAGGGCGACAAGGTCTCGATCACCCCGGCAGAGACCTTCCACGGGATCCTCACCGCTCAGTACACGGTCGAGGACGACACCGGAGACCCGGACCGCCATGTCACCGGCGAGATCCGGATCGTGGTGCGCGGCAAGCCGGCGCCGCCCTCCGCGCCGCGCATCGGGGAGATCGGCGACGGGTTCGTCGAGCTGAACTTCGACGCGGGAGCCGACAACGGCGCCCCGATCACCGGGTACACGGTCACCGCGGCGACCGGCGGGACGGTGTCGCAGCAGTGCGCCTCGACCTCCTGCACGATCACCGGGCTGACCAACGACACGGAGTACACCTTCCAGGTCGTGGCGACCAACGACGTCGGCGACTCGGATCCGTCGGTGCCCTCGGCCGTGGCCCGCCCCGACGTGCGTCCCGAGAAGCCGGCCGCCCCGCGGGCGGAGCGCGGCGACCAGCAGCTGACCGTGGGCTGGTCCGCACCCGAGAACCGCGGCTCCGCGATCCAGAGCTACGAGGTGCAGGTCCAGGACACCAGCGGTCAGGGGATCTCCTCCCAGACCGTCGAGGGCGGCAGCACCCAGACGGTGTTCTCGGGGCTGACCAACGGCAATGACTACCGCTTCCGGGTGCGGGCCTCGAACCTGGCCGACGAGCCCTCGGAGTGGTCGGAGTGGTCCTCGGCGGAGCACCCGGCCGGGAAGCCCAAGGCCCCCAGCGGCACCCCGTCGGCCGAGCGGGTCAACACCGCTCTCGGCGGCGCGGTGGACGTGACGTGGCCGGCGATGACGGACGCTGAGGCGAACGGCGAGCCGATCACCCAGTACGTCGTGAAGTCCTCTTCCGGCGCGAGCCAGACCGTCGACGGCGGGACCACCAAGGCGTCCTTCCGGGACCTCGACCGCGACAGCAAGCACACCTTCACCATCACCGGCGTGAACTCCGTCGGCACCGGCTCCGGCTCCTCGAAAGCATCGAACGCGGTGACCCCGTGGGCGAAGCCCGAGGCGCCCACCGGGGTGAAGGCGTCCCTGCCGGACCCGAACACCGGTGACGGCCCCAACGGGCGCGTGGACGTCTCCTGGGAAGCGGCCGACGGGAACGGCACCACCGTCACGCAGTACGTCGTCAAGGGCGGCGGTCAGACCAGGACGGTCGACGCGTCGAAGCGGAGCGTCCGATTCGACAGCCTGGATCCGACGAAGTCCTACCGGTTCACCGTCGAAGCCCGAAACGGTTTTGCTAAGGACGGCGGCGTCAGCGAGACGTCCGCGGAGTCCAATTCCGTGAAGCCGTACACGAAGCCGGACAAGCCGTCGGTCAGCGGCTCCAACGGCAAGTGCACCGACGGGAGCACCTGCCCCGTCACGGTGAAGGCCAGCGCGGGCGGCGGCGACGGCGGAGCCGGAGGCAAGACCCTCCAGGTCCGCATCAACGGCGGCAGCTGGCAGGACTCGGGGACCTCCTTCTCCAAGACCTACCAGGTGAAGTCCAAGGGCATCGTCAAGATCGAGGCCCGCGTCAAGAACAGCAAGGGCCTCGTCAGCGGCACCGTCAGCAAGTCACAGGGCGCGCAGACCTACACGCCGCCGGCTCCCAAGTCCGACGTGAGGTTCGGGACCACACGTTTCAACACCGCCTCCTGCGACTCGGAGTACTGCCGGCAGGTGCACATGACGCTGACCGATCTCGAGCCGGGCAAGACCTACGAGCTCCAGGCCACGCTCGATCAGCGCCCGGGGGACACGTTCTTCCCCGGAGGCCCGATCAGGATCACCGCCAGGGAGGACGGCACCTGGTCCTCGGACGCGGAGGGGCACAAGTGGGCCTTCGGCTATCCGAACGAGTCGTTCACGGTGGTCCTCGACGGGAAGGACATCGGCTCCTATCGCCACCCGGGCTGAGCGCCCCCGACACCCCACCCCGCATCCCGCTCCACCTCCTCGAGAAAGCACCTGAGTACCCATGAGCATGACCCCCGAACAGGCCCGCTGGTTCGCCGACACCTTCGACAAGCTCGTCCAGAGCGTCGGCCAGGCCGTCCTCGGCAAGAACGAGGTGGTCCGCCTCGTCATGACCGCGATGATGGCCCCCGGCCACGTGCTGCTCGAGGACGCGCCCGGCACCGGCAAGACCTCCCTCGCCCGCTCCATCGCGGCGACCGTGCAGGGCACCAGCACCCGCATCCAGTTCACCCCGGATCTTCTGCCCTCCGACGTCACGGGCGTGACGATCTACGACCAGAACACGAAGTCCTTCGAGTTCCACAAGGGCCCCGTCTTCGCCAACGTCGTCCTCGCCGACGAGATCAACCGCGCCTCGCCCAAGACCCAGTCGGCGATGCTCGAGGTGATGGAGGAGGGCCGCGTCACCGTCGACGGCGTCACCCACGAGGTCGGCAACCCCTTCATGGTGATCGCGACCCAGAACCCGATCGAGCAGGCCGGCACCTACCGCCTGCCCGAGGCGCAGCTGGACCGCTTCCTGATGAAGACCTCGATCGGCTACCCGGACCACGCCTCGAGCGTGCAGATCCTCCAGGGCTCCGCCCTGCGCGACCGCTCCGAGCAGCTCACCCCGCGCATCTCACTGCAGGCCGTCAACGACATGACCCAGCTCGCCTCCACCGTGCACGTGGACCCGGCGGTGCTCGAGTACGTCTCGCGCCTGATGGAGGAGACCCGCCTCGCGCCCGAGGTCCGCGTCGGCGTCTCCATCCGCGGCGCCCTCGCCCTCATGCGCACCGTCAAGGTGTGGGCCGCCGTCAACGGACGCCATTACGTGATCCCCGACGACGTCAAGTCGCTCGTGGAGCCGGTGTGGCTGCACCGCTTCGTGCTCGACCCCGAGGCCGAGTTCGCGGGCACCACCGCGAAGTCCGTCATGACCAAGATCCTCAGCGAGGTGGCGCCTCCCCAGGCGCGCCAGCAGACGGCATGAGCTCCCAGCCCTCCTCCGTCCCCACCGACACCGCCGACGCGAAGTCCGCCAAGGCCGAGGCGAAGAAGCGCCGCCGCGCCGCCGCGGCCGAGTCCCGTGCCGGCTCCCGTCGCGAGCGCCGCAGGGCGCGCGCGGCCGCGAAGCGAGCCCGTCAGGGGCAGACCGGCCCGGCCGAGGAGACCACTCAGGGCGATGCCCCCGCGAGCACAGGCTGGGCCGGTCTGCGGGACCGCGTCGTCGAGCTGTGGATGCGCCGCATCCACCCGGTCCTCGACGTCGTCTCCCCGGTGGGCTGGGCCGTGGCCGGCGTCGCCGCCGCGTGCTGGATCGCAGGCCTGAGCCTGCACGTCACCGAGCTGAACGTGGTCGCGCTCGCGCTCACCGTCCCGCTCGTGATCGCGGCGCTGTTCGTGCTGGGCAAGGCGAACTACAAGGTCACGCTCGACCTGCAGACCCACCGGGTCGTCGTCGGCACCCGGGCCGTCGGCCGGGTCGAGGTCGCCAACCCCACCCAGCGCGACATCCTCCCCTCGCGGATCGAGCTGGCCGTCGGCCAGGCCACCGCCCAGTTCCTGGTGCCGCGGCTCGCGGCCGCGCAGAGCCACGAGGAGCTCTTCGCCGTCCCCACCAAGCGCCGCGCCGTGCTGGTCGTCGGCCCCGTGCGCTCCGTGCGCGACGACCCGCTCTCCCTCATGCGCCGCCAGGTCACCTGGGCGAAGGAGCAGGAGCTCTTCGTCCACCCGCGCACGGTCCGCCTCGACGAGGCCGCCAGCGGCTTCCTCCGCGACCTCGAGGGCACGCCCTCCTCGGACCTCTCCAGCTCCGACATCGCCTTCCACGCGCTGCGTGACTACGCCCCCGGCGACGACCGTCGCCACGTCCACTGGCGCACCACCGCCCGCACCGGGAAGCTCATGGTCCGCCAGTTCGAGGAGACCCGCCGCTCCCACGTGGTGGTCGCGCTCGACAACCTCGCCGAGCACTATGCGAGCGAGGAGGAGTTCGAGCTGGCCGTGTCCGTGGCCGCCTCGATCTCCGCCCAGACCTTCCGGGAGGAGAAGGAGCTGACGCCCTTCACCTTCGACGCCCGCCAGCGCACCGCCTCCTTCCGCCCGATGATGGACGACTACACGCTGGTCGAGCAGCTCAAGGAACGGATCTCCTTCCACGAGCTGGGGCAGAAGGCATCCGACCTCGCCCCCAACGCCTCCGCGGTGATGATGGTGGTCGGTCCCCACACCTCGGCGCGCGAGCTCAACGCCGCCGCCAACCAGCTTCCGATCGGAGTGATGGCCGTGGCGATCCGCTGCGTGGAGGACGCCGAGGTGCAGCGATCGGCGATCGGCTCGCTCGACGTCGTCACCCTCGGCTCCCTCGACACCCTCGCCCGCGCCCTGAGGGCGGTGGGCCGATGACCGCGCCCGCGCGCCCCGCGCGCCGCCCCAGCTACTTCTCGTCCGTCCCCGCGAAGCGCCTCGCGATCGACCTCGCCGTGCTCGGCGCGCTGTTCGTCCTCGCGCTGCTCGGCTTCCAGCACGTCTACGGGGGAGCGCAGTACCTGGTCACCGGGATCATGGCGCTCGTGCTCGGCACCCTGATCGCCCTGATCGGCGCCCGCTGGCGCTGGGGGCCGCTGCGGATCACCGCCCTCGTGCTCGGGGTGTACCTCCTGTTCGGCTCGATGTTCGCCGCCCCCACCCGGGCGCTCTGGGGCATCGTCCCCACCCCGGGATCGCTGCTCGAGCTGCTGAAGGCGCCGGTGACGAGCTGGAAGTCGCTGCTGACCGTCGCCCCGCCCATCGGCGTCGCCCAGGGCGTGCTGGCGGTGGTGTGGATCAGCATGCTGCTGCTGTCGCTGGCGGCGATGACCGTCGTGATGCGCACCCGCCTCTACGTCCTGGCCTGGCTGTTCCCGCTGGTGATGGTCGCGACGAGCATCTTCTTCGGCACGGACCAGGCGTTCTGGCCGGTGCCGCGCGGCGTGCTCTACGCCGTGCTGTCCGTCGGCTGGCTGACCTGGCGCTTCGAGAGCGGCCGCCTGGCCGGTGCCGAGTCCACGATCATCTCCGACACCGTCCGCCCCGGCTCCTGGAAGAACCCGGTGCTGCGCCGCCGCGTGATCGGCGGCGCCGTGATCATGGCGATCGCCGCCGGCGGCGCCTTCGCGGCGAGCCCCCTGCTGGACCCGCCCGAGGGCACCATCCGCTACGCCCAGCGCGACCGGATCACCCCGCCCTTCGACCCGCGCCAGTACGTCTCCCCGCTGACCGAGTTCCGCGGCTACCTCAAGGATCAGCGCGAGGAGGAGCTGTTCACCATCACCGGTGTGAGCAGCGGCGACCAGATCCGCCTGGCCACGATGGACCAGTACGACCTGCAGGTCTACAACGTCGCCTCCAGCCGGCAGAAGGACAGTCCCTCCGGGGCCTTCCTGCGCACCGCCCCCGGCGTCGACCTCGAGGAGGGCACCGGGGAGCAGCAGGTCTCCTCCGTGACGATCGGCGCGTACCGCGGCGTGTGGATGCCCACCGTCGGCGAGCGGACCAACCGCATCGACCTCGAGGGGATGGACCAGGGCCGCGCGAGCGCCACCACCGAGAACCTCTTCCTCAACCAGCCCTCGCAGACCGCGGTCAACGCGCTCGGGGTGCAGGCGGGGGACACCTACGAGCTGTCCTACGAGCCGTACACGGAGCCCACCGCGGAGCAGCAGAACACCGCGACGTTCGCGGACATCGCCCTGCCCGACAACACGCCGACGGACGACATGACAGCGCTCGCCGAGGAGTGGGCGGGCTCCTCCGACTCCGACTACGAGCGCTTCCAGAACCTCTCCCGCTCCGTCAAGGAGGACGCCTACTACTCCCACGGCCTGGAGGACGACACCGCCTCGCTCTCCGGCCACGGGTACAGCCGGCTCCGGGCGATGCTCGAGGAGGTCGGCTTCGACGAGGACACCCCCGACGCCCAGCCGATGGGCCGCATCGGCGACGAGGAGCAGTACGCGGCGCTGACCGCCGTGCTGGCCCGCTCGATCGGCATCCCGGCCCGCGTGGTGATGGGCTTCGAGGTGCCCGAGGGCCAGGAGGGGACCGCCTCCATCACCGGCGACGACGTCACCGCCTGGGTGGAGGTCGCCTTCGAGGACATCGGCTGGGTGCGCTTCGATCCCGCCCCCGACGAGGACGAGGACCCCACGGAGCCGCAGCCCAAGGAGGTGGAGAAGCCGCTGCCGCAGGTCGCGCAGCCGCCGCCGCCCCCGGCCGAGCCGCCGAGCCCGCCGCCCGGCGCGATGAGCGACGACACCGACGACGACGAGGACCCGACCGACGAGACCGCCTCGTGGGTCGTGTACCTGGGCCTCGGCCTGCTCCCGTTCGTGCTGCTGGGCCTGTTCGCCGCCGCGGTGATCATCGCCAAGACGGTGCGGCGCCGACGCCGTCGCGCGCTCGAGACCCTGCCGGCGCGCGTCGACGGCGGCTGGCAGGAGATCCTGGACCTCCTCACCGACATGGGCAGGGCTCCTGATCCGCTGATGACCCGGGCGGAGATCGCCGCACAGCTCCAGGCCGACGTCCCCCAGCTCGGGGCGTCCACGCTGGCCGCCCGCGCGGACCGGGCCGTGTTCGGCCCGGACGACCTGCCCGACGCCGCGGCGGAGGAGTACTGGGACCAGGTGATGGCGGCGCGCAGCGGCGCCACCGCCGCCCTGCCGTGGCATCGTCGGCTCCGCACCGCGCTCTCCCTGCGCTCCTTCCGCCGCGGTGCGGCCGAGCGACGGCGCGAGAACCGGCGCCGACGGGTCAACGCCCGCGCCCGGGCGAAGGCGCAGAAGCGCACGGAGGCGCTGCGGCGACGCCGCTCCTCGGTGCGCGGCACGACCGCACCGTCCCTCTGGCGGACCATCAGGCGAAAGGGCCGTTCCTCATGAACCAGACCAGATACTGCAGCACCTGCGGGACGCTGCTGTCCGAAGGGGCCGCGATCTGCGGCGAGTGCGGTGCGCGCTATCAGGCCTCGCCCTACGAGAAGCGGGCCACCGACGCGCCCGGCGCCTGGTCGGCGCCGCCCAGGCCCCGCACCCGGGCGGAGCAGGGGCAGGAGCACTCCGCGCAGGAGGACGAGGGTATCGAGCTCATCAGGGCCGACTCCCTCCGCTCGCCGCAGCCGGGAGCGACCGCGCTGCGGAGCGAGGAACAGTACGATCGGGTGATGGTCACGCAGCCACCGATGAACCAGCCCGCGAGGAACCAGCCCGGGCAGA
Organism: Brachybacterium sp. AG952; assembly: GCF_004362645.1. Classification (NCBI taxonomy): domain Bacteria; kingdom Bacillati; phylum Actinomycetota; class Actinomycetes; order Micrococcales; family Dermabacteraceae; genus Brachybacterium; species Brachybacterium sp. AG952. The sequence continues at coordinate 176,245 of NZ_SNXV01000007.1, read as the reverse complement.
GCCCCGGCATGCCCGGCGGGCCCGGTGCGTCGGCCTCCGGGTCGGGCGCCGCCCCGGGCACTGCGCCCGGGGCCGCTCCGGAGGGCGCTCCCGCCGCGGCGTCCTTCGAGCCGCCGCTGGACGGCTGCGCCCCGGCCACCCCTCTCAAGCGCTTCCTCGCCGCACTGATCGACACGGTGATCTCTTCAGTCGTCGCCGTGCCGTTCCTCATCGGCGCAGGCCTGTTCGCCTTCTCTGAGAACCAGGGCCTGCTCGCCCAGATCCTCATCGGGGTCGGCGTCGCGCTCCCGCTCGCGTACCACCTGGTGATGATCTGGCTGGTCGGCGCCAAGGGCTTCACCCTGGGCAAGCTGATCCTGGGCCTGCGCGTGACCCGCCTGAGCGAGGGCGGGGCGCTCGGCTTCGTGCGCGCGCTCGGACGCTGGGCCGTGTATGCGCTGTTCCCGCTGCTGATGGCGCTGTCGATCTTCTTCGACCCGCGCAAGCTGCTCCGCGGCTTCCACGACCGGGCGATCGACTCGGCCGTCACGGACATCAAGGCCGGACGCAACCCCCTCCAGCCCCGCCCCGACGACTTCGAGCGCGCCGGCGCCGAGCACTACCTCGGCGCGCCGTCCGTCGCGGTGTCCACGCACGAGAACCTGCTCTCCGAGCCCGGTGCGGCATGGCGAGACCAGGGCGCCTCCCCGGTCCAGCCCGTCGACGGCGCGCAGGGGCCCGAGCAGGGCGCCCCGAGCCCGTACGCCCCGGGCGGCTCGGCGGCCTCCGCCGCCGAGGCTCCCGCCGCGTCCTGGGGCTCCCCGTCCCCGGCACCCCAGCAGCCCGCCTCCGACGGCGGCTGGGCCCCGCCGCCCGTCGAGCCGATCCCCGCGGCGCCCGCGCAGTCCTCCTGGGACCAGCCGTCCGCGTCGGGCCAGTCCTCGTGGGACCAGCCGTCGGCCCCCGCGCAGCCCTCGTGGGAGCAGCCCGCCGGGCAGGACCAGGCCCCGTCCTGGGGCGAGCCCGCGGGGCAGAACCCGCAGGAGCAGCAGTGGGGTGCCCCGGCCCCCGAGCAGCCGCAGGCCGCCCCGTCCTGGGGACAGCCCTCGGCACCGGAGAGCTCGGCGCCCGAGCCCTCGCAGTCCGCGACCTCGTGGGGCGAGGCTTCGGCCCCGGAGCAGCCGCAGAGCTGGGACCAGGGCGGATACGCCCCCGCCCCGCAGTGGGGCTCCCCGGCTACCGCGCCGGAGCCCGCCCCGGCGCCGTCGCCCGCTCCCGCCCCGGGACCGGTCGACTCCTCCCCGGCCGCCTGGGGACCGCCTCCCGCGGCCTCGGCGGACCAGGCCCCGGCCGCGCCGGGCCAGGACGCGGCTGCGCCGGGCCAGGACGCGGCCGCGCACGGCGGCGACGCCCCGAGCGACATCACCGGTGATGCCTGGGGCGACGACGGCGTGGACGAGGCGACGCGCATGTCCGTGTCCGAGGACCTCGGCGACCTCGAGGCGACCCGCATCTCGCCCGCCCATCTCCCGCCCGCGAAGAAGGTGCGGCTGACCACCGACGACGGTGCCGAGCGCGTCGTCGAGAAGGCCGTGGTGGTCGGGCGCAACCCCTCCTCGCCCTCCGGCGAGGTGCTCTTCGTGATGAAGGACGACACCCGCTCCGTCTCCAAGACCCACCTGCGCATCGACGGCACGGGGGAGGAGCTGCTGGTGACCGACCTCGGGTCCACCAACGGCTCGACGATCCTGCGCGAGGACGGCTCCCGCGAGAACCTCGTGCCGGAGACCCCCACGGTCCTCCCGGCCGGGGCCCGCCTCACCCTCGGGGACCGGACCCTGTCCGTGGAGAGGGTGCAGTGATCGACCGCTCCCTCTCCGACCCGGACCTCGAGGGCACCGTCCGCGTCGTCTCCGCCTCGGCCACCCACGTCGGCCACGTGCGGGCGACGAACGAGGACAGCCTCCTGACCGCCACGCCGATCCATCTCGTCGCCGACGGGATGGGAGGGCACAACGCGGGCGAGGTCGCCAGCGCGATCGCGGTCGAGGAGTTCGAGAAGCTGACGCTCCAGCAGAACGTCACCGTCGAGCAGCTCGGCGACGCGCTGCACACCGCGTCGGTGCGCATCGGCGAGCTCGGCGGCGAGTCGACCCTCGGCGCCGGCACCACGGTCGCGCTGGTCGCGACGATGGTGCTGGACGGGATCGGCTACTGGGTCGTGATGAACCTGGGCGACTCCCGGGTGTACCGCCTCTCGGGGGAGATCTTCGAGCAGGTCAGCGTGGACCATTCGGTGGTCCAGGAGCTGATGGACCGCGGCGAGATCTCGGCCGAGCAGGCGCGGATCCACCCCTACCGGCACATGGTCACCCGGGCGCTCGGCGCCGGGCCGGAGTCGGATCCCGACTACTGGCTGATCCCGGCGGAGGTCGGCGATCGGATGCTGATCTGCTCCGACGGGCTCACCGGCGAGGTCGACGACGCGTCGATCGAGCGGATGCTGCGCCGACCCACCGACGTGCGCACCATCGCCGAGGACCTGGTGCGCCGTGCACTGGACGGCGGCGGGCACGACAACATCTCCGTGGTGATCGTCGAGGCGGTCGAGGTGCTGGGGCAGCCCGGCGCCTCCGAGGACACCGCCGGCGGCACCTCTCCCGCGGAGGACGAGTTCGAGGTCGACGAGGACACGCTCCCGCGCCCCCTCGCGGACGGTGAGGGTCGGGCATGACGACCGAGGACACGGCGTCCGCCGCGGCCTCCCTGCTCGGCCTCGGCACCTGGACCCGACAGGGGCCGGCGACCCTCGTGGTGCGCGAGGACCGCTGGGTGGTGCTCGTCCCCGGGCTGCGCAAGCAGGTGACGGAGGCGGCCTGGGAGGTGCTGGGACGGCGTCCCGAGGCCGAGGAGTTCGTCGATCAGCTGGTCGAGGCCGGTGATCTGGGCAGCGCGGACAAGCTCACCGCGCTGCTGTTCGGCGTCCACGACGGGCAGAGCGCGACGGTCGGGGTGAAGGGCTCCACGCCCCTGGCCGTCTACACGGCCGATGGGGCGCAGGTGGTCGTCGGCACCGAGGAGCAGCCGCTGGTGATCAGCTCGTTCGAGGGGGTGCGCCGGGTGGCCTTCGGCGACCTCCCGCCCGAGGAGCCCGTCGGCGCGCCGCGCGTGGTCTCGGGCATCGTGCCCGTGCGCGGCTTCGTGCACATGACCGTCGACCCCGCCCAGCTCGAGGAGGCCGACCGCGCCGCGCTCGCCGAGCAGGTGGAGAAGGACGGCCGCTCGATCGAGACGGAGGAGGTGAAGAAGCGCCGCGCGGAGCGTCCGGCACCCACGCCCTCGAAGCCCTCGACGACCGCAGGATCCGGCTCGAGCTCCTCGTCGATCCGCAAGCCCTCCGTCGCCACCCGCAAGCCGGGCGAGATGCCGCCGTCGCTGTCCCGCGGCGGATCCTCCGCGTCCTCCTCGCGCCCCGCGGCCGCGACGGAGGCGTCCTCGGGACCGAACCTCTTCGCGGGCCTCTTCGGGAACGACGCCCCGGCAACGGCGTCGGCAACGGCGTCGGCTCCCGCCCCGGCTCCGGCGGCGACTCCGGTCCCCGCTCCGGCCGCGCCCGGGCAGTCGACCGCCGGTCCCGCCGCCGCGCCGTCGGCACCCGCGGCGGAGTCCGCTCAGCCCGCGGCGACGCCTGCTCCGGCTGCCACGCCTGCGCCGGCCGCAACGCCCGAGCAGGCTGCGACTCCTGCGCCGGCTCCATCGCCGGCGCCGGCCGCGACATCCGCGCCGCTCGAGTCCGCGCCGTCGGCCGCGCCGTCGGGGTCGGCACCGGCCGACGACGCGCCGGCCGAGGCGACCGGAGCGAGGGCGGAGACCGCGACGACGGGCGCGGCCTCGCAGTCCGTCGCCGGAACGCGGACCGCGCCCGCGAAGCGACGACTCGTGAGCACCTCGCTCTTCGACCGTCGGCGCACCGCGCCCCCGCCCGCCGCCGCGCCTGCACCGAGCGCCGCCGAGCAGGCGACCGCGCAGCCGGTCGAGCCCCACTCCGAGGAGACCGCGACGGCACACGGCTCTCACCCGGCGCCCGCACCGTCGGCGCCCGAGACGCAGCAGCCCGCGGCGCAGGACGACTCCGCCGCCGAGACGCAGCAGCCTGCGGCGCAGGATGCCTCCGCCGCCGAGACGCAGCAGCCCGCGGCGCAGGACGCCCCCGCGCCCGGTGCCCCTGCGCAGCCTGCCCCCGGGCAGCCCGCTGCCGAGCCGGCCGACGCCCCAGAGCCTGCACCCGAAGCCGCTCCCGCACCGGTCACGCCTCCGGCCTCCGCCGCACCGGCGGCCTCCCCGGCGCGCCCCGCCTCGCCCTCGGTGCCCACGCCCGAGCCGCCCATGGAGGACGAGCTCGAGTCGCCGCCGACCCTGATCGCACCGATCGACGACGGAGAAGGGCCGGAGGAGGAGGACGGACCGGCGCCCACGCCCGTCCGACGCGCTCCGGCGCCCGCGCCGCAGCGTCCCGCCGCCTCCACGGGCGACCTCGAGAACTCCGGCGCCTACGACGACCTCTTCGGCAAGACCGTCTTCCGCCGCATCGAGGACGCCGCCGTGCGCCGCAGCGGCGAGGAGGGCGAGGAGGCCGAGCACGAGCAGGCCGCCTCCGCCCCCGGCGCGGACGTCGTCGCGGCGGACGGCGACTTCCCCTCCGAGACCCGGATCCCCGGCACCGACGAGGCCGAGGAGGCCCCCGTCCCCGAGCACACCACCGGCGCCGCCGACTTCATCGACTGGGTGCCGGGCGTGGGACGGACCGCGCCGGAGATCGCGCAGGCCGCCGCACGTCGCGCCGCGCGACCGCAGAGCGCACCGCCGGCCTATCCGCAGGTCCACATGGCCGAGCGTCCGCCCGCCCCGAACACCGGCTCGCGTCCGGCGCCGACCCGGCCCGACGCTCCCCAGGGCACGGGAGCGGACAGGTACGCACAGGTCTCCGGCCCCGGGACCCCGATGCAGGGTGCGCAGAGCGCCGACGACCGACACGGCGCGAGCCCGTACGGGATGCCGGGACCCCGGGGGCAGCAGAGCCCGTACGCGGCACCGGGAACCTACGGTCCGCAGAGCGCGTACGGCGCGCAGGGCCGGCACAGCCAGCAGGGTGATCACGGACGCCCGGGTCCGTCGCACCAGCAGGCGCCCTACGGCCAGCAGGCCCCCTACCCCCAGCATTCTCCTCACGGACAGCAGACCGCTTACGGCCAGCAGTCTCCCTACGGCCAGCCGGGCCAGTACGGCCGGCCGGGCCAGCACGGGCAGCCCGGCCAGTTCGTCGGGCCCGGCCAGAACGGTGTCCCGGCCTCCCACGGTCGGCCTGCCGCCTCCGGCCATCCGGCCCCCGCCGCCGGCGCCTCCGGCCACGTCGGGCAGCAGGGACAGCAGCCGTCGCACGCCCCCGGCGTCGGAGGACGCCATGCGAGCGCACCGCATCCCGTCGCGCCGGGCACCGCAGCGCCGCCGGCTCCGGGGCCCGCGGCCCGGCCCGTCCCGGCTCCGGCTGCAGGGCCGTCCGCCCCGTCCGCCCCGCACGCCCCTGCCGCGCAGGAAGGTCCCGCACGGCCCGCCACCCGCGGATCGGGCGGCGCCGCCGTGGCACTGCCGGGGCTGGTGTGCGCGAACGGCCACGCGAACTCGCCGGAGAGGTCGGCCTGCCGGCTCTGCGCCGCGCCGCTCAGCGGCCCCACCCGCACCGTCGCCCGCCCTCCGCTGGGCGCCGTCGCGGTGAGCACGGGGGAGGGGTTCGTGCTCGACCGCACCGCGGTCATCGGCCGGCGCCCCCGGGCGTCCCGCGTCAGCGGCAGCGACGTGCCGCAGCTGATCACGGTGCCGAGCCCGCAGCAGGACATCTCCAGATCGCACCTCGAGCTGAGGCTCGAGGGATGGCACGTGGTCGCGCTCGACCTCGGCACCACCAACGGCACCACGCTGCACCGCGAGGGCTACGAGCCCCTGCGGCTGCGCCCCCGCGAGGGCGTGGTGCTCCACGACGGAGACCTGCTTGACCTGGGGGATGAAGTGCACCTGACGTACGGGGAGAAGTCATGAGCTCGAGACCGCCCTCGGCACCGCCGCGCCTGGCCGGCTACGAGTACGAGAAGCTGCTCGGCTCGGGCGGGTTCGCGGACGTGTTCCTGTACCGCCAGGCACGGCCGCAGCGCCGCGTCGCGATCAAGGTGCTGCTGTCCACGGTGCTCGACGAGTCCGTGCGCCATCAGTTCGACTCCGAGGCCAATGTCATGGCCCAGATGTCGACCCACCCCTCGATCGTCACGATCCACCAGGCCGAGGTCTCCGGGGACCACCGCCCCTACCTCGTGATGGAGTACTGCTCGCGCCCGAACTACGGCGTGCGCTTCCGCAAGGAGCGGATCACGGTCGCCGAGGCGCTGCGGGTGGGCGTGCAGATCGCCGGCGCCGTGGAGACCGCGCACCGCGCCGGGATCCTCCACCGCGACATCAAGCCCGCGAACATCCTGGTCACCGACTACAACCGGCCCGCGCTCACCGACTTCGGCATCTCCATCGCCGCCGGGCAGGGCGAGGACGTCGAGGACTCCCAGGGCATGTCGATCCCCTGGTCGCCGCCCGAGTTCTTCGCCGACCCGCCGCGCGCCGACGTGCGCAGCGACGTGTTCTCCCTCGCCGCGAGCGTGTACTCGCTGCTGGCCGGGCAGACGCCCTTCGAACGGCGCGGGCAGCGCAACACCGCCACCGACCTGATCCAGCGCATCGCGAGCGAGCCGCTGCCGGCCTTGAACCGGCCCGACGTGCCCCCGGAGCTGAACCGGGCGCTGTCCATCGCGATGGCGAAGGACCCCGCCGGCCGCTACGACACCGCGCTGGCCTTCGGCCGTGCGCTGCAGCAGGTGGAGCTCTCGCTGTCGCTCCCGGTCACCCAGATGGACGTGCTGGACGACCGCGGCGCCGCCCCGGCCCACGACGGCGAGGACGACGAGCTCGTCGAGCACACCCGGATCCGGAAGGTCGCCACCGTCGACCCCGAGACGGGCACCAGCCCCGGCGGACGTCGGCGCATGGACCCCTACGCCGGAGTCGCCCCCGCGCTCGGCGCGGCACCTGCCGCGGCGGGACCCGCGAGCTGGTCGGGCGCCTCGGCGCCGTCGGCCGCCGACGCCTCCGAGTCGACGATGCTGCGCCCCGCCGGGGCGCCCGCCGGACCCGTCGGCCGTGCGCCTCTGGCCTCCGAGCACCATGAGCCGGAGCCCGAGAGGCCCCGCACCCCCGCCTGGCCGTTCGTCACCCTCGCCGCGGTGCTCGTGATCCTGCTCGGGGTCGGGGCGACCCTCGGCGTGCGCCACTTCTTCGTGGAGGAGCCTGAGGAGGCCCCTTCCACCCTCGTCAACGCCCCTGTCGACCCGGAGGAGGCCCCGGGCGCTCCCCGCAGCCTCGAGCTGCAGGTCATCGCCCCCGAGCAGGAGGGCGGGCGGACCGGACGGGTGAAGGTCGCGTGGGAGCTGCCCGAGAACTTCTCTCAGGAGGACCACTTCATCGTGCAGTGGCAGGACCTGCCCGCGAACTACGACCGCTACGCCGTGCAGCACGAGGTCCACGGCCGCAACTCGGTCGTGATCGAGATCCCGCCCCAGCTGGCGGAGCGGTGCCTGACGGTCAGGACCGTCAACCCCAACGGGCAGTCCAGCGAGGCGGCGGATGAGTGCCTCAATGGGTGATGCCTCGACGAACACGGCCCGGACGATCACGGCCCCGACGGCCCCGATACCCATGACCCCGACGACCGCCGACGAGGACAGCGCCTCGCACGGCGAGACGGGCGCCGCCGCGGCGCGCGCCCACCGGACCCGACACACAGGAGAGCAGTGACCATGGCATCGACGATCTCGGTCGAGTTCTGCGGCGAGTGGTACCGCGTCGAGGACGGGGAGGAGCTCACGATCGGTCGCGAGGCGGACCTCACGATCGACGAGGACAACCCCTTCCTCCACCGACGCTTCCTGACGATCGTGCAGGTCGAGTCGATGTGGTGGCTGGTGAACATCGGGGCGCGGCTCTCGGCGACGATCACCGACGGCACCGGCTCGATGCAGGCCTGGCTCGCGCCCGGCGCGCGCATCCCGCTCGTCTTCGACGTGACCAAGGTGGTCTTCACCGCCGGCCCCACCACCTACGACCTGTCCGTGCACGCGGAGTCCCCGGAGTTCGCGCGGATCGCAGGCCCCGACGACCCGGCGGGGGAGACCACCGTCGGCTCCGTCCAGCTGACCCCGAGCCAGAAGCTGCTGATCCTCGCGCTCGCCGAGCCGATGCTCACCCGCGAGGGCTCCGGAATGAGCTCGGTGCCCACCTCGGCGCAGGCCTCCAAGCGCCTGGGCTGGCAGCTGACGAAGTTCAACCGCAAGCTTGACAACGTCTGCGACAAGCTCGACCGGCTCGGGGTGCGAGGGCTGCGCGGCGGGCCCGGCAAGCTCGCCTCCAACCGACGGGCCCGCCTCGTCGAGCACGCCGTCTTCTCACGGCTGGTGACGAGCGAGGACCTGCCGCTGCTGGACCAGTCCCAGGACGAGGACGACGAGTAGGCCGCCCCGCCGGGGATCGAGCCGGACGGACGGAGCCGATCCCCGACGCGGGGATCAGGACGGCGGGCGAGGGGCCCGCCAGGGGGAGGAGACCAGATGCGCATCAAGCTCACGCTGCGCAGGCCCGAGGACCGGCTGACCGATCTGGAGGTGACCGCGGACGCGACCGCGACCGTCGCCGACGTCGCGAACGCCCTGTACCTCGCCGACCCGCTGCGCAGCGAGGTCGAGCCGCCCGACGGGCTGACCCTCCAGGTCCAGGACCCCGGTGCCGGACCCGGCGCGAACGGCGCGCGCTCCCTGGACCGCTCGATCGACCTGATCCAGGCCGGTCTGCGCTCCGGCAGCATCGTCTCCATCGCCCGCTCCTCGAGCGAGTACGCCACCCGCTCCGAGTCCCGCGGCGCCGCGGTCGCGCTGATGCGCGTCCTCTCCGGCCCCGAGTCGGGACGCGAGTACCCGCTGCCCTCGGGGTCCAGCGTGATCGGGCGCGAGGGCGATCTCGACATCCGCATCGCCGACCCGATGCTCTCCAAGCGCCACGCCCGCATCAACGTCGGCGACACCATCGAGATCGTCGACCTGCACTCCTCCAACGGCGTGGTGATCGGCGGCGAGCAGGTCCAGCGCGCCGTGATCGGCCCTTCGGACACGGTGCTGATCGGCGGGACCACCTTCTCGGTGATCCTCCTGCACCGCCTCGGCGGCACCGCCCCCAGCTCCCCGGTGGTCGAGTTCAACCGGTCCCCGCGCGTGGTGCCGCGCTTCCCCTACCGACCGCTGAAGGCGCCGACGCCGCCGAAGGAGCCGAACCCCCAGTTCTTCCCGATCTTCATGATGTTCGCCCCGCTCCTCATGGGCGGCTTCATGTTCTCGCTGACCCGCAGCCCCTTCTCGCTCATGTTCGTGTTCATGATGCCGATGATGGCGACGGCCGGGTATCTCAACCGCAAGTTCCAGCAGAAGAAGATGCTCGAGCGGCAGATCGCGAACTTCGAGGAGGGACTCGCCTCCCTCAAGCGCCGCGTCACCGCCGCCCAGGACCTCGAGCGGGCGGTGCGCCTGGTCGAGGCGCCCTCGGCCGCGGACACCGTCGACGCCGCCTTCCGCCTCGGGCGCCTGCTGTGGACGCATCGCCCCGAGCACAACGCCTTCGGCACCGTGCGCCTGGGACTGGGCATCGCGGAGTCTCGGGTGGGCATCGACATGCCCGGCGAGAACGATGCCATCCCGAAGTACTACGACATGCTCGACGACATGCACGAGGAGTACAAGATGATCGCCGGCGTGCCGGTGGTCGCGGAGCTGAGGTACGCGGGCAACCTCGGCGTCGCCGGCGGCGGCGAGGAGGCCGACGGGGTCGCCCGCGGCATCGTCACCCAGCTCTTCGCGCTCCACTCCCCGGCGGAGATCGCGCTGGCCGCGATCACCTCCCGCTCCAGCCGCGACATGTGGCAGTGGCTGAAGTGGCTGCCGCACACCTCCAGCCCGCACTCCCCGCTGCCCGGCGACCACCTCGCCGACACCCCCGGTCGCGGCACCTCCCTCCTCTCGCGGATCGAGGAGCTGATCGAGCAGCGCGCCGGCGATGCGCCGCCCGCCCTGCGCACCCCGATGACCGTCGACGTCACCGAGGAGCCGCAGATCCCGCCGGAGCCGATCACCCCGAGCCTGGTGGTGATCATCGAGGACGACGCCCCCGTGGACCGGGCGCGCCTGGTGCGCATCGCCGAGCGCGGCCCCGACGTCGGCGTGCACGTGATCTGGTGCGCCGCGAACATCGCCGCGCTGCCCGCGGCCTGCCGCACCTACGTCTCCGTGGACGAGTCGATCGAGGGCGCGAGCGCCGGGCACGTGCGGGTGGGGGAGCGGTTCTACCCCGTCACCGTCGAGACCGTCTCCGTCGACGTCGCCGCCGGCGTGGCCCGCCACCTCGCGCCCGTCGTCGACGCGGGCGTCCCCGTCGACGACGACTCCGACCTCCCCCGCGCGATCTCCTATCTCAAGCTCGGCGGCATGGCGATGGCCGAGGACCCCGACCACATCATCGAGCGGTGGAAGGAGAACAACTCCCTCACCCCGCGCGACGGCTCCGAGCCCCAGCGCCGCAAGCACGACGCGAACCTCCGGGGGCTCATCGGCCACAACGGCCAGGACGCCTTCCACCTCGACCTGCGCACCAACGGCCCCCACGCCCTCGTCGGCGGCACCACCGGCGCCGGCAAGTCCGAGTTCCTGCAGGCCTGGGTGATGGGCATGGCCACCGCGCACAGCCCCGACCGGGTCACCTTCCTGTTCGTGGACTACAAGGGCGGCGCCGCCTTCGCCGATGCCGTCGACCTGCCGCACACCGTGGGCCTGGTCACCGATCTCTCCCAGCACCTGGTGCGACGCGCGCTCACCTCGCTGCGGGCGGAGCTGCACCATCGCGAGCACCTGCTGAACCGGAAGAAGGCCAAGGACCTCGTCTCCCTCGAGCGGACCGGCGACCCCGAGGCCCCGCCCAGCCTGATCATCATCGTCGACGAGTTCGCGGCGCTGGCGAAGGAGATCCCCGAGTTCGTCGACGGCGTCGTGGACGTCGCCGCACGAGGCCGCTCCCTGGGCCTGCACCTGATCCTCGCGACGCAGCGGCCCGCCGGCGTCATCAAGGACAACCTGCGCGCCAACACGAACCTCCGCATCGCGCTGCGCATGGCCGACGAGGCCGACTCCAAGGACATCCTCGGCGACAAGATGGCCGCCCACTTCGACCCCGGCATCCCGGGCCGCGCCGCGGCGAAGACCGGCCCCGGCCGCATCGCGACCTTCCAGACCGGCTACGCGGGAGGGTGGACCACCCACGAGCCCGAGCGGGCACGCATCGACATCGTCGAGAAGGACTTCGGCACCGGCGAGCAGTGGGACATCCCCTCCCCGCCGACCAAGGAGGTCAAGGACCCCGGCCCCAACGACATCTCCCGCGTCGTCGCGACGGTGAAGGCCGCCGCCGAGCGCGCCGGCGTGCCCGCACCCCGCAAGCCGTGGCTGTCCGAGCTGGCCGACGCCTACGACCTCTCGCGCCTGCCCACGCGCCGCACCGACGAGGAGCTGCTGCTGGGGGTGATGGACGTGCCCGAGGAGCAGTCCCAGCCGACCGTCTCCTACTATCCCGATCGCGACGGCAACATGGCGATCTACGGCACCGGCGGCTCCGGCAAGTCGACCACGCTGCGCACCATCGCGATCTCCGCCGCCTCGACGGTGCGCGGCGGCCCCGTCCACGTGTACGGGCTCGACTTCGGCGCCTCGGGCCTGACCATGCTCGAGGACCTCCCGCACGTCGGCTCGATCATCGCGGGCGACGACGAGGAGCGCGTGATCCGCCTGCTGCGCACCCTGCGGGAGCTGATCGACGACCGCGCCCGCGAGTTCGCGAAGCATCGCGCCGGGTCCGTGGCCGAGTACCGGGAGCTGACCGGGAAGTCCGACACCCCGCGCGTGCTGCTGCTGGTCGACGGCATGGCCGCCTTCCGCGAGGCCTACGACTTCTCGAACCTCTCGAAGTGGTTCACCACCTTCGTGCAGATCGCGACCGACGGCCGCCAGGTGGGCGTGCACGTCATCGTCACCGGCGACCGCCCCAATGCGATCCCCACCTCGCTCGGCTCCTCGATCCAGCGCCGCCTCATCCACCGCATGGCCAGCGCCGACGACTACTCGGCCTTCGGCGAGCCCAAGGACGTCCTGGACGGCACCTCGCCCCCGGGACGCTCCATCCTCGACGGCCACGAGGTGCAGATCGCGGTGCACGGCGGCGACTCGAACGTCGCGATCCAGTCCCGCGAGGTCGCCAAGCTCGCCCAGGCGATGCGGCGCGCCGGCGTGCCCGAGGCGCCCACCATCGAGCGCCTGCCCGAGCGGGTCGAGCTCTCGACGCTCCGCTCCGTCGTCGGCGGCCGGCCCGTCCTTGGCCTGGCCGACGAGACCCTCGCCGAGATCACCTACGAGCCGCGCGGCGCCTTCATGGTCACCGGCCCCATGGGATCGGGTCGCACCACCGCGATGCTCACCATCGCCACCGGCCTCAAGGCGATGGAGAACCCCATGCGCCTGGTCCGCTTCTCCTCCCGCCGCACCCCGCTGACCGGGCTGCCGGTCTGGGACGTGGAGGCCTCCGACCCGGACACCGTGCGCGAGCTCGCCGGCCAGCTCCGCCAGACGATCGAGTCCGGCTCGGTGGGGGAGGGGCGCCTGGCCCTGTTCATCGACGGGGTCGCCGACTTCACCGGCACCGGCGTGGAGAACGACCTCGACAAGCTCATCCGCGCCAGCACCCGCGAGGGCCAGTTCGTGGTGGGCGAGAACGAGTCCGCCTCGTGGTCCCAGGCCTACGTCCTCGCCCAGCCGTTCAAGGCCGGACGGCGCGGGCTGCTGCTCCAGCCCAGCGACATGGACGGCGACTCGCTGCTCGGCACCGGACTGGGGAGGATCCGTCGGGCCGACTTCCCGGCCGGCCGCGGCTTCCTCGTCTACAGCGGTCGGGCGATGAAGCTGCAGGTCGCGCAGATCACGTCGGGCTGAGGGCCGCTCGCGGGGGCCGACGGGGAGGGGCGTCGAGCCCGCCCCTGAGGCCCCCGCGACGCGTCCGGAGGGGTGCTCCGTCCCCATGGGGACTCCTCCCCATGGTCGCCTCCGGCGGATCGCCCTACAGTGAGGGCTGTCGAACACGCAAGAGGCCCGGTGCACCGCAGGGGGCGCAGGAGCCGGTGAACAGGAAGGGGAACCCGCATCGTGAACGCCACGAAGGGTATGAACGTCGACGAGGTCAAGCGGATGTCCGGCCAGCTGCGCGATGCGGCCGAGGAGATCACGCGGATCAAGCAGGAGCTCACCCGGGGCCTGGAGGACGTGGACTGGACCGGCCCCGACGCGGATCGCTTCCGCGGCCAGTGGTCCGGGGAGATGGTCCCTGCGCTGCAGCAGATCATGAACGCGGTCAACGAGCTCGGCGACACCGCCGACCGCAACGCCGCCGAGCAGGAGGCCACCTCCAGCTGAGGCGGTGCAGGACCGCGCCGTCACGGACGGCGACAGGGGTGGGGAGAGGCCCGGGCGGAGCACCGCTCGGGCCTCTCCCCTGCCTGGTATCTTTGTCGCCGAGAGTGCCAGGGGGACGAATGGAGCACAGCACCGTGAAGAGCATCGAGTATCCGAGCGCCGATTTCCCTGCGCCTCCTCGGGTCCGGGTCGAGGTGCCGGAGGACTGGGAGCCGCTCACGGTTCCGGGAGTGCAGCTCGCCGTCGCCCAGCCCCGCGTCGACGGGCGCTTCCGCGCGAACGTGGTCGTGACCGTGCAGCGCTTCGGACCGGAGTTCACCCTCGAGGCGGCGCGCGCCGGCCTCGAGCAGCGCAAGGCCTCCCTGCCCGAGCTCGAGGAGCTCGGCACCGGGGAGATCGAGATCGAGGGCACCACCTGGATCGCGAGCGAGTACGGCTACACCCAGCCCGGCCGCCCGACCGTGGTGCAGGCCGCGCGCTACGCCGTGATCGACCGCGGGGGCGTGGCCGCCGATGTGCTCGAGATCGTGGGCAGCTGCGGAGCGGAGAGCGCCGACGAGGAGATCGAGACCGTCCGCGCCATCCAGGACTCCCTGCAGCTGACCCTGGACTGACCCCCGCCACCGCATCGTCCCCGGAGGGCGCCGGCCATCGTGGCCGGCGCCCTCCGGCCGTCCGGGGCGAGGCCGTCCGGTCGACCCTGTCGAGGTCCTCGGGACGCGACGGCGAGGCGACGGCCCGGCGAGGTGCCACGCGTCGCGTGGGGAGCGGTGCACGGGGACCTCTGCCTGGGGAGTTGTCCCCATCGCCGAGGTGTGGTGGGTGGTTCTAGGGTGGTGTCATCACCTGGGGGACAGGGATCGAGGAAGTGGCCTTGGGGGTCGCGGAGGTCCGGTTCGGTGGGTGG
>NZ_SNXV01000007.1:0-161617 GCF_004362645.1 Brachybacterium sp. AG952 | reverse complement strand
AGGTGTGGTGGGTGGTTCTAGGGTGGTGTCATCACCTGGGGGACAGGGATCGAGGAAGTGGCCTTGGGGGTCGCGGAGGTCCGGTTCGGTGGGTGGGGATCTGATTCTTTCGACGATGTGGAGGACACCATGAAGAAGGGTATGAACCCTGAGGCTGTGGAGCAGATGGGCACCACGGCGGAGACGTCCGGCGAGGATGTCAACACCATCTACACGACGGTGCAGGGTCGTGTGACGGATTTCGACTGGACCGGTGAGGACCGCGACAAGTACGTGTCGGAGTTCGAGGGGACTCTGGGCGGTCTGGTCCAGGATGTCGTGACGCAGCTGGGCGAGTTCGCTGAGCGTGCGAAGAAGAACGCTCAGCAGCAGCGTGAGGCTTCTTCCTGATCTGCTGGGTTCTCTCGGCTTCTAGGTTTTTCTTTCTTCAGCAGTGATCTGCTCCGGGTTCGGGGCGAAAGGGGTTTGTGATGGCTTTCAAGGGTATGAATCCGGAGGAGGGGCGCGAGGTCGCTCAGGAGGTCCTCAAGGCGGGCGAGCAGGTTGTCGAGAAGATCGACGAGGTGACGCGTCTGGTGACGTCGGTGGAGTGGGTCGGTCCGGACTACGACGCGTATGTCGAGGCGTGGAACTCGTTCGTGAACGGTCCGGTGAACAGCCTGGTCGAGGCGTTCACGGCCAAGGGTGATGAGCTGACGAACCACGCCGAGGAGCAGGACACCACCTCGAACCAGCAGTGAGCTGAGCGGTTCTTCGTCGCGCAGGCCTCGTCCCCCGTCGTGGTGGGGGCGGGGCCTTCGTGATGCCCGGGAACGCGACGGTCGGGCCCCGGCGCCCGGGGTGTGGGCCCGTGCGCCGATCGGTCCCCGGTGTCCAGCGCGTGGGGTCGTGCGGCGACCGCGCCCCGGGCGCCGGTGACGACGGGGTCGACGGGGCCGGCTCCCGGCGTCCCGTACGAGGTGATCCAGCGGCGCAGCAGGGGAGCTGCCGGAGCTGTCCACAGCCCGATCCGACCGCAGTTCGACGCTGACCTGCAAGGATGCGGGTCCGGGCGGATGGGGAGGGGGATGGGGAGTTGTCCCCATCGCCAAGGTGTGGTGGGTGGTTCTAGGGTGGTGTCATCACCTGGGGGACAGGGATCGAGGAAGTGGCCTTGGGGGTCGCGGAGGTCCGGTTCGGTGGGTGGGGATCTGATTCTTTCGACGATGTGGAGGACACCATGAAGAAGGGTATGAACCCTGAGGCTGTGGAGCAGATGGGCACCACGGCGGAGACGTCCGGCGAGGATGTCAACACCATCTACACGACGGTGCAGGGTCGTGTGACGGATTTCGACTGGACCGGTGAGGACCGCGACAAGTACGTGTCGGAGTTCGAGGGGACTCTGGGCGGTCTGGTCCAGGATGTCGTGACGCAGCTGGGCGAGTTCGCTGAGCGTGCGAAGAAGAACGCTCAGCAGCAGCGTGAGGCTTCTTCCTGATCTGCTGGGTTCTCTCGGCTTCTAGGTTTTTCTTTCTTCAGCAGTGATCTGCTCCGGGTTCGGGGCGAAAGGGGTTTGTGATGGCTTTCAAGGGTATGAATCCGGAGGAGGGGCGCGAGGTCGCTCAGGAGGTCCTCAAGGCGGGCGAGCAGGTTGTCGAGAAGGTCGACGAGGTGACGCGTCTGGTGACGTCGGTGGAGTGGGTCGGTCCGGACTACGACGCGTATGTCGAGGCGTGGAACTCGTTCGTGAACGGTCCGGTGAACAGCCTGGTCGAGGCGTTCACGGCCAAGGGTGATGAGCTGACGAACCACGCCGAGGAGCAGGACACCACCTCGAACCAGCAGTGAGCTGAGCGGTTCTTCGTCGCGCAGGCCTCGTCCCCCGTCGTGGTGGGGGCGGGGCCTTCGTGATGCCCGGGAACGCGCCGATCGGGACCCTGCTCCTCGGTCCTCGGTCCTCGGTCCTCGGTCCTCGGTCCTCGGTCTCGGTGCGCGGTGCGCGGTGTTCGCTGCTCGGCGGTCGCGCCGCCGTCTCCGGGTTTGCGACTCAGGCCGTGACCGCGCCGGCCTCGCGCGCGTCCGCCGCGGCCGCGACGCGACGCAGATCCTCGAGCACCCGGTCCGGCTCGGCGCCGAGCGGCAGCGTGTCCGGGTCGAGGGCTCCGTCCACCTCCCCGGGGACGTCGGCGCGGAGCCCTGCGAAGAGCGAGTCCAGCTGCGACTGCTCCGGGCCGCGCTCGGCGACCACCTCGAGGGTCAGCCCGGTCGCGTCGGCCGTGGTGTGCGCCGCGAGCAGCACCCGGGCGAGCTGCTCGCGGGAGATCGCCCCCGTCGGCCGGGGAGCCGCCGCGCCGACCATCGCCCTGGCGGGCGACCAGCCGGTGCTCGTCCTGCGCCTCGTCGTCGAACCAGCCCGGGCGCACGATCGTGCACGGCAGACCGCTGACGCGCAGCAGGCGCTCCGCGCGATGCTTCCACGTGGCCAGGCCCGTGACGCGGTCGTGCTGCGAATCGTGCACCGTCACTCCGAGCGCCGACATGAGGGTCACCCGCACCGGGTGCCCGGAGGCGAGGAGGCACTCGACGAGCACGCGGACGATCCCGTAGTCCACGGCCTCCGCCTCGCCCGGCGCGCCGTGCGAGCCGTGGGCGAGGATCACTCCGTCGGCTCCCTCGAGGGCGCGCGCCATGTCCACGGGCATCGTCGCCTCGCCGGCGAGGAGCTCCGTCTCCACGGGGAGCAGCCGGGCGGCCCGCTCCGTGCTGCGCACGAGGGCCCGCGGGTGCAGTCCTGCCTCGACCGCGCACCTCACCACGTGGCGACCGACCCCTCCGGTCGCCCCGATCACCAGGATCGTGCCGCTGGTCATCGCACCCGTTCCCTCGACGGATCCGCGCCGCGCAGCCTCCGCGCGCGGAGATCCGAACATATCCAGCGCGGTGCGGGGGAGGGAGGAACCGCCAGTGCCTGGCCTCGCCGCACCCCCGTCCCGACGGCGCGGGAGCGGGGGTGCGGCGAGGCCGGGCTCAGCGGCTGTCGGGGGACCGGACGTCAGCGGCAGTCGACGTCAGCGGTAGTTCACGAACTGGAGGGCGACCTCGAGGTCCTTGCCCTTCAGCAGCGCGATCACGGACTGCAGGTCGTCGCGGCTCTTGGAGGAGACGCGCAGCTCGTCGCCCTCGATCCGTGCCTTGATGCTCTTGGGGCCCTCGTCCCGGATGATCTTCGAGATCTTCTTCGCGTCCTCGGTGGAGATGCCCTCCTTGAGCGAGGCCGCCAGGCGCACCTCCTTGCCGGACTGCTTGGGCTCGCCCACGTCGAGGGCCTTGAGCGAGATCCCGCGGCGGATCAGCTTGGACTGCAGCACGTCCAGCACCGCGAGCACGCGCTCCTCGGCGTTGGCGGTCATCACGATCTCGTCGCCGCCGAGGGTGATCGAGGCGCCGGTGTTCCGGAAGTCGTAGCGCTGGCCGACCTCCTTCACGGCCTGGTTCACGGCGTTGTCGACCTCCTGGCGGTCGAGCTTGCTGACGATGTCGAACGATGAATCGGCCATCGGGTCCTCCTCCGGGCGGCCCGCGAGGGCCGCCACCACGTCGAACGGGCGGGTCTGTCCAGTGATCGTCCCATGCCGGGTCCGGGAGCGCTCCCCGGTCTCCGAGGGGCCGCCGCAGAGGGGCTGCGACCAGCGGCGGGACGGCTGTGACGCCTCTCATGCCCCGAGAGCCCCTTCTGGGTTCGCGCCGCGGCCGGGACCCCGCTATGCTGTTTCGAGTCCGCTTCCGGCGGCCGCGGGACGAGAGTCCGGCGGGTGGCGGGAGAGGGTCGCGGCAGATTACCCGAGCGGCCAAAGGGAGCTGACTGTAAATCAGCTGGCATTGCCTACGGGGGTTCGAATCCCTCATCTGCCACGCGGAGGATCCCTGTGATCCGAAGCACGGGGACCGCCCCTCGAATTGCCTCCAGGCAATGAGGCGGGTAAGGTTCACCGGGTTGCCCTGATAGCTCAGTCGGCAGAGCGTCTCCATGGTAAGGAGAAGGTCAAGGGTTCGATTCCCTTTCAGGGCTCTGATGGATGCGACGGCCCGGTCTCATTCGAGATCGGGCCGTTTCATCGGTCACGCCGGGGTAGCTCAGACGGTTAGAGCGCACGACTCATAATCGTGAGGTCGCGGGTTCGATCCCCGCCCTCGGTACCACACCGGTCCCCACCGGAGTGCAGATTCCACATCCCCCGAGCACGGGGACCCACGAGGCGCACCGCCGGGTGCGTCACCCGGACGAAAGAGGCGAACCGTGGCGAGCAAGAGCTCTGACGTGCGTCCCAAGATCACCATGGCGTGTGTCGACTGCAAGGCGCGCAACTACATCACCAAGAAGAACCGTCGCAACACCCCGGATCGGCTGGAGCTCTCGAAGTTCTGCCCGACCTGCGGCAAGCAGACGGCGCACCGCGAGACCCGCTGAGCGGTCCCGCCGCAGCATCCACGAAGGCCACCCGGCACCGCCGGGTGGCCTTCGTCATGTCCGGCCCCCGTGCCTCGCGCGGGCCGCACCGCAGGGGAGCGGGGGCGGTGAGATGATCGGGGGGACCGCATCCGTCGGCCCCCGCGCCGACCCGACCTCGGGAGACACAGTGACCACCAGCCCCGATCCCGCCTTCGCCGGCCGCACCTACCCGGCGGGCCCCGTGCACACCGTCTCGGCCGCGAAGATCGTCGAGTTCGCCCGAGCCACCGGCGCCCGCTCCCCGCTGCACACCGATCCCGAGGCCGCCCGCGCCGCCGGGCACGCCGACGTCGTGGCGCCGCCCACGTTCCTCGTCTCCCTCGCCCAGGCCACCGAGGCGCTGTACGTCGAGGACCCCGCCGCCGGCATCGACTTCTCCCGCGTGGTCCACGGCGAGGAGTCCTTCACCCTGCACCGTCCCGTCGTCGCCGGCGACCGCCTCGTGCCGACCCTCACCGTCGAGTCGGTCCGCGCCGCCGGAGGGCACGCCATGGTCACTACCCGCGTCGACCTCGCCGACGAGGACGGCGCCGAGGTCGCCGCCGTGCGCAGCATGCTCGTCGTGCGCGGGGACTGAGCCCGCCGCCTCGCCCCGCGGCGCCCCGGCGCCGTCTCCCTCGCCCCTCGCGGCCCCGCCGCAGATGCCACACCAGGAGCACCGATGACCACCAGCCCCACCCCCGACGCCCGCCCGCTCGACCTCGCCGCCCTGTCCGTCGGCGACGAGCTCTCCCGCACCGTCCACACCCTCGACCGCGACGCGCTGGTCCGCTACGCCGGCGCCTCCGGCGACTTCAACCCGATCCACTACAACGACGCCGTCGCCGAGCAGGCCGGGCTGCCCGGCGTCATCGCCCACGGCATGCTCACCATGGGCACGGCCATCACCGGCCTGCTCGAGGCCGTCGGCGACCCGACCCTGGTCACCGCCTACTCCACCCGCTTCACCGGCATGGTGCCCGTGCCCGCCACCGGCGAGGTCGCGCTCGAGGTCGTCGCGACCGTCGGCGCGATCGACGAGTCCGCGGGCACCGCACGCGTCGACCTCGCCGCCGTCGTCGACGGGGAGAAGGTGCTGGGGCGGGCCCGCGCGACCCTCGCGCTGCCGCGCCGCACGCAGGACGCCGAGGCCGACGCGGCAGGAGCGGCATGAGGCTCGCCGACCTGACCACCCTCCGCATCGGCGGGGAGATCCGGAACCTCGTCGAGGCCCGCACGGCCGACGAGGTGATCGCCGCGGTCTCCGCCGCGGACGAGGCGGGGGAACCGCTGCTCGTCCTCGGCGGCGGCTCGAACCTCGTCGCCTCCGACGAGCCCTTCGAGGGCACCGTCGTGCTGCTCCGCGACCCCGAGGACCCGCCGCTGCTGGACGCGACCTGCGAGGTCGGCGCCTCCGGCGAGCCCGACGGGATCCCCGTGGACCCGGCCGAGCTCACCCCGCTGGATCCCACCTGCGGCGGGGCGATCGTCGAGTACTTCGCGGGCGTGAACTGGGACCGGGCCGTGCGCTACGCGATCGCCCGCGAGATGGTCGGCATCGAGGCGCTCTCCGGCATCCCCGGCACCGTCGGCGCGACCCCGATCCAGAACGTCGGCGCCTACGGCCAGGAGGTCGCCTCGACGATCTCCCGCGTGCGCACCTGGGACCGCGAGAAGGGAGCGGTGCGCACCTTCTTCGCCGCCGACTGCGGCTTCGCCTATCGCGACAGCGTCTTCAAGCGCACCCGGTACAGCGGACCCGTCCCCTCGGCGACCGGCCGCTACGTGGTGCTGTCGGTGACCTTCCAGCACACCATCGGCTCCCTCTCCGCCCCGATCCGCTACGCACAGCTCGCCGCGGAGCTCGGCGTCGAGGTGGGGGACCGGGTGCCGATGAGCCAGGTGCGCGAGGCGGTGCTGCGCGTGCGCGGCAGCAAGGGCATGGTCCTGGACGCCGCCGATCACGACACCTGGAGCGCCGGCTCCTTCTTCACCAACCCGATCCTCTCCGCGGACGAGGCGGCGGCTCTGCCCGAGCAGGCGCCGCGCTACGACGCGGGCGAGGGCAGGGTCAAGACCAGCGCCGCCTGGCTCATCAGCCACTCCGGGATCGAGCGCGGCCATGCGGTGGGGGAGCGGGCCTCGGTCTCCACCAAGCACTCCCTCGCGCTGACCAACCGCGGCGGCGCCTCCAGCGAGGACCTCGTCGCCCTCGCCCGCGACGTCCAGGACCGGGTGGAGGACCGCTTCGGGATCCGCCTCGAGCCCGAACCCGTGCGGCTCGGCGTCGACCTCTGAGCTCGCACGACACCCGTCGGCGCCCGTTCCCGCGGACGGGCGCCGATCCCTGGATGCGAGGGCCCTCGCCGACGCTCCCGGCCTAGGATGGCGTGACGGCTGCTCGCCGCCCCCTCACCCCGTCACAGGAGGCCCCGTGAACGTCCTCGACAAGTCTGTCGCCGACATCGATCCCGAGATCGCCCAGGTGCTCGACCGCGAGCTGGCCCGTCAGCAGGGCACGCTCGAGATGATCGCCTCGGAGAACTTCGTCCCCCGCTCGGTCCTGCAGGTGCAGGGCTCGGTCCTCACCAACAAGTACGCCGAGGGCTACCCCGGCAAGCGCTACTACGGAGGCTGCGAGGAGGTCGACGTCGCGGAGCAGATCGCGATCGACCGCGCGAAGGCCCTGTTCGGCGCCGAGCACGCGAACGTCCAGCCGCACTCGGGCGCGACCGCGAACGCCGCGGTGATGCACGCCCTCGCCCGCCCGGGCGACAAGCTCATGGGCCTTTCCCTCGCCCACGGCGGCCACCTCACCCACGGCATGAAGATCAACTTCTCCGGCCGTCTCTACGACATCGTCGCGTACGAGACCGAGCCGGGCACCGGCCTGATCGACATGGACAAGGTGCGCGAGCTCGCGATCGCCGAGCAGCCCAAGGTCATCGTCGCCGGCTGGTCCGCCTACACCCGCCAGCTCGACTTCCCCCGCTTCCGCGAGATCGCCGACGAGGTCGGCGCCGCGCTGTGGGTCGACATGGCGCACTTCGCGGGTCTGGTCGCCGCGGGCCTGCACCCCAGCCCGGTCCCCTACGCGGACGTCGTCTCCACCACCATCCACAAGACCATCGGCGGCCCCCGCTCCGGCATGATCCTGTGCAAGGAGAAGTGGGCGAAGAAGATCGACTCGGCCGTGTTCCCCGGCCAGCAGGGCGGCCCGCTCATGCACGTCGTCGCCGCGAAGGCCGTGGCGCTGAAGATCGCCGCGTCGGAGGACTTCAAGGACCGCCAGGCCCGTACCCTCGAGGGCGCGCAGATCCTCGCCGACCGCCTCCAGCAGGAGGACACGAAGGCCGCCGGCGTCAAGGTCATCTCCGGCGGCACCGACGTGCACCTGGTGCTCGTGGACCTCGTCGACTCCGAACTGGACGGCCAGCAGGCGGAGGACCGCCTGCACGAGGCCGGCATCACCGTGAACCGCAACGCGGTCCCCAACGACCCGCGCCCGCCGCGGGTCACCTCGGGCCTGCGCATCGGCACCCCGGCGCTCGCCACCCGCGGCTTCGGCGCGGCGGAGTTCACCGAGGTCGCCGACGTGATCGCGCTGGCGCTGACCGGCGGGGCCGACGTCGAGTCCCTCAGGGCCCGCACCGCGAAGCTCGCCGAGTCCAAGCCGCTCTACCCCGAGCTGCAGCAGTACTGATCCCCGCGGGCGGGGTCCGGAGGCCGCGGTGTCCGGACCCCGCCCGTCCCGCATCGGCCCGCCGGCGCCCGGGGCGGGACCGCGCTCGACCGGGGCACCGGTCCCTCGGCCGGACCTCCCGGGCCCACCCCGCCGACCACCTCACCGAGACCCCTCATCGAAGGAGAGCGTCATGACCGCCCAGATCCTCGACGGCAAGGCCACCGCGAAGGCGATCAAGCAGGAGCTCGCCGAACGCGTCACCCGCCTGGTCGACGCCGGTCACCCGCGTCCCGGGCTCGCGACCGTGCTGGTCGGCGACGACCCGGGCAGCGCCGCCTATGTGCGCGGCAAGCACCGCGACAGCGAGCAGATCGGCCTGAACTCGATCCAGAAGCACCTCCCGGCCGACGCCACCCAGGAGGAGGTCGAGGCGGTCGTCGACGAGCTCAACGCCGACCCCGCCTGCACCGGCTACATCGTCCAGCTGCCGCTGCCGAAGCACATCGACACCGACGCGATCCTCGAGCGGATCGACCCCGCCAAGGACGCCGACGGCCTCCACCCCACGAACCTCGGCCGCCTGGTCCTGAACGCCTACTCGCCGATCCATACCCCGCTGCCCTGCACGCCCCGGGCCGTGATCGAGCTGCTCATGCGGCACGACCTCGACCTCAAGGGCAAGGACGTGGTCGTGATCGGCCGCGGCGTCACCGTCGGCCGCTCGATCGGCGCGCTGATGACCCGCCGCGCCATCAACGCGACCGTCACCCTCACCCACACCGGCACGACGGACCTCCCCGCGCACCTGCGCCGCGCCGACGTGATCGTCGCCGCCGCGGGCGTCGCCCACCTGGTCCGGCCCGAGGACGTCAAGCCCGGCGCGATCGTGCTCGACGTCGGCGTCTCCCGCCAGGAGGACCCCGAGGGCGGGAAGGCGAAGCTCGTGGGCGACGTGGACCCGGCCGTCGCCGAGGTCGCCTCGTGGATCAGCCCCAACCCCGGCGGCGTCGGCCCCATGACCCGCGCGCTGCTGGTCAACAACGTCGTCGAGGCGGCCGAGCACGCGGCCGGCATCGAGGCCTGAGACCCCGGCGGGGCGGGCAGAGACGCCCGCCCCGCGGCACGCGTCGCGGCCGTCGGGCCCCGCTGACATACTGGTGGGCATGACTTTCACCCTCGCCACCGTCAACGTCAACGGCCTGCGGGCCGCGGCCCGCAAGGGCATGGCCGACTGGCTCGCGACCACCGCGGCCGACGTCATCACCCTGCAGGAGGTGCGGGCGCCCGAGGAGCTTCTCGCCGAGCTGGTGGGGGAGGGCTGGACCATCGTCGGCGAGGCCTCCGAGCTGAAGGGCCGCAACGGCGTCGCGATCGCCGCCCGCACCTCCCTGGAGCGGATCGACCTCGAGGGCGTGCGTCGCGGACTGCCGGGGCTGACCGAGCCCACCCACACCGGTCGTTGGCTCGAGGCCGACCTCGAGGACCCGCTGGCCGACGGGGCCGACCTCACGGTCATCTCCTGCTACATGCACTCCGGCAACACCGAGAAGCCGCAGACCATGATCGACAAGTACGCCTTCCTCGACGTGGCGATGGAGCGCCTGGACGCGCTGCGCGCCGACGGCCGTCACGTGGTCCTCACCGGCGACCTCAACATCGCCCACGCCAACAATGACATCAAGAACTGGAAGGGCAACCTGAAGTCAGCCGGCTTCCTGCCCGAGGAGCGCGCATATCTCGACCGCCTGCTGGTCGAGGGCGACTGGGTGGACGTCCAGCGCCGTCTCGCCGGCGATGTGCCCGGCCCGTACACCTGGTGGTCCCAGCGGGGAAAGGCCTTCGACAACGACTCCGGCTGGCGCATCGACTACCAGCTGACCACCCCGGCGCTCGGCGAGAAGGCGACGGCGGCGCAGGTCGATCGCGCCCCCAGCTACGACACCCGCTGGTCCGACCACGCGCCGCTGGTGGTCACCTACTCCTGAGCCCGCGCCGGGCGCCGTCGGCGCGGCCTCGACGGACCGACTCCGTCGTCGAGCGCCCTTCACCACGTCCGGGCACGGTCCTACGCTGTGCCCATGGAGACCCGCACCCTGTCCCTGCCCGACGCCGAGATCGTCCACGACGTGCACGGTCCGCTGCCCCCGGCCGACGGCAGGGAGGTGCTGCTGGTCATCGGCCAGCCCATGACCGCCGACGGCTTCGCCGAGCTGATCGCCGAGCTCCCGCACCGCACCGTCGTCGCGTACGACCCGCGCGGACTCGGCCGGAGCACCCGCAGCGACGGCAGCGCCCTGAACGACCCGTCCCTGCAGGCGGAGGACCTCCACGCCCTGGTCACCGATCTCGGCGCGCCGGTGCAGATGTTCGCCAGCAGCGGCGGCGCCGTCGCCGCGCTCGCCCTGCTCGCGGCGCATCCCGAGGACGTCAGCCGGGTCGTCGCCCATGAGCCGCCCGTCATGGGCGTGCTGCCCGACGCGGAGCTCGCCGAGCGCGCGAACGACGCCGTCGGCCGCGCCTATCAGGAGCGCGGCTGGGGCGCGGGGCTCGCCGCCTTCCTCGCCATGAGCATGTGGCAGGGCGAGTTCACCGAGGAGTTCCTCGCCCGGCCCCTGCCCGGT
The DNA here is from genome assembly GCF_004362645.1 of Brachybacterium sp. AG952. Taxonomy (NCBI): domain Bacteria; kingdom Bacillati; phylum Actinomycetota; class Actinomycetes; order Micrococcales; family Dermabacteraceae; genus Brachybacterium; species Brachybacterium sp. AG952. The sequence continues at coordinate 150,840 of NZ_SNXV01000007.1, read as the reverse complement.
CCCGCCCAGTTCGGCCTGCCCGACCAGGACGACGGCACGCGGGAGGATCCGCTGCTGTCCGGGACGAGCGCGCCCGTGACCTCCTACCAGCCGGACCTCGAGGCGCTGCGCGCCGCGGGGGACCGTCTGGTCCTCGCCGTGGGGGAGCAGACGGGGGAGGCGATCACCGCCCGCACCACGCGCGCCCTCGCCGAGGCGCTCGGCACCGAGCCGCTCGTCTTCCCGGGCGACCACGGCGGCTTCGCCGTCGGCGACCCGTCCCATCCGGGCGACCCCGCCGCTTTCGCGACGCGCCTGCGCGAGGTGCTCGCCGCCCGCGGCTGACCGCCCCGATGACGACAGGGGCTCCTCCGCCGCGGCGGAGGAGCCCCTGTCGTCGTGCTGAGCGCGGGATCAGACGCGGCCGCGTATCACGGCCTGCTTCACCTCGGCGATCGCCTTGGTCACCTGGATGCCGCGCGGGCACGCCTCGGTGCAGTTGAAGGTGGTGCGGCAGCGCCACACGCCCTCCTTGGAGTTCAGGATCTCCAGGCGCTGCTCGCCCGCGTCGTCGCGCGAGTCGAAGATGAAGCGGTGCGCGTTCACGATCGCGGCCGGGCCGAAGTACTGCCCGTCGGTCCAGAACACGGGGCAGGACGAGGTGCACGCGGCGCAGAGGATGCACTTGGTGGTGTCGTCGAAGCGCTCGCGCTGCTCCGCGGACTGCAGCCGCTCGCGGCTGGGCTCCTGACCGCCCGCGACCAGGAACGGCATGACCTCCTTGTAGGAGTCGAAGAACGGCTCCATGTCCACGATGAGGTCCTTCTCCACCGGCAGGCCCTTGATCGGCTCGACCGTGATGGGCTTCGAGATGTCGAGGTCCTTGAGCAGGGTCTTGCAGGCCAGACGGTTGCGGCCGTTGATCCGCATCGCGTCCGAGCCGCAGACGCCGTGGGCGCAGGAGCGGCGGAAGGTCAGCGAGCCGTCCACGTGCCACTTGATCTCGTGCAGGGCGTCGAGCACACGGTCGGTGCCGTGCATCGTGACGGTGAAGTCCTCCCAGTGGACTCCCTTGTCGTCCTCCGGGGTGAAGCGTGCGATGCGCAGCGTCACCTCGAACGAGGGGATCTCCCCGGCATCGGCCTGGGGCTTCTCGGCGACGGCAGTCATCAGAACGTGCGCTCCTTCGGCTCGTAGCGGGTGATCACGACGGGCTTGGTGCCCAGACGGATCGGGGTGCCCTCGACGCCCTCCTCACCCGGCAGGGTGCGGTAGGCCATGGTGTGCTCGAGGTAGTTGACGTCGTCGCGCTTCTCGAAGTCCTCGCGGAAGTGGCCGCCGCGGGACTCCTTGCGGTGCAGCGCGCCGAGCGCCACGATCTCGGCCAGGTCGAGCAGGAAGCCGAGCTCCACGGCCTCCATCAGGTCGAGGTTGTAGCGGCGGCCCTTGTCCTGGATCGCGACCGTCTCGTAGCGCTTCTTGAGGTCCTTGATGCCGGCCAGCGCCGTGCGGCAGGTCTCCTCGGTGCGGAACACCTGGACGTTGGCGTCCATGAGCTCCTGCAGATCGGTGCGGATGTTCGCGATGCGGTCCTCGGTCGCGGGCCGGTCGCGCAGGCGCTCGAGCAGCTCGACGGTGGGGGTCTCGACGCCCTCGGGCAGCTCGGGCAGGTCGACCTCCGCGGCGTGCTCCGCGGCGGCGATGCCGGCGCGGCGCCCGAACACGTTGATGTCCAGCAGCGAGTTGGTGCCCAGGCGGTTGCCGCCGTGCACGGACACGCAGGCGGTCTCGCCGGCCGCGTACAGGCCGGGGATCACGTCGGTCGCGTTGGCGAGGACCTCGCCACGGATGTTCGTGGGGATGCCGCCCATGCCGTAGTGCGCGGTCGGGAAGACCGGCACCGGCTCGGTGTACGGCTCCACGCCCAGGTAGGTGCGCGCGAACTCGGTGATGTCCGGGAGCTTCGCGTCGATGTGCGCGGGCTCGAGGTGGGTGAGGTCGAGGTAGACGTAGTCCTTGTTCGGGCCGGCGCCGCGGCCCTCGCGCACCTCGTTGGCCATCGCGCGGGCGACCACGTCACGGGGGGCGAGGTCCTTCAGCGTCGGGGCGTAGCGCTCCATGAAGCGCTCCATCTCGCTGTTGCGCAGGATGCCGCCCTCGCCGCGCGCCGCCTCCGACAGCAGGATGCCGAGGCCCGCCAGGCCCGTCGGGTGGAACTGGAAGAACTCCATGTCCTCCAGCGGGATGCCGCGGCGGAACGCCATCGCGGGGCCGTCGCCGGTGAGGGTGTGGGCGTTCGAGGTGGTCTTGAAGATCTTGCCGAAGCCGCCGGAGGCGAACACGACCGACTTCGCGCGGAAGACGTGGATCTCGCCGGTGGCGAGCTCGTAGGTGACCACGCCGGAGGCACGCACGCCCTCGTCGGAGCGCGGGTCGCCGGTCATCAGCACGTCGAGCACGTAGTACTCGTTGAAGAACTCCACCTGCTGCTTCACGCAGTTCTGGTAGAGGGTCTGCAGGATCATGTGGCCGGTGCGGTCCGCGGCGTAGCAGGCGCGGCGCACGGGCGCCTCTCCGTGCTCACGGGTGTGCCCGCCGAAGCGGCGCTGGTCGATGCGCCCCTCAGGGGTGCGGTTGAAGGGCAGGCCCATCTTCTCCAGGTCGAGCACCGCGTCGATGGCCTCCTTGGCCATCACCTCGGCGGCGTCCTGGTCCACCAGGTAGTCGCCGCCCTTGACGGTGTCGTAGGTGTGCCACTCCCAGTTGTCCTCCTCGACGTTGGCGAGGGCCGCGCACATGCCGCCCTGCGCCGCGCCGGTGTGGGAGCGCGTGGGATAGAGCTTGGTGACGACCGCGGTGCGGGCGCGCTTGGAGGACTCCAGCGCCGCGCGCATCCCGGCGCCGCCGGCGCCGACGATCACCACGTCGTAGTTATGGGTCTGCATGTCGGGTGACTGCTCCGTTCCGGGAAGACCGTGAAGTGCGTGAGGAAGGGGAGGGGCGGCCGGGGGTCCGGCCGCCCCGGGGGCGTCAGCCCTCGCAGAAGGAGGGCAGCAGGCTCGGCTCGGCGCCGACGGGGCAGGGATCGAAGGTGAAGATCACCAGGGTGCCCAGCACGATCGTGACGACGACCGCGAAGTACAGCAGGGCCTTCAGGACCATGCGGGTGCGGTCGCCGCGGGCGTAGTCGTTGATGATCGTGCGCACGCCGTTGCCGCCGTGGATGAGGCCCAGCCACAGCATCAGCAGGTCCCAGACCTGCCAGAAGGGGGAGGACCACTTGCCGCCGACGAAGGCGAAGTCGATGCCCTTGACGCCGTCGCCGAGCCACAGGTTCACGAAGAGGTGGCCGAAGACGAGGATGACCAGCAGCGCGCCGGAGCCGCGCATGAACATCCACGAGAGCATCTCGGCGTTCAGGCCGCGCTGCCCGGTGCGGCGGTAGCGGGTGGAGGGATCCGGGATCGAGGTGGTGGAGGTCGACATGGGGATCACGCTCCGAACATGTGCATGAGGTGGCGGGGGAGGAAGCCGGCCATCAGGACGGCCCACACGATCACGACGCCCCAGAAGAGCTTGCGCTGGTGCACGGTCCCCTTGGACCAGAAGTCCACGAGGATGATGCGCAGGCCGTTGAGCGCGTGGAAGAGCACGGCGCCGACCAGGCCGACCTCGCCGAGGCCGAAGACGACGGTCTTGTAGTGGCCGATGACCTCGTTGTACGCCTCGGGCGAGACGCGCACGAGCGCGGTGTCCAGGACGTGCACGAGCAGGAACAGGAAGATCGCCATTCCTGAGATGCGGTGGGCGACCCAGGACCACATGCCCTCGCGTCCGCGATAGAGCGTCCCGGATTGGGCGGAAGCCACGGAGTTCCTCCAGAAGCGTCGGTATGTCGCCGGGAGCTCGACGGTGCTCCGCGGCGCGCGGCGCGGGACCCCGGGGACCGAGGCCCCCGCGGCCGTTGCAGCGCTCGGCGCCCTCGGGCGGCCGTTTCGCGACACGGCGACATCATCATCGCCCCCGACAGGGGCAGGTTCAGCGTAGCACCAGGCAGGAGGCGGGCAGGCCCGCCCCGGCCGCGTCGGCGAACGGACCGGAGGGGTCCGTCGAAGGCTGGATACGCTGGGCTCATGCCTGATGCCCCCTTCGTCCCCGTGGTGCCCGCTGGAGGGTCCGGCACCAGACTGTGGCCGCTCTCACGCCGCGACCGCCCGAAGTTCCTGCTGGACCTCACCGGGCAGGGCCGCTCCCTGCTCCAGCTCACCCTCGACCGCCTCGCGCCCCTCGCGGACCGGCCCCCGATCGTCGTCACCGGCCGCGCCCACGCCGCAGCGGTGCGCGAGCAGCTCGACGGGGACGTGCGCGTCCTCGCGGAGCCCTCGGCCCGCAACTCCATGCCCGCGATCGCGCTCGCGGCCGCGCACGTGGAGCGCGAGTCGCCGGACGCCGTGATCGGCTCCTTCGCCGCCGACCACCTCATCGAGGACGAGGCCGCCTTCGCCCGCGCCGTCACCGCCGCGCGGGACGCCGCCGAGCTCGGACTCCTGGTCACCCTCGGCATCGCCCCCACCTCGCCGTCGACCGGCTTCGGCTACATCGAGTCCGTGGGCGACGGGGGAGCGGACCCCGCGCTCTCCGCACGCCTGCGCGCCGTCGGCGCCGAGCCCGTCGTGCGCTTCGTCGAGAAGCCCGACCGCGAGCGGGCCGAGGCCTTCGTCGCCGCGGGACTGCGCTGGAACGCCGGCATGTTCGTGGTGCGCGCCTCGGTGCTGCTCGACGAGCTCGCCGTCCAGATCCCCGGCCTCGCCGCCGGCGCGCGCGAGATCGCGGCCGCGCACGGCGGCGCCGAGGAGCAGGAGGTGCTCGAGCGCGTCTGGCCCACGATGACCGCGATCGCGATCGACCACGCCCTCGCCGAGCCGCTCGCCGCGCAGGGGCGGGTCGCGGTGGTCCCGGCGGAGTTCGACTGGGACGATGTCGGCGACTTCGCGGCGCTCGCCCGCCAGCTCCGCGAGCGCGAGGGCGAGGTGCGCTGCGGCGAGGACGGCACCGAGGTCCACGTGGTGGGAAGCGCGAGCGTCGATGCGCTCTCCTCCCGGGCCACGGTGTACGGTTCCACGGATCGCCACATCGCCCTGGTCGGGCTCGAGGGCGTCAGCATCGTCGACACCGAGGACGCGCTGCTGGTGCTCGCCGACGAGAAGGCGCAGGCCCTCCAGCAGCTCGTCGGCCGGCTTGACGAGCAGGGGCTGGGCCGGCTGCGCTGACCCGCACCGCCGGACCCGCATCGCCGCAGGAGGCGAACGGCGGCCAGTGCGGTCGATGACAGGACAGGACAGGAGCGGACGCGTGGAGCAGTCGCAGCAGACGCTGGTCGGGACCTCGCAGCAGCGGGCGATGCTCGGACCGGAGGGGCGGATCGCCCGCACCGTCGCCGAGCGCGGCGACGCCCTGCGCGAGGTGCGCCGCCACCTCCACCGCCACCCCGAGCTCTCCCACCAGGAGCACGCCACCACCGACTTCATCGCCGAGCAGCTCACCGCCCTCGGGCTCGCGCCGAAGCGCATGGCCGCCACCGGCCTGATCTGCGACATCCCCGGCGCAGACCCGTCGCTCCCGCTGATGGGGCTGCGGGCGGACATGGACGCGCTCGGGATCCCCGAGCTCAGCACCGTCCCCTACCGCTCCGTCGTCGAGGGCGTCTCCCACGCCTGCGGCCACGACGTGCACATGAGCGCCGTGCTCGGCGCGGCGACCGCGCTGGTGCGGGTGGCCGAGGAGGGCGCGCTGCGCCGCGGCGTGCGCCTGGTGTTCCAGCCCGCCGAGGAGATGCATCCCTGCGGCGCGCTCGAGCTGATCGGGCAGGACGTCCTGGACGGCGTCGACTCGATCCTCGCCCTGCACTGCGACCCCGGCGTCGACGTGGGCCACGTGGGCCTGAAGTCCGGCCCGATCACCTCGGCCACCGATCCGGTGCGGATCCAGGTGCGCGGCGCGGGCGGACACACCTCCCGCCCCCATCTCACCCAGGACCTCGTCTACGCGCTCGGCTCGATCGCGACGCAGCTGCCGGCCGCGCTGACGCGGCGCATGGACCCGCGCTCCGGCGTGAACCTCACCTGGGGCTCGATCCACGCCGGCTCCGCCTTCAACGCGATCCCCAGCGCCGGCACCCTCGAGGGCACCCTGCGCTGCCTGGACCACGAGGCCTGGGACCGGGCCGAGCAGCTGCTCGAGGAGGTCCTGGCCGATCTCGTGCGCCCCTGGGGAGTCGAGGCGCGGGTCACCCACGACCGCGGGGTGCCGCCGGTCTCCAACAGCCCCGCGAGCGTCGAGGTGCTCGCCGCCGCGGTGCGCGGGGTGCTCGGGCGGGAGAACCTCGACCCCACGGCCCAGTCCCTCGGCGGCGAGGACTTCGCCTGGTACCTCGAGAAGGTGCCCGGGGCGCTCGCCCGCCTCGGCACCCGCACCCCCGGCGGGCGCACCTACGACCTCCACATGGGCGACCTCATGATCGACGAGCGTGCGATCGGCATCGGGGCGAGCGTGCTCGCCGCCGCGTGCGTGCAGCGGGACCTGCAGATCGCCTGACCCCGGAGGCCGCCGGAGTTCACCCCGGCGCCACCTCCGCGTCGATTTCATAACGGTTCGGGGCTGAACGCTCAACCCGTGCTCACCATGCGTCCGGCAGGGCTATCGTCCAATCGCACCGCGACAGCGACGTCGCCCGGACCCTCGGGGCGCTCCCGGCCCCTCGCACTCCCACCGGAGGAACCACCCATGAAGAGCATCACGCGTGCCCTCGCCCTCGCCGGCGCCGGGGCTCTCACCCTCGCCGCCTGCGGCAGCGCCCCGGAGGAGACGGCCGGCGGCGGCAGCGACGCCGGCGGCGGCGCCGCGAGCGACTACAAGGCCTGCATGGTCTCGGACTCCGGCGGCTGGGACGACAAGTCCTTCAACGAGTCCAGCTACAACGGCCTGCTGAACGCCGAGAAGAACCTCGGCATCCAGAAGCAGACCGCCGAGTCCACCACCGACTCCGACTTCGCCCCGAACATCAACAACATGGTCACCGAGGGCTGCGACCTGATCATCACGGTCGGCTTCCTGCTCGCCCCCGCCACCGGCACCGCCGCCCAGGCCAACGAGGGCACCGACTTCGCCATCGTCGACTCCACCGCCCAGGACGCCGACGGCAACCCGATCGAGCTCGAGAACGTCAAGCCCCTCGAGTTCGACACCGCCCAGGCCGCGTTCCTCGCCGGCTACCTCGCCGCCGGCATGACCGAGACCGGCAAGGTCGCCACCTACGGCGGCATGGACATCCCCACCGTCACCATCTTCATGGACGGCTACGCCGACGGCGTCGCCCACTACAACGAGACCCACGGCACCGAGGTCGAGGTGCTCGGCTGGAACAAGGAGTCCCAGCAGGGCTCCATCGTCGGCACCTTCGAGGACCAGTCCAAGGGCAAGGCCGTCTCGGACGAGTTCTACAACGCGGGCGCCGACATCGTCATGCCGGTCGCCGGTCCCGTCGGCGCCGGCACCCTCGCCTCCGCCAAGGAGGGCGAGGACCGCAAGGTGATCTGGGTCGACGCCGACGGCTACGAGACCAATTCCGCCGACCCCGAGGCGCAGTCCACGATCCTCACCTCCGTCATGAAGGAGATGACCGTGGGCGTCGAGGACGTCATCACCGGTGCGGCCAGCGGCGAGTACGACGCGACCCCGTACGTCGGCACCCTCGAGAACGGCGGCGTGGGCCTGGCACCCTTCCACGACTTCGAGGATGATGTCCCCGCCGAGCTCAGCGAGGAGATCGACGCCCTCACGCAGGAGATCATCGACGGCACGGTCGTCGTCGAGTCCGAGGCCTCGCCCGCGGGCGCCTGAGCCCCGTCATGAGCGCGGTCCCCGCCCCGAGGGCGGGGACCGCGTCCCATGTCCCACACCGCACGGCCGAGCAGCTCGGCCGGCACCGACGGAAGCGAGTGCTGTGAAGCTCGAACTGCGCGGCATCACGAAGACCTTCGGGTCCTTCGTGGCCAACGATGCGATCGACCTGGTCGTCGAACCGGGGGAGATCCACTCCCTGCTGGGGGAGAACGGCGCGGGCAAGTCCACCCTGATGAACGTGCTGTACGGGCTGTACCGCCCCGACGGCGGCCAGATCCTCCTCGACGATCGCCCCGTCAGCTTCTCCGACCCGGGCGACGCGATGGCGGCCGGCATCGGCATGGTCCACCAGCACTTCATGCTCGTGCCCGTCTTCACCGTCGCCGAGAACATGGTGCTGGGCAACGAGCCCACCCGCGGCGGCCTCCTGGACCTCGCCGCCGCCCGCAAGCTCGTGCGCGAGATCTCCGCCCGGTTCGGCTTCGACCTCGACCCCGACGCGCTGGTCGAGGACCTCCCCGTCGGCGCCCAGCAGCGCGTCGAGATCATCAAGGCCCTCAGCCGCCGCGCCGAGGTGCTCGTGCTGGACGAGCCCACCGCCGTGCTCACCCCGCACGAGACCGACGAGCTGATGACGATCATGCGCCAGCTGCGCGACGAGGGCACCTCGATCGTCTTCATCACCCACAAGCTCCGCGAGGTCAAGGCCGTCTCCGACCGGATCACCGTGATCCGCCGCGGGAAGGTGGTCGGCGAGGCCGATCCATCGGCCGACCAGGCCGAGCTCGCCTCCCTGATGGTCGGCCGCCAGGTCTCCCTCGCCCAGGAGAAGGCGCCCGCCGCGCCCGGCGAGATCGCCCTCGAGGTGGAGGACCTCCGCGTCACCGACGAGGCCGGCACCCGCACCCTCGACGGTGTCTCCTTCGAGGTGCGACACGGTGAGGTCCTCGGCATCGCCGGGGTCCAGGGCAACGGCCAGACCGAGCTCACCGAGGCGCTGCTGGGCCTGCAGGACACCGTCGCCGGCTCCGCCCGCCTCGAGGGGAGCGAGCTGGTGGGCCGCTCCACCAAGCAGATCCTCGACGCCGGCGTCGGCTTCGTCCCCGAGGACCGCACCCACGATGCGCTGATCGCGGACTTCTCCGTCGCCGAGAACCTCGTGCTGGACCAGCACGACCGCACTCCCTTCGGCACGGCGGTGTCGATGTCGCTGAAGGCCATCGCCGAGAACGCGAAGAAGCTGATCCCGGAGTTCGACATCCGCACCGGATCGGCGGCATCGGCCGCGTCCACGCTGTCCGGCGGCAACCAGCAGAAGATCGTCATGGCCCGCGCGCTGAACCGCGAGCTGGCGCTCCTGATCGCCTCCCAGCCCACCCGCGGCGTGGACGTCGGCTCGATCGAGTTCCTCCACCGCCGCATCCTCGACGAGCGCGACAAGGGCACCCCCGTCGTGATCGTCTCGACCGAGCTCGACGAGGTCACCCAGCTCGCCGACCGCATCGCCGTGATGTACCGCGGCCGCATCCTCGGCTTCGTCCCCGGCGACGAGGATCGCGACGTGCTGGGCCTGATGATGGCCGGCTACACCGCCGAGGCCGCCCGCGAGGCCGTCGCCGCCGGCGCCCGCACCACCGACTCCCAGCTCGCCGACGAAGGAGACATCGCGTGATGAGCACCCTCTCCGAGACCGGCGCCGCCGGCTCCGCGCCCGGCGTCGGCGCGGGCGCAGCCGACGCCCCGCCCCCGTCCGAGGAGCGCGCCGAGACGGCGCTGGCCCGCACCCTCCAGTCGATCGCGCGCAGCGACCTGCTGGTGGTCGTGATGAGCTTCGTGTTCGCCTTCCTCATCGGCTCGGTGCTGATCGTCATCGCCGACGAGGAGGTCCGCACCACCCTCGGCTACTTCTTCGCCCGCCCCTCCGACGCGCTCACCGCGATCTGGCAGTCCGTCACCCACGCCTACGGCGCGATGTTCCGCGGCGCCGTCTTCGACGGGCCGGGCTTCTCCCGCGTCGCGGAGGACGTGCGCGAGGCCGGCGGCTCCGGCACCTACGTGCTCTTCCCCGCGCTCGCCGCCGGACTGCGCCCCCTCACCGAGACCCTCACCGTCGCGACCCCGCTGATCATCGCCGCGGCCGGCATGGCCGTGAGCTTCCGGGCGGGCCTGTTCAACATCGGCGGCACCGGCCAGCTGATCGTCGGCGCGATGGCCGCGGGCTACGTCGGCTTCGCGGTCCAGCTCCCCGTCGTGCTGCACCTGCTGGTCGCGCTGCTCGCGGGCGTGCTCGCCGGGGCCGTGTGGGGCGGGATCGCCGGCTTCCTCAAGGCCCGCTTCGGCGCCAACGAGGTCATCAGCACCATCATGCTGAACTGGATCGCGACCTACCTGCTGTTCTTCGCGCTGAAGACCACCGCGTTCACCGGCGCGAACCAGTCCCAGCCCACCTCCCCGTCGGTGGGGGAGAACGCGACCCTGCCGCTGCTGCTCGGCAGCGGGTTCCGCCTCCACGCCGGCCTGTTCCTCGCCGCGGGCGCCGCCGTGCTGCTGTGGTGGCTGATGAGCCGCTCCACCCTCGGCTTCCACTTCCGGGCCGTCGGCTCGAACCCGCGCGCCGCCCGCGTCGCCGGCATCTCCCCGGCCCGCACCGCCTTCCTGGTCCTCGCCGTCGCGGGCGCCCTGGTGGGCCTCGCCGGGGCCGTGCACGTGCTGGGCACCGAGCGCCGCCTCACCGAGGGCGTCGCCGGCAACATCGGCTTCGACGCGATCACGGTCGCGCTGCTGGGCCGCTCCGGCCCCGTCGGCATCGTGCTGGCCGGCCTGCTCTTCGCGGCCCTGTCCACGGGCGGGCGCTTCATGGAGACGAACCAGGGCGTGCCGCTGGACCTCGTGCAGGTCATCCAGGTGCTCGTGGTGCTCTTCATCGCCGCGCCGCCGCTGGTGCGCACCCTGATCGGCCTGCGCCGCATCGACCACCCCGGCGCCGGGGCACGCCGCACCCGCCGCCCCCGCGCCGTCGAGGTCCCTGCGACGGTCGGCGCCGCGGCCGGTGCCTCGACCGCCTCCGCCACCTCGGGCACGACGGCCGACGGGCCCGCCGCGGGCGGGTCCGACGGCAGCTCCTCCGGCGGCGCCCACCGCGCCGACGCGCCCGTCGACGGGGGAGCGCCGCCCGGCGACGCGCCGCCGGCCGGCGCCTCCGGGACCGGCACGCACGCCCGACAGGATCCGTCCGACGGGACCGCCCCCGCGCCCGAGCGCGGCGAGGACACCACCGATGCGCAGGAGGACCACCGATGAGCACCGCCCCCGTGGTCGTCGCCGACGACTCCGTCGTCGAGAAGCGCCTGGACGACTCCCGCCCCGCCAGCTGGTGGCACCTGCCCGCGACCACCACTGGGCTCGGCCTGATCGCGCTGGTGTTCTTCGGGCTGCGCGGCCTGCCCGGCGCCGAGTCGGTGTTCGCGCTCGCCCGCGAGACCGACCTGAACCCCCTCGGCCTCGTCCCCGAGCGCGTCACCCTGCCCTCGCAGGGCGGGGCGATCGCCCTGTCGGTCCTCGCGCTCGCCGCGTCGGCCGGGCTCTGGGTCCTCCAGACGCGCCGGGCCCGGCCCTCCCGCGGCGTGCGCATCGCGCTGATCGCCGTGTTCGCCGTCGCCTGGGTCCTCGCCTTCATGACCTGGGTGATCTCCCAGCGCTCCCTCGATGTGACCACGCTGCTGCAGGGCACGATCGTGCTGGCCGTGCCGCTCGCCTTCGGGGCGCTGTCCGGAGTGCTCTCCGAGCGCGCCGGCGTCATCAACATCGCGATCGAGGGACAGCTGCTGTTCGGCGCCTTCGGCGCGACGCTGGTGGGCTCCCTCACCGGGAACGTGTGGCTGGGACTGCTCGCCGCCCCGCTGGTCGCCCTGATCATGGGTGCGCTGCTGGCGCTCTTCGCCGTCGGCTACCAGGTCCAGCAGATCATCGTCGGCGTCGTTCTGAACGTGCTCGCCATCGGCGTGACCTCGTTCTTCTTCGGCACCGTGATGCGGGACAACCCCGGGCTGTTCAACGCGCCCCTGCGACTGCCCACCCTGCGGATCCCGGTCCTGGCCGACATCCCCGTGATCGGGCGGGTCCTGTTCGAGCAGAACATCCTCGTCTACCTCATGTGGATCATCGTCGCGGGGCTGACCTTCGCGCTCTTCCGCACCCGCTGGGGCCTGCGCGTGCGCGCCGTCGGCGAGCACCCCAAGGCCGCGGACACCGTCGGCATCGCCGTGAACCTCACCCGCTGGAAGAACGTGCTGCTCGGCGCCGCCGTGGCGGGCCTGGGCGGTGCGACCCTCACCATCGGCACCGGCGTCGCCTTCGGTGAGGAGATGAGCGCGGGCAAGGGCTACATCGCGCTGGCCGCGATGATCCTGGGCCGCTACCACCCCGTCGGCGCGCTGCTGGCGGCGCTGACCTTCGCCTTCGCGGACTCGCTCCAGCTGCGCCTGGGCACCATGTCCGCCGCCGAGGGCGGGGTCTCCATCCCCGGCGACTTCCTGCTCATGCTCCCGTACGTGGTCGCGCTGTTCGCGGTCGCGGGCGTGGTGGGCAGGGTGCGGGTCCCCGCGGCCGACGGGCAGCCCTACGTCAAGCAGTGACCTCCCGCCGCCCCGCCGGGCGGCACCGCGCCGCCGCGTCCCGTCGTCCTCGGGGCGCGGCGTCGCGCATCACGTCCCGTCGTCCCGGGGCGCGGCGCCGCATGTCGCGCTCCGCCCTCCCGGGACGGCGCGTTCCTCCCCTCCCGAGCCCCCGCAGTGAGAGCATCGAGCACATGACCGCGAACGACCCCGCGCCCCCGGCGCCGACCGCACCTGCCGAGTTCGAGACCCTCCTGGCCGAGGCCCGTGCGATCGCCGAGCGCGCCTACACCCCGTACTCCCGCTTCCGGGTGGGCGCCGCCGCGCTCGCCGAGGACGGTCGCCTGCTGCACGGCTGCAACGTGGAGAACGCCGGCTACGGCGTGACGCTGTGCGCCGAGTGCGGGCTGATCAGCGACCTCATCGCCGGCGGGGGCGGGAAGCTGCACCGGTTCGTGTGCGTCGGCGGCGACGAGTCCCTCGCCCGCGACGAGCGCGCGGTGGTCATGCCCTGCGGGCGCTGCCGCCAGCTGCTGTCCGAGCACGCCGGCGCCGACCTCGTGATCCTCACCCCCGAGGGGCCGCGCGCGATGGCCGAGGTGCTGCCGCAGGCCTTCGGCCCCTCCGACCTCGCCCTCTGACCTCGCCCTCCGAACCCGGCCGCGCCGATCCCGGCCGCTCGCCCCGCTCGCTGATCCCTGCCGCCCTCCACCACCCCAGGAGCACGCCATGACCGACCAGACCTCCCGCCCCGCCGTCGAGCCCTTCGACGCCGTCGACGTCATCCGCACCAAGCGCGACCGGCAGCGGCTCAGCCCCGAGCAGATCGACTGGGTCATCGACGCGTACACCCGCGGCGTCGTCGCCGAGGAGCAGATGGCCGCCCTCGCCATGGCCGTGTTCCTCAACGGCATGGGGCGCGAGGAGATCGCCCGCTGGACCGCCGCCATGATCGCCAGCGGTGAGCGGATGGACTTCTCCTCCCTCGACAAGGCCACCACCGACAAGCACTCCACCGGCGGCGTCGGCGACAAGATCACCCTGCCGCTCGCCCCGCTGGTCGCCTCCTTCGGCGTCGCCGTGCCGCAGCTGTCCGGGCGCGGGCTCGGACACACCGGCGGCACCCTCGACAAGCTCGAGGCGATCCCCGGCTGGCGCGCCTCGCTCAGCAACGACGAGATGATGCGCCAGCTGGCGGAAGTCGGCGCCGTCATCTGCGCGGCCGGCTCGGGCCTGGCGCCCGCGGACAAGAAGCTCTACGCCCTGCGCGACGTCACCGGCACCGTCGAGGCGATCCCGCTGATCGCCTCCTCGATCATGTCCAAGAAGATCGCCGAGGGCACCGCCGCGCTCACCCTGGACGTGAAGACCGGCGCCGGCGCCTTCATGAAGGACGAGGCCGACGCCCGCGAGCTCGCCCGCACCATGGTCGACCTCGGCACCGATGCGGGCGTGCGCACCGTCGCCCTGCTCACCGACATGTCCGCACCGCTGGGCCGCACCGCCGGCAACGGTCTCGAGGTGCGCGAGTCGCTCGAGGTGCTCGCCGGCGGCGGCCCGGCCGACGTGGTCGAGCTGACCGTCGCGCTGGCCCGCGAGATGCTCGAGGCCGCCGGGGTGCGCGATGCCGACGTCGAGGCCGCGCTGACGGACGGCCGCGCCATGGACACCTGGCGCGCGATGATCGCCGCCCAGGGCGGCGACGTGGACGCCCCGCTGCCCACCGCGAAGCACGTCGAGGAGCTGCGCGCCACGGAGGACGGCATGGTCACGGGCCTGGACGCGATGGGCGTGGGCGTGGCGGCCTGGCGTCTGGGCGCGGGCCGCTCCCGGCCCGGCGAGGCCGTGCAGGCCGCCGCCGGCGTCGAGATCGAGAAGCACCTGGGCGAGGAGGTCCGGGCCGGGGACGTGCTCGCCCGCCTCCACACCGACACCCCGGAGCGGATGGGCCGCGCCCTCGAGTCGCTCGAGGGCTCCTGGACCCTCGCCGCGCCCGGCACCGAGGTCCCCGAGCACCGGATCGTGCTGGACCGGATCGCCTGACCCGGTCTCGGGCAGGGTGGGCGCGGGCTCGGTCCGTGCGGACGCTCGGCCCTGCTGCAGGTCCGTCGGCCCGACCGGGCTGGTGCGCTCTGCGCGCCCTGGTCCGGTCGCTGGGCGCGACACGCCGTGGAGCGTGCGTCGAGAGCACCGCAATCCGGCAGGAACCCATGGAATCAGTGATCTCGGCGCCCCGCGGGGCGTGTCGCGTGCGTGCTGTGCCGTGACGTGGGAGCGGAGGGCGGGACGCGGGGGCGGCCTGCGAGCCCGGGGAGCTCAGGATCGAGCGGCGCCGGCCTGCAGCGCCGGGAGGATGTGCTCGGTCATGAGCGGGGCGAGCCGCACGCCCGCCGGGGTCCCGGACAGCGGGAACCAGCGGTGGTCGGCGAGCTCGGCCCGCACCTCGAGCGGCTCCGGGAGGGACTGCCGGCAGACGAAGACGGTCGAGCGCACGCGCGTGCTCGGCTCGTTGGCGGCGACGGCCTCGAAGTCGCCGAGCGGGGAGAGACCTGCCGGATCGAGCCGCACGCCGAGCTCCTCCTCCACCTCGCGCACCGCCGCCTCGAGCGCCGACTCGCCCGGCTCGAGCTTGCCGCCCACCTGCATGTAGGAGCCGGTGCCGCGCTTGCGCACCGCGAGCAGCTCGGCCCCGTCCTCGCCCTCGCGCAGGAAGGCGACCGCGGTGATCTCGAGGACCGTCCCGGCGCCGTCCGCGGCCGGTCGGTGGTGCCGCTCGGCCGCGGCGAGGGCGGTGAGGCGTCGCAGCAGGCGCGTGCCCTCGTGCAGGCCCACCGGGCGCATCCCGGCCGCCTTCCAGCGCTCGAGGTCCCCGCGCTGGTCACGGGCCAGCCCCCAGCCCCGCCGCAGCAGCGTCAGCGGCGGCTTGCGGCCCTCGCGCAGGTCCCGGGCCAGTCGCAGCGCGAACACCACCGGGGTGGGGCGCTGCAGCACGATCGCGTCGGCCAGCAGCCCCAGCTCCCGCAGCGGCGCGATGAGCTGCGCGGCGAAGATCCCCTCGGCGATCAGCAGCTCGGCGTCCTCGGCGCGCAGCGTCGCGGTGCCGGTGCGGCGGGAGAGCGGGATCGAGTAGACGGGCACCTCGGCGACCCCGTCATGGGCGAGGGCGACGAGCGCCTCGAGCGCGGCCCCCGCGTTCCAGGAGGCCGGATCGTCCCAGTCCACGATTCCGAAGCGGTGGGGGAGGGAGGGATCGTCGTGGTCGCGGTAGAACTCGTCCAGCGGCACCGTGGGCAGGCCCGCGCGGTGGGACATCACGCCCTTGCCGCTCCCCGAGGGGCCGGCGACGATGACGATGCGGCGCGGGGGACGGGGGAGCGCGGAAGGGCCGGTCATGGAGGACGATTCTACGGCCGCTCGAGCGCCGCGGGCCCGCCGACGAGGTGTCGACGGGCCCGCGGACGGCGCGGCGCGGCCGTCAGGCGAAGGTGAGCACGACCTTGCTCGAGCCGCGGCCGGCGGCGGCCTCGAAGGCGGCCTGCGCGTCCTCGAGCGCGAACTCGTCGCTGATCACCTGCTCGGCGACCTCGGTGCGCGCGAGCAGCTGGACCGCCTGCTCGATCTCGGCGACGAACCGGTAGGTGCCGCGGTACTCGAGCTCCTTGGAGACCACCGGGCCGAGGGTCACGCTGACCGGGGTCGGGGGCAGGTTCCCGACCTGCACCACGATCGCGGCACGGGCGATGCTGCGCAGGATCCCGTCGAGGGAGGCGGGCGCGCCGGAGGCCTCGAAGGCCACGGAGATCGCCTGGTCCATGCCGTCGGTGGACTCCAGCGCCTCGTCGGCCCCGAGCGCGAGGGCGCGCTCGCGGGCGGCCTCGGCGAGGTCGACGGCGGTGATGTGCGCGGCGCCCGCGGCGCGGGCCGCGAGCACGACCAGCAGACCCACGGGACCGCAGCCGCTGACCAGCACGTGCTTGCCGGTGAGCTCTCCGGCGCGGGCCACGGCGTGCATCGCCACGCCCAGCGGCTCGGCGAGCACGGCGCGGCGGGTCGACAGCCCCTCCGGCAGCGGCACGATCTGGTCCGCGTCCACGGTGAGAGACTGGGCGAAGGCGCCGTCGGTGTGCGGGTCCTGCGCGGCGGAGCCGAGGTAGGTCAGGTCCGGGTGGAGGTTCTCCCGGCGCACCAGCTCCGCCGGCAGCGGGGAGTGGGTGCGGGCGGGGTGCACGGTGACGCCCTGGCCGACAGCGAGGCCGGTGACGCCCTCGCCGAGCTCCTCGATGCGGCCGGAGATCTCGTGGCCCAGCACGAAGGGACGCTTCATCACCGCGGTGCCGGAGACGCCGGTCCTCCAGTAGCCGAGATCGGAGCCGCAGATGCCGCCGTACTCGACGGCGAGGCGCACCTGGCCGGGGCCCGGGGCGGTCGGCTCCTTCTCGACGAGGCGGAGGTCGCCGGGGGCATGGATCTCGAGAGAGCGCATGGTCAGTCCTTTCGATGCGGACGCTCGCGGCGGCACTCGCCGTGGGCGTCCGGGGGTGACGGGGTCGGAGGGGGAGGGGCGGGTGACTCGTCGCGTCCGGTCAGGCCGGGCCCGGCGAGGATCCCTGGGCGGCGGGGGAGCGGTCCACGGCCTCGACGGCGCGCATGTGCTCCGCCATGACGGCGCTCGCCGCCTCCTCGTCGCCGGCGAGGATCGCCTCGACGATGCGGACGTGCTCGGCGTGCTCGGCGCCGACGAGCCCGCGCGCCTCGCGGGTCACGCGCAGCTCGCGCATTGCGCGGAACAGCGGGGCGCTGACCGCGTCGAGCACGCCGTGCAGGGCGGGGCTGTCGGCGAGACGGGCGATCTCGGCGTGCAGTCGCATGTCCAGGCGGGGGTAGGCCTCGGAGTCGCCGAGCGCCTCGCCCATCTCCTCCAGCAGCCGGCGCAGCGCGCCCGCCCCGTCGGCCGACGGGCCCGCCGCGCCGATCCGGCGGGCGGCGAGGGCGGCGGCGCGCACCTCCAGCGGGGAGCGCAGATCCATGAGGGTGGCGAAGCCCTCGCCGGGGGCGGTGCGGATCGTGCGCGAGAGCGAGAAGCGCACCAGCGAGCTGTCGGTCGGGCGCACCCGGGCGGCGCGGCCGTTGGAGATCTCCACGATCCCGAGCGCGTCCAGGGCGCTCAGCGCCTCGCGCACCACGGCCTTGGAGACCGCGAAGCGTTCCGCGAGCGCCCCGGCCGAGGGGAGCGGGTCCCCGGCGTCCAGGCCCTCGTCGTCGATCAGGTCGAGCACGGCCTGCCGCGCCCGGCCCACGAGGGTCTCGCGGCTCAGCGCCTGGTCCGACGGGTCGACGGGCGAGGTGAGGTAGCGCCAGGCGGTGTCGCCGAGGCCCGCGGCGCGGGTCTGCTCGGAAGGCGGGGCCTGCTCAGAGGACATGGTCTGCTCAGAAGGCATTGACGAGCCCGATCACTCCCACGGCGATGATCGCCGCGGCGGAGATCCACAGCATGATCTCGGTGGGGCGGCCGTCGCGGATCCGCGGGTCGGTCTGCGTGCGGGCCAGGAACACCGTCGCGATCGCCGCGCCGATGAGGTACACGGCGTTGAGGATGCCGGCGATGATCACCAGCAGCAGCGGGGAGGAGGCGATCGTGCCCAGCAGGCCCCAGCCGATCGGCAGGACGATCATGATGACGCGCTGCCAGCGGTCGCGCGCGACCTGGTCGTTCCAGTCGTACGCGCCGAAGACGGCGAGGGTCTGGCCGGAGATGCGGCTGAGGCTGGGGACATTGGCCAGGATCGTCTTGAACAGCGCGAGCCCCGCGCCGATGAGGAAGAGCACGCCGCCCCAGGTGCCCACGGCGGAGTCGAAGATCGAGGAGATGGTCACCATCACCTCGTTGCCCTCGGGCACCAGGCCCTGCGGGTGCAGCACGGCGGCGCCGAGGATAAAGAACGCGGCGGTGGAGGCGGTGTAGATGACCCACGAGACCCACGCGTCGACCTTCATCACGGAGATCCAGCCCCTGGCCCGGGAGACCCAGCCCTCGGAGCCGTCGTTGGGGCCGGTCCAGGCGGCGTAGCCCTTCTCGACGACCCAGTAGGTGTAGGCGGTGGTCTCGCCCGCGCCGACGCCGGTCATGCCGAACATCGCGATCGCGACGCCGATCGCCCCGGCCGCGAGCTGGAAGCGCATGCCGCCGGCGAGGTCGCCGGCGCTCCACGCGAACTCGGTGCCCTGCAGGAGGAACACCATCACGATCGCGAAGAGCGTCACCAGCAGCACCAGCACGGTGGAGATCCGTTCGACCACGGCGTAGCGGTTCAGCGAGTGGATGGCGATCGCGACGATCACCAGCAGCGCGACCCAGACGCCGATGGACAGCAGCGAGTAGGGCTCGCCGCCGATCGGCATCAGGCTCGAGAAGGCGAAGGCGGAGGCGCTGATCACGCCGGCCTGCCCGATGAAGAACTGCAGGATCATCAGCAGCTGCAGCCAGGAGATCCAGCCGCGCCTGCCCAGCCGCGGGGGCACGTCGTCGTAGCCGTCGACCGCGGTGCGGCCGGTGGAGATGGACCAGCGGGCCAGCTCGATCTGGACCCACACCTTCAGGAAGGTGGAGACCAGCACCAGCCACAGCAGCATGAAGCCGACGGTGGCGCCGAGGGCGGTCGCGGTCAGCAGCTCGCCGGAGCCGACGACGGCGGCGGAGGTGATCATGCCGGGGCCGAGGAACTTCAGCCGGCCGCGCAGGGTGGTGGGCGGATCGGCGATCTGGGAGCCGTCGACCACGTAGGGGTCCACGCCCTTGGCGAGCACGGTGCGGGTGGGGAGGTCGGGGTTCGGCTCGGGGGAGGCGGGGGATCCGCTCGGCGTCGAGCTGGGGGACGTCGTCATCGACGGGTTCTCCTTCACACGGTCTGGGCGCGAGGAGCGGAGGAGCCGCGTCGCGCCGGATGCCGGGCAACCTATCAGATAGGTGGATAGGTGGTGGCGAGGTGTCGAACACGAGCGCGCTCGTGGGAGGATTCCGGACATGACCGCACTCGAGAACGCTCAGCTCGCCCAGCTCATCGACCACACCCTGCTCAAGCCCGAGGCCGCCCGCGCCGACGTCGACGCGCTCGCCCGCGAGGCCGAGGCCCTCGGCACCTGGTCGATCTGCGTCTCGCCCTCGATGCTCCCGGTCGAGACCTCCGTGAAGGTCGCGACCGTCTGCGGCTTCCCCTCCGGCCAGCACAGCGCCGAGGTGAAGGCCTTCGAGGCGCGCGAGTCCGTGGACAAGGGCGCCGACGAGATCGACATGGTGATCAACGTCGGCCTCGCCCGCGCCGGGCAGTACGACCAGGTGGAGCACGAGATCCGCGCCGTCCGCGACGTCGCGAAGGCCCCGGTGCTGCTCAAGGTCATCATCGAGTCCGCCGCCCTGGACGACGAGCAGATCGTCGCCGTGTGCCAGGCCGCCGAGCGCGCCGGCGCCGACTTCGTGAAGACCTCCACCGGCTTCCACCCCGCCGGCGGCGCCTCCGAGCACGCCGTGACGCTCATGCGCGAGACCGTCGGCGACCGCCTGGGCGTGAAGGCCTCGGGCGGGATCCGCACCCGCGAGGCTGCCGAGGCCATGGTCGCCGCGGGCGCGAGCCGGCTGGGCCTGTCCTCCTCGAAGGCCATCCTCGAGGGCGGCACCGGCTCCGGCTACTGAGCATCGCGTCGTCCCCGCGCGGGGACGCCACACCCCTCATCGCACGAGGCCCGGCAGGGAGGATCCTCCCTGCCGGGCCTCGTGCCGTCCGCCGACGGGTCGCGCCGCTCAGGCGCCGGTGAGCGCGGTGCGCATGTCCTCGGTGATCCGCTCCAGGTGCTCGGCGGCGGCGCGGCGCACCGCGCCGAGCGCGGCCTCGTCGGCTGCGGCGGGGACATCCTCGCGCACCTCGATGTAGCACTTGAGCTTGGGCTCCGTGCCGGAGGGGCGCACGATCACGCGGGCGTCGTCGGCGGTGGCGAGCAGCACCCCGTCGGTCGCCGGCAGGCCGGTGGTCTCCGCGGAGCCCTCGGCGAGGTCCTGCACCGTCGTGACCTCGGCGCCCGCGAGGGCGACCGGAGCCTCCGCACGCAGCCGCGCCATCATCACGTCGCGCTCGGACAGCTCCGTGACCCGTAGCGAGAGCTGCGAGGTGGCGAACAGGCCGTGCTCCCGGGCGAGCTCGTCCAGGCGTCCGACGAGCGTGGTGCCCTCGGCGCGGGCGAGCGCCGCCATCTCGGCGACCATCAGCGCGGCGGAGAGGCCGTCCTTGTCGCGCACCACCTCGGGCAGCACGCAGTAGCCGATCGCCTCCTCGTAGCCGAAGACGATCCCCGGGGCGCGGGCGATCCACTTGAAGCCCGTCAGCGTCGTCGCGGCCTCGAGCCCCGCCGCCTGCGCGATCCGGCCCAGCCAGCGGCTGGAGACGACGGAGTTCGCGATCGTGCCCGCATAGCCGTGGCGGCGGATCAGGTGGTCGCCCAGCAGCACGCCGAGCTCGTCGCCCGTGAGCATCCGCCAGTCGCCGAGGTGCGGGTCGAGCACCGCGGCGGCGCACCGGTCCGCATCGGGGTCGTTGGCGACGACCACGTCGGCCTCGAGGGTGCGGGCGAGCTCGAGGGCGAGGTCGATCGCGCCGGGCTCCTCCGGGTTCGGGAAGGCGACGGTGGGGAAGTCGGGATCCGGATCGGCCTGCTTCGCGACCGGGTGCACCTCGGCGAAGCCGGTGCGGTGCAGGGCCGCGAGCGCCGTCTCGGTGCCCACCCCGTGCATCGCGGTGTGCACGATCCGCACCTGCCGCGGCCCCTCCGGGTCCGGCAGCGCGCAGATCGCGGCGAGATAGTCCTCGCGCAGCTGCTCGCCGAGCACCTCCCAGCCCTCGGCGCGGGGGATCTCCCGCGCGGGGCCGACGGCGGCTATGCGGTCGGCGATCTGCGCGTCCGAGGGCGGCACGATCTGCACGCCCTGCCCGTCGGGGGCGGAGGCGCGGCCGCCGAGGTAGACCTTGTAGCCGTTGTCCGCCGGCGGGTTGTGGGAGGCGGTGACCACGATCCCCGCGTCGGCGCCGAGGTGGCGGACGGCGAAGGCGATCAGCGGGGTCGGGCCGTGCCGCTCCAGCAGATGCACGCGGCAGCCGGCCGCCGTCATGATCGCGGCGGAGGCGCGGGCGAAGTCCTCGGAGCGGTGGCGGGCGTCGAATCCGATCACCACCAGCGGCTGCTCGAGGCCGAGGTCGCCGGTGAGGTGGTCGGCCAGGCCGCGCGCGGCGCGGGAGACCACGGCGAGGTTCATCCGGTGCGGGCCCGGGGCCATGCGGCCGCGCAGCCCGGCCGTGCCGAACTCCAGATCGCCGGAGAAGGCGTCGCGGATCTCCTCGGCGGCCGCGGCATCGTCGGCATCCGCCTGCTCCAGGAGGTTCTCGAGCGCCGCCCGGGTGACGGGATCGGGGTCGTCGGCGATCCAGGCGGCGACCCGGGCGCGCAGCTCGGCGTCCGGGCCGGGGGCGTCGCCGGCCGGACCGGCGGCGCCCGCCTCGCCGGCGGTCGTCACGTCGTCGGCGTCGCCGGGGGCAGGAGCGGGCTCGGGGCTCATGCCGCGCCGCCGTCGGCCCCGGCCGGGGCGCCCGCGCCGTCGGCCGCTCCCGCGGTGATCCGGCGCACCGTCTCGGCGAGCAGGCGCGAGATGCGCGGACCGGCCTCCCGGCCCGCCTCGAGCACCTCCTCGTGGCTGAGCGCGTCCCCGGAGATGCCCGCGGCGAGGTTCGTCACCAGCGAGATGCCCAGCACGTCCAGGCCGGCCTCGCGGGCGGCGATCGCCTCGAGCGCGGTGGACATCCCGACCAGGTGCGCGCCGATGGTCCTCGCCATCTGCACCTCGGCCGGCGTCTCGTAGGTGGGGCCGGAGAACTGCATGTACACGCCCTCGTCGAGGGAGGGGTCGACCTCCTTCGCGATCGCGCGCAGCGCCGGGGTGTACAGATCGGTGAGGTCCACGAAGTTCGCGCCCACCAGCGGGGTCGCACCGGTGAAGTTGATCTGGTCGCTGATCAGCACCGGCGTGCCCGGACGCCAGGACGGGTCGATGCCGCCGCAGCCGTTGGTCAGCACCATCGTGCGCGCGCCCGTCGCGGCGGCGGTGCGCACGCCGTGCACGACCGCGTCCACGCCCGCGCCCTCGTAGAAGTGGGTGCGGGCCCCGAGCACGAGCGCCCGCGCGCCGGTGCCCTCCACGCGGATCGAGCGCAGCGTGCCGACATGGCCGGCGACGGCCGGCGGGCGGAAGCCGGGGATGGAGGTCGCGTCGGCCTGCCAGACGGTCTCGCCGAGGAGGTCCGCGGCCCCGGCCCAGCCCGAGCCGAGCACCAGCGCGAGGTCGTGGGCGGGAACGGAGCTGGCCTCGGCGATCGCGGCGGCGGCGTCGCGGGCGAGCTGGTACGGATCAGTGCTCGATGCAGTCATGGACCGAAGGTAGCGCAGGGAGCGGGCGGTGCGAAGCCCGCTCGGGCGGCCTCCCGGAAACCGCCCCCGACGTCACAGGTCCTTGGGATGATGGCGGCGTGGACGATCCCAGCACCGCCATCCCCGCCGACCCCCGCCGTGTGCCCCGCTGCGCCGACGACGTGCAGGTGGTGATCATCGGCGGAGGGCCCGGCGGCTACGAGGCCGCGCTCACGGCGGCCCGCCAGGGTGCCCGCACCACCCTGGTCGCGGACCGCGGCGTGGGCGGCGCGGCGGTGCTCACCGACGTGGTGCCGTCCAAGACCCTCATCGCGACCGCCGAGGTGCTCGACCTCGTCGCCGGCTCCCGGGAGCTCGGGATCCGGGACGCCGACGACGGCGCCGCCCCCACCGCCGAGACCCTCGACGTCGACCTCGACGCGGTCAACACGCGCGTGCGCCGACTCGCCGACGCCCAGTCCGCCGACATCCGCCAGAGCCTCGCCGCGGCCGGGGTCGAGGTGCTCGACGGGCGCGGCCGCCTCGACGGCCCCGACCGGGTCGAGGTGAGCGGCACGGACGGGGAGACCCGTGTGCTCGAGGCCGACGTGATCCTCCTGGCCGTCGGCGCCCGCCCCCGGGAGCTCCAGGCAGCGCCCTTCGACGGCGAGCGGATCCTGAACTGGACCCAGCTGTACTCGCTGCAGGAGCTCCCCGAGCACCTGATCGTGGTCGGCTCGGGCGTGACCGGCGCCGAGTTCGCCAGCGCCTACCGCGCCCTCGGCAGCGAGGTCACCCTCGTCTCCTCGCGCGAGAAGGTGCTGCCGGGCACCGACGCCGACGCCGCCGACGTGCTCGAGGACGCCTTCGCACGCCGCGGCGTCACCGTCCGCTCCCGCTCCCGGGCCGCCGGGGCGCGGCGCACGGCCGACGGGGTCGTCGTCACACTCACCTCGGGAGAGGAGGTCGAGGGCAGCCACGCGCTGATGGCCCTGGGCGGGGTCCCCTGGACCTCGGATCTGGGACTGTTCACCGCGGGGGTGCGGGTGCGCGAGAGCGGCCACATCGAGACCGACCGGGTCTCGCGCACTTCCGTGCGGGGCATCTACGCCGCGGGCGACTGCACCGGCGTGTACCCGCTCGCCTCGGTCGCGGCGATGCAGGGCCGGATCGCGATGCACCACGCCCTCGGGGAGGCGGTCTCCCCGCTGATCGCCGCGCAGGTCTCCTCTGCGATCTTCACCAGCCCTGAGATCGCGGTGGTCGGGGTGAGCGAGCAGGAGGTCGCCTCCGGCCAGGTGCGGGCCGAGGTGCTGATGCTGGGCCTGGAGACGAACCCGCGCGCGAAGATGCAGGGCATCGACGAGGGCTTCGTGAAGCTGCTGGTGCGCCCCGACTCCCACACGGTGCTCGGCGCCGTGGTGGTCGCGCCGCGGGCGAGCGAGCTGATCCTCCCCTACACGCTCGCCGTCGCGCACCGCCTGACGGCGGAGCAGCTCGCGGGCACCTCCACCGTCTATCCCTCGCTGACCGGCTCACTCGCCGAGGTGGCGCGGCAGAAGGTGCTCGCCGGCGGCAGCGCCTGAGCCCACCAGGGCAGGGCGCCGCGCACACGAAAGCGCTCTGTGCGTGACCTCGACGCCTGTACGGTGCTGAGGTCACGCACAGAGCGCAGAATTGTGCAGGGGGCGGGCTGGGGGCGCCCGAGCCGGGTCAGTCCTCGATCGAGCAGAGCACCGCGCCGGCGGAGACGGTCGCGCCGATCTCGGCGTTCAGGCCCTTGACCACGCCGGAGCGGGAGGCGGTGATGGGCTGCTCCATCTTCATCGCCTCGAGCACCACCAGCACATCGCCGTCGGCGACGGTCTGGCCCTCCTCGACGGCGACCTTGACGATCGTGCCCTGCATCGGCGCGGTCACGCCGTTGCCGCCCGCGGCGCCCTCGCCGGCACCGCGGTGCTGGCGCTTGCGGCGCTGGCGCACCGCGGCCTGCGGGGCGCGCAGGGAGGCGGGCAGGCTGATCTCGACGCGGCGCCCGTCGACCTCGACGACCACGGCTTCGCGGTCCTCGGGCTCCTCCGGCTGCGCCGGCAGCGGCGCGGCCGGCAGGTCGCCGGTGAACTCGGTCTCGATCCAGGTGGTGTGCACCGAGAAGGGCTCCTCGGCGTCCTCCGGGGTGAAGGCCGGGTCCTCCATCACCGCGCGGTGGAAGGGCAGCACGGTGGGGATGCCGTCGATGCGGAACTCGGCCAGGGCGCGGCGGGAGCGCTCGATCGCCTCCTGCCGGGTCGCACCGGTGACGATGAGCTTGGCGAGCATCGAGTCGAAGGCGCCGGAGACCTCGTCGCCGGCGCGCACGCCCGACTCGATCCGCACGCCCGGGCCCGAGGGCACGTCGTAGCGCTGGATGCGGCCCGGGGCGGGCATGAAGCCGCGGCCGGGGTCCTCGCCGTTGATGCGGAACTCGAAGGAGTGGCCGCGCGTGACGGGGTCCTCCTCGCTGACCCGCTCCCCGGCGGCGATGCGCAGCTGCTCGCGCACCAGGTCCACGCCCGCGACCTCCTCGGTCACGGGGTGCTCGACCTGGAGGCGGGTGTTGACCTCAAGGAAGGAGATGGTGCCGTCCTTGCCGACGAGGAACTCGCAGGTGCCGGCGCCGACGTAGCCGGCCTCGCGCAGGATCGCCTTGGAGGAGGAGACCAGCTGGGCGCGCTGCTGGGAGGTGAGGAAGGGCGCGGGCGCCTCCTCGACGAGCTTCTGGTGGCGGCGCTGCAGGGAGCAGTCACGGGTGGAGACGACCTGCACGTTGCCGTGCATGTCGGCCAGGCACTGGGTCTCGACGTGGCGGGGCGAGTCGAGGAACTGCTCCACGAAGCACTCGCCGCGGCCGAAGGCGGCGACGGCCTCGCGCACCGCGGAGTCGAACAGCTCGCGCACCTCGGACTCCTCGCGGGCGACCTTCAGGCCGCGCCCGCCGCCGCCGAAGGCCGCCTTGATCGCGATCGGCAGACCGTGCTCACGGGCGAAGTCGACGACCTCGTCGGAGTTCTTGACCGGGTCCTTGGTGCCGGCGACCAGCGGGGCCCCGGCCTTCTGGGCGATGTGGCGGGCGGAGACCTTGTCGCCCAGCTTCTCGATCGCCTCGGGCGGCGGGCCGATCCAGGTCAGGCCCGCGTCGATCACGGCCTGGGCGAAGTCGGCGCGCTCGGAGAGGAAGCCGTAGCCGGGGTGGATCGCATCGGCGCCGGAGCGCTTGGCGATGTCCAGGATCTTGTCGACGACGAGGTACGAGCTCGCCGCAGTGCTGCCGCCGAGCGCGTACGCCTCGTCGGCGATCACGGTGTGCAGCGCATCGCGGTCCGGGTCCGCGTACACGGCGATCGACCGGAGGCCGGCGTCCTTGCAGGCCCGGGCGACGCGCACCGCGATCTCCCCACGGTTGGCGATGAGCACCGTGGACAGGGGGCGGGGCTTGGCGGGTCGAGGGGCCATGAGGCGGAGGTTCCTTCCGGGGAGTGCAGCAGAGGTCGAGTGTAGTACCGCGGACCCTCAGGGAGCGGCAGGCCGTGACCGGTCGGGCACGTCGGGGACGGGCGCGGGATCGTCCTCCGGCGCGGACCCCTCCGCGGAGCCGTCGTCGACCGGTGCCCACAGCTCGTGGATCCCCAGGCCGATGTCGGCGAGCAGACGGCGCAGCAGCGGCAACGAGAGCCCCACCACCGCGTGCGGGTCCCCCTCGACGGACTCGACGAAGGGGCCGCCGCGGCCGTCGATCGTGAAGCCGCCGGCGACGCCGAGCGGCTCGCCGGTGGCGACATAGGCGTCGATCTCCTCGTCGGAGAGGTCCGCGAAGGTCAGGGCGCAGGACGCGGTCGCGCCGAAGGTCGCCCCGGTGCCGCCGTCCTCCGGATCGCGGTCGTCGACGATCCAGTGGCCCGAGTGCAGCACCCCGGTCCGTCCCCGCATCGCGCGCCAGCGCTCCGCGGCCCGTGCCGGCTCGTGGGGCTTGCCGACGACCTCGCCGTCGATCTCCAGCATGGAGTCGCCGCCGAGCACCACGTAGCCGCCCTCGCTGCGCGCGGTCGCCGCGAGCGCCTTCTCACGGGCCAGCAGCAGCACCTCCTCGGCAGGGGCGAGCGGGGCGTCGCCGGCGGCCTCGCGGGCCGCGGCGAGGATCCCGTCCTCGTCGAGGTCGACAGGCAGGGTCCGGTGCTCGATGCCGGCCGCGGCGAGGGTCGCGCGGCGTCCGGCGGAGGCGGAGGCGAGCAGGAGCAGCGGCTCGTGCTCCTCCACGCCGGCCGACGGGTCGAGCATCGGGTCAGCGCTCGGAGCGTTCGCCGCTCCGGCCGACGGGTCGTGCGCGGCGGCGCTCACAGCGCACCCTCCAGCACCGACAGGGGCAGGCTGCCCAGCTCGAGCGCGCGGCGGTGGAAGTCCCGCACCGCGGCGGGGGAGGAGTCCGCCGCGGTGGCGCGCTCGCGCAGCTGCTCCCAGGTGCGCTGGCCGAGCTTGTAGGAGGGGGCCTGGCCGGGCCAGCCCAGATAGCGGTTCAGCTCGAAGCGGCGCTCGGCCTCCTCCACGCCCCAGTTTTCGGTCATGAACTCCCAGGCGGTGCGCTCGTCCCAGGCGCCGCCGTCGGCGCCCGGCAGGCCGGTCGGCATCGCAAGGCCCAGGTGCAGGCCGATGTCGAGCACCACGCGCCCGGCGCGCAGGCGCTGGGCGTCCAGCATGCCCATCCGGTCGCCGTCGTCCTCGAGGTAGCCCAGCTGCTCCATCAGCCGCTCGGCGTACAGCGCCCAGCCCTCGCCGTGCCCGGAGACCCAGCAGAGCATCGCGCGCCAGCGGTTCAGGGTGTCGGCCTGGAGGGTCTGGATGCCCACCTGCAGGTGATGGCCGGGCACGCCCTCGTGGTAGACGGTCGTGGTCTGCTCCCAGGTGCGGAACTCCTCGGTCCCGGCCGGGACGTCCCACCACATGCGGCCGGGCCTGGTGAGGTCCTCGCTGGGGCCGGTGTAGTAGATGCCGCCGGAGCCGGTGCGGGCGATGCGGCACTCGAGGCGGTGCAGCGGCTCGGGGATGTCGAAGTGGGTGCCGGCGAGGTCGCGGATCGCGGAGTCGGAGAGCTGCTGCATCCACTCCTGCAGGGCGTCGGTGCCGTGCAGCAGCCGGGCCGGGTCGGCGCTGAGCGCCTGCCTCGCGGCGGCGACGGAGCTGCCGCCGCCGGTGGCGTAGCGCTCGTTCAGCCGCGCGGCGACCTGCTCCTGCTCGGCGATGATCGCGCGCAGCTCCTCCACGCCCCAGGCGTAGGTCTCCTCGAGGTCGATCTCGGTGCCGAGGAAGGTGCGGGAGTGGAGCTGGTAGGCGTCCCGGCCCACCGCGTCGGCCTCCGGCGCCTGCGGCACCAGCGACTCGAGCACGCCCGCGATCTCGCGATAGGCGGTGCGGGCCTGTTCGGCCGACGCGCGCACCTGCGCCTTCTGCGCCTCGGTGCCGACGGCCTCGCCCGCGAAGGCGTCGAAGAAGCCGCCGTCGGCCGCGTAGCCGCGCGCCTGCTCCGCACCGAGCAGCAGCTGGCGGCGCGCCGAGACGGTGCCGGCGGCCGCGGCCTCGCGCAGGGACTCGGCCCAGCTGCCGAGCGCACGGGGGAAGCCGGCCATCCGCTCGGCGAGCACCTCCCAGTCGTCGGCGGTGTCGGTGGGCATCTGGTCGAGCACGTCGCGGGACTGCAGCACCGAGGCGAGGTTGTTGACGGCGGCGATGTCCAGGCGCTGCTCTGCGCGCTCGAGGCCGAGGCCGAGCCGCTCGGAGAGGGCGGCGCGGGTGACGGCGTCGACGTCATCGGCGTCGGGCACCTCGGCGATCGCGGCGAGCAGCTCGCGGGCGAGGTCCTCCCGTGCGGCGACCGCGGCGGGGGAGTAGTCGGTCACCTCGCCGTCGTGCCCGGCGATGCCGAGCTCGGTGGCGAGGAAGGGGTCCGCCGCCGCGAGACGGTCGACATAGCCGTCCGCGAGGGCGTCCAGGGCGGAGGGGGTGCGGGCCGGGGTCGGGGAGGACATGTGCCGCAGTCTAGGTCGTGCGGCGGGCCTCCCGGACCGGGCCCGGCAGGGCGGCGCTCCGGGCCGACCGGCGGGGTCGCCGGGTCAGCGGTCGGTGAAGGTCCAGCAGGTGCTGGAGGGGCGCATCCGCTCGGTGTGGCCGCCGACGTGGGTGTGCACCGGGGAGCTCCAGGCGCTCGCACCGCCGAGGCCGTCGGCCAGGGAGCGCTCCTCCGCCTCGAGCCGGCTGGTGACGCTCATCGCGGAGACGACCACGGCGATCGCGGCGAGCTCGTCGGGCGCGAGCCGGCCCGCGACCAGGCGCACGTCGGACGGTGCGACGGCGGCGCCGCCGGACGCCCCGGCGCCCTGCACGGCCTCGGCAGTGCCCGAGGCGGTCCTCGTCCCGGCGCTCACAGCGGGATGTTCCCGTGCTTCTTGGTGGGCAGCGAGTCGCGCTTGGTGCGCAGCGCGCGCAGCGCCCGGGTGATCTCGACGCGGGTCTCGGCCGGGCGGATGACCCCGTCGATCCAGCCGCGCTCGGCCGCGGTGTACGGGGTCGCGAACTGCTCCTCGTACTCGGCCTCGTAGCGCCGGCGCTCGGCGGCGACGTCGCCGCCCTCCTCGGCGACCCGCTTCAGGTCGCCGCGGTGGAGGATGTTCACCGCGCCCTGGGAGCCCATCACCGCGATCTGCGCGGTGGGCCAGGCGAGGTTGATGTCCGCGCCGAGCTCCTTGGAGCCCATCACGATGTAGGCGCCGCCGTAGGCCTTGCGGGTGATCACGGTGATCAGCGGCACCGTCGCCTCGGCGTAGGCGTACAGCAGCTTCGCGCCGCGACGGATGATGCCGCCGTACTCCTGGTCGGTGCCGGGCAGGAAGCCGGGCACGTCCACGAAGGTCAGCACCGGGATGTTGTTCGCGTCGCACAGGCGCACGAAGCGGGCCGCCTTCTCGGAGGCGTCGATGTCGAGGGTGCCGGCCAGGTGCGAGGGCTGGTTGGCGATGATGCCGACGCTGTGCCCCTCGACGCGGCCGAAGCCCACCACCACGTTGCGCGCGAACAGCGGCTGGACCTCGAGGAACTCCTCGTCGTCGAGCACCGTGCGCAGTACCGTGAGCATGTCGTAGGGCTGGTTGGGGGAGTCCGGCACGAGGGAGTCGAGCGCTGCGTCCGCGGCGTTCGGGCTCTCCTCGACCTGCACCGGGAAGGCCGGGGCGGTGGTGAGGGTGTTGGCCGGCAGGTAGCTGAGCAGGTCCTTGACGTACTCGATCGCCTCGGCCTCGTCGGGCGCCATGTAATGGGCCACGCCGGATCGGCTGGAGTGTGTGCGCGCCCCGCCGAGCTCCTCGAAGCCGACGTCCTCGCCGGTGACCGTGCGGATGACGTCGGGGCCGGTGATGAACATGTGGGAGGTCTTCTCGACCATCACGATGATGTCGGTCAGCGCGGGGGAGTACACGGCGCCGCCTGCGGCCGGACCCATGATCAGGGAGATCTGCGGGATGACGCCCGAGGCGCGGGTGTTGCGCTTGAAGATCCCGGCGAACATCGCCAGCGACGCGACGCCCTCCTGGATGCGGGCGCCGCCTCCGTCGAGGATCCCGATGATCGGCACGCCCGTGCGCAGGGCGAGGTCCTGGATCTTCTGGATCTTGCGGCCGTGGGCCTCGCCGAGCGAGCCACCGAAGACGGTGAAGTCCTGCGAGTACACGCACACCTGGCGGCCGTCGATGGTGCCGTAGCCGGTGACGATGCCGTCGCCGTCGGGGCGCTTGGCGTCGATGCCGAAGCTGCTGGCCTGATGGCGCACGAAGCGGTCGGTCTCCACGAACGAGCCGTCGTCCAGGAGGTCCGCGATCCGCTCGCGGGCGGTCTTCTTGCCCCGCGCATGCTGCTTCTGGACGGCGAGATCGTCCGCGGCGGAGACCGCCGCGGCATCGCGCTCGCGCAGGTCCTCGAGTCGCTGTGCGGTGGTGAGCGGCCGCGGGGCGTCGGTCACGGGACCTCCTGCGACGGCCCTGCGGCCGCCTGAAGCTGTGGGGGATTCGAACACCGGGATACTACGCTACGCAGGTCCGACGGCGGCCGACCCCGGCCGGGGCGGCACGCCCGGCGCGGAGCATCCGTCCACGCCGCTCCCAGGAACGATGCAGTGGGCGGCGCGAGGATGGAGCGATCTGTCACGCAGGTCTCGCAGGAGGAGGAGCGCATGGACGTCCCGGCACTGCCCGACACCTCCTCGGAGGGGACGGGCGCCGCCTCGCCGCGGATCCACCGCCTCGGCGCGGTCCGCTCGACCCAGGACGAGGCCTCCGCGCTCCTGCGCGCCGGGCACGCGCCGCCCTTCGCCGTCACCGCGACGCGGCAGACCTCCGGCCGGGGCCGCCTCGGCCGCGCCTTCGCGAGTCCGGACGGGACGAGTCTCGCCCTCACCTTCGCCCATCGCACCTCCCTCGGCCCCGCCCGGCGCGGCTGGTTCCCGCTGGCCGCGGGGCTCGCCGTCGTCGCCGCCCTCGAGCGAGCGGTCCCCGCCGCGGCCGCCGAGCAGCGGATCGGCCTGAAATGGCCCAATGACCTCCACACCGCCGACGGCCGCAAGCTCGGCGGGATCCTCGTCGAGGCGCGCGGCGACGAGGACCTGCTGCTCGGCATCGGACTGAACCTCCGCGGCCCGGTCCTGGACGAGGACGGCGAGCCGGTGCCCGGCGCCGCCTGGCTGCGCGGGGAGGCCGGCCTCCGCCCCGATGCCGGCCCGGCGGAGGACCGGGGGCTGCGGGAGGCGCTCGAGGAGGCGCTGGTCGCCGCGCTCGGCGAGGAGCTCGCTGCGCTCGAGTCCGCCCAGGGGGACGGTGACGCGGCCGGCACCCGGGACCGCTACACTATGACCTGCCTCACACTGGGGCGGACGGTGAGGGTCGACCCCCTGGGGGAGGCCGCAGCGGGAGCGGACGTCGACCCCGCCCTGCGCGGCACCGTCCTGGACGTCGACGAGCACGGGCGACTCGTGCTCGACCGCGCGGACGGGGAGGGGCGGATCGCCGTCGACGTCGGCGACGTGCGGCACCTGCGGCCCGCGGCGCCCTGACCCCGCGGCCGGGGCACGACCCCACCACACCGACCACGAGCACACGAGCAGGAGCAGGCATGGAGAAGCCGGGCATTCGGAAGCGAGGGACCGCACTGTGACCGACGGGATGGACGAGCGAGGGGAGCGCGAGGCGCTCGAGGGTGCGGACGGCGCCCGCGAGACCCGCATCCCCGCCGGGACCGTCGACGTGGTGTCCACGCAGACGCAGGAGCTCCCGGACCTCTCCGCGGAGGACGCGGAGCTCACCGCCCTCGACGAGCAGGAGATCCTCGACCTCAATCGCCGCTTCTCCTCCGTGCGTCGCAGCGTCGGCGCGCTCGAGAAGGTGCTCCTGCAGGGGCCGCGCAAGTACTCGCGCCGGGACCTCGCCGAGCAGCACGGGATCGCCGAGCGCCTCACCTCCGTGTACTGGCGCTCCCTCGGCCTCACACCCGTGGACGAGGACACCGTGGTGTTCACCGACGAGGACGCCCAGGCGATCGGCGACCTCGCCGCGATCGTCGAGGACGGGGTGCTCTCCGAGCGCGCCTTCGCGAGCATCTCCCGCGGCATGGGCTTCCACATGGGGAGGCTTGCGATGTGGATCACCGAGGCGCTGGTAGACGAGGCCAAGCACGCCGACGGGCTCGACGACGCCCGGGCCCGCCAGCAGATGCTCGACGAGATCCCCGAGCTGCTGGAGACCTTCGAGTCCCAGGTCATGTTCACCTTCCGGCGCCAGCTCGCCGCCTACGCCGCCCGCGCCGGCAGCGAGGTGCTGCATCGCGACACCGACGAGCTGTTCCCCCTGCACCGGGCCGTCGGCTTCGCGGACCTGGTCCAGTTCACGCGCCTGGCCCAGGACATGCCCGGCACGCAGCTCGCCGACATGGTGGGTCGCTTCGAGTCGCTCAGCCGCGACATCATCTCTGTCGGCGGCGGACGCGTGGTCAAGACCGTCGGCGACGAGATCATGTTCCTGGCCGACACGCCGGAGGACGGCGCCCAGATCGCGGTCAGCCTCTCCGAGACCATCGGCGCCGATCCCGACCTGCCGCCCGTGCGGGTCGGCCTCTCCTGGGGCTCGATGTTCTCCCGCTACGGGGACGTGTTCGGGCCCACCGTCAACCTCGCCGCCCGGATGGAGTCCGTCGCCCGGCCGGGGGCGGTGCTCGTGGACTCCGACACCGCCTCCGCGATCGCGAAGGCGCTGCCCGGCGGCTTCGTCCTCGGGGAGGGCGAGGAGGTCGACCTCCACGGCATCGGCACGGTGACGGTGCAGGAGATGAGCCGCGACGGCTCCGCCCCCCTGGATCTCGGGCTCTGAGGCGGGACGTACTATGGCTGACGTGACACGACTGCTTCTCGTCGAGGACGACTCGGCCATCGCTGAACCGCTCTCCCGGGCCCTGGACCGGGAGGGATACACCGTCACGCGCGCCTCCCGGGGGATGGACGCGCTCGGGATCGCCGCCGGACCGGATCCGATCGACCTGGTCATCCTGGATCTGGGTCTGCCCGATCTCGATGGGCTCGAGGTCGCGCGGCGCCTGCGCAAGGGCGGGCTCGAGTCGCCGATCCTGATCCTCACCGCACGGGCCGACGAGGTCGACGCGGTGGTGGGCCTGGACGCGGGAGCCGACGACTACGTCACCAAGCCCTTCCGCCTCGGCGAGCTGCAGGCGCGGATCCGCGCCCTCATGCGGCGCTCGCAGGCGACCGAGGAGTCCGGCGACAACTACGACGTCAACGGCGTCACCCTCGACGTCTCCGCCCGTCGCGCCTATGCCGACGGGGAGGAGCTCAGCCTCTCCGCGAAGGAGTACGACCTGCTCACCGTGCTCGTGCGCGAGTCCGGCAGCGTCGTCACCCGCGACGACCT
Organism: Brachybacterium sp. AG952; assembly: GCF_004362645.1. Classification (NCBI taxonomy): domain Bacteria; kingdom Bacillati; phylum Actinomycetota; class Actinomycetes; order Micrococcales; family Dermabacteraceae; genus Brachybacterium; species Brachybacterium sp. AG952. Next base: position 116,915 of record NZ_SNXV01000007.1, on the reverse strand, counting down.
CATGCGCGAGGTCTGGGGCGCGGAGTGGTGGGGCTCCACCAAGACCCTCGACATGCACATCTCGTGGCTGCGCCGCAAGCTGGGTGACGACGCCACGGACCCCCGGCGGATCACCACGGTGAGGGGAGTCGGCTTCCGCTTCGAGACCGGCACGGAGAGCTGACCCGTGCGGCAGCGCGTGCTGCAGGCCACCATCATCACCGTGGTCCTCGTCGTGCTGATGCTGGGCATCCCGCTGGGCATCTCGTGGCTGCAGCTGGCGAACCAGAACCTCGCCAACCAGGCCAGCCTGATCGTGGACCGGGTGCGGATCGACACCGAGACGCGCCTCCAGGAGAACGGCACCATCGACGAGGCGCTCCTGCAGCGACGGGTCGACGAGCAGACCGACCTCAACATCGCCGTCACCGTCGTCTACGAGGGGGAGACCACCACGGCCGGTGATCCTCCCGGCGAGAACCCGGTGAAGTCGAACACCACCGGTGCCTCGGGGCAGCTGATCACAGTGTTCATCCCGCAGTCCGATGTGCGCGCCCACACCGCGAGCGCCTGGGTGCTGATCACCGTCGCGGGCCTGTCGGCCCTCTCGATCGGCGTCTCGGTCGCGCTGTGGCAGGCGCAGCGGATCTCCCTGCCGCTGGCCCGTCTGGCCCGGCGCGCCGAGGAGATGGGCTCCGGCCGCGCCCGCGGCCCCTGGCAGCCCTCCGGCATCGCGGAGATCGACGAGGTCGCGATCGAGCTCGCCCGCTCCGGCGCGATGCTCAACGAGCGCCTCGAGGCCGAGTCCCGCCTCGCCTCCGACGCCTCCCACCAGCTGCGCACCCCGCTGACCGCGCTCTCGATGCGGCTGGACGAGATCCTCGCGACCAGCACCGAGGAGTGGGTGCGCGACGAGGCCCGGATCTCGCTCGAGCAGATCGACCGCCTCACCGAGGTGGTCCACGACCTCATCAACGCTCCCCGCTCCTCCCAGCGACGCACCCCCGGCGTGGTCGAGCTCGGCACCGTGCTCACCCAGCAGAGCGAGGAGTGGTCCCCGGCCTACCGCCGCGCCGGCCGCGAGCTGCACATCCAGGTGCCGCGCAGCGCTGCCGTGTGGGGCTCGACCGGGCCGCTCACCCAGGTCATCGCCACCCTCATCGAGAACGCGCTCACCCACGGCGGCGGGCGCACCTCCCTGAAGGTGCGGCGCAACGACCACTCCACCGTCGTGGAGGTCACCGACGAGGGCGGCGGCATCGACCCCGAGCTCGGCGCACGGATCTTCGAGCGCTCGGTCTCCGGCCGCTCCTCGGGCGGCACCGGGGTCGGGCTCGCGCTCGCCCGCACCCTCGTCGAGGACGACGGCGGCCGCCTCGAGCTGCTCACCGAGAACCCCGCCACCTTCGGCGTCTTCCTCATCTCCGCCCCCGGCGAGGAGCCGGGGGACGATCACGGGGCGCAGTCCGGCGGAGAGTCGGGCCGCCGCGAGAAGGGCGGGCGACGTCCCCGCGGCCAGCGCGCGGACATGACCCCCAGCGGCGTCTCCGGCGGCCGCCATGCCGCCGGCGGCGACGACCTCGACTCCCTCCCGCAGGGGTCCGTGGTGCGGCGCCGCCCCCGGCCCCGTGGCTGACCTCAGTACACTGGCGGCCGTGTCTGCGACCCCGCCCCGCCCCGCTCAGCCCGCCGCTTTCGAGGAAGCTCCCGCCCGTCGGATCGGGGTGGTCGGAGCAGGTCAGCTGGCCCGCATGATGCTCGGCCCCGCGATCGAGCTGGGCCTCGACCTCGAGGTGCTCGCGACCGCTCCGGACGAGAGCGCCGCCGCCGTCGCCGCGACCGTGCGGCTGGGCCGCCACGACGACGAGCAGGCGGTGCGCGGCCTCGCCGACGGCGTCGACGCGCTCACCTTCGACCACGAGCACGTGCCCACCGCGATCCTCGAGGGGATCGCGGGGGAGGGGCTCGCCGCCGTGCGCCCCGGACCCGGCGCCCTCGTCCACGCCCAGGACAAGCTCGTCATGCGCGAGCGGCTCACCGCGCTCGGGTACCCCTGCCCCCGCTGGTGGCGGATCGGGAGCCTCGCCGCGCTCGAGCAGGCGCTCGCCGAGGCCGGCGGCCGGCTCGTGGTGAAGACGCCGCGCGGCGGCTACGACGCCCACGGGGTGCGGATCGTCGAGGCCGCCGAGGGGGCCGAGGACTGGCTCGGGACCCACGGCGAGCTGCTCGCCGAGGAGCTCGTCCCCTTCACCCGCGAGCTCTCAGCCCAGGTCGCGCGCCGGCCCGGGGGAGAGGCGAGTGCCTATCCCGTGGTGCAGTCGCTCCAGAAGGACGGGGTCTGCTACGAGGTCGTCGCCCCCGCGCCGGGCCTCGACGACGCCGCCCAGGAGCGCATCCAGGCCCTCGCCCTCGCGATCGCCGAGGACCTCGACGTCACCGGCATGCTCGCCGTGGAGCTCTTCGAGACGGCGGACGGCCGGGTGCTCGTCAACGAGCTCGCCATGCGCCCCCACAACACCGGCCACTGGTCCATGGACGGCGCCGTCACCGGCCAGTTCGAGCAGCACCTCCGCGCCGTCGCCGACCTGCCGCTCGGCGCGACCGCGCCGCTCGCCCCCGTGGCCGTGATGGTCAACCTCCTCGGCGGCAGCGCCGAGGACCTCGCCCCCGGCACCGACGCGGCCCTCGCCGAGGAGCCGCAACTGAAGGTCCACCTGTACGGCAAGTCGGTGCGGCCCGGCCGGAAGATCGGCCACGTCACCCTGCTCGGGGACGACGCCGAGGACCTCCTCGCCCGCGCCCACCGCGCCGAGCGACTCATCATCGACGGCCCCGACGCGGCCGCCGAGCCCACCGCCCCCACCCCCGAGGGAGACCCCCGATGACCGCCGACGCCGCACCCCGCCCCCTGGTCGGGATCGTGATGGGCTCCGACTCCGACTACCCCGTGATGCGGGCCGCGGAGGAGGCGCTCGCCGAGTTCGGGATCGAGGTGGAGGTCGACGTGGTCTCCGCCCACCGCATGCCCGAGGACATGGTCGCCTACGGACGCGGCGCCGCGGAGCGCGGGCTGCGCGTGCTGATCGCCGGCGCCGGCGGCGCCGCCCACCTCCCCGGCATGCTCGCCTCCCTCACCCCGCTGCCCGTGATCGGCGTGCCGGTGCCACTGAAGCACCTCGACGGCATGGACTCCCTGCTCTCCATCGTGCAGATGCCGGCCGGGGTGCCGGTCGCGACCGTGTCCATCGGCGGGGCCCGCAACGCCGGGCTGCTCGCCGCGCGGATCCTCGCCGCGGGCGGGGACGAGCACGCGGCGCAGCTGCGCGAGCGGATGGTCGCCTTCCAGGAGGAGCTGCGCGGCCTGGCGATGGCCAAGGGCGAGGCGCTGCGCGCCTCGAGGTGAGCACCGCGGGCCGCTGACCGGCGGCCCCACGACGAACGGCGGGCCGGGCGAGAGATCGCCCGGCCCGCCGTTCGCAGGTGATGCCCCGTGGGGGCTGTGCCCGTCGGCCCTACTTCAGCTTCGCGCCGGAGGAGGCGTCGGTGCGGCCCTCGACGTAGGCGTGGTACAGGTCCGCGACCTCGTCGACGTCGCCGTCGGCCACCAGCACGCCCTTGTCGATCCAGAGCGCGCGCGTGCACATCGCCCGCACGGAGGCGAGCGAGTGCGACACGAAGAACACGGTGCCGGCCTGTCCGCGGATCTCCTCGATCCGGGCGGTGCTCTTCTTGCGGAACGAGGCGTCGCCGGTGGCGAGGGCCTCGTCGATCATGAGGATCTCGGGGGTGCGGATCGTCGAGATCGCGAACCGCAGGCGCGAGGCCATGCCGGAGGAGTAGGACGTCATCGGCAGGTACAGGAAGTCGCCGAGCTCGGCGAAGTCCGCCACGCCCGGGATGTTCTCCTTGACCTCCTTGGTGCTCAGCCCGAGGGCGAGACCGCCGATCATGATGTTGCGCTCGCCCGTGAGCCGGGGGAGCATCGCCGCGTTCACGCCCAGCAGCTCCGGCTCGGCGGAGGTGAACACACGGCCCGAGGACGGCGGCAGCAGCCCCGCCACGGCCCGCAGCAGGGTCGACTTGCCGGAGCCGTTGGTGCCCAGGATGCCGATGGACTCGCCATGGTGGGCCACGAAGGACACGCCGCGCACGGCGGGCACCTCGGTGATCGGGCCGGTGTCGGGGCGGCCGATGCTGACCATCTTGTCCCACAGCGAGGCGCGCTGCTTGGTGGTCCCGCTGCGGCGGGCGCCGAACACGCGGTAGGTGATGTGCAGGTCGTCGACCACCACCGACGGCGCGCCCAGCGGCTTGTCGCGGTCCACGCGGTCCGGGAGGTTCTCGGGGTCGATCTCGAAATCGATGTCCTCAGTCACGACCGTAGGTCTCCTCTGCGCGCCAGAAGTACAGGAATCCGATGGCGAAGACGCCCACCGCCCAGGCGGTGGCCTCGAGCCAGAGGCCCGCTGTCATCGGGATCAGCGGCTCGTTGCCGAACGCCGCACGGAACAGCTCCAGGTAGATCGCGACCGGCTGGTGCAGCAGGAGCGGCTTCAGCCAGAGCTCGTCGGGGACCATCGCCGAGATCAGGAACATGGCGCCGGAGGCGTAGCGGCCCAGCGTCAGGATGAAGGGCATGGCGTTGGCGATGTCCGGAGCGCGCGCGCCGAGACGCGCGAAGAACATGGCCACGCCCGCGGAGAACACTGCGAGCAGGACCGCCGCGAAGGGGAGCAGCAACCACGACCAGGTCGGGATGACCGCACCCATGCCCGGCAGCACGCCGGTCACCAGCACCACCACGATCATCGCCACCAGGATCGGGGCGAAGAGCACGGTCTCGGTCATCACCGTCGCGAGCGGCACCACCGCGCGCGGGAACTTGTGGGACCGGATCAGCTGCAGGTTCGTGGGCACCGAGTTCAGGCCCGACATCACCGAGGTCTGGAACAGGGAGTAGGTGAAGGTGCCGATGGTGATGAACGCCGCGCGGTTCTCGATGCCGGGCGCGCTCGAGTGGAACAGGAAGCCGAAGATGATCACGTACACGGCCGCGTCGAGCACGGGGCGCAGGATCGCCCAGGCCTGACCCAGGTACGAGCCCTGGTTGCGGGAGTACGCGCGGGACGCGGAGAGGTTCCAGATGAACGACCGCCGCTCCCAGACCTGCTTGATGTAGCGGCCCAGCGGGGGCCGGACCCCCATCTCGTCCAATCCCGCCCGCGCGGCGAGCGCTTCTGACTCCGCGGATGTCAGGCGCGGAGCGAGCGGTACCTCCGCCTTCTGATCTGCCAAGTTCGTTCTCCTCTAGCCGGACGGGCGCGGCGGGCTGGGCCGTCCTCGGGCGTCGGTATGATCGTGCGTCGTGACTACCGCAAAGGATCCGCTTCCGCTGGTGACGGTCGTGATGCCGGTGTTCAACGGTGCGCGGACCCTGCGTCAATCGGTGACAAGCGTACTCGATCAGACCTTCCGCTCCCTCGAGCTGGTGGTGGTCGACGACGCCTCCACGGACGAGACCGTCCGCATCGCCGAGGAGCTCGCGGAGGGAGATGCGCGGATGCGGATCATCTGCCGGGAGCGCAGCGGCGGCCCGGCCGCGGCCCGAAACTCGGGCATCGCCAGCGGCACCGGGCGTTTCCTCGCCTTCTGCGATGCGGACGACCTGTGGCTCCCCGAGAAGCTGCAGCGGCAGCTCGATCTCGCCCGGACGAGCGGTGCGTCACTTCTGTACTGCGGCTACCACCGTGTGTCGGCCGACTTCGCGGGCACCGGCGCGGATTTCGAGTCCGAGGGCCGCATCGTGCACGTCCCGACGGAGCTCACCCGCGAGGGTCTCCTGCGCCGCAACGTGATCGGCAACCTCACCGCTGTGGTCGACCTCGAGCGCACGGGACCGGTGACGATGCCGGACGTCCCCGGGGCCGAGGACTATGCGCTGTGGCTGAGCATCCTGCGCGATGGAGGCACCGCCGCCGGGATCGACGAGCCGCTGGCGCTCTACCGCGCCGCGCAGGAGGACTCGCACTCCTCCGACCGCACCCGTGCGATCCGCGCCGTGTGGCAGGTGCTGCGGGGCCAGGAGCGGCTGTCCGTCCCGAGCGCAGCGGTGCACTTGGTCACCGGGGCGCTCGCGGCACTTCGCAAGAACCGGATCTGAGCGGGGCCCGTGGATAGACTGCGCGGACCATGATCCTGATCTGCGTCAACGAGCTGTCCGGCCCCACCGGCTACCACAAGTCCGTGGTGGAGACCGCGAACGCCCTGCATCGTGGGGGATATCCGCTCGCAGTCCTGAGCTTCCTGGGGGCGGGGGACGGCGCCGAGCTCGCCATGCCGCGCTGGCCGCTGGATCCCGGGGTCCCCGCCTATGCGCTCCAGACGCTGCCCGCCGAGGGCGGCCGGCTGCTCGCCGCGAACGTCCATCCGGTCCTCGCCGGGCGCGTCTACGCGACGCCGTACGCCTTCACCGCCGATCAGCTCGCGGCCCTGTGCCAGCTCAACGAGGAGCTCACCGCCGAGGACACCGTGATCTTCACGACCCCGGTCCAGGCCCTCGCCTTCCACCGCGCCCTCGCCGGTCAGGAGCGGCGCCCCCGCACCCTGCTGCAGGTGCACGGCGACTACCGCCACCACGACGAGCTCTGGGCGCTGGTGGACGAGGCGCGGGAGGTGATCGACCGGGTCCAGACCGTCGCCGAGGGGCTGAACGAGCAGTTCGCCTCGCGCTTCGACGCCGCGGACGTGGTGTGCATCCCCAACATCCACCATCCCGCGCAGGTGGTGCGCAAACCCAGGACCGGCGTCGAGATCGTGCTGCCGGCCTCGTTCCAGCACCGCAAGAACCAGCTCGAGGCGATCAGGGCCCTGTCGCGGCTCGAGGACGACTCGGTGCACCTGACCCTGTGGGGCAACATCAGCCCGCTGAACCCCTACTTCATCGCGGTGAACGAGCTGATCGATTCGCTCGGGCTGCGGGACCGGGTCTCGATCCCAGGCTTCGGCACCGAGCAGGACGTCTACTCCAGCGCCGACATCGTGCTGATGACCTCGCTGTCCGAGGGGTTCGGGTACCCGCTCCTCGAGGCCGCCTACCACCGCCTGCCCACCGTCACCTACGACTACGAGTTCGGGCCGCGGGACGCGGTCGAGGACGGCGCCAGCGGGTTCATCGTCCCCGTCGGCGACGTGGACGCCCTCGTCGCCCGGCTGGACGAGCTGGTCGCGGACGCGCAGCTGCGCGAGCGCTTCGGCCGACGCGCCCGCGAGATCTTCGACGAGCGCTTCTCCGCCGAGGCGGTCGTGGCGAAGTACGGCGCCGTGCTCGGCCCGCCCCCGGGCCGCTCCCTCGACCTCTCCGCCGTGTTCGCGACCGACGGGGAGGAGCCCGTGCCCGCGAGCGCGATCAGCCACCGCGTCACGCGCTCCGGACTGCGCCGGACGCACCAGGTCACCGTGCGCTCCGCCGCGGACCTGCACGACGTCCAGGTGGACGACGGCGAACGCATCGGCCGCCCCGCGGTGCGACGCGTGGGCGGGACCACCGTGATCGAGTTCCCCGTCGGGAGCCGCGGCGTCGTCTCCTTCAGCACGATCCCCGGCGGCACCGACCGCCATTACCTCGCCGGCCCCGCGAACGGCGGGACGCTCCCCGTGCTGCCCCGGCTGCGCCGGGACGCCGACTACGGCGACGGCACGCCGCCGGTCGCCGACACGCTCCTCGCCTCGCGCGGCGGGGCGAAGCACGTCTCCTGGCGCACCACCCCGTCGGACCTGGCCGAGTTCGGGGCTCAGGGCGTCGACGCCGTGACCTGGAAGCTGCGCCAGCTCATGCCCTCCCTGCCCACGCTCCGCGGCGCGAAGCCCTCGGGCGACGCGACGCCGCCTGCCGACGGGGCGCCCGAGCGCACCGCGCAGGAGACGGCGGAGCCGACGTCCGCTCCCGACCCGTCGGCCCCCGACGGATCGGCGGACGCACCGGCCGCCCCGTCGGCCCCCGCCGACTCGAGCGGCGGCTCCGCGGGAGCCCTCGGCGGCCTCGGAAAGGCCGTCGGGCTCCCCGCCCAGGCGATGGGCTCCGTCGGCCGGGTCGCGAGGACCTACGCCTCCACCGCCGCCTCGATGCTCGTCCAGGCGGTCGCGGTCACCGAGCCCGCGCCGACCCACCGCGAGATCCCCCGCCACCCCTGGTTCCCCGTCTCCGGCGGCGTCGACTCCTTCGGCGCCCCGATCAACTCCGGCGGCGGCGTCCAGGTGACCAACGCCGGCACCGAGAAGCGGCCCACGGTCCGCATCCAGGGCGAGTACGACTGGCTCGAGCTGCGCGACGGCGCCTCCCGGCGACGGATCACCCCGCCCTGGTCCTACGGCGAGATGTTCGAGCGGTTCTGCGCCGCCGAGCGCGAGCACGGGCTGTTCGACATCACCACGGCCGACGGCGTGCACCTGTGGGAGCTCGGCCGCTCGGCGCTGGTGATCCAGCTGGCCGAGGCCGCCGGCCTGTGGGGTCCCCTCGCCGCCGCGCAGGGCACTGTCCAGGACGTCTACACCGGCAGCAAGCGGCTCACCACCGCGCCGTCCGCGGACACCGTGGTCTTCGACTACGTGCGACGCGGCCAGAGCGGCTACCGCACCGCCCCCTTCGTCGACGACAGGACGCTGTTCGTCGTCCAGCCCGGGGCCGACGGCTATCCGGACGTGAACGAGACGAACATGGTCTACCCCTTCGCGGAGTTCACGCAGTGGAAGAAGGACTGGCGTCAGCGCTGGTCCCACCTCCGCGTGCCCGAGGTCGATGCGCGCCCCTTCGAGGCCGCGCTCACCCAGGCGCTCGGGATCCGCATCGACCTCGGCGACCACCTGCGCAACCGCCTCGCGAAGTTCCTCGCGGAGCGGGAGTTCTTCACGCCCGTGTTCGAGCGGGTGCAGCCGGAGGAGGTGCTGATCGCCTCCAGCCACTGGTGGGCCGGCATCGGCGCCGCCGCCGCTCGCTCGGGGGCGCGGGTCTCCGACATCCAGTACGCGCTGACCAGCCACTACGCCCCCTCGTTCTGGTTCGGGCAGAAGCCGCACTACGGCGCCACCCGCTTCTACGCCTGGTCGGACTTCTGGGCCGAGCGCACCAACGTCTACGACGAGCACGTCGTCGTCCCCCGGCAGCAGCCCGAGCTGACCGCCGCGATCGAGGCCTCCAGCACGGAGGAGAAGCGCTGGGACGTCTGCGTCATCTCGCAGCCGAGGGTGCTGCGACGGATCCTGACCTTCGTGCAGGAGCTGGTGGCGGAGCGTCCCGAGCTGCGTGTCGTGATCGCCCCGCATCCCGCGCAGCGCGAGATCATCGGACAGGAGCTCGCCGCGAGCGGGCTCGAGGAGTCGGTCGACATCGCCGAGGAGGACACGCTGACCACCATCACGCGCTCCGTCATGGCGGTCGGGACGTTCTCCACCTCGCTGTGGGAGTCCGCGGCGCTGGGCTGCCCGACCTACGTCATCGAGGTGCCCGGCTTCGAGGAGACCCTGCAGGACGTCGAGTCGGGCCTGTTCCGCCTCGCGACCTCGCCGCACGACCTCGTCCCCTACGAGGTCCCCGCCTCCCGACACGACATCTTCGGCTGAGCCCATGGACATCCAGAACCACTACTACGGGCACAGCGCCGCCCTCGCCCTCCACGCGGGGCTCGACGCCGTGCGCCACCTCCACGGACTCCTCCAGCACGGCTGGACCGTCCGCTCGCCCTCGCTGGTGCACTTCTCCGACTTCGCGCGCCTTCCCCGCACCTCGCGCCGACTGGTGTGGAGCCATCGGGCGCGGGGCTGGGACCCCGCCGAGGACCCCTTCCTCACCACGCCGATCGGGGCGCCCTTCCTGTACCTCAGTGCGCTGACGGTCGACGAAACCGTCGCCGATCTCGGGGCGACCGTCGCCTTCCCCGTTCACGACACCCGCCTCGTCAAGCTCCGGCACGACGACGCGGACCTCGCCCGCGAGCTCGCCGAGCGCGACGGCCCCTCGCTCGTCTGCCTCCACCCCGAGGACCTCGACCGCCCCGAGAAGGTGCAGGTCTGGAGCGAGCACGGCCACCGCGTCGTCAGCGCGGGGGAGCGGCGCGACCCGCAGTTCCTCGGCCGGATCCTCCGCCTCGTCCGCGGGGCGCGGCGCGTCGTGTCCAACCAGCTCTCCACCGCGGTGATCTACGCCGCCGCCGAGGGCACGCCCACCGCGATCTACGGCGGCGACCTCGCCATAGGCTCCCTCGGCACCGAGGTCTCCCGTCGCACGCGCGAGCTGTGGCCCGAGTTCCACGACGACACCGCCGAGGATGCGACCCGGCGCGCCGTCGCCCTGGCGGAGCTCGGCCACGAGCACCTGCTGTCCCCGGCGGCGCTGCGGGCGGCGCTCGGCTGGGATCGCAGCACCGCCGGACCGTTCCTCAGCTACTGGGGCGGTGCCCCGCTGCGGAAGGCGGGCGCGGTGCTCGGCCTCGTGGAGCGGACCGAAGGCGCGCAGGACGCCGGCTCCGGCCAGTCCCCGTTGGTGTTCCTGCGCCACCCGCTCAGCCATCTGCCCGGCCGGCTTCCGCGCCTCCCCGCGCGCGACGCCCTCCTGCCGGAGCCGCTCGTCCCCGCACGGTGACCCCGTGGAGCACTCTCCCCTGACCCCCGTGACCTGAGGAAGGTTGTCGCCCGAATGATCGTGATCTGCACCAACGAGGTCGCCGGACCCACCGGCTACCACAAGTCCGTCGTCCAGCTGGGCAACGGGCTGAGTGCGGCGGGATACGCGGTGGCGGTGCTGGGCTTCCTCGGCACCGGCGACGTCGCGAACCGGATGCTCCCGGTGTGGCCGCTGGACCTCGAGGTCCCCGCCTACACGCTGCGTGCGCTGCCGGCCGACGGCGGCCGTCTGCTGCATCGCAACGCGCACCCCGAGCTCACCGGCGACCTCGGCGCGCTGCACTACGAGTTCACGGCCAACGAGCTGGCCGCCCTCCGGGAGCTCAACGATGCGCTCACGGAGGAGGACACGATCGTGTTCACCGCCCCGGTGCAGGCCCTCGCCTTCCGACATGCCCTCGGCGATGACGCCAGACGCCCACGCACCGTGCTGCAGATCCACGGCGACTACCTCCACCACGCCGAGCTCTGGGACCCGCTGATGGCGTCCCGCGACGTCATCGACCGTCTGCAGACGGTCGCCGACGGACTGCGCCAGCAGTTCATCCCGACCTTCGCCGACGAGGACGTGGTGTTCATCCCGAACTTCCCCGGGGAGGGGCCCGGGGCGATCCAGCGCGTCGAGCACGAGGGCGTGAACATCGCCCTGCCCGCCTCCTTCCAGCACCGCAAGAACCAGCTCGACGCGGTGCGGGCGCTGTCGCTGATCGAGGACGAGTCCGTTCACCTGACGCTGTGGGGGAACATCAACCGCAACAACCCCTACTTCGTCGCCGTCCGCGAGCTGGTGGACTCCCTCGACCTCCGGGGTCGCGTGCACATGCCCGGCTTCGGCACCGAGCACGACGTCTACTCCACCGCGGACATCGTGCTGATGTCCTCGCTCTCCGAGGGCTTCCCGTACCCCCTGCTGGAGGCGATGTACCAGGGACGCCCCACCGTCTCCTACGACTTCGACTTCGGCCCGCGCGAGGCGATCGAGGACGGCGCCAGCGGGTACATCGTCCCCCTCGGCGACGTCGAGCAGCTCGCGGCACGGCTCGGCGAGGTCGCCGCGGACGCGGAGCTGCGGGAGCGCTTCGGACGACGCGCGCGGGAGCGCTACGACGAGCGGTTCGCCCCCTCGGCCGTCGTCGAGCAGTACCGCGAGTTCTTCGGCCCGCACGACGCGCCGCTGGATCTCGCGAGCGTGTTCACCACCGACGGGCAGGAGCCGATCGGGACGGGGGAGATCGAGCATCGTGCGCGCCGCACCCGCGGTGGTCGCCTCCACCAGGTCACCGTCACCTCGCCGGTCGGGCTGCACGATGTCCAGGTCGACGACGGCGTCCAGACCCGGGCCGCCAAGGTGCGGACCCAGCGCGGCACGACCCGGATCGAGCTCGAGGCCTCCGCCCCCGTGGTGATCTCGTACACCACCGCCCCCGGCTCCGGGGACCGGCGCTATCTCGCCAGCACCACCGCCCAGCACGAGCTCGTCGTGCTCGCGCACCTGCGCCGTGATGCCCAGTACGGCGCCGGACGGCCCGCAGCGCAGGACACCGTCTTCGGGACCTCCGGCGGGACGCTCCCGCTGCACGCCCCGACCGCGCTGGCCCATCTCGCCGTGCGGGCTCCGCGGGACGTCGTGTGGAAGGTGCGCGACGTCGCCACCACGGTCGGCACCCGGATGCGGGCCCGACGCGAGCTCGCCGGCGCCGAGGGGGCGACGCTCTCGCAGCCCTCGGCGAACCCCACCGAGGGCGAGGTCCCGCTCGGCCAGGCTGCGGACCTCGACGTCGAGGAGGAGACCCCCGCCGCCGGGCCGATCGACGCCCGCTCGATCCTCGCCCCGCTGCTGGACATTGGCCCGAGCGCCGCGGCCTCGACGATGCGCATCCTCTCGGGCCTGTCCCGGGCCCCGGGCGCGGCCACCCGACGCGAGATCCCGCGCCATCCGTGGTACCCGGTCACCTCCGGCGTGGACAGCTTCGGCACGCCGATCAACCAGACCGGCGGGGTGCAGGTACGCAACGCCGGCACCGCCGAGCGCCCCACGGTCTCGATGCGCGGCGAGTACGACTGGGTGGAGCTGCGCGACGGCGCCTCGCGCCGACGCGTGAGCCCGCCGTGGTCCTACGGCGAGATGTTCGAGCGCCTCTGCGAGGCCGAGCGGAAGCACGGCCTGTTCGAGATCACCACGGCCGACGGCGTGCACCTGTGGGAGCTCGGTCGCTCGGCGCTGGTGATCCAGCTGGCCGAGGCCGCCGGGTTCTGGGGCGCGGCGCCCGCCGTCGGCGGCGTGGTGCGGGACGAGTACCTCGGCAGCAAGCGCCTGTCGACGGCACCCCGGGCCGACCGGGTCGTGTTCGACTACGCGCGGCGCGGGCAGAGCGGCTACCGCACCGCCCCGTTCGTCGACGACGAGTCGCTGTTCGTGGTGCAGCCGGGCGCCGAGGGCTATCCGGACGTGGACGAGACGAACATGGTCTATCCCTTCGCAGAGTTCACGCAGTGGCAGAAGGAGTGGCGCCGGCGCTGGGCGCACATGCGCGTGCCCGCCGTGGATGCGCGCCCGTTCGAGGCCGCGCTGAGCGAGGCGCTCGGGATCCGGGTGGACCTCGGCGACCACCTGCGCAACCGCCTGGTGAAGTTCCTGGGGGAGCGGGAGTTCTTCACGCCCGTGTTCGAGCGGGTGCAGCCGGAGGAGGTGCTGATCGCCTCCAGCCACTGGTGGGCGGGGATCGCCGCGGCCGCGAGCCGCTCCGGGGCTCAGATCTCGGACATCCAGTACGCGCTGACCAGCCACTACGCCCCGTCCTTCTGGTTCGGGCAGAAGCCCCGCTACGGCGCGACCCGCTTCTACGCCTGGTCGGACTTCTGGGCGGCGCGCACCAACGTCTACGACGAGCACGTGGTGGTGCCCCGCCAGCAGGAGGAGCTGACCGCCGCGATCGAGGCCCCCAGCACGGAGGAGAAGCGCTGGGACGTCTGTGTCATCTCGCAGCCGCGGGTGCTCCGGCGGATCCTCGCCTTCGTGCAGGAGCTCGTCCGCGAGCGGCCGGAGTTGCGTGTCGTGATCGCCCCGCATCCCGCGCAGCGGACCATCATCGGGCGCGAGCTCGCCGCCGCCGGCCTCGAGGAGGCCGTGGACATCGCCGAGGAGGACACGCTGACCACCATCACGCGCTCCGCGATGGCGGTCGGGACGTTCTCCACCTCGCTGTGGGAGTCCGCGGCGCTCGGCTGCCCGACCTTCGTGATCCCGGTGCCGGGCCACGAGGAGACCCTGCAGGACGTCGAGTCGGGCCTGTTCCGCCTCGCGACCTCGCCGCACGACCTCGTCCCCTACGAGGTCCCCGCCAGCCGGCACGACATCTTCGGGACCGCCTGAGGGGCGGCTCCGGCCGGGGGTCCGTCGCTGCCCGCGGACACCCGGATAGGATCAGGCTCAGTGACGAGCCGATCGGTGCTCGACCCGAATCCCAGGTGGTGCCGTGTTCCGCAAGCTCACCCGTGTCGTGAGACCGCTGCTCGATCTCTCGGAGCGCCGCGCGCTCGTCGCGGCGAACGACCCGGGGACCGACCCGGACATCGTCCTGACCGGGGCTCGCCATCTCGCACGGATGAGGAACTTCCGCTCCGCCGCCGCGCTGCTGGACGGGATCGACACGGACGGGCTGGACCTGCTGGACGAGTGCTTCGTCGGCGTCACCCTGCTCAGCGGCCAGGAGGGGCTGCGCGCCGACCAGCTCCTGGCCCCGCATCTCGGCTCCCTCGCCGATCGGGACCTCACCCCGGCCCAGCGCGTGAGGCTCGCTGAGTGGATCCAGCTCTCGGGGCTCCCCGCCGCCGAGAAGGTGGCGGCGCTCCGCACGCTGCGCACCTCCGAGGGCGGCTCACGCGCCCCCGGCGCCACCCTCCGGGACCTGCGCTTCCGCGAGTTCCGCCTCCGCACGGCCGCGTTCGAGAAGATCGACGTGAGGGACTTCTTCGCCGGCGGGGACGAGGATCCCTTCCGCTGGAAGGACAACCTGCGCTACGTCCACGACCTCGTCACCCACGGGCACGCGGACACCGCCCGCGCCCTCCTCGAGCGGCAGCTGTCCGAGCACGGGCTGCGCGACCGCGCCGTCGCCGAGGCCGCGCTGCGCTTCGACTCGGGCGCCCTCGTCCCGGACCTCGACGCCGTCCCCGCCGAGCACCGCGGCATGCCGGGCGTGCTCGCCCTCGCCCACGACCTGCGGGGGCAGGGTCCCGCGCACCATGACTTCTACGAAGCGTGCCTCGAGGCGACGACCTCCCGCTTCGACGCCATGGACGTGCACACCCGCGACTCCCTCCTGCGCGTGCTCACCGTGAAGGACCTCCTGCCCGAGCTCGACGCCCTGGTCCCCACCCTCCGCGGCGTGCCGGAGACGATGCTCGGCGCCCGCTGCGGCCGCGGGCTGATCGCGATGGAGCGGGGCGAGCACCGCGACGCCGCGGACCTGCTCCACTCCGTCCTCGTCGAGGACCCGACCTACACCGTCGCGGCGACCGGGCTCCGGCTCGTCTACGCCCGCCTGGACGGCGACCGCACCGTCATCGACCTCCGGAACGAGATCGGCTACGGCAGCGCCAGCGCCGGCCGCGCCGGGATCCGCCGCGGCGACCGCGACCAGGGGACCACCCTCATGCTCACGGGCCAGTACCTGAAGGCCTGGAGCGTGCGCCGCACCGCGCCGCCGTGGCGGATCCTCGAGCGCGACCTCGGGGAGAGGTTCCTGAACGCCGCGCCGCTGCCCGAGGATCCCGGCTCCTCCCTCTTCCTCATCACCGACGACGGCGTGGGCGACGAGGTCCGCGGCGCGCAGCACCTCGGCGAGCTCGCCGCCCGCTACCGGGTCACCGCCACCTGCGACCCGCGCCTGCGGACCCTGCTCGAGCGGAGCTTCCCCACGATCGAGTTCGTCGACGTCGCCCGTCGGATCCGCGGCGTCCTGAACCCCGTCTACGACGGCCGGTACAGCGACTTCATCCTCGCCAGCCACCTGCCCGCCCATTGCGACCCCTACGTCGAGACCGCCGACCACGTCACCTACGGCCAGAACCTCACCTTCAACCGCTTCGCCGGCGTGCTCCCGCGCCAGGACACCGGCGCCTATCTCGTCCCGGATCCCGCCCGGGCCGTGCCGCGCGCCGAGGGGAGGCTCAAGGTGGGCCTGGTGTGGAAGAGCCACTTCTCCGGCGGCACCCGGCGGATGATGTACATCGGCCTCGAGCAGCTCGCCCCGCTGCTGGACGTGGACGGGGTCGAGTTCTGGTCGATCCAGCACGCGACCGACGACGGGGAGAGGGCGTACCTGGAGGAGCACGGGATCCGGCAGATCCAGGACGTCGACCTCTTCGACGACCTGGAGGGGCTCGCGGCGCACGTCGCCTCCATGGACCTCGTGATCGGCATCAGCACGGTCCCGATGGAGCTCGCCGCCGCCGTCGGCACGCCGACCTGGCTGCTGGGCTTCTCACCGGAGAACTACCTCTACCGCACGGCGGGCGGCAGGACCTCCGTCGACCAGCTCTCGCGCAACTCGACGATCATCGCGCCGCCGTGGATCGACTTCACGGCTTCGTACGAGGAATGCGTCGATCTGGTCATGGCGGACTGTCGGACGCGCCTGGAGCGTCTCGTCCGGACCTCGCGTCGCAGCTGACGGGCGGGCGCCGCCACCTGCTCCGGTACGATCGGCGCATGTCCTTCAGCCAGAACGGTACCCCCAAGCAACTGCAGATCGGCGACCTCCAGGTCGGCGAGGCCCATGCCCCCTTCGTCGCGGCGGAGATGTCCGGCAACCACAACGGCGACCTCGGCCGCGCCCTCGCGATCGTCGACGCGATCGCGGAGACCGGCGCTCCGGCGATCAAGCTCCAGACCTACACGGCGGACACGATCACCATCGACGCCGACGGCCCCGCCTTCCGCATCACCGACAGCCACGGCCTGTGGGGCGGACGGAACCTCTACAGCCTCTACCAGGAGGCGCACACCCCGTGGGAGTGGCACGAGGCGATCTTCGCCCGCGCCCGCGAGCACGGCATGATCCCGTTCTCCAGCCCCTTCGACGACACGGCCGTCGACCTGCTGGAGGACCTCGGCGCCGAGGTCTACAAGATCGCGTCGCTCGAGATCGGCGACATCCCGCTGCTGCGCAAGGTGGCCCGCACCGGCAAGCCGGTGATCCTCTCCACCGGCGCCGCCGACGCCGGCGACGTGGACCTCGCCGTCAAGACCCTCCGCGCCGAGGGCAACGACCAGATCGCCGTGCTCGGCTGCACTTCCTCCTACCCGGCGACCGCCGAGGCGTCGAACCTGCGCACCATCCCGGTGCTCGCCGACACCTGGAAGGTCGTCGGCGGCCTCTCCGACCACACCAAGGGCATCGGCGTGAGCGTCGCGGCCGTCGCCTTCGGCGCCGCGATCCTCGAGAAGCACGTCACGCTGCGCCGCGCCGACGGCGGCGTCGACTCCGACTTCTCCCTCGAGCCCGAGGAGCTGAAGGCCCTGGTCGACGAGTCCTACGCCGCCTGGCTCGCGCTCGGCGAGGTGCACGTCGGCCCGACGAAGTCCGAGGCCGAGTCCCAGCGCCTGCGCCGCTCGCTGTTCGTCGTGAAGGACGTGCGCGCCGGCGAGGAGATCACCGCGGAGAACGTCCGCTCGATCCGCCCCGCGGGCGGGCTCGAGCCGCGCTATCTCGACGTGGTCCTCGGCCGCACCTTCGCGAAGGACGTCGAGCGCGGGACGCCGCTCAGCTGGGATCTCGTCTGACCAGCACGTCGAACTCGCCGTCGTCGCGATCCGGATCGAGCACGTAGCCGGCCCCGGCGAACAGCCGCTGGGACGGCAGGTTGTCGGGAAGGATCGCGGCGACGACGACGGCGCCGGGGTGACGCGCCCCGAAGGCCGCCTCGCCGGCGGCGAGCACCGGCCGGGAGAGCCCGTGGCCGCGCGCCTCGGGGGCGAGGGTGATGGACACCTCCCACTCCTCGCCCGCCGACGCGCCCTCCAGCGCGTCGAAGCGCACGGTGCCGACGGGCGCGCCGCCCCGCTCGACGACGTACAGCTCGCGGGACGGGTTCTCCAGCGTCCGTGCGTACCAGCCGGAGTGGGACTCCCACGGCACCGGATCGGAGTCGCGGGAGACCTTCCGGGTCTCCGGGTCGTTGCGCCAGCGCAGCAGCAGCGGCGAGTCCGACGGGGTCGCGGGCCGCGCCGCGACCGGCGCCTCCGCCGTCCCGATCCGTCGCGCGAGCGCCGCGTCCCAGGCGGCGACGATCCGTTCCGCGCCGTGGCCGTCGACCTTCTCCCGGCCCACCGGGGTCCAGCTGCGCATCGCGCGCAGGTCCGAGATCGCCCGCTCCACCTCCGCGGTCGCCGCGGAGCGGTCGGCGCGCACCTGCTCGAGGGTGCCGAGCCCGCGGGCGATGCGCTCGGCGAGGGCGGCCTCGTAGCCGGCGCGCTGGTTCTCCACCACCGCGACCAGCAGGCTCGGCACGCCGATGCAGGCCAGCTCCCAGGCGGTGGTGCCCGCGGCGCTGACGACGAGGTCCGCCGCGCTCGCCCGCTCGAGGAAGGCGGGGGAGGGGGCGAGCAGCTCGACATCCTCCCCGGCCTCGGCCCGGACCGCGTCCCAGCCGTGCTCGGGCGCGATGACGCTCACGTGCGCGACACCCTCTGCCGCGGCGCAGACGGCGGCGAGGGTCCCGGCGGCGCCGGTCGCATCGGTGCCGCCCATGACGATCAGCACCCGGGCGCCGCGGCTGACGTCGTGGTCCGCCTCGACCCGCTTCTCCCGCGCGGCGCGCACCTCGGCGCGCATCGGGGCGTAGGCGATGCCGAGGAGCACCTCGCCGCTGCCGTCCTCGGGGCGGCCGACCCGCTCGGCGCGGATCGTGGAGTCGACGACGACGTCGGCGGGACGGCGACCGAAGGTGCCGTCCTCCATCGAGGACAGCAGCGCGCCGCCGGCGCGCACCTGGTCCCGGGCGTCGGCCCCGATCGTGTAGTCGTCGACGTGGACGACGCTCGCTCCCTGCTCGGCGGCGAGGATCCCGAGGTCCTCGGGCGCCGCGGTCACCTCGAGACCGGACTCCTCCAGCAGGTGCCGGGCGAGCGGCGCCTCGATCGAGCCGGCGACCACCACGGTGTGCCCGGCGGCGCGGGCGGCGTCGGCGACGGAGAGCGCCCGCACCAGGTGGCCGATGCCTCCCGACGGGGTCGCATCGCACCGGATCGCGACGTGGGTCATCCGTCGGCCAGCTTCTTCTGGCGCACGCCCGCGTTGATGCGCGTGATGTCGGGGCGCGAGCGCAGCAGGTCCACCACCTCGTGCCACGCCGGGGCGCGATCCCCGAGCTCGGCGACGACGGCGTCGAGCATCTCGCCGTCCTCGACGGTGTCCAGGGTCACCCGCAGGTCGTTCGCGGCCGGCTGGACGACCAGGCCCATGGTGCGGAAGTAGCGCTTGGAGTCGTAGAGATAGGAGGTGACGTGCGTGCGATGGAAGCTCTCGGCCTCCGCATCGGCCGTCAGCAGCGCCTCCCGCGAGGCGAGCTCGACGTCCAGGCCGCGCGGCAGCGTGCGCACCAGCGTGGTCGCGGTGTAGTCCAGCGTGGGATCGGCCTTCCACAGCCCCACCACGGCGGAGATCAGCGAGGGGTCCGCCAGCGGGCAGTCCGCGGTCAGGCGCACCACGGCATCGGCCCCGGTCTCCTCCAGGGCGAGCACGAAGCGGGAGAGGACGTCGTCCTCGCTGCCGCGGACCACCTGCACGCCCAGCTCCTCGCCGAGCTCGGCGACGGCGTCGTCCCCGGGTGCGGTGGACGTCGCCACCACCACGTCCTCGACGCCCGAGGCGGCGCGGGCGGCCCGCACCATCCACCCCAGGACCGGTCGGCCGCCGAGCGGCCGGAGCACCTTCCCGGGGAGGCGGGAGGAGCCTGTACGAGCTTGGATCACTGCGACGGTTCGTGTATCGGTCACCGTGCCATAATGGCACGCGCGTCCCGGGTCGCCCGGGTGCCGCCCCAACCCCGTCGACGAAAGAGATCTGCATGTCGCTCCTCAACGGTGCCTCCATCCTCATCACCGGTGGGACCGGCTCCTTCGGCAAGGCCTTCCTGCGTGAAGTGCTCGACAACCACAACCCGCGGCGGGTCGTCGTCTTCTCGCGGGACGAGCTGAAGCAGTACGAGGTCCGCAACCAGTTCGGCAACGACCCCCGCCTGCGCTGGTTCATCGGTGACATCCGCGACGAGCGCCGCCTCGCCCGTGCGCTGAAGGACGTGGACTACGTCGTCCACGCCGCCGCGCTCAAGCAGGTCGACACCGCGGAGTACAACCCCTTCGAGTTCGTCAAGACCAACATCCTCGGCAGCCAGAACGTCATCGAGGCGTCCATCGACGCCGGCGTGAAGAAGGTCGTGGCCCTGTCCACCGACAAGGCCTCCAGCCCGATCAACCTCTACGGCGCCACCAAGCTCACCGCCGACAAGCTCTTCATCACGGGCAACCACTACGCCGCCAGCTACGACACCCGCTTCGCCGTGGTGCGCTACGGCAACGTGATGGGCTCGCGCGGCTCGGTCATCCCCTTCTTCCGCCGCCTCGGCGAGGAGGGCAAGCCGCTGCCGATCACGGACATGACCTGCACCCGCTTCTTCATCACCCTGCCGCAGGCCGTGCAGATGGTCATCGACACCTTCGAGCTCATGCAGGGCGGCGAGCTGCTCGTGCCGCGCATCCCCTCCATGAAGGTCACCGACCTCGCCCAGGCCGTCGTGCCCGGCGCCGACATGGTCGACGTGGGCCTGCGCCCCGGCGAGAAGCTCCACGAGGAGATGATCAGCCCCGAGGAGGGCCGCCGCGCGGTCATCATCGAGGACGGCAAGTACTTCATCATCCAGCCCGACCTCGCGACCTGGGGCTACAAGGCCCCCGAGGGCGCCGTGCCGGTCGAGCCCGGGTTCTTCTTCCGCTCGGACTCCAACGACCAGTGGTACACCCAGCAGGAGATCGCGGACATCATCGAGGGAGGGATCTGAGGTGCTGCCGTACGGACGTCAGTCCATCGAGCCCGACGACATCGCCGCCGTCGAGGCGGCGCTGCGCAGCGACTGGCTGACCACGGGCCCCGAGGTCGACCGGTTCGAGGCGGCGATCGCGGAGCGCGCGGGCGTGGAGCACGCGGTCTCGGTCACCTCCGGCACCGCGGCGCTGCACGTCGCCTACGCCGCCGCCGGCATCGAGCCCGGCGACGAGGTCGTCACGACCCCGCTGACCTTCGTCGCGACCGCCGCGGGCGCCGCCCTGCACGGTGCGAAGATCGTGTTCGCGGACGTCGACCCGGCCACCGGCAACCTCGACCCCGCCGCCGTCGAGGCCGCGGTCACCGAGCGGACCAAGGTCATCGCGGGCGTCGACTACGCCGGCGTGCCGGTCGACGGCACGGCCCTGCGCGAGATCGCCTCCCGGCAGGGCGCGCTGTTCCTCGAGGACGCCGCGCACTCCATCGGCTCCACCCAGGACGGCGCCCCGGTGGGCTCCCTCGCCGACCTCACGACCTACTCGTTCTTCCCCACGAAGAACCTCACCACCGCCGAGGGCGGTGCCGTCGTGACGGCCGACGCGGACCTCGCCGCCCGCGCCCGGGCGTTCAAGAACCACGGCCTGGTGCGCGACAAGGCGGTGCAGCGCTATCCCGACGAGGGCCCCTGGCACCAGGAGGTCCACAGCTTCGGGCTGAACTACCGCCTGCCGGACGTGCTCTGCGCGCTCGGCACCAGCCAGCTCGCGCGCCTCGATGCGTTCGTGGCCCGCCGTGCCGAGGTGAAGAAGGCCTATGACGAGGCGCTCGGCGACCTCGAGGGCGTCGACATCCCGGGCGTGCCCGAGGGGGCGGCGCCCGCCTGGCACCTCTACCCGCTGCGCGTCCCCGCCGAGCGGCGCCGCGCCATCTTCGAGGCCATGCGCGAGCAGGGCATCGGGGTGCAGGTCAACTACATCCCCGCCTACTGGCACCCGGTCTTCGAGGACCTCGGCTACCAGCGCGGGATGTGCCCCGTGGCGGAGGACTACTACCGCCGCGAGATCTCGCTGCCGATGTTCCCTGGCCTGACCGACTATGACGTCGAGCGTGTCATCGAGGTGACCCGGAAGGCCGTCGCCGGCTGATCCCACGGAGGCCCGGCAGATGCGGAGAGGGCGCCACGGCTGCGAGCCGTGGCGCCCTCTCGCCGTCCGTGCGGGGGAGCGGGGCGGCGGAGAGCCGCCCTGCCGGGGCAGCGGCGGCAGGCCCCCTGCAGGGGGCGGCGCTCCGCCGCGATCAGCGACCGGGCGGGGTCACAGCGTCGGATCGCACTCGATCCGGATCAGCCGCGAGTGGTCCGTCTCGAACAGGACGGTGCCGAGGGACTCCCCGCCGTGCTCGATCGCGCTGAAGGCGGGGTCGTACTGGTAGGGCTGCCGCTCCTGGTAGATGTAGCCGATCCCCGCGTCCGCGAGGGTCCGGCAGCGCCAGGTCCACCGGTCGGCGTAGGGGACCGCCGCGATCGCGGCGCGGTCCTGGTCGGTCAGCGCCGTGCCCGCGACGGGCAGATGGACGTTCAGCCCGTGCAGCGAGTACATGTGCGCCGCGCCCGAGTACGGGCTGGCCAGGATCGACCTGTCCGGGTCCAGCTCCGGGGCGATGCGGGCGAAGGCCTCGAGCTCGTCGGCCTGGAGGAAGCGGCCCCGCCCGGGATACTCCGCGGCGAGGTTCTTCTCGGCGTTGTCCAGCCGCGGCGGGACCGAGCCGAGGGCCGCGAGGGTCGCGAGCACGACCAGCACCGCGACCACGGCGCGGCCGCGGACGGTCGGCCCGCCCAGCGGCAGGGAGCGCCGCAGAAGGCGCGCCCAGGCCTGCAACCCCGGCACCACCAGCAGCGCGGACAGCATCGCGAGCGGGATCGCGATCCGGTCCTGGCCGCGGAAGAAGAGCACCGAGAGGTTCAGCGGCGAGTCGACCGCGGCGTCGAGGTACATCACGGCGACCACGATCCAGGCCACGGGCAGCCAGCGCAGCGGCCCGCGCAGCGTGGAGACCAGGCCCGGCCACCACAGCACCGCGATCACCGTCCCCAGCGCCATCGGCCAGACCGTCAGCAGGCCGAGGCCCACCTCGCCCAGCGCCGACCACCACGGCACCTGCAGACCGCCGGAGAAGCCCGTCACCCGGGCGCCCAGCGGGGTGTACGTCAGCAGCGCGACGGGGAGCAGCGCGAGGACCGGCACGGCGAGGAGGCGCCGGCGGGTGTGCCGCAGGGGAAGCCCCGTCACGATCGTCAGCACCGCGATCAGGATCAGCGCCATCACCCCGACGTTCGGCTGCATGAGCGTGAGGCCGATCCCGGAGACGCCCACCACCCCGAGCGCCGCCCCGACCGCAGGCCGCACCGGGGCCGCGTCATCGGGGACGTCCGACGCATCGTGCCCGGCAGGGGAGGACGCCGGCTGCAGGACGGAGACCGAGGCGTTCTCGTCGAGGCCCGCCCGGGCGCGCACCGGGCCGGTCAGGGCGTGCCAGAGCGCGACCGCGCCCGCGAGCGCCCCGGTCAGGGCGGCGAAGCCGGTGAGGTTCGGGACGGGGGAGAGATGGATCCACAGATTCAGCGGACTGGCAGGGATCACCGCGGCGACCAGAGCGACGGCGGGCGGCGCCCACCGCACCTGCGGGAACAGGGTCCGCGCCAGCAGCGCGAGGCCCACCACCCACGGCACCACCGCGAGCGCGAGCACGGAGCCGTTCAGCACGATCGGGATGTCGACACCGGGCACCAGCGCGGCCAGGTCGTGGAAGGCCGCGGGATAGGAGGACGGGGCCCGGGTGCTGCTGGTCACCGCGTTCAGGGTGAGGCTCGAGCCGTCGCCGGTCTCGCGGATGTGGGTCAGCGCGGTGAGGTGGTAGAGCGTGTCGTAGCGCTCCAGCACGGCGCCGGCGCCGCCGGCCTGCCGCGCGATCGGGACCACCGCGACCGCGAGCCCCGCGACGAGCACGCCGGCCCAGCCCAGATGCGCCGCGAGCGGGCGCGGGGCGAGCAGCGGGCCGTCGAGCACCGTCGAGGGGAGACGCACCCCGCGCCGGGCGAGGAGGTGGGCGAGGAGCACCAGCAGCGCGGAGAGGACCGCGAAGGGGAGCAGCGTCCAGGCCACCCCCGCCAGGGAGGCGATGATCGCGCCGATCCCGGCCACCGCGGTCCCGATCGCCGGCGCGAACGCGAGGGCGATCAGGCGGGACCCGGCCAGCGCGCGGACGGCGAGATAGCCGGGGACGTACGCGGCGGCGAGGACGATCAGGACGACGAGGAGGAGGCTCGCAGCGCCCGTCATCCGTCGTGCTCGCGCAGGGAGCGCTCCCGGTACTGCGCGGCCGGCTCCGCCTCGTCGAGGGAGAGCCGTCGGGCCAGATAGGTGGTGCGCTTCTCGGCGTTCTTCGTCCGCGCCTCCTGGAGGGCCAGGAAGCCCAGCAGCACCAGCACCGTCGCATACAGCAGCAGATCGGCGCCGCGCCCCACCCCGACCATGTGCGCCACGCGCGTGAGCATCGTGGGGAACAGCACGGTCAGCGCCGCGAAGACGGCGAAGGCGATGACGAGCAGCCGCCGGACGGCGAGCTGCTTCGCGCCGCGCTTGACGAAGAGCCACGCGACGATCGCCACGATCCCCGCCACCAGCAGCAGCTGGATGATGAAGGTGCGCCCGCTCACCCCGAGGGCGGGGCCGAGCGCTTCGAGCAGAGTGTCCACCGCAACAGGGTATCCTCCTCGGGCGTGCGCCTCCCGGCCGCCGAATGCTCCGTCACACGAGGAGAACCCATGGACAGCCCTGACCCCTCGCGCGCCACGAACGCGCCCGGGGCCGACTGCACCTGGTTCGTCGTGCCGCTGTTCAACGAGGGCGTCGTCATCGGCGACGTGATCCGTGACCTGCGCTCCCGCTACCCGCTCGTGGTCTGCGTGGACGACGGCAGCGCGGACGGCTCGGCCCGGATCGCCGAGGAGGCCGGGGCCGCCGTGGTGCGCCACCCCTACAACATGGGCCAGGGCGCGGCGCTGAAGACCGGCATCGACTACGCGCTGCGCGACCCGCAGATGCGGCAGATCGTGACCTTCGACGCCGACGGGCAGCACCAGGTCGACGACGCCGCGGAGATGATCCTCAAGCGGGATGCGGAGGGCGTGGACATCGTGCTCGGCTCCCGCTTCCTCGACGCCCGCACCAAGCCCGGCCTGATCAAGCGCATGGTGCTGCGCGGGGCGGTCTGGTACTCGAACCTGACCTCCGGGGTGAAGCTCACCGACGCCCACAACGGGCTGCGGGTCCTGGGCCGCGAGGCGTGCGAGAAGATCACCATCGAGCAGAACCGGATGGCGCACGCCTCCGAGCTCGTCGAGGAGATCGGCCGCCACGACCTCACCGTCGCCGAGCACCCGGTGCACATCCTCTACACCGACTACTCCCGTTCGAAGGGCCAGTCGGTGCTGAACTCGGTGAACATCGTCATCGACATGCTCTTCCGCTGAGCCGGGCGCCCCACGGGGCGCGGCCCCGGTCCGCACGGACCCATGACAAGGGAGCGGCCGTCGTCCCCTCGGGACGTCGGCCGCTCCTCGTCGTGCAGGGCGCTCTCGCACGCGCCCTCGACTCACCCCTCCGCCGGCTCGGGCTCGGCCGTGCCGTCGGCCACCGACTCGAAGAACGCCTTGATGTCCTCGTCGTCGGTGAGGATCGCGACGCCGGAGTTGTTGGTCTGGTACTCGGGATCCTCGATCGGGATCGACAGCGAGCCCGAGCCCATCGCGGAGCGGGCGGTCAGCGCCATCCGGGCCACGTCCACGATGCCGGTGCCGTCGCTGGTAGTCAGCGCGCCGGAGCCGGCGCCCGCGAGCCGCACCTGCGCGATCGGGTTCAGCAGCACCGCGGGGGAGGTGGCGCGGTCCATCAGCGCGGAGACGAACTGCTGCTGGCGGGCCTGGCGGCCGATGTCCGCGGTCGGGTCGAAGTAGCGGGCGCGCACGAAGGCGAGGGCCTGCTCGCCGCCCACGTCATGGCAGCCCTCCGTCATCTTCAGCCCCGACTTCTCGTCGTCCACGTCCTGGTCGATGCACAGGTTCACGTGGCCGACCGCGTCGACCACCTGCGAGACGCCGTCGAAGCCGATCTCGACGTAGTGGTCGATGGTCAGCCCCGTGAACTCCTCGACGGTCTCGACCAGCAGGGGAGCGCCGCCGAAGGAGTAGGCGGCGTTGAGCTTGTACCCGCCGTGCCCGGGGATGTCCACGAGCGTGTCGCGCGGCAGGGAGATCAGGTAGCTCTTCCCGCCCCGCGCCTTGTGCAGGAGCATGATCGTGTCGGTGCGGGCGCCCTCGGTGCCGTCGGCGTTCACGGCCTCGCCGTCGCGCTTGTCGGAGCCGGCGATGAGATAGGTGGTCCCGGGCGTGTTCTCCGCCTCGGACAGCGCGTCGACGTGCTCGATCCGGCTGTTCGCCCAGAGGGTGAGGCCCGCGCCCCAGCCCAGCACGATCACCAGCAGCAGCACCGCGAGGGTCGCGCCGAGCCGCATCGGGCGCGGGATCCGGGAGCGGCGACGTCGGGTGCGCGGCGGGCCGCCGGGCCCGGCAGGGCCGCCGTGTCCGCGGCCGTCGTGCACGGGCTGCGGCTCCTCGCCCCACGCTCCGGCGCGCGCGTCCTCTGGACGCTCCCCGGGACCGCCGGCGCCCGTGGACCCCTCGACGCGCGGCAGGGGACGGGTCGGCGCAGGACCTGCGGCATCGCCTCTGCGGCCGGGGCCGCCGGCCCGGTCCGCGTGTCCGGAGGAGCGGTGGGGCCCCTGGCCCTCGCCGCGGGGGCGCGGAGCGGGGGCGCCGTCGGTGCGGCGCGGCACCGCACGGGCGCTGCCTCCGGCACGGGCCCGGTGCCCGCTGGGACGGCGGGGCCCGCCCGGACGCGGGGAGCGGGGCGGATGCTGGTCGCTCACAGCGGTCTCCTTCCCGGCCGGGACCCTGTCCCGGCGGTCTGCGGCAGATCGGATCCGGGCATGGGGAGAGTGCTCGGTGGGGTGCTCCGGGCCTGCGGCGCTCGCCAGAGTAGCGGGCGCGGCGTCCGACTCGCCCGAGGGGCACGGGGGAGCGGGCCAGGATTCGGAGAACCTCCCGAGAACCTTCACAGCTCCGTCCCCCGGGCGTCGCGGAGAGGAGGCGGCGCCTCCGTACACTGGGGTCGCGCCGCGCAGGCGACACGGAACCCCCAGCAGGAGGCGCAGTGAGCGACACCGCACCCGCGGACGAGACCCGTCCGACCGTCGGCCGGCCCGGCCACGTCGAGGCCGCCGCCCATCCCGAGGCGCTCAGCGAGCGCGTCGTCGCCGTGGTCGTCACCTACAACCGCGAGCAGCTGCTCGCCCAGTGCCTCGACGGCCTCGCCGCGCAGGACCGCCGGCCCGATGCGGTCGTCGTGATCGACAACGCCTCCACCGACGCCAGCGGCCGCGTGGCCGACGAGCACCCGCTCGGCGCCGACGTGGTGCACCTGCACCGCAACGTCGGCGGGGCGGGCGGCTTCGCCGCCGGGATCGCCCGCGCGCTCGTGCGCCACGAGGCGGACTGGGTGTGGGTGATGGACGACGACACGGTGCCGCGGCCGGGCGCGCTCGCCGCGCTGCTGGAGGCCCTCGGCAGCTCGCCGGTGCGGCTGAGCGTGCTGAGCTCCCGCGCGGTCTGGACCGACGGCCGCGACCACCCGATGAACACCCAGCGCACCCGCCTCGGCGCGAGCGCCCGCGAGAAGCGCGACGCCGCCCGCGCCGGCGGCCGCCCCATCCGCACCGCCAGCTACGTCTCCGCGCTGCTGAACGGCCAGGACGTGCGCCGCCTCGGCCTGCCCCACGCGGACTACTTCATCTGGTCCGACGACTTCGAGCACACCGGGCGCCTGCTGCGCCACGGCCGCGGCCTGCAGGTGCCGTCCTCCGTCGTCGAGCACCGCACCGCCCGCTTCGGCAACGCGCAGACGAGCCCCGGCAGCCGCTTCTACTACGACGTGCGCAACCGCCTGTGGGCGCTGCTGCGCACCGACTCCTTCAGCCCCCTCGAGCGGGTGCTGCACGGCGGGCGCACCGCGCTCGGCTGGCTCGGCGTGCTCGCCCGCCACCGCGGCGACGTGGCCGGGGTGGGCCTGCGCGGCGTGCTCGCGGCGCTGCGTCGCGGCCCCCGCCCCTCCGCGGCGGTGCTCGCCGCGGACGGCGAGGCCGCCGCGGACGTGCGCGCGATCGAACGGGCGGCCGGCCGGTGACCGATCCCGCACAGCCCGCCCCGCCCGTCGGCGGCGGAGGGGGAGAGCCGTCCGCCCGCCGCGCCGAGGACGAGGCACCCGCCCGCCCCGCGGGCAGGGTCGAGGGCGCCGAGCCCTTCGCGGTGCTCATGCCGCTGTGGGCGAAGGACCGGCCGGACCGGGTCCGGCAGGCGATCGTCTCCGCCACCGAGTCGCAGCAGCTCCGCCCCGACCTGC
Organism: Brachybacterium sp. AG952; assembly: GCF_004362645.1. Taxonomy (NCBI): domain Bacteria; kingdom Bacillati; phylum Actinomycetota; class Actinomycetes; order Micrococcales; family Dermabacteraceae; genus Brachybacterium; species Brachybacterium sp. AG952. Next base: position 88,702 of record NZ_SNXV01000007.1, on the reverse strand, counting down.
TGATCCTCACGGTCGACGGGCCGCTCCCCGCCCCGCTGGAGGCGCTGGTGGAGCGGGTGGAGGCCGGCGACCACGGCCCGGCGACCGTGCTGCGCCACAGCGCCCATCGCGGGGTCGCCTCCGCGCTCCAGGACGGCCTCGAGACCTCCCCGTACGAGCTCGTCGCCCGGGCCGACGCCGACGACATGTGCCGCCCCGAGCGCTTCGCCCTCCAGATCCCGCGGATGCGGCGCGACCGCCTCGATCTCCTGGGCGGGGCGATGCGCGAGTTCAGCGACCGCGTCGCCCCCGGCCGGGGGCCGCTGCGCACACGGCCCCTGACCCATGCCGAGATCACCGCCTATCTCCCGCGGCACAGCCCCTTCCACCACCCCACGATGGTGCTGCGCCGCTCCACGGTGCTCGCCGTCGGCGGCTACCGCGACCTGCCCCTGCTGGAGGACTACTGGCTCTGGGAGCGGATGATGCTGGGCGGGGCGCGGATGGCGAACCTCCCGGACGTGCTCGTGGACTACCGCGTGGACGAGCACCTCTTCGCCCGCCGCGGCGGGTGGCGGCTCTTCGCGAGCGACCTGCGCCTGCAGCGCCGCTTCGTGAGGGACCGCGTGACCACCCCCGCCGGCTTCCTGCGCAACCTGGGGGAGCGGGGCGTCTACCGCCTCGCCCCGGGATGGGCGCGCCGCCTGGCCTACCGGCGCTTCGTCGAGCACGACGGCCGCACCGCATGACCACTGCCACACGCTCCGGCGCGCCGAGGCGGGGAGCCGTCCCCCGGTCGCGCCTCCGCTACTGTGATCGAGTCCCCGGCGGAGAACCCGCCAGCATCGAAAGGACCCCCTGTGTCGACTCCTGACCTCCTGATCGTCGGCTCCGGCCTGTTCGGCCTGACCATCGCGGAGCGCGCGGTGGCCGAGCACGGCGCGAAGGTGACCATCATCGACCGTCGCTCCCACATCGGCGGCAACGCGTACTCCGAGGCCGATGCGGTCACCGGCATCGAGGTCCACAAGTACGGGGCCCACCTCTTCCACACCTCGAACGACCGGGTGTGGGAGTACGTCAACCGCTTCACGAGCTTCACCGGCTACCAGCACAAGGTCTACACGACCCACCAGGGCGTGGTGTACCCGATGCCGATCAACCTCGGCACCGTCAACCAGTTCTTCCAGGCCGCCTACACGCCCGACGAGGCGCGCGCCCTGATCGCGGAGCAGGCCGGCGAGTTCGCCGGGAAGGATCCCGAGAACCTCAACGACAAGGGCATCTCCCTGATCGGTCGCCCCCTGTACGAGGCGTTCATCAAGAACTACACCGGCAAGCAGTGGCAGACCGATCCCAAGGACCTGCCCGCCTCGATCATCTCCCGCCTCCCGGTGCGGTACACCTACAACAACCGCTACTTCAACGACACCCACGAGGGCCTGCCCACCGACGGCTACACCGCGTGGCTCGAGCGGATGGCGGACCACCCGGACATCGAGGTGCGCCTGGACACCGACTACTTCGACACCTCCCAGCCGCTGAACCGCGATGCGGTGCGCGGGAACCTGCCGGTGGTCTACACCGGCCCGGTGGACCGCTACTTCGACCACGACCTGGGCGAGCTCGGCTGGCGCACCATCGACCTGGAGACCGAGCACCTGGAGGTCGGCGACTTCCAGGGCACCTCCGTCATGAACTACGCCGATGCCGAGGTGCCCTACACCCGCATCATCGAGCCGCGCCACTTCCACCCCGAGCGTGACTACACCAAGGACGCGACCGTCATCCAGCGCGAGTACTCCCGCTTCGCCGAGTCCGGCGACGAGCCGTACTACCCGATCAACTCCGGCGCCGACCGCGAGCGGCTGCTCGAGTACCGCAAGCGCGCCGACGTCGAGCCCCGCACCCTGTTCGGGGGGCGCCTGGGCACCTACCAGTACCTCGACATGCACATGGCCATCGGCTCCGCCCTGTCCATGGCCGACAACAAGCTGCCCGACCTGCTGCGGGGCTGACCCGACCGCCCCGCAGCGCGGGGCCCGAGACGACCGCCGACGAGGAGCACCATGAACGCCACCCCTGCCGCCACGGCAACCCCCGAGAACGCCGCGCCCGAGACGACCGCGCCGCAGCGCGTGCTGCAGCGCCTGATCCTGCCCACCGAGGCGTCCCCCGACATCGCCCCGCTGTACATCGAGGCCTCCGACGCGCGCTCCGGCGCGAGCGGCAGCGCCTTCGGCCTCGGCGGCGGCGACTCGTCCGACTCGGGGGCCTCCGGCCAGCCCGCCGCGAGCGCGGCCTCCGTCGACGTCAGCGAGCTCAGCGACCGCCACTCCGTGCGGATCCCCGCGCAGTCCATGCGGTCCTTCGGCACCTACTTCAACGCCTTCCCCGCCAGCTACTGGCGGCGCTGGACCCCGGTGCGCGCGCTGCGGCTCGTGGTGCGCACCGCCGGCTCCGGCACCCTGGTCGTCATGCGCTCCACGGCGCGCGGCAGCCTGCAGCGCCACGACTCGGTGAGCGTCACCGGCACCGGCGAGACCGTCTTCGAGCTGCCGCTGACCGCCTTCGGCGACGGCGGCTGGTACTGGTTCGACGCCTACGCCGGCGCCGAGGACCTCACCATCATCGGCGCCGAGTGGACGGCCGACGCGGACCTCGCCCGCACCGACGGCACCTTCTCCATCGCCATGACGACGATGAACAAGGTCGACTACGTGCTCGACAACATCGCCACCGTCGCGGAGAACCCCGACCTGCGCGAGAAGCTCGACGTGATGTACATCGTGGACCAGGGCGCGGACCGCCTCGGCGACCACCCCGAGGACCTCGCCCCGCTCCAGGCGGAGCTCGGCGAGCAGCTGCGCATCATCGAGCAGGGCAACATCGGCGGCTCCGGCGGCTTCTCCCGCGGCATGTACGAGGCGTCCACCAACGGCACCTCCACCTACGTGATCAACTGCGACGACGACATCGTGCTCGAGCCCGAGACGCTCGTGCGCCTGGTGACCTTCGCGGACTTCGCCACCCGGCCCACCCTCGTCGGCGCTCACATGTTCGACCTCAACAACCGCAGCGTGCTGCACACCTTCGGCGAGGTCGTGAACCCCTGGCGGATCCAGCCGGCGCTGGCGAACACCGAGGGCCAGCTGGGCCACGACTTCTCCGCCGAGCCGCTGCGCTCCACCCCGTGGCTCCACCGCCGCGCCGACGTGGACTACAACGGCTGGTGGTCCTGCCTGATCCCCACCGAGACGGTGCGCGCGATCGGGCTGAGCCTGCCGGTGTTCATCAAGTGGGACGACGCCGAGTACGGGCTGCGCGCCAAGAAGGCGGGCTACCCGACCGTGTCCCTGCCCGGCGCGGGCGTGTGGCACATGAGCTGGGTGGACAAGGACGACCTGGTGGGCTGGCAGGCCTACTTCCACGAGCGCAACCGCATCATCACCGCGCTGCTGCACTCGCCCTACCCCCGCGGCGGTCGTGTGGTGCGCGAGTCGCAGTTCATGGACGTCAAGCACCTCATCTCGATGCAGTACTACACCGAGGCGGGGCGCCTGATGGCCCAGCGCGACGTGCTCGAGGGCCCCGACGCGCTCCACCCCTCGATCGGCACGAAGCTGCCCGAGATCCGGGCCATGGCCTCCGACTTCGCCGACGCGAGCGCGAAGAAGGACCAGGACTCCTACCCGCCCGTCCACGTCGACAAGCCCCCGCGCAAGGGCCGCCCCTTCACCCAGCCGCACCGCTTCATGCTCCCGGTGTGGACGGCGAAGACGCTGGCCAAGCAGCTGCTGAAGCCCACCTCGCCCCGCGCGGACGAGAACCCGCAGGCGGTCGTGCCGCACCTGGACGCGAAGTGGTGGCGCCTGTCCGCCTACGACAGCGCGCTGGTCTCGAACGCCGAGGGCACCCAGGTCGCCTGGTACAAGCGCGATCCCAAGCAGGTGCGGGACAAGCTCGCCCAGGCGCTGACCGCGCACCTGGACCTCCACCGCCGCTGGAACGAGCTGGCCGCGCAGTACCGCGAGTCCGCCGGCCGGATCACCTCCTTCGAGGCGTGGGAGCGGACCTTCGCGGAGAACCCCGCCCCGGTGCGCGAGAAGGACCGCGCCGCGGGCACGGGCACGGCCGGCAGCGGCGCGAGCGGCAAGAGCACCTCGGCGTGAGCGAGGCCCCCCGCACGCGGGCGGGCCAGCTCCCCACCCGGGCCGAGCAGGCCGAGGGCTGGCGCGCGCCCGGACAGGACGCCGGCTGGCTGAACCCGGTCACGGAGCGGTTCCTGCTGCGCCTGCTGGTGCGCAAGGAGCTGCGCGTCCGCTACCGCGGCAGCGCGCTGGGGATGCTGTGGAGCTACGTGAAGCCCGCGGTCCAGTTCATCACCTTCTACATCGCCCTCGGCGTCTTCCTGCAGCTCCAGCGGGACACCCCGGCCTACGCGGTGTACCTGTTCAGCGGCATCGTCGTGGTGAACCTCTTCGGCGAGGTCTTCGGCAACGCCACCCGCTCGATCACGGGCAACCAGGCGCTGGTCTCGAAGATCTATCTGCCCAGCCAGCTGTTCCCCTGGTCGAGCATGATCGTGGCGCTGGTGCACTTCCTGCCGCAGCTGCTGGTGCTGGTCGTGGGCGCGCTGCTGTTCGGCTGGCTGCCCTCGCCGACGGCGGCGCTCGCCTTCGTGCTCGGCATGGCGATCCTGCTGATCTTCACGATGGGGCTGGGGATGATCACCGCGGCGCTGAACGCGGCCTTCCGCGACGTGGAGAACTTCGTGGACCTCATCGTCATGGTCGCCACCTGGCTGTCCCCGGTGCTGTACCGCGTCTCGATGGTGGAGGAGTCGATCGGCGGCACGATCTGGTTCTGGCTCTACCAGCTGAACCCGCTGACGATCGTGGTGGAGCTGTTCCACGTCGCGTTCTGGCGCTACAGCCCCCAGGTCGTCGAGCGCGCGACCGTCGACCCCTCGCTGCTGTCCCCGCACGAGCCCTACGGCCTGTGGTGGGCGGGTCTGCTCATCGCCGTGGCCACCTTCGTGATCGGCACCGTCGTCTTCGAGCGCTCCAAGCGGCGCTTCGCCCAGGAACTGTGAGGGGAGGACGAGGATGAGCCCGAACATCGACGCCGTGCCCGAGTCCGCCGCACGCCCCACCGACCGCGAGATGGTCCGGATCGAGCACGTCACCAAGCAGTTCTCGCTGCGCCACGACCACTCCCTGAAAGAGCTGGTGTTCTCGGCGCTGCAGCGCAAGAAGCTCGCCGACACCTTCCTGGCCCTCGACGACGTGGACCTCACCGTCCACGCGGGGGAGACGGTGGGCCTGATCGGCTTCAACGGCTCCGGGAAGTCGACCCTGCTGAAGACGATCTCCGGGGTGCTCTTCCCCGACCGGGGACGGGTGCTGCTGCGCGGCCGGGTCGCCGGCCTGATCGAGGTGGGCGCCGGCTTCCACCCCGACCTCTCCGGGCGGGAGAACGTCTACCTCAACGGCGCGATCCTCGGCATGACCCGCGAGCAGATCGATGCGAAGTTCGACGAGATCGTCGCGTTCAGCGAGATCGAGGAGTTCATCGACACCGACGTGAAGTACTACAGCTCGGGCATGTTCCTGCGGCTGGCCTTCTCCGTCGCGGTGCACACCGAGCCGGACATCTTCCTGGTCGACGAGATCCTCTCCGTCGGCGACGAGCCCTTCCAGCGCAAGTGCCTGGAGCGGATCCGGGAGCTGCAGAAGGCCGGGCGCACCATGGTCGTCGTCTCCCATGAGCTGGAGATGCTCGAGAAGCTCTGCACCCGCATCGTCGTGCTGCGCAAGGGCCGCACCGTCTTCGACGGCGACCCCACCGAGGCCATCGCGACGCTCCGCGCGAGCTGAGCCCCGCCCGCCGCGCCCCGGCCGGGGCGGCGGCTCAGCTCCGGTCGGTGACGCCCTCGACCTCGGCACGCTCCGGGGCGACCGCCGCCGCGGGGCCGACGATCCCGCCGCCCTCCAGGAAGGCGCCGAGCGTGCGGGACGCCGTCTCGAGCCCGTCGCCCGCCACGAGCAGTCGCGGTGCGGCACCGCCCGAGCTAGGGGTGGGGGCGGGGCCGCTCCAGGCGGGCAGCGCCACGCCGAGCCGGTCCGAGCTGCCCCGCACCTCGACCAGCCAGTCACGCACCAGCGGCGGCAGCTCCCCGTCGTAGCGGGGCGCGAGGGAGACCCCCTGCACGGCGAGCACCTCGTCGGCCGTGTCCGCGAGCGCGGAGTCCGGACGGTCGGTGACCACCACGCGCGGGTCCTCGCCGTCGCCCGGCGGCGCGGCCGCGGCGTCGTCGGACGACGGATCACCCGCCCCGGTCCGCGGCAGCAGCGCGACCTCGCCCCCGAGGGACCAGGTCGCGAGCGCGAGGACCAGGCGCTTCCAGTGCGGGGCGAGGTCCAGGACCACCGTGTCGCCGTGCTCCAGCGCGACCTCGTCGTGCAGATGCCCGATCGCCTTGATGACCCAGTTGGCGAGCACGTGCCCGGACAGCTCGATCCGGGACGCCTCGCCGTACCAGGCGAGCGCCGGCGTGGGGCCGAGCGCCTCGAGCGCCGCGAGCAGTGCACGGCCCGTCGTCGAGGGGTCGGGCGTCGGGGACGAGGTCATCGGGGGTCCTCCTCGGGATCGGGGACGATCAGCACGGGCACCTGGGGCAGCTCCTCGCCGAGGGACTCGGCGCCGAGCGCGGTGCGCACCCGCTCGGCCAGGGTCGCGGCGTCGGCGAGCGCGGTGGCGGAGGCATCGGCCCGCTCGACCACGATATGCGTCGAGCCTGAGCGGTCCCGGACCGCGGCGGCCCGGGAGAGGAACGGGGGGGCGCCGGGGCGGGGGAGCGCGGCGACCTCGAGCGCCCGGGCTATCCGCTCCTCGGCGGGCTCCGGGGACATCCGCGCGATCGGCTCCTGCTCCGGGGCGAGGCCGAGGGCCGCCCACACCGACTCCAGGCTCGGCCTGCGGAACCAGTCGTCGGCCCCCGTGCGCGAGAGCTCCCGGGCCGGGACGTCGACGCCCGTCGCCCCGGGGACCCCGCGCACGAGCGCGGCCGGGATCCCGCTCGCCTTGCCCTTGACGAGGTCCGCCGCGGCGGCGAGCTCGTCGGCGAGGTTCCGCACGGTGACGCTCAGGGGCCGCCCGTCGGCATCGACCCCGCCGCGCAGGTCCTCGAGCGAGGTCACCCCGGCCGCCCCGAGCGCGATGTCGGAGACCCCCACCCGCCAGATCCGCGAGGAGGTGTCGGTGAGCACCACCCCGATCGAGACCCCGAGACGGGCGACGAGCCCTTCGCGCAGCTCGCGGGCGCAGGCGTCGGGGTCCTCGGGCAGCAGCAGCGGGCCGTCCGGCGCGTTCGAGCCGTCCACCCCGGCGGCGGCCATGACCGGGCCCGAGGGGATCTGGACCACCGAGGTCACCACCCGGGTGTGGAGGCGGCGGGCGACGGTGCGCACGGCGATCCGCTCGATCGCCGCGTCCCGCTCCTCGGAGCTCACCCGAAGGCCGAGGGCCTTGGAGACGATCTTCGTCGAGACGCACAGCACGTCCCCCTCGCGCGGGGCGAGCGGGGCGAGCGCCCCGGCGAGCAGGGCGGCGAGGTCGGCGCCCTCCCGGACCTCGCCGAGGCCGGTCAGCGGCAGCACCGTGACCTGCGGCGGGGGAGCGCTCGTGGCGGACGCGACAGAGGGAGCGTCGGCGGGATCGGATGGGGACGGGGTGGTGGTCACGGTGCCTCCCGGGGGCGGGCTCCTGCGGCGGGCGGGGAGCCGGGACGAGGGATCGGAGGGGCGGCGTCGCCCCGGAAAGTGCAACGGCGGCGCGGGACGTGGGCGGTCGGAACGGCGGGCGACGACCGCCGTGTCGTGCACGGCCGTTCGCGCAGTGATGTGCTCCGCGACGCGCCGACGCCGCTTGACGCACCATAACTACACCGGTGTACTTTAGGGGCCGGAAGAGGCCTTCGCTGGTCATGACAGGTCAACACAGCAGTGGAAGGAGTGGTGGCCATGGACGAGGAACGAGTCGACGACGATGCGCGTGCAGAGCTGTCCCTGCTCGACCTCGCCGGGCAGGACTCCGACGATGCAGAGCTGAGCTGGCAGGAGCGCGCCCTGTGCGCGCAGACGGACCCGGAGGCGTTCTTCCCCGAGAAGGGCGGCTCGACCCGCGAGGCGAAGAAGGTGTGCGTCTCCTGCGAGGTGCGCGCCGAGTGCCTCGAGTACGCGCTCGAGAACGACGAGCGGTTCGGCATCTGGGGCGGTCTGTCCGAGCGCGAGCGACGCAAGCTCAAGCGCCGGGTGGTCTGACATCCTGACCCGGTGAACGAGCGCCATGTCACCGCGGTCGTCCTGCTGAGCGGGGCGACGACCGCGGGAACCCACGACGCGCTCCATGCAGCACTGACCACCCAGACCCGGCTCCCGGACCGGGTGGTCGTCGCCGCACCCTCCGATCTCGACGAGGACGTGCGCGCCGCGCTCGAGAGCCTGACCGCCTCGGGCGAGGTGGACCGTCTCGTCGACGTCCCCGCCCGCCCCGATCCCTCGCTCCCCGGTCGTGCGGCCGCCGTCGAGGAGGTACTCGACGCTCTCGCCGCGCAGCACGAGCGCACCCTCGGCCCCGTCGACGCCCCGGAGCCCGCCACGCAGTCCTCCACGCATCGGGCCGGCCGGCGTGCCCGCGCCGTCGACGTCGACGCCCTCGAGCGCGAGCGCACCCAGCGCGCGGAGGCGCTCGCCCTCGTGCCCGTGCGGCTGCGCGAGGAGGGGCCCCGCAGCGGCCGCCGGGCGGGCCTCGCCGAGGGCGCCCCCGCGGAGAGCTGGCTGTGGTTCCTCGAGGACCCCGAGATCCCCGCCCTCGACGCGCTCGAGCGCGAGCTCGAGAGCGTCCGGCAGGCCCCGACCACCGCGGTGGTCGGGGCGAAGCGGGTGCGCCATGCCGAGCCGGGCGCCGACCTCCCGCAGACCGCCGAGTCCGCGGACGCCCTGGTCGACGTCGGCATCACCCTGACCCACGGCGGGCGCATCATCACCGGCGTGGACCCCGGCGAGATCGACCAGGGACAGGCCGACTGGCGCCAGGACGTCCTCGCCGTGCCGCTGCCCGGCATGCTGATCCGCGAGCAGACGCTGCGCGAGCTCGGGGGCCTCGACCCCGACCTCCCCGCCCCCTGGGCGGAGATCGACCTGTGCCAGCGCGTGTGGCGCTCCGGGGAGCGGGTCGCGGTGCAGTCCGCCGCCCGGATCCTGCACCCCCATCCCACCCGGCCCGTCCTCGAGCGCCTCCAGGACCAGCGCACCGGGCGCCTGCTCACGGTGCTCAAGCACCGCCCGCTCCTGCACGCGCTGCTCACCCTCCTGCTCCTCCCGCTCGAGACCCTTCTGCGGATGGCGGGGGCGCTCGCGGCGACCGCGCCGCGCACCGCGCTGATGGAGCTGCGCGCCGTCCTCGCCGCCCTGCCGCGGATGCGACGCGTCCTCGGCCGCGGCGCCCGCGACCGCCGGCGCGCCCGCGTGCCCCGGCGACGCCTCGCCCCGCTCTACCTCCCGCGCGGTGCGAGCCTGCGGCGCTGGCTCGACGACGTCGGCACCCGTCTCTTCGCCGACGACGACCGTCGCCGCCAGATCCGCCGCACCACCTGGGGCATCGCCGGGACCCGGCACGGGCTGGACGACGCCGACTACGGCCGCCACATCGTGTGGACCGCGGTGGTGGTGCTCGGCGCCTCGATCCTGGGCCTGTTCTCACTGCGGAGCCTGTTCGGCCGCGGCGAGCTCGCCGGCGCGGGTCTGCGCGCCGTGCCCGAGACCGCCGCCGACCGCTGGGCCGCGGCCTGGCCGACCTGGGTCCCGGGCGGACTCGGGGACCGCGGGCCCGGGGACCCGCTCGTGCGCCTGCTCGGGCACCTGCCCGGCAGCGGCTCCCTGCTCGTCGAGGTGCTGGTGTTCGCCGCGGTGCCGGCCGCGGCGGTCGCCGCCTGGTGGGCCTCGGGCGCGATCACCCGCGCGGTCGGCGCCCGCCTCGTGCTCGCCTGCGTGTGGGCGCTCGCCCCCTCGCTCCTGACCGCCCTCGCCGTCGGCGCGTGGCCGCTGCTGGCCGTGCACGTGCTGCTGCCGCTGCTGGCCCTCGCGATCGGCCGGGCGATCGGCCTGCCCCACAAGGTCTCCCAGGCCTCCGTCTCCGCGGCCGCCGCGGGCGGTCTGCTGCTGCTGGTGATCGGGGCGGTGCAGCCGGTGCTGGTGCTGCTCGTCGCGCCGGCCCTCGCACTGGTCGCGATCGCCGCGCCCGGTCGGCGCCTGCGCCTGCTGTGGGTGCTGCTGCCCTCGCTCGCGCTCCACGCGCCCTACCTGCCCACCTACCTCGGCCACCCCCGCACCCTCCTGGCCGTCGCCGGCGTGCCCGCCGCGGCGGGCGAGGCGAGCGCCCGGGACCTGCTGGGACTGTGGCCGGTCGCCCCCGATCTCGCCGCGCCGCTCGCCGGGATGCTCGGCGAGGACGCCGCCGGTCTCCTGGTGCTGCTGCCCGTCGCGCCGGTGGTGCTCGGCGCTCTGGTCTCCCCGCTGCTGCGCGGTGCGGCCGGCCGCGCGGGCCGGCTGAGCCTGCTCGCCGCCGCTGGCTGCTCGCTCGCCGTGCTGGCGGCCCGCTCCACCGGGACCTCCGTCGGCCAGGGACAGGTGCTGACCCCGCCGCTGCACGCCCTGCTCAGCGCGGCCCTGCTCTGCCTCGCCCTCGGCGCCGCGGCGACCTTCGACACCCTCGCCCGCCGCCAGGAGCGCGACTCGCGCCTCCGGCGCCTGCTCACCTCCGTGATCGGCGCCCTCACCGCCGCGGCCTGCCTGCTCACCGTCGTCGGCGGGATGGCGCTGCTTCCCCGCGCGCTGCAGATCGGGCGCGTGGAGGGCGGGGAGGTGCCCGCGGCCGCCGCCGACCAGGGCCGCACCGAGGCCCGCTCCCGGGTGCTGGTGCTGGACCAGGCCGAGGACGGCGCGGTCGCCGCCCGCCTCGTGGTCCACGGCGAGGACACCGTGATCCAGCACTCCGCCCTCGTCGACGCCCGCCACGTCGAGGCGGCGCTGGCCGGCGAGCCCGTCGACGACGATCCCGCCTCCGCCGCACTGCGCGAGGAGGTGGCGGCGATGCTCTCCGGCGGCGCCGAGGACGGCACGGACCTCGCCCATCCCGCGATCGCCTACGTGGTGGTCCACGGGGGCCGCGAGAGCCGACCCGAGCTGATGAGCACCCTCGACAGCTCCCCTCTGCTCGAGAAGGTCACCGAGGGCTCCGAGGGCGGGACCTGGCGCGTGATCGACGCCCTGCCGCGCGCCGTCGTCACCGGCGGCGAGGAGCCGACCGTCCTGGACAGCGGGGTCGTGGAGGCGCAGGGCGAGATCGCCTCCGCCGACGAGGAGCGCACCGTCGTGCTCTCGGAGCGGCACGACACGGACTGGCGCGCGAGCCTCGACGGCACCGAGCTCGCCGCGGTCGCGGTCGACGGCTGGGCGCAGGGCTTCACCGTCCCGGCCGGGGCCGGGGGAGAGCTCGAGATCCACCGCCACCAGCCCGCCCGACCGCTCTGGAAGCTGCTGCTGTACGGCGCGACCGCGGCCACCGCGCTGATCGCGATCCCCTGGCGGGTCCGCACCCGCACCGCGGAGGAGATGTATGGCTGAGCCCGCTTTCGAAGCCGAGGCCCGCACCGGGACCGCCCGCGGGACGGGACGGGCGCCCACCGCGCACGGACGGCCCGCACGCCTGCTGCTGGGCGTCGCCGCGATCGTCCCCCTGCTGCTGGCCGCCGGGGCGCTCGCCGTCGCCCCGGACCGCGAGCCCGCCGCGGCCGAGCACGTCGCGACCACGGCGAGCCCCGGCCCCCGCAGCCTCGCCTGCCACGGTCCGCTGCAGGTGCCGGACGAGGCGCTGCAGACGGGCGGCGACGCCGCGCTCGCGGTCACCCCGCCCACCCCGTCGGTCTCCCTGCGCAGCGTCGCGGCCGAGCCCGCGTCCTCCGTCCTGTTCGGCGAGGTGAGCGGATCCAGCACCCGACAGGACGCCGAGGGCGCCGTGCCCGCCCCCGCGATCACGGCCGCGGACGCCGAGGGCGAGGAGCTTCCCGGCGATGCCGCCTCGACGGATCTCGGCATCGCGGTGCAGACCCTGCGGGACGTGCGCACCGCGCCCCGGGTCACGGCGCAGACCTCCGAGGGCGGTCGTCCCGTCGCCGACGCCGTCCAGGGCACCTGGACCGCGTCCGGGGACTTCCGCTCCCTGTCCCTGTCCCGCTGCGCGGAGCCGACCACCGAGGCGTCCTTCCTCGGCGTCTCCACGCAGACCGGGGACAGCTCCGTGCTCGTGCTCTCCAATTCCTCCGACCGCCCCGCCACCGCCTCGGTCCAGCTGCGCACCGCCGACGGGCCCGCGGCGATGGAGGGGCGCAGCCAGGTCGTCGTCGCGCCGGGCGACGAGGAGCGGGTGCTGCTGGAGTCCGTGGTGCCGGGGGAGGACGCGGTCGGCGTGGACGTCTCCGTGCTCGGCGCGCCCCTGTCCCTGCACGTGCAGACCACCGAGCGGGACGGGCTGACCCCCGGCGGCGCCGAGATCCTCGATCCGCTGCCCGCCCCCGCGCAGGAGCTTGTCATGCCCGGCGTGGACGTCGCCGGGACCGCTCCCACCCTCGTGCTCTCGAACCCCTCGGGCTCCACCGTCACCGCGGACGTCGAGGTCCTGGGCGCGGACGGCGCCGCCTCAGGGGCATCGCGCGCGCAGATCGAGGTCCCCGCCGGCGCCGTGGTGCCCACCGCCCTCGAGGGCCTCGCCGACGGCACCTACGCGGTGCAGGTCTCCGCGGACGGCCCGCTCGACGCCGTCACCCGCAGCGCCCGCACCGGGAAGGACCTGCCCGGCGACACCGTCGGCGCGCCGGTGGACTTCACGCTCGTCGCCCCCGCGCCGGCGCTCGGCACCCATGCGGTCAGCGCCCTGCCGGGGCAGGGCGCGACCGGTGCGCTCACCCTCACCGCGGACGAGGACACCGAGGCCCGGGTGATCCCGATCGGCGCCGACGGTGCGGCCGGGGAGCCGATCGCGGTCGACCTCGCCGCAGGCGCGACCAGCACCCTCACCCACGAGCAGCTCCGCTTCGGCGGGGAGGGCGCCGCGGGCCTGTCGATCGTGCCCGAGGTGCCGGGCGCGGTCCACGCGAGCTGGACGCAGCGCCAGTCCGACGGGGCGGGCGGCGTGCTGCTCTCCTCGCTGCCGGTCCTGCCCGACGCGGGCGACGTCGACAGCGTCCCGGTCGTCCTCACCGACTGAGAGGCGCTCCCGGTCCCACGACAGCCGCTTCGCGCCTGCTGTTCCGTGCCTGCTGTTCCGCGACAGCCGCGCGGAGCGCTCGGGCTGCGATCACCGTCGCACGGTGCGCGCACCGCGCCGGTCGCGCGGCGGCTCAGAGGTCCCAGGCCTCCGGGTCGACGTCCTCCGGCGCGATCGAGAGCAGCGAGCCGATCTGCTCGGACAGCACCTGCCGCACCAGCATCTCCAGCTCCGTCGCGGTCACGCACCGCGTCTCCAGCGGCCGGCGGTAGACGACCACGCGCGGCGGGTGCTCGCGGGTGCCCGGCACCGCACGACCCAGCACCACCTGGGCCTCCTCCCAGGGTGCCGGATCCGCCGACGGCACCTCCTCGACGAGCACCTGCAGGTGCGCGAGACGCCGGGGGAACCGCTCGGTGAGCGCGGCCCCCGCATCGGCGACGAGATCGTCGAAGCGCTCCCGGCGCGTGCGATGGCCGGGCAGGTGCGGGGGGATGAGGTCCCAGCGCCGGCCGCGGCCGCGGCGGTCGCGGCGACGCGGGCCGAGCGGTCCTCGCGGGGCGGGGGCACGGCCGGGTTCGAGGTCCATGCCGTGCACTGTAGCCCCGCTCCCGCAGTGCCGGACCCCACCCTCGCCTCCCACGGGCGCGCCGCGCCCGCCGGGCCCGCGACCTGCGTACACTGCTGTGCGTGCCAGCTCGTGAATGCTCCCGGACCGCCTGCTCGCAGCCGGCAGTCAGCTCCCTGACCTTCGTGTACCAGGACTCGACCGCGGTGCTCGGCCCGCTCTCCCGCCTCAGCGAGCCCCATGCCTACGACCTCTGCCACGAGCATGCCGCCCGCATGACCCCGCCGCGCGGCTGGGAGCTGCTGCGGGTCGCCGGCGGCGAGGACGTCAGCGACGACCTCGTCGCCCTCGCCGACGCCGTGCGCCGCCCCGTCGCGCCCGCTCCCGGCCAGGGCCCGCACGGCCCGGTCGGCAGCGCCGGCCCGGGCACCCCCGACGGCGCACCCCGCGGCACGTCGCGCGCAGGAGGCCACGGCCCCCGCGACGCCGGCGGCCGCCCCGCCGGCCGTCCTGCCGAGCGCGACCGCCACCTCCACGTGATCAGGAACAGCGATGACTGAGACGACCCACGACCTGTCCGCCATCGTCAAGGCGAACGACATCCGCGGCGTCGCCGGCGAGCAGCTCACGGCCGAGATCGCCCGCGCGCTCGGCGCCGCCTTCGCGGACGTCCTGGAGGAGCCTGAGCTGATCGTCGCCCACGACATGCGCCTGAGCTCCCCGGAGCTGTCCCGCGCCGTGATCGAGGGCGCCGTGCGCCGCGGCGCGATCGTCGCCGACGCCGGACTGTCCTCCACCGACCAGCTGTACTGCGCCTCCGGCCTGCACCGCGCGGCGGGGCTGATGATCACCGCCTCCCACAACCCGGCCCGCGACAACGGGATGAAGCTGTGCCTGCCCGGCGCGCGTCCCGTCGGCCGGGACTCGGGGCTCGAGGACGTGCGCCGGGGCGCCGAGGCGTATCTCGCCGCCGGGGAGATCCCCGTGCGCGGCGAGGGCCGCTCCGAGCGGATCGACACCCTCGAGGACTACGCCCGCACCCTCCACGGCCTGGTCGACCTGCCCGCGGGCCGGCGACTGCGCGTGGTGGTCGACGCGGCCGACGCGATGGCAGGCCTCACCGCCCCCGCCGTGCTCGGCCCGCTCGAGCAGGTGGAGCTGATCGAGCTGCACTTCGGCCTCGACGGCACCTTCCCCCACCACCCGGCCGACCCGCTGCGGCCCGAGAACCTCCGCGACCTGCAGAAGGCGGTGCGCCGCGAGGGCGCGGACCTCGGCCTCGCCTTCGACGGCGACGCGGACCGCTGCGTCGTGCTGGACGAGACCGGCACCCCGGTCCCGCCCTCGGCGATCGGGGCGCTGATCGCCTCGCGCGAGATCGCCCGTGCCCGCGCCGCGGGGGAGGAGCGTCCCCGCGTGGCCGTCAACGCAGTCGCCTCCCGCCACGTGCACGAGGTCATCGCGGCGGCGGGCGGCGAGATGCTGCTGACCCCCGTGGGCCACGCCGGCATCAAGCGGATCATGGCCGAGCAGGACGCGGTGGCCGGGGTGGAGCACTCCGCCCACTACTACTTCCGCGACTTCTTCTTCGCCGACTCCGGCATGCTCGCCGCGCTGCACGTCCTCGCCGCGCTCGCGGAGACCGACGGCACCGCCTCCGCGCTGGTGGCCGAGCACTCCCCGTACGCCGGCAGCGGCGAGCACAACTTCCCCGTCGACGACGCGGTCGCGGCCACCGCCCGGGTGCGCGCCCACGCCGAGTCGCTGCCCGCCGCGCGGATCGACGAGCTCGACGGGCTCTCCGTGCACCACTGGGACGAGCACCTCGCCCCGGACGAGCGCTGGTGGCTCTCGCTGCGCTCCTCGCAGACCGAGTCGCTGCTGCGCCTGAACGTCGAGGCGCAGGAGCGGACGACGATGGAGCAGGTGCTGGACCAGATCCGGACGCTCGTGCTCGGCGTGGCGGACGCCGCCGAGTCGACTCCCGAGCCGGCCTCTGCCGAGCCGACCCCGGAGACCGTCCCCGCTGCCGTTCCCGCGAACGCTCCCGAGGTCTCTCCCGCGCAGCTGCCGGCCGGGGCGAGCGGCGCGGACGTGCCCGGCTGGGTGCGTGCGGCGCTGCGCTGCCCGGACTGCGGCGGGGAGCTGCACGACGTCGACGCCGCCCTCCAGTGCACGGACTGCGGGCGCGTCCACGCGGTCGAGGGCGGGATCCCGGTGCTGATCGCCGGCCGCGCCGAGGCGCCGTCGGCGGACTGATCAGGCCGAGAAGGGCACAGCCCGCACCTCGGCGGCCAGCTCCTGCTGACGCTCCTGCGCCCTGCGCAGCCGCATCTCGTCCCGTCGCGAGCGCTCGGCGAGCACCGCGGCGAGGAACTCCTCCGGCGGGGTGCCCGGGGGCGGTGCGGGCGCGACATGCGGCAGCGTGCGGCGCAGCAGGTCCCGCGAGAGCTGATGGCGCGACTCGGCGTTGATCTGCCCGGCCCGGGGCAGGAAGGCGCGGATGTCCTGCAGCAGCGGCAGCGGGAGCCGGCCCACGTCGGCCGCCTGCGCCCAGTCGCGCAGCGAGAGCGGGACCTCGATGCGCTGCGGGGGATGCGTGCGCATGCGCTCCTGGATCACCATCGTCCCGGCCAGCAGATCCCCGATCCGGCGCGAGCGGCGGTCGATCACGGAGCAGACCAGCGCCACGGCGCCGGTGGTCGACCAGATCTCGAACATCGCCATCACCGCGCGCAGCACGCTCTGGCGCACGTGCACCGGGCCGCCGTCGTCGCGCACCACCCGCGTGCCCATCACCAGCCGCCCCACGGAGCGGCCCCGCAGCAGCAGCTCGCTGAGCACCGGATAGCCGACATAGGCCAGCACCGAGGCGAGCAGGACCCCGGCGGCGAGGAAGCCGTCGTCCAGGGCGGCGCGGTCCGCGAACCATGCGACCGACAGGATCCCCCCGATCAGCAGCGCCAGCTGCAGCACCCCGTCGATCACGGCGGAGACGATGCGGGTCGCGAAGGAGGCGGTGCGCAGGTCGAGCAGGACCGCATCGCCGGTGATCAGCGCGTCGCGGCGGCTCGAGGGAGAGACGGCCGCCGCAGTGCCCGAAAGTGCCATGACCCCATCCTGGCAGGAGCGAGGAGGTGCCGTCAGCGTCGAGCGTCGGCTTCCGGCCGGGCCGCCCCCGACTTTCGTCGGCCGTGGACGGGGGAGGGCACCGCCTACCCTGTCTGCGTGGACACCGACGCCTTCATCGCCGTGCACCGGCCGCAGTGGGACCGTCTCGAGGAGCTCACCCGCGCCCGCACCCTCGATGCGGGCGGCATCGACGAGCTGCTCGCGCTCTACCAGGAGGTCTCCACCCACCTCTCCACGGTCCGCTCCACCGTGCCGGATCCCGCGCTGATCTCCCGGCTCTCCCTCCTGGTCCACCGCGCCCGGCTGCGGATCACCGGGGCGCGGATCCCGCTGTGGAAGCACGCGCGCACCTTCTTCTGGGAGGACCTCCCCTCGGCGCTGTTCCAGGCCCGCTGGACGGTCGCGCTCGCGGCCTCGATCTTCCTGCTCTCCTCCCTCGTCTCCGGGCTGTACTTCGGCCTCGACGCGACCGCGCGCGAGCTCGTGGTGCCGGAGGCGCAGCAGCGCGCCCTCGCCCAGCGGGACTTCGTCGCCTACTACTTCGAGGGCGAGGCCTCGGGCTTCGCCGCCCGGGTGTGGACGAACAACGCGTGGATCGCAGTGCAGTCCGTGGTGCTGGGGGTGACCGGTTTCTGGCCCGTCTACATGCTGCTGCAGAACGGGCTGAACGTCGGCCTGTCCGCGGGGGTGCTGGGCGCCTACGGGGGACTGGACACCTTCTTCGTGTTCATCCTCCCGCACGGCCTGCTGGAGATCACCGCGATCGTCGTCGGCGCCGGTGCGGGGCTGCGCACCTTCTGGGCCTGGGTGCGCCCCGGCCCGCTGCCGCGCCCGTGGGCGCTCTCCCACGCCGCCCGCTCCCTGGTCACCGTCGCGATCGGGCTGGTGCCCGTGCTGCTGGTCGCGGGGTTCATCGAGGCCTTCGTGACGCCGAGCTCCCTGCCTCCGGCGCTGCGGATCGCGGTCGGCGCGGCGGCCTGGCTGGCGTTCCTCGCGTACATGCTCGTGCGGGGCCGCCAGGCGCATCGCGCCGGGATCTCCGGCGACCTCTCCGAGGAGCTCGTCGGCTCCCGCGTCGCCACCGCCGCCTGAGCGCCGAGCCCGGTGATCGCCGCCTGAGGGCCGAGCCCTGCGACGGCGGCCAGGGCTGGGGGCCGAGCACCGATGGTGCGGCCTCGTGGCCGTGCGCCGGTCACCGCCGCTCGGGCCTCGTGGCCGCGCGCGACGGGGCGAGACGGCACGTCCTCTAGCCTCGGGGGATGCAGGAGCGCAGCGCCGACCGTGACTTCGCGGCCTACAACGAGGCCCAGGAGGGCCGGCCGGTGCGGCCTCTTGCAGTGCGCGCCGCGCAGCTCGTGCTCGAGGAGCGCGGGCGCTCACTTCGGACGACGCCCGATGACCGGCTCGTCGCGGTCGAGCTCGGCAGCGGTGCCGGAATCGAGGCACGCCATCTCGCCGACAGCGGCTTTCGCGTGCACACCTTCGACGCGGACGTCAGCGTCGAGGCGGGGATGGCCGGCATGGCACGGACGCTGGACATCATCCACACCACGACGGACCTCGCCGTCCCGTTCCCGATCCCTCCTGCGGACCTCGTGCTGTCCTGCGCGACGCTGTCCTTCGTGCCCCGGGCGGCGTTCCCGCAGCTGTGGGGAGCCGTGCGCTCTGCGCTGAGGCCGCACGGCGTCCTGGCGGTGGACCTCTTCGGCGACCGGGACGACTGGGCGGGGACGGAGGGCACCTTCCTGACCAGAGCGGATCTCGAGGAGCTGCTCACCGGGCTCGAGGTGCTCGCGCTCGACGAGGAGGAGCACGACGGGCGCTCCTTCGCCGGACCCAAGCACTGGCACACCTACCAGCTGATCGTCCGCGAGCCGCGGCACATCGCCGGGACGGTCTGAGCGGCTCACCCCGCCCCATCCTGTTCTCACACGGCAGCGGCATGGTCACGCAGTGGCGCTGGGCGTACCAGTACGACGATATTGGCGTACTAGTACGCCCAGCGCCCGTGGCTGACCTTCCTCCTGGTGAGGGCGAGGGCGCAGTGGCCCCTGGAACGCGATGCCGGCCGGATCAGAGCCGGCCGGCGGCCTTGAGGGAGAGATACGCGTCGGCGAGGGCCTGCGGGGCCCGGTCCGGCGGGGCGTCGACGACGTGCGCGCCGACGCGCTCGAGGGCATGGGAGACCCCGGCGCGCTCGGAGCGGGCGCGCTCCGCGGCGGCGGCCCGGTAGACGGTCTCGAGATCGCCGCGCCCTCCGGCGAGCTCCTCGAGCGCGGGATCGGCGACCGAGGCGAGCACCAGGGGATGGTCCTTGGCCAGGCGCGCCGCGACTGGCAGCAGCCCGGCATGGAGCACCTGAGCCTCCACCGGCGTTATCAGCACGACGAGGGAGCCGCGGCGGGTGCGGGACTCGATCGCGGCCGCGGCGCGCTCCCAGTCCGTCTCCACCAGCGCCGGCTCCACGGCCGCGGTCGCGGCGACCATGTCGTGGAGCACCTTGGTGCGGGTGGAGCCGAGCACCGAGACGTGCGGGATCCGGTCCACGCACAGCAGGTCCACCCGGTCCCCGGCCTGCCCGGCCAGCGCCGTCAGCAGCAGCGCCGCGTCGAAGGCGGAATCGAGCCTCGTCGCCTCGCCGAGGCGTCCGGCGGAGGTGCGCGAGGTGTCCACCACGATCAGCACGTGACGGTCCCGCTCGGGCCGCCAGGTGCGCACCACCACGCTGCGCCGGCGCGCGGTCGCCCGCCAGTCGATCGAGCGGACGTCGTCGCCGTCCACGAAGTCGCGCAGGGAGTCGAACTCGGTGCCCTGTCCTCGCTGGTGGATCGCGGCGAGCCCCTCGATCTCCCGCAGCCGCTGGACGCGGGAGGGGAGGTGCTTGCGGGAGCCGAAGGGGTGCAGGGCCAGCATCCGCCCGGGCGCCGGGACGCGGGCGCTGCGGCGGGCGAGGCCCAGCGGGCCGAGCGAGCCGATCAGCAGCTGCCGGGAGCTGTGCTCGCCGCGCCGCGTGGGGGTGAACGACTGGGCGATCGCGCGCCGCTCCTGGCCGGGCAGGTCGAGGCGGCTGTGCTGGGAGGCGAGGCCCGCGGTCGGGTTCCAGGCGTCGCGCACCTCGAGCCGTGCACGGCGCGCGGTGGTGTTCGTCAGCAGCAGGCGCCCGGGGACGGTGCCGCCCAGACGCACCTGCGCCGGCGCCTCGCGACGCACCCGGATCCGCTGCGGGGCCGGGGCGGCCAGCGCATCGGCGAGGACCACGAGCGCCCACAGCGCAAGCAGGATCAGGACCACCCACCACAGCGGCCACAGCACGATCACGGGCAGCGCGAGCAGCGCGGCCAGGGCCGCACGCGGGGTGAACGAGATCCTCATGGGACGCTCAGCGGGGGACCGGCACGGAGGCGAGGGTCGCGGCGAGCACGGCCTCGACCTGGGTGCCCTCCAGCTCGGCCTCGGTGGTCAGCCGCACCCGGTGCGAGAGCGTCGCCGGGGCCATGGC
This sequence comes from Brachybacterium sp. AG952, assembly GCF_004362645.1. NCBI lineage: Bacteria > Bacillati > Actinomycetota > Actinomycetes > Micrococcales > Dermabacteraceae > Brachybacterium > Brachybacterium sp. AG952. The sequence continues at coordinate 68,198 of NZ_SNXV01000007.1, read as the reverse complement.
CTTCACGTCGTCGGGGGTGATGAAGTCCCGGCCCGAGAGGTACGCCCAGGCGCGGGCGGTGCGCAGCAGCGCGATCGCGCCGCGCGGGGAGACGCCGAGGGTGAAGCTCGGGGAGCGGCGCGTCGCCCGGCACACGTCCACGATGTACCGCACGACGGGATCCTCCGCGGCGACGCGGGCGACGTCCTGCTGGGCGCGGTGCAGGGAGGGGACGTCCACGACGGCGCGCAGGCCCATGGCGGCGAGATCGGTGGTGTCGAAGCCGTCGGCGTGGCGGCGCAGCACGTCCACCTCGACCTCCCGCTCCGGCAGCGGCATCACCGCCTTGAGCAGGAAGCGGTCCAGCTGCGCCTCGGGCAGGGTGTAGGTGCCGTCGAACTCGATCGGGTTCTGCGTGGCGACGACGAGGAAGGGATCGGGCAGGGGGCGGCTCGCCCCGTCGATCGTCACCTGCCGCTCCTCCATCGCCTCCAGCAGCGCGGACTGCGTCTTCGGGGGCGTGCGGTTGATCTCGTCGGCCAGCAGCAGGTTCGTGAACACCGGGCCCTCGCGGAAGACGAGGTCGCTGGTGGAGTTGTCGTAGACGAGGGAGCCGGTGATGTCGCCGGGCATCATGTCCGGGGTGAACTGCACGCGGCGCATCCGCACGTCGAGCGCCTCCGCGAGCGAGCGCACGAGCAGGGTCTTCGCGACGCCCGGCACGCCCTCGAGCAGCACGTGCCCGCGGCACAGCAGGGCGACGACGAGGCTGGTGATCGCCGCGTCCTGGCCGACGACGCCCTTGTGGATCTCGGCGGCGAGCCCCTGCAGCTGAGCACGGGTGTCGACGTCGACCGCGGGGGTCGACGGGGCGACGGCCGACGCATCGGGCTGGCCGCCCTGCGGGGCGGGGGAGGGCTGGGGCGCGCCGGCGCCGGGGGCGTCGGGCCGCGGCGGGACGGGGTCGGTCATCGGTCGATCTCCTTCTCGAGACGGTCGAGGTCGTGGGCGAGGCGCACGAGGTCGCGGTCGGTTGCGACGGGGGCGGGGCCGAGGAGCGCACGCAGCTGCTCCGGGGACTCCTCGACGTGCGGGGCCAGCGCCGCCAGGAGCCCGTCGAGCGCGGACTCGTGGCGCAGCCCGAGCCGGTCGGCGAGGCGGGTCGCGGCGGCGGCGCGCAGGGCGGCGGCGGCCGCGTCGCGGGCCGAGGCCTGCTGCAGGAGCCGTGCCCGGCCGAGCACCAGCTCCTGGGGGCGCACGGTCACCGGCAGCGGCTCGACCACCACGGGGCCGGGGCGTCGGCCCAGCGCGATCAGCGCCAGCACCGCGGCCAGCACGAGCCACGCCGCGACCGGACCGATCCACCCTGGCAGGTGGTCGACGAGGGACGGCGAGGAGGTCCCCTGGGGATCCGTTGCCGAGGGCACGTACCAGGTCAGCTCCTCGGAGGCGGACAGGGCGTTGAGCGCGAGCGCGGAGTTGTCGGCCCGGCCCACGCCGTCGTTGGTGAGCAGGTCCGGGCTGCCGAGCACGAGGACCCCGTCGGACTCGGCGACGAGCGCGCCGCTCTCCGACCCGAAGCAGCTCGTGGTCCCGGCGCCGCTCGCGGAGTAGAGGGAGGCGGGCCCGTCCAGGGCGTCCTCCTCATCGGGCACCTCCAGCACGCGGGCGCCGTGGGACAGGTCCCCGCAGGCCGCGCCCGCCTCGACCCGCGTCTGCTCCCGCAGCGCGCCGGAGGGGGTGATGCCGGAGGTGAGATACGAGAGGGCGACGAAGTCGGGCCGGAGCACGATCAGCCGGCCCCCGCCCTCCTCGCGCGCCTCCGCGAGCGTCGTGAGCTGCTCGCCGCTGAGGCTCTTCGGCGCGGTCAGCAGCACGGTCCCGCCCGCCCGGAGGTCCTCGGCGGCGTCGGCCGTGTGCCGCTTCGTCTCGACCTCGACGCCGAGGTCGCCGAGCACCTGGACGACGGCCTTCGCGCCCTGGCCGGTGGGGGCGTCGGGCTCGAGCGGGCCGTCGCGGTACAGGCCCCGCGCCACGGAGACGAGGACCGCGGCGATCACCGCGAGGACGACGGCGGCGACGAGCCAGGGCCGGCGCCGCTCCTGCGCGGCGCCGGAGGGAGCGCCCGCTCCCGGCGGGGCGGCGTCCGTCCCCGCCGCGTCGCGGGGCGCGGCGGGCTCGGTCGGTGCGGGGGCGCTCATGCGGGGGTCCCCGCCTCGGCCTGCTCGAGCGCGGAGAGGTCGGGGGACGTCTCGGCGATGTACTCGGCCAGGCGCAGCATGTCCTCGGCCGGCTTCCCCCCGACGCTCCGCACCGAGTAGGCGGCCGTGTCGAAGGCGTCCGCCCCGCGCTGGAGCCGGCCCCGCAGGTCGGGGAAGGTGAGCGCGGCACGAGTCGCGGCCTCGTGGGCGGTCATGCCGGTCGCGACGTCCAGCAGGGTGCGCTCCTCGAGGTCGCGCACCAGCGCGCGCAGCGCGAGCACGGTCCCGTCGTCGGTGCGTCCCGCGTCGATCGCGTCGCGGGCGGCGCCGCGCAGCTCCTCCCCGCTGAGCACCGGCTCGGCGTCGAGCGCCGCGTCGACGGCGAGGGCGGGGCTGCGGCGCAGCAGGCCGGTGCGCCGCAGCACCAGCACCACGACCGCGGCGAGGACCAGCGCCAGCACCACCGCGATCACGGTCTGCGTGGCCGAGGACCCGTCGACGCCGTCGACCATGCGCGCCAGCCAGTCCTCGATCGCGCCGAGCAGCCAGGCGACGAAGCCGGGGGAGTCGTCGTACTCGTCCTTCGCGAGCTCCTCGAGGATCCGCTCGCGCGCCTCGTCGGGGCCGAGCCGCGGTGCGGCCGGGATCATCGGGCCCCGTCCGCCGCCCAGGCGTCACGGGCCCGGCGGGTGAGCTCCACGTCCCAGGCCTCGTCGCGCATCCGCACATCGGCGTACAGCGCGGTGTACCCGGCGGAGAGGAACGGAGCCAGGAGGAAGGTCGCCAGATACGTGCCGAGCATCGAGAGGATGGTCAGCAGAGCCACGCCCAGCACCACCGCCTCCCCGGCGCTGACCAGCAGGATCGCAAAATATGCGATGCCGGCGACCATGCCGAACACCCCGGAGACGGTGTACGTGACGACCATGTACAGCACGTACAGCAGCACCGCGATGCCTAGCACCCGCCACAGGCGCCTGCCGCGGGTGAGCGCGAAGCCGCGGCGGATCGCGCCGAGCACGCCCGTCTCCTCGAGGACCAGCGCCGGGATCGCCAGCACGGTCCGCGCCCACAGCCACAGCATCGCCAGCAAGCCCACGACCGTGCCGAGCAGGATCGGGAGGATCGTCAGCCAGCCCGGCTCCTGCACGATCAGGATCGGCGCCAGACCCAGCGCGAAGGGCACCGTGAACAGGATCGTCGACATCAGCGCGATGAGCAGGCTGACGCCGAGGGCGGGCAGGCCCCGGCGCCGCATCGTCGCCCACATCTCGGAGGTCGGGAGCGGCGTTCCGGTGGCCTCGCCGAGCGCGAGGCGGGTCAGGGCGACCGTGACCAGGGAGGCCGCGATCATCGTGACGAGGCCCGTGATCACGCTGGTGACCACGGTCAGGACGATGTCGCCGACGGTGCCGGTGAAGGGGACCTCGCTCGAGCCTGTGGGGTCCTGCATCGCGGCCTGCATGTCGCCGATCATCGGCATCATCCCCGCCCCGGTGGACAGGGTGATGAGCACGAAGGCGACCCCGTACACCGCCGCGGAGACGCCGAGCACCGCACGGGTGCGCAGGCGATAGATACGCACGGCCGCGCCGAGGATCTCGCCGAGCCCCAGCGGCCGCAGCGGGAACAGCGGCACGGACTGCACCAGCTCGCGCTGCGGCGCGCCCGTCGGGGCCGGACCTCCCGGCCCTGCGGGACCGTCGGGCGCGGAGGGGGCCGGCCGCCCCCAGCTGCCGGGGCCGCCGGAGCCTCCCGGGCCTGTCGGCTCGCTCGGGACCTCCGCCCCGGGGGCGGTCCACGGACTGCTCATCGGTGCTCCTCCATCGGCTGGTGCTCGTCCCCGTCGCAGCGGGTCGAGCAGGACTGCTGGAGCCGACCCTACGGAGTGGTGGCCCGCCGCCGATACGACGAACGTCGACACCCCGGCGTCTTCCGGCGACCGGGCGTCGCGGTGCAGGGCGTCGTGGGGCGGGGTGCGGTGCTCGGGGCGCCCGCGAGGCTACCGTCCGGACACCCCGGCGGCCGGGCTCCCCGGCGTCGGCCCCGCCCGGTGGCACAATGGCCCCCATGACGACGCCTTCACGGATCCTCGTGGTCGACGACGATCAGGCGATCGCCGAGATGGTCGGGATCGTCCTGCGCGGCAAGGGCTTCGAGGTCGCGACCTCGCCCGACGGCGCCTCCGCCCTGGAGGCGTTCCCTCGCCTGCGTCCCGACCTCGTGCTGCTGGACCTCATGCTCCCCGGGATGGACGGCATCGAGGTGTGCCGCCGGATCCGCCGCGAGTCAGGGGTCCCGATCATCATGCTCACCGCCCGCACCGACACCGCCGACGTGGTCGAGGGGCTCGAGGCGGGCGCCGACGACTATCTCACCAAGCCCTTCGAGCCCGAGGAGCTGGTGGCGCGGATCAAGGCGCGGGTGCGCCGCGTCGAGCCGCCGACCACCGAGCAGCTGACCATCGGCGACCTCACGATCGACGTCGACGGCCACGAGGTGCGCCGGGACGGGGAGCTGATCTCCCTCACCCCGCTCGAGTTCGACCTCCTCACCCAGCTGGCCCGCAAGCCCTGGCAGGTCTTCACCCGCGACGTGCTGCTGCGCGACGTGTGGGGATACCGCCACAGCGCCGACACGCGCCTGGTCAACGTGCACGTGCAGCGGCTGCGCTCGAAGATCGAGCAGGACCCGGAGAACCCCTCGATCGTGGTGACCGTGCGCGGGGTCGGCTACCGCGCGGGGAGCGGGTCCTGAGCGTGCCCGCGCCGCGGTGAGCGCTCCGGAGAGGGCCCGGCCCCCGGCGCTCCTGCGCGACCGTCTCCGCCAGGCCGCGGACCCGAGCAGCTGGTCCCTCGCGCTGCGGGTCGTGCTGGTGACCACTCTGCTGTCGACGCTGGCGCTGCTGGCCGTCGGCGCCTATCTCTCCACCGTCATCGCCGACGGACTCTACGAGCAGCGCCGCGACCGGGTCCTCGAGGAGACGGTCGAGGTGCGCGACGAGCTGGGGGAGTCCCTCGCCCAGCTCTCCGGCGCGACCAGCACCCAGCAGCAGGACGCGGTCAGCGCGTTCGTGCAGTCCACGGGCGGGCAGGGAGGCGGCGACCGCCGCGAGGTCGCGCTCGTGCCCGTGGAGACGACGGGGACTGTCTTCCCGGTCGCCTCCTCCGACCGGACCCTCTTCGACGAGGTCGACGACGAGTTCGCGGCCGCCGTCGCCGCGCAGCCCGACGCCGTCTCCTGGCGCTCGATCGGGAGGGAGGACGAGACGGGGCGCACCGAGCCCGCGCTGCTCGTCGGCACCCGGGTGGTGGTGCCCGGCGCGGGCTCCTACGACCTGTACCTCATCTACTCCTTCCAGGAGGAGCAGGAGACCCTCGCCTTCGTCCAGCGGGTGATCCTCGGCGGAGGGCTCGTGCTGCTGAGCCTCATCCTCGGCATCGCGATCGCCATCGCGCGCATGGTCACCACCCCGCTCAAGCGCGCCGCGCACGCCGCCGAGCGGATGGCCGCCGGGGACCTCACCAGTCGTGTCGAGGTCGCGGGCGCCGACGAGCTCGCCCGGGTGGGGGAGTCCTTCAACGACATGGCCCGCAGCCTCGAGCAGAAGGTCGACGACCTCACCGAGCTCTCCCGCGTCCAGCAGCGCTTCGTCTCCGACGTCTCCCACGAGCTGCGCACCCCGCTGACCACGATCCGGATGGCCTCCTCGGTGCTGGACTCGCGCCGCCAGGAGCTGCCCGGGGAGCTGCAGCGCACCACCGAGCTGCTGGCCGCGCAGGTGCAGCGCTTCGAGGTGCTGCTGGCCGACCTGCTGGAGATCTCCCGCTTCGATGCGGGCGCGGCGCAGCTCGAGGCCCTGCGCGAGGACATGGATGCGCTGGTCATGCGTGCGGTCGAGGACGTGCGCCCGCTCGCCGGGGCACGCGGCTGCCTGCTGGACGTGCGCCTCGGCGAGGGAGCCTCCACCGCGGTCGTCGACGCGAGACGGGTGGACCGGATCCTGCGGAACCTGCTGACCAACGCGATCGAGCACGGCGCGGGCAGCCCGGTGCTGGTCCAGACCGCGGGCGACGAGGACGCCGTCGCCGTGGTGGTGCAGGACTTCGGCCACGGCATCTCCCCGGAGGACGCCCGCCGCGTCTTCGACCGGTTCTGGCGCGCGGACCCCTCCCGCGCCCGCACCCTCGGCGGGACGGGGCTCGGCCTGTCGATCTCCGCCTCCGACGCCCACCTGCACGGCGGCTGGCTGCAGGCCTGGGGACAGGAGGGCGAGGGCGCGGTCTTCCGGCTCACGCTCCCGCGCCGCCCCGGCACCGAGCTGGTCCGCTCCCCGCTGCGGCTGGAGCGGCCCTTCGACCGCGCCCTCGCCGACGCCGCCGTCTCCCCGACGCCGACCGGCGAGATCCGCATCGGCCCCGACCTGCTGCCCGATCTCGACACCACCGACCTCGACCATCCCGCCGGCGAGGACGCCGCGGCCCGGCACCCCGAGGGGGAGGGCCCGGCCGAGGACGCCGCGGCCGAGGAGAAGGACGCAGGAGCGCGATGAGACCCGACCGCCGCACCGTGCTGCACGCCCTCGGCGCCGCCGCCCTGCTGGGCCTCGGCGCGGGCTGCGCCCGCATCCCCGTCGACTCCGGGATCGACAGCCGCACCCTGACCGGCAGCTCCCATCCCGGAGCGCCCTACGTGCGCGCCCTGCCCCCGGCCGACGGCGCGACCGCCCAGGAGGTCCTCGCGGGCTTCGTCCAGGCCGGCGTCGGCTCCGAGGACGACTTCGCCGTCGCCCGCGCCTATCTCACCGAGGAGGCGAGCGCCGGCTGGGACCCCGAGGCCCGGATCACCATCTACTCCGGCAGCCAGGAGCTGCAGGTGCGCGAGGAGAGCGAGGGGCGCCTGGTGCTCGGCCTGCAGGCGGTCGCCGTGGTCGATGCCCGCGGAGTGCGCAGCGCGCTCGCCGGCCCCACCCCGCAGGAGCTCGCCGTCGCGGTGGAGGAGGTCGAGGACCAGTGGCGCCTGAGCGAGGTGCCTGACGGGATCTTCCTCTCCGAGGCGGCCTTCGAGACCCTCTACTCCCCGGCGCGCCTGTACTTCCTCGACGCCCGGGAACGGCATCTCGTGCCCGACCACCGCTGGCTGCCGCTGCGCCGCGGCGCCACGGCCGTGCTCGAGGGCCTCGCCGCAGGACCGGTGAGCTTCCTTGAGGGGGCCGTGGGCAGCCAGATCCCCCGCGGCTCCGGCATCACGGACGCCGAGGTGGAGAGCGGGGCCGACGGCACCGCCCAGGTCGAGGTGCCGGGCGTGATCACCGGCCTGGCCGCGGAGCCGCGACGCCTGGCCCTGTCCCAGCTGGAGTCCTCGCTGCGCTCCCTGCGCAGCCTCTCGGTGGTGCGCCTCGTGCAGGACGGCAGGGAGCTGTCGCTCGAGGAGGACGGCCGGGTGGAGCGGGCCCTGCCGGGGCACCGGCCGATCGCCGCCGGACCCACCGGCGTGATCTCCCTGGCCGATCCCGGCAGCGCGGACCCGCCGCAGCTCGTCCCCGACCTCGCCGGACAGGAGATCGCCTCCCCGGCGATCGCCCCGGACGGCGGGCTCGCCGCCGCCCGCAGCCTCGACGGCGCGCAGGTGCTGATCGCCTCGACCGACGGCTCGGTCCCGCTGCGCGAGGCCGCGACGGGCACGGGCTTCGTCCCTCCTCGCATCGACGGCGCCGGCTGGGTGTGGACCTCCGTCGGCTCGAGCGCGGGCGCGCTGCTGGCCCTGTCGGGCAAGGGGGCCGAGCACGACGCGAAGGTCGATGCGCCCTGGCTCGCCGGCCGCGAGGTGCGCTCCCTGGACATCGCCGCCGACGACACGCGGATGCTGGTGCTCTCCGACGAGGCGGGCGAGGGCCGGCTCGAGCTGTGCGCCGTGGTGCGCGACGCCGAGGGCGTCCCCTCCGCCCTCACCGAGCCGATCCTGGTGCGCACCTTCTTCGCCGACGTGCGCCAGGTCAGCTGGTACGACGAGGGCACCGTCGTGGTGCTCGGGACCGATCCCGGCACCGGCGAGCTGCGCGCCCAGCTGCAGGACCTCTCCGGCACCATCGAGCCGCTGCCCACCCCGCCGCCCGGCACCGTGCGCCTGACCGGCTCCGTGGTGGCCGAGACGGTCTGGGCCGCCGATGCGGAGGGGAACCTGCGCCGCACCGACGGGGAGGGCTGGCGCGGCGTCGAGGTGACCGGCCGCGATCCCGGCTTCTACTGACGCCGCCCGAGCTGCTGACATCACCTGAGCTGCTGACGCCGCCCGAGCCGCTCCGCGTACCGCCGTCGACCTCCCCTCCCCAGCGCCGCCCCGTCCACCGCTCGGCCACGCCGCTCGTGCCGGGACGCTCCCGGTGCTGGGATCGGCCCATGCACAGCGGAGCGCCACGGCACGCCTCTCCTCGCACGCGGCCTGACCCGGGGGCCGGCCGGGGCGAGCGCGCGCTCGCCCTGCTCGCGGAGGTCGCCGCGCAGACCTGCTCCCTCGTCGCGCCGCGCAGCTGCCCCTGCGGCCGGGACAGCACCCGGCTCTGCCCGGACTGCGCGGCGCTGCTGCAGGCCTCGCCGCTGCGGGTCGACGCCTGCTGCGATGCGCTCCAGGTGCTCAGCGCCGCCCGGGTGCGGGAGCAGAGCCGGGAGGGGCTGCTTCTGCCCGCGGGCGTGGACCACAGCCCGCTCCTGCCCGTGCTCGCGCTCGGCGAGTACGGGGGAGACCTGCAGAGGCTCGTGCTCGCCTGGAAGAACGGCGGGATGCTGCACCTGTGCGGGGCGCTGGCCGCAGGACTCGCCCCCGCGGTGCGGCGGCTCGCGGAGGGATCGGGCGTCGCCGAGCCCCTCCTCGTCCCGGTGCCCTCCCGGCCGGCGGCCCGGCTGCGCCGCGGGGAGGACCACACCGCCGAGCTCGTGCGGGCGCTCGATCGGGAGGGCGCCGGGCGCGCACTCCTCCTGCGCGCCGCACCGACCACCGCGCAGGAGGGACGCGGCGCCCGGGCCAGGAGGCTGCGGCGGATCCGCCTGGACCCTGCGCAGGCGCGGCGCGCCCGCGCCCTGGACGCCCCGGTGATCGTCGTCGACGACGTCGTCACGACCGGCGCGACGCTGCGCGGCATGCACGAGGCGCTCGACGCGGAGGGGATCGAGGTGCTCGGCGCGGCCGTGATCGCCTCCGCGCGGGTGCCCGGGGTCGTCGCGTCCGCGGGACCGGGCGAAGCGCCCCCGGGGCCGGGCGAAGCGGACGAACCCGGGTGAACAGCACGCGCACGGAAGGGAACCTCGGGACGGATGGCCAGGAAACGCTGAGGGAAACGTGGCATGCTTGGTGTTCCTCGCCACACATGGGCGAGCAGTCCTCGATCAGGAGGTGCGCACCCCGACCAAGAGCCATCGCGGCCGGGCTCCGAGCGGCCGCACCCGGACAGGAGGAGAAACCACTCATGGAGATCAATGTCGTCGGACGTCATATGGACGTCCCGGATCGTTTCCGCCGTCATCTCACCGAGAAGCTCGACAAGGTCACCCAGTTCGCTCCCGCGGCGCTCCGCGTCGACGTGGAGGTCTCGCAGGAGAAGAACCCCCGTCAGGCCGAGCTCAGCGACCGGGTCGAGCTCACCGTGCACGAGAACGGCGCGGTGATCCGCTCCGAGGCCCGTGCCGACGACCTCTACGGCGCGCTCGACATCGCCTACGGCAAGCTCCTCGAACGACTCCGTCGCGCCCGTGACCGGCGCAAGGACCATCGCCGCGGACGCGACCGCGCCCATCAGGGGACCGGCGCGAGCCTGCGCACCATGCCCGCGGACCAGGAGATGCCCGAGTCGCTGCGACCGGCCGAGGAACCGGCCGCCGAGAGCACCGAGGCCCCCGAGCCCGGCGAGACCCGCGAGGCCGACCTGGCCGAGGCGGGCAGCCCCGTGATCATTCGCGAGAAGAAGCACACCGCCAAGCCCATGAGCGTCGACGACGCGCTCTACCACATGGAGCTCGTCGGCCACGACTTCTTCCTGTTCGTCGACGCCGAGTCCGGCAACCCCAAGGTGGTCTACCGCCGCAAGGGCTGGAGCTACGGCGTGATCGAGCTCGACGGGGAGCAGAAGGCGTCCTGATCCGGGACCAGCTCCAGAGGGCGGGAGGGCATCGCGAGATGTCCTCCCGCCCGTCCGTGCGCCCGGGACAACACCCTCTGCCCTCGGGGCGGTGCAGGGGCCGGCGGGTGCAGCGCGGCCGAGGACCGCATCGGGGGCACGGGGGACGGAGCGCGCCGTGGTCGAAGCGCTGAGCTGGAGCGCGGCCCGCCGCATCGCGCTGCGCGCCCAGGGGATGGGCGGCACGCGCCGGACGACGATGCCGCAGGCCGCCGCGAGCCGGCGCGCCCTCGTCCGCACCCTCGAGCGCACCCACCTGCTGCAGATCGACTCCGTGAGCGTCTTCGCCCGCGCCCACCACCTGCCCGTCTTCACCCGCACCGGGATCTGGGACCCCGCCGCCCTCGACCGCGCCTCCCAGCCCGGACGCTCCCGCCTGGTCCGCGAGACCCTCGCCCACGAGGCCGCGTTCACGACCGAGGAGGTCCACACCCTGCTGGACTTCCGCCGCCGCGCCACCTCCGAGCGCGACTGGGGAGTGATCCGCGAGATCGCCACCACTTCCCCGCACCTGTTCCCCCAGGTCCGGGAGGCGCTCGCCCAGATCGGCCCCGCGAGCGCGGCCGCCCTCTCCCGCCACCTCGGCGACACCGAACGGGGCGAGGGCTGGGGATGGCGGCGCACCCGCAGCCAGTGGGCCGTGGAGTACCTCTTCCGCAGCGGGGAGCTGGACTGCGTCGGCCGCAACTCCCAGTTCGAGCGGCTCTACACGCCGGCGCCCCCGCGCGAGGAGCCGCCCGTCCCCGAGGCGGAGGCGGTCGCCCGCCTCACGGCTCTCGCCACGCGCTCGCTGGGGATCTCCGACCCGGGCGCGATCGCCGACTACTTCCGCCTCCGGATCGGGCAGGTGCGGCCCGCGATCGACGAGCTGCTCGCGCGCGGCGAGCTGACCGAGGTCGAGGTCGCCCATCCCGCAGGGACCCGCACCATGCTCCTCCACCGCGACGCGCCCGGCCCGAGCCCGCTGCGCACGACCGCCCTGGTCAGCCCCTTCGACCCGATCGTCTTCCACCGGCCCCGGCTCGAGCAGCTCTTCGACGTCGAGTACCGCATCGGCATCTACACCCCCGCGCCGCAGCGCACCACCGGCTACTACTCCCTGCTCCTCCTGCTCGGGGACGTGATCCCGGCGCGCACCGATCTGCGCGCGGACCGCGAGCGCGGGGTGCTGGAGGTGCGCGGCGTCTTCGCCGAACCGCTCCCGCACCTGCCCGCCCGGCAGCGGCCGGGCACGGGCCGCGTCGTCGCCGCGCTCGCCGCGGAGCTGGACCGGGCCGCGCGCTGGCAGGGCCTCGAGGCCGTCGAGGTGCGCACCGGGGAGGGGGCGGGGGAGCTCTCCCGACCTCTCGCCGCCGTGATCGCGGCGAGCTGAACCCGCCGCGCGGAGCGGTGCAGGTCCCGCGCCGCGGCCCGCCCGACCCCGCCCGGGTGCGTGAGGAGACCCGCAGGTGCTCTCCTCCACGGGCGACGACGCTTACGATGGGTCGGGCATCAGCCGTCCATGGGGACGTCCCCACCATCTACGGGAGCACACGAGTGGCCAACCTCTTCGACAAGATCCTGCGCGCCGGCGAAGGCCGGGAGGTCCGCAGGCTCGAATCCATCGCGAAGCGCGTGGGCGAGGCGGAGGACGTCTTCTCGGAGCTCAGCGATGACGAGCTGCGCGCCGAGACCGACCACTTCAAGCAGCGCCTCGAGGACGGCGAGACCCTCGACGACATCCAGGTCGAGGCGTTCGCGGCCGTGCGCGAGGCCGCGCACCGCACCCTCGGCCAGCGCCCCTACGACGTGCAGATCATGGGCGGCGCCGCCCTGCACCGCGGCCGCATCGCCGAGATGAAGACCGGTGAGGGCAAGACCCTCGTCGCGACCCTCCCCGCCTATCTCAACGCGCTGGCCGGCAAGGGCGTGCACGTGGTGACGGTCAACGACTATCTCGCCGGCTACCAGAGCGACCTGATGGGCCGTGTCTTCCGCACCCTGGGCCTGACCACGGGCGTGATCAAGTCCGGGATGACCCCGGCGGAGCGCCGCGAGCAGTACGCCGCGGACATCACCTACGGCACGAACAACGAGTTCGGCTTCGACTACCTGCGCGACAACATGACCCTCTCCCCGGAGGAGCGGGTCCAGCGCGGTCACTTCTTCGCGATCGTCGACGAGGTCGACTCGATCCTCATCGACGAGGCCCGCACCCCGCTGATCATCTCCGGCCCCGGCTCCGGGGACGCGAACAAGTGGTTCAGCGAGTTCGCGAAGGTCGTCACCCACCTGCGCCGCGACCGCGACTACGAGGTCGACGAGAAGAAGCGCACCGTCGGCGTGCTCGAGTCGGGGATCGACGAGGTCGAGGACCACCTCGGCATCGACAACCTCTACGAGTCGCTGAACACCCCGCTGATCGGCTTCCTGAACAACGCCATCAAGGCCAAGGAGCTGTTCAAGCGCGACAAGGACTACGTGGTCCTCAACGGCGAGGTGATGATCGTCGACGAGCACACCGGGCGCATCCTCGCCGGCCGCCGCTACAACGAGGGCATGCACCAGGCCATCGAGGCGAAGGAGGGGGTGAAGATCAAGGCGGAGAACCAGACCCTCGCCACGATCACCCTCCAGAACTACTTCAAGCTCTACGAGAAGCTCTCGGGCATGACCGGCACGGCCGAGACCGAGGCCGCCGAGTTCATGAACACCTACAAGCTCGGCGTGGTCCCGATCCCCACGCACCGCCCGATGCAGCGCGTGGACCAGGCCGACCGCATCTATCGCACCGAGAAGGCGAAGTTCGACGCGGTCGTCGAGGACATCGTCGAGCGGCACGAGAAGGGCCAGCCCGTCCTCGTGGGCACCACCAGCGTGGAGAAGTCCGAGTACCTCTCGAAGCTGCTGACCGCCCAGGGCGTCGCCCACGAGGTGCTCAACGCCAAGAACCACGCCGGTGAGGCGGCGATCGTCGCGATGGCCGGTGCCAAGGGCGCGGTCACGGTCGCGACCAACATGGCCGGCCGCGGCACCGACATCATGCTCGGCGGCAACGTCGAGTTCATGGCGCATGCCGAGCTCGAGAAGCGCGGCCTGGACGCCGAGGAGGACCCGGAGGCCTATGAGGCCGCCTGGGACGAGGAGATCGAGCGCGCGAAGCAGGCCGTGGCCGAGCAGCACGACGAGGTCGTCGAGCTCGGCGGGCTGTACGTGCTGGGCACCGAGCGGCACGAGTCGCGCCGCATCGACAACCAGCTGCGCGGCCGCTCCGGCCGACAGGGCGACCCGGGGGAGTCCCGCTTCTACCTCTCCCTCCAGGACGACCTGATGCGCCTGTTCAACTCGGGCGCCGCCGAGTCGCTGCTCGCCCGCGGCGGCGTGGACGAGTCGATCCCGCTGACGGGGCGGATGGTCTCCGGCGCGATCCAGCGCGCACAGAACTCGATCGAGTCCCGCAACGCCGAGATCCGCAAGAACGTCCTGAAGTACGACGACGTCCTGACCAAGCAGCGCCGGAAGTTCTACGAGGAGCGTGCGCGCATCCTCGAGGGCGAGGAGCTCGATGCGCACATCGAGCGCTTCATCGAGGAGGTCATCGGCGGCACCGTCGACGCGCACACCGCCGGCAAGCCCGGCGAGGACGTCGACCTCGAGGAGCTGTGGGGCGCGCTGCGTGCGGCCTATCCCGTCTCCCTCACCCCGCAGGACGTCATCGACGAGGTGGGCGGCAAGGAGAACCTCGAGGCGAGCGAGCTCAAGCAGGAGATCCTCGCCGACGCGAAGGTCGCCTACGAGAAGCGCGAGGAGGAGCTCGGCGAGGAGGGGCTGCACCAGCTCCAGCGCCGGGTGCTGCTGTCGGTGATGGACCGTCGCTGGCGCGAGCACCTCTACGAGATGGACTACCTCAAGGAGGGCATCGGACTGCGCGCCATGGCCCAGCGCGACCCGCTCATCGAGTACGAGCGCGAGGGCCACCTCATGTTCAACGACATGATGGCCGGGGTGAAGGAGGACGTGGTCGGCTACGTCTACAACCTCGAGGTCCAGGTCGAGAAGGCCAAGCCCGTCGTCCCCCAGGCCGTCTCCGACCTGCTGCGCCGGACCGGCGCCAAGGCTGCGGCCGCCGTCGAGGCCGGTGCCGGCGCGAAGGCCGGGGCGGAGCCTGCGTCGACGGCGACGGAGGAGAAGGACGCGGACGCCGAGGCGACCGCCTCCGAGCACGCCGGCTCCGAGGCCGCCGGCTCCGCCGAGGCGGAGGACACGGAGGCCGAGGACCAGCTGAAGGCGGAGAGCTCCGTCGTGCTGCGCGCCAAGGGGCTCGACGACGGGCCGAACGAGCGCCAGCTGCGCTACAGCTCCGCCGAGGGCAGCGACGTCCAGGATTCCGGCACGCTCACCCGCGCTCAGCGCCGTCGCCGTGCGCGCGGCGAGGACGGGACCGCTGCGAACACCGTCTCGGACAAGCCCGAGGGCGCTCCGCAGGGTGACGGCCTGAACCGGGCGCAGCGTCGCTCTGGACGCCGCCGCAAGGGCTGATCGCGCCGACGCAGTACGGGAGGAGCCCCGGGCCACGCGGCCCGGGGCTCTTCTCCTCCGATCTCGGGTCTCAGCCGATCTCGAGGACGGTCACCCTCCATCCGGAGTGGCGCAGCTCCCAGCGCATGGCGAGGAAGCGGGCACGGTCCGGCTCGCGCAGCACGCAGCTGGCCTCGACCGTGCGCTCGTTGACCACGCAGGTGCGCACGCCCGTGACCTGCAGCTGCCGGGGCGGGGCGTATCCCGTCGAGGCCCGCAGGCGGCGGGTCAGCGCCGCCCGACGCGACAGGACCTGAGCGATCTCGGGCGTGACCAGCCGCGACAGCGCGTTCGTCGGCCGCATGTCCCGGATGATCTCGACGGCCCGGCGCGCCACCGGTGCGACCATCTGCTCCACGATCAGAGGATCCTCGGGTGCCCGGGAGGCGGGGCGGAGGGCGGCGTCGGCAGGGCGCTGATCGGTGGTGCTCATGACCGGGCCTCCTCGTCGAGGGAGGCCGGCACGGTGAGCACCTGGCCGGGGACCAGCAGATCGGGATCCTCGCCGACCACGTCACGGTTCTGCTCGTGCAGCAGGGGCCAGGCCTCCGCCAGCAGCGCGGGGTCGTCCGGTCCGGGGCCGAGCACGTCGTCCGTCAGCGACCACAGCGTGTCGTCCTTCTGGACGATCACGGTCCTCGGCGGCGGTGCGTCCGCGTCGCCCCCTGCATCGCCCGCGGCCTCGTCCGTGCCCGTGCCTGTGCCCGCGGCCTCGTCGTCGCCGGCGGACGGCTGGGCGCTCCCGGTCTCCGACGGGGTCGAGCCCGCGGCGGGCGGCTCGTCGGGGGAGTCCTGCGCCGGGCCCTCCGGGGTGTCCGATGCCTCCGAGCCGTCCGGGGAACCTGCCCCGTCGGGGGCCTCGGAGCTGTCCGGGGACGCCTCGTCGGCAGGGCTCTCGGAGCGCGGCGCCTCCTGCGCCCGCTCCGGCGCTTCGGTCCCCTCGGCTCCCGTCTCCTGCGGCGTGCCCTCGTCGGAGGGCTGCCCGGGCGCGGTCGTCGGCGACTCGTCGCCCTCCCCGTCGGGGGCGGGGCTCGTCGCCGGCTCCTCGGCGGCGGGCGCAGGTTCCTCACCCCAGCCGAGGGAGGGGAGGGGCTCCCCGGCGCCGGCCTCCTGGGGCGCCTCGGGCTCCGGCGTCGCCGGCTCGTCACCGGGGAGCTCCTGCGAGGTCTGGGACGAGGCCGGGGCACTCTCCTCGAGCTGGAGCTGCTCGCTGGCCAGCGCCGGACCGAGCACCAGCCCGGTGGCGGCGGTGGCGACCGCGGCGCCCATGCTCACGCGACGGGCGAGGCGCGGGGCCAGCACCCGCAGGGCCGGCAGCAGCATCCGACCCGTCCGCCCCGCGGGGCCGGCCAGGAGGATCGCGGCGGCGAGCCCCCAGATCAGCGCGAGGTACAGGCACAGCAGCGCCCCCGCGCCGGCCAGGCCCACGAGCACCCAGCCGATCAGCTGCTCCTCGCCGTGGGCGCTGCCCGCGGTGCTCCCGAGCGTCCTCGCCGCCTGGGTCATCGCGACCGCACCTCCGGCGGCGGCGACGGCGCCCAGCGACGAGGCCCCCGCTCCCTGTGCTGCCTGCTCCCGTCCCCGGTCCCCCATGGCCTTCCCCTCGCCTCATGCTCCGCGGCGTCGGTCTCCCCGCTCGCCGTTCATCCCGATGGTGTCGTTTGATGCAGTTTGGTGCGACTGGATCGCATATGAGGAAAGGTAGCCCGATGTGATGCAGGCCGCAACTGTTCGAGGTGGCGCTGTTGATCCGGGCCGGCTGTGGAGGGGAGGTCGCCCCTCCCGGAGGACGCGCCCCGGTCCCGGTGGAACGGTCCCGGTCCCGGCGGGCTGGTCCGCGTCCCCGCCCGGAAGCGTCCCCGCCCGGACGCGTCCTCGTCCCCGATGTGCCGTCCGGGCCCGGCCGTCGCCCGGCGCGCCCTACAGTGGGCGCATGCGCTTCGAGAGGATCTTCGAGGACCTCGAGGGACGGTTCGAGCACCACGAGCAGGAGGAGCTGCGGGCCGTCTCCGAGGACCTCGCGCGTGCCGAGCGCGCCCAGCTGACCCTGGCCGACCGGCTCCGCGGTGCGGGCCGGCGCGAGCTCACCCTGCACGTCGGATCGGGGCTGCGCCTGGCGGGGGCCGTGGAGGAGGTCGGCGCCGAGTGGGTCTCGCTGCGCGAGACCCGCACTGCTCAGCGCGCCGTCGTGCCGCTCGCCGCGATCGGCATCGTGGAGGGCCTCTCCTCGCGGGCCCGGCCGGCGGAGGAGTCGCTGCGCTCGCCGCTGCGGCTGGGGTCGGTGCTGCGCGAGATCGCACGGGACCGCAGCGTCGTGCGCCTGGAGACGACCGCGGGCACCGTGCTCGGCAGGATCGCCGGTGTCGGCGCGGATGCGCTGGACGTGCTGTCGCTGCCGACGGGGGAGTCCAGCAGCGTGCCCGGCTCTGCCCGGCTCACGGTGACCATGTCCTCCCTGCTCGCGGTGCTGCCGCGCTGAGGGGAACCGGTGCGGCGCCGGCCAGGGCGGACGGGTGCGGCACGGGGGAGCCCCGGCGGCCGGGGAACGTGCTGAGCCGGCTCAGGAGCGGTCGTCGGCGGTCGCCGGGACGGTCAGGAGCGGCCCCCGGACGCGTCGCGCTCGAGTGCGCGCTCCTCCTCGAGCAGCGCCTCCGTCCGCCGGTAGCTCCGCTCGATGTAGGACTCGAGCTCGGTGACCTCGACCCGCCACTGGCCTCGGCCGCCCACCTTGATCGCGCGCAGCTCGCCGGAGCGTACGAGGGCGTACGCCTGCGAGGCCGAGATCGACAGCGTCTCCGCGACATCGGAGAGCGGGACGAAGCGTGGCGGCATCGACGATCCTTCCGGTCCGGGACGAGCAGGTCGACCCAGTCTCTCATCCCCGAGCCGACAGGCGGCGGGAGCTGTGGACGAACGCGCCGGGCAGGTTTTCCACAGTCGGGGCGGACCGCCCCCATCGAGGCCCCTACTGCCGTAATCTCCCGGAAGGCGCGCCGCGAGCGTGCCGAGGACCAGGGGACGAACGAGGGGGACGGGGGACAGCTGTGGGGGCCACTGCACCGGTGATGAGGCTGCGCGCGCCGAGATGGAAGGATCCTCGGCTGATCGTCGGGATCGTGCTCGTGCTGGCGAGCGTGCTGATGGGGGCGCTGCTCGTCTCCCGGCTCTCCGCCACGACGTCCGTGCTCGTGGCGCGCGGTCCGATCGTGCCGGGCGATCCGCTGGAGAGCGCCGACCTCGCCACCGTCGAGCTCCGGCTCGGCGACCACCGCGAGCAGTACGTCGGGACCCTCGAGGCGATCCCCGAGGGCGCGGTCGCCACGCAGACCGTCCAGGCGGGGGAGCTGGTCCCCGTCTCCGCGGTGGGGCAGAGCCAGGACGTGCCGCTGCGACCCGTGGTGATCCCGGTGGAGGCGACGGTCGCCGAGTCCGTGGTGCCGGGCTCCTCCGTCGAGCTGTGGCACACCTCGCCGTCGGTCGACGACGGCGGCACCGGCGAGGCCGAGCTGCTCGTGCCCGACGCCGTGGTGCGCCGCATCGACGAGGGGAGCTCGCTGGGCATGCGCTCGATGTCGGTGGAGGTCCTCGTGCCGGCCGACGACCTCGCCGCGGTGCTCGAGGTCCTCTCCCAGGACGAGCGCCTCGACGTGATCGGGGTGCCCGGCGCCCACGGGGTCACGCCGTGATCGACATCGTCCTGTGCGCCTCGGGCAGCGACGAGGTCCGCATCGTCCACGACCTCGCGATGGACCGCTCCCGCCCCGCGCGCGTCGTGCGCCGCTGTGCGGACCTCACCGAGACCCTCGCGGTCGTCTCCGCGGGCATAGGGGACGTGGTCCTCGTGGACCTCTCCGTGCGAGGGCTCAGCCGCGACGCCGTCGCGACGATGCTCCGCGGTGCCGCGGTGATCGGGCTGCGCTCCCGCGAGGAGTCCGAGACCACCACCGTGGGCCTGCGCCACGTGCTGAGCTCCGACGCCCCGATCGACGAGATCCTCGCCACGGTCACCGCCGCGGTCTCCGGCGGGGAGGAGCACGAGGACTGGGTGCAGGAGGCGGCCGCAGAGCCGGCGCAGGAGGCGGGACGCCTGGTCGCCGTGTGGGGGCCGACGGGCGCCCCGGGGCGCTCGACCATCGCGGCGAACCTCGCCGCGGAGACCGCTCTGGCCGGGCACGGCACGGTGCTCGTGGACGCCGACACCTACGGCCCCTCCCTGAGCCAGCTCCTCGGCGTGCTCGACGAGGCCCCCGGACTGGTCGCCGCCGCCCGCGCCCACGACCGCGACACCCTCACCGAGGAGACCCTCGACGCGCTCCTGCCCGTCGTGCAGCCCCACCTGCGCCTGCTCTCCGGCATCGGCGTGCCCGGCCGGTGGGCGGAGCTGCGGCGCGGGGCGATGGACGGGGTGTGGAACGCGCTGCGCCGACGCGGCGAGACCGTCATCGCCGACATCGGCCCCGTGCTGGAGGAGGACGAGGAGCTCAGCTACGACACCGCCGCGCCGCAGCGGAACTCCGCCGCCCTCAGCACGCTCGAGGCCGCCGACGCCGTGATCGCCGTGGTCGGCGCCGATCCCGTGAGCATCACTCGGCTGCTGCGGGACCACGGCCGCCTCGAGGAGCTCGGCGTGCAGGAGCTTCACGTGATCGTCAACCGGGTCGGTGCGCCGGTCCCCGGCGACCGGCTGCGCGACCTGATCGCCTCCCGCATGCAGGTCGACTCCCTGCACCTGCTGCCCGACGACCCCGTCGCCTGTCGCACGGCCGTGTGGGACGGCGCGCTGCTCAGCGAGGCCGCGCCCCGCTCGCCCTTGCGCCGCGGGCTGCGCGACATCGCCGCCTCGATGCTCGTCCCCGCCGCCGAGGAGGACGGAGCCGGCGGAGAGCCGGAGGCGGGAGCATCCCCGGCACCGGCGCGCGGATGGAGGGAGCGCGTGCTCGAGCGTGCCCGCCGGTGAGAGGATGACGGCATGAGGATCTACCTGCCGCTGACCGCACCGGATCGCGCCTCCCTCGAGCTCGCGAGCACCCGCCTCGAGCTCCCTGCGGGACGTGCGGCCTGGGCCGTCACCGCGTCGGCCGAGCGGGACTTCCCCGGCGAGGATCTCGAGGACCTCGAGTACGAGGCGCTGCAGGACGCCGTCCACGTCGCCTACGGCGCCGGATCCTCGACGCAGCGCGCGATGGTGATCGCCCTGGACGTGCCGGATGCGGCGATCGGCGACGCCGACGACGGCGGTGCCTTCGGCGTCCTCCTGGGCACCTCCGCCTCGGCGCGGATCGCGAGCTTCCACGTCACCGAGCTCGACGCCGCCGCGGCCGAGGCCGACGACACCGACCCCGCCCTGCTGTGGTTCGACGTCGCCGAGGCGCGCGAGGCCCTCGCCTATCTCGACGGGGCCGAGGCCGCCGGCTGAACGCCCTGCCTCAGGCGTCCGAACGGTCCCGGTAGGCCGCGGCGGAGCGCTCCTCGGCCCGCAGCACCGTGGACACGTACGGCACGGCGGCCTTCTCGATCTTCGACCCCAGCAGCGGAACCTTCGCCACCAGGTCCCCGTCGATCTCGACGTCGCTGCGCGCCTGGTCCAGGGCCGCGAGGCGCAGCGTCCCCGTCAGGCCGGCAGGGGTCCCCACCACGTCCAGGCGCATCGTGCCGGTGCGCGAGCCGTCGGGCTCGGGACCGGACCAGGACTGGACCTCCTTCACCGTCACGGCGGCGCCCACGAAGGGGCGGACGATGTCCGGGACCCGGTCCGTGGGCAGCACCAGCTCGGTCGTGACCGTGAACGACCCGGCGGGATCGCCCTCGACGTGCGAGGTCGCCTCGTTCGCACCGAGCGTCTCCCGACGGATCGCCGCGTACTCGGGATCGGCGTACATCGCGGCGGCCGAACGGGCCGGAAGGGGCAGGTGCAGGGTCTCGCGCAGCTTCATCGGGGTCCTTCCCTCGGGAGATGTCCGCGTCAGCCTAGAGCAGGCCGGCCGGGCGATTCGCGCTCACACCCGGGCCGACGCATATCCTGGCCCCATGCCGAGCCTGTCCAAGTTCCTCGCCGACAACCGTGCCCTCACCGAGAAGGAGGCGGACTGGCTCCAGCACCTCGTCGGGGACTGGAACCTCCTGTCCGATCTGCTGCGCTCCGACCTCGTGCTGTGGCTGGCGGAGGACGACGGCCCGCTCGCCGTCGCGCACTGCCGTCCGGCGACCGGATCGACCGTCTACTACGAGGATCCCGTCGGGACCGTGCGCACCGTCGGGGTCGACGGCGCGGAGGATGTCGAGGGCGCCGAGATCGCCCGGCTGCTGGCCGGGGGCGAGCCCTCCGAGGAGCCCACCCGGATCGAGCGCGAGGGCCGCAGCGCCACCGGCGTGATGGTCCCGGTCCGCAAGAACGGCCGCACCCTGGCCGTCCTCGCCGCCGAGGCGCCCGAGTCCGACAACGACCCGAGCGACAACGAGACCCATCAGCGCCGGCTCGGCGCACGCCTGCTGACGATGCTCCAGCACGGGGCGTTCCCCATCGAGGGAGCCCCGATCCCGCCCCGCCGCGGCGCGCCCCGCGTGGGCGACGGGGTCGTCGAGCTCGACGAGGCGGGAGTGGTGCAGTGGACCTCCCCGAACGCCCGCTCCGCCTTCCACCGCTTCGGGATCGCCGGCGACATGACCGGGACCACCCTCGCGGAGCTGTCCACCGAGGTGCTGCAGTCCCGCAGCCCCGTGGACGAGTCGCTGCCGCTGGTGCTGATGGGGCGGGCGGCCTGGCGCTCGGACATGCAGGCCCGGGGCGGCACCCTGTCCCTGCGGGCCGTGCCGCTGACCGATGCCGGCAAGCGCACCGGCGCCGTGATCCTGGTGCGCGACGTGACCGAGCTGCGGCGTCGGGAGCGGGAGCTGATCACCAAGGACGCGACGATCCGCGAGGTCCACCACCGGGTGAAGAACAACCTCCAGACCGTCGCGGCGCTGCTGCGGATGCAGTCGCGGCGGATGAAGACCGACGAGGCGAGGGAGGCGCTCGCCGAGGCGATGCGGCGCGTCTCCACGATCGCGCTCGTGCACGAGTCGCTGCTACAGGGCTCGGAGGAGGCGGTCCACTTCGACGAGGTGATCGACCGGTGCCTGCGCCTCGCCGTCGACGCCGCGAGCGCGACCGTGCACCGGGCGGGCAGCCCGCGTCTGACCGACGGGCAGGTCGAGGTGCGCACGGAGAAGATCGGACGGGTCGGCACGATCCGCGCCGAGGAGGCGACTCCGCTCGCCCTGGTGGTGACCGAGCTGGCGACCAACGCGGTCGAGCACGGGCTCTCCGAGACCGGCGGGACGCTCACGATCCGCAGCGAGCGGACGGGCTCCCATCTCGTGATCTGCATCGAGGACGACGGCAACGGCATGGGGGCGGCGAAGCCGACCGGTCTCGGCACGAACATCGCCCTCACGCTGGTGCAGGGGCAGCTCGGCGGCACGCTCACCTGGGAGGACCGAGGCGAGGGCGGGACCCGCGCGATCGTGGACGTCTACCTCGACCCGCTCACGATCTGAGGGGGAGGTACGGAGCCCCCGGGGTGCTCGGCGAGGGTCCCGGGGGAGGCCGACGGCACTGCCGCGGCGGTGGCCCGCGGCGCAGCCCCGGGAGCGGCTCGCGGCACGGCCCCGGGGGCGGCCTGCGACGCTGAGGAGGCGCGCCGCAGGCGAGGGGTCAGCTGGCGCGGCGGGCGCGCGCGTTGCGGCGCTTGAGGGAGCGGCGCTCGTCCTCGGACAGGCCGCCCCAGACGCCCGAGTCCTGACCGGACTCGAGGGCGAACTTGAGGCACGCCGTCATGACGTCGCACTTCTGGCACACCGCCTTCGCCTCCTGGATCTGCGTGATCGCCGGTCCGGTGTTCCCGATCGGGAAGAACAGCTCGGGATCATGGTTGAGGCACTCGGCACGGTGGCGCCAGTCCATCGTCACTCTCTCTTTCCAGGACGTCGCGCCCTGCCCCCGCAGGGGCGAGGCGCGGCGAGGGTCGCTCCCTGTGGGGCGTTCTCGGGGTCTGCGGCTGTCGACGCTCGGCCTGGTGCGCTGTGCACCGGAGGGCCTCGGCGGGACGAGCCGTTCTCCATTCTCTGCGGCTCCTGACGACCTCGACAAGAGCCTGGACCGCCGGGCCTGGTGGCACTTCCCACACCGTCGCGAGAAGTCGCGATCGGGAGGTGATGCCGGGCACGAAGCCGTTGCCACCAGGCCCTCGAGATGTCACGGGCGCTCGAGATCGCACAGGGGCCGCGGCGGATACAGTGCCCCCATGCCCACCGCGCCCGACAGCACCCGTCCCGCCGACGCCGAGGACCCCGGTCCGCGCACCCGCCCGCGGGCCGCGCTGCTGCTCGGCGTCGAGACGCTCGTGCTGGCGGCCGCGGCGACCTTCTGCTTCGTGGCGGCCTCCGGCGGCGGGATGACCGCCCGGCTCGGGGTGGGGCTGGGGATCTTCCTGCTGCTGTTCGCTGCGGGCACCGCCCTCGCCGCCCGCTCGGTGCTGGCCAAGGGCCGGTTCGGGATCGGCTTCGGGATCACCTGGCAGATGTTCCAGGCCCTGGTGGGGGCCAGCATGATCAGCTCCGGCATGGTCTGGCAGGGCGTGATCGCGCTGGTCCTCGCGATCGCGACCTTCGTGGTCCTCGCCCGGCTGGTGCGCTCCACGCCGCTGCCCTCGCGCCTGGACTGAGCCCCGCCGGGCCGCTCCCGCTCCGCCGCTCCTCGTCCGGGGCGCGCGGGCCCGTCCGAGGAGCAGCCGACTCGTGCCCGTCGAGCGCGCTGCGCGGGCGGATCCGTCTCCGACAGCGGTCGGGGCCCGTCGGACGGCGGTCGTCCGACGGGCCCCGCGGCGGTGAGCGCCTGCCCGCGCCGTCGGCCGTGTGCGCCCTCAGCGCCTCATTCCGCGGAGGCGAGGGCGGCGGCCGGGGCGGTGCGCGCGGCGGCGCGGCCCGGCAGGACCGAGGCCAGCGCCCCGGCGGCGAGGGCCAGCACCAGCACGATCACGAGACGGTCCCAGGGGATCGTGATCGAGACCGGATAGGTCGAGCCCAGCAGCGCGATGATCCCGAGCACGCCGTAGAGGGAGCCGATCAGCAGCCCCAGCACGGCGCCGACCGCGGCGAGCAGCACGCCCTCCCAGCCGAGCATCGCCCGCATCTGCCGGCGCGTCGTGCCCAGGGCGCGCAGCAGCGCGTTCTCCCCGGTGCGCTCGACCACGCCGAGGCTGAGCGTGTTGGCGACCCCGACCAGGGCGACGAGCACCGCGACCGCGAGCAGCGCCACGGTGATGCCCAGCAGGATGTCGAGGATCTGCGCGTAGGACTCGCGCTCGGCGCCGCCGGGATCGCTGCTGGCCCCCTCGAAGCCCTCGGAGGCGGAGAGCTCGTCGACCGAGGAGATCAGCTCGAACACGTCGATCCCCTCGCGCTCGGCGGTGCCGGGATCGGCGAAGTCCGCGAGCACGACCGGGGTGGTCCCCTCCCCGAGGAGCTGCTCGAGCGTCGCCGGGGTCACCAGCGACATCTGCAGGTTCGCGTCCACCTGGACGCGCAGGTCGTGGCTCTGTCCGTCGGCCCCCTCGAGGGAGAGGACCTGACCGTCGTGGACCCCGAAGCGCTCGGCCCGCTCCTGCCCGAGCAGCACGGTGCCGTCGGCGAGCTCGTCCGCCATCTCGGGACGGTGGGAGATCTCGCGCACCGTCTCCGGGGTCGCGGAGTACAGGGTCATCGGCTCCCCGGCGCCGACCTCGACGTCCCCGCGCTCGCCGGCGTGGGCCGCATCCATGCCCTCGATCGCGGCGACCTGCTCGGCGGCGTCCTCGGGCATCGCCTCCGCGGAGAGCACCAGGTCGATCGGCCGACGGGAGTCGAGCTCCGAGGTCAGGGTCGCCTCCGCGGTGCGGGCGCCGACGGTCATCATCGTCATGAGCGTGGTGCCGATCAGGAGGGCCGCGATCGTCGCCGCGCTGCGGCGCGGGTTGCGGGCCACGTTCGCCCCGGCGATCCGGGCAGGCAGCCCGCCCAGCAGCGCCCCGAGACGGGCGGCGAGGGCCGCGAGGGGCCGGGTGAGCGTGACGAGCACGAGCATCACGCCGGTGAAGCTCAGCACGCCGCCGCCGATCGCCGCGAGGATGCCGAGGGCGGCGACCCCGTTCAGGGCCAGCGCGGTCCCGCCGACGAGCGCGGCCACGCCGAGCGCCACGGCCACGAGGCCCAGCACGCCGCGCACCCCGAGCCCGCGGGTGACGGCGGGCGGCTGCGGGCGCAGCGCCTGCAGCGGCGCGACACGGGTGGCGGAGCGCATCGGGGCGAGGCTCGCGAGCACGGTGATCGCGACGCCCGCCAGCAGCGGAAGCAGCACCGACCACAGGCTCACCGGCACCGGGGCGACGCCGTTCAGCCAGCCGAGCCCGGCGGCGCCCGCGAGCGCCGCCTGGACCAGCAGGTGCCCGGCGACCACGCCGACCGCCGCGCCGAGCAGCCCGACCAGCAGCGACTCGCGCAGCACCACGGAGCGGACCTGGGCGCGGGTCGCGCCGAGGGTGCGCAGCAGCGCGAGGGAGCGGGTGCGCTGCGCGAGCGTGACCGCGAAGGTGTTCGCGATGACGACGGCGCTGGTGAACAGGGCGATCACCACGAACACGCCGAGGATCATCCCGAGCACTCCGAAGCCCTGCATGAAGTCGCCGGCGGCCTCCTCCTCGGCCTCCTCGACGCCGCGCACGGTGATGCCCTCGGCGGCGGAGGCCGAGGCGGCCTCGGCTACCGCGGCGGGGTCCTCGCCGTCGGGGACCGTGGCGAGCCAGGTGTCGGTGGTCGTCCCGGCGGTCGGCCCGAGCAGGGCGGCGGCGTTGACGTCCTGGAGCATCAGGCGCGGGGTGCCGCCGAAGACGGCGCCGGCGGGATCTGCGGCGATGCCGGAGACGGTGAGCGTCCGCTCCGCCTCCTGCGCCGGGTCTCCGCCGGCGGCCGGGCCGGAGCCCTCCACGGTGATCGGGTCGCCGACCCCCGCCTCGAGGGCGTCGGCGGCGGAGCGGGAGAGCACGATCTCCGACTCGGTGCCGGCGGCGGAGCCCTCCTCGAGGGCGTCCTCCTGGCCGGGCGGGAGCATCGTGGCCTCGAAGAAGCCATCGCCGCTGGTCGAGCTCGCCTCGAGGTAACTGCGGGGCGCGGGCCACACGGCCTCGGTGCCCTCGACCTCGGGGGCCGGAAGCGGCTCCTCGGAGGCCCAGTCCTCGTCGGACAGCTCGCGCTGGATCTCCAGGTCCGCGCCCTCGTATATCTGGGAGGCCTGGGAGCGCAGGGAGGCCTGCATCAGGTTCCCCGCCAGCACCATGATCGCGACGAAGGCGCAGGACAGGGCGATGGTGACGACCGCCGCGAGGTGGCGGCGCACCGGGGTCAGCTTCACGGTGGAGCGGGCCATCAGCGCTGCTCCTTCCCGTGAGGCACGGAGCGCGCGGTCCGCGTCGCGCGCAGGTCCTCGTCGGAGGCGATCCGGCCGTCGGCGAGGGTGAGGATCCGGTCGGCGCGCTCGGCGGCGTCGCGCTCGTGGGTGACCATCACGACGGTCTGGCCGAACTCGTCCACCGAGAGGCGCAGGAAGTCCAGCACCTCCTCGGTGGTGCGGGAGTCGAGGTTGCCGGTCGGCTCGTCGGCGAAGACCACGGCCGGGGAGGTGACCAGCGCGCGGGAGATCGCCACGCGCTGGATCTGTCCGCCGGAGAGCTGGGAGGGCAGATGGTCGAGCCGGTCCGCGATGCCGAAGGCGGAGGTGAGGGTGTCCAGCCAGGCGCGGTCCACGCGGGTCCCGGCGAGCTCGAGGGGGAGCAGGATGTTCTGCTCCGCGGTCAGCATCGGCAGCAGGTTGAACGACTGGAACACGAAGCCGATCCGCTCGCGGCGCAGGCGGGTCAGGGCGTCGTCGCGCAGCGAGGTGATCTCGGTGCCCTCGAGCTCGATCGAGCCGGAGGTGACCTCGTCGAGGCCGGCGAGCACGTGCAGCAGCGTCGACTTGCCCGAGCCGGAGGGGCCCATGATCGCGGTGAAGGCGCCGCGGGCGATGTCGAGGTCCACGGCGTCCAGCGCCGTGACGGTGCCGGCGCCGCTGCCGTAGGTGCGCGTCACGGCGCGGGCGCGCAGCGCGACGGGGTCACCGGAGGTGTCGGCGGAGGGCGGGGGAGCGGCCTGGGCGGCGGTGGTCATCGGGAAGTCCTTCGCGACGGGGTCATGATGTCGACCCCGATGCTTCCCGAGCGCCGGCACCGCGGTCATCAGCCCCCGGTCGCGGCCTCGCGGACCGGGGGAGACCGAGGGAGGGGAGGCCGTCATACCCAGGGATGACGCGGCCCCGACCGCCGGCCGTGCGGCGCGAGAGGGCGGGCACCGCGAGCCGGGGCCCGGCGATGCCTGCGGCTCACTGCTCGCCGGGGGTGACCAGCCCGGTCTCGAAGGCGATGATCACGGCCTGGACCCGGTCGCGGGCGCCGAGCTTGGCGAGGACCCGCCCCACATGGGTCTTCACCGTCGCCTCGGCGACGAACAGCTGCGCGCCGATCTCCCGGTTCGAGCGGCCCCGTCCCATCAGGGTGAGCACCTCGCGCTCGCGCTCGGTGAGCTCCGCGAGCACGGAGGTGTCCTGCTCGGCGGGCTCGGGGGTGGAGACCACCCGTTCGAGGAGCCGTCGGGTCGCCGACGGGGCGATCACCGCGTCACCTCGGTGGACGGTGCGGATCGCGCCGAGGAGGTCCTCGGGCTGGGCGTCCTTGAGCAGGAAGCCACTGGCCCCGGCGCGGATCGCGGCGACCACGTACTCATCGAGGTCGAAGGTGGTCAGCACGATGATCTTCGGGGCCCGCTCGACGGGCAGCCGCTCCAGCAGGGTCGAGGTCGCCTCGATCCCGTCCATCCTCGGCATCCGCACGTCCATCAGCACCACGTCGACGCTGCGGGCGGACAGCTCGCGCACGGCCTCGGCGCCGTCGGTCGCCTGCAGCACGACCTCCATGTCGTCCTGGGAGTCGATCACCATGGCGAAGCCGGTGCGCACCAGCGGCTGGTCGTCGACCAGGGCGACGCGCAGGGGACGATCGGCGGTCTCGGTCATGGGGTCTCTCCTCGAGGATCTGTCACGGCGTGGTCGGGGGCGGTGCCCGGGGCGGGCGTCGTGCCGGACGCCTGGTTCGGGTAGGGGGAGCGGAGGAGGCCGGGCGGGGTCTCCGGGGCGCTCGCGGGGGTCGCGTACGGGGAGGCGGGCGTCGCAGCGGTGTCCGTGTCGGGGCCGCCCGGCAGCGGCACGGTCGCCCGCACACGGTAGCCGCGGGAGGGCAGCGGCCCGGCCTGCAGCGTCCCGCCGAGCACGCTCATCCGCTCCCGCATCCCGGTGAGGCCGTGGCCGAGTCCGTCGGAGGTCGGATCGGTGCCCTGGCCGTCGTCGACGACCTCGATGACGAGGCCCTCGGTGGCGCGGACCAGGCGCACGGAGGCGCTCGCGCCGGGTCCGGCGTGCTTGAGCACGTTGGTCAGCGCCTCCTGCACCAGGCGGAACACGGACATGCCGACCGACGGGGGGAGCTGGCCGAGGGAGCCCTCGGACTCGAGGTCGACCTCGAGGCCCGCGGCGCGGACGCGCTCGAGCAGCTCGGGCAGCTGCTCGGGGCCGGGCTGGGGGCCGAAGCTGGTCTCGTCCTCCTGGCGCAGCACGCCCAGCAGGGAGCGCATGTCCGCGAGCGCGGCGCGGCCGGTCTCGCCGATCGTGCCGAGCACCTCCACGGCCTTCTCCGGCTTCTGGGAGGCGACGAAGCGCCCGCCGTCGGCCTGCGCGATGATCACCGAGAGGGAGTGTGCGACGACGTCGTGCATCTCGCGGGCGATGCGGGCGCGCTCGTCGGCGACGGCGAGCGCGGTGCGCTGCTCCCGCTCGCGCACCGCCTGCTCGGCCCGGTCGCGGGTCAGGGCGAGCTGGCGCACGCGGGCCCGCTGCAGGTTGGCGAGGGCCCAGATCGCGATGATCGTGATCGTGCCGATGATGCCCAGGCCCACGAAGGTGATCGCCCCCTGGCCGAGGCCGCCGTACTCGCCGAACAGCGCGGCGATCCCGAACCAGCTCGCCTGGACGAGCACCCCGAGCATCCCCGCGGCCACGCCGATGAGGTGCACGGCGGTGGTGCCGTAGGCGACGGCGCAGAACATCGCGTAGAAGGTCATCGCGTCGCCCGCGACGACGGGGGTGCCGAGCAGCACGTGGGAGATGGCGAGCACGCCGATCACGATCACTCCCAGCAGGGGGCGGGTGCGGCAGACCGCCCCCGCGAGCACCATCGGGACCGAGAACAGCATCCACCAGCCGGCACCCCCGGCGCCGACGCCGAAGAGCAGCATGAGGGCAGCGGCCGTGCCAAAGCCGATCAGGTCGACGGTGCCCGGGTTCTCGATGATCCAGCGGAACGGGTCGCGCAGGCCTCCGCGCGCACCGGAGTGCCCACGGGGGCGCGCAGCGGTCGCCCGGTGGGCGGGTGCGGGCTCCGGGGACGGGGCGGAGGGAGACGGGCCGGTCATGTCCACGAGCGTACGGGCGGGGCGGTGCCGCGGCGTCAGACCGCAGTCGGACGGAAGGGCCGTGTGCCTGCGGGGCCCGTCACACGTGCGGCTCTCGCGTCCCGGCGGTCCCGGCCCCGTGACGCTGCGGTCACAGCAGGCGCTGCGGCCCTTCGAGCAGCTCGGGGCCGTCGTTGCCGACCTTGCCCACGGCCGGATCGACCTCGCGCACGGCCAGCAGCGAGTCCTCCAGCAGATGGGAGTCGTCGTTGATCCAGGCGGCGGCGGCTTCCTTGTGATCCATCGAGGTGTCCAGCCAGGCATCGACCTGGTCGCGCGGGAGCATCACCGGGGTGCGGTCGTGGATCCGGGCGAGGTCACCGGTGGCCTCGCGCGTGATGATCGTGGCGCTCAGCAGGAACGCGCCGTCGTCACTGGCCGCGGGACCCTCGTGGCCACCCGGACCCTTCCACCAGGAGACCAGGGCTGCCATGTACAGGCTGGAGCCGTCGGCCGGGGCGATGAAGTACGGCTGCTTGCGCTTGCCCTTCTCATCGCGCACCCACTCGTAGTAGCCGTCCATCGGGACGATCGCCCGGTAGCGGGAGAGGCTGCCGCGGAAGCTGGGCTTCTCGCCGAGGGTCTCGCGGCGGGCGTTGAAGGTGCGCGAGGAGAAGGACTCGTCCTTCGCGAAGGCCGGCAGCAGACCCCAGCGGGCGACCCGCAGCGCCCGCAGCACCTCACCCGTCTCCTTGTCGATCGACTCGGTGACCACATGGATCGGGGCGGTCGGCGGGATGTTCCAGCGCGAGCGCAGGCGCGGGTCCTCGAGATCGACGGCCCCCAGGTCGTCCAGCAGCGGATCGATCTCCTGGAAGAAGGCGAAGCGCCCGCACATCTCAGGAGTCCTTCCCGGAGGGCTTCCCCTCGGACTCCGTCTCGTCGTCGACGACGGGCACGCCGTGGCGCGGGGTGAGGCGGGCGTCCTCGCCGGTGTAGGCGCTGGAGTCGTGGTGGAGGTTCCGCAGGCGGATGTCGCGGCCCTCGTCGACGATCGCCTCCCGCTTCTCCTCGGCCTTCTCCGCCCCGGCGCTCTCCCGCATCGGCAGGGCGAGCGAGTCCTCGGCGGGCTTGCCGGCCTCGAGCTCGCGGGCCCGCTCGTACTCGGCGTCGACCTCGGCGCCGAGGATGATCACGATGTTGATGATCCACAGCGCGAACAGCACGGCCATGATGCCGCCGATCGCGCCGTAGCTGGAGTAGCCGGCGACGGTGCCCATGTAGATCGACAGCGCCACGGCCGCGACGGCGATGCCGAGGATCGCGAAGACGCCGCCGGGGGAGATGAAGCGGAAGGGCTTGTCGATGTTCGGCGCGCCCCAGTACAGCAGCGAGATCAGCGCGAAGGCGATCACCAGGATCACCGGCCACTTCACCCACGCCCAGATCGGCAGGAAGGAGTCCAGCAGGAAGGTGAGCACGCCCTCGGCCCCGATGCTCGAGGCGATCGGGCCGAGGAGACCTTCGACCAGGGAGGCGCTGAGCAGCAGCGAGACCATCACCAGCAGGATGCCCAGGATCAGTGCGAGGGTCAGCAGCAGCATCGTGCCGTTCATGCGGATGGGGCCGCGGCCCTCGGGGACCTCGTAGATCTGGTTCGCGACCCGTCCGTAGGCCTTCACATAGGCCGAGGCCGACCACAGGGCCGTGCCGATACCGATGATCAGGGCGATCGTGCCGCCGGTCGCGGAGCCGAGGAGGGAGTCGACGGTGCTCTTGATCGCGCCCTCCGCGCCGAGGCCGCTGCCGCCGGCCGCCTGGTTGATGAGGTCCACCAGCAGATCGGCGATCTGGTCCCTGATCCCCGCGAGCAGGAGGGTCGCGAGAGAGAACAGCGCCAGCAGCGTCGGCGCGATCGAGAGGACCATGAAGTAGGTGAGCTTCGCGGCCTGGTCGGTGCCGCCGTCGTGCGTGAACTCGGCGATCACGCGCTTGGCCATGTACTTCAGGGTGGGTCGGGACAGCTTCGGGGCGTCCTCGCCCGTGCTGGTGGTCTCGGCCATGGGGAGCTCCTGCGTGAGAGTCGGCTCGTGGGCTGCTGTCATCCTGCCATGGGAGCGGGCGGGGAGAGTTGTCCACATTCCCTGGATAGGCCGCGCGGCATGCGGTGATCCGCCCTAGAGTGGCACGCGTGTCGCGAGCTGCGTCACAGTGCCGCACGGTGGAGGGACCGGGCGGTAGGGGCAGGGGAGGGGACACGTTGGACGCCGCCACCATCATCGAGGCCGAGTCGCGGGAGCTGATCAGGCGCCGCGGCCTGGACGTGCACGCCGATCAGCTCGAGCCGCTGATCCGCGAGGTCCTCGCCGACTACGACCGTCGTTCGTCCTCGGGCGAGGTGCCCGTGCTGCACGACGACGACACCATGGTCGCGCAGGTCGCCGCGAGGATCGGCGGCTTCGGCCCGCTCCAGGAGATGCTTGATGACCCGGGCGTGGAGGAGATCTGGCTGAACTCGCCCTCCCAGGTGTTCGTCGCGAGGAACGGGCGCAGCGAGCTGACCACCATCGTGCTGACCGACGACGAGGTCCGCGGGATCGTCGAGCGGATGCTCGTCTCCAGCGGCCGCCGCCTGGACATGTCCAGCCCCTTCGTCGACGCGCTGCTGCCGGACGGGTCGCGCCTGCACGTCGTCATCCCCTCGGTGACCCGCACGCACTGGGCGATCAACATCCGCAAGTTCGTCGCCCGCGCGCACGACCTGCAGGGCATGGTCGCCCTCGGGTCCCTCACCCAGCAGGCCGCGGACTTCCTCGACGCCGCGATCGCCTCCGGGCTCAACGTGATCCCGTCAGGGGCGACCGGGGCGGGGAAGACGACCTTCCTGCGCTGCCTGGCCCAGTCGATGGGAGCCCGCGAGCGCGTGGTGACGATCGAGGAGGTCTTCGAGCTGAACCTCACCCTGCGGGACGTGGTCGCGATGCAGACCCGCCAGGCGAACCTCGAGGGAACCGGCGAGATCTCGATGCGCCGCCTGGTGAAGGAGGCGCTGCGGATGCGGCCGAGCCGCATCATCGTCGGCGAGGTGCGTGAGGCGGAGAGCCTCGACATGCTGATCGCGCTCAACAGCGGACTGCCGGGGCTCGCCTCGATCCATGCGAACTCCGCACGGGACGCGGTGACCAAGCTGTGCACGCTGCCGCTGCTGGCGGGGGAGAACGTCTCCAGCCGCTTCGTCGTCCCCACGGTCGCCAGCGCCATCGACCTCGTCGTCCACCTCGACATCCTCGCCGACGGGCGCCGACGGGTGCGCGAGATCGTCGGCCTCAGCGGACGGGTCGAGGAGGAGGTCATCGAGGTGACCGACGTCTTCTCCCTGCGCGGGGACCGGCTGGTCCGCGGCGACGGACATCCGCCGCACGCCGAGCGCTTCGCCCGTGCAGGACACGACCTCGCCGAGCTGCTCGGGGGGAGGAGCGCGGCATGACCGACGGAGCGTTCCTCGGCCTCGTCGCCGGGCTCGGGCTGCTGTCGATCTGGTGGTCGCTGTGGGAGCAGGAGGGGGCCGTCCCGCGTCCCGGCCGTCTCTCTCGAGGGATGGACCGCCTGCGCGACGACCTCATCAAGGTGGGGCTGGACTCGGTGCCTCCCGCCGCCGTGCCGGCTCTCAGCGCCGGGCTGGGGCTCGTGGTCGCCGCCACGCTGTGGGCGATCTCCAGTGCGCTCGTCCCGGCGCTGACGATCGGGCTGCTGTGCTCGGTCCTGCCGGTGCTCGTGCTGCGCTCGGCGGCTCGACGGCGCACCACCGCGATGCGGGAGGTGTGGCCCGAGGCGGTCGACCACATCAACTCCGCCATCCGCGCCGGACTCTCCCTGCCCGAGGCGCTCGTGCAGCTGAGCCGGAAGGGACCCGAGGAGCTGCGGCCCGCGTTCTCCGAGTTCGCCCTGGATTACCAGGCCAGCGGAGATTTCGCCGCCTGCCTCGACCGGCTCAAGGTGCGTCTCGCCGATCCCGTCGGCGATCGGATCGTGGAGGCGCTGCGGATCACCCGTGACGTCGGCGGCACGGATCTCGGCTCGCTCCTGCGCACCCTCTCGGCGTTCCTGCGGGAGGACTCCCGCACCCGCGCCGAGCTCGAGGCCCGCCAGTCGTGGACCGTGAACGCCGCCCGCCTCGCCCTCGTCGCACCGTGGATCGTGCTGGCGCTGATGTCGACGCGGCCCGAGGCCGCCCAGGCCTACGACTCCGCGGCCGGGATGGTCCTGGTGGTGGTCGGCGGGGTGGTCTCGTTGATCGCCTACCGGGTGATGCTGATGATCGCGCAGCTGCCGCAGGACGAGAGGGTGCTGCGATGAGCATGTCCCTGCTCGCCGGGATCCTGCTGGGCCTCATGCTCGGCACCGGCCTCTACCTGCTCGCCATCCAGCTGCCCTGGCTGCGCACACGGGACCTCGGCCGGCGCGTCGACCCGTACCTCCGCCGCTCCCGGAACTCCTCGCTGTTCGCGGCGCCGACCAGCAGGAGCCGGGCCCGCATCGTCGTGGAGAACCTCTTCGGCCCGGTCGCGGCGCGCGGGCTGGGCCTGCTCGAACGGCTCACCGGCGGTGCTGACCAGCTCGAGCGGCGCCTGCGCCTGGCCGGGCGACGCACCTCCGCCGACTCCTTCCGCATCGAGCAGGTCGTCTTCGGGGCCGTCGGCCTCGTGCTCGGGATCGTCCTCGCCGTCGCCGCGATCGTGATGCGGGACGCGAGCGCGGTGCTGGGGCTGCTCATCGTGGCGCTCGGCGCGCTGCTGGGCGTGCTGCTGCGCGACTACCTGCTGGGAGTCGAGATCAAGCGCCGCGCCTCCCGCATGGCGCGCGAGTTCCCGACCGTCGCGGACCTGCTCGCGCTCGCCGTCGCCGCGGGAGAGAGCCCGATCGCGGCGATGGAGCGGGTGGCACGGACCTCCACGGGCGCGCTGCCCGACGAGTTCGCCGCGACGATCGCCGACATCCGATCCGGATCGAGCGTCTCCCAGGCACTCGCCTCGCTCGGGGCGCGCACCCCGCTGGAGTCCCTCAGCCGGTTCGGCGAGGGCGTCTCGATCGCGATCGAGCGGGGCACACCGCTCGCGGAGGTGCTCCGCGCCCAGGCGCAGGACGCCCGCGAGAACGCCAAGCGCGACCTCATGGAGATGGCCGGACAGCGCGAGATCGCCATGCTCGTGCCGGTGGTGTTCTTCGTGCTGCCGCTGGTGATCCTCTTCGCGATCTTCCCCGGCCTCGCGGTGCTGGAGATCTCGCTGTGAGCGCCCGACCGGTACCGCACCCGATGCCGACATCGCCCGCGACGGCGACGTCGTCTCGGTCCCCGACCTCGTCCGTCATCGCCCTGTCCTCCGTCCCTCCGTCCCCGACCGCTCCGATCCGCACCCGCCCGGGCCCTGACCCGGACCCGTCCGCCGAGGAGGCCGACATGACCGTCCACCGCACCCGACTCCACACCCGCATGCGACCGCGCCACCGCCTCGCCCAGCCCGGCACGTCAGACCGCATCCGGCAGCGCGCCGGGCTGCGCAGCCGCCTCCTTGCCCGTCTGGCCTCGGAGCAGGGCGACGTCCCCGGCTGGGTGCTGATCACCCTCATGACCGCGGGGATCGTCGTCGCCCTCTGGGCCGTCGCCTCCGACCAGATCGTGCAGATCTTCGAGAACGCGATGGCTCCCTTCCTCGGCGGCAGCCTCTGACCGCTCCCGTCCCCTGCGAACCGCCCTGCTGATGCGCCGCCCGGCCCCGCCCCGCCCCTGCACCCCCGCGACCGCGGCGGTGCAGACCCGCGGGCTGCCCGCCCGGGGCCCCGCAGAGCCGCGACGAGGAGCGGCACGGCGACTCGCCGCGCGGCTGCGGGAGGACGAGGGAGCGGCCGTGGCCGAGTTCCCGATGGTCGCGGTGCTGATCGTGATGATCGCGCTGCTGGTCATCCAGGCGGCGCTCATCGTCCACACCCGCAACACCCTCGTCGACGCCGCCGTGCAGGGAGCG
Source organism: Brachybacterium sp. AG952 (assembly GCF_004362645.1). Lineage (NCBI taxonomy): Bacteria > Bacillati > Actinomycetota > Actinomycetes > Micrococcales > Dermabacteraceae > Brachybacterium > Brachybacterium sp. AG952. The sequence continues at coordinate 32,718 of NZ_SNXV01000007.1, read as the reverse complement.
CACCACGCCGCGCTCGCCGGATCGTCCCCGCAGGACGGCGCTCAGCGGGCGCAGCAGCTCGTCGACGAGCGCTTCGGGCGAGGGCTCGAGGCCGAGGCCACCGCCGTGCAGGAGGACGACGGGACCATCCGCGTGCAGGTCGACGCGACGCTCCCGCTCGTGGGCCTGATCGGTCCCGCAGGCGCGCTGAGCGTCGAGGGCAGGGCCGTGGACGAGGAGGCATGGTGAGAGGGCTCCGTCGCCTCCTGCTCCCCGCCGCTCCAGGCGGGCTCCGACACCGGCTCGGGGACGAGCAGGGCAACGCCCTGGTCGAGTTCGTGGTGCTGGCCGCGGCGCTGCTGATCCCGACCCTCTACCTCGTGCTCACCCTCGGCAACGTGCAGGCCGCGGCCTTCGCCGCCGACACGATCGCCCGCGACGCCGCGCGCATCCATGCGACCGAGTCCGACCCCGACCGTGCCGCCGCCCGGGCCTCGCGCCACATGGAGCTGGTCCTCGAGGACCACGGCCTCCCGCCGGGCGACGTCGTCGAGCTCAGCTGCAGCGAGGACCCCTGCGCGACCGCGGGAGGAGTCGTCACCGCACGGGTGCGGATCCCCGTCCCCGTGCCGGGCCTGGGACCCATCCTCGGGGAGACCGGCCCCGTCGCGGTCGGCGCCGCCCATGCGGTGCCCGTCGACCAGTACCGGGCGGACCTGTGAGGTCCGGGCCCGCGCAGGAGCGGCGCTGCCGCCCCCTCCTGCTCCGCGCGGCCGCCACCCCGCTCGCTTCGCGCATCGGCCGGCCGGTCGCGACCGTGCGGGAGCGGTGGGCGGACGCGCGCGGCTCGATGACGATCCTGACCACCGGGGTGCTCGTCGTGATCCTGATGGTGATCGCCGTCGGCACCTCGATCACCGGGGTGCAGCTGGAGCGCAACGGCCTCCAGCACGCCGCCGACAGCGCCGCGCTCGCCGCCTCTCAGGCCGTGGATCCCGCCCGGATCTACTCCGACGGGGACGGCCCCGCGATCCACACCGGCTCCGCCCGCGACGCCGCCGAGGAGCACCTGCGCACCTACCCCTACGACACCACCAGCACCGAGGACATCCACATCCAGGAGGTCACGGTCGACGCCGACGGCACCGCCCACGTCGTCCTCGCCGCCCGTACGAATCCGCCGCTGGTCGGCTGGTTCACCCGGGGCACCGACACCTCGATCCCGCTGACCGTGCTCGGCGAGGCCCGGGCGCGGTGAGCCACCTCCGTCCGGTCCGTACCGGCCTCTCGACCGTGCCGCCGGTTCGACCCTGCCGTCGGCTCGCCCAGGTCACCGGGAGTCCGAGTCTCGGGCCGAGCGAGCATGCATGACTCTGCTTCCGTAGGATCCCGACCAGCGCCATGACGTCCGCCACCGCTGCACGAGCCTTCGCCATGTCCCATCCGTCGCTCACCGTCGAGCAGATCGCGAGCACCGCATGACCCGCCTCCTCCTCGCCCCCGACAAGTTCAAGGGCTCCCTCACCGCCGCCGAGGTCGTCGCCGCCCTCTCCCGCGGGATCACCGCCACGGCCCCGGACGCCGAGATCACCGCCTGCCCTATCGCCGACGGCGGCGACGGCACGGTCGATGCGGCCCTCGCCGCCGGCGCCACGGCGCAGCCCGCCACGGTCACCGGCCCGACAGGAGAGCCGCGCGAGACGGTCTGGGCGCTCGAGGGCACCACCGCCGTGCTCGAGCTCGCCGACGCCGTCGGCCTGAAGGCGCTCCCCGGCGAGGAGCTCTCCCCGCGCGATGCGTCCTCCCGCGGGCTCGGCGAGCTGATCCTCGCCGCCGTCCGCGCCGGAGCCCGCGAGATCGTCGTCGGCCTCGGCGGCAGCGCCTCCACCGACGCCGGCGCCGGACTCCTGCAGGCCCTCGGCGCGCGCCTGCTCACCGCCGACGGCGAGGACATCGCCTCCGGCCTCGCCGGTCTGGAGGCCCTGGCGAGCGTCGACCTCGCCCCGGCCCTCGCCGCCCTCGAGGGTGCCTCGCTGACCGCCGCGAACGACGTCGCCAACCCCCTGCTCGGTGCCGACGGGGCGGCCGCCGTCTACGGCCCGCAGAAGGGGCTCGGACCGGAGGCCGTGACCGCCGCCGACCGGACCCTCGCCGCGGCCGCGGCGCTGCTGGACCCGAGCGGCGCGACGGCCCGCGCCGAGGGCGCCGGTGCCGCCGGCGGCGTCGGCTACGCCCTGCTGCTGCTCGGCGCGACCCAGCGCTCCGGCGCCGACGTCGTCCTCGAGCTCGCCGGCTTCGACGCCCGCCTCGCGGCCGCGGACCTCGTGGTGACGGGGGAGGGGAAGCTCGACGTCCAGACCCTCCAGGGCAAGGGCCCCGCCGAGGTCGCCCGCCGCGCCGCCGCGGCCGGACTGCCCGTCCTCGCCGTCGCCGGCGCCGTCACCCTCGATCAGCAGGAGCTCGCCTCCGCCGGGATCGACGAGGCCTTCGACCTCGTCTCCCGCGCCGCCGACGTGCCCGACGCGATCGCGCGCGGCGAGGCACTGCTGGAGGAGGTGGGCCGTGAGATGGGACGCGCCCTGCCCGCTCTCCTCCGCGACTCCCGGGCCGCATCGAGCCCTCTGCCGTAGACTCCCCGATCGTGGCTTCCATCGACTTCTCCGAAGAGATCCCCCGGCTCCGCTCGACTCTGTCCTCGATCGAGCAGGTGACGGACGTCGACGCCCTCGATAAGAAGATCGCGGACCTGGAGAAGCAGGCCTCCGCTCAGGACCTCTGGGACGACGTCGAGAACGCCCAGAAGGTCTCCTCCGCGCTCTCCCACGCCCAGTCCGAGCGGCGCCGCATCTCCGAGCTCGCCTCCCGCATCGAGGACCTCGAGGTGATGGTCGAGCTCGCCGCCGAGGAGGACGACCCCGACACCCTCGCCGAGGCCGAGGCCGAGGTGGTCAGCATCCACAAGACCCTCGACGAGCTCGAGGTGCGCACGCTGCTGTCGGGCGAGTACGACGAGCGCGACGCCGTGATCACCATCCGTGCCGGCGCCGGCGGCGTGGACGCCGCGGACTTCGCCGAGATGCTGATGCGGATGTACCTGCGCTGGGCCGAGAACAACGGCTACTCCACCAAGGTCATGGACACCTCCTACGCCGAGGAGGCGGGGCTGAAGTCGGTGACCTTCGAGGTCGCCGGCCCCTTCGCCTACGGCACTCTCTCCGTCGAGGGCGGCACCCACCGCCTGGTGCGCATCAGCCCCTTCGACAACCAGGGCCGCCGCCAGACCTCCTTCGCGGCGGTCGAGGTGATCCCGCTGATCGAGTCGACCGACCACATCGAGATCCCCGAGAACGACCTGAAGATCGACGTCTTCCGCTCCTCCGGCCCGGGCGGCCAGTCGGTGAACACCACCGACTCGGCGGTGCGCATGACCCACCTGCCCACCGGCACCGTCGTGTCGATGCAGGACGAGAAGTCCCAGATCCAGAACCGCGCCGCGGCGCTGCGCGTCATGCAGTCGCGCCTGCTGCTGCTCAAGAAGGCCGAGGAGGCCGCCGAGCGCAAGGAGCTCGCCGGCGACGTCAAGGCGTCCTGGGGCGACCAGATGCGCTCCTACGTGCTGAACCCGTACCAGATGGTGAAGGACCTGCGCACCGAGTACCAGGAGGGCAACCCCTCCTCGGTCTTCGACGGCGAGATCAGCGGCTTCATCGACGCGGGCATCCGCTGGCGTGCCGAGCAGGGCAAGTCGCAGGACTGATCGACGTGCTGGCGAGGGACGAGCCGGTAGGAGATCAGTCAGGACGGCGCAGGACTGAGTGACCTGATCCACCCCGGGTTTGACCAGGTTTTGACCCGACCCCTGTCCACAGCGCCGTGGAAACACGACCGTGCGCCCCTACGCTGGGAGCGCCAGACTTTCCCCCTGATGTGACAGGCAGCAGTGATCCGTTTCGACGACGTCACCAAGACGTACATGCGTGGCCAGCACCCCGCGGTGGAGAACCTCGACATCGAGTTCACCCGCGGGGAGTTCGTGTTCCTGGTCGGTGCCTCCGGCTCGGGCAAGTCGACCCTGATGAGGATGGTGCTCAAGGAGGTCGCCCCCACCCGCGGCACCGTCTACGTCGCCGGCAAGGACCTCTCCCGGATCCCGTCCTGGAAGGTGCCGGCGCTGCGCCGCGACATCGGCATGGTGTTCCAGGACTTCCGCCTGCTGCCCTCGAAGACCGCCTACCAGAACATCGAGTTCGCGCTCGCGGTGATCGGCACGCCCCGCAAGGTGGTGCGCCGCCTGGTCCCCGAGATGCTCGAGATGGTGGGCCTGGAGGACAAGGGCAAGCGGCTCCCGCACGAGCTCTCCGGCGGTGAGCAGCAGCGCGTCGCGATCGCGCGCGCCTACGTCAACCGCCCCTCGATCCTGCTGGCCGACGAGCCCACCGGCAACCTCGACCCCGCCACCGCAGAGGGCATCCTGGACCTGCTCGCCGAGATCAACGAGCGCGGCACCACCGTCGTGATGGCCACCCATGACCGCGCCGCCGTGGACCGCATGCGCCGCCGCGTCGTGGAGATGGTCGGCGGCAAGGTGGTGCGCGACGAGGAGCAGGGCGGCTACGAGACCCCCGCCCCGGTCAGCGTGATCTCCGGGAACCTGCCCGACGACTCCACCCACCGCGAGGAGCACCCACTGGACGACGAGGAGCTCGTCGCCGACTGGGACGGGGCGCCCGAGTCGCCCGCCGCCGAGCGCGAGAGCGCCGAGGAGCACGCCGGCCCCGCCGGAGCCGACCGCCCCGTCGAGCTCGACGGGCCCGACGCGGGCGACGCCGGCACCGACCCGTCGGCCGAGGACCGCCCGGTCGCACAGGACGTGCTGGAGGAGGACCTGATCGACGAGCGCGAGGCCCGCCGGGTGCGCGAGTCCGAGGACTTCACCGGCGACTTCGACCAGGACCAGGGGGAGCTGCGATGAGGGCCCGCTACATCCTCGGCGAGATCCTCACCGGCCTGTGGCGGAACATCGCCATGGTCATCTCTGTCGTGATCGTCACCGCCGTGTCGCTGACCTTCGTGGGCACCGGCGTGCTGATGCAGAAGCAGATCATGGACATGAAGTCGACCCTGGTCGAGCAGTCCCAGGTGACGATCTTCCTGTGCTCCCCGCACTCGACGGCCTCCTCCTGCGCCGGCGGCGCCGCGACCGACGCCCAGATCGACTCGGTACGCAAGGCGCTCGAGGGCGAGGTCCTCTCCCCGTACATCGCCTCCGTCGAGGAGCGCGACCAGGAGGAGGCGCTCGCGATCTACCAGGAGCAGTTCGCCGGCGAGTCCTTCGTCTCGAACTTCACCGCCGAGGACATGCCGGTCTCCTTCCACATCACCCTCAGCGACGCCGACGACTCCGCCGCCGTGGTCGAGTTCTTCCAGGGCCGCGACGGCGTGGACGAGGTCACCGACCTGCTGAGCACCTTCGCCCCCTTCATCGACGTGCTGAACCAGTCCACGCTCTTCGCGCTCGGGCTCGCGGTGCTGATGCTGGTGGCCGCGGTGCTGCTGGTCGCCACCACGATCCGGATGTCGGTCGCCGGCCGGCGCCGCGAGATCGCGATCATGCGCCTGGTGGGCGCCTCGAACCTCTTCATCCGTCTGCCCTTCCTGCTCGAAGGAGCGGTCGCCGCGATCATCGGCGGCCTGATCGCCTCGGGGATGCTCTGGCTGGGCCTGAACCATCTCGTCCAGGGCTGGCTCGCACCGACCCTCGGCGAGCAGCTGATCACTGTCTCCACCGCAGACCTCGTCTGGGCCGCACCCCTGCTGGTCGTCCTCGGCGCCGTGCTGTCGATCGCCTCGTCGGTGGTCTCCCTCAACCGCTACCTGAAGGTGTGAGCATGTCCTCCAGAAGTCTGCGCCGCCCCCTGAGCCTCCTCGCCGCCGCCGCGATCCTGGCCGCAGGCATGCTCACCGGCCCCGTCGTCTCCCCGGCCTCCGCCGAGGGCAGCAAGGACGACAAGATCGCCGAGCGCGCGGAGGTCGACCAGCAGCTCGAGGACCTCCGCATCGAGCTGAACGACGTCAACGACGATCTGGCCGACACCTATCTCGCGCTCGCGGAGACCGAGCTGCTGATCCCGCAGGCCCAGCAGGACCTCGAGGACGCGCGGGTCGCGCTCGGCGAGGCGCAGGAGGAGGACCGGAAGGTCGGCGAGCGCCTCACCGAGGCCGAGGAGGAGGAGCGCCGCCTCTCGGGCGAGGTCGAGACCGGACAGGAGGAGGTCGACCGCAGCGATGACGAGCTCGCCACGGTCGCGCTGTCCGCCTACAAGGGCGGCGGGATGCCCAGCCCCTCGTCGGTGTACGTCGGCAACAGCTCCCCGCAGGACGCGGTGGACCGCTCGATGAACTACCGCCTGACGATGGCCTCCCAGGGCACCCGCCTGGACTCGCTGCGCACGGACCAGTCGGTCACGGAGAACTCCGCCGAGCGCCTGTCGGCCGTGCGCGAGGAGATCAAGCAGCTCAAGATCGACGCGGAGGACGCGCTCGAGCGCACGCGTGTCGCCGAGGAGGAGGCGACCGAGGCGAAGAACGAGCTCGACGCGCTGTACGAGACGCAGAAGACCCAGCGCGACGACCTCGAGGCGAAGAAGACGAAGTACGAGGGCGACCAGAAGTCCCTCGAGACCCGCAGCAGCACCCTCGACGACGAGATCGAGGAGCTCGCCGAGCAGGAGCGCGAGCGCGAGGAGAGGCTGAAGGCCCAGCAGCAGCAGAAGAGCAGCGGTGGCAGCGCCCCGGTGGCAGGCTCCGCGAACACCGGCGGCGGCTGGGTCTACCCCGTCAACGCGCGGCTGAACTCGAACTTCGGCTGGCGCGTGCACCCCATCTACGGCACGAAGAAGCTGCACGCCGGGGTGGACTTCCCCGTCGCCTGCGGCGTGCCCGTCGGCGCGGCGCACTCCGGCCGCGTCATCGCCCGCACCTACAACAGCGGCGCGGGCAACAAGCTCATCGTCAGCCACGGCATCATGAACGGCCGCCTGGTCACGACCTCCTACCACCACCTGCAGGGCTTCGCGAAGCCGGTCGGCGCGCAGGTCTCGGCGGGGGAGACCGTCGGCTATGTGGGCACCACCGGGTCCTCGACCGGCTGCCACCTCCACTTCGAGACCCATGAGGACGGCAACGCGGTCAACCCCGCGAAGTACCTCTGACCCCGGCCCGTCCGGGTGTGCGCCCGCGGAGAAACCGGTCGCGATCCTGCGCGGCCACGGCGTACGCTGGGACGTCCGATCGCGGCCGCGATCACCAGTGCAGCATCCGGAGACGGAGAGAAGGAGGACCCATGTCCGCGAAGAAGGCCGACAAGAAGAAGGCCGCCGCGAACGAGGGACCCCAGAAGAAGCTCATCGCCTCGAACAAGCGGGCGCTGCACGACTACTTCATCGACCAGACCTGGGAGGCCGGCATCGTCCTGACCGGCACCGAGGTGAAGTCGTTGCGCGACCGGGGCGCGTCCCTGATCGACGGCTACTGCTACGTCGACGCCGGCGAGGTGTGGATGGACAACGCCCACATCGCCCCGTACGTCAAGGGCACCTGGACCAATCACGCCGCCCGCCGCAAGCGCAAGCTGCTCATGCACAAGCAGGAGATCGAGAAGCTCGCCAGCAAGTCCCGCGAGAAGGGCTTCACGATCGTGCCGCTGGAGATGTACTTCCTCGGCTCGCACGCCAAGGTGAAGATCGGCCTGGCCCGCGGCAAGAAGGAATGGGACAAGCGCCAGACCCTGCGCGAGAAGCAGGACCTGCGCGAGGCGCAGCGCGCCATGCGCCACCGCGAGCTCGCCTGAGCCCCGCGCTCACCGCCTGAACGGCCAACGTCCCCGCGAGGCGGACGACCCGATCGGTCGGTCCGTCAGCCGGCGGCCGGTCAGCCGTCCAGGTCGCGACGCTCCAGGCGGCGCACCGTCTGCCGACTGGACTCGATGGCGTCCTCGGCGGCGACGCCGAGCCGCTCCCGCATGTACAGCGCCCGCTGCGCATCCTCGAGCGCCGCCTCCCACAGCCTCCCCGCCGCCCGCGGTCGCTGGTCACGCTGCTCGGCGAGGGCGTGCTCGAACCTGCACTTCGCCCGGTGCTGGAACACGGAGGCCAGCGCCGAGAGTGACGACGGGGAGGTGGGGTCCTCCAGGCCCGTCTCCTCGGCGGCGAGGTCCAGCTGCTCCTCCGCCGCGACGAAGGCGCCCTGCCACTGCAGCACGTGCGCGTACCGGGTGCGACGGACGGCCCGCATCACGGGGGAGAGCCCCGGCGCCTCGAGCGCCTGCCTGCCCGCGATCGCCGCCTCGTCCAGCCTCCCCAGCATCCGCAGGAACGCCACGGCTCGGGGATCGGTGGGGTGCGCCGCGCACCACTCGGCCAGGGCCGCAGGGTTCAGCACGATCTCGCGCAGGGTCTCGGGATCGATGCTGATGCGCGTGCCGGCGGCCTCGGAGCTGCTCATCTTCCCATCCTCCCCGCCGATGCGGCTCATGGTCCAGGCTCCGTGGCGCACGCGCCAGGTAGCGGGAGGAGCGGTCCTGGTGAGGAGCGGGCTTCGCCGTGAGCTGAGGAATATCCGCTTCAGATCGTCGCGCGCTCGCGGTAGACTCGATCCACAGCGTTCCTCCCGAGGGGCGCACGTGGATGTTTGACAACCGAAGAGTGAGTGCGACGACGGCCAGAGCGCCGTCACGATAGTCATGCCTTCCCACGCCAGGGGCCGATCGGTTTCGACGGTAGTTGTCCAGCAAGGGGAAGCGGGCCGAGAACCCAGAGTCATCTCGTTAATGTCCTCTGGAAACCAATAAGTGCCGAACCCAAGCGCACTGACTTCGCTCTCGCTGCCTGATCAGCGTTAGCAGTCTGGAACCCCGGGGGTGCTCCTGACCCGGATCGTTCCATCATCTAAGGAGCCACTGCTGCCGACCCTGGTCACCGGGGAAGGATGAACACCTCAGAGTGACTGAGTCCGTCGACGACGTGTCCGTGGGATCGTCGGGACTGAGAAAACGCCAACACGGACTGCGCCCGGAGAAGCCCTGGCTCCGCACTATCGGACGCGGGTTCGATTCCCGCCGGCTCCACCATCGCACTCACCGACGAAGGCCCCCTCACCTGCGCAGACGCGCGGGGGAGGGGGCCTTCGTCATGTCCGGGGCTCGTCACCGGACGCCGAGGACCGCGGGCGCGGCGCCGCACGGAGCGCCGACGAACCGTGGGGCGGCGGCGCGGCTCTCCCGCACCTCCGCCCCGCTCGGCTCATCAGCTCAGGCCGTGCCCCAGCTGATAGCGGTTCCCGTCGGCGTCGACGTAGACGTACGCCCGGCCGTCCATGTGCTGCTCCTTCGCGAAGCCGGGCACGTCATTCGGGGAGGCGCAGCGCCCGTCCTCGTCCACGGCGATCGCGTCGGCGTCGGCCGGGAAGGTGATCGGCAGCTTCCCCGTCGGCGCGAACTCGCCGAGCGCCGCGTCGACCAGCACGCCGCGGTCGGTGTCGAAGCCGACCAGGAGCGCGTCGGCCAGCGGCTCCACGTCGTCCAGCAGCCAGGGGAACTTCGCATCCAGCGCCACGACCATCGTGCCGACGCTCTCGCGGATCTCCTTCACCTTGGCGAGCTCGACATGGGAGTGGTCGTCGATCGCGAGGTCCCCGATGCCGACGAACTCGAAGTAGCTGCCGATGAACGGCGCGAGGATCACGATCGCGACGTCCGCACCGCGGTGGTCGGTGGTGAAGTCGATGCCCGGATGCGCTTCGGCGATCCGTCGGCGCAGCGCATCGAGGTCCTTGACCAGCAGGTCCTTCGCGAACAGCTCGAGATACACGCGCTTGCCGGCGAGGGACTCGGCGGTCAGGGGGAGCACGGAGTCGTGGTTCTTCGCGAGCACCACTGAGCGGCGGTGGGCGTCCAGCGCCGCGGCCGCCGCCTCGGGGTTCGCCACCACGCGGTCGGCCTCCTCCGGATCGGCGTAGGGGTTCTCGAACAGCCCCAGGGCGAACAGCTCCTCGAGCAGCAGGCTCGCCGCCTCGTCGAGCCGCTCGGAGGTGAACAGGCCCTTCACGTACGCCTCGCGCACGGAGTCCACGTCGTTGGTGTCGGCGAACATGTCGGTGCCGGCCATGACGGCGGCTCCCACGCGTTCGGCGGTGGTGAGCTCCTCGACGCCCCAGGCCATCTTCGAGAGCACGCCGGAGTCGGAGTTGATGTAGCCGCGGTGGCCCATCTGCCGCAGCAGGTCGAGGATCTCGCGGTTGAAGGCGAAGCCGACCTGCTCGAACTCGGTGACCCGGCCCTGCGGGGTGGAGGACTTCTCGTCCGAGGGGATCGCGTAGTACGGCATCACCGAGGAGGTGCCGGCGTCGATCGCGGCCTGGAAGGGCGGGAGGTGGTAGTCCTCCAGCGATCCGGGGGTGGGGTAGATGTTGAAGCGGCCCTCGGCGTAATGGGGGTCGGTGCCGTTCTCGCGCGCGCCGCCGCCGGGGAAGTGCTTGGTGGTCAGCGCGACGCCGTCCTTCTCGAGCCCGTCCTCGCCCTGGAAGCCGCGCACCAGCGCGCCGATCGCGCGGGAGACGAACTCGGGGTCCTCGCCGAGGGTGCCCTGGCCGCGGAACCAGCGCGGATCGGTGAGCACGTCGGCCATGTACATGTAGCCCTTGCGCAGGCCCGAGGCGACCCATTCGCGGCGCGAGTGCGCGGCGAAGGACTCGATCACCTCGAGCGAGCCCGTCGCGGCCAGGCCCAGCGTGCCCGGCCACTGCGCGAACGGCTGGTCCTCGGGGGTGCCGCCCATCTTGAAGCCGCCGGCCTCGTTCTTCGAGTTCGCGGCGACGATCACCGGGATGCCCCAGCGGGTGTCCTCGGCGACCTCGTTCATCGCGTTGATCCAGGTGGCGATCCGGGAGCCGGTGGGCTCCTCGCGCATGATGAAGTGCCGCATGTGCATGCCGCGGATCATCTCGGTGGTGCCCTGGAAGGGGATGCCGGCGCTGGTGTGCGGGTCGACCTTGATCGGCAGGTGCTGCTCGTCCAGCACGCCGTCGTGGCTGGTGAGCTCCTTGTTGTGCTGCGAGATGCCCATCGGGCGGGAGCTGATGACCATCAGCCCGAGCTTCTCGTCCGGGGACATGCGTGAGACGAGGTCCGCGGCGCGCTCGGCGGGGGAGAGGCGCCAGTCCTCGAACGGGGTGAGCTGCCCGTCGCCGTCGAGGTCGCGGAACTCCAGCCCGTCGACCTCGATGATCTTCTTGACCCTGCTGGAGAGGGGGACCTGCTGCGTCATCGACGACCTCCTGTGGTGATAATTCCTTCGTAGCCGAGCGCCACCAGATGGGCGCGGCTGGCGGCCAGGGACTCCCAGATGTCCCGGCCGTAGGTGCGGTCCTGCTCGATGAGCAGGTGATGGGCGCCCGAGGCGAGGGCCTGCTCGATCACGGGACGCCAGTCGAGGGTCCCCTCGCCCACCTCGGCGAACTGGACGATGTCCCCGCCCCAGTAGCGCTCCCAGGTCTCGCGGTCCCGGGCGTCGCGGGCATCGAGCACCTCCGCGCTCGGCAGCGCGATCCGGTGGTCCTTGAGGTGGACCAGGTCGAGCACCCCGGCGAACTCGGCGAGGGTCCGCTCGGGGTCTCGGCCTCCGCGCTGGACCCAGTGGCAGTCGATCTCGTAGCGCAGGTGCGGCGCCCCGGCGCGCAGCTTCTCCAGCAGCGTCGTGCCGTCGACCCGGGCGAACTCGACGTGGTGGTTGTGGTAGCTGAGGCTGATCCCCTCGGTCGCGAGCTGCTCGGCATAGCCGTCGACCTCGGCGACGAAGGCGTCGAAGGCCTCCCGGGAGCGCAGCGCGGAGGTGGGCATCATGCCGATGCGGATCATGCGGGTGCCGGCGCGTCGTGCGTGCTCGACGTGCAGCGCGAGATCGTCCCGGAGGGTGGGGCCCTCGCCGCCGGGCGGCAGGGACGTGGTCGCGGAGATCGCGGCGACCTCGATGCCGAGCTGCTCGCGGGCGGTCTCCAGTGCGACGAGGTTCTCCTCGCTCAGCGGGATCTGGGAGACCTCCACGACCTCGAAGCCGGTCTCGCGCACGCGCTCGAGCACGGGCAGCAGCCCCTGCTGGGCCACGTGCTCCTTGAGCATCATGAGCTGGATGCCGATGCGGGCCACGGGAACCTCCTGGGGTCGGTCATGGCCGCGGGGCCGACGGGGAGTCGCCCTGCGACGGGGCGCTCGGCCGAGGCGACTGGGCGCCGCGGACGCACCGCAGGGGCCATGGAGCCTCGATGCTCGCTCCAGCTCACACCGTACTCACGCCCGGCGGAGACCAGCTCGGCTTCCCTCCGGTTGCCGTCGCGGGAAGGGCTGCGCGGCGCGGGGGCTCAGCGAAGCAGGGACAGGGACGCAGATGAGGATCGGTCCGACGCACGACCTCCGGGACCCGGGGCACGGGCGGCGTCGGAAAACTCCCGTCCGGGCGGGCCCCTGCCCGGTACGGTGGGCGGATGACCGGCACGCCGGATATCGCCCCCGTCCTCCCTCCTGCCGACCTGCCCGTGGACCTGCGCCGCGTGGAGCTGCTCTGCGCGTGGCTGCGGCCCGAGGAGGGCGTCGAGCTCGAGCGGATCAGCTGGGCGATCGGGAAGCGTCCCCGCGGCGAGGGCTGGGACAACGTGCTGTGGCCGATCGGGACCCTCGACGGCGCGCCTCTCGTGCTGCGGATCGCGCGACGCCGCATCTCCCGGGAGCTGCTCGGTCGGGAGGTGACGGTGCTGCGCCGCCTGCGGGGGCTCGGCACCACCCTCCCGATGGACCTGCCGCGCGTGATCGCGACGGCCGAGGACGCCGTCGCGGTCGAGTGGATCGACGGGGTGACGGCTGCGGAGTCCGACGTCGCGAGGCAGGAGGAGGTCGCCGAGGACCTGGCCCGGATGCTCGCGACGATCCACTCCGGACCCGCCCCCGAGGTGGTGCGGAACCCGGTGCGCGGCGTGCCGCTCGTGCATCGCGCCGAGTTCTTCGCGGCCGATCTCGAGCGGGCGGGTCTCGACGAGGACGCCGCGCGCCGCGCCGCTCGGACATGGCAGGCGGGTATCGACGCCGAGGAATGGCAGGGCCGCGAGCTGCTGCTGCACGGTGACCCGCATCCGGGCAACGTCGTGGTCCCGTCGCCGACCTCCGCGGCAGCGGTGACCCTCATCGACTGGGGCGACACCACCCGCGGCGACCCGGCGAGCGATCTGGGCGGCCTGCTGCTCCACCCCTCCGCCTCCTCCGCCGGACTGCTCGACCTCTACCGGGCCTCTGCGGCCTGGACCGGGATCGAGGATGACGCGATCTGGGAGGCCCTCCAGGCGCGCGCTCGGGCATGGGCGACGCGGATGGCGCTCGGGCTCGTGCTCGTCTATCCCGAGGAGCACCCGCTCGGGCGCACCGGCCGGCGGCTGCTCGCGAGCTGACCGGGGCCGCGCGCACCCGCTGGACCGCTCGGGGCATCCGGGCGCCGGCCGACGTCGTTCAGGGACTGTCCTCTCCCGTTCCGGCCAGCACATGGGCTGAAGGAGTGAGTCCGAGCCTCTCCCGGGCGATCTCCGGCCCGCGGCAGGCGAAGGCCTCGGGCTCGTCCCAGCTTCCGCCGAGCGGGCCCGTGATCCAGGGGCCGTCCTCCCATTCCACGACGTCCTCGAGGCGCAGCAGCCGATGGGCGGCGAGGTCGAAGGTCTGCAGGCCGTGCTCGTGCGCGAGCTGGGTCAGCCGCCCGATCACCTTCCTGTCCGGCCCGAACAGGACCGGGGCGAAGGTCTGACCGTGCGCGGCCTCCGCGGCGTCCGCGTCCCGCCACGGGGACCGGGGGTCCGCGAGGTCTGCCGGGAACTCCTCGAGCACGTCCGCGGTGAAGCGCACGATCCGCGGGGTGGGTGGCAGGGGAGGCGTGGGCGAGCCGACGAACTGTCCGGCGGTGTGCAGGTGCATGTGCAGGTCCGCGCACGCCGACTCGTCGTCGACGGGGGCGGGCCCGATCCAGAAGCCGATCCGATATCTCATGCCCCGGATCCTGCCCGGACGGTGGCGACGCGCTCCGGGTTGTGCACAACGCCCAGGTCAGCGCTCCGCGCGACGGCTCCTCCTCAGCACGGCGCCGTGACCGGGGGGCACGCAGGAGGACGCCCGCGGATCACGGTTGTGTCACGAACGCCCCGAATGTCCGAGATGCGTAGCTTCTCCCGGTACTGCCGAATAATGTCCGGTTCAACCGATTGGGGCGAAATGGGAAGCATGCCTGTTTCGACGTGGAGGGGTGGGCCCCTGCACGGATCGGGGAGGGAGCCGGGGGTCCGGCACGTTCGAAGGAGCACCGATGAGCAGCACCGCGCGCAGCGTCACCACCCGACGTTCGATGATGAAGGGGATGGCGTGGGCCGCGCCCGCGATGACGATGGCCGTCGCCGCACCCGCCCTCGCCGCCTCGCCGCCCATCGACCCGCCGCCCGTCATGGCCGTCCTGAACACGAACGCGAGCTGCAAGGTGACCGGCGGCATCCACAAGTACCGCCTGGTCTTCGCGTTCACGAACTCCGGCAGTGATGCGATGGTGAAGATGAGCTCTGTCTCCGTCACCCCGAACTCCGGCTCACCCGTCACGTTCCCCGTCTCGGACGAAGCCCCCTTCTCCCTCCCTGCCGGTGGCGAGGAGGTGGTGACGTACGAGTCCGACAAGGCGGGCAACATGGCCAACGGCACCGCGGTCGCTACGTTCGAGTACGAGGACGTCACGGGTGTCGTCCAGGCCGTCACGCAGGAGTTCGCGGTTCCTTCGCTCCCTCCCTGCTAGAACTGACGGAAGAGTCGTCCGCCGTCTGTGGGCCCCGTCGCCGCGGCCCGGAATCGGCACGACGGCGGCGGGGCCGCCCACGTAGAGTGGCCCCGCCATGACCACGACCTCCTCGAGCCCCGATCCGTCCGCCTCGCACCCTGCCGAGCAGGCCCCTGCCCCCGGGCCGCGGATCACTTACCCGGGAGACCTGCCCGTCTCGCAGCGCCGCGAGGACATCCAGAAGGCGATCTCCGAGAACCAGGTCGTGGTCATCGCCGGCGCCACCGGCTCCGGCAAGACCACCCAGATCCCGAAGATGCTGCTCGAGCTCGGCTACGGGCAGGACGGCCGGATCATCGGCCACACCCAGCCGCGCCGCATCGCCGCCCGCTCCGTCGCCCAGCGCATCGCGAGCGAGCTGGGGGAGAAGCTCGGCGAGGGGACCGTCGGCTACCAGGTCCGCTTCACCAAGGAGACCTCCCGCGGCACCCGGCTGAAGCTGATGACCGACGGCATCCTGCTGGCCGAGATCGGCCGGGACCGCCTCCTGACGCGCTACGACGCGATCATCATCGACGAGGCCCACGAGCGCTCGCTGAACATCGACGTGATCCTCGGCTACCTCCGCCAGATCCTCCCGCAGCGCCCCGACCTCAAGGTCATCATCACCTCCGCCACGATCGACCCCGAGCGCTTCGCCGAGCACTTCGCCGCGACGCTGCCCTCGGGGGAGAAGGAGCCCGCCCCGATCATCGAGGTCTCCGGGCGCACCTATCCCGTCGAGGTCCGCTACCGCCCCCTCGTGCTCGAGGCCGATGTCGACGAGGACGACGAGCTCGAGGACATCCACTCCATCGAACGGGACCTCACCGAGGCCATCACCGACGCGGTCGACGAGCTCGCCGCCGAGGGCCCCGGCGACATGCTCGTCTTCCTCCCGGGGGAGCGGGAGATCCGCGAGATCTCCGACTCCCTCGAGAAGCACCTCGCCCGCGGCACCCGCGGCCGCTCCGCCCTGCCCGTCGAGGTGCTGCCCCTGTTCGGACGGCTCTCCGCCCAGGACCAGCAGAAGATCTTCTCCCCGCCGAAGGCCGGAACCTACCGCCGCATCATCCTGTCGACGAACGTCGCCGAGACCTCCCTGACCGTCCCCGGCATCACCTACGTCATCGACTCCGGGCTCGCGCGCATCTCCCGCTACTCCCAGCGCACCAAGGTGCAGCGCCTCCCGATCGAGCCGATCTCCCAGGCCAGCGCGAACCAGCGCTCCGGCCGCTCGGGCCGCACCGCCCCCGGCATCGCGATCCGCCTGTTCTCCGAGGAGGACTTCGAGGGCCGGCCCGAGTTCACCGAGCCGGAGATCCTGCGCACCTCCCTCGCCTCCGTCGTGCTGCTCATGACGAGCCTCGGCCTCGGCGACGTGGAGTCCTTCCCCTTCGTCGAGCCGCCGGCCTCCCGCGCGATCACCGACGGCGTGCGCCTGCTCGAGGAGCTCGGCGCGATCGAGCCCGACGAGCGCGCACCGGGCGGTCGCCGGCTCACCCGCGTCGGCCGCACCCTGGCCCGCTTCCCGCTGGACCCGCGCATGGCGCGGATGCTCATCGAGGCCGGTCGGCTCGGTGCGCTGCGCGAGGTGCTGATCATCGTCGCGGCCCTGTCGATCCAGGACCCGCGCGAGCGGCCTCTCGGGCAGGAGCAGCAGGCCAAGGAGAAGCACAAGCGCTTCGAGGACGAGACCAGCGACTTCCTCTCCTTCCTCAACCTGTGGAACCACCTGCAGGAGCGGCGCGACGCGCTCTCCTCCAGCGCCTTCCGCCGCGAGGTGCGCGCCGAGCACCTCCACTACCTCCGCATCCGCGAGTGGTGGGACCTGCACGCCCAGCTGCGGGACATGGCCAAGGACGCCGGGCTCTCCCGGAACGACAACGACGCGAGCCCGCAGGCGATCCACCAGGCGCTGCTGGCGGGGCTGCTCAGCCACGTCGGCCTGCTGGACGACCGCACCCGCGAGTACTCCGGCGCCCGCGGCGCACGCTTCGCGCTGTGGCCCGGCTCGACGCTGGCGAAGAAGCGACCCGACTACGTCATGGTCGCCGAGCTCGTGGAGACCAGCCGGCTGTGGGGCCGCACCGCCGCCCGCATCGACCCCGCCTGGGCGGAGGAGACCGGTGCGCACGTCGTCAAGCGCTCCCACTCCGCGCCGCACTGGTCCTCCAAGCGCGCCTCCGCCATGGCGCACGAGAAGGTGACCCTGTACGGCGTGCCGCTGGTCGCCGACCGCGTCGTCGGCTACGGTCGCATCGACCCCGAGGCCGCGCGCGACATCTTCCTGCGGAACGCGCTGATCGAGGGGGACTGGCGCACCCGCCACCACTTCTTCCGCGACAACCGCGCCCTGATCGCCCGGCTCGAGGAGCTCGAGGCGAAGACCCGCCGCCGCGATCTGCTGATCTCCGACGAGCAGCTCTTCTCCTTCTACGACGCGAGGATCCCGAAGGACGTCGTCTCCGGTCGGCACTTCGACACCTGGTGGAAGAAGGCCCGCCACGAGACCCCGGACCTGCTCACCCTCACCGAGCATGACCTGCTGGCCGCCGACGAGGAGGTCACCGAGGCGATCCGCTCCGACTTCCCCGACACCTGGGTGCAGGGCGACATCACCTTGCCGCTGAGCTACTCCTTCGGCGAGGTCGGGGCGAAGGGCGCCGACGGCGTGACCGCCACGATCCCCCTCGCGGTGCTGAACCGCCTCGCACCGCGCGGGTTCGACTGGCTCGTGCCCGGCATGCGCGAGGAGCTGGTCACCGAGCTGATCCGCTCCCTCCCGAAGCCGATCCGCCGCCACCTGGTCCCCGCCCCCGAACGGGCCAAGGCCGTCGCCGGGACCCTGCACGACGACGACCCCGACGGCGGCGAGGCGTTCGTCGAGGCGGTCGCCGACGAGCTCGTGGCCCTGCCCGGCGTGCCCGAGGACCTGCCGCTGTACGGCCCCGAGTTCGACTTGACGAAGCTGCCCGCCCACCTGCGGATGCACTTCCGGGTCGTGGATGGCAAGGGCCGTGAGGTCGGCGCCGGCGATGACCTCGAGGCGCTGAAGCAGCGGCTGAAGAAGCGCGTGGACACGACCGTCTCCAGCCAGTCCACCGAGATCGCGCGCACCGACCTGCCCAGCTTCCCCGCAGGCGGCGTGCCGGCCGTCCACGAGTCCACCGTCGGCGGTCTGAAGGTCACCGGCTACCCGTCCCTCGTCGCCCGGCGCGGCAAGGACGGGCGGCTCGAGCGGGTCGACCTCGCCGTCCTCGCCACGGCCGATGAACAAGCGCTCGCCCACCGCGAGGGCGTGATCGCGCTGATCGACCGGGAGATCGGCACCGACCTCTCCCGCGTGCTGAACGCCCTGCCCAATCCCACCAAGCTCGCCGTCTCCGGCTCCGACTACGCCTCCACCGCCGCGCTCCTGGCCGATGCCTCCCGCGCCGCGACCGTGCACCTGGCGGGGCAGGCCCAGGTGCGCACCCGCGCGGAGTACGAGCAGCTGCTGGGGACCGTGCGGCAGCGGCACGACGAGCTCGCCGCCGACGCCGTGAAGGACGCCGCCGCCGCGCTCGCCGTCAACGCGAAGCTGCAGCGCGAGCTGGGCCGGGCCACCTCCCTCGCGGTCCTCTCGCATCTCACGCAGATCCGCGAGCACGCCGCCTCCCTGCTCGGCGACGGGTTCATCTCCCGCACCGGGATCGCACACCTCGGGGACCTCTCCCGCTACCTGCAGGCCGATCTGCACCGCCTGGAGAAGCTGCCGGAGAACCCGCGCAGGGACGAGCAGCTCGCCTGGCAGATCGGGGACCTCGAGCAGTACTGGGCCGCACAGAAGCAGAAGCTCTCCGCCCGTCGCCGCGCCGAGCCCGACGTGAAGGAGATCGACTGGCTGCTCGAGGAGCTGCGGGTGAGCCTGTTCGCGCAGACCCTCGGCACGGCGCAGACCGTCTCGGACAAGCGGATCCGCAAGGCGATCGCCGAGCTCTGCGCCTGAGCGGCACCGAGGCGACGGGCGCCTCCGCGCCGTGACCTGCGCGTGACCCATGCCCCTCCCAGCCGGTGATCGGGGCGTTCTACGAAAGCTTTACCGAAGTCGTCCGACGGGCCGAAGAGGCGGCTCCTCGCGCCGCGCCGAGGCTCCGCGACAGGCGTCCAGGAGCGGGCACGACCGGGGGTGACGCCGCGACGAGCTCCGTGCCGCGAACTTCCATGGCGAGGTCATGTGCAGATCAAACCGCAGGTCGCAGCGCTGGCTGCACGGTTCTGGTGCTCTTCACAGGATCCCGGGCGTCTCGTTACGTTGTCCGAGCCCCGCCCCGAGAGCTCGACGAGCCCGGAGCCCTCCGCACCGAAGGAACCCCGATGCCCGTCTCCCCGTCCGCCGCGCTCTCCCGCCGTCACCTGCTCCTCGCCGGCGCCGTCGGCCTCTCCTCCCTCGCCGCGCTCGGCTCCATCGCCCCCGCCCGCGCCGAAGACGTCTGGACCGAGGAGTTCATGACCCGTCCCGAGACCCGCGAGGGCTTCCTCCTGGACGCGATGGACGAGTGGCAGGTCGAGAACGCGAAGTTCATCATCGCGGTGATCAAGGGGCACGGCCTCGACGAGCAGGCCGCGACGATCACCCTCGCGACCGCGATCGTGGAGTCCTGGCTGCGCAACTACGAGCCCGCCGTCGACCTCGACTCCGGCGGCCTGTTCCAGCAGCGCCCCTCGATGGGCTGGGGCACCTACGACGAGGTGCGCCACAAGAAGCGCGCGATCGACGCCTTCCTGGGCC
The DNA here is from genome assembly GCF_004362645.1 of Brachybacterium sp. AG952. NCBI lineage: Bacteria > Bacillati > Actinomycetota > Actinomycetes > Micrococcales > Dermabacteraceae > Brachybacterium > Brachybacterium sp. AG952. The sequence goes on along the minus strand of NZ_SNXV01000007.1, from coordinate 13,083 downwards.
TGGGCGACCACTCCGAGGCCCCCGGACTGCTGGACCTCGCCCCCGACTACCACGAGTGGGCGCCCGGCGAGGCCGCGCAGGCCGTGCAGATCTCCGCCCACCCCGAGCGCTACGCCGAGCAGATCCCCGCCGCGCAGACCCTCTGGGCCCGCTACGCCGGGGACGTCGCCGCGTACACCGACTAAGGCCCGTTCCAGCCGGCGGTCCTGCACCAGGAGCCGCCGGGGCGTGGGGGTCAGAGCCCGAGGGCGGAGTCCTCGCACGGCTCGGCGTCCACACGGATGTCCGTGATCCGCAGCTCGCCCTCGGCGGTCAGCCGCACCCGTGCACCGTGCTCGCCGTCGGCCTCCAGCCAGGTGACGGCGCCGCTGCGTCGTTCGCGGCCCAGCGACGAGAAGCCGTGCTCCTCGAGGACGGGGTCGAGCGCCTCCCGCCAGGGATCCCAGTCCATGCCCTGTCCGGGCACGGGATAGAGATTGCCGTCGGCCTGCCAGACCCCCGCCCGGTAGCGGCAGTCCTCGGCGCCGGGCTCGAGGATCTCCTGCCCGCGCCGCTCCCAGTTCATCGCGTGCACCGAGGTCGTGGCGGCGAGGAGGTCCTCGGCCACCGCCTCGTAGGTCGCGACCGCCTCCGACGGGGGAAGGGGAGCGCCGCTGCCGCAGCCGGCCAGCAGGACGGTCGCGAGAGCGAGGGTCACCGCCCGTCGGGGAGCCGCGACGACGCCGAGCCGTGAGCGGCGCATGTGCTGTTCACTCATCGGAGTCCTCTTCCGCCTGCGGTTCCAGGTTCGTCGGCGTGACCTCGAGCAGGACTGCCCCTCGATGCTCCGCGGCAGAGGGAACGACCTCCAGCACCTCGATCCGTCCGATGCCCTCCTCCTCGAAGACGGTCCCCGCTCGCATCTCGACCTCGAGCACCTCCTCGGAGCGCTCCCGCCGGAGGCGGAGCACTGTGAAGGCGCCGTCGTCGTCGGCGAGGGTCCGGAACACGCCCAGACGGAGTCCCGGCTCGATGACCTGACCGGCCTGCTGGACGAGATGGCGGTGCGGGGGCGGCCCGGCGGTCGCCGATCGGTGTTCGGAGTGCGGCATCACGGCTCACCGATCCCTGTCATGGTGATGGAGAAGGCGTATCCGGGGTGGTCCGGGTCGATCCTCACCTCGTACGGGTTCTGCGACTGCGGGCCGTGCGGGTTGGTCAGGATGATCTCGCCGGTCGCCTCGTCGTAGCCCGAGACCTCGTACACGTGCGCCGCGACGAGATCGTCCGCCGCCGGACCGATGGGCTTGAGCGGATCGGTCATGACCGTCACCGGGCGTCCCTCGTCGATCGCCTGCTTGTACTCCTCGAAGGAGGGCTGTGCGACGGTGTCGTACTCGCTCGCCCGCTCGCCGGTGATCATCTCGATCCCTGCGGCGGGCGTGTCCGCGGAGATGGCGGAGGGACGTCCGTCGTGGGCGTTGATCATCGCCATCTCGTAGATCGACGCCCAGCTGGGCTCGCCGCTGGACGCGTCGACCGTCCCCTGGGCACCGAGGTCGGTGGGATCGACCGCCACGTCGGTCCACTCGCCGTCGACGTACAGCCGCACCTTCCAGCCCTCGGAGCCGGGAGGGTCGCCGAGCCCGCTGATGTTCTCGGCGAGCAGCTCCGGATCGGTCCGCTGCACGGACATGAGCGCTGCGAGGTACCAGCAGTCGCCGAGGGCGCCCTGGTCGACGGTCGACCTCTCGATCGCGGCGCGGTCGACGCCCACCTCCTCGGGGTCCCAGTCGGGATGGACGTCTGTGTAGCGCTCCCCGAGAGCGGAGTCGGGATCGCCCGCCTCGACGCGGTCGCGCCACAGGTCCCCGACCCGTTCGCCGGTGTTGATGATGTCCGACCAGTCGGGGAACTCGCCCCCGAGCATCCCGTCGTAGTCCGCGCTGTCGATGCGTCCGAGCGGGTCCGAGGCGGCGTCCTGCTCGGCGGCCTGACGGGCGAGCAGCTCGGCGGTCGCTGCCACGTGGTCACCGCGCAGCGAGAGATCGGCGCGGGCGCGTTCCCAGTCCGCCCGGAACCTGTCGGCGTCGGGCCCCGTCCACTCCGCCGCGTCGACGATGCCGTCGAGGTCGACGCTCATCGTCACCAGCCGCTCGCCCGCATCACGGCATCGCCCGGCCACGTCGACCAGCGCCTCGGTGTCCGCCCCCAGGAACTCCATATGCTCACGCTCTCCTCGTCGCCCCACGGGTCCCCTGCCCGTCCACGCATACTCAAGCAGGGTTCGCGACATGGCGCCATCGGCAGAACTCCCCATCCTCGGCGCGACCACCGCCCGCAGCCTCCCGACGGCCGTCCTGACATGCGGGGTGCGCGGTCGTTCCCGGCAGGTCCTGCACGTTAGGCTGTGCCGCATGTCACCGATGCCATCCGTCAGCTATTCCATCACCGTCCGTCTGGAGTTCGCGGCGCGCTCCGCGGCGGTCAGCGACATCACCGGCCGCATCGAGCAGCACGGGGCGACGGTCACCGCGCTCGACGTCTCCGCCTCCGGGCCCGAGCGCATGCGGGCGGACATCACGGTGCTTACCAGCGGCCACGACCACGCGATGGAGGTCGTCGAGTCGCTCAAGGAGCTCGAGGGCGTCGAGCTGGGCAAGGTCTCGGACCGCACCTTCCTCGCCCACCTGGGCGGCAAGCTGACGGTCGAGTCGAAGCTCCCGATCCGCCACCGCGACGACCTCTCGATGATCTACACCCCGGGCGTGGCCCGCGTGGTCAAGGCGATCGCCGAGAACCCTGAGGACGCGCGCCGCCTGACCATCAAGCGCAACACCGTCGCCGTCGTCTCCGACGGCTCCGCGATCCTGGGCCTGGGCGACCTCGGGCCGCTCGCCGCGATGCCGGTGATGGAGGGCAAGGCCGCCCTGTTCAAGCGCTTCGCGAACATCGACGCGTTCCCGATCTGCCTGGACGCCCACTCGGTCGACGACATCGTCGCCCACGTCAAGGCGATCGCGCCCGTCTTCGCCGGCATCAACCTCGAGGACATCTCCGCCCCGCGATGCTTCGAGATCGAGGACCGTCTGCGCGCCGAGCTCGACATCCCCGTCTTCCACGACGACCAGCACGGCACCGCGATCGTGGTCGTCGCCGCGCTGCGCAACGCCCTGCGCGTGGTGGAGAAGGACATCTCCACCGCCCGGATCGTGCTCTCCGGCGCCGGCGCCGCGGGCACCGCGATCCTGCGCCTGCTGCGCGCGGCAGGTGCGCGCGACGTCATCGTCACCGACATCGACGGCATCATCCACGAGAACCGCGAGAAGCTCGAGGGGCGCCTTCCCTGGATCGCCGAGGTCACCAACCCGCGCCAGCTCACCGGCACCCTGCAGGACGCGGTCGCGGGGGCCGACGTGTTCATCGGCGTCAGCGCCGGGAACATCCTCTCCGCCGAGGACGTCGCGACGATGGCGGACCGCGCCGTCGTCTTCGCGATGGCGAACCCGACCCCGGAGATCGACCCGGCCGAGGCGGTCAAGCACGCCGAGGTCGTCGCCACCGGGCGCAGCGACTTCGCCAACCAGATCAACAACGTCCTCGCCTTCCCCGGCGTGTTCCGCGGGCTGCTGGACGCCCACGCCACCCGGGTCAGCGACCGGATGCTGCTGGCCGCGGCGAACGCCCTGGCCGACGTCGTCAGCGCCGAGGAGCTCAACCCCACCTACATCGTCCCCAGCGTCTTCCACGACGGGGTGACCAAGGCGGTCGCGAGCGCGGTCGAGCAGGTCGCCCGCGAGGAGGCCGGCACCATCGACACGATCACCGGGACGATGACGGCGGTCTACGCCGACGAGATCACGCTGAACGGCTGACCCCGCCGCGCCGCTGGGGCCGTGGCGGCCCCGGCGGCGTCGGACCGGTGCGCTCGCGGGCCGGGAGCGGCCCGTCGGGCGGCCGCTCGGCGCTGCGGCCGCTCGGCGCTGCGGCCGCTCGGATCCATGGCAGCTCGGATCCAGGGCCGCTCAGCGCTGCGGCTGCTCGATCGGCGGGGCCGACGGCTCCACCTCGCGCTCGGCGGCGGCGCGGCGCAGCATCCGCTCGCCGGCCCACAGCCCGAGGCCGAGCGCGATGCCGACCACGTCGAAGAGGACGTCCACCGGGTCGCCGGAGCGGCCCGGGATCGCGATGTGCTGGACGAGCTCGACCACCAGGGCGTGGACCAGCGCGGCCACCACGACCCAGCCGATGGGGAAGCGCCGCGCGGGGGCGAGGACCCGTCCGGCGGTGAACACGGTGGCCGCGAAGAGGAGCAGGTGCACGGCCTTGTCCAGCCCCGGCAGGCCGATCCCGCCCGGGGACAGCGGCAGGAAGAAACCGATGTTGAGCACCAGCGCGAGGCCGAGCAGGCCGGTCCGCCACGGCACGGAGCCGCCGACCCGCACGATCTCGACGGGGATCCTCCGGAAGAACTCGGCCACGCCATCCATGGGCCCAGTCTCCCAGGCCCGTGTCCTGTCCTCGCGGAGGCGGGGCCGCTAGGCTTCGACGAGCACGCCCGCGACCGAGGCAGAAAGCGAGGGAGGCTGTCATGACCTCCATGTCCTCCACGTCCGATCCGTCCCGCATGGACCCCTACTCCGATGACCCGGGGGCCGCGCCCACCGCCGTCCTGGACCGTCAGGTGCAGGAGCAGGAGCAGACCACCGACGACGGCGACCACGACCGGTTCGCGCACTACGTGCGCAAGGACAAGATCACCCAGGCCGCGCTCGGCGGCACGCCCGTGATCGCGCTGTGCGGCAAGGTGTGGGTGCCCGGCCGCGACCCCGAGAAGTACCCGGTGTGCCCGGAGTGCAAGGAGATCTACGAGGGGATCCGCGAGCCGAACGACGGCGGCGACGGCACAGGAGGCAAGGGAGGCTCCGGCCGCGGCGGAGGTGGCTTCCGCGGCTTCTTCGGCGGTCGCCGCTGAGCCCCTGCCCTGCAGGAACCCGCCGCGAGGGCGGTGCCGCCGAGAGGCGGTGCCGCCCTCGCGTCGCCCCCGCGGACTTCCTCACATCGGGCAGGTGGGCGGGTCGTCGGTCCCCGGCGGTACGGTGGTCCACGCCGTGAACACCACTCCCTCCCTCTTCTCCCAGAGCGACCCCCGCCAGCCCTCCGAGGCCGCGGCGAGGACGCTCCCCGTCGCCTACCCCGAGCGCGCCGCCTGGGGCACCGTCCCCAAGCTCCGCGCCTGGCAGGCCGAGGCCCTCGAGATGTACCGCACCCGGGCGCCGAAGGACTTCCTGGCCGTCGCGACCCCCGGCGCCGGCAAGACGACCTTCGCGCTGCAGATCGCGGCGGGGCTGCTCTCCGAGGGGACCGTCCGACGGGTCACCGTCGTCGCCCCGACGGAGCACCTGAAGACCCAGTGGGCCGACGCCGCCGCGCGCGTGGGCATCTCCCTGGACCCGAACTTCTCCAACTCCCAGGGCGCGCACGGCAGCCACTACCAGGGCGTCGCGGTGACCTACGCCCAGATCGGCATGCACCCGGCGCTGCACCGCGCCCGCACCGAGGCGGACCGCACCCTGGTGATCCTCGACGAGATCCACCACGCCGGCGACTCCCGCACCTGGGGCGACGGGGTGCGCGAGGCCTTCGACCCCGCCACGCGGCGCCTGGCCCTGACCGGCACGCCGTTCCGCTCGGACGACTCCGAGATCCCCTTCGTCACCTACGAGGAGGACGCGGAGGGCTTCGCCCGGTCGAAGGCGGACTACACCTACGGCTACGGCGAGGCGCTGCGCGACCACGTCGTGCGCCCGGTGCTGTTCATGACCTACTCCGGGCGCATGCACTGGCGCACGAAGACGGGCGACGAGGTCTCCGCCCAGCTCGGCGCGCTGGAGACCAAGGACATCACCCAGCAGGCCTGGCGCACGGCGCTGGACCCCAAGGGGGAGTGGATCCAGTCCGTGCTCTCGGCCGCGGACCGGCGCCTGACCGAGGTGCGCCGCCACGTGCCCGACGCGGGCGGGCTCGTCATCGCCACCGACCAGAAGGCCGCCCGCTCCTACGCCGCGACCCTCCACGACCTCACCGGGCAGGCGCCCACCGTGGTGCTCTCGGACGACGAGGGCGCCGGCAAGCGGATCGAGGACTTCTCTGCCTCCGACGACCGCTGGATGGTCGCGGTGCGCATGGTGTCCGAGGGCGTGGACGTGCCGCGCCTGTCCGTCGGCGTCTACGCCACCTCGACCTCCACCCCGATGTTCTTCGCCCAGGCCGTGGGCCGCTTCGTGCGCTCGCGGACCCGCGGAGAGACCGCGAGCGTCTTCCTGCCCACCGTCCCGATCCTGATGGCGCACGCCGCCGCGATGGAGGAGGAGCGCGACCACGTCCTGGACCGTCGGCCGAAGACGGGCGATGAGGAGACCGGGCTCGACGAGTCGCTGATCGAGCAGGCCAACCGGCCCGAGCAGGCCAGCGACCAGCTCGAGATGAGCTTCGAGGCGCTCGAGTCGGAGGCCTCCTTCGACCGGGTCCTGTTCGACGGCGGCGAGTACGGCGCCGGCGGCATGATCGGCTCGGAGGACGAGCAGGAGTTCCTCGGCATCCCCGGGCTGCTGGACGCCGACCAGATGCGGGTCGTGCTCCAGCAGCAGCAGGCCCAGCAGCAGGCCCGACGCCAGAAGAGCGGTGCGGACCAGCAGCCGACGACCCCCGGCGTGGTCGACCACCGCCGCCTCATGGACCTGCGCAAGGAGCTCAGCTCCCTGGTCTCGGCGTGGGCGAAAAAGTCCGGCACCCCGCACGGCTCGGTCCACAACACGCTGCGCTCGCGCAGCGGCGGGCCCGCCGTCGCGCAGGCCAGCGCCGAGCAGATCGAGGAGCGGATCTCGATCGTCCGCGGCTGGTTCGTCGGCCGCCGCTGAGCACGCCTGCCGCGCCGAGCCTGACTGCCGCGCCGGGCCCGGCTGCCGCCTCTGAGCCCGCCTTCCGCACCGGGCCTGACTGCCGCGCCGGGCCCGGTTGCCGTTCCGGACCGCCTGCCGCGCCGGACCCGGTCGCCGCTCCCGTCGTACGCCGCCCCGCCCGTATCGACCAGGCCGATGGTCAGGTCCTGGCGTGTGGCGTACCACTACGGCGATATAGGCGTAGTGGCACGCCACGCGCCAGCAGTCGACCATGAACGGGGGTCCATGTCCGCGCCCTGAGCGCAACGCGCAGGCGGACCCAGCACAGTCAGCGGCCCGTCTCAGCGCAGGACGCGGGCGGCCTCCGCGCCGTCGGTGAGGGTCGGGATCGCGATCTCGCCGTCGGGCCCATCGTCGGCCGAGAGGCCCAGCTCCGCGAGGGAGGCGGCGTGGCGCTCGCGGGCGGCCTCGAGCCGTGCGGGGGCGCGCTTCGGGGCGACGTCCTCGCCGGCCTCGATCAGCGGCACCTGCAGCGGACGCAGCGAGGTGCGCGCCCAGTCGGGGTTGGACGTGCCGGAGATCAGCTCCGCCGTCAGCTCCCGTTCGAACTCCGCGACCTCCGCCTCGCCCGGGAGCACCAGCTCCGCCCGGGCCTGCCCGCCGACGACCATCCGGTACGCGGCCTTGCCCGCCCCGAGCGTCGCCTTGTCCGTCGACCGCTTGCCGACCGGATGCATCTGCCCGTCGGCGCCCTCGCGCTCGACGAGCTTGTACACGAAGCCGGGGGCGGGGTGCCCGCCGCCGGTCACCAGGCGGGTGCCGATCCCGTAGCCGTCCAGCGGCTCGTCCCTCAGCTCCTCGACCCGGTGCTCGTCGAGGTCGCCGGTGGCGGTGATGCGCGTGGAGGTCGCGCCGAGCGAGTCCAGCAGCTCCCGCACGCGCCCGGCCTGCTCGGTCAAGTCGCCGGAGTCCAGCCGCACCGCCCCGAGCCCGGGGCCGGCGATCTCCACCGCGGTGCGCACCGCGGACTCCACGTCGTAGGTGTCCACCAGCACGGTGGTGCCGGCGCCCTGGGTGGTGAGCTGGGCGCGGAAGGCGTCCTCCTCGCTGTCGAACAGCAGCGTGAAGGCGTGCGCGGAGGTGCCCGCGACGGGGATGCGGTAGTGCGCGCCCGCGGCGAGGTTCGAGGTGGAGGCGAAGCCGACCAGGTACGCAGAGCGGGCCGCGGCGATCGCGGCATCCTCGTGCACGCGCCGCCCGCCCATCTCGATCAGGGGACGGCCCCGCGCGGCGGTGACCATGCGCGAGCCGACGGAGGCGACGCCGCTGTCGTGGTTCAGGATCGAGAGCACGACCGTCTCCAGCATCACCGCGCTCTCGAAGGTCCCCTCGATCCGCAGCACGGGCGAGTTCGGGAAGAACAGCTCGCCCTCCTGGTACCCGAAGACGTCGCCGGTGAACTCGTACTGCGCGAGATGGTCGAGGGTGTCCTCCCGCAGCGCGCCGGTGGAGGCGAGGTAGCGCAGGTCCGCGTCGTCGAAGCGGAAGTCCGCGATCGCGTCGAGCACGCGGCCGGTGCCGGCGAGCACGCCGTAGCGGCGCCCGGCGGGCAGGGAGCGGGTGAACACCTCGAAGACGCAGCGGCGGGAGGCGGTCCCCGCATCCCGGGCCGCCTCCAGCATCGTCAGCTCGTAGAGGTCGGTGAGCAGGGCGGAAGTCACGGCGTCCACCGTAGTGCGTGGCGGGCGGGCAGGGGAGGCGGCGCGCCCCGTAGACTCGGTGCGCCGCCCACCCGGCGCCCCGGGCAGCGGCGAGACTCAGGAGGGATGTGCATGCCGGTCGATCTGCCGCGGGCGGAGCCGCGGACGCGGACCCGCACCGATGCCGCGACGGAGGAGCGCACGACGCTCGAGACCGAGGGCCCCTGGTGCACCGTGGTCTGGAACGACCCGGTGAACCTCATGAGCTACGTCGTGTTCGTCTTCCGCCGCTACTTCGGGTACTCCCGCGTGGTCGCCGAGCAGCTGATGATGCAGGTACACGAGGAGGGCCGCGCGATCGTCTCCCGCGGCTCGCGCGAGAAGGCGGAGACCGACGTGCAGGCCATGCACTCCTTCGGACTGCAGTCCACGATCGAGAAGGCGGGAGAGGGCTGATGGCGCATGCGTTCCGACGTCGCCCCGACGGCTCCCTCGCCTGCCGCCTCGACGGCGAGGAGAAGGCGATCGTCGCCCAGGTCGCCCAGGAGACCGCGGACCTGATCCGCGGGGACCTCGGCATCGACCAGGGCGGGGACGCGCTGCGCCGCGCCGCCGAGAGCGAGGACCCGCTGCGCCGGCTCGAGGCCGAGTTCGCCGGTCGCGAGGCCCGCACCCCCTCGGACTCCGCCGTGCGGCGCCTGTTCCCCGCCGCCTCCGAGGACCCGGCGCTCGCCGAGGAGTACCGACGCCTGGGGCAGCGCGATCTGGCCGACGCGAAGCTCGCCGATCTCCGCCGCGTGATGAGGATCCTCGACGCGGCCGGGGGAGGGCACAGCGAGGTGATCCTGGACGAGGACGAGGCGATGTCGATGCTGCGCGCCCTGAACGACGTGCGGATCGTGCTCGCCGACCGGCTCGGCCTGCAGCGCGACGGCGACTTCGACACCGTCCGGATGCTCCAGCAGATCGGCGAGCGGGTCGAGGGCGCGGACTCCACCGGCGACGAGGAGCACGTCGGCTCCGACATCGTCATCGCCGTGTACGAGCTGCTGAGCTGGCTCCAGGAGAGCCTGCTGCGAGCCCTGGATTGACGGGTCGTCCGGTCGCGTGCCGGGTGTGGACGAACTGTGAAACGGCACGCAGTGAGCGCGCCGTCACTGCCCTGGACACCTGTCCGCACTAGCCTTGCCGGGATGAACAACGCGCCGATCGGGATCTTCGACTCCGGGGTGGGCGGCCTGACGGTCGCCCGCGCCGTGCTGGATCAGCTGCCGCAGGAGGAGCTTCTCTACATCGGCGACACCGAGCACGGGCCCTACGGCCCCCGCCCGATCGCCGAGGTGCGCTCCCTCGCGCTGGAGATCATGGACCATCTCGTCGAGCACGGCGTGAAGATGCTCGTGATCGCCTGCAACACCGCGTCGGCCGCCGTGCTGCGCGATGCGCGCGAACGCTACGACGTGCCGGTCATCGAGGTGATCCAGCCGGCCGTGCGCCGCGCCGTCGCCGCGACCCGCAACGGGAGGGTAGGCGTGATCGCCACCCAGGGCACCGTCACCTCCCGCGCCTACGAGGACGCTTTCGCCGCGGCCCCGCAGCTCGACCTGATCACCCAGGCCTGCCCCCGCTTCGTCGAGTTCGTCGAGAACGGCGTGGTCAGCGGGCGGGAGGTGCTCGAGGTGGCCGAGGAGTACCTCGCCCCCGTGCGCGAGGCGGGCGTGGACACGCTCGTGCTCGGCTGCACCCACTACCCGATGCTCGCCGGTCCCATCAGCTACCTGATGGGTCCGGACGTCACCCTCGTCTCGTCCGCGGAGGAGACGGCGCTGGACGTGTTCCGCCAGCTGCACGCCGCGGACGCCCTGCGCGAGACCGACCGCTCCCCGCGCCACGTCTTCTCCCAGACCGCCGAGGGCCGCGGCAGCGAGCAGTTCGCGCTGCTCTCGCGCCGCTTCCTCGGCCCCACCCTGGACATGACCGAGTCGCTGCCGGTGGTGAGCGCATGAGGGTCCACGTCATCGGCTGCTCCGGCAGCTTCGCCGGCCCCGAGGGCGCCGCCTCCAGCTACCTCCTCGAGCACGAGGACGAGGCGGGGCGCACATGGCGGGTGCTGATGGACCTCGGCTCCGGCGCCTTCGGGCCGCTGCAGAGCGTGATCGACCCCGCCGATCTCGACGCGGTGATCATCTCCCACCTCCACCCCGACCACTACCTCGACCTCACCGGTCTCGAGGTGTTCTGGGCCTACCACTCCCGCACGGACCTGGGCCAGCTGTCGATCCACGCCCCGGCCCCGCTGCCGGACCGGCTCTCCGCGGTGCTCAGCCGCGAGGGGAACGTGCCCGACGGCGTGACCTGCTCCCCGTTCGAGCACCACCCGCTCTCCGACGGACACCGCTTCACGATCGGGCCCTTCTCGATCGAGACCCGCGCCGTGCTGCACCCGGTGGAGGCCTACGGCTTCCGCATCACCGCGGGTGACGCCGTCCTCGCCTACTCCGGCGACACCGACGCCTGCGAGGCGCTGGACGACCTGGCACGCGGCGCGGACCTGTTCCTGTGCGAGGCCGGCTACATCGAGGGTCGCGACGACCGCTTCACCGGCGTGCACCTGACCGGACGCCGCGCCGGCGAGGCCGCCGCCCGAGCCGGGGTGGGCCATCTCGCGCTCACCCACATCCCGGCCTGGACCGATCCGGCGATCCCGCTCGCGGAGGCGCAGGAGGTCCACTCGGGCCCGATCACGATGGTCCGCCCGGCCGATATCCTCGAGGTGACCGTCTGACCCACCCCTGAGGAGGCAGCTCCCGTGAGCCCCCAGACCGAGACCTTCGTCGGCGACCGCGTCGACGGCCGCACCCCCGACCAGCTGCGGGAGGTGCGCATCACCCGGGGCTGGCAGGACCAGGCCGAGGGCAGCGCGCTGATCGAGTTCGGCCGCACCCGTGTGCTGTGCACCGCCTCCTTCACCGAGGGCGTGCCGCGGTGGAAGAAGGGCTCCGGCTCCGGCTGGGTCACCGCCGAGTACGCGATGCTGCCGCGGGCCACGAACACCCGCTCCCCGCGCGAGAGCGTGAAGGGGAAGATCGGCGGGCGCACCCACGAGATCTCCCGCCTCATCGGCCGCTCGCTGCGTGCAGTCATCGACCTTGATGCGCTCGGCGAGAACACCATCCAGCTCGACTGCGACGTGCTCCAGGCCGACGGCGGCACCCGTACGGCCGCGATCACCGGCGCCTACGTGGCGCTGGCCGACGCGGTCTCCTGGGCGAAGCGCCACACCGATCTGCCGGCCGCGTCCGAGGTGCTCACCGACACTGTCAGCGCCATCAGCGTCGGCATCGTCGACGGCCGGCCGCTGCTGGATCTCGAGTACCGCGAGGACGTCACCGCCGACACCGACATGAACGTCGTGGTCACCGGCACCGGCGGCTTCGTCGAGGTGCAGGGCACCGCCGAGGGCACCCCCTTCGACCGCGCCGAGCTCGGCACCCTGCTGGACCTCGCGACCACCGGCTGCGCCCAGCTGGCCGAGATCCAGCGCGACGTCCTGGCCGCGCAGGCATGAGCGCCGCCTCCGGCGTCGTCCCCGCCGGGGCCCGGGTCATCCTCGCCTCCCACAACGCGAAGAAGCTCCGCGAGCTGCAGCGGATCCTCGCCGCGGCCGTGCCCGGCCTCGCCCCTGAGCAGGTCATCTCCTCTGCCGGGATCGCGCTGCCCGACGTGGTCGAGGACGAGGTGAGCTTCGAGGGGAACGCCCTGCTGAAGGCCCGCTCCGCCGCGTCGGCGACCGGTCTGCTCGCCGTCGCCGATGACTCGGGCCTGGCCGTGGACGTGCTCGGCGGCGCCCCGGGCATCTTCTCGGCCCGCTGGTCGGGCCGTCACGGCGACGACGAGGCGAACAACGACCTGCTGCTCGCCCAGCTCTCCGACGTGCCCGACGCGCATCGCGGCGCCCGCTTCGTGTGCGCGGCGGCGCTCGTCGGCCCGGACGGCGTCGAGCACGTCGAGCGCGGCGAGATGACCGGTGTGCTGCTGCGGGAGCGACGGGGCGAGGACGGCTTCGGCTACGACCCGCTGTTCCTGCCCGACGGGGAGGAGCTCACCTCCGCCGAGCTCACCGCCGAGGCGAAGGACGCGATCTCCCACCGCGGGAAGGCGTTCCGCGCGATCGCCCCGCACGTCGCCCGCCTCCTCGGCTGAGCCGCCGGCAGGCGCTGCCTCGGCCGCCCCGTCCCTGCACCGGCCACCCCATCCCCCCCCCCAGGACCCGATGCTGCATCCCGACCGTTGCACCGGCCCGCCGGGTGCCGGTCCCGATGCGGCACTCGGCGGCGGGTCGACGGCCCGGGGCGGCCTGGCGGGTCCCCGACGGAATCGAGTGGCAGGTTTCGACCGGTATCACTGAGGCCGCCTCAACGGGTGAGTGCGACTCCTGAGGAGGGAGTTGCTGATGTTGCCTGCGTCGTTTCGAGCGGAGGTCATCGAGGCAGTCATAGCCG
>NZ_SNXV01000006.1:0-300662 GCF_004362645.1 Brachybacterium sp. AG952 | reverse complement strand
CTCGATTACCAGAACGTGAAGGCGGACTACGTCAAGGCGATCTGGAACATCGTGAACTGGGCCGACGTCCAGGCCCGCTTCGAGGCCGCGCGCTCGTCCGCGACCGGTCTCGTCGTGCCCCAGGCCTGAGCCTCACGAACCTGACGCCGACGGGCGGGCCTGACGGCCCGGGCCTCGGCGACCGACACGGCCGGTCCCTCCTCGGAGGGGCCGGCCGCTTCGCGTCATGAAGCGGGCTGCCGCTCCGTGTGCCGTCCCCGTCCGCGACCGTTCCTCCCCAGCCCCCTGCCGTCCACAGGATCGGCCCCGCCCTGGAACGGGCGGCACCGCCCGGCGACGCTGAGGTCACTCGGCAGGGTGCCGAGGCCGGGGAGCTCCCCGGCAGCCAGGAAGGACAGCGCCATGCGCGACATCCAGACCACGGTCACGGTTCGCCAACACGTACCGGTGCCCGGATGTCCCCACCGGGGGGCAGGATGCCGCCCATGATCCCCGACGGCCACGAGCTCTACTTCGCGCACCAGCGCGCCGTGCAGACGGTCCACGGCATCGCGATCCGGTACCGGCTTGCGCTCATCGGCCCGCGGGTCGATGTCGCCCACTCCGAGCTCGACCCGACCCTCCCCGAGCATTCGATCCGGGTCCGTGCCGGCGGCGCCGAGCTGCTGATCGACTCCGCGGACTGGGTCGGGCGCCGCGCCGAGCTCGACGCGCACGTCCTCGTATGGCTGCTCGAGCACGTCGACCTCCGCGCCGCCCGGCCCCGCCCCGCGGCGCGCCGGTACGACGAGGTGTGGATGGGGGCGTGGAGGGAGGCGAACCCCGCCCGGCGGTGAGTACGATCGCCTCCACCGGGAGGCACCGCCGACGAGGAGTGAGCATGGACCGAGACAGCCTGATCAAGTACATCAACGCCACTATCGCGAGCGGCGACGAACAGACGTCCGCGCTGGACTACGACGTCGAAGCGATCGCGGACGAGCTCGAGCAGCAAGCTGGGCCTGGCACGGGCGAGAAGGTCGAGGCACCCGTCTTCTGGGCGACGATCCAGAAGCACAAGAAAAACGCATGACCATCACCGAGCCCGGCACGCCGCGCCGGGGAAACCCCGTCGGCATCGCCTCGCTCGCGTTCGGGATTCTGCTTCTCCTCGCCGGTCTCGGCGCCCAGACACTCAGCCCCGCTCTCCCGTTCTTGCTGGAGCGCACCGGCATGTCGTACCAGGCGATCCCGTTCCTATTCGGGATCCCGCAGGCCGTCATCGCCACGATCGCCACCGCGCTCGGCGTCGTCGGACTCCTCCTACGGGACCGTGCCCGCGTCCCCGCGATCATCGGCACCACCCTCGGTGCTTCCCACCTGATCGTGAGCCTGGTCGGGTCGTTCGGCGGGGTGCTCGTCGCCGCCGCGCTCGGCTGAGCCCTCGAGTTCAGGTGATGACGCGGTGCACGCGGTGCTTCGGCCCGCCCGTGAACCCGAACGCCTGATACTGCCGGTACAGGTCCGCGGAGTTCGCGGTCGCGACCACCACAGCGCCCGCCGGCGGCACCGTGCCGAGGACTCGGAGCGCGAGCTGGATGCCGGTGAGGCGGGTGCCAGGGAGCTGCGCGAGGCCGGCGACCTCCCACCGCTGACCCTTCGGTGTCTCCGGCCCCCAGGGGAACAGGGAGCCGCCGCCACGCGGCAGAAGGAACAGCAGCCCGACCATGAACATCAACGTCACCGCCGGGAGTGATAGCGCCAGCCAACCGGCGAGGCTCATCAACGCCGACGCCGCGCCGAAGTAGGCGGCGAACGCGACCATCATGACCGGGAACAGCACCAGCACGTCCAGGATCGGGTTCGAGCGGTAAAGCATCACCATCCCGGTGCGCGTGGGGTCAAGGTAGAGGCCGCACCGGAGCGTGCCGGGGACGACCGACAGGAGCGTCCAGGGCAACGCGAGCGGTGCGAGGACGAGGTGCGGGGTGAACGCGCGGGCCATGATCCATGCGGCGCGGAGGATCCGATAGGAAGGCTGCGGGGTCATGGCTCCAGTCTCCCAGCGCCGTGCAGCAGCTGGCGTGCTACGAGGAGCTGCTTCCCGGTCCGTCGGCGTTGATCTCGCGGAGGATCTTGGGGAAGGCCTCGTGGTCCTCCTTCAGGACGGAGAGGAAGTGCGCATCGCGCTCGGCGGTCGGGTTCTGCCGGTAGTACCGGTCCACGGCCTCGTAGAACGCCTCCCGCTTCTCTGCGGGCAAGCCCGGGCTCGTGGTGTCCAGCCACACCGTCGCCTCCCGACGCCAGCAAGGCATGTTCTCCACAGCAGCTCCTCATCAGTCTCCTGCGACTCTACGTGGCTGACCAGTAACTTCGCGACTTTCCGAGACGTATGACCGCATAGTGAAACGCCCCCACCCTCCCGAAGGAGAGCGGGGGCATCCGCGAACGGATCACTTCGAGGGCTTCAATCGCGAAGCGATCCGATAGCCAAGCTAACAGTCTCCGGCTGGGAGTGGGGCGCGTCGGGCCGGTCGAGGTAATGAGCGAGTACGGGGACGGGCCGGGAGTAGCCCAGTAGTTGGCCAACGTGTCCCGTTACGTGACAAGAGGCCGCTGTGCGGTACTGTTCGCCAGATGGAGCCAGAGCTGGACTACGCCTTCCTTGCGGACTATGCGACGGTCGCGGGCGATCGACTCACTGCTGTGGGTGCGTCCTTCACTCGGCTGACGGCAGTCTCGGTTCCCACCCAGATCCCATTCAGCCTGGCCGCTCGTGTCCGCGCGTCGGCCGACGACGAAGACTTCCCCCTCGAAGTTCGTGTCACCTCCCCCGACGAGCAGCTCGACATCTCAACCGAGTTCACGGTCTCACCATCGGACGCGAAGCACCCCTACGGCGACGACAGGCGAGTTGGCGTCCTGATCACGCTCTCACTGAACCTGCCGATGCCCTCCTTCGGCCTGTACACGGTTCGACTGCTGATCAAGGGCCGAGAGGTCAGAGACCTCAAGTTCCAGCTCCTGCCCGAGGAGTAGACGCTCGGTGCGGATCAAGTACACAACCCACGGCACGGAGCGCGGCGACGAGCGAGCCATCAGCCGCTCGGATATTGAGTACGTCCTCAAGCACTTCGACATGTCGATGCCGGGGCGTGGCCGTGCGGTGAAGTACCTCGGGACCTTGCCAGACGGCCGACGGATGGCAGTCGTTCTCGTCAGACCGCTCGATGTGACCAAAGTGAACGTTGTGAAGACCACTTTTCCCGTAGAATGAGTTGATCCACGCTAGCCGCGAGGAGAGAGAGGTTGGGCTATGAACCAGGTCCAGATCCGAGTGGATCGTGATGCTGACGCCGCCTACATCCGCCTGTCGAATGAGAAAGTCGCCCGAACGATTGAGGTCAACGAGGATGTCCTGGTTGACCTGGACGCGAACGGGATCGCTGTGGGAGTCGAGATGCTCAGCCTCGACGCACAGATCCCCTTCACGAAGCTCAAGAAGCACGTCCACCTGCACTCCGAGGTCATCGACCACGTCCGCAGGATCCGCCCGTCCATCAACGACTTCTTCCGCCTCCAGGTGGGCGGGGACTCGAAGCACAAGGCTAGGGATGCGGCTCCGCAGATCCGCGTGAGCGCCATCTCGATGGCAAACGCCTGACCCCAGGCACAGAGGAACGCCCCCACCCGGCCGTGTAGGCCAGGTGGGGGCGTTCTCATCGTCGGCGGGCGTCGCGGTCCGCGGCGTCGTCCTCGTCCGCGCACCAGCGCGCCGAGGTCGGGTCCGTGTACTGGGCACCGCAGCTGGGGCACTCGAACATCACCGCTCCTCGACCGGGGTGTCCCTGCCGTCGGGCACGCCGTCGCGGTCGGCGCGGCGGCCATGCCGCAGCTGCTCGGCGCTGAGCGCGCGAGCGATCGCTTCCGGATCCTCGGTGGCGTTCACGGTCACGTGCACGTCACCGGACGCCGTCGGCTGCTCGGGGCGGCCATCGGGGATCGCGTAGCCGAGGCCCTTGTAGAGGGCCTGGCCGAGCACCGCGACTGCGGCGATGGACAGCAGGATCGTGGAGACGATCTGGACCACGGAGTCGGGGATCCCGCTGATCATGCCGAGCACGACCGCGGCCGCGAGACCGAGCACAGCCGCGACGATCGCGGAGACCCGCTGCGCGTGGGCCTTCGACCAGGAGCGGTCCTTCGCGATCTGGACGATGGCAACCTGCGCGAGCGCGGCGAGGACGAGCACCGCGCCGATGGGGGTGAGCTCGGTCGCGGTGGTGATGGCGTCGTTCATGGGGTGACCTCCTCGGTCGGGGTGGGTGTGGGTGCGGGGTCGTCGGGGGTCGCGGCGATGCACGGCCCCGCGTCCTCGCTCGTGTCGTCGGAGTAGGTGATGGTCCAGCGGCCTGTGTCGGGGTCGCAGATCGCGGACGCGATGCCGCGCCCGTCCTGGCCGTCTGCGCCGGCGGGGCCGGTCTCGCCGCGCGGGCCACGCTCACCGGCAGCGCCCTGCGGCCCGGCCGGTCCGGGATCGCCCTTGGCGCCGGTCGCGCCCTGGGCACCAGTCGCACCGGGCTTCCCGTCGCTCCCGGACGCCCCAGCCTCGCCGGCCTTGCCAGCCTCGCCTGGGGCGCCGGTCGGTCCGGGAACACCCTGCTCACCGTCCTCTCCGTCAGTGCCAGCAGCGCCGTCCGTGCCGGGGGCACCGTCGGCACCCTCCGTCCCGGCGGGGCCGGACTCGCCCGGAGCGCCGGCCGTCCCGTCAGCGCCGTCGGCCCCGTCGGAGCCGTCGGCACCCGAGGGGCCGGCCGGGCCGCGGGGCCCCTGCGGACCCTGCTCGCCCTTCGCCTGCGCGACCGCCTGCTCAGGATCCTCCTGCGCGGCCTGCTCGGCCTCGTCGCAGACGGCCTGCCCTGCGGCGTCCTGCTCGATCGCACCCGACTCGCACAGCTCGAGCACAGTCCGGGCCTGGGCCTGGCGCTGCTCCGCGACCTGGACGGCCGCCGAGTCGGTGTCGGAGAGCTGCTCGGCGAGCGCGTCGACCTGCTGCTGACGCTGATGCCCCATCGTGAGGCCGTACGCGGTCGCGCCCGCGAGGGCCAGCACGATGACCAGCAACACCCACACGCCGATCTGCCGGTGGCGGCGTGCACGGGTCTCGTCGTGCTCGAGCTGCTCGAGGGTGTCCTGCTCGTCCTGGGTCACAGGTCATCACCGTCCTCGATCGGGGGGATGGGGTCGATGCCGTGCTCGACCAGCAGACGCCAGTAGGCGCGTGCCTTCGCCCACGCCCGGTCCTCGCGTTTCTCCGCCGCTTCGGCGCGGGCCTTCGCCTCGTCGGCCTGCTTCTTGTAGAGCTCGATCATCTGGGCCTGCCTCGCGTCGGAGCGGCGGTAGGACTGGATGACGAGCCAGCCGATCCCGCTCGCGAGGAGGGGGAGCAGGACCAGCAGCTGCGCGTTGACGTCAAGCACACGCCCCCTCACCTCCTGGTCTGATGGCCGGTCGAGCTCACTGGACGGGGAGCAGCCACAGCGCGTACCAGGTCACCGGGCCGAGCTTCCGGTCGACCGTGAGGCCGGCGAGGCGCTGGACGTTCCCGATCGCGTTGTCCATCTGCGCGCCCCAGCGGCCATCGATGTCCACGTCGTAGCCGCGGGCCTTCAGCTGCTGCTGCGCGGTGACTATCCCCCTCGAGCGGGTCCTCCCGCCCTCGGTGTAGATCTCGCCCGGGTTCAGCGAGTTCGCCGACTTCCCCGACACGGACTCGATCGGGCCCGACGCGTCGCCGTAGTAGCAGAGGTGCCCCGGCGTGCGCAGGAGCGGGAAGTCGGGCACGTTCTTGAGCTGCATGAGAGCTGCCTTTCCGGAGGGAAGCTTCGACGAGGACGAGCCGCCCCCGCCAGACGGAGGAGCGATCACCGCGGTGGGGTCCCCGCCGGCGGCCGCGAGGATCTCCGCGATCGGGATGTCGCCGGGGTCGCCGTGGTCGTTCTCCGGGGCGTGCTGGTGGCCGAGCCACCCCGTGTACGCCTCCCACTGGGCGCCGGTGAGCCGCTGCGCGGCCTTCTCCCCGTACGAGCCCGGGTAGTTCGCCCAGACCACCGAGGACGTCAGCGGGATGCCCAGCGACTCGGAGACCGCGGCGAGCACGGCGGCGAGCGCGTCGCGCGCCCACGCCTCCTCGAGGAGGTCGGGGAGGTAGAGGTAGCCGTGCTTCTTCGCGAAGGTGAGGTCGCACGAGCCGATCAGCTCGATCTGGAAGACCCGGGCGTTGTTGGTCTGGACTCCGCCGGCGCGGTTGACGAGCGCGCGGGAGGGGCGGGTTGTGGAGTAGTGCTGCCGCGCCGCGATCGTCCGCTCCTTCGGGTCGAAGCGGACCGTGAGGTGCGGGGCGGACGTGCCGGCCCCGTAGCCGGGCCAGGTGCCGGTTTCGGTGGAGTGCAGCAGCCCGATCGGCTTGCCCCCGACGTAGGCCTGGTTCGGGTACTTGCCGTCCCATAACTGGGTCGTGGCGTCGGCCCAGGGGAAGATCCCGTCGACCGCGGCGGCGAGCGCCGTGCGCTCCGGGGTCGGGGCCGGGACGGAGGTGCCGCCCGCGGGCACCGTCGGGGGCGCCGGGGTCACCGGGGCGGCGTCACCTCCCCCCAGGCCCATCGCCGCCTTCGTCTTCGCGCCGACCTTGCCGTCCGCGGTGAGGCCGTGCGCCTTCTGCCACTCGCGGATCTTGCCCGCGGTGGCGGGGCCGATCTTCCCGTCGACGTCCGCGCCGACGACGCGCTGCACCGCCGCGTGATCCAGGAAGCCCTCGTGCCGGTACTGGTCCAGCGACTCGATGTACACGAAGTGCCACGGCTCGTTGTTCCGGCGGCCCTCCTCCCACGACCATCCAGAGGCGAGGCCCTGCGACTGCAGGTACCCCTGGATCAGTGCGGGGATGACGTCGATCGCCTCGCCCTTGGTGTGCTTGGCGCCCGTACCGGTGCCGTATAGGTCCGGGGAGGCGACCCGCACGCCGCCGAGCCACCGCCACGCGGTGCCGCCGAACATCCGATCGTCGCGGTGCCGCTTCGACTTCGTGCCGCGGTTGCGGTAGTTCGCCGTGAACAGCGACACCTGCTCCTCGTACGAGCGGTAGCCGTCGTTCAGGTTGAAGACGGAGCCCGTCTCCGCGACGGCGCGCATCATCACTCGGGAGAGGGAAGCGGCCGCGGCGGGCGTGAGCTTCTCGACCTGGTTCCGGCTGCCCCAGTTCGCGGGGAGAGCCTGCAGGGTGGGGGTCATGCGATGCCTCCTCGGGCATGGGGCGGCCCCGCACACCGTGAGGGTGGGCGGGGCCGTGGAAGGGGCGTGCGGGGTCAGGCGGCGTCGGGGTCGGGGAACTCGGTCGCAGCGATCTCGTCCCACGCGTCGGAGACGACGTAGAGGATGTCGGTGTCCTGCACGTTGGGGTAGCCGCAGTCGACGCAGGCCGCTGCGGCGATCGCGGGGTTCGTCGCGATGCGGACGAGGAAGCTCGTCACCGCGAACTCGGGGTTCTGCAGCGCGGCGGACGCGAGGCGTCCGGATGCGCCCTCGGCCCCGGCCCGTTCCGCGGCGGTCTGGCGGACGGCTGCGGTCGTGCGGGCGCGGACGGTCTGGTTGTCGATGATCTTCGAGGATCCGATCAGGTTGGACACGATGGGGATCACTTCCTGTAGGTGACGCGGAACTTGGTGGGGGAGCCCTTGAACTGGCCGTAGTAGGTCAGGCCCGTGTTCGTCGTGTAGACGCTGACGCCCTTGTAGGTGCCGTTCGCGATCGGGGCGTGCCACGACGAGGGGACCGTGACCCAGCGGCCCGCGTAGCGGGGCCAGTTCGCCGAGGTCGTGCCCGAGCCGACGATCCCCTTGTAGGTGCCGTCGTTCGGGTAGAGCACCGCGGTGCCGCCCGAGCCGTAGTACCAGTGGGCGTTCTCGAGGTAGACCTCGAACTTCTCGATCGTCGAGCCGGCCAGCGCGCCCCGCATCGCGGGGTAGAACACCCAGCCGCCGTAGCGGTTGCCGTACGAGCTGTAGGTGCCCTGGTAGACGGTGCCGTTGCGGGTGTCGCCGCCGTAGGACGCTGCCGACCATGTCTGCGTCTGGCGCACGACGATCGGAGTCGGGTCCGCGGGCTCCGAGGTGCCCCCTCCACCATCGCCGTCGTTCCACCGCTTCAGCGTCGACGGCATCGAAGGGCCCACATCCTCAATCGAGAGGACAGGGGAGTAGAACCCCGTCGCGAGCACCCGGACGGGACGGCCGGCGACCTCGGGACGGATCATCCACATGAGCCAGAACCCGCGCCCTGAGGACCAGGAGCCGGTGTCGAGCATGAACTCCATCCCGTTGACCGCCGTGGCGCTGCCGGCGAAGACGGGGTTGCGGGCGAAGATCCCGCGGTAGGTCCCCTCGTTCGGTGTGGTGCCATGGAGGATCGGAGTGCCGTCGTAGCTGTAACGGAGCTCCTCGACGATGTTGGTGTTCGTACCACCGGTGACCTCGACGAAATGCTCGGAGAGGCGAATCCGGTAGAGGCGGCCCGCCTCGAGCGTCGTCTGGATCTCGCCACGCCGGGCATAGTCCGAGGTGTCACCGTCGAGCTGCGACGTCGACGTCAGCTGCCCCCAGGCCCGCATCCCTCGCGGGTACTGGGCGAGGATGTCGCCGAGGGTGTCACCGCCCACGGCGAGGCTGTCGAAGGATCCCGCCGGTGCCTGCACACCGGACGGCGAGATCATCGTGGACCCAGCCGTGATCAGGTTGTCGCCGGACGGGCCGATGCGGACCATCTCGTACTCGGCGCCGTCGTCGTTGATCCCGTACAGGGTGATCCCCGTCGAGTCGATTACGACGCGCTGCCCCGACTCCGCAGTCCGGATCAGGCCCGCCGTCACCATCCTCGCGGCGAGCGCGACCGCGTCGATCAGGCCCGCGTCCACAGTGCCGGCGACGAGGCGGCCCGCGTCGAGGCCGACCTGGACCCAGGCGCCGTCGACGAGCTGCCACCGGTCGGTCTCGACCATCGGGGGCCCGAGCTCGACGATCGTCCAGAAGGCGCCCTCGGGGTACCCGTCGGTCCCGGCGGGGGTGGAGGTCGCGACGGTGTTGAACTTCGACGCCGTCTCGATGCCCGTGACGAGTTCCTCCTCGAGCCGCTCGAGCGCAGAGGGGATCGCGCGGACCGACTGCTGCTGCCCGTCGCCGTCCGTCCACACGGCGTCGCCGTGCTCTCCGAAGTCCTTCACCCCGGCGGCGCCGGTCTTCGACGAGCGGGCCTCCTCCCGGAGCCGGTCCACGGTGCTGCGGAGCGAGTCCTTCGGGCGGGCGTTGAGATCCCGGTACTCCATCAGGCGACCTCCTCGTCCTCGTACTCGATCGGTCCGTCGTCCTGGAACTCCAGGTCGACCGTGGCGGAGGTCCAGCTGCCCTTCGCGGCGATGATCCGCTTCGGGGTCGTGCCCTTCGGGACGGTCAGCCAGTCGTCGCCCATCGTGACGTTCGCGGCATCGCCGACGTGCCACCGCCCGATCTGGCAGCGCGGGTCCGCGCCGTCGATCTTCACGGAGATCTGGGTGACGGGAGCGCGGGCCGCAGCGAGCTCCGCCTCGGCGTGGGTGCGGATGAGATCGCCGTTCTCGGAGTCGCTCGTGGACCCGACGACCTCGAGGAGCGGCATCTGGTCGTCGAGGCGGGACAGGTCCTGCACGACTCGGGCGAGGATGCCCGCGCCCTCGCCGGCGCCGGTCCAGTAGACGCGGTTCGCGATGCGGGCCGCATCGGTCTTCACGTCCACCTTCGAGATCGGCGACCTCGTGGAGGTGGTGTCGAGATCCATCGTCCAGCCCTGCGCGATCTGCGGCTGCGCCGCGGTGCCGTTGACCATCACCCACTCGAGATGGGTGCCGTCGTCGCTCCAGCGGGGCCGGAACATGATGTCGGTCCCGTTGCGGACCTTCGTCAGCTCGGTCAGGCGCTTCCATGCGCCGTTGTTCGAGAGGTTGAAGCCCTCGTAGTTGCGGCGGTTCAGGGTCGCGCCGGTCTCCCGCGGGGTGCCGTAGACGATCGGGAGCGTCCCGCCGACCTTCGCGACTGCGTGCTTCACGACCTCCTGCGCGATCGTGCCGAGCGACATCCCGGTCAGGGACACCACCGACTTCATCAGCGCGATCTGCGGATCGTTCGGCGACGCGACCGGCTCCTGGGCGAGGACGACGCGCTTCTCGAGCACGGCGCCGATCCCTCGGCAGGCGAGGGTCGCGGTCGTCTCCGACTCCGCGGGAGGGCCCATGACCGGACCCGCTACCCAGGCGTCGAGCGTGCCGTCCTCGTGCTGCCAGGACACCGCGACGCTCGTGCGCATGTGCGACCACCACTCCCGCTCGAGCCGGCGCAGCTGGGTCTTCGAGGTCGCGACCGAGAAGTCCTCGATGCCGTTGAGAGGGATGGACCAGCTGCCGGGCGCCGCGAGGTCGAGCTGCGCGCCCTTCCGGCCGTCCATCGTGCGCACCAGGTGAGCGACCCAGGTCACTGCGCCACCCCGACATGCCAGACCTCGAACCTGTTGCCGGGGTAGCCCTGGTTCGTGCCCTTGTGGTGCATCCAGCCCGGCCCGGACAGCCCCTCGATCTGGTCCTGGATGTAGTGGACCTTGTGAACACCCTCGGACAGCTGCTTCGTGAAGCTCATGAAGTTCGTCTGCGGCGCGGCGCGGGTGACGCGCGTCGTGAACGCGAGCTCGAGGACGTCGTCGATGTAGACCCGCCACCGGATCGCCGCCGACGGCTGATCAGTCGTGCCCTCCTGAATCGCGGAGAGGCAGTGCGTCATGTCGAACCGCACCCAGGAGTCGGACGGCAGCGGGCGGGTGCGGCCCACCCCCAGCGTGATCGGGGAGACGTTTCCCTTGATCGCGTTCGCCGGATCATGGAACTGGTGCAGCAGCCCCAGCGACCCTCCGGCCGGGACCGCGAAGTTCCGGTCGACGGACTGCTGCGCCGACGTCGTCGCGGCGATCCCCGCGGGGACGACGAACAGGCCGAGGGTGATGCCGCCGCCCGGAGCGGCGCCCTGCGTCACGTACACCAGCCCGTCCCGGTCCATCACGATCCGGTCCTCGCGCGTCCCCGTCGCCGGGGCGGGGAGGGTGTTCACCGTCTGCTGCTCGACCGCGTACTCGAGGCCGAGCCCCGCCGCGGTCTTCAGCACCACGGACCCCGCCGTGACGAGGTACGCCATGCTCGACGTGCCCTTCACGGTCACGCCGCCCGTCGGCTTGATCCCGCTGGTGTGCCAGTTCGCGCCGATGATCCGCTGCAGCTCCGCCGGGGAGGTGCCCTGCAGGATGTCGACGACCTCGGGAGCAGGCTGCTCGCCGAGCTTGATGGGGGCCTTCGGCCAGGGATGCACAGCCATTGCGTGCTCCTCTCTCAGACGTTGATGTCGCGGTGGCGGACGATCGCCCAGCCGGTGCCGCCCTGCAGGAAGCTGAAGTGCACGGACTCGATCGACCGCGGCGGAACGGACGCCCAGCCCCGCTCACCGAGGAGGTGCGACTGGTCCACGCCGCCGACCGTGACCGCGCCGGCCATGTCGACGGTCACCGGGATGTCCATGAACGTGGGCCACGGGTAGGTGACGCGCTTGTCGCCGACCCCGATGGCGAACCCCGGCGAGGCCGACCACACCGTGAACTGTGGGGGAGACGCGGTGTTCCCGTCGTTCCAGATCCAGTCGTCCGTCGCCACCGCCGTGCCGAACGAGATCACCCCACCCCTCGAGAAGGGGGCGAAGTCGAACCCGACCCCCGCCCCTGCCGGATGCAGGTACGTCTCCCGCCACGGCGTGTACAGCTCCGGGTCCGGGGCCGTCAGCGGGATCGAGACCGTGAACGCCGACGGCGAGGTCCGAGCGGTCAGCACCTCGCCGGTGCGCTCCACGACGGTCGTCAGCGCCGGCACCCCGGTCTCCTCGACCGTGAGCTCTCCCGACTCACCATCGGCGAGCGCAGCGGACAGCTGCCGCTTCACGTAGTTCGCGTGGTCCCAGGAGTCGAGCTTGATCTTCGCCTTCACCTCGAGGGTGCGGGCGGAGCGGGTGCGGGGCGTGGGGAACGAGCCGTGGCCGAGCCGCTCCTCGTTCTCTCCCCGCATCGAGAACCCGCCGTACCAGCCGGTGGGGGTGCCGTCGACCCAGAACTCGTTGCGGTGGTCGAGCTCGCGGGACGACGCCGCCAAGACGATGTCGCCCCGCGAGTTCGTGAGGAGGACCTTCTGGATCATCGGGGCCTCCTCACACGCTCTCGAGTTCCATGGCGACGCGGCGCATGATCTCGTCGGCCAGACGGTCCACGTCTGCGTCGGAGAGCTGCGTCGCGGTGATCGGCACCGTCACGGACGGGCCGCCGGTGCCGCCGGCCTCGAGCATCTGGATGATGCTCTGGCCCTGCTTGCCGGTGAACACCGGCTCGGGCACCCCGGACTTGTTGTGGACGAGGGACAGGCCGGGCTTGAGCCAGCCGCCCTCGTCGTAGACCAGGGGCTCGATCCCGCCGACGAGACCGCCGTGCGCGTAGCCGCCGCGCCGGTTCCACCCCGCCGCGAGGGAGGGGTAGGTGGCGCGGGTGTACCGGATCGACGCGAGGATGTTCGACAGAGGGTCGAAGATGTCCTTGTCGTAGCCCGGTCGGGCGTAGGCACGGAACGTCGGGCCGATAACCTGCATCAGCCCCTTCGACGGGGTGCCGCGCTTCGCGTTGCTGTCCCAGTTGTTCACGGCTCGGGGGTCGAAGCCGGACTCCTGGTTCATGCGGCGGAGCAGCGCCTGGAGGTTCGCTCCGGAGAACGCGCCCTCCATCGTCAGCGCCCGAGTCGCGGTCGGGGTCCAGCGCGTGGCCTTCACCCCGGCGACAGTGGTGTCGACCTGGTCCGAGGCCCAGTCGCCGATCTCACCGAGCTTCCCGGTCGCCCAGTCGAGCGCGGAGCCGATCAGCTTCTTCGGCATCCCGAAGAGGACGTCGCCCCACAGGGAGTCGCCGACGCCGGCCCGGACGGTCTCCTTGATGGAGTCCCACAGGCCAGCGAACGGGTTCCACCATCCGCCGTCTTCGCCGCTGCCCGCCGCGCCGCCCGCACCCAGGTAGGGCAGCGGGTCGACGTACTTCCCGTCCTTGCGGAGCGAGAAGTGGAGATGCGGGCCGGAGCTGCGGCCGGTCGAGCCGGCGTAGCCGATCACCTGCCCCGCGTCGACCGCCGCCCCCGAGGGGACCGCGAACGAGGATAGGTGGTGATAGCCAGCCGTGAGCCCGTTCCCGACGGAGAGCTCGAGCTTGTTGCCCGCCGCCGAGTTCCGGGTCCGGGACGCGGACCCAGGAGCCACAGCGACGAGGCTCGTGCCCGACGGCATGGGCCAGTCGATGCCCTTGTGCCGGCCGCTGCGCGCCCCGAACCCATCCCCGCGAGGGAACGAGCCACGGAACGGCATGCCCAGCTTCACCAGACCACCGCCGGCGAAGCCGGAGACGAAGTCCGCGAACGACCTGCCCGACGTGCGAGCCTCGTGGTTCGCGCGGAGGAACAGCGACTGGGACTCACGGTCCCGCAGCCCCTCCGACACGAGCACACCCTCACCACGGCGAGCAGCGATCAGCTGATCATCACCATCCCGCCAGGACGACTGCCCCGGCAGGATGCCGCCCGTGGTGTACCCCTTGAGGGCCGCGGGCATCTCCAGATGCTTCACATCCTCGTAGTTCGGGTCGAACCACGCGCCGACCTTGTTGAACGGATCGATGACGGACTTGTTAATCACGTCCTCGATCACGAACCGGACCGGCTTCGCAGCGAAGCCCTTCAGCTTGTCCCAGGCCGTGCCGATCGCCTCGACGCCCTTCTCGAAGCCCGGCGCGACGTCGTTGGAGACGAAGTTCTTCAGCGGCGTGAAGACCTTGTCCCGCACGAAGACCCAGCCCTTGTCGAGGACGTCCTGCACGTTCTTCCAGACCGGCTTGATGATCGACTCGTACAGCCACGAGAACACCGGGCCGACGACGTTCCGCACGGTCCAGTCGATGATCGAGAAGATCACCTTGATGACCTTCCACGCCGTGTCGATCGCCCAGGAGATACCGCTCCATGCCGGGACCACGACGTTCTGCCACAGCCACACGATCGTCGGACCGACGATCGCGGTCAGGAACCACTTCAGGGCGTCGAGCGCCGGGAAGATCACGGAATTCCAGGCCCACGAGATGATCGCCCCGATGGTGGTGAACGCCGGCGAGACGACGCTCTGCCAGAGCCACACGATGTTCGGCGCCAGGGTGTTCGTCAGGAAGCCGAAGAACTCGCCCAGGGCAGGCTTGATCACGGACTGCCAGGCGTAGACGATGAACGCACCGATCGCGCCGAAAACGGGCTGCACGTAGTCGGTCCAGAGCCGCTCGACGATCGGGAACATCTCGTCGCGGATGTAGCCGACGAGCTGCTGGATCGCGGGGACGACGACGCCCATCACGATCTGCGACCAGTAGTCGCCGAGCGTCTGGACCCACTGGACCACGACCGGGATCACCTCGCCGGCGACGGCCGAGAGGACATCCCACCCGGTCTGCAGCGCAGGCCAGAGCGTCGTCGAGAACCACTCCCCGACGGCGCCGACGGCCTCCTGCAGCCACTCGAAGCCCGCGACGATCACGGGCAGCGCCGTGGTGGTGAACCACTCCGTGACCGCGCCGATCGCGATCTGGATGCCCTCCCACGCCGTCTGCAGCACCTGCGCGCCGAGCTCGGTCTCGGTGAAGAACCACGTCAGCACGCCGACCGCGGCGCCGATCGCCAGGGGGATCCAGCCGATCGCGGCGAGCGCTCCGGAGATCACGCCACCGAGCGACATGATCGCGCCGACGACCGCGGTCCCGCCGAGGTAGAGCAGGAACCCGCCGACGCCGGACAGGATCGGGATCAGGTTGTCGCGCAGCCAGCCGCCGACCTCGATCGCGGCGTCGCGCAGCATGAGGAGCGCCCCGACTGCGGGGTGGTCCTCCTCCCAGCCGAACGCGTCACGGAGCGCACCGGTGAAGTCCCCGCCGACGACGAGGTCCCAGATGCCCTTGACCCCGTCCCGGACCCGGAACAGGAAGTCGACGGCGGCGGAGTCCTCCTCCCAGCCGAACGCCTCGGTGAGCGCGCCGGTGAAGTCCCCGTTGACCAGCAGGTCGTAGACCCCGCGAACGCCCTGGGAGAACGTCTCGATGTAGGGGGTGACCTTCTCGCCGATCCCGTCGACGAACGCGGTCACGCCGCGCAGCGCCGGGGCGATCAGGGGGTAGAAGTCCTCGAGCGCGGACGCTCCGAGGCGAGACACCGCGGCCTTCAGATTCGCGAAGGAGCCGCGGACGGTCTCTCCGGACTTCTGGGCTGCGCCGCCCAGGCGGGTCTCCATCGCCTCGGCGAAGATGTCGAAACCGATCTCGCCCTTGGACCCGAGCTCCTGGGCCTCGGCGGAGGTCTTGCCGATGACCTCTCCGACCATGTCCCAGATGGGGATGCCGGAGGAGAGGAGCTGCATCGCGTCGTCGCCCTGGAGCTTCCCCTTGGACGCGACGGACGACCAGATCAGGCCCATGTCGCCGATGTCGCGCTTCGCGATCGTGGCGGAGTCCGCGACGAGCGAGAGCGTCTTGGTGAGGTCCTCGCCCGGCTTGATGCCGGCGGCCGTCATCGTCGCGGCCGTGGAAGCGGCCTCGCCCATCCCGAACGCGGTGCCCTTCACCGAGGCGAGCGCCGACTCCATCACCTTGTCGACCTCGGCGCCGGACATCTGCAGGCCCTCGAGCGATGCCCGAGCGTCCTCGATGTCGGCGAGGCGGTTGAAGCCGCCGATCGCTGCGCCGCCGAGGAACGCGGCGCCGCCGGCGGCGAGACCCGCGGCGCCCCACTTCACGCCCTTCCCGATGCCGCCGAGGAGCGCGTCTCCACGGGACCGGATCCGCTCGGCTTCCTTTTCGACCTCTCGGCCGATGCCCTTCATGCCGTTGACGATCTGCTTCTTCAGACCGCCGGTGCCGTCCATGCCGGACCAGAGCCGCTTCCACGCGGGGAGCGCCTTCTCGGCCTCCTGCGCGGCCTGGCCGGTCTCGCGGGCGAGGTCGTCCTGGGCATGGGCGTGGTCGGCGGCGGCGTCGCGCGCTTCCTGGTGCGCGACCTTCGATTCGGTGATCGCGGCGCGCAGCGCGATGTCTTCGTTCTCGACCTTCTCGGTGGCCTGGCCAAGCTTCGAGCGGGCGCCCTCGAGCTTCGCGGTCGATGCGGTGACCTCGGCGTCGGCCTTCGCGGAGTCCGCGCGCTTGCCGGCGAGGTCCAGCTCTGCCTTCGCGAGCTCGTCGGTGGATGCTTCTCCGCTCGCGCGGCGCGCGGCGATGTCGCGCTCGGCCCGCTCGACTTCGGCGCTCTTCGACGCGGCTGTCGAACGGCGCTTCTCGAGGTCCGCCTCGGCGCGCTCGACGTTCGCCGCGGCGGAGCGCTCCTTGTCGCGGGCGTCGATGATGCGGGTCTGGGACTTCCCGACCTCGGAGGCGGCCTTCCGCGCTGCGGTGGCCTGCTCGTCCGCGGCCTTCTTCGCGGCGCGCTCGACCTTCTCGAGCTCCTGCACGACGGGGGAGACGTCGGCCTTCTTCGTCTCGGAGTTGATGCCGTCGACGAGCGCCCGGCCACCCTCGGTGCCGGCCTTCTTCGAGGCGTCCTTGACACCCTTCATGAGGGGGGCGGCGAAGCCCTTCATCTGCGGGAGAACATCCACCCATGCGGCATCCGAGCGCGCCATCGCCGCCCCCTCTCTATGAAGTTGTGGCGAAGCTCAGGGGCCCCACAAGCGCTCCAGGTTGGAGCTGATCTCCTGCTGCTCGACCTCGTCGAGCACGTCCCCGTCGGAGTAGCCGCCGTCCATCCCGGGAGCGGGCAGGAGCTCGGGCTTGACGGGCGGGGCACCCTTCTCGCGGAACATGTTCGCGAGAGCGGCGTTGAGGACCCGCAGCTGGGACGAGACGTCCCACGACAGGAGCGTCTCGTCGGTCCAGCCGTGGCCGGCTTCGGCGCGGTATGCCGGTGCGGTCAGGGGCAGGTGCTCGATCATCAGCCGCAGCTGACGCAGAGACACCCGCCCCTGGAAGTACTCGCGCAGAGGGTCCCTCGGCGCGTACGCCTGGAGGAGGGACGCCTCCACCGCCTCGGGGTGATCCCCGAGGAGGCTCAGTGCCGAGTAAGCCGCACCTTCTGGGCTTTTTCCTGCGACTCACGGGAGATCACGCCGAACAGCATCCCCAGGTCATCGAGGCTGTTGCCGTCGGCGACGAACTCCTCGTACTGGTCGCCGAGCAGCACCTCGCAGATCTCGTACTTCGAGGACGCGTCGTCCATCGCTTCCTGCTGCTCGTCGTTCATGAAGAGGGGGTGCGGGAAGGTGTAGATCTTCTCGTTCTTGCCCTCGAACTCGACGGTGCCGCCCTCGGTGCCGACCGCCTCCTCGTAGGCGGGCCGGACCTCCTCGAGGCGGTAGCGCTTGCGGTTGTTCTTCTTCGACATGCTGGATACCTCCGGGATGCTGGTGTGCTGGTTGAAGAGTCGGCGCGCGCCGCACCAGCGAACGACGCGCGCCGACGATCAGGGGAGCCGGGGGCGTCAGCCGCCGACCGGGGGCTCCGCGGGCAGGTAGAACGGGCCGTTCTGCGCGCGGCGGTAGGTGAGGTTCGTGGCCGGGTCCTTGTAGAGCCCGAACGTGAACTGGAAGCCCTCCGCGTCGGCGCGGGACAGGGTCCGCTCTCCGAGGTTGGTGACCTTCGCGCGGTAGGCCTGCTCGACGCGGTACTTCGTCTGCGAGCCCGTGCCGTCCTGGGTCAGCATCAGCAGCCGGTAGAACGGCGGATCGGACACCTCGCCGAAGCTGTAGTCCCAGGCCGCGGACTTCGACTCGGGCCACTCGGAGACGGGCAGGCCGTGGTACAGGCCGTTCACCCAGGCGTTCGCCTCACCGAACGTCGCGGCGAGGGTGCGGGCGATCGACTCGATGTCCGACCGGACCGGCTCGACGTCCTGGTCCATGTTGGTGTCGGTCGAGGAGACGTCGTTGCCCTGGGTCACGCCGTCGGTGGTGACGTAGCCCATCTGCCGGAAGTAGGCCGGCAGCGGAGTCGGCTCACCCTCCGAGGTGAAGAGCTCCTCGACCGGAGGCTGGTCGTAGTCGGCGAGCGCCAGGATCTTGTTGCCGTGCTTGAGGACGAGCCGGTTGTCGGTCTCGATGTTGTCGGTCACGAATGCCATGACAGGGGTTCCTTCCACGTGAAGAAGCCCGCCACGGGGATCGTGACGGGCCGGGGCGCCCGGGCAGGGGCGCGCTGAGGTGGGTCTACTGCGGGAGCGGGTGCGGGCGGACGGTGATGTCGAATGTTCCGACCTGCCGCTCGAGGTCGACGTCGTCCGCGGGGACGTCCGCGAACTCGGCCGTGCACTGCACGTCGTCGACGTGCGCGGTGGTGTCCGACTCGGACGGGAGGGTGAACATGTACACCTCGAGCATCTGGACCAGGGAGTTCAGCTCGTCGAGGTCGTCGTGGAACGCCTCCACGTCGAAGGTGTACGTCTTCGAGAAGCCGTCCGAGGGCGGACCGGGGAGCCGGTCGACCCAGATGCACGGAGCGACCGACTGCCAGCCGTCATCGGGACGGCGGGAGTAGACCGGCAGCCCCGTGCGGTCCGAGAGGTAGGCGATGAGGAGCCGCGTGGTGTTCGGCCACGCGCCGATGATCTTCGTCATCGCGAGCTCACCGCCCGTGCCGCCCGGAGCATCAGTCGGTACTTGTCGAACCGGGAGGTGCCCCGCTCGTACTTCGCGGCGCCCGGCGCGACGACCCGCGCGTAGGGCCGCTGGAACCCCTGTGCCTTCGTGCCCGGGCGAGTGCCCTCCTCGACCCGGATGTCGGCCGAGAGCTGCCGGAGACCCTGACGGGCCGCCGTCGCCTTCGCCCGCGCCGCGACCTGAGTCGCCCGCGCCCTGAGCCGCCGGCGCACCGCCGGGGTCTGCGACGCCTGCTGCACGATCCTTCGCACGTCCACGCCATCACCCCCGATCGAGCTTGAGGAAGAACTCGGTGTGCGGGAACGCGCCGACGAACAGCTGAGGGTGCCCATCGACCTGGTACTCGGTGCCGCGCCAGGTGACCCTGTCGTGCGCCTCGACCACGTCCGTGAGCGGACCCGAGACCCGGTAGCGGGCCGTGATCACCTTCTCGTTCCCGACCGACTCGGTCGACCCGACCGGCACCACCGAGTAGCCGGTGAGCAGCGTGTCGACGGGCGTCCCGGTCGCGCGCCCGTTCGCGTCCGGGCGGCCGGTCGCGACCTGGTGGACCGTGAGCGTCTCCCCGTGGATGTCGCCGTCGAACCAGCTCATCGTCGACCCTCCGGCCACTCCGGGAACAGGCCCTCGAACGGGCCCGGATCCGGGAAGCTCCCCAGAGGGGTCGCCTGCCGGGCCGACGCCGAGCCGTCGAGGATGTCCAGCATCCACGGCGCGTACACCCACGGGTCCCGCGGGTTGCCCGCCTGGTCGAGGGTGATCGATCGCGACTCGGACCCGGAGGTCACCTGCCACGACTTCGCGCCCGGCGTCGGCGGGCCACCGAGGACCGGGAGCACCAGCCACGTCACCACGTCGGCGACATCGGCGGCGCTCACGGTCCCCGCGGCGACCCGCGTGCGCAGCGCCGGCCACCGCCGATCGATGTCACGAGACACCGATCCGATCAGCGCCTCGGCGCGCTGCTTCTCCGCGGGGGAGAGGGGACGCCACGGCGCCGACACCTGGTCGGGCGTGGCCCACGGATCGAGCTCAGCCATGACGCCCCCTCCCGGTCACTTCGCGGCGCCGCCGCGTGCGGCCGCCTTCTCGGCCGCCGGCTTCTCCGCGGCGGCCTTCTCGGCGGCCGCGCGCTCGGCGGCAGCCTTGTCGGCGGCGGCCTTCGCGTCGGCCTCGGCGAGGTCCTGCGGCGAGTCCGCTTCGGGCACCTCGACCTCGGCGATCAGGCCGTTGTTCTTCAGCCGGGTCACGTCCTTGCGGTCGACGCCGGACGGCAGCACCGCGCCCTTGTAGAGGTAGCGCTCCTGCCCGGAGACGTTCACGACGACGCACGCCGCGATGACCTTGATCTGCTTCGCCATGATGATCAGACTCCCGTTCCGGTGATGCGGATACCTGCGTTGGGCTCGAGCACCACCGGGACGGTGATGCGGCGGGCCTGGACGGTGTACATGTCGCGCTCGTCCTTGCGGATCGACTTCACCTCGAGGCCGTCGTAGCCGACGTAGCCGGGGGAGGTGATCTTCTCGTCGGCCATGCCGCCGAGCTGGTCCCGGTCCACGAGGATCGGGTCCGAGAAGGGCACGTGCTGGGACGTCACCCAGGTGAGGCCCAGGTAGTCCGGGATCACGCCCGAGAGGACGAAGTTCCCGGACTCGCGGGGCACCAGGTCGCTCTTGATGAGCGACGCGGCGACCTTCGCGAACTGGGTCGGCTTCAGCGCCACGACGGAGTAGTCGAAGCTCTCCTCGATGTGGTCCTCCTCGGCCTTCGCCTTCGCGGACAGCACGGTGTCCACGATCGCCTCGCCGCTGGTCCACTGCGCGGTCGCGGCGAAGGTCTGGGCGACCTTCGAGGCGATCACGCCGAGGGCGGTGCCGTCGATGTCGCGGATCATGCCGTTGGCGATCTTCCGCAGGCCGCGGTCGACGGGGTTGATCAGCAGGCGGCTGATCGCCTCGTCGGTCACGTCGGAAGCGAGACCCGTCTTGCGGGTCTTCGCCGAGGCGAGCTCGCCCGTGGTCATGACCGTCTTCGGGTACTCGCCACCGGGAGCGATCGCCTCCGGGGAGTCGGCGGGGAAGATCTCCTCGCCGGTCTCGTACAGGATCGCGCCGCCCTCGGCGGTGAAGCGGCCCGCGAGGAGGTAGTCCGCGATGAACTTGTGGTCGAGGATGGTCGCCAGCCGCTTCCGCAGGAGCGACGGGGTCTTCATCAGGTGGTGGATCTCCGTGGTGGTGAGGTCGGAACCGACCTTCACCGGAGCGCCGGGGTAGCTGTAGGCCACGATGAGCCCTCCTTTCAGGCGAGGTGGAAGCGGACCGAGGCGGTCTCGCCATCAGCGGCCGCCGCGAGCGCGAGGCCGATCGTGCCGGACTCGGCGGTCGCGACCTTGCCGTCGGCGGCAGCCGCGACCCGATCACCCGCCGCGATCGCGCCGGCAGCGATCGGACGCTGCACGGCACCGGAGTAGACGGTGACGAGCTCACCCTCGGCGGCGTCGAAGCCCGCGACGCCGGCGACCTTCGCGGACGCCTCGCCGGCGTGGGCGACGGTGCGGTCGCCGGTGATCTCGACCAGGCGGCCACCGGTCACGTCCGCCGAGGCGGTGAACGTGACGGAGTCGCCGGGGCTGAACTGGGGCAGGTAGTCGGCCATGCTCAGGCCTCCTTCTCGGTGGTGGGCCAGTACTTCGCGTACACGGCGTCCTCGTCGGTCGACTCGTCGACACCGCCCGTGAAGCCCGCGGGCGCCATCGGGATCGTGCCGGGAGCCAGGGAGTCGAGCACCTCGGTGGCGCCCTCCTCGTCGGCGGCCAGCTGCGCGAGCCAGTGATCCCGGCGCGCCGGAGCGACCCGGCCGTCCTGGATCGCGGCATCGACGACGCCGGCGCGGCGGTCGGAGATCTGCTGGGCGCGGGCCTCGGCGCCGGCCCGGGCGTCAGCACGCAGCTGCTCGACCTGGTCGGCGTCCATGAGCACGGTGCCCTCGGGCGGGGAGAAGCGGGGCGCGGGCTCGGCACGCTCGGCGAGCGCCTCGTCGACGGCCGCGAGGATCGTGTCCTCGGTCGCGTCGGCGTCGGTGATGCCGAGCCGGTCGATCAGCCCCTTCTTGATGGTGTCCGACATGGGGTCGGGTCCTTCCTTCTGGGTGTGGGTGGGTTCCACCGGCTCGGCCGGAGGCTTGTGGTCGCCGTCGGCGAGCGCCGCGGCGAAGTCGTGGTGATACGGATGCCCGAGAACGGACGCCCCGCCATCACGCTGAACGGCGCTGGCGGCGAGGCCGAGCGGCGGTGCGGGGGCGTCGGCGCGGCCGGCATGGGCGAAGATCGACAGGTCCAGGCTGTTCTTCACGTCGGAC
Organism: Brachybacterium sp. AG952; assembly: GCF_004362645.1. Classification (NCBI taxonomy): domain Bacteria; kingdom Bacillati; phylum Actinomycetota; class Actinomycetes; order Micrococcales; family Dermabacteraceae; genus Brachybacterium; species Brachybacterium sp. AG952. The sequence goes on along the minus strand of NZ_SNXV01000006.1, from coordinate 278,448 downwards.
TTGTCGCGGTCGGAGTCGACGCGGTCGGCGAGACCCGCGGTGACGGCTTCCTCGGCCGAGTACCAGGTCTCGGCGAGCATCGCCTCGCGCCAGGTGGCAGGTTCGCCGCCGGCCTTCTCGGCATAGATCGAGGCGATGTTCTCGCTGACGCGCGTGAGATCGTCGGCCATCTTCTGCATGTCCTCGGCGGGGCCCCAGCAGAGGCCGGAGGCGTCGTGGATCATCAGCTCGCTGTTGCGGCCCATCACGACCTCGTCGGCCCCCATCGCGATGAACGAGGCTGCTGAGGCGGCGATCCCGTCGACGTGTGCGACGACGGTGGCCTCGGTGCGGCGGATGACGTTCAGGATCGCCATCGCGTCGAAGACGTCACCGCCGGGCGAGTTGATGAACAGATCGATGCGGTCGGAGTCGAGCGCGGTCCAGTCGCGGACGAAGTCCTTCGCGGTGACCCCGAACCATCCTCCGATGGCGTCGTAGAGGTAGACCTGCGCGGTGCGGGTCTCCTCGTCGGACGCCATACGGAACCAGCGCTCGGAGCGCGGGAGGGGCGGGGTGCGGCGGGTGTCGGTCATGTCCCCTCCTCAGGGGTCGGAGCGGGCTTGTACTCGCGCGCGGTGTCGGCGTCGGCCGGCGGGAAGGAGTACATCGTGCGGATGTGCTGCTCGAGCTTGTCGTCGGCGGTGAGCGCACCGCACTCGATGAGCGCCCGGATCCCCTCCGCCGTCGCGGGGTGGCGGGACCCGATCTCGTCGAACACGATCCGCGGGGCGGGCTCCTGCTCGCCCCAGTTCAGATCGACGAGGTCCTCGACGATGTGCTGCGTCGCGACGGACGCGATGTCCTGGGCGACGGTCTGCAGCGAGAGGGTGAAGAAGTCCGCGAACGTCTCGCCGAGCGCGTAGGAGCCCGTCGAGTTGTCGCCGCCGAGGTTGAGGAAGTTCGCGAGCACGGCGCGGGCGATCTGCTCGTCGTAGTAGCGGATCGGCTTGTCCGCGTCGGGCAGCGCACCGGACACCCCGGCGAGGGTCAGCTTCGCCCCGTGAGGGATCGATGCTCCCGCGTTGTTCCCCGACCGGACCGCCTTCGCGATCTGCAGGCCCGCGGTCACGTCCTTCTTCGCCCAGTCCTCGCGCTCGGCGAGGGTGCCCATCACGGGCGGCTCCGCGCCCTCGTAGACGGGGATGCCCATGCCGTTGCGGTCGACGGTCTGCGCCTGGACCCGCAGCAGCCGGTCCTTCAGCATCCAGAACTTGTACGCCGGGCGGAGCAGCGACGAGCCGAGCCAGTTCCCGCCCTCGCGGTCGTTGACGTAGACCACGAGCCGCTCGATGCCCATGCGGGGGTCGGTGCGGCGGTTGCCGAGGCCGTGCTGCTCGAGTGCGATCAGGCCGCCATCGGCGGCGACGTCGACCTTCGAGATGGTGCGGGGCGGGCGCCAGCCCAGCTTCCGCAGCCGCGCCCGGCCCTGCTCGTCTAGCCGGTAGACCTGTTCGAACGGGGAGTGCCCGAACACCAGCATCAGCAGCGCGAGGCGGAGATGCTCCGACCACGCGAAGCGGTCCCTGGTGCGGACCACCGGACGCGCCGGCTCGCCCTGCACCTGCAGGCCGAGGTCGTCGGCGATCAGCTGCACCACCTCAGGCCGGGCGCCGTTCGGATCGATCCGCCACTCCGTGCGCCGGATCGGGAGCGTCACAGCGCGGAGCACCGAGATCACCTGCGCGTCCTGGCGACGCATCCGGTCGTACACCTCGAGGTTCTTCGGCCAGATCAGCTCCGGCGTCTCCTCGAGGTCGTCGATCGCCGACCACCACGAGTTGCTCGTCGAGGCGTAGCCCTTCTCCGTCTGCGGAACCGTCACGCTCCACCTCCTCTCAGAATCCGATCGTGTTCAGGTCGTCGGCCGGCTCCCACCGATCGCCGACCTCGGCGAGTGCCGCGTCGTCGAGCGCGAGCGCCGCCGGCGGCGGCGGTGTCTCCTGGACCCGCTTCTTCATCAGCCACAGCGCGCCGATCCACGCGATCAGCGGCGCGACGTCAACCGGCGAGCGCTTGCGGTCGATGACCCAGCCGTCGCCGAGCTCCTTCCGCTCGGCGAGCGCCGCAGCGTTGTCGAGCGGGGGCTGCTTGTTGTGGCGGGCCTTGCCGTCGCGGACGTCCTCGAAGGCCTGGCCGTGTGCGATCAGCAAGTCGCCGCCCTGCCAGGGCTCCACGGGGATGTCGAAGCTGGGGTCCTCGTCGAAGTCCTTGAGCAGCCCGGAGATCGGGGCGCCCTTGGTCTGGCCGGTGACGGCCTGGAAGCGGGGCCGCCACTCGTGGGTGAGGAGCCAGTCCTTCACCCAGTCGTCGCCGTGGCGGACCGCGCGGACCTCGACCTGGGCGACGCCGTCGGCGCGGGTGCCGGCGAACGTGATCCAGGTCTGGGAGCGGTCGGCGGACTTGTCCAGGCCGACCCAGACGGGGCCGACGAGGCGGTCCGCGTCGGCGACCTGCTGGGTGCCGTCCGGCAGCGTCTCCGGCTCGTTGGTGGTCTCCTCCCACGTCCCGGGCGGGAAGACCCCGTCGACGGTGCCGTCGGGCCACTGGCAGAGCACCTCGGTGCGGAACACCCACTCGGGGTCGGTGCGGCAGTCGGAGGCGAGCTTCTTCTCCCGGATGCGGTAGCCGAGGAGGGGGTTCGACTGGGCCCAGCCGTCGCGGTCGCGGCGGTCGATGCCCGGCGTCGCGGAGTACTCGGCGAGGAACAGCGTCTCCTCGTCCTGCTCCCAGTCCTCCGGGTCGTCGTCCTCGTAGAGCTCGTCGTCGTGCTCGAGCGAGGCCTCGATGTCGAGCTCAGTCGGGCCGGCGACGGGCAGGACCTTGTTCAGGCCGTCCGGGTCGCCGACGACGGCGTGCGCCATCTTCCGGAGGTACGAGAGGACGACGGAGAGGGCGTCGCCCGCGTTGGACAGGCCGAGCACGAGCGCGTAGTCCTGCGCCTGGGTCGTCTTGGTGATCGCGCCCCAGGCCGCCCAGTTCTTCTGCTCGCGCAGCTCGTCGAGCATGATCAGGTTCCCGGAGAGGCCACGGCCGGCAGAGCGGGACGCGGCCTTCACCTTGTAGCGGGAGCCGTTCTCGAGCACCAGGGTCTTCTTGCCGTTGACCCGGATGACGTTCGCGACGAGGTCGGAGAGGTCGTCGTCCTCGTCCTCGGTCTCCTCCAGGAGGAGGTTGACCGCGTCCTCCCAGATCTCCTCCGCCGTCTCGAGGTCCTGCGCGGTGCCGAGCACCAGCGGCCACTCCATCTCGAGCATGAACCACAGCGCGAGGACCTTCGAGATGGTGCTCTTGCCGTTCTGCCGACCGACGAGCAGCACCGCGGTCTGGAACCGCAGCGACCCGTCCTCGTTCCGCTCCAGCAGCCGGATCACGAACGACCGCTGCCACGGGTACAGGTGCACCCGCAGCACGTCGGTCGCGAACTCGATCACGCGGAAGCCCCACGACGTCGCCGGGGTCAGCTGACGCTTCGGCGGCGTGACGATGCGGGGCTCGGTCGAGCCGTAGCGCTTCCCGTCCGCCGGCGGGCCGCCGACCGCGGCACGGTACTCGGCGCCCACGTTGATCTCGTGGAGCGGCACCGTCGGCCGGTCGAGCACGGCGGTCACGCCGAGTCCTTCACGATCCGCATCGACGACGCGCGCCCGCCCTTCTTCGCGGGCTTCTTCGTCGCCTCAGATGGCGGGGTCGCTGGTGTCACCTGCAACGCGGCGCAGCCCTTGAGGTAGGACGGGATCGTGCCGTAGGCCGCGGACTGCATCGCGTGGAGCCCAGAGCGCTGCGCCTCGTCGATCAGCCACGCGAGCGTCTTCACCGCCTCGATCGTGCCGGCGTACTCGGCGCGCCCCTTCAGATGCTCCGCCGCGGCCACAGACTTGCAGGTCGCGTCGTACATCGTGCCCCGACGCCGCTTCGGCATGCTGTTCGGCGGCGCGAACTCAGCACCCCACGTGTTCAGCTGCTTCGTCATGTCCTGGAGCGTGCTGATCGAGGGGTTCCGGACCATCCGCCCGGTCGCATCCTCGATGCGCACACCGTTCTCCTGGACGTCCTCGGCGGCCTTGCGGAAGGCGTGCACCTGGGTGCAGTACACCTCGAACCGAGTAGCGTCCACCGAACGGCCCTCGGGCATGCGCCCCATGACCTCGTCCCAGATCGCTCGGACGTCGTCAGACAGGTGCTCGGGGGCCTCCATTCAGCACCTCCCGTCGAACATGCCGGACACGAGCGGTGAACGCCGACATCGGGCCCGAGTAGCGGATCCTCCGCGCCACACCGGTCGCCGGCATCCGCGGGTAGGCATCGAGAGACTCACGGATCAGCGGCTCGAGCTCGTCGAGCCGGTCCATCGCATCCCGCCGGTAGACCACCGGCCGAGACGGATCCAGAGCACGGCGCACCGTGTTCCGCGAGACCCCCAGATTCCGAGCGATCGCCCGGATCGGAGTCCCCTCGGCGGCGAGCGCTCGGATCGGCAGCCGATCGTGCACCACGATCACCTCCCTGCCCGGGTCCACATTCCTGCATGGTCACGCATGACCAGGCATACCCCCTCACGCCCTCCGGGGGGAGAGGCCGGTCGCGGCGGTCCCCGGCCGGGAGGCGGGGCGCCGGATCTTCCGGCACCCCCCTGCATGACTATGCATGCACGCGTGGGTCAGGTCACAGCTTGGCTTAGGTCATCAGGCCCAGATCGTCTGGCTCGTCCAGGACGCTCCAGGAGACGAAGCGCGGCGCTGAGTCGTCGTGATCGAAGGCGGTCCACCAGCGGTTGATGCCCGCGAGCGTCCGGACCATGTCGTCCCGGCCACGAGCTCGGACCCGAGCAGCCGACACCTCGGCCGGCTCGAGCACGAGCATCACGTGCGTCGCGCGCACCAGCTCCGCCCAGCGGCGCCGAGCTGACGACGTCGCGCCCGCTCGGATCACCACCGCGTCGGCGTGCCGGCGGCGGCCGAGGTCGTCGAGCGCAGCCTGGAACTGGGACTCGGTCGTCCACGCCGCGTCGTCCCGGTCGAACACCTCGAGCCCCGAGGCCCGGGCCGCGGTCGTCTTGCCCGCACCCGGCGGGCCGCACAGCAGCACCACTCGACGCACCGCTCCACCTCCGTCCATTGACCGGCTCGGCAGCAGAAGGAGTGGCCGCCGCCGAGCCGGCCGAGACGAGGGAGCATGACTAGGCGCGCCGATCGAGGCGCCGCGACCAGGTGCTCGACCCCGAACCCCGGAGCAGGTAGCAGCACCCCGGGGCGATCAGGAAGACATGACCCCGAGGTCCGCGGGATCCCCGGCCCCCAGCCCCGTGTTGCACAGCAGGTGGGCCGGGGCCCAGTTCGACGGCTCCCACCTCAGGTGAGGGAACGCGCTCTGCGACTTCACGTGCTGGACCGAGCACGACGACGGGTGCGGGTAGCGGAGCGAGTAGTCGATCGGCTGCCGGCAGATGCAGCACGGCGAGCCCTGGGCCTCGGCGCGCCGACGCACGAACTCTGTCGCCTGCTTCTTCCGCCGACCACCCCACGCAGGGAGGACGAGACCGTCGCTCACATCGACCCCACCTCCTCGAGGACTCGCGACCATGCGAGAAAGGGGTGCCGGCGGCTCGGGTCCGAGCAGGGGACCAGGAGCGTGGCAGGGCTGGCCCGGCCGCCGGCAGACATGGCAACGGCCCGCTCCGCGAAGCGCGGACGGGCCGTTGGGTGCAGTACACCAAGATCACGCTCAGAGTGGCCTAAGGGTGGCCCAACGTCAAGGACCCTCAGCCCGGCGCGGCGTGTCGCGCCGATGCCGCCTCGGTCGCGTCGTCGACAGACGCTGCACCACCTCGGGCGTGATCAGGTGGAGAGCACGTCCCGCGCTGTCGTACCCGTGCACCGGCAGCTCCCTCCTGGCCCACCGATCCGACAGCCCGTACATCCTCGTGATCCACTCCCGGTCCACGACCAGACCCTCAGCCCTCTGCTCGACGTGCACGAGCCACCTCCCGCATCTCCTCGAGAGTCCCGCCCGACGTCGCGGCCTCGATCACGAGATCCCGCATCGACCTCGACGGCCGCCACAGACCCATCAACCCCCGAGCCTTCCGCCGCAGCTCGAACAGCTCCGGCCACATCTCGTCGACATACCAGGCCCGGGCGACGACGAAGCCGGCGTTGCTCCGCAGCCACCGAGCGACCTCGGCGGTGTTCCCGCCCGTCGCGACCCAGGCGCCCGACGGTGTCCTCGTCCACGACGACCACGCCGGGTCGAGCTCCTCGAGCCCGCACTCCTCGGCCGCGAGGTCACACCACGGCACGAGCACCGCATGGATCTCCCGCGCCAGATCGAGACCCGACACGTTCACCAGCACCGCGGAGCCCGAACCACCACCCGACGGCCCCTCGACCTTCCGCTTCGGCCACCGAGGTAACACCCGAGCAGCCTCCTCCAGATCATTGACCATCCCCAGGAACTGGTTCACCCGGGGATCCACCATCACCCTCACCGCTTGCCCCTCCTTCTCCGACCACGCTTCGTCCTCCTGCCACGCCCGCCCTGACCGGGCGGGCTCCCGTCCATGCCCGGCCCGTGCCGGCCCTGCCCGGCCCGACCCGTCCCGACCCGTCCCGACCCGGCACTTCCAGAACCTTCAGCCTCAGCTTCCGGAAGCGATGCAGAAGTGTCGTCGCGCCTGGTCGGACCGGGTTTCTGCTCGACCTCAGATGCGACCTCAGCGGCGGGCAGGCGCTCCGCCTGCACCGTCGAGGTGGTGGTCGCGCGCTGTTCGCCGCTGGTGTGCGGCGCCGCGTCAGCGACCTCCTCGACGGTGCCGGCAGGCGTCGGCTGCCCGGGCTGGGGGGCGTTCGAGGGAGCGGTCTCCCGCGCAGTCCCCGCGCGCTGGTCACCATGGGGTGCCGCGTCTGCGGGTCGTGTCTGGGAGGGCGCAGTCCGCTGATCGCCGCTGGGTGCGGTCGCCGCGTTCTCTGCGCGCGCGGAGCCGGTGGGGGCCGGCTGCGCGTCGGGGCGGGTCTGGGAGCCCGGCTTGCGGTCCTTCGCGCCGCGGGGGCGCTTCGGGATCGCCAGGCCGAGATCGGTGAGCACCGTGCCCTGGTCCTTGAACCAGGCCAGGGTGATCGTCGAGTAGTAGCGCTGCTTCTCGGGCGGCGGAGGAAGCAACGGGTAACGCGAACCGCGGCCGCCCTCCTCATCTCGCCTGCCGGAGTTGCAGCCCTTGCACGCGACGACCAGCTCGTCGATGCTCCGGGCGCGCTGGCCGGGGATCAGGTGGTCGTACGTGCCGGCCCGGTTGCCGTTGCGCATCGCGAAGGACACGACCTTGCCGCAGTAGCGGCAGGCATCGCCGTCCCGCACCCGTACAGGAAGCACCAGGGTCAGGTCCGAGGTGTCGGCCTTGCGCTGGTTCTCCCACGCGATCTGCTCGCGGGTGCGCAGATGCATGAAGTCCTCGTCGGCGACAAGGCGGATCACCTTCCGGTCATCCTCCACGCCGACCGACAGGAGCCCTGCCTTCGCGGCGAGGTCGAGGAGCGACTCGTGGCGCGGGGACAGCACCATCGCTGTGCCGAACGACACCCGGTAGTCGCTGCCCTGCTGCGCCGCCTGCAGGAAGAGGCGCATCACGAAGCCGAACACCTCGTTCACGGACCGCTCATCAGCGTCCGCGAGCTCCGCGACGCCGAGCACCCGCTCATCCATCGCCGCGGTATCTCCCGCCCTTAACCAGGCCACGGGGACCTTCCCTTCGTCAGTCCGAACATGAACACTCGCCCGTGACGGGGTTGATCACCCGATCACAGGACCCACAGATCTCTCGCATCGCTCACCACCTCCTCCCTCGCCTCGGCGCCCGCCCGTGCTCGAGCAGCTGCCGGAGAGCGCCGGCGCCGTCGCGCGGGGTGAGCGGGAGCGGGGTCGCCCGGGCCGCGAGGACCTGGACGAAGCCGAGGGCGTCGCGCACGGCGGCGCGGATCCGGTCCCAGATCGCCTCGAGCCAGTCGAGCGCGAGGCGGTTCGAGGGGGCCATGGCCGCGCGGGCGCGGCGGTGCTTTCGGATCGCGCGGCCGCGGCGCCGCCGGCGAGTCTGTTCGGTGATCACCGGGCGTCCTCCCACGGGGTGACGTAGAGGGTCTTCGCGCGGCGGCGGCCCTCGGTCTCGCGGAGGTGCTCGACCTCGACCTTGGAGAAGGTGAGGACCGTCCAGCCGCCCCACGAGAGCATGTGCGCGGTGTCGTAGCCGAACTGCTCCCCGGCGATCTTCCAGAAGTAGGCGAACTCCTCGTCGTCGTAGCAGAGGGTCGCGACGAGGCGTCCTGCCTCGTCGTCCCGCGTTCGGTAGGCGATCGTCCCCACCGGCAGCGTCTCGGCCTGCTCGACGGACTTAAGCGGCTTCGGGACGTAGATGATCGTGGTGCTCATGCGTCACCGTCCTGGCGCTCGAGCGTGGCGGTGAGCTCGCGGACGGCGTCGGCGTGGTCGAGGATCGCCCACGCGATCATCGCGGTCGTGGCCACCTGGGCCTGCTCGGACCGGATCGGCATCTTGCTGACGTCCTCGGCGATTCGGGCGGCGGAAAGCGCGAACGGGCGGTCCTTGACGTGCTTCTTGAGCTCGGGGTCCATCAGAGTCGGCTCCAATCGATCTCGCGGGTGTGGATGAGCATCGGCAGGCCCAGGAGGGTGCCGTGGAGGACGTTGTCGTCCGTGATCGGGAGGCCGAGGCCCTCTGCGCGGAGGCTGTAGAGCAGCACGCCGGGGGAGCGGTGGAGACGCCACGGCTTCCCGTAGACGCGGTCGGCCCAGTCGGTGATGCGGAACATCGCGGCCGGCTTCTCGTCACCGACCTCGGAGTCCTTCGACAGCAGCGGGACGACCTCGCCGGCGTACGGGTGCGGGTCCTCATGAGGTGTGCGGGCCACGGGGCCTCCTTCGGGCAGGGCGGGAGTAGCAGGCGACGCAGTCCGGGTCCTCGACGAGCGCGGCCCGGTCGTCGAGGAGGACGGGGACGCCGCAGAGGGTGAAGCGGGCGCCGTCGTCCGGCGTGCCGATCGAGGCGACGACGTGGGCGACGCGGCCGCGGCGCAGCCGGACCCTGGTGCCGGGGCGGTGACGACTCATCGGATTCCACCGCCCTCGACCGCGCGGATCGTCGAGCAGGGCCAGACCTGCCAAGCACCCGCGTCCGTGCCGCAGCCCGCGCACACCTTCCGACGAGCGCCGCGGTGCTCGTCGACGGCATCGATCGGGGCATGGACCTCGCGGACCCTGGCGAGGGCGTGGTGCTGCTCGAGCCAGGACTGTGCGAGGCGCTGAGCCTGGTCGCGGGTGATGGTGCCCTCGAAGACCGCGGCCTGCCGGAGCTGCTGCACCTCGGCGTGGGACATGCCCACCGGGGCGGTCACCGCTCCTCCTCGCCTCGTCGCACCGCGCCGATCACCACACCTGCGAGGTGCCGCATCGCCGCGCGGTTCTCCCCGCTCAGCAGCACCCACGGCATGACAACCCCGGCTGGGCTGGTCCGCAGGTGCTCCGGCATCGCTTCGTACAGCGCTCGGGATCCTGCGTCGATGTCTGCTTCGAGCTCGAGATCGTCGAGAGCCCGCCGAATCTCGGCCGGGCTGTACGGCCCCACAGCGACGCGGGGCCCACGGATCTCCTCGACTGCGACATAGAGCTTGCCGCCGCTCATGGACAGGCTCAGCAGGTCTCCCTGCTTGTCCGGTAGATCCTTCTCCCTCGTCTTGGACGTCGGGTCGGTGGTCATCGGGTCTCGACCTCGATCTCCCACACGCTCATCACACGGCGGTGCGAGAGCTCGAGCTCTCCGGACTGCAGCTCGGCGAGCATCCGGTCGGCCCAGCCCGGCTCGTCCATGTCGTAGCCGCCGCCGAGCAGGTTGATGGATGAGCGGACCTTGCCGGGGCCGACGCCGTTGTAGGTGAAGGTCCAGCCGGTGAGGTCCACGACCGTGTACTGCTGAGTACCCTCGGGGTGGTAGCCGGTCAGGCGCTGCGAAGCGATGATGAACCGCTCGTCACGGGCGTCTACCCTCCACCATCGGTTCCCGCGCTGCGGGGCGAAGCGGATTCGGTCACCCACCTTGATCTCGTCGCGCACGTTGCTCATCGGCTCTTCTCCTTCTCGCGGTCCTGCTCGGTGTGGCCCAGTTCGGCCAGTGAGGCGAGCGCGGCACGCGCCAGCCCCCGGTAGTAGCTCTGCAGGCTCGGCCTGATCTCGTCCCACTCCCTCGTCGGGCGCTGGTACGCGGCGAGCGCGGCGGCGACACGATCAACGGTCGGATCGGATCCTCGGCGCGCGCTCACGGTGCCTCCCGGTGCTCGGCGGGCCGGTCCAGGCCGACCTCGGCCAGGGCGTGCGCGAGAGCGGCGGCGTGGGTGGGGTGTTCAGCGACGATGTCCTCCGCGAGGGAGGTCGTGTCGGTGTCCCAGGCATGGGTGGCCCACCCGCCCGTGGTCTTCCAGACGATGGCCTTGCGTTTCATGCCGCACCGTCCTTGGGGTACAGGCGCGTCGCACCTGCCCGCTCGGCGATCTCGTCAGCCAGTACGCGGATCACGTCCCCGGGCACGTCTCCGCCGAGGCGGTCTGCGATCAGGAACTCGATCTCCTCGGCTCCTTCGGGGCGTGCCGGGGTGGTGAGCGCGGCGAAGATCGCGGGCCGCAGCTCGCCGGTCTCTTCCCATGCCTGGACTGCGCGGCGCATGGCCGCGTCGGTGATCGCGTCCGGGGTGAGGGGACGGGGCCCGGCGGCGCGGAGGTGCGCCAAGTCCTTGTTCGCGTTGTCCGCCTCGCGCTCCCAGTGGTCCCGCTCCTGCTGGGCCTTCTCCGCGCGGGTCCGTACAGCGTTTTCGGCATTGGTCCTGCCGAAGGTGTCGCACGGAGCGATCTTCACGCCGCCGATCTGGACGCTCCCCGCCCTGTCCTGCTGCGCCTCCCGGACGAGACGTCCAAGCCGCAGCAGATCGTCCCGGGCGTCGTCGTGCTGTTCGGGGTCCGGGCACTCCCGCACCGGGGCCCAGCCGTCACGGGCCATCTCGATGTCGGATCGAATCCCGACGCGCCACCCCGGATTCTCGTAGGCGACGCACCAGGTGTTCGGGTCACCAGCGTCCTTTCGCATCCCGACACCACCGGACTCTGCGTGTCGCGCGAACTCGGCTGTGGCGAAGTCGGCGGCGGTCGGCTTCTCGGCGTCCTTCTCGATCAGGGCCGCCGCGACACCACCCTCCGCCTCGTCTCGCAGCTCGGCGTCAGCCTCGTCCAGCAGCCGCGTCATCTCGGCCTGCAGCCGGGCCAGAGCCTCGCCCGTGGTCTCGTCGGGATCGGGAGTCGTGCGCTTGTACGCGCCGAGGGTCTTGTCGGTCATCGGGAGCCCTTCGGGATCGGGTGGTGGGTGATGGTCACGGCGGGCTGCTCGCCGGGGCGCTTGGTGACGGTCTGGGAGGGGTGGCAGGGGCAGTCGAGGGTCCGCTCGTGGCGGCGGGTCTGCCGGGTGGGGATCTGGTGGAGGACGCGCATCACGCGGCCTCCGCGCTGGGCTTCATGCGGCGCCGCTCGCTATCGGACGTGCCGCCCCAGATCCCGTACTCGCTCCGCTCGAGCGCGAGGGCAAGGCACTGCGCACGGACCGGGCAACGGCGGCAGATCGCCTTCGCCTCCCGCGTCGAGCCGCCCTTCTCCGGGAACCAGAGATCCCCGTCCACCTGGGCGCACAGCGCATCGGCCATCCACGGCTCGGGCCGGGCCAGGGTTCCGTCCATCACGACGCCACCTCCTGCAGGTGCTTGCTGATCCACTTCGCGAGCAGGGGATGGGCCTGCTCGTGCTCATAGGCCATCTCCGCGGCGCGGGGTCGCACCTCGGCGACGGGGCGGCGGGACACCGCGGCCTGCGAGACGACGACGAAGTCGCCGGCGCCGGTGCGGTCGATCCGGACCGTGGGGTCGCCGGGCAGCAGCTCCACGCCCTCCGCCTCGGCGAGCTCGAGGAACGGCCACCGCACATGCCGGGCCAGGCGCTCCCGCGTCAAGCCGCCGTAGTACGGGAACGTCGCCACGAACCGGCCACGCGCCGTGACCTCCCCGGACCGACCCTGCTGGGGCGCGCTCATGCCGCCACCTCCGACGCCTCGGGGGAACGGAGCTTGCCCGCGCGGTGGCCGCGGATCACCGCACGGGACCGCGCCGACTCCCACGACCCCCAGCCCAGACGGCGCGCCGCCCGGTCGAGGTCCTCACCCGCCGACGCCAGGAACAGCAGCTCGTCCAGCCGCTCCACGACGTCGTCACCCTTCGGCGACTCGACAGCCGGAGACGCGGCGGGATCGTCGATCTCCTCGTCGTTCCACATCGCTGGCGGAACCCAGCCGTGGCGCTCCGCCCAGCGGAGCGTGCGCGTGACCGCGGCGCGCTGCGGCGCGGTCGCCGACGGCGGCGCCACATCCCACAGCTCCTCGTACAGGGCCCGGACCGCACGTGCCAGACGCCCCGACGACGTGCCCGTCCGCTCGATGTGCGAGAGGGTGTTGTGCTCGACGCCGAGCCGGGCCGCGAGCGCCCGACGCGACCAGCCCCGCGCATGCAACGCATGAAGCCGCCGCAGCGTCCCCGTCCCGTCGATCACGCCGCCGTCCGAGACGGTGTCCACCGAGGCGCGGACCGCGAGGATCCGTCGCGCCGTCCCGGGCTCGACACGACGCTGCGGCACCGAGTCGATGATCTTCGCGACCGTCGACGGAGCCACGCCCGCGAGCGCCGCCACACGCTTGTACCCGATCCCCGCGGCCTGCAGAGCACGGACATGCTCACGGACCGGGCCCGCGTCCACCCGACGAGGCTCCGCACCGATGAACGCATCCAACCGCCGGCGGCGCTCCTCCGCGGTCGCGGCGTCCGTGCAGGGCGCGCACCGGCACCGATCCAGCTTGTACATCGTCGCGGTGCCGTGCTGGTGCCGCGCACGCTTGTGGGTGCACTCCCGCGCGATCCGCGGCGCCCGCACCATGTTCGGGCCCGTCATCGGACCACCGCCGTCTCCGTGAGCGCGTCCCACCAGGCCCGCGCCCACATCGCATCACCCATCGCGGTGTGCGCGACGGCCGCCGCCGGCGGCTGTGCCCCAGCGATCCGCGACAGCTCGTAGGAGCCCTCGGTCAGGCCGATCGTCGCGAACGGAGACCCGGCCTCGCGGGCCTGCGTCCACGTCACGAGGTCGATCGGATGGTGATGCCAGGCAGGGGAGTGGCCCCAGCGGCCGAGCATCGCGGCGAGGATCGGCAGGTCGTAGCCGGCCACGTTCGAGCCCACGACCGTGCAGCCCGGCGTGAGGCGACGCGACAGCCACAGCGCCGCCATCTCCTCCGACAGCCAGCGCGCACGGCCATCCCGCACCCGCCGATCCTCGAAGCGGCCCACGGCGAGCGCGCGCGGGTCCGCGTCGGTGAGGTCGACGTCGGAGACCATGATCCAGGTGCGCTGCTCGGTGCCGTCGATGCGGCGCTCGATCGTTGCGATCTCCCACGGCCTCGCCGAGTGCACGTCCAGGGACGTGGCCTCGATGTCGAGGAACACCAGCTTCCTGTCGACGCGGAGCATCAGAGCGCCCCCTCATCGATGACCTCGCGCAGACGCGCCCGCCACTCGGCGAGGGACCGCTCATCGATCCACGGCGCCCGGTGCTCGTCGTCCTCGCGGTGCTCGCTCGAGGGGACGTAGGCGACGAAGTCCTCCGCAAGCGGGAACACCGCCGTGCGGCCCAGCATCCGCAGATGCAGCTCGACGCCCAGCGCCGTCGCGGCTCGCGCCACCCGGCCCCACTGCGCCGGCGAGAAGAAGATCCCCGAGTCCAGGGCGACCGCCGGGCGCGGGTCCAGGCCGCGCTGCACCACCTCGAACGCCTGCAGGGCGAGGTCGAACGACGACTTGTCTCCCCGCTCGAGCGTCATCGGGTCCTCCGCGACGTCGACCGTCAGCGACGACCCATCGATCAGGCCCGACACGTCCCGGATCGTCATCTGCCGATTCGACACCTCGATCGCGAGGCGGTACTCCTGCGCGGAGACCTCCTTCGGCAGCGTCACCTTGAACACCGAGCCGATCGCCTTCACCTGCGCGGCCGGGATCGAGAACGCCCCGAACCCCTCCGCGTCCTCGGTCTGCACCAGGCCGGCCGCCGCCGCGCCGCCGTTCAGCGCCGCCAGGGACAGCCCGTCGTGCCGGGATAAGCAGCGCACCGCCGCGTAGGACGGGAAGTCCTGCGGTCGTGCCTGGAACAGCCCCACGGCGCCGAGCATCCGGCAGAACTCGAGGCCGTACACCTCGAACGAGATCGACGTGCTCATGCCGCCTCACCGCTTCCGGCGAGCGCGCGCTCGATCTCGGGGATCGTCTTGGCGAGAGCGTTCGCGGCGTCCTGGAGGCCCCCGATGGAGTAGCGGAGGTTGGCGAGTCGTGCTGCCTCGGTGCCGGTCGCGGCCGCGAGGCGGAGGGCCCGCTGGAAGTCGCGCACGCTGACCTCGCGCTTTTCGAGGACGGACCGGAAGGACGAGAGCTCGAAGCCCAGCTCCTTCTCCAGACGTCCGAGGTCGTCGAGCCGGTGCTTGTCCTCGAGGCTCATCTGGGCGGGGGCTTCTCGCTTCTTGAGGTACGCGGTGCGCTCTTCGACCTGGGCGTGGACGATGCGCTGGACCTCGTCGTGGCGCTGCTCGTGCTCGAGGGTCTCGAGGCGAGCCATGAAGGACCGCACGGCCCACCATGGCGGGGAGTGGTCGACCTTCACGCGGGCCTTCACCGCGATCTGCATGCGGCGGCCGCGCGCGCTGCGAGGCGGGAGCATCAGGCCCCAGCCATCGGGGAGCTCTTCAGGCGGAACGACATCGGTCGAGGGCGCGACGATCCACCACTGGTGGCAGGCATCAGCCCAGGCGTCGGCCTTCCCCACGTTCGCGAGTTCCGCTCTCCAGTCCGCTCGCGAGACCTTCAGCTCGTGGCCGACGAGGATCCTCCCGGACGCCGAGGTGAAGCCCGCGTAGAGCGCGTCGGCGCGCCGGACGCCCGGGCCGCCCCACGCCCCGTTCGGCGACACCTCGTGCGCGAACACCCCGCCGCGGCGGGAGCTCGGCTGGGTCGTCTCCGCGATGTAGTGCCCTCGGAGCTGCTCGAGCAGCTGCGACGTCTCGCTCATGCCGCCTCACCGCCCTCGGCGAGTGCCTCGGCGCCGTCGGCCGCCGGGGCGTCGGGGTCGGCGTCGTGGGGGATGCCGGTGGCGAGGAGGATGGCCTGCTGCTCGACGGGGGTCCACGGGTAGTCGGTGCGCTCGAGGAGCTGGCGGAGGGTGCCCTTCGTGCCCCAGTAGGAGGAGCCCTGGCGGCCATCGCCCATGTACTTGTGGTCGGCCTTGATGGACCACCAGTCCGACTCGAGCCAGACGAGCAGCGACAGCGGCCACGAGCTGAGGGCCTTCGAGACCTTGGTCTTGCCCTCGGTGCCGGTGAGGGCCTGGAGCAGGTCGATGGAGGCCTGGTCGTCGCCGTACCCGGTCCAGCCCTGCTTCACGAGCTTCGCGACGATGTGCTTGGTCGCGGCGTCGGTGGTGTCGAGGGTGGGGAGGGTGGCGGCGAGGTGGCGTTCGCGGTGGACCTTCGCGGTGGCGAAGTCGTCGGCGGCGAGGTCGGTCCACGGGTCGTGCTCGGGCTCGGCGTCCTCGGTGGCGGCGTTGGCCGGGTGCTGCGTCTCCCACTGATCACAGCCGATGCAGAGTGTGCCTGCGGGGACGCGGCCGTGGCTGCTGACCCAGCGGGACTCGGTGAGGATGATCGCGGAGTGGCCGGGGCAGGAGGCGTGCTCGGTGATGAGCAGCTCGTTCCACTCGTCGCCGGTGGTGTCGTCGCCGGCGTGTGCGCGGATCTTGTCGGTGAGGAACGTGCCCTCGCGGACGAGGTCGGAGATCTGCACGACGTTCTCGGCGATGCGGAGGCCGCGCTTCTTCGCCTCCTTCCGGGACGCGGCCGCGCGCTGCCGGTCCTCGCGAGCGCGGCGCGCCTCCGAGACCTTGTAGTCGAACTCGTACGTGCCAACCGTCGCCTCGAGCGCCTCGACAGCGTCGGAGTCGTCGCTGTACTCCGCGATGATCAGGGCGTCGTCGACGGTGATCTGGCCGCGGTGCAGCTTGTCCCCGGTGTCGTCGGCGAGCTTGCCGAGCTTCACCCGCTCGGAGACGCGCTTCCTGCCGAGCGCGGTCTGGCGCGCGACCTCGGCCTGGGTCATGCCCAGGTCGAGCATGTCCTGGACCAGGCGGGCCTCCTCCACGGCGGTGAGCTGGTCGCGGAGGATGTTCTCCGTCGCAATGAACGCGAGCTGAGCCTTCGGGTCCGTGAGGTCGCCGCGGATCTGCACGGGCACCTCGGTCAGGCCGACCGCGTGCGCGGCGGTGAGGCGGCGGTGGCCGCCGAGGACCACGAAGTCGGTCCAGCTGTCGTCCCTCGGCGCGGCGACGAGCGGGACCTCGATGCCGTGCTCCCGGATCGACTCGGTCAGGTCCTCGACCTGCGCGGCGTCGATGCGGGGGTTCTGCTCATGCGGGTGGAGCACGTCGACGTGCACCATCTGCACCTGCTCCATCACTCCCTGGGTCTGCTCCATCACTCCTGCTCCTCCTGGTCGTCGCCGGCCTCCATGGCGCGGCGCCTGATCTGTCCGGAGATCTCGTCTCCGAGCCCGCGCAGCCGATGGCCCAGCGCGAGCAAGTCCCTCTCCTCCATCACCGGGATCGCCGCAGCGACCTCCCGGACGAGCCCCGCCGTGACCTCGTCCCGCCACCGCCCGCACTTCGCGTTGTGGTGGTTCCCGCGCCACGACTGCTCCATGTCGCCCCTCTGCCCGGGCGGCCACGACTTGCACAGCAGCCCGCCGTGCTGATCGCGCCACACCTGGAACAGCCCGACCCCGCCCTCGAGCGCGTACCGCTCGGGGACCAGCGGGGTCCAGACCTTCCCGTGCAGCCCCCACGCCCACCACACATCCGCACCGCAGTCCTCACAGACCGGTGCCGGACGCGCAGGACGCGGAGTTCCAGGGCGACGACTCCTCACCTCCCGGCCACCCCCCGCTCGCGCTCGAGGCGCCGCACCTCGGCGGCGAGCGCCGCCGACTCACCGACCGTGCAGTCCAGGACCACCCAGACCACGAAGCCGATCGCGCCGACGATCACGCCGGCGAGCACGACCTGCACGGCCAGGGTCAGGAGGAACAGGAGCGCGCTCATGCCCCCTCACCCCCGCCCGGCCGGGCCTTGCCCGCGGGGTGTGCGGCCTCGGCGCGGCGGTGCTCGGCGTCGTGCGCGCGCTTCACGCGGGACGCCTCGGCCTTCACGTGCTCGACGCGGGAGAACCCGCACGAGCAGCCGACGATGAACCGCAGGTCCTCGTCCCGGAACCCCGCCTGCGTCACCTGGGCGCGGGGGAGCCGGCGGCCGGTGGGGAAGGGGAGCAGCTGGCCGGTCATGCCGCGGCCCTCGAACGAGCTGCCGCCGCTGCGCGCCGGTCACGGATCGCCTGCTCGAGCTCCTCGAGCGAGGGGCCGCCCGCGCACTTCGCCTGCCGCGCCGCGTCCTCCACGCTCGTGCCGTCGAGGCCGAGCATCCGCGCGCCGCCAGCAGCGAGGATCCTGTCGAACTCCGTGCCCGTCGGATTCGCGAGGCGGGCATCGATCCCCGCCTGCACCTGCTCCCGGGTCCTGCGGGTCGTCTCGGTGATGGTCATGACGGGTCCTTCCTGTGCTTCGGGGCGGTCTCCGCGAGCGCGCGGACGATGTCTCGGGGGATGCGGCGGGCGCCTCGGCGCCGGCCGCTCGGGCGGGAGCGGGGGAGCGCTCGGTGGCGCGGGCCGGTCATCGGATCGCCTCGACGGCGGACGGGCGGGGGGCGGGATCGTCCGTGCTGGCGATCAGGTCGACCAGCTCCTTCACCATCCGCACGGCCTGCTTCCGTGTGAGTCCGACGCGGGTATGGCCGGGGAGCCTCAGCTCGTCGGGGGTCTGCTCGTTCCGCTCGAGATTGATCGCGGCGGCGATCCAGGTCGTCCCGTCGACGACGAGGGTCGTGAACCCGGCGAGGTCAAGGTCGAAGTGGGGCCATTCCGGGTCCCGCTCAGGCAGCGGATGGAGCGGGGTGACTCGCGAGTCGTCGCTCATGCCGTCACCCCCTCGAGGATGAGCTGGCCGAACTGGCCCTCGTAGTGCTGCTCCCAGACGGCCTCGAAGATCGGGCGGTCCCGCTCGCAGTAGAAGTTGACGTCTCGGATGCGGCCGCCGACCTCACCGGGCGCCTTGGACGGCGCGTGGCCGTTCGCGACCTTGTACTCCGTGGCGACGCGCTGACCGAAACCGCTTCGGAGGCTCCTGATCGCGGGCCGGTTCAGGCCCTTACTCGCGAGGAAGTCATCGACGATCAGCTGCCGGTCGTCGAGGTCGATCTCCGGGGCCTCGCCGAGGCCGCGGGCGATCACGAGGCGGAACTTCTGCTCGAGCCAGTCGGGGGAGACGAAGCCCCGCGCCTTCGCGAGCATGTCTAACCGACTGCCCGCGAGGGAGATGATCTGACCGTGGAGATCCTCGAGCTGCTCCTCGCTCGCACGCGGGTTGATCGCGCCGCCCTCGTGGAAGTACGCATCGAGCGCGTCGGCCGCCTCGCTCTGGAAGAGCTCGACCTTCTCCCGCGTCGCCTGATGCTTGAGCCGGCTGGTGTCGATCGTGGCGAGCCACATCGTGAACGTCCGGCGATCGAGCATCGCCATCTCGTAGGTCTTGCCATCGGCGCCAGTCGTGGGCGTCATACCCACGACTGCCCACGCCTTGCGGCGGAGTCGCTGCAGCTGGCCCGAGTAGTCCAGGCCGGTCGCCTCGCAGACGGGACGAAGAGCGACCATCGGCGTCTCGCCGTCGCGGGCCGCGAAGATCTTGGTGTCGTGGAACGGGATCTCGATGAGGTCCATCGGTTAGCCTTTCGGTGAGAGCACTTCGGTGTCTGCGCCCCCGCCCTGCATGGCGGGGGCGCTCCTGCGTTCAGGGCTGGGAGGGGTACTCGGCGAGCGCGTCGCCGAGCGCGGCGTAGAGCTCGCGCGCTTCGGCCGGGGTGAAGGCGGCGCGGTAGCGGCCGGCGTCGAGGTCGTAGGTGACGTCGAGGGCGACGCCGAAGTAGGCCTCCCGGCCGCCGCTGCGCTCGATACGGCGCACCAGCCGGGGAGTGTCCTCGGAGACAGGGAGCTCGACGCTGAAGACGTCGGTGCGGTGGTCCCTCATCGGGCCACCGCCGGCTCGAACACGAGCGGCGCAGCGGCCGCAGCGCGGACGGCATCGTCGAGCTCGCACAGGAGGTCGTGCACGTCGTCCTGGTAGCCCGGGTGCGGGATGCCGAAGTCACCGATCAGGGACTCGGACGCGCGGTGCACCGCGACGAGGTCCGCCTGGATGTGGTCGACAGTGCGCTGCTCGGCCATCTCGTCGGTCTGGAAGCGGCCGCAGTAGATGCAGACGTCGTCCTTCTCGAGGTGGGGGAACAGCTCGGCCTCGGTGGGGGAGCGGTGCGCGAGCGGGCGGACCGGGACCGTGGCGTACGGGGCGCGGATCGGGGTGATGGTCATGACGGAGCTCCTGGTCGGTGACGGGGTGGATCAGGCGGCGGTCTTGCGGGGCGGGTTGCCCACGGCGGTCCCGGGGCCGCTCCGAGCGAGACTCCGCGCTCCAGACTCAGTAGTCACCTCGGGCATAAAAAGAGACTCGGGGAGTACCTGCAGTGCGAACGCGATCTTGCGAGCGGTCGCCGGGCGGCAGCTGTTCCGCGCTCCGGAGCGGAGGTGCGAGATGGTGGCCGGCGAGATGCCGGCCTTCTTCGCGAGGGACCGGTTCGTCTCGTCGCGGAACTCCATGTACTGGTCGAGCACCTGGTAGCTGATGAGCCGCATCCAGAGCCTCCCTGCTGTGCGCGTGTAGGTCATGTCGAACTCCTGGTGAGATGGAGAGTACCGAATCTGGACTCAGGAATCAATGTAGCCGGGCGTGGCTACATTGGCAAGGGGGCGGCGTGTGCCGTGGCCTGCACCGCCACGAATCACAACGGCGTCATTTGTAGCCATCACGGCTACACTCTCCTCTAGTCCTTGAAGGCCAGTCCGTCCGAAGGTGCTCTCATGACCGCGCTCTCCGACCTCCTCACCCAGAGCAACGCGAACGGGTGGAGTACTCGAGAGATCGCGCGTCAGGCAGAGAAGAAGCAGCACCAGCTCGCGCAGCCGACGGTCTCGAAGTACATGAGTGGCCGTCACGGCACCCCGACAGAGCCGGTGCTCGAAGCCTTCTCGGACGTGCTCAACATCCCGATCCACAAGCTCCGCGCAGCCGCCGGCGTCCCCACAGGCGACGGCGAACCCTGGGCGCCGCCGGCCGAGGCGAACCGCCTCGACCGCCGGCAGCGCCTCGCACTCGAGGAGCTCATCCGATCCATGGTCGCGTCCGAGACCTCCGGAGAGGACCGGACGGATGATGACCAGGACGCAACGCGCATGGGCCGTGAAACTCAGCCAGATGGGCTTACCAAGCACGCCGGCGCGCAGCACCCCGCCGCAGGCGCCGATGACACAAACCAAGGCGGGTCCGACGCAGACCCGAATGCGTATCTCCCACAGCGGGGATACGAGAACGTCGGCTCGCGGGACGACCGGCCGTGGGAGCAGGACGAGTATGGCCTGGCCGCGAAGCGGGGTCGGAACCGTGGCCGCGAGGCCCGACAGCAGCAGGACCGCGAGGCAGAGGGCGGTGGGGCGTGAACGGTCCGAGGGTTCTGAAGAGGACGCTGTCGTTCTACACACTGCAGACCGTGAGAGGGTCGGGTAGGAGAGCGGAGCGCGATAGCGGGTTTGACTGGCGCAAGTTCCTGAACGGGCTCGGCGGTGGCAAGCAAGATGCGGGACGCATCGTTGAAGCACTCCACCCGATCAGCTACGCAGTGCTCACAGATGTTGCTCTGCCTTGCCTCGCGCTCTATCGGCCACTCAACAAGGCGGGCCTCGTGACTCGTGAGGCCGATGGCATGAGCGTCAAGGATCTGGACACCACGCGTGGCTTCGAGCTCATGAATGCCACCGCGTTCTTCTTCCTCCCTGCGATGCCCGGGCTCGTCTGCATGCTTCAGGGAGATCCTGCGTCAGGTTCGCCACCGACTCGGGCGCTCCGCGACTTCGCGACAGCCGCTGTCCCTCAAGATGAGGGGGTGCGCTGGGTTATCGAGCCAGTGCGAGTCGAGTCCCAGATCGAGGAGCTCCGTCGCTCGGCGGGAGTCGAGCGGCTCCGGCTGAAGGCTCGCAGCGATTCCAGGGACCTCTTCGGACTCCAAGGCTTGGAGAAGTGGGCGGGCTTCACCGGGGTCGCGAACTACTTCGCGCAGGGCATCGAAGGCGAAGTCGAGGTGAGCGTCTCGGTCCGTCTTCCCAAGGAGTGGCGAACCGATGCGCAGCGGCGTCGGTTCAAGGATCTTGTTCTCGCGGAGACTGGCGTGGAAGGGTTCGACACCTCGGAGGCCTCGGTCCTCGCCCGCACTGTGCACGGCGGTGAAGTGTCGGACGAGACGCTTACCCTGGCAGCACACGACCTGGCCACTAAGATCGAGTTCGAGATCGAGGAAGGCGAGCCAGTTCGGTTCTCCGAGATGGTTGGCCAAGCAGCGACAGATCTAGTTGCCAACGGAGACAGGTATCAGCGGCTCGCCCTCGGGGGGACAGATGGAGGCGATGAAGCGGAGACGGGTCTCTGACCTGTATGCGGCCGCCCCATGGATCGACTGGGTGCTCGCGGCCGGACTCTTTGCCGGGGCCCACTTCGGTCTCGGAGTGGGCCAAGCCACCCCGGTAGCCGAGGTCGCAACGCCTGTGTCGGCGCTCTCTGGCATCTTCGCGGCTACCGCGGTCTTCGCCTGTGGAGCTCTTGCTCAGAGCCAAGCCGTCATCATCCGCGTCGCTCGGACGGTGTTCGCTGGAGACATGTGGCGAAACTGGGTCTCGATCATCGGCGCGCTAGCACTTGCTGCAGCACTACCCATCCTGGGACTCTACGCCGATCACGGGGCCCCGCACGTTGCCAAAGCCCTCGTCGTTTTCGCGATCGCCCTGGATGTCGTCGTGATGGTGCGGGTGCTCTGGTGGGTGGGATACATCGCTCGAGCTCAGCGCGATGAAGATGCCCCCCGACACCGCACGCGCCAGCCATCTTGGATGGACAGTGATGACCGCTGAGCGCCGAAGTGTCGGCCCCGCCGCATAGCTTCTGATCATGCGTCCACCGGAGATCATCGATGTGGCCCTGCCCGAGGGGATCCTCGGCTACACCGACGGGGTCTCCCGGATCTGGCTCGACCGAGAGCTCACCGCCGTCGACCGCCGCGTCGTCCTCGACCACGAGCTGATCCACTACGCCCGCGGCCACCGAGGCCACTGCCTCGCCGTCATAGAGCGCGGCATCGACCGCCAGGTCGCCCTCGGACTCATCCAGCTCGACGACCTCGGCGAGGCAGCCGCCTGGTCCGAGCACGTGGTCGTCATCGCCGAGGAGCTCGACGTCATGCCCGAGACCGTCATCGACCGCCTCCACGCACTCACCCCCGGCGAGCGCGCCGCGCTCCGGGCCCGCCTCGCTGACGCGCACTGGGTCGCGTGATGGGGGAGCGGGACGAGCCGGAGCAGCTCGAGCTCGGCCTCGAGCTCCGCGAACCGGTGCCGGCGCCGTGGTGGGCCGAGATCATCGAGCACGAGACCGAGGGCGACCAGGACACCGGGTGTTGGGGCGCGTGACCGACTCCACGTCGCGGGAGGTCACGGAAGGACTACGGCCCCTTTCGAATGTCCAGAACCTGACTACGATCCAACCATCAACCATCACCACCGAGGGAGCACCACGACCATGACCCGCACCGCCCGCGCCGCCGCCATCGCTGCGGCCGCCACCCTGCTGCTCGCCGCCTGCGGCGGCACCTCCGACCCCGCTACCGAGACCACCGCCGCCGATGCCGAGGTGGAAGTGAGCGCGGAGGAAGAGAGCGGCGCCGTCGACGAGAACCCCGAGGGCGCACCGATGGACGACGGCGGTGACGACACCGCGTTCGAGACCGAAGCCGGCGACGTCGTCGACGACGACGGGAACCTCGTCGGGATCGAGTTCGGCGACGGAGAGCAGATCGAGTTCGACCTCGATGCCGCGGCCAGCGGAGCCATCGCCCCCGGCACCCGCTTCTATGGTGCGTCCGAGGCCGGTGGCGACTTCATCATCTCGACCCAGATCGACCCGGTCGAGGACCTGGAGGCCTACCGCGAGAAGGCCGGCGGCGACCCCGTCAACTACATGAGCGCCGACATCGACAACCGCGAGGGCGCCGAGAACATCAACATGTACCAGATCGCTGTCTATGACCCGGCGGGCAACGAATACGTGTACACCAGCGCCGACGAAGCCGCCGACGAGTGGCGCGACCTGCTCGGCAGTGACGACGTCGACACCTACAACGAGGGCATCGACCTCTCGAACAAGTACCTCAACCAGGGAGCGTCTCCCCACCAGCGCTCGACGATGATCCTCACCGGGCCCGAGCTGCCCGCCGAGATCACCGCGGTGATCGCGATGCCCCGAGGCGCATTCGAGTCCGCGACGACAGTCCCCCTCAAGGACTGACCGACACGCTGCACGACCACGGCCCTCCGGCCGCCGAGCACGGCGCCGGAGGGCCGCGCCCTACGCTCAACACCCCGGCGAGCGCAGCGGCGCGGGAGCCTGTGCCGGGGGAGGGGAGTGCGTGATGGTGGAGAAGGGGCGGCGGGAGCGCGCCGCGCTGTATCTGCGGCAGTCGACGTTCCGTGAGGAGTCGATCAGCCTCGAGCTGCAGGAGACCGCGGGCCGGGAGTACGCGGCCCGGCACGGGTACGAGGTCGTCGATGTGCAGTCCGATCCGGGGCTGTCGGGGCGGACGTTCAATCGGCCCGGCGTCGCGGCGGTGATGGACGCCGTCGAGTCCGGTGCCGCTGACGTCGTGATCCTGTGGAAGTGGTCGCGGCTGAGCAGGAACCGGCTCGACTGGTACCTCGCGGCGGATCGTGCGCAGCAGGCCGGGGGTCGGATCGAGTCGGCGACCGAGCCGATCGACACGTCGACGTCGATCGGGCGGCTCGCGCGCGGGATGATGATCGAGATCGCGGCGTTCGAGTCCGAGCGCGCCGGCGACCAGTGGAAGGAGACCCAGGCGCGGCGGGTGCGGAACGGGCTGCCGCACGACGGGAAGCCGCGGTTCGGGTACGTGTACGACCCCGAGCAGAAGATGTTCTTCCCCGACCCGGTGACGGGGCCGGTCTTCGCCGGCCTGTACAGGCGGTTCATCGCGGGGGAGACGATGTACTCGCTGTGCGTGTGGCTGAACGCGCAGGGCATCCCGACCGCGACGGGCAGCAACGTCTGGACCGCGGGGAACCTCCGCCAGATCATGGACAGGCAGTTCGCGGTCGGGAGGGTGTACCACCAGGGCGTGTGGCATCCCGGTGCGCACGAGCCCCTCATCACCGAGGCCGAGTACGCGGCCTACCGGCAGGCGCGGAAGACCCGAGCGGCGGCCCCGCGTAGGGAGGCGTCGGACTACCTCCTCGCAGGGCTCGTGCGCTGCGGCGTGTGCGGACGGGCACTGACCGGCGCGTCGGCGCGCGGCCGCTGGTTCTACTACCGCTGCTTCGCCTCGAGGTTCACCGGCGGGCACAGCCACGCCCAGGTGCCCACGCGGGTCGTCGAGGACGCCGTCTACGACAAGCTCGTCGAGACCGCTGAGGACATCGAGACCACCGCGATCCCCGAGACGCGGCCCGTGGCCGTGGACACCGCGGCGCTGAAGCGCACGATCCAGCAGCACAAGACCTCGCTCGGCCGACTCGCCGTGCAGCTCGCCGAGGACGTCATCAGCGCCGACGCCTACGCCGCCGCGGCGCCCGCGATCGAGCAGAAGTTCGCCACCGCCCGCGACGCGCTCCAAGCCGCGACCGCCGAGCACGCGATCCCTCCGATGCACGACGCCGTCGTCAGCCTCGTGAAGGACTGGCACATCCTCCCCACCACCCACCGGCGAGCGCTCCTCGCGCGAGCCGTCGAGTCCGTCTCGGTGGACTTCAACGACGAGCGCCGCGTCGACGTGGTGATGCGGGGCCGCCCCACCCCCTGAGTACGAGTTGGCGAAGCTTGACGACGCTGATGGGGAACGTCACCGCCGATCCCAGCGAGCACCGGCAGGAGGACGGATCCACCAGCGTCAAGCTTCGGATCGCCGTCACCGGCCGCTACTACAACACCGCCACGCAGGACTTCGCCGACCGCAAGACCGAGTTCGTCACCGTCTTCGCCCGCCGCGGGCTGGGCCAGAACGTGATGCGCTCGATCCACAAGGGACAGCCGCTGCTGGTCACGGGCCGGCTGAACACCTCGGAGTGGCAGGGCACCGACGGCATCACCCGCTACTCCCTGAACCTCCAGGCCGAGTCCATCGGCCACGACCTCACCTACGGCTCTTCCCAGTTCACCAAGCCGCTGCGCGCGCAGGACGTCCCGAACCTGGACCCGAACTCGGGGGAGATCCTCACCGAGGCGAGCTCGGCGAACCCCGAGGATGCGGACGAGACGGAGGGCGAGGACTCGCTCGCGCCGGCCTTCTGAGCCGCACCGCGGTGCAGGCGGACGAGGCGGCGGTCGACCGACGGGACGCGCTCCGTCGGTTGAGCCCGTCAGCGGATCCCGACGGGGGAGGGGGTCAGCTCCCGGACTGCAGGGTCTGCACCAGCGCCTCGGAGATCTCCGGCAGCAGCGCGGCGCCGAGGACGTAGCCGTCCTCGCCGCCGCGGTGCGCCGCCGACCAAGTGGTGCCGTCGCCCAGTGCCGCGACCACCACGCGCAGCACACGCCCCGACGGCAGCGCGGCGCCGCCGGCGCTATGCTCCCCGTCGCGGACCGACCAGGCCGCGGGCGCGAGATCGCAGGCGATCGCGCCGCCGGCGGCCATGTCCGGCCACTGCACCTTCTCGAGCGCCGCGAGCGGATCCTCCTGCCCGTCGGACGGACCGGAGGGAGCGGCGCCCTCGTCGAGGTCGATCGGCGTGAGGTGCAGGTCGTCGTGGGCGTTCGCGCCCTCGCCCTCGGCGCCCAGCAGCGCGGCGAGGGCGGGGGAGGCGGCGATCAGCTCCGCGCTGCGGGCGAGCGCGAACAGGCGCGGCGCGGGCAGCGGGCCGTCCTCGACATGGCGGGCGACCTCGAGCACGGCGGCGGCGAGCGCGGCCGTGGGCGCGTCCAGCGGGTCCTGGGCAGGAGTCGTCATCGGATCGAGAGGTCCCTTACAGGTTCGGCCTGACAGAATGGGGTGACCGCCGTGCGACACGGCGGCACCACACTGTACCCGGGCCGCGTTCTGGGACCCCACGACGTCGGGGGCCCCGTGTGCGCTCCGACTTCGAGGCACCAGAGGTTATCTGTGAGTTTCTCCGCCCAGTTCGGCGACATGCCGCGGCCGCGCCCACGACCGGCCCCCGACGGAGGCTCCGGCGAGCCCCGGAGGATCTCCCCTCTGATGATCACGGTGATCGCGCTCGGCGTGCTCATCGCGCTCCTCGTCCTCGCCTCGGAGGTGTGGACGAAGTACCTGTGGATGGACCAGCTCCAGTTCACCGACGTGCTCGTCACGCGGTGGGTCACCCAGGCGCTGCTGTTCGTCGCCGGCTTCGTGGTGTTCGCCGTGCCGCTGTTCCTCAGCCTCCGCATCGCGTACACCAAGCGCCCCGTCTACCCGCCGATCACGCGGGAGCAGGAGGCGCTGGAGCAGTTCCGCGCCGCGGTGGACCCGCTGCGCCGCGGCCTGACCTACGGCGCACCGATCGTGATCGGCGCCTTCGGCGGGCTCGCGCTGTCCCGTCGCTGGCAGGACGTGCAGCTGTTCCTCCACCCGCAGGACTTCGGCCGGACCGATCCCGTCTTCGACAACGATATCTCCTTCTACGTCTTCACACTGCCGGTGATCGACGTACTGGTCTCCTTCGGACAGTTCGTGCTGCTGGTCGCGATCGTCGGCGCCCTCATCGGCCACTTCGTCTACGGCGGCGTGAGCTGGGGCCAGGAGAGCGGGCTCGAGGTCACGCGCACCGCGCGCCGCCACCTGGGCGTGCTCGCCGCGATCTACGTGCTCTTCCTCGGCGCAGGGCACTGGTTCCAGCGCTACGACCTGCTGACCGCCTCCCACACCCGCTTCGAGGGCGCCTCCTACGCGGACGTCCACGCGATCCTGCCCGCGCAGACGATCCTCGCGATCGCCGCGGTGGTGGTCGCGGCGCTGTTCGTGGTGTGGATCTTCCGCTCCGACTGGCGCATCCCCGCGATCGGCGCCGGGCTGATGATCCTGTCCACCCTCGCCGTCGGCAACCTCTACCCCTGGGCCATCCAGCAGTTCCAGGTCCAGCCCAACGAGCGAGCGCTCGAGCAGCCCTACATCCAGAACAACATCGACGCGACCCGCACCGCGTTCGACCTCGACGACGTCACCGAGGTGCCCTACACGGCCAGCACGGACGCGACCTCGGGTGCGCTGCGCGAGGATGCCTCGACCACGGCGCAGATCCGTCTGATGGACCCCAACGTCATCTCGCCCACCTTCGAGCAGCGCGAGGCCAACCGTCGCTACTGGGGCTTCGACGACGTCCTCAGCGTGGATCGCTACCAGATCGACGGCCAGCTGCAGGACACTGTGATCGGCGTGCGCGAGCTGCGGCCGGACAAGTTCGGTCTCTCGGACCGCTCCTGGGTGGACCAGCACATCACCTACACGCACGGCTACGGCGCCGCCGCCGCGCACGGCAACCGTCGCAACTCCGACGGCGAGCCGAGCTTCCTGGAGTCGGGAGTGCCCGGCGAGGGCGCGTTCGGCGAGTACGAGGAGCGGGTCTACTTCGGCCGCCACTCCCCGGACTACTCGATCGTCGGAGCGCCCGAGGGGGCCGACCCCCAGGAGTTCGACTACCAGCAGGGCAGCACGGACGACGAGCAGGGCGGCGAGCAGGTCTACAACACCTTCCAGGGCGACGGGGGGCCCGCCGTCGGCAGCTTCTTCAACCAGCTGCTGTACGCGATCAAGTTCCGCGACCCGAACATCGTGATCTCGAACTACCTCAACGAGGAGTCGCAGATCCTCTACGACCGCGACCCGCAGCAGCGTGTCCGCGAGGTCGCGCCGTTCCTGTCGCTGGACTCGCAGATGTACCCCGCCGTCGTGGACAACCAGATGGTGTGGGTGGTCGACGGATACACCACCACGACCGAGTACCCCTACGCGCAGTCGGTGGACCTCGAGCAGACGGTGAACGACTCCCAGACCGATCCGAACGCCTCGGCGAGCAACCGCGAGCGCTCGGCGAACTACATGCGCAACTCCGTGAAGGCGACCGTGAACGCCTTCGACGGCTCGGTGACGCTGTACACCTGGGACACCGAGGACCCGATCCTGAAGTCCTGGGCCGAGGTGTTCCCGGACGCCCTCCAGCCCGCCTCGGAGATCAGTGGCGAGCTGATGTCGCATCTGCGCTACCCGGCGGACTACTTCAAGGCGCAGCGCCAGATCCTCTCCACGTACCACGTCACCGACGCGGACGACTTCTTCACCCAGCAGGACTTCTGGCAGGTGCCGCCGGACCCGACGGTCCCGGCGCCCACCAACCCCGACGGCAGCGCCGGCCAGCAGGCCCCGCAGCCGCCGATGTACCTCACCATGCAGATGCCGGACGAGGAGCAGCCGCGCTTCACGCTCTCCTCCAGCTTCATCCCCTCCGAGGGGCAGAACGTGCTCACCGGCTTCCTCGCGGTCGACTCGGAGACGGGCGGCACCGAGGGGAATCCGGCGGACAGCTACGGCGACATGACGCTGCTGCGGCTGCCGTCCTCGAACCCGGTCAACGGTCCCGGACAGGTCCAGGCGACCTTCAACGCCGAGCCGAACGTGTCCCAGGCTCTGAACCTGCTGCAGCAGGGCGCCTCCGAGGTGATCAACGGCAACCTGCTCACCCTGCCCGTCGGCGGCGGACTGCTCTACGTGCAGCCCGTCTATCTGCAGTCCTCGCAGACCGGCGGCGGCACCCAGTACCCGCTGCTGCAGATGGTGCTGGTCTCCTTCGGCGACCGGATCGGCTTCGCGCCGACGCTGGACGAGGCGCTCGACCTGGTCTTCGGCGGCGACTCGGGAGCCTCCGCCGGCGATGCGGAGGTCACCGACTCCGATGCCCCCAGCGGCACGGCCGACGCCGAGACCGGCGAGGGCACCGTCGAGGAGGGAGACGGGGAGGCCCCCGCCGAGGGCGAGCAGCAGGCCCCCGCGGCCGACGGCACCCCCCAGCAGCGCCTCGACCAGGCGCTGACCGACATGGACACCGCGGTCGCCGACTCCGAGAAGGCGATGGCCGAGGGGGACTGGGCCGCGTACGGCGACGCGCAGGACCGCCTGGCCGATGCGCTGAACCGGGCTGTCCAGGCCAACCAGGAGCTCGGCGGGTCCGGCACGCCGGCGGCTTCCGACGGCGGCGGGGAGGGCTGACCCCCCGCCTTCGACCGCCGGGAGCATCCCGGATCCGAGGACGCCCGTCGCGGCGCCGGCTGAGGCCGGTGCGCGGCGGGCGTCCTCGTCGTCGTCGGAGGGGCGCGGAGCTGCGCAGCGGAGGCTGCGACGTGGTGCGCGAGGCGGGCCGCGAGAGTCCCAGCAGGGCCTTCCAGGCACGAGAGCGCGGGTGAACGGCCCGTGAACGTGGCATGGCCCACGTCGGAGGCCTTTCGGCTGGACTCGGGGGCCGGGTCGTCCTAGAGTTACTGATGTCGCCGCGGGGTGGAGCAGTTCGGTAGCTCGCCGGGCTCATAACCCGGAGGTCGTAGGTTCAAATCCTGCCCCCGCTACGAAGTGAAGGCCCTCGATCAGCAGAAATGCGGATCGGGGGCCTTCGTGTTGTGCCCGGTTCAGCGCCGGGGGCTCGTAAGCGATCCTGTCGATGCCGCCGAGCACCTCGACCTCGGCCGAAGCTGCCTCCACCAGGCAGGCCTCGACCGGACCCAGGACGACGCTTCCCCGCCCACCCGCGAGAAGAACCGCCCCGCCAGCGCCGGCACCCTGCCCAGCACCTGCTTACGGCTGAACGACCCACCGCCGACGATCACGAGTCCTCCTCGGTGTACTTACGCTGGCGCTCCCTCTGCCCATGGGTGAGCGTCTTGAGGTCGGTGTGCTGGTC
Source organism: Brachybacterium sp. AG952 (assembly GCF_004362645.1). NCBI lineage: Bacteria > Bacillati > Actinomycetota > Actinomycetes > Micrococcales > Dermabacteraceae > Brachybacterium > Brachybacterium sp. AG952. The sequence continues at coordinate 248,080 of NZ_SNXV01000006.1, read as the reverse complement.
GAAGCTCGAGCCGAGCGCGCCGGCCACGACGCCCATGGCGGCGCTGAGCCACGCGATGTCGAGGTAACGGGTGAAGACGGGAGGCTGCCCGGTCACGTCCTCCATGTACTCGGGAGCGATGACGATCAGGCCTCCGGCGAGGATGAGCAGGACCAGCGCCGCGTAGAGCACGAGGACGCACAGCACCAGAGTGACCACCGTGGAGAGGTTGTAGAGAAGGACGACCCGTGCGAGATTCTCCCGCTCCGGCGAGTCCCAGAGCCCGTTGCTGGCGATGAGCCATGCCGTCATCGCCGCGATCGCGAGGAGCCCGACGCCGATGAGCCGCGGCGTCGACAGGTAGGTGGACATGACCCAGATCGAGTTGTAGAAGATGCCGAATGCGCCGGTGGCCGCTGCCGCTGCGAGGGCGCTCGAGAGGCGCGGCGCCGTCTTCACGGGCTCGTTGCCGGCGACCATCCCGAGGACCGTGCGGAGACCGCCGGTGATCCGGCGTGCCCGGAGCGTCGAATGGTCGTTGCCGTCCGGGCTCTGGGCCCAGCGGAGCCAGGACCGGTCGAACATCGAGGGGTCCCGGGGCTCGCTGGTCGGCTTCAGCCGCAGGGTGCACGCCATCAGTGTGTCGAGAATACGGCGGCGGCTGAAGAACGCTCCGAGCGTGGGGCACGAGACGACGGCGATCCTCTCGTCGGGGAAGATCTCTGCGATCAAGGGATGGCCATCGTCCAGTCGCGGGATCTCGGTGAGCAGCAGCACCGCCTCCGGTGATCCGTACTCGCGTGCCAGCTCGACGGCGTCGGAGAGATCGAGGGAGTTGTCGGGCCGCAAACGGAGCATCGCGGTCTGGACGTTGAGAGTGATCGGGGGGCTGAACGCCTCGTCGAGCAGCTCCTGCAGGTCATCCTGGATCGATCGCGCTCGGGCCGTGGGTAGGCCCGGGTCGGCCACCAGCAGCACGTTCACCCCGGACTTCGGACTGTCGCCCATATGATCTCCTCCCATGGCCTCGGATCCTTGCAGGGTACGTCACAGCCAGAGGGTGCGCCGAGTCGTCGACCGGCCGGTGGGGCCGGCCTGTCCGAGACACGCTCCGCGCGCTGCTCGCGGGGATCGAGGGTGGCATCGGGTCTGCCATCCCCACGGCGCGACCGCGGACCGGGCAGTGTGCACGGCGTCGGTGACGAGAGCGACTCCTGGCACGACGAGTGCCTTGACTGCGACTCTCCCTTCCACCGCGCGCACGCGCCTGTTCAACGGTGATTCGATCACCGACTGCGGCCGACGCGAGGAGCCCGACGGTCTCGACCACGGCTTCGGGGACCGCACTGCACGACGTGTAGGGGTACGCCCTCGTCGACCTCGATCACCGCGGAGCCCATCATCAGGAGCGGACGGCCCGACCCGTCACCGCAACGGTGCGGTGACGTCGACGGACAGGAACCCGCGCCGGAACGAGCGCGCATCGAGCACGAGAAGCTCCGCCGGCCGCACCGGGTTCCGCAGATGCAGATGTCCGCTCGTCGCGTCGGCGCCCACGACGGCGAAGACATGGTTCGGCGGCAGGGGACCGGCCGCCGACGGCACCCGCAGGCTCAGCGGATGCGTGGAGGCGCAGAGCGCGCGCCCCTCGGCCCGCCAGGCGAGGACCTGCCCCGCATCGGGCAGGCGCAGGTTCGTGCGCACCCGCTCACCCAGCAGCAGCGCGAAGCCGTAGCGGGCCAGGCCCCGCTGCAGGAAGGCGTAGTCCCCGGCGATGTGACCAGCGATAGCCTTCTCGAGCACGCCCACCCAGCCGGGGTTCGCGCCGTCCCGCCTGCCGTACTGGAACACTCCGCGCGCATCGACAGGGAAGCGACGGTCCACCCGCAGCGGCTCCTCCAGGCCCGGCAGGCGGACGGTCACGATCCCGTCCGTCTCCTCGCCGATCAGTGCCCGCAGCCGTTCCGGCGCGGTCTCGTGGAGGGCGAGCATCGGCGCCATCAGCCAGCAGTCGCCGAGGCGTCCCTGCCGGGGGCGCAGCAGCACCGGAGGGGCGAGCGGGCCGCGGTCCAGGGCGAGCGCTGTGGCGTGTGGGCCGGAGGAGAGGTGCAGCACGCCGTCGGCGCCGGAGATCCCGTGGGCCGCCCCGCCGGTCTCGCCGCCCGGAATGCCTGGCCCAGCGAGATTCCGGGCACGCTCGTCGGCGCCGGGACGCGCTGCGCGCGCCCGCCCCTCCAGGGCGAGCGCGCGCAGGGTGCGGCGCCAGGTGCGCACGCGCGGGCGGGAGCCGCTCACGAGGTCTCCCGCCCGATGGCTCATCGGGACGCTCAGTGCGCCTCGGCCGGGACGATCTTCTGCCCGGTGCGCTCCATGACCTCGGCGAACCAGGGCTGGGAGATGTCGAAGGCCTTGTGGCCGGCGACGCGGTCGAACTCGACCGCGCGCAGCACGTCGCCGCGCTCCTCGTCGTGGCCGATGAGGCCGGAGCCGCCCTCGAGGGCGACCTGCACGGCGTAGTCCGTCATGGACTTGATCAGGCGGATGTCCTCGGGGTTCGCCTTCGCGGAGCGGGAGAAGTAGCCCGACTTCTGGACCATGACCTTCTCCGCGCCGAGCTTCTCGGCGAACTGCTTCGCGAACCACTGGCCGGGGTTGATCGTGTCGATCTTGACGTGGCCGAAGGGGTCCTTCTCCGGCTCCTCGCCGCGCGCCTGCATCTCGGCGACGATCTCGGGGATGCCCGCGCCCTCGGAGAGGAAGATGTTCACGCAGCCGGTCTCGTCCATGACCTTCCGCAGACGAGCGGCCTCGGCCTCGATGTCGAGCTTGAGCTCGGGCAGGAACACGGCGTGCACGTCCCAGCGGTCGGCGGAGTGGCCGATGCCGGGCAGCCACTCCTGCTGGGAGTGCCACTGCTGGTAGTACTCCGCCGCCTGCGCGGTGAGATACCCGCAGGCGCGGCCCATGATCTCGTGGACGATCAGCATCTTCGGGTTCGAGCCGTGCTCGGCGATGATGTTCTGCGCGAAGATGCTGGTCTGCTCCGCGGCGGACTTCGCGCCGAGCGACTGGCGGATCGGGACGATGTCGTTGTCGATGGTCTTGGGCAGGCCGACGACCTGCATCTCGTGGCCGTGCTCGTGCAGGTAGGCGGCGAGGTCCGCGGCGGTGGTGTTGGTGTCGTCGCCGCCGATGGTGTGCAGCACGTCCACGCCGTCGTCCTTGAGCTTGTTCGCGGCGACCTCGAGGGCGTTCTCGCCCTCCTGGATCAGGCCGCGCTTGACGAGGTCCTTCGTGTTGGTGAGCTTCACGCGGGAGTTGCCGATGGGGGAGCCGCCGTAGTTGTGGAGGATGCCCGCCTTCGCGCGCACCTCGTCGTCGACCACGATCTTCTCGCCGGAGAGCAGGCCCCAGTAGCCGTGCTTGTAGGCGATGATCTCCACGTCCGGCACCAGCTCGGTGTAGCGCTCGATCAGTCCGCCGACGGCGGAGGAGAGGCACGGGGCGTAGCCCCCGGCGGTGAGCAGTGCGACGCGCTTGACGGTCATAGGGCGGAACCTCCGAGAGTCCGGGAACGGGCGCACGGGAGGACAGGGTCGATCCCGCGACGCTGGGTCCCGCCATCGTACCGAGCGCCGGCCCCGGCTGCCGCCGCGCGAGTCCTGGCGGACAGCGGCCGGCCGGGGCTCAGCGCTCCCGGGCGACGAGCGCCTCGAGGACCTCCTCGTGCAGCAGCGAGTTCGTCGCCACCGCATTGCCGCCGAACGGACCGGGCTCGCCGTCCAGGGAGGTGAAGCGGCCGCCGGCCTCGGTGACGATCGGGACCAGCGCGGCCATGTCGTGCAGCTTCAGCTCGGGCTCGCAGGCGACGTCCACCGCGCCCTCGGCCACGAGCATGTAGGACCAGAAGTCGCCGTAGGCGCGGGTGCGCCAGAAGCGCTGCATGAGGTTCAGCATCTCGGGCAGCAGCTCGTGATCGGCCCAGCCGTGCAGCGAGGAGTAGGACAGCGAGGCCTCCTCGAGCGTGCTCACCGTCGAGACCTGCAGGCGCGTCGCGCTGCTGAGCCGCGAGCCGGTCCAGGCCCCGGCGCCCTCCCCGCCCCACCAGCGGCGTCCCAGCGCCGGCGCGGAGACCAGGCCGACGACGGGGCGGCCGTCCTCGATCAGGCCGATCAGGGTGCCCCAGACGGGCACGCCGCGCACGAAGTTGCTGGTCCCGTCGATCGGGTCGATCACCCACTGCCGCGGGGACGCGCCGGTGGAGCCGAACTCCTCGCCGATCACCTGGTCCCGGGAGCGGGCGCGGGCGAGCTGGGAGCGCACCAGCTGCTCGGCGGCCCTGTCGGCATCGGTGACCTCGGTGAGATCGGGCTTGGTCGAGATCTCGAGGTCCTGCGCCTTGAACCGGGAGGTGGTCAGCTGGTCCACGGCATCGGCGAGCACGTGGGCGAGGCGCAGGTCATCGGCGTAGCGGCTGGACATGGGGACCACGATAGGGTCCCGCGCCCCTGTCGGGCCGCAGCGACTCGGTGCTCAGACGTCCCAGGGGTCGTTGCGGCGCAGCGCCTCGGCCAGGCGTCGGTAGGAGGCCAGGCGCGCAGGGCCCGCGGTGCCGGCCTCGCCCTCGTCCACGAGATCGTCGAGCGCGCAGTCGGGCGCGTCCTCGAGGTGGGTGCAGCCGCGCGGGCACTGCTCGGCGAGATCGGCGAGGTCGGCGAAGGCGTCCAGCAGCTCGTCGGGGTCCACGTGCCCCAGGCCGAAGGAGCGCACGCCCGGGGTGTCGATGACCCAGCCGTCGTCCTCCGGCAGCTGCATCGCGAGCGCCGAGGAGGAGGTGTGGCGGCCGCGCCCGGTCACGTCGTTGACCACGCCGGTGGCGCGGCCCGCGCCGGGGACCAGGGCGTTCAGCAGGGTGGACTTGCCCACTCCGGAATGGCCCACGAGCACGCTGATCCGTCCCGAGAGTCGCTCGCGCAGCTGCTCGAGTCCGATGATGCCGGGGCGCTCCGGGTCCTCCGCCTCCGCGGGGGTCTCGCGCCGCGTCACCACGTGCTCCAGGCCGAGCGGGGCGTAGGCGGCGAGGAACTCCTCCGGGGCGCGCAGGTCCGCCTTCGTCAGTACGAGCAGGGCGTCGATACCGGCGACGTAGGCCGCGACCAGACAGCGGTCGATCATGCCGCCGCGCGGCTCGGGATCGGCCAGCGCCGTCACCATCACCATCACGTCGACGTTCGCGACCAGGGGCCGCTCGGTCGAGTCGTCGTCGTCGGCGCTGCGGCGCAGGAAGGAGCTGCGCTCCTGGATGCGCACGATGCGGGCGAGGGTGCCCTCGCGCCCGGAGGTGTCGCCGACGAGGCCGACGAGGTCGCCGGGGACGACGGGGGAGCGGCCGAGCTCCCGGGCACGCATCGCGGTGACCGCGCGCTGGTCCTCGGTGCCCTCGCCGACGATCGTGCGCCAGCGCCCGCGGTCCACCGAGACGACGCGGGCCGTGATCGCGTCCTCGTGCTTGGGCCGGTCCTTCGTGCGGGGGCGGGAGCCGCGCCGGTTGGGGCGGACCCGCACGTCGGACTCGTCGAAGTCGCGGACGGACCGCCTCACCACGAGGTGCCCTCCTGGCCGCGCGGGGACCGGGGCGCCCCGTGCCGGGGCGCACCCGACCCGCGCGGCACGGGGCTCACGCGTCGCCCTCCGCCGGCTCGGGGTGGAGCATCGACAGCCACATCCCCACGAAGTCGGGGAGGGTCTTCTGCGTGGTGCCGACGTCGACCACCTGCACGCCGGGGACGCGCAGGCCGATGATCGCGCCGGCGGTCGCCATGCGGTGGTCCTCGTAGGTCTCGAAGACGGCGCCGCGCAGCGGGCCCGGCGTGATCACGAGCCCGTCGGGCAGCTCCTCGGTGCGGGCGCCGACCTTCGTCAGCTCGGTCGCCAGCGCCTTGAGGCGATCCGTCTCGTGCCCGCGCAGGTGCGCGACGCCGGTGATCCGCGAGGGGGAGTCCGCGAGCGCGCACAGCGCCGCGACGGTGGGGACGAGCTCGCCGACGGCCGACATGTCCGCCTCGATGCCGTGCAGCGCATCCGTGCCGCGCACCACCACCGCCTCGTCCTCGCGCCACACCTCGGCGCCCATCCGCGTCAGCAGCTCCCGATAGGCGTCGCCGGGCTGGGTGGTGGTCTCCGGCCAGTCGTCCACCGCGATCGTGCCGGCGGTGACCATCGCCGCGGCCAGGAACGGCCCGGCGTTGGAGAGGTCCGGCTCGACGACGACCTCCAGCGGACGGATCGGGCCGCACGCGACCCTCCAGGAGTGACGGCCCTCGGCGTCGACCTCGTGCGAGGCCTCGACCCCGGCGCGGCGCAGCGTCTCCAGGGTCATGTCGATATGGGGCAGGGAGGGGAGCTCCTCGCCCACGTGGACGAGCTCGAGGTCCGTCTCCGCCCGCGCCGCGACCAGCAGCACGTTGGAGATGAATTGGCTGGAGGCCGAGGCGTCCACCTCGACCCGGCCGCCGGGCAGCGTGCCCCGGCCGTGCACCGTGAACGGCAGGCGTCCCGGCTCGCCGTGCTCGGTCACCTCGACGCCCTGGCCGCGCAGCACCTGCACGACCGCGTCCATGGGCCGCACGAGCGCGGCGTCGTCACCGGTGAAGCGCACGTCGCCGTGGCGCAGCGCCGCGAGCAGCGGCACGAAGCGCATCACGGTCCCGGCCAGGCCGGTGTGGATCTCGATCGGCTCGGCGGGATGCTCGCAGGCCGGCGGGATCGGGGAGACGTGCAGCACCCCGTCGCGCACCTCCAGCGCTGCGCCGAGCCGCTCGAGCGCATCGCGCATCAGCCGCGTGTCGCGGGAGACGAGCGCGCCGCGCAGCGTGGACGGCTCGCTCGCCGCGGCGGCGAGCAGCATCCAGCGTGCGGTGAGGGACTTCGACCCGGGAACCCGCACCAGGGCGTCGACCGGCTGGTCGGCGACCGGTGCGTTCCACAGCACCTCGGAACCCATGGAGATCAGCCGTGCTGGTCGGCGAGCTGCTTCTGGGCGGAGGAGACGGCGCCCTTGGCCTTCTTCTCCAGCTTCCCGGCCTTCTTCTCGAGCTCGCGCTGCTTCTGCGCGGCCTTCTTCTGGCTGCGCTCGACGAACTTGTTCGCCCGGTAGCCGAGCGAGGGGCGACCGTCGTGGTCGACGACGGCCAGGAGCACGCCGCCCAGCAGGCCGGCGTCGGTGAGGATGGACTGCACCTCGGCGACGAGCTCCTCGCCGCGCAGCTCCCAGACCTTCTTCCGACCGGCCCAGCCGACCGAGGTGGTCACGAGCAGGGCCGCGGCGGCGGCGCGCGGCGCGCGGTTGGTCGCGTAGAGGACGCCGGCGCCCGCGGCGACGACGCCGGCGGCGCGCACCACGGCGCGGGAGTCGATGAAGCCCGGCGCGGAGCTCTTGGTCAGCGCCGAGTCGACCGCGTCGAAGGCCTGCGGGTAGACGTCAATCTCGCGCTCGGGGTGGAGCGCGGTGCGCACGCCCTCGAAGACGAAGGGGGCGGCGAGCAGCGGTCGTGCGATCCGGCGGACCAGGGCCATGGTGTCCTCACGTTCTGAGCGGGTAACGACGGTCCGGTGATCAGCCCTGTCGGGAAGATCACCGACCCCCACACTACCGCCCGAGGAACATCCCCCACGCCCGTCGCGTTGCACTGGACGGTGCGGACGCGGTTCTGCGCCCCCGTCGGGGCCCCGACGGGACGGTCGAGCACGCCGGCGGGTGCCGGGGAGGAGGGAGCGAGGCATGACGACCGGACTGCTGGAGCGAGCCCCCGCGATCCCGTGTGGCGTAAGTTTGGGGACGATGACGCAGACACAGCCCACTTCCGACCACGGGACCGGCATGCCCTCCGCGGAGCAGCCCGATCCTGCGGCGGACTTCGACTTCGAGACCGAGGCGCTCTCGCATCTGGACTCCCTCTACGGCGGCGCGCTGCGGATGACCCGCAATCCGCACGATGCCGAGGACCTGGTCCAGGACACCTTCGTCAAGGCGTTCCGTGCCCAGGACCGGTTCACCCCGGGCACGAACATGCGGGCGTGGCTGTACCGCATCATGACCAACAGCTACATCTCGAGCTACCGCAAGAAGCAGCGCCGCCCCAAGGAGGCCTGGACCGACACGGTCGAGGACTGGCAGCTCGCGGAGGTCTCGAGCCACTCGAGCACGGGCCTGCGCTCGGCGGAGGCCGAGGCGCTGGACCACCTGCCGGACTCCGCGGTGAAGGACGCACTGTCCGAGCTGCGGGAGGACTACCGCATGGCGGTCTACCTCGCCGACGTCGAGGGCTTCGCCTACAAGGAGATCGCCGAGATCATGGACACGCCGATCGGCACGGTCATGTCCCGGCTCCATCGCGGGCGGCGCCAGCTGCGCGAGAAGCTCACCGATCATGCCCGGCGCACGGGCTTCCTGCGTGCGCAGCCCTCGGCGGGGGACGCCGCCGACGACACCGGAGCCGGCACCGCGGACCGGGAGGAGGAGCGATGACCCAGGACGACCGCGCGATGCGCGAGGCCTCGAGGCGCGAGACGGCGACCGGCTCGACGCGCGACATGCGCTTCGGGCTCGAGGAGGCGCTCGACGGCGAGCTCCCCCGCGAGACCGTCGAGCGGATGCGCCGCCACACCGACGACTGCCCCGAGTGCGCCGACGAGTGGGAGCGCCTGCGCCGGCTGAAGGAGCTGGTGCGCCGCAGCTGCGCGGACCGCGCCCCCTCCGACCTGCGGGCCCGCATCGCCGACACGTGCCGCACCGTCACGGTGACCACCACCAGCACGAGCACGACCACCGGGGCCGACGGCTCCACGGTGCGCGTCACCCGCTCGACGACCACGCGCCGCACCCTGCCCCCGGCCTGAGCCGCGGGCCCCGGCGCCCGTCGGCACGGGCCGCAGCGCCCCCCTGGACATGACGAAGGGCTCCTCCCGAGGGGAGGAGCCCTTCGTCATGTCGCCTCCGGCGACGGCGCGGTCAGCTGTTGGGCCGCTTGCCGCGATTCGCGCTGTTCTTGCGGCGAGCCTTGCGCTTGCGTCCTCGCTTGCTCATCACGCTCTCCTTCCTTCACCCGGAATGAACCCGTCGATCATGCCATATCGGAGGCTCCGCGCGGAGCCTCGTCCAACCCCCTCGCAGCACCTGAGTCGGACCTCACCCGCCCGCGCCCCGGGCCGATCGCCCGCTGCCCGGCCCGCTTCGCGGCACAGGGGGATCGAGTGGCGCATCTGGACCGGTATTCCTGTGTCATTCCGGTCCAGATGCGCCACTCGATGCTCTCGGGAGCAATGCGTTCCGGGGAGGGCGGGACGTCCCGGGGAGACGGTGCGGGCCGGGGCGCCACGCCGGGCTGGCGCGGGCAGGCGCCGATGGGGTCAGCGGGAGGTGCCGAGCCAGGAGCCGAAGCCACTGTGCAGCACCAGCCAGGCGATGAGGCCGTAGCCGGTCTGCCCGGGGTGGTCGCCGGCGGAGCGGGCGAGGTCGCTCTCCCACTGGTCGTGGCCCACCAGCCCGCCGACGGTGTCGACGTAGGGGATGCGGCGCCGCGCGCAGACGTCCTCGAAGGCACCGGAGAGCTCGCGCACGCCCGCGGTGGTGGCCGGGTCCCGGCTCGGGGCGGGGCCCACCACGAAGGCGGGGATCCGCAGACGCTCGAGGCCGTCGAGGATCTTGGCGAGGTTCAGGCGCGAACGGGCCAGGGAGATCCCGGCCTCGACGTCGGCGCGGCCCATCGCGAGCACCACCCGGTGGTCGACGGAGCCGTCGGCGCGGCCCTGCTCGGAGAAGCGACGCTTGACGTCGGCGTCCCAGCGCTCGGCCAGCTCCGCGGAGGTCTCGCCCGGCAGCGCCGCGGAGAACACGTCGATGCGGCAGTCGGCACCCTGCTCGCTGGCCACGGCCCGGCCTAGCCAGCCCAGCGCTCGGGCGTCGCCGATCCCGGCGAGGAGCTCGTCGCCGAGCGCGATGATCCGGATCCGGGAGCCCGGATCCGGGACGGGCGAAGTGGGCACGGTCTGCACCGGGACCTCCTGGAAGGGGACGGGGTCGGTTCACTCTAACGGCGGCGCGGGCCACGGGCGAACCCGTGGCCCGCGCCGCGGGTCGCTCAGGCCTCGAACGCGCGGGTGAGCAGATCCTCCTGCTCGGCCTTGTGCGCGGAGGTCGAGCCGGTGGCCGGGGAGGCCGAGGCCGGACGGGCCACGACCCGCAGGGTGCGCCCCACCTCGACGGCGAAGTTCATCGCCATGAAGCTCCAGGCGCCCTGGTTCTGCGGCTCCTCCTGGACCCACACCAGCGGCGCATCGGGGTAGGCGTCCAGGGCGGTGCGCAGCTGCGCCTCGGGCAGCGGGTAGAGCTGCTCGACGCGGACGATCGCGGTGTCGGTCGCGCCGAGCTTCTCGCGGCGCGCCACGAGGTCCCAGTACACCTTGCCCGAGGCGAGCAGCACGCGGCGCACGCCGGCCGGGTCCACGGTCGTGTCCGGCAGGACCGGCTCGAAGGTGCCGGAGGTGAAGTCCTCGACCGCGCTGACGGCCGCCTTGTTGCGCAGCATCGACTTCGGGGTGAAGACGATCAGCGGCTTGCGCGGCTCGGTGAGCGCCTGCTTGCGCAGCAGGTGGAAGTAGCTCGCCGGGGTGGACGGCGCCGCGACCCGCATGTTCTCCTCCGCGCACAGCTGCAGGAAGCGCTCGATGCGGGCGGAGGAGTGGTCGGGCCCCTGGCCCTCGTAGCCGTGCGGCAGCAGCATGACCACGCTCGAGTTCTGGCCCCACTTCTGCTCGGAGGCGGAGATGAACTCGTCGATGATCGTCTGGGCGCCGTTGACGAAGTCGCCGAACTGCGCCTCCCACAGCACCAGCGAGTTCGGGCTCTCCACGGAGTAGCCGTACTCGAAGCCCAGCGCCGCGAACTCCGAGAGCGAGGAGTCGTAGACGTTGAAGCGTGCCTGGTCGTCGCTGAGATAGGACAGCGGGGTCCAGGTGTCGCCGCTCTCGTGGTCGATCAGCACGCTGTGGCGCTGCACGAAGGTGCCGCGGCGCGAGTCCTGGCCGGCCAGGCGCACCCGGTGGCCCTGCATCAGCAGGGAGCCGAAGGCGAGCAGCTCGCCGTAGGCCCAGTCGACCCCGCCCTGCGAGGACATCTGCGTGCGGCGCTCGAGCACCTGGCGCAGCTTGGGGTGGACGGTGAAGGACTCGGGGACCTCCGCGTGCGCCTGCCCGATACGCGTCACGACCGACGCGTCGACCGCGGTGGCGGCCTGCTCGGGCGCGTCGCTGCCCTGCTGCGCCTCCGGCAGGTCCAGGCCCTGCACGTTGGCCTCCGCGGGCTTCGCGGAGCCGGCGTCGGAGCGGGTCGAGGCGAAGGCCTCGTCGAGGTGCTCCTGGAAGTTGCGCACCAGGCCCTCGGTCTCCTCCTCGGTGAGGTCGCCGCGCTCGACGAGGGTCTCCATGTACTGCTTGCGGGTGGAGGCCTTCTCGTTGATGAGCTTGTACATCTCCGGCTGCGTCATCGAGGGGTCGTCCCCCTCGTTGTGGCCGCGGCGGCGGTAGCAGACCATGTCGATGACCACGTCGCGGTGGAACTTCTGGCGGTACTCGAAGGCGATCTCGGCGACCCGCACGCAGGCCTCGGGATCGTCGCCGTTGACGTGGAAGATCGGCAGCTGGGTCGACTTCGCGACGTCCGTGGAGTAGAAGGACGAGCGCGAGGAGTCCGGCAGCGTGGTGAAGCCGATCTGGTTGTTGATGATCACGTGGATCGTGCCGCCGGTGCGGTAGCCGCGCAGCTCGGAGAGGTTCAGCGTCTCCGTGACCACGCCCTGGCCGGCGAAGGCCGCGTCGCCGTGGACGAGCACCGGCAGCACCGGGAACTCCTCGGGGCGCTCGAGGCGGTCCTGCTTGGCGCGGACGATGCCCTCGAGGACGGGGTTGACGGCCTCGAGGTGCGAGGGGTTGGCCGCGAGGTACACCTTCGTGGACTTCCCGTCATGGGAGGTGTAGGTGCCCTCGGTGCCCAGGTGGTACTTCACATCGCCCGAGCCGAGCTTCTCGCCGTAGTTGCCCTCGAACTCCTGGAAGATCTGGCCGTAGCTCTTGCCGGCGAGGTTGGAGAGCACGTTCAGGCGCCCGCGGTGCGACATGCCGATGGCCACTTCGTCCAGACCCTCGTGGGCGGCGCCGTGCAGCACCGTGTCGAGCATCGGGATGACGGCCTCGCCGCCTTCGAGGGAGAACCGCTTCTGGCCGACGAACTTCGTCTGCAGGAAGGTCTCGAACGCCTCGGCGGCGTTGAGGCGGTCCATGATGTGGGTCAGCTCTGCCTTGTCGAAGGGCTCGCGCGGGGTCTCCATCTTCTGCTGGATCCACTGGCGCTCCTCCGGATCGGAGATGTGCATGTACTCCACGCCGATGGTGCGGCAGTACGCGTCGCGCAGCACGCCGAGGATGTCCCGCAGCGTCATCTGGTCCTTGCCGCCCACGCCGCGGGTCGGGAAGGTGCGGTCGAGGTCCCACAGCGTCAGGCCGTAGGTCTCCACGTCGAGGTCCGGATGGTTGCGGACCTTGTACTGCAGCGGATCGGTGTCCGCCATGAGGTGGCCGCGCACGCGGAAGGAGTGGATCAGGTCCATCACCCGGGCGAGGCGCTCCGAGGTGGTGTGGCGGAAGGGGTTGTCCGGCACCCAGCGCACGGGCTGGTAGGGCAGGCGCAGCGAGGCGAAGACGCGGTCGTAGAAGCCGTCCCTGCCCAGCAGCTTGTCCGCCATCCGCTTGAGGAACTCGCCCGAGGCGGCGCCCTGGATGATGCGGTGGTCGTAGGTCGAGGTCATCGTCATGACCTTCGAGACGGCGAGCTCGGCGAGGGTCGCCGGGCTCGCGCCCTGGAACTGGGCGGGGTAGTCCATCGCGCCGACGCCCACGATCACGCCCTGGCCCTTCATCAGGCGCGGGATCGAGTGGACGGTGCCGATGCCGCCGGGGTTGGTCAGCGAGACCGTGGTGCCGGTGAAGTCGTCCATCGTCAGCTTGCCGGCGCGGGCCTTCTTGACGACCTCCTCGTAGGCCCTCCAGAAGCCGCGGAAGTCGAAGCGCTGCGCCGCCTTGATGTTCGGCACCACGAGGCCGCGGGAGCCGTCGGGGCGGGGCATGTCGATGGCGAGGCCGAAGTTGACGTCCTCGCGCTTGAGCAGGAGCGGCTTGCCCTTCTCGTCGACGTCGAAGCCGTTGTTCATGTCGTTGATCTCGGTGACCGCCTCGACCATCGCCCAGCCGATCAGGTGGGTGAAGGAGACCTTGCCGGCGCGGTGGCGCTTGAGGTGGTTGTTGATCACGATGCGGTTGTCGAACAGGAGCTTGACCGGCACGTCGCGCACCGAGGTCGCGGTCGGGACGGTGAGGGACTCGTCCATGTTCCTCACGACGGCGGCGGCCGGGCCGCGCAGCTTCGTGGGCTCCGGCTCGTGCAGCTCGACCGCGGGGATCTGCGCGGTGGTCGTGGGGACCTTGGCCGGACGGTCGGAGGTCGTGGAGACCGCGGGAGTCCTCGGGGCGGGCGTCGAGGTGGGTTCGTTCACGGCAGGGGATTCCTTCGCGGGCGTCGAGGCGGCCGACGGGGCGGCCGGGGAGGAGGGGGCGGGCGTCGGCGACGGGGCCGGAGCGGGGGTGGAGGTGGCCGGCGCGGGCGCCTCGTCAGCGGCGTCGTCGGGCGCGGTCGCGGCGGCGGGCGCCGCATCGGGGGACGAGGGAGGAGCCGTCACGGGCGGCGCCGTCGCCGCCTCGGAGGTCTCCGGGCCCTGCCCGGGAGCGTCGGGAGCCTCGGCGCGTGCCGAGCTGGTGGAGGCGAAGTGCTCCGCCCAGCTGGGGTCGACGCTCGAGGGGTCCTCCCGCCACTGCTCGCGGAGCGCGTCCACGAGCCACTGATTGGGGCCGAACTCCGTGGAATCGGAGTCCTGTGTCTGCTGTGACACTCTGAGATCGCCAGCCTTCTCACAATCGAGAGATACGGATGGCTCCAGCGTAACGGCCCGCGGGTCCCGGTGCGCGCCGCGGCGCAGGTCGCGCGCGGCACGGGACGCCGGTGGTGGGGGACATCACGCCTCCGGGCCGGGGTCGGGGATCACGACCCGGATCAGGGAGGAGCGCCCCTCCTGCGCACCGGCGCTGCGGGGATCGTCGAGCACCTCGATCGTCCCGCCGTGCAGGCCCACCGCCCAGCGCGCGATCGCCAGGCCCAGTCCCGTCCCGCCGGAGGAGTCCGCGGCCCCGCCGCGCTGGAAGCGCTCGAAGACGCGGTCGCGGTCCTCGCGCGCGATGCCGGGCCCCTCGTCGTCGACGTCGATCCGCACCCCGTCGTCCTCCCGGGTGCGGGAGGCGCGGATGTGGATGCGGCCGCCGGCAGGGGAGTGGCGGGCGGCGTTCTCCAGCAGGTTGTGGATCACCTGGTGGAGCCGGGCGGCGTCGGCCGTGACGGAGAGGTCGGGCGGGTCGACCTCGACGATCCAGCGCACCTCCCGCCCGCCGGCGGCGAGGGCGGCGGCGTCGACGACCTCGTGGAGGAAGGGGGTCAGCTCGACCTCCTCGAGGTCGAGGTGGATCACCCCGGCGTCCAGCCGGGAGAGGTCCAGGAGGTGGTTGACGAGCTGGGAGAGCCGCTCGGTCTCGGTCAGGGCCACCTCGAGCGCGGCGGGATCGGGCTCGGTGACGCCGTCGACGAGGTTCTCCAGCTGGGCGCGCAGTCCCGCGACGGGCGTGCGCAGCTCGTGGGAGACGTTCGCGACGAGGTCCCGGCGCGTGCGGTCGGTCTGCTCGAGCTCGGCGGCCATGACGGAGAAGGCCTCGGCCAGCTGCCCCACCTCGTCGCGGCTCGTGGCGCGCACCGGACCGCTGTAGTCCCCGCGCGCCATCGCCTGGGCGGCTGCGGTCATCTGCCGCAGCGGGGAGGTCATGCCTCGGGCGAGCAGCTGGGTGGAGACCAGTGCGGCGATCACGACCAGCGGCAGGGACAGCAGCGGCTCGATCCCGGCGCGGATGCTCACCTGCGTCAGCAGCGCCGCGACGGTCACGCTCACGCCCACCAGGATCCCGAGCTTGACCTTGAAGGAGCGGAATCGGTCCAGCGGGCGCACGTCGAGCCGCTCGGGGACCCGGCGGCGGGCGTGCGCGGCGGGGGCCTCCACGCCTCCGGGGCGGGGCCTGCTCACGAGTCCGAGGTCGGCGCGTGCGGGGTGGGCATCGAGTGCAGATCCGTCACGGCGCCCTCGGGGTCGGCGGCCGGGGCGTCCTCCTCGGGATCCTCCGGGATCTCCAGCGCGTAGCCGACGCCGTGCACGGTGCGCACGAGATCCGCGCCGAGCTTGCGGCGCAGCGCCTTGACATGGGAGTCGACCGTGCGGGTGCCGGTCGCGTCGACCCAGTCCCACACGTCGGCGAGCAGCTGCTCGCGAGTGAGCACGGTGCCGGGGGCGTTGGCCAGGCACAGCAGCAGGTCGAACTCGGTGGGCGTGAGATGGGCGGGCACCCCGGCGCGCATCACCCGTCGGCCGGCGCGGTCGATCACGAGGTCGCCGAACTGCAGCGCCTCCTGCTTCTCCGTCTCTCCCGGCGCGGGCGGGCCCGCCCGGCGCACCCGGCGCAGCAGCGCCTTCAGTCGCGCGACGAGCTCGCGGATGGAGAACGGCTTGGTCATGTAGTCGTCGGCGCCGACGCCGAGGCCGACGAGCATGTCGGTCTCGTCGTCGCGCGCGGTGAGCATGAGCACCGGGACCGGCTCGTCGGCCTGGATGCGTCGGCACACCTCGAGCCCGTCGAAGCCGGGGAGCATCACGTCGAGCACGACGAGGTCCGGGCGCACCTCGGCGACGGTGCGCACGCCGGAGGGGCCGTCGAGGGCGGTGGAGACCTCCCAGCCCTCGGCGGTGAGCCGGTCGGCGATCGCGCGGGTGATCGTGGGCTCGTCCTCGATCACCACCACACGCACGGGTGAGGAGTCGGCGGCTGAGCTGCGGTCCGGGGTCGACATGGGGGTCACTCTAGACGGCGTGCCTCGGACGATCGCGGAGGCGGAGGGTGCCCCACGACTCCTGCACAGAACTCCCACGGCGCCTGCCGGAGCGCTCCCCAGCAGGGGTGCGCGGGACTCCGCGGAGTCCGCATCGCGGGCCTGGAACAGCCCGCAGCAGTGACGCGCACCCCTCCCGGGTGGCGCTCCCGTCAAGATCTCCCCACCTTTCAGCCGACATGGCAAAAACTTGGCAATGACCCGGTCGCCTCGCTCGCTCAACGCGCTGACCTGCACATAGGTTGGTCGACGTTGTTCAGCGACGCGTACTTCCCCGTCCGGCGTCGCGCACGGGACAGCTGCCGTGCCCGAACGGATACACGGACGAGACTCGCAGTCGAAACGGAAGAGGATCTCAGGTGGCGAATCATCGCGCTGATGGACGCGCCGCGGTGCGCAAGCACCGTACGGTCGGAGGAACGCACCGCGACCACGCCCTGCCCGCGGGCGCCGTGAAGGCAGGCGTCCTCGGCGTCCTCGCCACCGCCACCATCGCTGCTCCTCTCGCCGCCGCCGCCGCGGGCGTCGACGAGGCCGCCCCGGCCGAGCCGATCGCCCAGGCCCCCGCCGCCGCACCGCAGGCCGCCGCCGCGATCGCCCCCGTGGCCCTGCCCGGCGCGACCGACGCCGCGGCCGCGACCACCGAGGCCGCCGTCGAGGAGCGCGCCGCCGAGGGCGACGCCGCGAGCCGCTCCGAGGAGCGCACCGCCCCCGCCGCCGCGGAGGACGCCGCCGAGGACGAGGTCGAGAGCACCGGCATCGAGGTCTCCGTGCCCGAGCCCGAGCCCGTCGTCACCGAGGCCGCCGCAGGCGCGGAGGGCGCCGCCGGCACCGCCTCCTCCGAGGGGACCGACTCCGTCGAGGGCTCCGACTCCGCTGAGGGCGAGGCCGTCGTCGGCAGCGACTCCGGCTACATCCGCCCCTCCTCCGGCCCCATCACCTCCGGCTACGGGGGCCGCATCCACCCCGTGCTCGGCTACTACAAGGGCCATGACGGCGTCGACTTCGGCGCCGCCTGCGGCGCCCCGGTCAAGGCCGCCAAGTCCGGCACCGTGGTCGCCGTGGAGTACCACCACGCCTCCGGCAACCGCGTGAAGATCGACCACGGCAACGGGGTCGTCACCGGCTACTACCACCTCCAGGGCTTCAACACCTCGGTGGGTGCGACCGTCGCCCAGGGCGACACCATCGGCTACGTCGGCTCGACCGGCCGCTCCACCGGCTGCCACCTCCACTTCGCGAAGATGGACGAGGCGGGCAACTACTCCGACCCGATGTCGCTGCTGCGGTGACCTCCTCCGGCGCGCCCGTCGTCCTCGGGGTCGAGTCCTCCTGCGACGAGACCGGCTTCGGGATCGTCTCGGACGGGGTCCTGCTGGGCCAGGGCCTCGCCTCGAGCGCCTCCCAGCACGCGATGTTCGGCGGCGTCGTCCCCGAGATCGCGGCCCGCGCGCACCTCGACGCGGTCGTCCCGACGCTGCAGATCGCCCTCGACGACGCGGGCGTGCAGGCGCGGGACATCACCCATGTCGCCGTGACCTCCGGTCCCGGCCTCGCCACCGCCGTCCACGTGGGGCTCGCCGCCGCGAAGTCCATCGCCTGGGCGCTGGACAAGCCTCTGTACGGGGTGCACCACCTCGCCGGCCATGCCGCCGCCGACACCCTCGAGCACGGCCCCCTGCCCGAGCAGTCCATCGTCCTGATCGTCTCCGGCGGGCACACCTCGATCCTCGCTGTCGGCGACCTCGTGCGCGACCCGATAGAGCACCTCGGCGACACCCTCGACGACGCCGCGGGGGAGGCCTTCGACAAGGTCTCCCGCCTGCTGGGCCTCGGCTACCCGGGCGGTCCCGCGATCTCCCGCGCCGCGATCGGCGGCGACCCCGCCGCCTTCGCCTTCCCTCGCGCCATGCTGCGGCCCCGGGACGCGCCCTTCACCTTCTCCTTCTCGGGGCTCAAGACCTCCGTGGCCCGCACCGTGGAGACCCTCGAGCGCGCCGGCGAGCCCGTGCCCGTCGCGGATATCGCCGCCTCCTTCGAGCAGGCCGTCGTCGACGTGCTGGTCACCAAGGCGCTGCGCGCCGTGCAGGAGCGCGGGCTGGACACCCTCGTCATCGTCGGAGGGGTCGCCGCGAACGCCCGCCTGCGGGCCGTCGCCCAGGAGCGCTGCGACGCCGTCGGGGTCGAGCTGCGGATCCCGCCGCCGCGGCTGTGCACCGACAACGGCGCGATGATCGCCGCGGTCGGCGACCTGCTGGTGCGCTCCGGCGCCGAGCCCAGCGGCCTCTCCATCGCCGCGGACCCCTCCGCCGTGCTCCACGGGGCCCAGCTCCCGCTGCTGCGGTGAGGTCCCTCTCACACCCGGCGCTCCGGGCCCCGCGCCCGGCCTGCCGCACCCCCAGGTGTTGCTAGACTCCTGGAGTCCGCCCGCGTAGCTCAGTGGATAGAGCGTCTGCCTCCGGAGCAGAAGGTCGTAGGTTCGAATCCTGTCGCGGGCACCGAGTTCCGAGCCGCGTCCCCGATCGGGGACGCGGCTCGAGTCGTCCCGGGGGCTCAGCCCTGCTCGCCGCGCAGCTTCCGCAGGCGCTGCAGCACCTCGCGCGCCGCGACGGTGTCCGCGATGCGCAGGGCCGCTGCGGTGTCGCCGCCGCCCACCTTCAGCGTGACGTCCTGCTCCTCGGCCGCGGCGAAGACGGACTCGTCGGTCACGTCGTCGCCGAGGTAGAGCCAGGCGTCGGAGGCGCTGGCCCGGGCGAGCGCGTCGACGGCGACGCCCTTGGACGTGTGCACCACCGAGAACTCGACGACCTCCTTGCCGGGGGTGACGGTCACGTCCGGCAGGGTGGTGGCGTACTCGAGCGCGGACTCGGTGGCGTTGATGCCGCCTCGGCCCCGGGCGCTGCGGGTGTGCAGCACCGCGGCGGTGGGCTTGGTCTCCACCTCGGTGCCCGGATGCGCTCGTGCGATCCGGCGCAGAGTCGCCGTGATCGTCGCGAGCAGCTCCTCCTTCTCCGGTGTCATCGACAGCGCGGAGCGGTCCAGCACCTCGGCCTGCATCCACGGCGGCAGCGCACCGACCTCCGCGCCGTGCGAGCCGACGAGCACCACGGAGCTCGGCATCTGCGTGTGCCGGTCCAGATCCTCGAGGGCGCGGCCGGAGACGAGCGCCACCGCGACGCCGGGCATCTCGGCCAGGTCCCGCAGCGCGCCGAGCGCCTCGGCATCGGGCTGGACCGCATCGCGGTCCTCGACGATCGGGGCGAGCACACCGTCGAAGTCCGAGGCGATCAGCAGGCGCGGAACGTCGGCGAAGGCGCGCAGCGCCTCGTCGATCTCCTCGGGTGCGCTGGGCTCGTCGCCGCGCAGCCTCACCACGGGCACCGCGGCCTGCGCTTCGCGCCCGGCGTGCTCGAGGTGCTCGAGGAAGTCGTGCGCCCAGGACTGCACGTCGTTCTCCATCACCTGATGGCGCAGGGAGCGCATCGCCTCCTCCTGCTCCTCCTCGGGCATCGCCAGGGCGCGCAGGATCGCGGACTTCAGCTCGTCGATGTCGTGGGGGTTCACCAGGACCGCCGCGCGCAGCTCGTCCGCGGCGCCGGCGAACTCGCTCAGCACCAGCACGCCCTGCAGGTCCGGACGGGAGGCGACGTACTCCTTGGCGACGAGGTTCATGCCGTCCCGCAGAGCGGTGACGAGCACCACGTCGGCGGCCATGAACAGCGCGGTCATCTCGCGGCGATCGAAGGAGTGGTGCTGGTAGGACACGGCCGGTCGGCCCAGCGGTGCGTGCTCGCCGTTGATGCGGCCGACGGTCAGCTCGACCTCGTCCCGCAGCTGCCGGTAGGCCTCCACCCGCTCCCGCGACGGCGTCGCGACCTGGATCATCACCGTGTCGTGGGGATCGATCAGACCGTCGTCCAGCAGCTCCCCCCAGGCCTTGAGCCGGTGGCGGATGCCCTTGGTGTAGTCGAGCCGGTCCACCCCGAGCACCACCTTCGCCGGGTCGCCCAGGTCGTGGCGCAGGGCCCGCGCACGCTCGCGGATCTCCTCGTCCTCGGTGAGCGCGGAGACGGCGGAGGAGTCGATCGAGATCGGGAAGGTGCGCACCTCGACCTCCCGCATCGGGGCGGCGCCGACGCCCGGCACCGAGATCGTCAACCCGTCCACGTGGTAGCCCAGCAGCTTCCGCACCGCGGCGACGAAGTTCAGCGAGTCGCTCTCGCGCTGGAAGCCGATCAGGTCCGCGCCGAGCAGCCCGCGCAGGATCGAGTTGCGCTTGGGCAGCTGGGAGAACAGCTCGACGGAGGGGAAGGGGATGTGGTTGAAGAAGCCGATCCGCGCGTCGGAGCGCTTCTCCCGGATCATCCGGGGCACGAGCTGCAGCTGGTAGTCGTGCACCCAGATCGTGCCGCCGGGGGCGGCGACGGGTGCGGCGGAGTCGGCGAAGCGGCGGTTCGTCGCGAGATAGGAGTCCCACCAGCCGCGGTGGAACTCGGGATCGACGATCACGTCGTGGTAGAGCGGCCACAGGGTCGCGTTGGAGTAGCCCTCGTAGTAGCGCTCCACGTCCTCCTGCTCGAGCCGCACCGGGTACAGGCTCATCCCGTCGGCCTCGAAGGGGGCGGGCGGCTCGCCCGGTGATCCGGCCCAGCCCACCCAGGCGCCGGAGTCCACCGTGCGCATCACCGACTCCATCGCGGTGACCAGGCCGCCGGGGCTGGTGACCCATTCGGTGGCCCCGTCGGGGAGGGTGCGGGAGTCGACGGGCAGGCGATTGGCGACGACGACCAGCTCGTGCGAGCGGTCCTGGGGGGTGGGGGTGGTGGGCACCGGTACTCCTTCACGGGTCGAGCACTGAGGCGGCGGAGCGTCGCGTCGGGCTCTCATGAACGGGCCCCCGCGGCACCCGCGCCGATGCTGCGAGCCTATCAAGTGCGATCGCTCACGCGCCGTCCGCCCCGGACTGTGCACTGGGTCCTCACCAGGCCCTTCATGCGCCCGCGACCAGTGCGGACGATATCCGACCGAACGGTGGGCGGGCCGGCGCGAGCTGTTCGCGGTGCGGACCCGCGCCCGCTCGGGCGGGCCGGGCTCGTACGATTCCGGGGCGCCGACGGCGCGGCCCGCCCGTGCGGCGGGCTCGAGCGAGACCAGGAGCCCCCATGCGCGCCCACGAAGCCGGTGCCCTCCACGGCAACGACGCGGCCCCCACGTGGCTGCCCTACCCCAGCGACGTCAACACCCTGATCGACGGCCTGTGGTCCCGCACCACCCGCCGCACCGAGGACGGCGCGGTCGAGGTGGGCGGGGTGAGCGTCGCCCGGATCGCCGAGGAGGTCGGCACCCCCGCCTTCGTGCTCGACGAGGACGACTTCCGCCACCGCGCCCGCGCCTTCCGCGACGCATTCGCCGAGGCCTTCCGCCCCCTCGCCGGGGCCGATGTGTACTACGCGGGCAAGGCCTTCCTGTGCGGCGCCGTCGCCCGCTGGGTCGAGGAGGACGGCCTGGGCCTGGACGTGTGCACCGGCGGCGAGCTCGCCGTCGCCCTGCGCGCCGGCTTCCCCGGCGAGCGGATCGCCCTGCACGGCAACAACAAGTCCCTCGCCGAGATCCGCCGCGCCCTCGAGGCGGGCGTGGGCCGGATCGTCGTGGACTCCCTGGACGAGATCGACCTGGTCGACGGGGTCGCCGCCGAGCTCGGCCTGCGCGCCGCCGTGATGCTGCGGGTGACCACGGGCGTGGAGGCGCACACCCACGAGTTCATCGCCACCGCCCACGAGGACCAGAAGTTCGGGCTCTCCCTCACCGGCGGCACGGCCTTCGAGGCCGTGCGCCGGGTCCTGGCCGCCGAGCACCTCGACCTCGTCGGCCTGCACTCCCACATCGGCTCCCAGATCTTCGACACGGGCGGCTTCGAGGTCGCGGCCCGGCGCGTGCTGGACCTGGTCGCGCAGGTGCGCGACGAGCTCGACCACACGATCACCCAGCTCGACCTGGGCGGCGGCTTCGGCGTCATGTACAACACCCAGCACACGCCCTCGACCCCGGAGGCCCTCGCCAGCGGGATCGCGGGGATCGTGGAGAAGCAGTGCCACGAGCTCGAGCTCGAGGTCCCTCACGTCTCCTTCGAGCCCGGCCGCGCGATCGCGGGCCCCTCCACCCAGACGCTCTACACCGTCGGCACCGTCAAGGACGTGCGGCTGGGCGGCCCGCACCACCGCGTCTACGTCTCCGTCGACGGCGGCATGAGCGACAACGTCCGCACCGCCCTGTACGACGCGGACTACTCCTGCCTGCTCTCGGGCCGCGTCTCCGAGGAGCAGCCCGAGGTGGTGCGCGTGGTCGGAAAGCACTGCGAGAGCGGCGACATCGTGGTCAAGGACGAGTACCTCCCCGCCGACGTGCGCCGCGGCGACCTGGTCTCCGTCCCGGTCACCGGCGCGTACTGCTACTCGCTCGCCTCGAACTACAACCACGTCCCGCGCCCGCCCGTGATCGCGGTGAAGGACGGGGAGATCCGCACCCTGATCCGTCGCGAGACGGAGGAGGACCTGCTCGGCCTCGACGTCGGCTGAGCCCGCCCCTCCCGCGAACCGCACGGCCCGGCCGTCCCGCCCCGACCAGGACGCCCGCGTTCATACGCGGTCACGCGGGCGCGGCCACCTCGGCTACAGTGCACACGCCCGCCCCTCCCGCCCGTCGGCCCCTGTGGAAGGACCCTTCGCAGATGTCACAGACCGTCCCGCAGCCTCCGGCGAGCCCGGACACCTCCTCCCTCCCCGCCCTGCGCGTGGCCGTGCTCGGCGCGGGCACGGTCGGCACCGAGGTGCTGCGCCTGATCGCGCAGCAGGGGGACGAGCTCGCCCACCGCATCGGCGCCCGCCTCGAGGTCATCGGGGTGGCCGTGCGCGACCGGACCAAGGATCGCGGCGAGCACGTGCCCGCCGCGCTGCTCACCGACGACCCCGGCGCCCTGGTGCGAGAGGCCGACCTCGTGATCGAGGTGATGGGCGGCATCGATCCGGCCCGTGCCCTGCTGCTGGAGGCGATGGAGCACGGCGCGAGCGTGATCACCGCGAACAAGGCGCTGCTCGCCCAGGACGGCGCCTCCCTCTACGAGGCCGCGGACGTGCACGGCGTGGACCTCTCCTTCGAGGCCGCCGTCGCCGGTGCCATCCCGCTGGTCCGTCCGGTGCGGGAGTCCCTCGCCGGGGACCGGATCCAGCGCGTGATGGGCATCGTCAACGGCACCACGAACTACATCCTCGACGCCATGACCCGCACCGGCGCCGACTTCGACGACGCGCTCGCGAGCGCGCAGGAGCTCGGCTACGCCGAGGCCGATCCGACGGCCGACGTCGAGGGCCACGACGCCGCGGCGAAGGCCTCGATCCTCGCGTCGCTGGCCTTCCACTCCCGGGTGCGCCTGGCCGACGTGCACTGCGAGGGCATCACCGCCGTCTCCGCGCAGGACATCGCCGCCGCCAGGCGGATGGGCCGCACGATCAAGCTGCTGTCGATCGTCGAGCGGGTCGAGGAGGAGAACGGGGAGCGGATCTCCGCCCGCGTCTACCCGGCGCTGATCCCCGACTCCCACCCGCTGGCCTCCGTCTCCGAGGCGTACAACGCGGTGTTCATCGAGGCCGAGGCGGCCGGCTCCCTGATGTTCTACGGCCAGGGCGCCGGCGGCGCGCCGACCGCCTCGGCGATCCTCGGCGACGTCGTCTCCGCGGCGCGCTCCCGCGTGCACGGGGGAGTGGGGCCGCGCGAGTCCCGCTACGCAGAGCTCGAGTCGGTCCCGCTCGAGGAGCTGCGCAGCGCCTTCTACATCTCGCTGACCGTGCAGGACCGTCCCGGCGTGCTCGCCGAGATCGCCGGGACCCTCTCGGGCTACGGCATCTCGATCTCGACGATCCACCAGGAGCTCCTCCACTCGCGGGAGGAGGGCTCCCAGTCCCTCGCCCACATCGGGATCAGCACCCACCGGGCGCTCGAGAGCGCGATGACCGCGTCGCTGGACATGTTCTCCTCGACCGCGACCGTGCTCAGCATCGACTCCGTCCTCCGCATCGAAGGAGATTGACCCCATGGCCCATCAGTGGCGCGGCGTCCTCGCCGAGTACCGCGAGCACCTGCCCTTCGAGGACGGTGACACCCTGCTGACCCTCGGGGAGGGCGGCACCCCGCTGGTCCCCGCCCCTGCGCTCTCCGAGCGCGTCGGCGCCGAGGTGCACGTGAAGGTCGAGGGCATGAACCCGACCGGCTCCTTCAAGGACCGCGGCATGGTCTCGGCGATGTCGCGGGCGGTCAGCGACGGCGCGACCGCGGTGGTGTGCGCCTCGACCGGCAACACCTCCGCCTCCGCCGCGGCCTACGCGACAGCGGCCGGCATCACCTGCGCGGTGCTGATCCCGCAGGGCAAGATCGCCGCGGGCAAGCTCGCCCAGGCCGTGGTGCACGGCGCGAAGCTGATCCAGGTCGACGGCAACTTCGACGACTGCCTCGAGATCGCCCGCAAGCTCGATGCGGAGCACCCGATCGAGCTGGTGAACTCCGTGAACCCCTTCCGGCTGCAGGGGCAGAAGACCGCCGCCTTCGAGGTCGCCGACGCGCTGGGCCGCGCCCCGGACATCCATGTCCTGCCGGTCGGCAACGCCGGGAACATCTCCGCCTACTGGATGGGATACAAGGAGTACCGCGAGAAGGGGATCACCGACTCGCTGCCGGCGATGTGGGGCTTCCAGGCCGCGGGCGCCGCCCCCTTCGTCGCCGGACACCCGATCGCCGACCCCGAGACGATCGCGACCGCGATCCGCATCGGCGCCCCCGCCTCCTGGCACCTGGCCGTCGAGGCCCGCGACGACTCCGGCGGCCTGATCGACGCGGTCTCCGACCAGCAGATCCTCGACGCCCAGAAGCTGCTCGCCGGCGAGGTGGGGATCTTCGTGGAGCCGGCCTCCGCCGCGGGCGTGGCCGGGCTGCTGCAGCAGGCCGAGCGCGGGCAGGTGCCCGCCGGTGCGACGATCGCGATCACCGTGACCGGCAACGGCCTGAAGGACACCGACACCGCCCTCACCCAGCACGACCTCACCTCGACGGTGGTGCCGGTGGACATCGCGGCGGCCGCGGAGGCCATCGGGCTGTGAGGATCCAGCACACGCAGGTGACCGTGCAGGTCCCCGCGACCTCCGCGAACCTCGGCCCGGGCTTCGACACCCTGGGCCTGGCGCTGGACCTGTGCGACGAGCTGAGCGTCCGGGCGACCACCGGCGGTCTCGAGATCACCGTCGACGGAGAGGGCGCGGGCTCCGTGCCCCACGGCGAGGAGCACCTGGTGGTGCGGGCCCTGCGACGCGGCCTCGACCACGCCGGCGCTCCCCAGAGCGGGCTGGCCCTGCACGCCGTGAACCGGATCCCGCACGGCCGCGGGCTGGGCTCGAGCGCCGCGGCGACCGTGGCCGGGCTGCTGCTCGCCCGCGGGATGATCTCGGAGCCGGAGGCGCTCGACGACGAGACGGTGCTCCAGCTCGCCACCGAGTTCGAGGGCCATCCCGACAACGCCGCGCCCGCGCTGCTGGGCGGACCGGTGCTCTCCTGGATGCAGGGACCTCTCGCGCGGGCGGTGCCGCTGCACCACGCCGCGGACGTGCTGCGCCCCGTGGTGCTGCTGCCCACCGCGACGCTGTCCACCCACCGGGCGCGGGGCCTGCTGCCCGCGGAGGTGCCGCACGCCGACGCCGTGTTCAACGCCTCGCGGGCCGCGCTGCTGGTCCACGCCCTGGCCGGAGCGCCGGAGCTCCTGATGGAGGCGACCGAGGACCGGCTCCACCAGGAGCAGCGCGCCCCCGGCATGCCGGAGAGCGTCGAGCTGATGAGGGTGCTGCGCCAGGAGGGGCATCCCGCGGTGGTCTCGGGCGCCGGCCCCTCCGTGCTCGTGATGGCGGGCAGCCGCCGCGAGCTCGCACCGCTGGTGCGCCGCTTCGTCCGCGATCCCGCGGGCTGGCGGATCGCCGAGGTGGCGCTGCGTGAGCAGTCCTCGGCCCCTGTGGTAGGTTGACCCTGCGTCCAGGCGACATCGCACGACGCTGATCCCTGCACCATGGTCCCCTCGGGGGATCCTCTGCGCAGATCTCCGCGCCCCCGATGTGCTCGCTGAGCTGTCTCTCCGAGCAGCGCCGCGCACGGTCCCCGCATCTCCTCGTCGAGATGCCCCATGGGTCCGTTCGCCGCCCTCGACGCACCCCGAAGCACACCGGCAGGTCGGTCGCGGATGCCCCGCACCGCGGACGAACCCCCTGCACGGACCCGCCGCCGCAGCGCCCGGGCACGTTCCCCGGCCCTGAGCGGCATCCAGACCAGACATGAACCGGCGCGGCCGGTTCGACAGGAAGGAACCCGGGTGAACGACACCACCTCCGGCGCGGATCTCGCGGCGAAGAAGCTCCCCGAGCTGCAGGCCATGGCCGCCGAGCGCGGCATCAAGGGGGCCCGGCGACTGCGCAAGGGCGAGCTGATCGAGGCGCTCCGTGGGGGAGCGGTCCCTGCCTCGGCCGGCGCCTCCGCCCCTGCTCAGAGCGCCCCGGCGCCCGCCGCGGAGCCCACCGCTCCCACGTCGTCAGCGGCGACGTCCGCCGCCTCGGCGCCCGCCGATGCCGCCTCCTCCGCTCCCGAGGCCGCCGGCTCGTCCGACGCGGCCTCCGAGCGTCCCCGCACCCGCTCCCGCTCGCGCAGCACCCGCGAGGCCTCCGTCCCCGAGGCGACCGCCCCCGATCTGGGCATCGAGCTGCCCGACCGCAGCGCCGCCCGCGAGGACTCGGGCACGCAGCAGGGCGGCCGCGGCCGCCGCGGTGACCAGCAGGACCAGGGCGGACGCGACCAGCAGGGTCGCGACCAGCAGGGTCGTGACCAGCAGAACCGCGACCAGCAGGGTCGTGACCAGCAGAACCGCGACCAGCAGAACCGCGACCAGCAGAACCGCGACCAGCAGAATCGCGACCAGCAGCAGCGCGGTGGCCAGGGCCGCGGCGAGCAGCAGAACCGCGACGGCCAGCAGAACCGCGACGGTCAGCAGAACCGCGGCCGGAACAACGAGCAGGGCGGGTCCCCGCGCCGCCGCCTCGAGGACATCGAGCTTCCCGACCGATCGGGCGAGCAGCAGGACGGCCAGGGCGGCGACGGCTACGACGACGACCGCCGCGGTCGCTCGCGCAGCCGCAGCCGCTCGCGCGACCGCAAGCGCCGCGGCCGCGGCGGCGAGCAGGGCGGTCAGGGCGGCCAGAACCAGCAGGGCGGTCAGGGCTCGCAGGACGACAACGAGGTCCGCGAGGGCGACGAGCTGATGACCATCGCGGGCATCCTCGACATCCGCGACAACCACGCCTACGTGCGCACCACCGGCTACCTGCCCGGCCCGAGCGACGTCCAAGTCACGATGAACCAGGTCCGCAAGTACGGCCTGCGCAAGGGCGATGCTGTGACCGGCCAGGTCAAGGCTCCCCGCGAGGGCGAGGAGCAGCGCGTCGAGCAGGTCCAGCACCACGGCGGCGGCCGCAACCGCCGCGGCAAGGGCGGCCAGAACCAGGGCAAGTTCGCCGCGCTCGTGCAGGTCGACACCGTCAGCGGCATGCCCGTCGAGCGGGCCCGCCAGCGGGTGGACTTCTCCAAGCTCACCCCGCTGTACCCGGACGAGCGCCTGCGCCTGGAGACCGCGCAGAACTCCGTCGCACCGCGGATCATCGACCTCGTCTCGCCGATCGGCAAGGGCCAGCGCGGCCTCATCGTCGCGCCCCCGAAGGCCGGCAAGACGATCATCATGCAGCAGATCGCCAACGCGATCACCGCGAACAACCCCGAGGTCCACCTCATGGTCGTGCTCGTCGACGAGCGCCCCGAGGAGGTCACCGACATGCAGCGCACGGTCAAGGGCGAGGTCATCGCCTCGACCTTCGACCGCCCCGCCTCGGACCACACCATCGTCGCCGAGCTCGCGATCGAGCGCGCGAAGCGCCTGGTGGAGCTGGGCAAGGACGTCGTGGTGCTGCTGGACTCGCTCACCCGCCTCTCCCGCGCCTACAACCTCGCGGCCCCGGCCTCCGGTCGGATCCTCTCCGGCGGCGTGGACGCCTCGGCGCTGTACCCGCCCAAGCGCTTCTTCGGCGCGGCGCGCAACATCGAGCACGGCGGCTCGCTCACCATCCTCGCCTCGGCGCTGGTGGAGACCGGCTCGAAGATGGACGAGGTGATCTTCGAGGAGTTCAAGGGCACCGGCAACATGGAGCTGCGCCTGTCCCGCCACCTCGCCGACAAGCGGATCTTCCCGGCGGTGGACGTCAACGCCTCCGGCACCCGCCGCGAGGAGGTGCTGATGGGCAAGGACGAGCTCTCGATCATGTGGAAGCTGCGCCGGGTCCTCGGCGCCCTTGAGCAGCAGCAGGCGCTCGAGCTGCTGCTGGAGCGGGTCAAGAAGACCCAGTCCAACACCGAGTTCCTCATGACGGTCCAGAAGAACACCCCGAGCGTGGGGGCGCGCAGCGGCGAATGATCCCGCTGCCGCCACGGCCGACGGACGGGCCGGGAGCGCTGCCCTGCGCAGCGGTCCCGGCCCGTCCGTGCGTGAGCGGTCGTTCCGGGGCGCGCCGTCCCGGCGGGGACGGGCGCATCCGATCCGGCGAGCTCCGGGGAAGCGCTTGTGACCGGTCGTCGGAGCGGCTACCGTAAGGGATGGTGAACGTTCACGACGAGCGGGCCCTCCAGGTCGCGTCGCCGAGCGTCCACGGCCGACGACGCCCGCCCCCATCGAAGGATCCCGCCCCATGAGCACCTCCTCCACCCCGTTCCGCTGGGCCGTCCTCGGCCCCGGGGCGATCGCCCGCCGCTTCGCCTCCCAGCTGCCCGACTCGGCCGAGGGCGTCCTCGTCGCCGTCGGCAGCAGCTCGCCCGAGCGGGCCCGCGCCTTCGCGGAGGAGTTCGCGCTCGAGGGGCCCGCGCTCGTGGGCGACTACGAGCAGGTCCTCGCCAGCGACGAGGTCGACGCCGTCTACGTCTCCACCGTGCACACCGGCCACGCCCGTCTCGCCGCCGCCGCCCTCGAGGCCGGCAAGCACGTGCTCGTCGAGAAGCCGCTGACCCCGAACTCCGGCACCACCATGGCGCTGCTCGACCTCGCCGCCCGCTCCGGGAAGGTGCTGCTCGAGGCGTACATGTACCGCTTCCACCCCCAGACCGTGCGGGTCCTCGAGCTCGTGGCCGAGGGCGCGATCGGCGAGCTCGTCCACGTCGACGCCTCCTTCGCCTTCGACACCGGATCCCGCAGCGGCCGCCTCTTCGACACCGCCACTGCCGGCGGCGGGATCCTCGACGTGGGCTGCTACCCGCTCTCGCTCGCCCGCTTCGTGGCCGGCGCCGCCGTGGGCCGTCCCTCCGTCGAGCCCGCCTCGCTCACCGGCCGCGGCACGATCGGGGAGACCGGGGTCGACGAATGGGCCGTCGCCGAGCTGAGCTTCCCCGGCGGCGCGACCGCCTCCCTGCGCACCGGCGTGCGCCTGGCCGATCCGCAGTCCGCGACGATCACCGGCTCCCGCGGCGTGATCCGCCTGTCGGACCCGTGGGGTCTCGGCGAGGAGCAGGTGATCGAGCTCGATGTGGTGGGGGAGGAGCCGCGCCGGCTCGAGATCCCCCGCGCCTCCGCCTACGCGCTGGAGGCCGATGCGCTCGTCCGCGCGGCCCGCGAGGGCGGTGAGGTCCCCGAGCTCACCGCCGAGAGCTCCCTCGGCCAGGCCCGGGCCCTGGACGCCTGGCGCGAGGAGCTCTCGCTGCGCTTCCCCTTCGAGGCCGACACCGCCGACATTCCCACCCTCACCGGCCGGCCGCTGCAGGCCGGCAGCGTGCCCACCGGCGCCGGGGTGCCCATGGCCTACGGCAGCATCCCGGGCGTGGGCAAGCAGGTCTCCCGCCTCGTGATGGGCTGCGACAACCAGACGAACCTCACCCACGCCTCGGCGATGTTCGACGCCTTCTTCGAGATGGGCGGCACCACCTTCGACACCGCCTACATCTACGGCGGCGGGTACATCGAGAAGCTCGTGGGGCAGTGGATCCGCAATCGCGGCGTGCGCGAGGACGTCGTGATGATCACCAAGGGCGCGCACACCCCGTACTGCGATCCGGAGTCCCTCACCCGCCAGCTCGAGGAGTCCCTCGAGAGGCAGGGCACCGACTACGCGGACCTGTACATGATGCACCGCGACAACACCGACATCCCCGTCGGCGAGTTCGTGGACGTCATGGACGAGCACCTGCGCGCGGGCCGGATCCGCGCCTACGGCGGCTCGAACTGGACCCCGGAGCGGGTCGACGAGGCCAACGCCTACGCGAAGGCCAACGGCCGCACGGGCTTCACCATCCTCTCGAACCACTTCGGCCTCGCCGAGGCGCTGGACGTGCCGTGGGCGGGCTGCGTGCACGCCACCGATCCGGACTCCAAGGCCTGGCTCGAGGAGCGGGGCATCGCCCTCCTGCCCTGGTCCTCCCAGGCCAGGGGCTTCTTCACCGGCCGCGCCCACCCCGAGGACCGCTCGGACGCCGAGCTCGTGCGCTGCTACTACAGCGACGAGAACTTCGAGCGCCTCGCCCGCGCGGAGGAGCTCGGCGCCGAGCGCGGCGTGCCCGCCACCGCGATCGCGCTCGCCTTCGTGCTGCACCAGCAGTTCCCGACCTTCGCCCTGTTCGGGCCGCGCAGCATCGGCGAGATGCGCTCCTCGACCCTCGGACTCGGCGTCCAGCTCAGCGCCCAGGAGATGGCCTGGCTCGACCTGCGCTCCCCGTCCCGATGAGCAGGCAGGGCCGGCGGGCGACGATCATCGACGTCGCCGCCCGCGCCGGGGTCTCGCGGCAGACGGTCTCGCGGGCGCTGAACGACATGCCCGGCATCAGCGGCGAGACTCGCGAGAGGGTGCTCGCCGCCGCGAAGGAGCTGAACTACCGGCCCTCCCGCTTCGGGCGGGGACTGGTCGAGCAGGGACCGACGACGCTCGGTCTCGTCGTCGGCCGGCTCTCGAACACCTACTACGCGGAGCTCGGTGCGGCTGTGGTGCGCGCCTGCGCCCCGCACGGCTGGAACGTCGTCCTGGCCGAGGCGGGCGACGCCCCGCAGCCCGAGAAGGTCGCCGCGGACCTCTCACGTCGCGTGGACGCGCTGGTCGGCTACGGCGTGGCGACCGCCGGGATCCGCGGCGGCGGCATGCCGATCGTGCAGGTCGACGGCACGCCCGAGCAGATCGACCAGGCCGGCGTGCTCGAGCTGCCGCGCACGGAGGCGATGGCGGACCTCGCCGCGCACCTGCGGGAGCGGGGCGTGCGGCGCCCCGTCGTGCTCGACCACGGCACGAAGGAGACCGACGAGCGCACCCGCGCCCTCGTCGGCGCCCTGTCGGGCCTCGCCCCGGGCGGGGAGGTGCCCGTGCGCACCGTCCACCCCCACGAGGGGCACGAGGAGGCGCTGCCGGAGCTCCTCGCAGGGGGCACCGACGCGCTGGTCGCCTTCAACGACGAGCTCGCCGTGCGGATGCTGCGCGCCCTGCGCCGCTCCGGCATCGAGGTGCCCTCCCGGGTGCGCGTGACCGGGGTGGACGGCCTCGAGATCTCGACCCTGGTCTCCCCGGAGCTGACCACGCTCGCCCTGGACATCGACCGCGTCGCCCGGGAGGCCGTCGAGCTGGTCGCCGGGATGCTCGAGGGTACGGTGCCGCTGCGGGGCGAGGAGGCCCACCGCCGGGTCGACTACCGGCTCGTGGTGCGCGAGTCGACCTGAGCGCCCCGTGGGCGGGTCTGCAGGGCGGGGGCCGCGCCCGACGGGCGCATCCGCCGTCGGCTGCTGCGATGTTGCGCACGCCGCACCGCGAGCCCTCGCCCCGCCCCGCCCCGGCGTGGCAGACTGTGACGTCGGTTCTGGTTCACGGCGCCCGCCGGGCACCGACCCAGCGACCCCGAGCAAGGAGAGACATGAAGGCTGACATCCACCCCGCATACGTCGAGACCCAGGTGACCTGCACCTGCGGCAACACGTTCACCACCCGCAGCACCAAGACCGACGGCGCCATCAGCACCGAGGTCTGCTCCGCGTGCCACCCCTTCTACACCGGCAAGCAGAAGATCCTGGACACCGGCGGCCGCGTCGCCCGCTTCCAGGCCCGCTACGGCAAGAAGAACTCCTGACCGGAGTGTCAGCGGCGAGGGTCACGGCCGCCTGCGCGGCCTGATCCACGCACAGCAGGTCTCCGACGCCGGTGCGCGCCCCAGGGCGTGCACCGGCGTCGTCGCGTGCAGGCGGGATCTGCAGGAACCGGGGAGGAGCACGGATGAGCGAGCACGAGGACGGCGACCGACTGGCGACCCTGCGGCGGGAGCACGCCTCCCTGCAGGCATCGATGGCGGACCCGACGCTGCACGACGACCCGGCCCGGGCCCGTCGCGTCGGCCGACGCTATGCGGAGCTCGAGGGGATCCTGGAGGCCGCGGGCCGCGTGTCCTCCACGGCCGATAATCTCGCCACCGCCCGTGAGCTCGCCGAGCTGGGGGAGGACGACGAGGAGCTCGCCGCCGAGACCGAACGGCTCGCCGAGTGCCTCCGGACCGAGCGCGCGCACCTCGAGGACCTGCTCGCCCCCCGCGACCCCGACGACTCCCGCGACGTGATCCTGGAGATCAAGGCCGGCGCCGGCGGCGAGGAGTCCGCGCTGTTCGCCGCCGAGATGCTGCGGATGTACCGCTCCTTCGCGGACGCCCGCGGCTGGCGCACCGAGGTGCTGACCTCCTCCGAGACCGAGCTCGGCGGTCTGAAGGACGTCACCGTCGCGATCGCCGCCCGTGGCGCCAGCGCACCGGGAGAGGGCGTCTACGCGCACCTCAAGCACGAGGCCGGGGTCCACCGCGTCCAGCGGGTCCCGGTCACCGAGTCCCAGGGCCGCATCCACACCTCCGCCGTCGGCGTGCTGGTGCTGCCCGAGGCCGACGAGACCGACGAGTCCGAGCTGCTGGCCGAGGCGATGGCGCCCGCGAACCTGCGCATCGACGTCTTCCGCTCCTCCGGCCCCGGCGGCCAGAGCGTGAACACCACCGACTCCGCCGTGCGGATCACGCACGTGCCCACGGGACTGGTGGTCTCCTGCCAGGACCAGAAGAGCCAGCTGCAGAACCGCGAGCAGGCCCTACGGATCCTGCGCACCCGGCTGCTGGACGCGCGCCGCGCCGAGCAGGAGGCGGCCTCCTCCGCCGCGCGCCGCTCCCAGGTGCGCACCGTCGACCGCAGCGAGCGGATCCGCACCTACAACTTCCCCGAGTCGCGGGTCGCCGACCACCGCACCGGCTACAAGGCGAACAACCTCGCGCAGGTCCTCGCCGGCGACCTCGGCGACCTGATCGACTCCTCCCGCCGCGCCGAGCGCGAGGCCCGGCTGGCCGAGGCGGCCCGCGAGGGCACGGAGGACCCGGCATGAACGGCACGGCGGAGGGCGCCGAGCAGACCCGGGCCGACGGCGGGAGCCCCGGCGGCCGGGCACCTGGTGGAGAGGCTCCCGGGGGAGGGACCCCCGGAGGACGGACGCGCCTCCGCCTGCGCGCCGCCCTCGCCGGGACCACCGCGCGCCTCGGCGCGGCGGGCGTCCCCTCGCCGAGCGTCGACGCCCGGGCGCTGATCGCCCACGCCGCACGCACGGACCGGCCGCTCGTCCTGCTCGACGAGATCCCGGAGGACTTCGACGCGCGCCTCGAGGCCGCGACCGCACGGCGTGAGGCGCGCGAGCCGCTGCAGCTGATCCTCGGCCGCGCCCCGTTCCGCCGCCTCGAGCTGCGGGTGCGCCCCGGCGTGTTCATCCCGCGGCCGGAGACGGAGCTCGCCCTGGACCTGCTGCTCGAGCACGCGAGCGGCCCGCTCGAGCAGATCGTGGACCTCTGCACCGGCAGCGGCGCGCTCGGCGCGGCCGTGCTCGACGAGCTGCCCGGCGCCCGCGTCCTGGCGGTCGAGGTCGACGGCGCCGCCGCGGAGCTCGCCGCCGAGAACCTCGAGCTCGCCGGTCCCGGCCGCGGCCGGGTGCTGCACGCCGACCTGCTGGGGGAGGTCCCGGAGCTCGCCGCGGCGGCCCCCGTCGACGCCGTGCTCTCGAACCCGCCCTACATCCCCGCCGGCGCCGTGCCCCAGGACCCCGAGGTCCTCGCGCACGACCCGCACCGCGCCCTCTTCGGCGGGGGAGAGGACGGTCTCGCGGTCCCGCGCGCCGTCGTGGCCTGGGCGGCGCGGCTGCTGCGACCCGGCGGCCTGCTCGTGATGGAGCACGCCGACGTGCAGGGCGGGGCGACGCGCGCCCTTGCCCGCGACCACGGCGGCTTCGAGGGGATCCTCACGGCCCCCGACCTCACCGGACGCGACCGTTTCCTGATCGCGCGCCGTCGTGCATCGGAGTCGCAGGACGGACGTGGGAGACTGTCACGGTGAGCGTGCACGACACCCAGAACCCAGAGACCCGCGAGGACGCCCTCGCCGCCGCCGTCGACGCCGTGCGGGGCGGTGGTCTCATCGTCCTGCCGACCGACACCGTCTATGGGATCGGCGCCGATGCGTTCACCCCGCAGGCCGTGCAGGACCTGCTCGAGGCGAAGGGCCGCGGCCGCGACACCCCGCCGCCCGTGCTGATCGGCGACCACGCCGTGCTGATGGCGCTGGCGACGGACCTGCCCGAGTACGTCGAGGACCTCGCCGAGGCGCTCTGGCCCGGTGCGCTGACCATCATCCTCACCGCCCAGCCCTCGCTCACCTGGGACCTGGGCGAGACCCGCGGCACCGTCGCGCTGCGCATGCCGGAGGACGAGACCGCGCTCGAGCTGCTGCGCCGCACCGGCCCGCTCGCCGTCTCCAGCGCGAACCGCCACGGCAAGCCGGCGGCGACCTCCGTGCTCGACGCCGCGACCCAGCTCGGCGACGCGGTCGAGGTGTACCTCGACGGGGGCGCCGCCCGGATCGGCGCGAGCTCCACGATCCTCGACGCCACCGTCACGCCCGCCGAGATCGTGCGCGAGGGCGCCATCACGAAGCAGCAGATCATCGACGTGGTCGGCGACATCTTCACCGCCCCCGAGCCCGAGCCCTCCGAGGAGGAGGCCGAGGACGCGGCAGGGGAGCAGGGCGAGGACGGCGAGCCCGGGACCTCGACGGAGAGCGCCGAGAGCGCCTCCGACGCCGCACCCGCCGGCGAGGCCGACGGGGACGCCCCCTCCGTCCTCGACCTGCCCTCCGAGCCCGAGCTCGAGAGCGTCCCGCAGGGCCCGGCCGAGACGCCGCTGGCCGCTCCCGGCGAGGACGCCGCCGCGCCGTCGGACGTCGCGCCCTCCACCTCCGAGCCCTCGACCGCTGAGGCCTCGACCGCCGGATCGGACTCCGGGTCCCCGGTCTCCGAGCCCTCGACCTCCGGGTCGACGGCCGCCGCGCCGGAGGACCGGCCGGACGACGGCCCCGCCCGCCCGGAGCACATGCCCGGGTGAGGATCTACCTGTTCCTGCTGCTGCTCGCGGCGGCGGTCACCTTCCTGGTGACGCCCGCGGTGCGGCTGCTGGCCCGGCGCGCCGGGGCGATGACCGCGGTGCGGGAGCGCGACGTTCACGACGCCGTCACCCCGCGCCTGGGAGGGCTGGCGATGCTCACCGGCGTGGTCGCCGCGATGCTGATCGCGAGCAACGTGCCCTTCCTCGAAGGGCTCTTCCACGATTCCCGCCAGCCCTGGGCCATTCTCTCGGCCGCGGCGCTGGTGTGTCTGCTCGGCGCGGCCGACGACCGCTGGGACCTCGACTGGATGACCAAGCTCGCCGGCCAGGTGCTCGCCGCGCTGCTGCTCGCCTGGCAGGGGGTGAGCCTGGTGACCCTCCCGATCAACGGCATGACCGTCCTGTCGGGGCGCGCGGCGCTGATCCTCACGGTCCTCGTGGTGGTGGTCAGCATGAACGCCGTGAACTTCGTCGACGGCCTGGACGGCCTCGCCGCCGGCGTGATGGCGATCGGCGGCTCCGCCTTCTTCTACTACGCGTACATGCTCACGCGCGACACCTCGGCCTCCGACTACTCCTCGCTCGCCGCGCTGCTGACCGCCGTGATGATCGGGGCCTGTCTGGGCTTCCTGCCGCACAACCTCACGCGAGCCCGGATCTTCATGGGGGACTCGGGCTCGATGCTGCTGGGCCTGCTGCTCGCGGCCTCCACGATCGCCGTCACCGGCCAGGTCGACCCCGTGACCCTCTCCGGCGCAGACTTCTTCGGTCAGTTCCTGCCGATCCTGCTGCCGATCGGCGTGATGGTGATCCCCATCCTCGACTTCGGCCTCGCCGTGGTGCGACGGATCGGCTCGGGGAAGTCCCCCTTCCACGCCGACAAGGCGCACCTGCACCACCGCCTGCTGGGCCTGGGGCACTCCAAGCGCACCGCGGTGCTGATCATGTACACCTGGACGATCGTGATCTGCGTGGGCCTGCTGCTCCCGCTGATGGCCCCGCGGCACGTGGTCGGGATCTTCTGGGCGATCGGGATGCTCCTGGCCGTCCTGCTCACCTTCGACCCGCTCAGATGGCGGCCCGGCCGCCACCGGAAGGACTCCGATGCCCGCTCAGCCTGAGACCCCCGCCTCCTCGAGCCCGCGCTCCCCGCGGCGCGCCGCGAGCGACCGCTCCATGCAGCGAGCGACGCTGATCGCCGCCGGCGTCGGCCTGGTCGCCGATCTCGTCCTGCTCGCGATCGCG
Source organism: Brachybacterium sp. AG952 (assembly GCF_004362645.1). NCBI lineage: Bacteria > Bacillati > Actinomycetota > Actinomycetes > Micrococcales > Dermabacteraceae > Brachybacterium > Brachybacterium sp. AG952. The sequence continues at coordinate 211,239 of NZ_SNXV01000006.1, read as the reverse complement.
GCGATCCGCCCCGAGAGCGCCGCCCTGCTCGGCGCGCTGGTGGGCACCGGGCTCACCCTGGCGATCGTCCTCCCGACCGTCGCGATCACCTTCGCCGGGCCCCGCCTCACCCCGGTGAGCATGGCCGCGACCGTGCTGGGCTCCTGGGCGGTCAAGATGTTCGCTGTGATCCTGGTCCTACTGCTGGTCAGGGACGTCGACTCCGTCTCGAGCACATGGATCGGGCTCGCACTGCTGGTCGGTGCGGTCTCGGCCGTCCTCATCGAGGCCGTGGTGCTGGCCCGCACTCGGCAGCCGCTCGATGTGGACCCTGCCGGGAGCCCCGACGAGCACTCCTAGGACCCAGGCCGGAAGGCGATCCTCTGTTATGCTTCACGAGGTGTTCGAGCGCTGATCACGGTGCATAACCGGGAGCGGGCCGAGCACTGATCGACCAGCCGGGCCGCCCCGTCCACGTCCATCGTTGGACACCATGGAGGCCGCATCCGGGACGGCACCGATCGAGAATGACACCGAGGCACGGCACCCCGCTGTCGGCCCCAGACCACGGGAGATCGAGCTGAACACCGCAGACCTCAGCCCCACGCTGCACGCCGAGGACGACTCGTTCTTCCACATCCCGACGCTGGGTGAGTTCTTCCCCGACGCGATCCTCTTCGAAGGCACCGTCTTCGAGTTCAACCGGGTCCAGCTCGTGCGTCTCATCGTGCTCGCGGCCGTGCTCATCTTCATGTGCATCGTCGCCTCGCGCGCAAAGCTGGTCCCCGGCCGGGTCCAGAGTGCGGTCGAGCTCGTCATCGACTTCGTCAACAACAACATCATCGCGAACACGCTGGGCCTGAAGGACGGCAAGCGCTTCGCCCCGATGCTGATCACGATGTTCGTGTTCATCCTGTCGATGAACCTCGCCGGAGTCGTCCCCGGCCTCAACCTCGCCGGGACCTCGGTCATCGGCCTGCCGTTGCTGATGGCGCTGTGGACGTTCGTGACCTACGTGGGCGCCGGCATCCGCAAGCACGGCTTCCTCGGCTACCTCCGCGCCGAGACGATGCCCCCCGGCATCCCGTGGCCGATCTACATCCTGCTGATCCCGATCGAGCTGCTCCAGGTCGTCGTGATCCGCTGGGCCTCACTGACCATCCGACTGCTGGCGAACATGGTCGCCGGGCACATGATGATCGTGGTGTTCATCGGCATGACCCACGCGCTGCTGTTCTCGGGCGACTGGCTGATCGCGATCTCGCCCTTCGCCGGCGCGATGGCGATCGGGATCTACGGATTCGAGATCTTCGTGGCCGCGCTGCAGGCCTTCATCTTCACGATGCTGACCGCCGTGTACATCCAGCTCGCCACCTCCGACGAGCACTGACCCCCGCTGCGGCGGCAGGTCACCCGGCCCCGCCGAGCGGTCCCCGACCTTCCCGACCCCCAAGAACCTGATCGTCGCCCCCAGCGCGGCACAACGAAAGGAAACACCCCATGGAGTCCACCATCCTCGCTGAGGTGACCGGCAACATCGCGACCCTCGGATACGGCCTCGCCGCGATCGGCCCGGGCATCGGCCTCGGCATCCTCGTCGGCAAGACCGCCGAGGCGCAGGCCCGTCAGCCCGAGATGCGCTCGCAGCTGCAGACCACCATGCTGATCGGTGTGGCGTTCACCGAGATCCTCGCGCTGCTGGCGATCGTCACCGGCCTGATCTTCTGAGGCAGAGTCGATGATTCTTGCCGAAGGAGCAGACACCGTACCCGGCTGGCGGCTGCTCATCCCGCTCCCGGAGGAGATCGTCTGGTCGGCGATCTTCCTGCTGATCTTCGCGGGCGTCTTCATGAAGTTCGTGCTCCCGCGCATGAACGCCGTGCTCGACGAGCGCAGCGAGAAGATCGAGGGCGGCATCCGCCATGCGGAGCAGGTCCAGGAGCAGGCTGACCAGCTCAGGAACGACCAGGAGCAGGAGCTCGCGGCGGCGCGTCAGGAAGCCGCTGCGATCCGCGAGAAGGCGCGCGCCGACGGCCAGAAGATCGTCGACGAGGCCCGTGCCCGTGCCGAGGCGGAGAACGAGCGCCTGCTCTCCGCAGGACGCCAGCAGCTGAGCGCCGAGCGGGTAGCCGCCTCGACGGAGCTGCGCGGCGAGGTGGGAACCCTCGCCAGCGATCTCGCCTCGAAGATCGTCGGGGAGTCCCTCACCGACGACGAGCGCTCCCGCCGTGTGATCGACCGGTTCCTGGACGACCTCGAGTCGAGCCAGACCACCACCCGATAAGGACCCGTGATGCGAGGAACCTCCTCCACCTCCTTCGCCGAGGTGCTCCGACAGGCAGAGGCCGCCCCCGCGGCCGACGCCGTGCCGGACACCGAGGCCGAGGAGCTGTTCTCGATGGCCGATGCCATCGACTCCAGCAACCAGCTGGTGCGCATGCTCTCCGATGCCGGCCGCCCCGCGGCCGTCAAGGAGGCCGCCGTGCGCTCGCTGTTCGAAGGCCGGGTCGGGCCCCGGACCCTCGAGCTCGCGCTCGAGGTCGTGCGGCGACGCTGGTCCGAGCAGGAGGACATCCTCGACGCCCTCGAGCTGCTCGGGGTCTCGACCCTCCTCGACCTCGCCCTACGCGAGGGAGTGCTGGAGCAGATCGAGGGGGAGCTCTTCCAGGTCTCCCGCCTGATCGACGGCAGCGGGGACCTCACCTCGGCCCTCGACGGAGCTCGGGACGAGCCCGCTCGTCGGGCGGTGCTGCTGCGCCGGCTGCTGGAGGGCCGCGTGCACTCGCTCACGGTCATCCTCGCGGCGCGCGCGGTCGGACGTCGCAGCGAGCTCAAGCCGGCCCGTCGTGTCGAGGAGTTCGCGCGGTTCGCCGCGGACCGTCGCCGGCGCGTCTTCGCGGAGGTCGCCAGCGCCGTCCCGCTGAACGAATCGCAGCAGGCCCGCCTCTCCGCGGTCCTGGCCGGCATCTACGGCCGTGAGGTGCAGCTGAACCTCCAGGTCGACCCGGAGGTGGTCGGCGGGCTCCGGATCCAGGTCGGCGACGACCTCTACGACGCCACCGTGCTGGCCAGGCTCTCGCGGGCCCGGTCCTCGCTCGTGGCCTGAACCAGCCCTCGACGCCCCGGCGTCCCCCAGCACTGACCAGACACTCCCCATCGCGGGGAGACCGAGAGGAAGCGAAGCACCAGATGGCGGAGCTCACGATCAGCCCGGAGGAGATCCGGAACGCCCTGGACACCGCAGTGTCCACCTACCAGGCAGGCGCCACCGAGCGCGAGGAGATCGGTCGCGTCAGCGAGGCCGCCGACGGCATCGCGCGCGTCGAGGGCCTCCCGAACGTCATGGCCAACGAGCTCGTCCGCTTCGAGGACGGCACCCTCGGCCTCGCCCTGAACCTCGAGCTGCGCGAGGTCGGCGTCGTCGTCCTCGGCGAGTTCAGCGGCATCGAGGAGGGCCAGCAGGTCCGCCGCACCGGCCAGGTGCTGTCGGTCCCTGTCGGTGACGGCTACCTCGGCCGCGTCGTGGACCCGGTCGGTGCCCCGATCGACGGCCTCGGCGAGATCGAGACCGTCGGCCGCCGCGCCCTCGAGCTGCAGGCGCCCGGCGTGATGCAGCGCAAGGCCGTCAAGGAGCCGATGCAGACCGGTCTGAAGGCCATCGACGCGATGACCCCGATCGGCCGCGGCCAGCGTCAGCTGATCATCGGCGACCGCCAGACCGGCAAGACCGCGATCGGCATCGACACGATCCTGAACCAGAAGGCCAACTGGGAGTCCGGCGACCCCTCGAAGCAGGTCCGCTGCATCTACGTCGCCGTCGGCCAGAAGGGCTCGACCATCGCCTCCGTGCGCGCCACCCTCGAGGAGGCCGGCGCGCTGGAGTACACCACGATCGTCGCCGCCCCCGCCTCGGACCCCGCGGGCTTCAAGTACATCGCCCCCTACACCGGCTCGGCCATCGGCCAGCACTGGATGTACGAGGGCAAGCACGTCCTGATCGTCTTCGACGACCTCTCGAAGCAGGCCGAGGCCTACCGCGCCGTGTCGCTGCTGCTGCGCCGCCCGCCGGGCCGCGAGGCGTACCCCGGCGACGTGTTCTACCTGCACTCCCGCCTCCTCGAGCGCTGCGCCAAGCTCAGCGACGAGATGGGCGGCGGCTCGATGACCGGCCTGCCGATCATCGAGACCAAGGCGAACGACGTCTCGGCGTACATCCCGACCAACGTCATCTCGATCACCGACGGCCAGTGCTTCCTGCAGTCGGACCTGTTCAACGCGAACCAGCGCCCGGCGGTCGACGTCGGCATCTCGGTCTCCCGCGTCGGCGGCTCCGCGCAGACGAAGGCCATGAAGGCGGTCTCGGGCACCCTGAAGCTCTCGCTCGCGCAGTTCCGCGACCTCGAGGCCTTCGCGATGTTCGCCTCCGACCTCGACGCGGCCTCGAAGCAGCAGCTGCACCGCGGCGCTCGCCTGATGGAGCTGCTCAAGCAGTCGCAGTACTCGCCCTTCCCGATGGAGGAGCAGGTCGTCTCGATCTGGGCGGGCACCAAGGGCAAGTTCGACGACGTCGAGGTGGAGGACGTCCGAGACTTCGAGGCCCAGCTGCTGGAGCACCTGCGCCACAACGGTGGCGTGCTCGAGACCATCCGCACCACCGGCAAGTTCGAGTCCTCGACCGAGGAGGAGCTCTCGAGCATCCTCGACCAGGTCAAGCAGGACTTCCTGGCAGGGAAGGGCGAGGGCGCCGCGCGCACCGACGAGAACGGGCGCTTGGACGCCGGCGAGATCGAGCAGGAGCAGATCGTCCGAGGCTGATGCGAGCTGCCGCCGTCCCGCACGGGGCGGCGGCACCCGCCGGCCACGCACCGATCTCGCACGAGGAGAGCAATGGGAGCCCAGCAGAGGGTATACAAGCAGAGGATCCGCTCCGCCCAGGGGATGAAGAAGATCTTCAAGGCCAAGGAGATGGTCGCGGCCTCGCGCATCGCCAAGGCGCACGCCAGGGTGGAGGCGACCACGCCGTACGCCGAGGCGCTCACCCGCGCGATCGGCTCGGTGGCGACGCACTCCACGGAGATCTCGCACCCGTTCCTGGACAGCGAGCGGCACGAGACCGGCCGCGTCGGCATCCTGATGATCACCGCGGACCGAGGCATGACCGGCCCCTACTCGCACAACGTGATCCGGGCCGCCGAGCAGCTGGCCAACACGCTGCGCGACGAGGGCAAGACCCCCGTGATGTACGTCGTCGGCCTCAAGGGCGAGTCGTACTACCAGTTCCGCAACCGGCCCCCGCACCGCGCGTGGACGCCGTACAAGGAGAACGAGATCCCGGAGCTCGGGCGGGAGATCGCCTCGGTGCTCACCGAGGACCTCCTCACCGAGGACCCTGAGGTCCACCTCGATGAGATGTACGTGGTCGGCACCCGCTTCGAGTCCCGGTTCCTCCAGCGCACCACGTCCGTCCGCATGGTGCCGATGGGCCTGGTCGAGGCGGGCGCCGAGCAGGACGCGCCCACCTACCCGCTCTACGAGTTCGTGCCGGACGCGGACGCGGTGATCGAGGAGCTGCTGCCCCGGTACATCCGCTCGCGCATCACCAACATCCTGCTGCAGGCGATGGCCTCCGAGCACGCCTCCACGCAGCGTGCGATGAAGACCGCGACCGACAACGCCCAGACGCAGATCGACAAGTTCACCCGGCTGGCGAACTCCGCCCGCCAGGCGGAGATCACCCAGGAGATCACGGAGATCGTCGGCGGCGCCGACGCGCTCTCGGGATCCGGCCGCACCGAACGCTGAGACATCCGCCGACAGATTGTGGCCGACCTCGCCCCAGCGTCGGCTCGACATGGAGAGAACACATGACCACCACCACTGACAGCCAGGCCCCCGTCGCCTCGGCGCCGACCGCCTCCGGGCGCGTCGCGCGCGTCACCGGCGCCGTCGTCGACATCGAGTTCCCCCCGGGGAACATCCCCGACCTCTACAACGCGCTGACCATCCAGATCGAGGACACCGGCTCGGGCCTCGAGGCGTCGACCCTGACCCTCGAGACCGCCCAGCACCTCGGCGACGGCATGGTGCGCGGCATCGCGCTGAAGCCCACCGACGGCGTGGTCCGCGGCCAGGCCGTGACCGACACCGGCGCCCCGATCTCGGTGCCGGTCGGCGATGCGACCCTCGGCACCGTGTTCGACGTGATCGGCACCCCGCTGAACAAGCCCGCCGATCAGCTGCAGATCTCCGAGCGCTGGCCCATCCACCGCAAGGCACCGAACTTCGACCAGCTCGAGTCGGCCACCCAGATGTTCGAGACCGGCATCAAGTCGATCGACCTGCTCACCCCGTACGTCAAGGGCGGCAAGATCGGCCTGTTCGGCGGCGCGGGCGTGGGCAAGACGGTGCTCATCCAGGAGATGATCTACCGCGTGGCCAACAACCACGACGGCGTGTCGGTGTTCGCGGGCGTCGGCGAGCGCACCCGTGAGGGCTGGGACCTCATCGAGGAGATGACCGAGTCCGGCGTCATCGAGAAGACCGCCCTGGTCTTCGGCCAGATGGACGAGCCGCCGGGCACCCGTCTGCGCGTCGCGCTCTCGGCCCTGACCATGGCCGAGTACTTCCGCGACGAGCAGGCGCAGGACGTGCTGCTGTTCATCGACAACATCTTCCGCTTCACCCAGGCGGGCTCCGAGGTCTCCACCCTGCTGGGCCGCATGCCCTCCGCGGTGGGCTACCAGCCGAACCTGGCCGACGAGATGGGCGTTCTCCAGGAGCGCATCACCTCGACCCGCGGCCACTCGATCACCTCGATGCAGGCGATCTACGTCCCGGCCGACGACTACACCGACCCGGCCCCGGCGACGACCTTCGCCCACCTCGACGCCACCACGGAGCTCTCGCGAGAGATCGCCTCGCGCGGCCTCTACCCGGCGATCGATCCGCTGGCCTCGACCTCGCGGATCCTCGACCCCCGCTACGTGGGCCAGGACCACTACGACACCGCGGTGCGCGTGAAGCAGATCCTCCAGCGCAACAAGGAGCTGCAGGACATCATCGCGATGCTGGGCGTGGACGAGCTGTCCGAGGAGGACAAGGTCATCGTCTCGCGGGCACGCCGCATCCAGCAGTTCCTGTCGCAGAACACCCACCTCGCCAAGCAGTTCACCGGCGTGGACGGCTCGGACGTCCCCATGAAGGACACCATCGAGGGCTTCAAGGGCATCTGCGACGGCGAGTTCGACCACATCACCGAGTCGGCCTTCTTCAACGTGGGCGGCATCGACATGGTGCTGGAGAACCAGCACCGCATCGACAAGGAGCTCGGCGCGTGAGTGCGCTCGAGGTCACCTTCGTCACCGCCGACCGGACCGTCTGGACCGGGCAGGCCTCGCAGGTGGTCGTGCCCGCGATCGACGGCTCGATGGGCATCCTGCCGCAGATGCAGCCGACGCTCGCGATCCTCGGCGACGGCATCATCCGGATCCACGACCTGGACGGCCATGTCGACGAGCGCTTCGTGTCGGGCGGCTTCGTCTCCGTGGACTCGGACGTCGTGACCATCGGCGTCGATGATGCGGAGGCCCAGGCGCCGCACGCCGACCGGATCTGAGCGGCGGCGCATCGCAGATGGACGACAAGGGCATCCCGATCCTCCTGGTGGGGGTCGGGATGCTCGTCGTTCTGGTGGTGCTCGCAGTGCTGCTGGTCGCCCAGCGCCAGGTGCTGGGCTCGCGCACCCGGGGTGCCTTCGAGTGCTCGCTGCAACGGCGGGGGATCGTGGGCGGTGAGCGCTGGCAGCACGGCATGATGCGCTTCGGCACCGACCGCCTGCGCTGGTTCCGTGCGTTCTCGGTGCGGATCGGTCCCGAGGTCGTGATCCGCCGCGGTGAGATCGTCGAGGTGAACCGGCGCCGGCTCCCGGCCCGTGTCGAGGGCGGCCAGGAGGCCTACCTGCTCGCCTTCACCCTGCGCGACCGCCGCGAGGTCCACGCGATCGTCGACCTCGTCCCGGGTGCGGCGCTGAACTCCTGGCTCGAGGCCGCGCCGACGGGGCTCGTCATCGGCGACGCGGACTGAGCCGAGCGGTCGGCGGCGGGGCCGAGCGGTCGACGACGGGCCGGGCGGACTCGGGCGGCGCCGGGCCCGGACCACCGGGCCGGACGGAGCCCCGGCAGGCCCGGCCTCAGACCTCTTGGCCGCCCCGCAGCACCGTGACCGGGCGCAGCGCCCGGTCCACCATCAGCACATCGGCCCGTCGACCGGCGGCGAGGGACCCGATCTCGTCTTCGAGCCCCAGCACCCGGGCAGGGACGGTCGAGGCCGCGCGGACCGCGGCGACCAGCTCGACGCCCGCCTCGAGCACGGCAAGGCGCAGCACCTCGACGAGGTGCGCGGTCCCGCCCGCGATCGCCCCGCCCTCGGTGAGCGTGGCGACGCCCTCCTCGACGGTGACGTCGAGCGCGCCGAGCCGGTAGCGGCCGTCGGCCATCCCGGCGGCGGCCATCGCGTCGGTGACCAGCACGACGCTGTCCTCGGCGGCGATCGAGAAGACGTGCGCGACGGTGCGCGCATCCAGGTGCACGCCGTCGGCGATCACCTCGACCACCATCTCCCCGCGCGAGGCGGCATCGAGCGCCGCGAGGGCCGGGCCCGGGTCGCGGTGGTGGATCGGGCGCATGCCGTTGAAGAGATGGGTCGCCGTGGGCAGCGGGGAGCGCCCGCGGCGGCGACGCAGCGCCGCGATCGAGCGGTCGACGGCGCGGGTCATCTCCGCGCTGCCGCCGTCGGTGTGGCCGAGCGAGGGGACGGCGCCGCTGCCCGCGAGCACGTCGATCACCTCGTCGGCCCCGGCGGACTCGGGGGCGACGGTCATCGTCGCGAGAGCGCCGCCGGCGATCTCGGCGAGCTCGCGCACCAGCGCCGGGTCGCCGTCGGTGAGATGGGCGGGGTTCTGCGCCCCGCGGCGGGCCTCCGAGAGGAAGGGACCCTCGAGGTGGATCGCGGCGATCTCCCCGTCGCGATGGAGACCGGCGAGCTGGGCGACCTTCTCGCGCAGCGTCGCGGCGTCGGCGGTGACGAGGGAGGCGACGAGGGAGGTGGTGCCGTGCCGGCGGTGCTCGAGGACCGCGGCGAGCATCTCCTCGGCGCCCTCGGAGTCGGGGAAGGAGGCGCCGCCGCCGCCGTGGCAGTGCAGGTCCACCAGCCCCGGCAGGATCAGCCCGTCGTGCTCGAGCACGCGGTCGTCCTCGGGCAGGAGCCCTGCGGGCGCGTGCGCGGCGGGGCCGGCCCAGAGGATCCGCTCCCCGGCGCAGAGCACCAGGGCGTCGGGGACCAGCCCCTGCTCGAGCACGGCGGTGCCGCGCAGGGCGAGGTCCGCGGTCGGCGCGGAGAGGTCGGTCGGCACGGGCACGTCGGTGGGCATGCGCACTCCCGGGGTGGGACGGAGGGGACGGGGCTCAGAACAGGCGCGACTCCGCGTCGTCGATGCCGCGCAGGGCGTCGTAGTCGAGGGTGACGCAGTCGATGCCGCGGTCGCCGGCCAGCACCTTCGCCTGCGGCTTGATGGCCTGGGCGGCGAAGATGCCGCGCACGGGGGCGAGCAGCGGGTCGCGGTTCAGCAGCTCGAGATAGCGGGTGAGCTGCTCGACGCCGTCGATCTCGCCGCGGCGCTTGATCTCGATCGCGACGGTGCCGCCGTTCTCGTCGCGGGCGAGGATGTCCACGGGGCCGATCGCGGTGAAGTACTCGCGGCGCACCAGCGACCAGCCGTCGCCGAGCGTCTCGATGTTCTCGGCGAGGAGCGCCTGCAGATGCGCCTCTACGCCGTCCTTCTGCAGTCCGGGATCGACGCCGAGCTCGTGGGAGGAGTCCTCGAGCACCTCGTGCAGCCGCACCCGGAGGCGATCGCCGGACTTGTCGTGGACCACGTCCCACTGCTCGATCCAGTCGCCCTCGGGATCGGACTCCGCCTCGGCGTCGTCTCGGCGCGAGGTGGTGAGCGTGCAGGGCGGGCTCATCCAGTTCAGGGGTTTGTAGCTGCCGCCGTCGGAGTGCACGAGCACGCTGCCATCGGCCTTGACGATCAGGAGCCGGGGAGCGAGCGGCAGGTGGGCGGTGAGTCGACCGGTGTAGTCGACGGAGCAGCGGGCAACGACGAGACGCACCCCGACAGGGTACGACACCTGCGGCGGGCCTCTGCCGACCCGGCGGGGCGCGCCGGGAGCCGCGGCGGGGGAGCGGCCCGGCGCCGATGAGAGGGCGATGAGAGGGGTGTGAGAGGTGCTTCACCCCGGGTGCCCATGCTCACGGGGGCCTGGTCGCCGGCGCGCCGTGCTCGTATCGTGGAGCGGTCCCGTGTCCGGGGCCCTGACGGCCCCCATCGAAGGAGCAATCCACCGTGCAACGACTCCTGGCCGTCCTGCTGGTCCTGATTGGACTGATCGGACTCGTGCTCGGCCGTCTGGGCGAGACCACCTGGGCCCCCGAGACCGAGACCACCGCCACGGCGACCCTGGAGGATCCGGGTCCCGCCGTCGTGATCGACCCGGGCGTGCTCTACGTGGGCGGCGAGGAGGGGGAGGTCGTGATCGAGGGCGCCTCCGACGTCTCCGTGATCACCGCCTCGAACAGCGACATCGACGCCTATCTCGAGGGCGTCCACCACACCCGCGTCACCGGCGCCTCCGACTGGAGCACGCTGAGCACCGAGGACGTCGAGCCCGACGGCGCCGCGGAGATCTCCGACCCGACCGGCTCGGACCTCTGGCGCTCCGTGGACACCTCCGCCAGCCCCTACACCCTGGACATCGCCGAGTTCTGGGCCGCGGAGAACGGCGAGAACGAGCAGGTCTACCGCTCCCTGCTGATCGTCACGGACGGCACCGCCGCCGGCGCCGACAAGATCTCGATCACCTGGCCGGTGGACGAGGAGAACGAGTGGGTGCCCTACGCCTACGCCGGCGGCGCCGCGATCGCCGTGATCGGCCTGGTGCTCCTGGTCGTCTCGATCGGCCGCCGCGGCGACGAGGACGAGGACGAGCTGCTCGAGGAGCCCCAGGAGGCGCGCTCGAGCGAGGCGCGCACGTCGCTCGCCACGGGCGGCGCCGCGGCCGGGGCCGCGGCAGGCGGTCTGTCCGAGGACCGGGACGGCTCCGACGCCCCGCGCGCCGAGGACCCCCTGGACGCCCCCGGCGCCCGCGAGGTCGGCGAGCAGAGCGTGTGGTCCTTCGGCGACCGGGCCGACGACGCGGGGACCGGCGCCGACGGCACCGCCTCCGACGCCGGCTCCGACGGCACCGCCTCCGACGCCCCCTCCAACGGCGGCTCCCCGGACGCGGACCCCTCCGGCGACGCGGACCAGGAGCGACGATGACCCCCCAGACGCTGCGCGGCACCGCGCGGAAGGACACCGTGATGAGCACTCGACCCGTCGGCCGCCGTGGCCTCCTGCTCGGAGCCGGTGGCGTGCTCGCCACCGGTATGCTCGCCGCCTGCGGCTCCGAGCCCTCCGCACCGCCCGCACCGCCCACCGGCAAGCAGCTCGCCGAGCCCACACCCGTGCAGACCACCGAGCAGATCGAGGAGATCGTGCCCGAGGTCAACGCCGCCGTGGTCGCGGCCGACGAGGCGAAGGACGCCGCGAAGCTCGCCCCGCGCGTGTCCGGCTCCGCCGCGGAGTTCCGCAAGGCCGTCTACGGCCTGATCGAGAAGGCCCCCGAGTGGGCCGAGGACCTCAAGGTCCCCGGCGCCGGGACGATCGTGCCCATGAGCTCGGTCAGCGCCGAGTTCCCGCGCGTCGCGATCGCGCTGGTCGAGGACTCCGTGCAGGACGGCGTGCCGTACTTCCTGGCGATGCAGCAGAAGGACGCGAAGTCCGGCTACACCGCCTGGGGCTGGGCCCAGCAGGCGGTCGGCGTGGACATGCCCACCGTCCCCAACGCCGTGGTCGGCTCCGAGGCGCTCACCGCCGATGCCGAGGGCCTGGTCATGACCCCGGCGCAGGCGCTCGACCTCTACGCGAAGGTGCTCACCGACGGCGACGCCGCGGACCCCGACGACAAGCTCGCCGCGAACCCCTTCCAGACCGGCACGCACGAGCGCATCCAGGCCGAGCGCAAGGAGCTGAACAAGGGCGTGGAGTGGGACGAGGCCGGCACCATCCGTGAGACCTACTCCGTGCGGGACGGCGAGCTCGCGGGCCTGCGCACCGAGGACGGCGGCGCGATCGTGATGGCGACGCTGATGTCCTCGCGCAAGGTCGCGATCAAGGACGGCGCGACCATGCGCTACGCGGAGGACAACAAGTACACCAAGGTGATCGGCTCGCGCGAGTTCACCAAGCAGTACGTGCGCGAGTTCGGCACCCACGTGGCGCTGTACATCCCCTCGGCCGACGCCGGGGGACAGGTCCAGCCGATCGGCGCGACCCAGACCGCGCTCGCCGCCAGCGGGGAGTGACCCGCCGGCGGTGACCGCGCCCGCGGCTCGTCGGCCGCGGGCGGCGGTCGGTCGGGAGATCGGGCTGTCGGTCGGGCCGTGATCCGCGTCCGGTCCCGCCGGCCCCGGGTCCGCTCCCGGGAGCCACTCCCTAGACTGGGACGGTCACGCACCCGTCGAAGGAGTACCTCCGTGTCTGATCCGTACGGCATCATCGATCTCGCCGCGCTCAAGCAGCCCGCCGGCGGCGCCGGGGCGACCGACGCGGGGGAGCCCTCCGCGCACGAGGTCGCCGTCACCGAGCAGGGCCTCGAGCAGCTTATCGCCGACTCGCAGCAGGTCCCGACCCTCCTGCTGGTCACCAGCGGCCGGGTCCCCGAGGGCCCGACCTATCTCGCCGCACTGCGCCGCGGCGTCGACGCGAAGGGCGGCGCGCTGCGCCTGGCCGTCGTCGACGCCGACACCCAGCAGCGGGTCGCCGCCGCGCTGCGGGTCCAGCAGCTGCCCACGCTGCTGCTCCTGCTGCAGGGCCAGCTGCAGCCGATCGTCGACTCCGTGCTGCCCGAGGCGGAGATCGACGGCCTGCTGAACCAGGTCGTCGACGTCGCCCGTCAGCAGGGGATGGAGCTGCCGGGCGGCGAGGCCGAGCAGGCCGCCGCTCCCGAGGAGCCGCTGCCGCCGCTGCTGGCCGAGGCCTACGAGGCGATCGAGCGGGGCGATCTCGATGCCGCCGTCGCCGCTTATCGCAAGCAGCTCCAGGAGAGCCCCGCCGACGGCGAGGCGAAGGCGGGCCTCGCCACGGTCGAGCTGATGCGTCGCACCCAGGGCGCGGATCTCGCCGCCGCCCGTCAGGCCGCGGCCGACGCCCCCGCCGATCTCGACGCCCAGCTGCTGGTGGCGGATCTCGACATGCTCGGCGGCCACGTCGAGGATGCCTTCACCCGCCTGCTGGACCAGCTGCGCGGCGCGGACCAGGAGACCAAGGACGCGGTGCGCACGCGCCTGCTGGAGCTGTTCGAGGTCGCCGGGGCCGATGACCCCCGCGTGGCCCCGGCCCGCAAGCGCCTCGCGAACCTCCTGTACTGAGCCGCGCCGGGCGCCGCCCTGCGCTGCACGTCATGAGCCGCTGTGCTCCACTCGTGGAGCACAGCGGCACATGGCGTTGCGGCAGCCCTGGGGCGGGCCGCGGCCCTCGTGCTCAGCCCTCGCGCAGGCGGGCGGGGGCGAGGATCACGGCGCCGAGCGGCGGCACCGAGAGGCGCACCGAGTGGTCGCGCCCGTGCTGGGGGAGCGGCTCGGCGTGGACCCGTCCCAGGTTCCCGACCCCGCTGCCGCCGTAGACCGGGGCGTCGGAGTTCAGCACCTCGAGCCAGTCCCCGCCCTCGGGCAGCGGGATGCGGTGCTCGTGCCACGGCTCGGGGGAGAAGTTCACGACCACGACCACGGGATCGCCGGCCTCGTCGCGTCGGACGAAGGAGAGCACGTTGTGCTGCGCGTCGTCGCCGATCAGCCACTCGAAGCCGCCCGGGTCCTGGTCCCGCTGGTAGAGCGCCGGGAACTCGGCCTGGACCGCGTTGAGGTCGCGCACGAGCTGCTGCGCCCCGCGGTGCAGCGGGTACTCCAGCAGCCACCACGGCAGCCCGGCCTGCTCGGACCACTCGGTGCCCTGGGCGAACTCGATCCCCATGAACACCAGCTGCTTGCCCGGATGCGTCCACTGGAAGGTGAGATAGGAGCGCAGCGTCGCGGCCTGCTGCCAGTCGTCGCCCGGCGCCTTGCGCAGCAGCGAGCCCTTGCCGTGCACGACCTCGTCATGGCTCAGCGGCAGGATGAAGTTCTCCGAGTACTGGTAGACCATCGAGAAGGTCAGCTCGCCGTGGTGGTACTGGCGGTTGATCGGGTCCTGGCCCAGGTACTGCAGGGTGTCGTGCATCCAGCCCATGTTCCACTTGAACCCGAATCCGAGGCCGCCGGTCTCGGTGGGGCGGGTGACGCCCGGGAAGGATGTGGACTCCTCCGCGATCATCACGATGCCGGGCGCGCGCTTGTACGCGGTCGCGGTGGTCTCCTGCAGGAAGGCGATGTTCTCGAGGTCCTCGCGGCCGCCGTGGCGGTTGGGCACCCACTGGCCGTCCTCGCGCGAGTAGTCGAGATAGAGCATCGAGGCGACCGCGTCGACCCGCAGCCCGTCGACGTGGAACTCCTCGAGCCAGTAGCAGGCGTTGGCGACCAGGAAGTTGCGCACCTCGTGGCGGCCGGTGTCGAAGATGTACGTGCCCCAGTCCGGGTGCTCGCCGCGGCGGGGATCGGCGTGCTCGTACAGCGGGGTGCCGTCGAAGCGGCCCAGCGCCCACTCGTCCTTGGGGAAGTGGGCCGGCACCCAGTCCATGATCACGCCGATGCCGGCGCCGTGGAGGGTGTCGATGAGGTGGCGCAGCTCGTCGGGGGAGCCGAGCCGGGAGGTGGGCGCGTAGTAGCCGGTGACCTGGTAGCCCCAGGACCCGCCGAAGGGGTGCTCGGCGACCGGCATGAACTCGACGTGGGTGAAGCCCATCTCGGCGACGTATGCGGTGAGCTCCTCGGCGAGCTCCCGGTAGCCCAGGCCCGGCCGCCAGCTGGCCAGGTGCACCTCGTAGATCGACATGCGGGAGGAGACCGCCTCGGCGGAGGCGCGCTCGGCGAGCCAGTGGTCGTCGGTCCACTCGAAGTCGCTGACGGTGATCACGGAGCCGGTCGCGGGCGGCACCTCGGCCGCGCGCGCCATCGGGTCGGCCTTCTCGCGCCAGGTGCCGTCGGCCCCGAGGATCCGGAACTTGTAGACCTCGCCCGCCCCGACCCCGGGCACGAACAGCTCCCAGACGCCGGAGGTGCCCAGCGAGCGCATCGAGTGCAGGCGACCGTCCCAGCTGGTGAAGGAGCCGATCACCTGGACGGCCCGGGCGTTCGGCGCCCAGACGGCGAAGGAGGTGCCCTCCACCCCGTCCACGGTGCGCACGTGCGCGCCGAGCGCCCGCCACAGCTCCTCGTGGCGGCCCTCCCGGATCAGGTGCAGGTCGAGCTCGCCGATCGTGGGCAGGAAGCGGTAGGGCTCCTCGAGGTCGACCCAGTTCTCCCCGGCGGACCAGGTGACCCGGATCCGGTAGGAGGGGACCTCCGCGAGCGGCAGGGCGACGGTCCAGATCCCGTCGTGCTCGTGCTCCATCGCGTGGGCGGAGCCGTCGGGCAGGAGCACCGCGACCTCGCTCGCGAAGGGCTTGAGGGTGCGCACCGTGACGCCGCCCTCGTACTCGTGGGCGCCGAGGACCGCATGGGGCTCGTGGTGGCTGCCGGTCGCCGTCGCGCCGAGCTCGTGCTCGCCCAGCGGCATCACCGGGACGGGACGGTCGGTGCTCTCCGTGGTGTGGGACATGTCAGCTCTCCTCGGGGTGGATGATGCGCAGCACATGGGCGGGCCGGTCGGCGGCGCTCAGGATGACGAAGGGCTCCCGGTCCCAGCGGAACCGCTCACCGGTGAGCAGGTCCTCGACCTCGAAATCCCCCTCGACCCCGAGCGCGTCGAGCTCGAGGTGCAGGCGGGTGGAGGCGTCGCGGTCGTGGGCGGTCAGCGAGACGACCAGCACCGTGTCGGGGCGGCCGGTGCCGCTCGCGTCGGCGTCGAGGTGCTTGGAGAAGACCAGCACCTGGGGGTCGCCCGCCTCGTGGAAGCGGATGGTGGTGAGGGTCTGCAGCGCGGGGTGCTCGCGCCGGATCCGGTTCAGGGTGCCCAGCAGCGGCTCGAGGCTCTCGCCACGGGTGAGAGCGCCGGCGTAGTCGCGGGGCTTGTACTCGTACTTCTCGTTGTCGATCTGCTCCTGCGCGCCGGGCCGGGGGACGTCCTCGACCAGCTCGTAGCCGGAGTAGATGCCCCAGGTCGGTACGAGCGTGGCGGCGAGGATCGCGCGCAGCACGAAGGCGCGCCGCCCGCCGGAGCTCATGTACGGGGTGAGGATGTCGTGGGTGGTGGGCCAGAAGCTCGGGCGCATGTAGGGCGCCGCCTCGACCAGCTCCTCGAGGTACTCCTGCAGCTCCTCGGCGCTCTCGCGCCAGGTGAAGTAGGTGTAGGACTGGTGGTAGCCGACCTTGCCCAGGGTGTGCATCATCGTCGGCCGGGTGAACGCCTCGGCCAGGAAGATCACCTCCGGATGCTTCTCGGCGAACTCCGCCAGCAGCTCCTCCCAGAAACGGACCGGCTTGGTATGCGGGTTGTCGACGCGGAAGAGGGTCACGCCGTGCCTGACCCAGTGCTCGAGCACGTCGCGGATCGCGGCGTAGAGCCCCTCGTAGTCCGTGTCGAAGCTGAGGGGGTAGATGTCCTGGTACTTCTTCGGCGGGTTCTCGGCGTAGGCGATGGTGCCGTCCGCCCGCACCACGAACCACTCGGGGTGCTCCTGCACCCACGGGTGGTCGGGGGAGCACTGCAGGGCGATGTCCATCGCCACCTCGAGGCCGAGCTCCTTCGCCCGGGCGACGAAGGCGTCGAAGTCCTCGATCGTGCCGAGATCGGGGTGGATCGCGTCGTGGCCGCCCGCGGGCGATCCGATCGCGTAGGGGGAGCCGGGATCGCCCGGCTGCGTCTCCAGGGTGTTGTTGCGCCCCTTGCGGAAGGTGGTGCCGATGGGGTGGATCGGGGTCAGGTAGGCGACGTCGAAGCCCATCTGCGCGATTCGGTCCAGGGAGCGTGCGGCGGAGCGCAGCGTGCCGGAGGTCCAGCCGTGCTCGCGGTCGAAGTGCGCGCCCTCGGAGCGGGGGAAGAACTCGTACCAGGAGCCGTACAGGGCGCGGCGGCGCTGCACCTCCAGGCGGAAGGGGCCGGCGACGGTGACGCCCTCGCGCAGCGGTCGCTCGGCGAGGATGCCGCGCAGGTCGGCGGCCAGCGCCGGGGCGATCCTCGCGGCGACCGGCAGGCCGGGGGAGCGCAGCGACTCGAGCGCGGCCGAGACCACCGGCCCGTCGGAGGCGGGGCGGGTGCCCTCGGCGATCTCGGCGAGCACACGCTCGAGCACGAGCACGCCCTCGTCGCAGGTCAGCTCCGGGTCGACGCCGGCGGGGATCTTCACCTCGGCCACATGGGCCCAGGTGTCGTACGGGGCGGAGAAGGCCTCGATGCGGAAGGTCCAGGTGCCCAGCTCGTCGGGCCGGATCGTGGCCTCCCACAGGTCCAGACCCGGGTTCGTCGAGCGCAGCCGCCGACGGGTCTCGACCCCGGTGGGGGAGATCAGCACCAGCTGCACGCCCATCGCGTCATGGCCCTCGCGGAAGGCGTTGGCGCGCACCGCGACGGTCTCGCCCTCGACGCATCGGGCGGGGAACCTCCCGCCGTCGACGACGGGCTGCACGTCCATGATCGGGATGCGGCCGATCCCGGCGTCCAGCCCCGTGCGGAAAGTGGTCTCGGACATGGCCTCTCCTGCCTGAGCGCTCCCTGGTCACAGGGGGCTCTGCGACGATCGCGGTGACTGACCTCACGATAGCCGCTCGAGGAGGGGCGGCGTGACTCAGGGAGCGATGCCGAGCACCACGACGCCGCCGGGCGCGACGGTGACCGTGCGGTCACCGACCGGTCCGGGCGGCAGGTCCTCGGGGGACTCCAGCGCCGTGTCCAGCAGCACCTTCGCCGCGCCCTGCGGCCAGGGGGCCTCCGGCAGGCGCACCTCGTTCGGCTCCGCGGCGCCGGAGAGGATCACCAGCAGGTGCTCGGCGCCCTCGCGGCCGTGGACCGCCGGGCGCAGCATGACCAGCACGTGGCGGGCGGGGTCCATCCACTCCTCGTGCGCCATCGGCGCCCCGGTCTCGTCGAACCAGGCGATCTGTCCGGCGTCGAGCTGCTCCGGGTCCGCCGGGCGCAGGAAGTGCGGGGTCCGCAGCTGGGGGTGCTCGCCGCGCAGCTGCAGCAGGCGCACCACGGTCGCGCGCAGCCTCTCCGCCGCCGCGGTGCGGCGCCAGTCGACCCAGGAGATCTCGTTGTCCTGGCAGTAGGCGTTGTTGTTGCCGCGCTGGGTGCGGCCCCGCTCGTCGCCCGCGGTGAGCATCGGGGTGCCCGACGCCAGCAGCAGCGTGGCCAGCACGCTGCGGGCGGTGCGCCGGCGGGCGGCCTCGATCTCCTCGCGGCGCGGGTCGCCGGGTGAGAGCTCGCCCTCGTGCCCGTGGTGGAAGGAGCGGTTGTCCGAGGTGCCGTCGCGGTTGTCCTCGCCGTTGGCCTCGTTGTGCTTGGACTCGTAGGCGGTGAGGTCGCGCAGGGTGAAGCCGTCGTGCGCGGTGACGTAGTTGATCGAGGCCCAGGGGGCGCGCAGGCTGCGCCCCTCGGGCAGGCCCGGCGGGTCCTGGCGGGTGAACATGTCCGAGGAGCCGGCCAGGCGCGTGGCGAGGTCGCGGACCCCGCCGATCCCCGGCTCCCCGGTGCGCTCGCGGGCGGCGCGGTCGGCCAGCCAGAAGGCGCGCACGTCGTCGCGGAAGGCGTCGTTCCACTCGGCGAAGGGGGCGGGGAAGTTCCCCGTCTGCCAGCCGCCGGTGCCCACGTCCCACGGCTCGGCGATGAGCTTCACGTCCCGCAGCACGGGGTCGGTGACGATCGCGCGCAGCAGCGGGTGGTCGGCGCGGAAGCCGCGGTCGTCGCGGCCGAGCGTGGTGGCGAGGTCGAAGCGGAACCCGTCCACGTGCACCTCCTGCACCCAGTAGCGCAGGGAGGCGAGGACCAGGTCCATCGTGTGCACGGAGCGGGGGTCGAGGGTGCCGCCGGTGCCGGTGACGTCCTGGGGGACGCCGTGGTCGGTCCAGTAGTACTCGAGGTTATCCAGGCCGCGCAGCGAGAGGGAGGGGCCGTCGCCGCCGCCCTCGGCGGTGTGGTTGTAGACCACGTCGAGGATCACCTCGAAGCCGGCCTCGTGCAGGCGGCGCACCATGGTCTTGACCTCCTCGAGCACCGCCTGGGCGCCGGCCTGCTGGGCGGCGGCGGTGGCGAGGGAGGGCTCGGGGGCGAAGTACGACATGGTCGAGTAGCCCCAGTAGTTCGTCAGCCCCAGCCGGGTCAGGTGCGGCTCGTCCATCGCGGCGTGGATCGGGAGCAGCTCGATGCTGGTCACGCCCAGGTCGCGCAGGTAGCCGGTGACGGCGGGGTGGCCGAGCCCGGCATAGGTGCCGCGCTGCTCCGGAGGCAGCTCCGGGTGCAGCCGGGTGAAGCCCTTGACGTGCAGCTCGTAGAGCACGGTCGCGTCCCAGTCGACCATCGGCCGCAGGTCGTCCTGCCAGTCGAAGGCGTCGTCGACCACCACGGACCACACGGCGGAGTCGCCGCTGTCGACCTCGCTGCGCTGGGGGACCTCGTCCCGGCGGTCCAGCATCGCGTCGACCTCGAAGGGGAAGAAGGCGCTCAGCAGAGGGGAGGAGTGGGAGACGCCGCGCGCCCAGGGATCCAGCAGCAGCTTGCGCGGATTGGCGAGCATCCCGGTGCCGGGGTCCCACGGACCGTCGACCCGCAGCCCGTAGCGGGTGCCGGGGGTCATGCCGGTGACGTGGTCCCAGTGCAGGCCCCCATCGTAGTGGCGCAGCCTCTGGCGGTGCTCGGCGGCGCCCTGGCGGAGGCACAGGTCCACCGCTCGGGCGCGGGGGGCGGCGACGGCGAAGGTGCCCCGTCCCTGCTCGTCGACGACGAGGCCGGGGGAGGTGGGGGCGACGGGCGGGGTCGCGCGGTCGAAGCGGTCTGCAGGCACGGGCCCAGTGTCCCAAACCGGCCTCCGCCGTCCCACTCGAGGTGGGCGGGGTCTCCCGGGCGGAGGCCGATCCCGTGCACGGCAGATCCCCTCCGGGGCGGGCGCGTCGGCGGGCGGCGTCCCCGCCCGGTGCCGTCGGACCGCTAGGATCGGTGCGGTGGTGCGGCCCCGTCGCCGACGGGGAGGCGCCGCCGGCTGGGCCGCGGGCGCCTCGGCGTCCGGCCGCCTCGGGGGAGGGGCCGGAGCGCCCCTGGACCTCTGCACGGCGGTCACCAGCACCGATGGCACGAATCGATCGCATGACGGGGGATCCGCAGCGCATGAGCATTCCACCCACCCAGCAGCCCGGGTCCTCGGCGCGCCCCCCGGCGCCGCCCGCCCGCCCCGCGCCGCAGGGCTCAGCCCCGAGCGCCTCAGGACCGAGCGCCTCCGGACCGGGCGCCCCGACTCAGGGCGTCCAGGGCCAGGCGGCCCAGGGCCACAGCGCCCCTGCGCGACGGCCCGGCGGCTTCGCCCCCGCCGCCCGCGCGATCTCCCCCGGCGACCTCGAGCGCAGCGGCGCGATCGTCTCGACGATCACGAAGGTGTTCCAGTCGCGCGTGGTGGGCCAGGAGAACCTGCGCCTGTCGCTGCTGACCGCGCTGGCCGCCGGCGGGCACGTGCTGCTGGAATCGGTGCCGGGCCTGGCGAAGACCACCGCCGCGAGCGCGCTGGCCTCCTCGATCACGGGCTCCTTCGCCCGTATCCAGTGCACCCCCGACCTGATGCCCAACGACATCATCGGCACCCAGATCTTCAACTACGGCTCGGGCACCTTCACCACCCAGCTCGGGCCGGTCCACGCGAACGTGGTGCTGCTGGACGAGATCAACCGCTCCAGCGCCAAGACGCAGTCGGCGATGCTCGAGGCGATGCAGGAGCGGCAGACCTCCATCGGCGGCGAGGTGTACCGCCTGCCCGAGCCGTTCATGGTGCTGGCGACCCAGAACCCGATCGAGGAGGAGGGCACCTACGTCCTCCCCGAGGCGCAGATGGACCGCTTCCTGATGAAGGAGATCCTCACCTACCCGCGCCCCGCCGAGGAGCACGAGATCCTCGACCGCTCCACCGCCGGCAGCCTCACCGGCCCCCGCGAGGCCGTCGGCACCGTCACCCTCGAGGACGTCCGCTTCCTGCAGCAGATGGTCGACCAGGTCTACGTCGACCCCGCCGTGAAGCGGTACATCATCGACCTGGTCTTCACCACGCGCGGCTCCGGCCCCCGCCCCGTCCCGAACCTCACCCAGTCGGTGCGCGTCGGCGCGAGCCCCCGCGGCTCCCTCGCACTGATGCGGGTGGGGCAGGCGCACGCCCTGCTGCACGGCCGCGACTACGTCACCCCCGATGACGTGCGCGCCATGCGCTACGGCGTGCTGCGCCACCGCCTCGTGCTGACCTTCGACGCGCTCGCCAGCGGCATCAAGCCCGAGCAGATCATCGACGCGGTGTTCCACGCCGTGCCGATGCCCTGACCTGCCGCGCACGAAAGGACCGCGATGGCGACCTCGCTCCTCACCCGGGTCAAGGCCCGGGTGGACCTGCACACCTCGAACCGGGCGCGCGGCCTCATCCAGGGCCGCGGCCGTTCGCTGTTCAAGGGCAGCGGCGAGGACTTCGACGACCTGAAGTACTACCAGCCCGGGGACAAGATCTCCGACATCGACTGGAAGGCCACGGCCCGCTCCGGCGAGCCGCTGATCCGCCAGTTCAACGAGGAGCGGGTGCGGCACCTCTCGATCGTGGCGGACACCTCCTCGTCGATGGCGGCGACCGCGGCCGACGGCTCCTCCAAGCGCGACGCGATGATCCTCGCCGCCGGGATGGTGTGCTTCCTGGCCCAGAAGAGCGGTGACCTGGTCGGCATGGTCGGCGGCAGCGAGTCCTCGCCGCTCCAGCTGCCCTCCCGCTCCAGCGACGGCCATCTCGAGCTGCTGCTGCGCACCATCCAGCAGGGCACCACCACGGCGTCCCCGAGCGCGGACAGCGCCTGGCTGCTCGAGCGCGCCTTCCGCGTCACCACCCGCTCGACGCTGATGACCCTGATCACCGACGAGGCCCATCCCTCCGTGGAGGACTTCACGCTGCTGCGCCGCCTGACCACCCGCCACGACCTGCTGGTGATCCGCATCGCCGATGCGGACCCGCTGCAGGGCGAGGAGCTCGACCACGACGTGGTCGACGTCGACGCCCCGCGCGAGATCGCGTCCATGGCGCGCACCTCGGCGAAGGTCGCCCGGGACGTGGCCGCCTACCGCCGCGCCCGCAGCGAGGGCATCACCGAGATGCTCGATCGCCTCCACGTCAGCCACCTGCTCACGCGCGGCGAGACCACGGTCGTGGACGACATGATCGCGATGCTGCGCGCCCGGGAGTACCGCCATGCCCGTGCCTGACCCGCTGCTGCGCCCCGCGGCGCGCCTGCTCGCCGAGCCCGCGCCCGGCGAGATCATCGACCCGCCCCAGTACTCGATCGCCTGGGTGATCCTCGCGGTGCTGTGCGTGCTGGTGATCATCGCCCTGATCGTGGGGACGCTGAAGATCACCCGCGCGATCGAGAAGCGGATCGCCTACCGCCTGCGCCCCAGCGACCTCGAGTCGCTGAAGGCCGAGTTCCTGCGCGCCGTGAACGAGCTCGCCGACCGGCACGAGGCCGAGGAGCTCGGCGCCCGCGAGGGCCACCACGAGCTCACCGGCGTCATGCGCCGCTTCGTCAAGCGCACCACCGGCCACGACGTCACCAGCCAGGACCTCGCCACGCTGCGCGCCGATCAGCGCACCCGCGCGGTCGGCGAGCTGATCGCGGATCTCTACGAGCCCGACTTCGCCCTGGCCTCGGACCGCGAGCTGCGGGAGTCGGTGCGGCGCGCGCGGGAGGTGATCCGGGAATGGTCATGACCTTCTGGTGGGTCACCGCTCTGCTGCTGCTGGCCGCGATCGTGGTCTGGGCGATCACGTTCTGGAACCGTCGCTCCCTGCGGCGCTCCCCGGTGCTGATCGCGAACTCGCAGTACATGGACCGGATCCCGAGCTTCGCCCGGGCCCAACGGGCCGCCCGCGTGGTGCGCGCCGCCCAGGTCGGCATCGCCGTGCTCGCGGTGCTCGCCGCCTCGCTGCTCTCGGGCCGGATCGCGAGCGAGCGGATCGAGACGCCCGAGTTCGCCAGCCGCGACATCGTGCTGTGCCTGGACGTGTCCGGCTCGATGTACGAGTACGACACCGAGATCCTCTCCACCTTCGCGGAGATGGTCGACTCCTTCGAGGGGGAGCGGGTGGCGCTGACGATCTTCAACTCGACCAGCCGCACCGTCTTCCCGCTGACCAACGACTACGACCTGATCGAGCGCGAGCTGCGCGAGGGCGCGGAGGCGATCGACTTCGACGAGTTCGGCTACCGGCTCGGGAACAAGGACTACCCCGAGGAGAAGGTGCGCCAGTACGTCGAGTTCGTCGAGGGCACCAAGGGCATCCCCGACGAGGCCTCGATCGTGCCCGACGGGCTCGCGTCCTGCGCGCAGGTCTTCGACCAGGCGGAGCAGGACCGGTCGCGCTCGATCATCTTCGCGACCGACAACGAGGTCAACGGCGAGCCGGTGTTCACCCTGCAGGAGGCGACCCAGCGCGTCGCCGACCGCGAGATCGACCTGTACACCTTCTACCCCGGCGCCTACGAGTGCGGCCCCGGCTGCTTCGAGGAGCTGCAGACGGCGACCGAGGACCAGGACGGCGAGCTGTACGAGTCCTCCGACCCCCAGGCGATCCCCTCGATCATCGGAGAGATCCAGAAGAATCAGGCCGAGGTGCTCGGGGCGGAGCCGTCCGTGGTGCGCACCGACCATCCCGCGATCGGCTTCACCCTGACCTTCCTGTCCCTGGTGGGGATCCTCGTGCTGGGCTGGAGGTCGCGCTGATGCACCTTCAGATGTTGATGCCCCTGTGGGCGATCATCCCGCTGTTCGGGGCGATGCTGGTGCTGTGCACGGTGATGGTCGTGCGCCGTCCCCGCCAGCGCGGTGCCTGGGCGCGACGCACCCTGATGGTGCTGCTGCTGCTCGTGGTCGCGCTGCGTCCGGTCACCCCGATCGAGGGGGAGCAGACCCAGCGCATGAACGCGAACGTGTTCTTCGTCGTGGACCGCACCGGCTCGATGAACGCCGAGGACTACGCCGGCGAGCAGCCGCGCCTGGAGGGCGTGAAGCAGGACATGCAGCAGGTGATGTCCATGACCGAGGGCGCCCGCTACTCGATCATCGCCTTCGACTCCACCGCCACCGAGCAGCTCCCGCTGACCACCGACGCGGGCGCCGCGAAGGCCTGGGTCGACACCCTGACCACCGAGCCCACCGCCTATTCGACGGGCTCCAACGTGGACCGGCCGCTGCCGTCCCTGCTGAGGGAGATCTCCGACGCGAAGCGCGAGGACCCCGACTCGTCCGTGCTGGTGTACTTCCTCTCCGACGGCGAGAACACCGACGAGCAGGAGTCGGAGTCCTTCTCGCAGGCGGCCGGCTTCGTCGACGGCGGCGGCGTGCTCGGCTACGGCACGGCCGAGGGCGGGCCGATGAAGATCCAGGGCGGCGAGGACCACGGCGAGTACATCACCGGCTCCGACGGGCAGCCCGGCATCTCCACGATCGACGAGCAGCAGCTGCAGACCATCGCGGGCGAGCTCGGCGTGCCGTATCTGCACCGCACCGACCCCGAGGCCCCGATCGAGGGCACCATGGACGGCATCACCCTGCGCCCGGTCCCGACGGAGTCCACCCGCGGCGTGGCGAGCTTCGACGACTGGTACTGGCTCGCCTCGATCCCGCTGACGGCCCTGCTGATCTGGGAGCTGGGGGAGATGACCTACCGCCTCCCGCGCCGGCTGGACCGCCACGACATCCGAGGAGCACAGCGATGAGCACGTCCCTCGACCCGCGCCCCGCGACGCCGGCCCGCGACGAGTCCCGGCCGCCCGCGCTCGCGCAGGACACCCGCGGCAGCGCGAAGGACTTCGGGCTGAACCGGGCCCGGCTGCGGAAGGTGCGGATCATCGTGTTCGCGATCCTCGCCCTGCCGATCCTGGCCCTGGCCCTGCTGGCGCTGAAGTTCGTCTCCATGCCGATCGCGCAGGCCACCCACCTGGACGCCTACGGGGAGCAGGACTACCCGGCCGCGATCGAGCGCCTCGCCCCGGTGCAGGTCGCCAACTGGTTCGAGCCCTACCTCCCGCACCTCTCCGAGGGCACGGCCCTCCTCCAGCAGGGGGAGGACGCGGCCGCGGAGGCCGAGCTGCGGATCGCGCTGGAGGAGTGGAACTCCCACAGCGACCTGAACTCCCCGATGCACGCCCAGTGCAAGATCCTCAACAACCTCGCGCTCTCCATCGAGCGCCAGGCCGACCTGATCGAGGACCCCCAGGCCCGTGCCGACCGGCTCTTCGAGGCCGAGGAGCTGCTCGCTCCGTGCGCCGGCGGCGGAGGCGGCGGCGAGGGCGAGGGTCAGGGCCAGGGCGGCGGCGGTGGCGGCGAGGGCACCGGCGAGGGCACCGGCAACGAGGACTCCGAGACCACCGAGGAGAACGGCGAGCGGGTCGAGGAGAAGCGCCGCGGCGCCGACGAGGAGGCCGGCAACGATCCCGACGAGCGCGGCACCGAGCAGGGCGGCGAGGGCGAGGACCAGGGCGGCACCCCCCAGCAGCAGGACCCCGGGACGCCGAAGCAGGACGACCCCGAGGGGGACGGCCCCGAGGAGGAGAAGCCCACCGACGGCCCCTCCGAGGAGGACAGCAAGGACGACGAGGTCGAGCAGCGCAACCGCGACGCCCAGGGCGGCGACGGCGGCGACGAGACCGGCGGCTCGCCGCAGGACCCGGAGCGTCCCTGGTGACCGCCGGCGCGACGAGCCCGGAGCGCGCCTACCTCGACCACGCCGCGACCACGGTCCTGCGCCCCGCCGCCCGGGACGCCTTCCTCGAGGCCTCGACCGCCTGGGGCAACCCCTCCTCGGTCCACACCGCGGGCCGACGCGCCCGCGGAGTGCTCGATACCGCGCTGAGCCGCATCGCGGAGCTGCTCGGCGTGCCCCGCAGCTGGCTGATCATGACCTCCGGCGGCACCGAGGCGGACAACCTCGCGCTGCGCGGCGCGCCGCTCGGGGTGCGGGCGAAGGACCCGGGCCGCACCGCCGTCGCGGTCGCCGCGACCGACCATCCCGCCGTGCTCGCCACCGCCCGCGCTCTCGCCGCCGGCACCGAGCCGTTCGAGCTGCGGGAGCTGCCCGTCGACCCCCACGGCGTGCTGCGGCCCGACGGGGTCGAGCAGGCGCTGGCCGACTCCCGTGTCGGCGTGCTCAGCGCCGCGCTGGTGAACAACGAGACCGGCGCCGT
Organism: Brachybacterium sp. AG952; assembly: GCF_004362645.1. Taxonomy (NCBI): domain Bacteria; kingdom Bacillati; phylum Actinomycetota; class Actinomycetes; order Micrococcales; family Dermabacteraceae; genus Brachybacterium; species Brachybacterium sp. AG952. Next base: position 184,665 of record NZ_SNXV01000006.1, on the reverse strand, counting down.
CCAGGACATCGCCGCGCTCGCCGAGGCGGCTCGCGCCCACGGCACCCTCCTGCACACCGACGCGGTCCAGGCCGCCGGGCACATGGCTCTGCCCGGCCCCGAGGACGTGGACCTGATGTCCCTGTCCGGGCACAAGATCGGCGCCCCCGTCGGCGTCGGCGTGCTGGTGGCGCGGCCGGGCCTGCCCTTCGCCCCGACCAGCACCGGCGGCGGACAGCAGCGCGGGGTCCGTTCCGGCACCCTGGACGCCGCCCAGGCCGCGGCCTTCGCCGCCGCGCTCGAGGAGGCACTCGCGGAGCGGGAGCAGCGCTCCGCCGAGGTGCGGCAGCTCGCCGCGCGCCTGCGTCGCGGGATCGCTCAGATCGACCCGTCGGTCCGCTTCACGCTGCCGGAGGACTCCCCGCAGTCCGGGCACATCCTCCATCTCGTGCTGCCCGGCGCGGACAGCGATGCGCTGCTGTTCCTGCTGGACGAGCGCGGGATCGACTCCTCCGCGGGCTCGGCCTGCTCGGCCGGGGTCACCCAGGCCAGCCCCGTCCTCGCCGCGATGGGCGTCTCCGACGAGGACTCCCGCGGCGCGCTGCGGCTGTCGCTGGGCTGGACGAGCACCGAGCGCGACGTCGAGCTGCTGCTGGCCGCGCTGCCGGAGGCGCTCCAGCGGGCCCGCGCCGTCGGCTCCCTGCGCCGCTGAGCACGGGGCGCATCTCACGTCCCCAGGGCTCTGGGGGAGGGGCCCCGGCTCCGTAGACTCGTGGGGATGCGCCCGCAGGGGCGGGCAGGGACGCACCACGGAGGAGGACGCACCATGAAGGTGCTCGCGGCGATGAGCGGCGGCGTGGACTCCGCCGTGGCGGCCGCACGGGCCGCCGAGGCCGGCCATGAGGTGGTCGGCGTGCACATGGCGCTGTCGAAGAGCCGCGACCAGACCCGCACCGGCTCCCGCGGCTGCTGCACCGTCGAGGACGCCTCCGACGCGCGCGTCGCCGCCGAGAGGATCGGCATCCCCTACTACGTCTGGGACCTCTCCGACGACTTCCACGACCTGGTCGTGGAGGACTTCCTCACCGAGTACGCGGCCGGCCGCACCCCCAACCCGTGCGTGCGCTGCAACGAGCGGATCAAGTTCGCCTCCCTCCTCGAGCGGGCCACGGCGCTGGGCTTCGACGCGGTGTGCACCGGGCACTACGCCTCGATCCGCGCCGACGGCCCCGGCGGTGCCCCCTCCCTGCACCGCTCCCGCAACCAGGCCAAGGACCAGTCCTACGTCCTGGCCGTGATGGGCCCGGAGGCGGCCCGACGCTCCCTCTTCCCGCTCGGTGAGGACGAGACCAAGGAGGCCGTCCGCGCCGAGGCGCGGAAGCGCGGGCTCGGCGTCTCCACCAAGCCCGACAGCTATGACATCTGCTTCGTCGCCGACGGCGACACCCGCGGTTTCCTCGAGCGGCACCTCGGCGAGGCGCCCGGGGAGGTCGTCGACACGTGCGGCACGGTGCTCGGCACCCATCGCGGCACCCACGGCTTCACCGTCGGCCAGCGCCGGGGCCTGGGGATCCAGCAGCCCGCCGCCGACGGCGCACCCCGCTACGTGGTCGACATCGACCCCGCTTCCCGACAGGTGGTGATCGGTGCGGCCGAGCTGCTCTCCCGCCGCGAGCTGGTCGCCACCGACCTGATCGCCTTCGAGCCGCTCGAGGCCGGCCGCGCCGTCACCGCGCAGATCCGCGCCCACGGCGAGGCGCTGCCCGGAAGGATCCTCGAGGTCCCCGCCGCGGCGACGACACCCGCGAGCGGCGGCACGGCCGACGGCCTGCTGCGCGTCGCCCTCGACACCCCGGTGCGCGGCGTCGCGCCCGGCCAGACCCTCGTCCTCTACGACGGCGACCGCGTGCTCGCCGCCGCCACCCTGGAGCGTCGCCCATGAGCCCCCTGCTCACCCTCACCGGTGACGGCACCTTCCGCGCCCCGACCGCGGAGGAGGCCCAGCGCCTCGATCTGCCCGACGACCCGCACCTCGCCGCGCTGCTGCGCCTGCGCGCCCTGCTGGGCGACGACCTCGAGGAGCAGATCGCGACCCGGCTCTACCTGCCCTCCGCGCTCGGCCTGGACGAGACCGACCACCTGCTGCCCGCGACCCTCGCGCTGCTCGCCGAGACCACCGGCGACCTGGTCAGCTACGGCTGGCGGCTCGGCGCCGGGGCGGGACTGGCCTGGCAGCACGCCCGCGAGCTGCGGGCCCGGGTGCTGGACGCGGCCCGGATCGCCTGGCTCGGCTACGAGGGCACGGTGATGGGCACGACCCTCGGGCCCGCGACCCTCGCCGGCGCCACCTTCCTGCAGTCCGGGGAGCGGACCCTCGCCGATCCCGGCGCGGTGCGGGACCTGCCGATGCTGCTGGCCGAGGGGCTGGTGGACCACCTCACCGAGCTGCGCGAGCGCGTGCCCGGCGGCCACCAGCACGTGCTGGTGCGCGAGGACGCGGTCGCCGCGATCCACCAGGGCCGCATCCCCACGCCCTCGGGCCGCCGGCGCTACGACCCGCTCCCTGCTCCCGAGATCGCGGTGCTGTGGCGCTCGCTGTACGTGGCGCTGGAGGACTACGGCCTGGACGCCCGCGACGTGACCCTCGGCGTCGGTGCCGACATCGCCCTGCTGCGGGCGGCGCGCGAGGCGGGCGCCCGGCGCATGGCGATCGCCCCGCGCCGCCTGCCCTCGCTGTCCACCCCTGAGGGCCGCGCGCTCTGGGAGGGCATCGCCGAGGCCGCCGACGACGGCTGCGCCTTCGAGATCGTGGTCGACCCCCGCCCCGGTGGGAACCTCGCCCCCGAGCTCGAGACGATGCTGGAGACCTGGAGGCGCCTCGGACACGCGGAGACCGATGCCGCGGGCGTCACGGTCATCGTGCACACCGGCGCCTCCCACGGCCTGCACTCCGGCCGGGTGGATCCCTCCGCCCAGCCCGAGCACTCGACCCTGCTGGACGAGTCCGCGCTCGAGGCGATGCTCCGGATCGCCCCCACCTGGGCGGAGCGCGTCTCCGCCTGATCCCGGCCCGGGAGGGCGCGGCCCGTCGGCCCTGTGCGCGACAATGGCCCGGTGACGACGAACGAGCCCGATCCCCGCCCCGCCGACGAGACCGCCGATGCCCAGCAGCGCATCGCCGAGCTCACCGCCCGCATCGAGCAGGCGCGGGTGGACTACTACGAGCACGACGCCCCGACCATGGCCGACGGCGAGTACGACGCGCTGGAGAAGGAGCTGCGGGCGCTGGAGGAGGAGAACCCGCAGCTGGCCTCCGAGGACTCGCCCACCCGCACCGTCGGCGGCGCAGCGGCCGGGGGCCTGCCCACGATCGTGCACGCCGAGCGGATGCAGTCGCTGGACAACGTCTTCTCCCTCGAGGAGCTGCGCGAGTGGTGCGAGCACGCCGCCGCGGAGCTCAGCGCCCCGGTGCGCTTCCTGAACGAGCTGAAGATCGACGGGCTCGCGATCAACCTCCGCTACGAGAACGGCCAGCTCGTCACGGCCGCGACCCGCGGAGACGGCCGCACCGGCGAGGACGTCACCGCCAACGCGCTGCGCATCGAGGGGATCCCGCAGAAGCTCGAGGGGGAGGGGCATCCGCCGCTGGTGGAGGTGCGCGGCGAGGTGTTCATGCCCACCAAGGCCTTCGCGGCGCTGAACGACCTGCAGGTCGAGCTGCGCGAGCGCGCCGTGGCCGAGTCCCGCACCCGCTGGGAGGCGCGCAGCACCACCGGCACCCGCGCCTTCGACGAGGACCGCGAGATGCTCGCCGCGACCCGCCGCTTCCCCACCTTCGCCAACCCCCGCAACACCGCCGCGGGAGGCCTGCGCCAGCAGCTGGAGAAGAAGGACGGCCTCGAGCGCGAGGCCGGGGAGGCGCGCCTGGGCTCGCTGCGCCTGACCGTCCACGGCCTCGGCGCCTGGCCGGACCCGCCGGTCGACTCCCAGTCCGAGATGTACGAGCTGCTGAAGTCCTGGGGCCTGCCCACCAGCGCCCACCTCGGCGTCGCCGACACGGTCGACGAGGTCGCCGCCTACGTCGAGCACCACGGGGAGCACCGCCACGACCTCGAGCACGAGATCGACGGCATCGTCGTCAAGGTCGACTCCTTCGCCCAGCAGCGCGCGCTGGGCTCCACCTCCCGCGCCCCGCGCTGGGCGACCGCGGTGAAGTTCCCGCCCGAGGAGGTCACCACCAAGCTGCTGGACATCCAGGTGCAGGTGGGCCGCACCGGCCGCGTCACCCCCTTCGGGATCATGGAGCCCGTGCTGGTCGCGGGCTCCACCGTCGAGAAGGCGACTCTGCACAACCAGTTCGACGTCGAGCGCAAGGGCGTGCTGATCGGCGACACGATCGTGCTGCGCAAGGCCGGGGACGTGATCCCCGAGATCCTCGGCCCGGTCGAGTCGCTGCGCGACGGCACCGAGCGCCCCTTCGTCATGCCGACGGAGTGCCCCGCCTGCGGCACCGAGATCCGACCCGAGAAGGAGGGGGACAAGGACTGGCGCTGCCCGAACCGCCGCAACTGCCCCGCCCAGGTCACCGGCCGGGTCGAGCACGCCGCCTCCCGCGGCGCCTTCGACATCGAGTCGCTCGGCGAGGAGAGCGCGATCGCGCTGACCGACCCGGACAAGCGCCGCCCCGAGGCGCTCGCGGCGCTTGCCGAGGGCCACGCGGTCTACCTCCCGATCCGCGACGTCTCCGACACCGAGCTCGACGCCTTCGCGGTCGTCAAGAACGGCGACGTGGTCCAGGGCACCGACGGGGTGCCGCTGCTGCGCATCACCTCGGTGGACGACCCGCTGCTGCCCGCCGTGCAGGAGCCCGTGATCGACACCGGCGCGGACCTCTTCGACCTCACCGCCGACGCGCTCGCCGACGTGTTCGTGTGGCAGCCGGAGCGGCGTGACGGCGTGCCGACGGGGGACTGGCGCATCCAGCCCGCCTTCTGGACCCGCCCCCAGTTCCGCCATTACAAGCGCGAGAGCACCTGGAAGCAGGTCAAGGAGCCCGCGGCGCTGAAGACCACCGAGGAGCTGGTCGCGGAGCTCGAGAAGGCGAAGGACCAGCCGCTGTGGCGGGTGCTGGTGGCGTTGTCGATCCGGCACGTGGGCCCGGCCGCCGCGCGCTCGCTCGCCACCGCCTACGGCACGATGGACGCGATCCGGGAGGCGGGCGTCGAGCAGCTCGCCGAGACCGACGGGGTCGGTCAGATCATCGCCGAGGCCGTGGTGGAGTGGTTCGAGACCGACTGGCACCGCGAGATCGTCGACGGCTGGGCCGCCTCCGGCGTGCGGATGGCCGACGAGGTCGAGGAGGGCTTGGTGAAGACCCTCGAGGGCCTCACCGTGGTGGTCACCGGAGGGCTCGACGGCTTCACCCGCGACGGCGCGAAGGAGGCGATCATCACCCGCGGCGGGAAGGCCTCCGGCTCGGTCTCGAAGAAGACCGACTTCGTGGTGGTCGGCGAGAACGCCGGCTCGAAGGAGACCAAGGCCCGCGACCTCGGCCTGCGCATCCTCGACGAGGCCGGGTTCGTGGCCCTGCTCGACGGCGGTCCGGACGCGGTCGCCCTGCCGGAGGAGGCCGGGGACGACGGCGCCGACGGGGACGACGCCGAGTCGGAGTGACCCGGCCGTGAGCGCAGCTGCCGTCCTCGCCGCCGGGCGAGGTCGAGCGGGCCGACGGTCTCGACACCGCTCACCCGTGATGGAAGGGTGCGTGATGCACATCGCACCCGACAGGAAGGCCGCTCGACCATGAGCGCCCAGCGTCACGCACAGCACTCCGACCCGACCACGACCTCTCATCCACCTGCGCCCCGCCTCGGGGTCGACCGACGCACGCTGCTGCGCGGAGCCGGCCTGCTCGGTGCTGTCGCCGCGACCGGGGCTTCGCTCGCTCCCGCCCAGGCCGCCCCCGCACCCACGACGGTGGATCCGGCCGCCTTCCGTCTGACCGCCGACTACACGAAGTACACCGCACGGGTCGAAGCGCTGCTCGAGCAGGCCGGGCGGGCGAGCGTCAGCCAGGTGATGGACGACGCCAACCACGAGCGCACCCCCGCCACGGTGATCGACACCCAGGTCCACGGCTTCCGCTTCGCCACGAGCGACGAGAACGACCCCGACGCCTTCCCGCAGGGGATCGCCACCAGCCGCGATGCCGTGGGCACCGCGGGGGACGGTCGCTACGACGGGCGCCAGGTGATCGCCGTCAGCTTCTACAACAACTCCCCGAAGTCCAGTCGCATCAACCTCATCGACTGGGACGCGAACTATCCGAACAAGTATCGACGGATCCTGCTCGTCGAACCGACCGAGTCCGCGGAGGAGCCCAGCTTCCAGGACGTGGAGATCCATGCCGGCGGGATCGCCTGGTACGGGGACCTGCTCTACGTCGCGGACTCCGCCGCGAAGCCCGGCGGGATGAGGGTGTTCGACATGAGCAAGATCCTCACCACGGACACCGGCGGCACGAAGGACCAGATCGGTCGGGTGGGCGACACCTTCCACGCGCACAACTACGCCTACGTCCTGCCGCAGGTCGGCACCATCTCCTCGGAGGTGGACGAGGGCACCGAGCCGCTGGTGTGGTCCACGATCTCGCTGGATCGTGTGACCCGCTCGATCGTGATGACCGAGTACCGCTGCGATGACAGCTGCGACAACTACCCCACGGGCACCACCCGTGCGGTGCGCTTCGACTTCCAGGAGGGTGGTCCCACTTTCGCCGGGACCACGACCGCAAGCGAGGTGCTCGAGGTGCCGCTGCACTTCCTCAACGGCGTCGGCTCCCACAACGGGCGGTGGTGGTTCAACAGCTCCCGCCACAAGACCCTGAGCTACTGGTCCGGCGAGGGAGCGCTCACCACCTATCCCTGGGTCTCCTGGGGACAGTCGATCAGCTACTGGGAGGACGCTGACGGCTCCGACCTCCTGTGGTCCCTCACCGAGGGCGAGGGATTCCGTGCGGTGTTCGCCGTGAAGCAGGCCGGCTACAGCTGACCGGCCTGCCGCTCACGCCTGCTGCGCGAGCGCCAGCGGCAGCACCGGACCGGAGCCTGCGCGGCGCAGCAGCCGCGCGGCGACGGCCATCGTCCAGCGCGTGTCGATCACGTCGTCGACCAGCATGATCGGCGCGCCATCAAGAGCGTCGAGCCGCGCCTGCAGCTCGGCACCCACGGCGAAGCGCTCCCACAGGTCCGCGACGCGGAAGGCGCTGTTCCCGCCGCCGCGCAGCGGCCCCGCGCCCGGGGCGAGGTCGAGAGCGCCGAGGTCCTCGAGCCGCCCGATCGAGGCGATGCCCGCCGCGAGGGAGCCCACCAGCTGAGGGCGAGTGGTCGAGGGGACGGCGACCACAGCGGCGGGGCGCTGCTGCCAGTCCCAGTCCTTCAGCACCTCGACGATCCGGTCACCGATCCGCTCGGGGACGACCGCGTCGACGGGCCGGCCGTCCTCGTCGGTGCCCAGCAGCTCCCGCAGCGGCACCGCCCAGCCCAGGTCCGACATGCGTGCGATGACCCGGCCCTCCGCGGCGCGCTCGCTCTCGGGGATCCGCCCCTTCGGCGCGCCGGTGCCGAGCAGCCGGTCCAGGCCCGAGGGCCAGCTCGCCCGCGGCTCGACCGGCACGCCGACCCGCTCCAGCAGCGCCGCGACGCGGGCATCGGCCCCGTCGTCGGCGCCGCCCTCACTCGCGCTGGTCGCCGGTGCGTCCGGCGCCGGGTACCAGGGCCCTGCGCACACATCGCAGCGGCCGCAGGGCACGGCGGTCTCATCGTCGAGCTGACGGGCGAGGAACACCATCCGGCACTGCTCGGGCCCGCCGGAGAGCGCCTCGTACTCGAGCATCGCCTGCTGCTCCTCGCGGCGGGCGCGGGCGACGGTCTCGTAGCGCTCGGCGTCGTAGTGCCAGGGCGCGCCGGTGGAGACCCAGCCGCCCTTGACGTTCTGGACCGCGCCGTCGACGGCGAGCACCTTCAGCAGCAGCTCGAGGGCGCTGCGGCGCACGTCCACCCGCGCCTCGAGCGCCGGGGTGCTCAGCGGCGCCCCCGATTCCGCGAGCGCGGCGAGGACCTGCGAGGCGGACTCCTGGGTGGGCATCGAGGCGGTCGCGAAGTACTCCCAGATCGCCCGGTCCTCCTTCCCCGGCAGCAGCAGCACGTCCGCCCGGTCGGTCGCACGGCCCGCGCGGCCCACCTGCTGGTAGTAGGCGACGGGGGAGGAGGGCGCCCCGAGGTGGATCACGAAGCCGAGGTCCGGCTTGTCGAAGCCCATCCCCAGCGCGCTGGTCGCGGCAAGGGCCTTGACCTCGTTGTCCTTCAGCGCCTGCTCGAGCTCGGCCCGCTCCTCCGGATCGGTGCGGCCCGTATAGGCGCGCACCCGCCTGCCGGGCCGGTCCAGCAGGGAGGCGAGATCCTCCGCGGCGGAGACGGTCAGGGCATAGATGATCCCCGAGCCCTCGAAGGAGTCCAGGTGCCGCACCAGGTAGTCCAGGCGCTGCCGGTCATCGGCGAGGCTCATCGACCCCAGCCGAAGCGACTCCCTGGTGAGCGAACCGCGCAGAGTCAGCACCTCCCCGTCGGCCCCGCCGGTGCCGAGCTGCTCGGCGACGTCGGCGACCACGCGCGAGTTCGCCGTCGCGGTGGTCGCGAGGACGGGCACCTCGGAGCCGAGCTCGGCGACGAGATCCCGCAGCCGGCGATAGTCGGGGCGGAAGTCGTGGCCCCAGTCGGAGATGCAGTGGGCCTCGTCGATCACCAGCAGCCCGCAGCGGTCCACCAGGCGCGGCAGCTGCTCCTCGCGGAAGCGGGGATTCACCAGACGCTCGGGGGAGACCAGCAGCACGTCGATCTCATCCGCCGCGAGCCCCTCCTCGATGTCGCGCCACTCGGTGGGGTTCGCGGAGCTGATCGCCTCGGCCCGCACCCCGGCCCGTCTCGCGGCGGCGACCTGATCGCGCATCAGCGCGATCAGCGGGGAGATGATCAGCGCCGGCCCGGCGCCGCGCCGCCGCTGCAGCAGCGCGGAGAGGAAGTACACCGCCGACTTCCCCCAGCCGGTGCGCTGGACGACCAGCACGCGGCGCCGCTCGGCGACCAGAGCCTGGATCGCCTCGAACTGGCCGGGGTGGAAGCGGGCGTCCTCTCGCCCGGTCAGGGCGCGCAGCGACTCGAGGGCCTCCTCGTGCAGCGCGGCGCTGTCGGTCGGGGCGGCGGGGGAGTGCGGCGTCGTGCTCATGGACCCAGTGTGGCAAGCCGGGCCGACGCCCGACGACCCCGAGGCAGCGTCGTGGACACGCGCACGCTGGGGGGGGAACGGTCCTGGGCGGGTGTCTGAGACAGCTCTCATGCACCTCTCATCCCCTGCGCACCCCGTCTCATCCGGTCCCTCTAGTGTTCCGGCCATGACCTCCTCAGCGCTGCACCGTCGCTCCGCCGGAGCCTCCGTCCCCGACACCCCTGCCACCCGCCTCCTCGCCGGCCTCCTCGCGGGAGCCCTGCTCACCGCCGTGGCCCTGCCCGCCCGCCGCTACGCCGCGGAGGGTGAGGTGCGGGACTCCTTCCCCTTCTCGCACTACCCGATGTTCTCCGCCCGGCGCTCCGCCCACTACCGGGTCGCGCACCTGCTCGGCATCGACGCCGACGGCACCTCCCGGCCCCTGCACTACAGCTATCTCGGCACCGGCGGGCTGAACGCCGTGCGCCGCCAGGTCCGCAGGCGGGTACGCGACGGCCACGGTCAGCGCCTCGCCGAGCACGCCGCCGCGCTGCTCGCCGCCCGCGACCGCGCCGAGGACCGCGGGATCCTCGAGGTCCGCATGGTCCGCGGCCGCTACCACCTCGATTCCTACCTGCGCGGCAGCGAACGCGAGGACTTCACCCGCTCGATCGAGCTGGTCGGCGCGGCGCCCGTCCCGGGCCGTCGCCCCGCCGCTGTGGTGGAGGCCGGACGATGAGCCCCCTGCTGCGCCGTCTCGCGGACACCGCCCGGCGTCACCTGGCCCCCGCCGCGCCCCCGACCGCCCCCGCCCTGCTGCGCCTCGCCGTCGGCGGCTACCACCTGTGGCACGTCGGCCGCCGCCGCTCGCTGTATCAAGGAGTGCACCGCACCGCGACCGAGAGCTTCGACCCCGTGGGCGTGGCGCGGGTGCTGAAGAAGCCGCTCCCGCCCCGGGTCGCGGACGCGCTGCTGGATGCCTCCCTGGTCACGGGGGCGCTGTTCACCGCCGGGATCGGGCACCGGGTCACCGGCCCGCTGCACTCGGCGCTGCAGACCTGGAACTTCAGCTACCGCAACTCCTGGTCGATGGTCTTCCACCACGAGAACAACCTGGTGCTGCACACGATGGTGCTCGGTGCCGCCCCCGCGGCCGACGCGCTCAGCGTGGACGCCCTGCTGCGCGACCGGATCCTGCTGCCCGAGCGGCGCTCGTGGATGTACGGCGCGACGCCTGCTGTGATGAACGGCGCGGTCACCCTGACCTACCTGTTGGCAGGTCTCGCGAAGCTCACAGGCCCCGACGGGATGCGCTGGGCGAGCGGCGCGTCGATGCGCAGTCAGGTCGCGGTGGACTCGCTGCGCAAGGAGATGCTCGGCGAGGGCTCGAACCCGCTGCTGCGCGTTCTCGGCCCGCACACCGGGCTGTTCACGGTGATGGCGGCGGGATCGCTCGTGCTCGAGCTCGGCGCACCGCTGGCCCTCGCGGACCGACGCCTCGGATGGCTGTTCGCCGCCGGTGCCTTCTCGATGCACTGGGGGATCAAGGTGATCATGCGGATCACCTTCCCGTACAACCTCTCGGGCGTGCTCTACCTGCCGCTGCTGCTCATGCCGCCGCCGGAGCGGCGCTGAGCGGGCTCAGGACTCGGGCTCGGAGTCCCCGGAGCCCTCAGCGGACTCCGCGGACTCGGCCGACGGCGCGCCCTCGCGCTCCAGCCGGCGCAGACGCTCCGAAGTGGACTCGGAGTCGCTCAGCGGGTTCTCCTTCGTGGCCAGCGCCCGACGCATCCGGGCCTCGAGCTCCTGCGCCTCGCGGATTCTCGGATCCTCGGAGGCCTGCTCGCCGTCCTCAGGATCGTGCGAGGTGTAATCGATGTTCGGATCGACGGACATGGCGGGTCCCTTCGGTGCGATGCGGCGGAGACGGAAGTCTAACCCTCCGCCGGTCGCTGCGGACCGGCCGCCGTCCCGTCCCCGCCGTACACTCGCCGCCATGCCGAAGCGGTCCCGCCCCACCTCGTCCCCGGCCCTCGCAGGCGCCGCCCTCCTCGAGACGCTTCTCGGCGGCTGGCGGGCGCTGTCACGCCTCGAGGTGGACGGCTTCGCGGTGCAGCGCTCCCGCGGCGTGACCCGCCGCGCCAACAGCGTCGTCCCGATCGACCCGCCGACGGACACCGCGGCGCTCGATGCGGCACTGACGAGGATCGAGAGCCTCCTCGGCGCGGCGGGGGAGACGCCCACCTTCCGCCTGTTCACCGCCAACGGCCTCGACCACGAGCCCGTCCGCGCGGCTCTCGAGCAGCGCGGCTATGCAGCCGGACCACCTGTCCATGTCCTGCTCCGCCCGCTCGCCGACCACCGCACCGCTCCCGACCCCCGCGCCGCGATCACCGTCGGCGCACCGCCCGAGGACTGGCTCGAGGCCTCCTGGCGACTCGCCCCGCGCCCCGAGGAGGGCGCCCGCGAGACGCTGCGCGATCTCATGGCCGGCACCCCCGCGATCTACCTCGCCCTCACCGACCCGGAATCCCGCGAGATCGACGTCGTCGGCCGCGCCGCCCTCGTCCCGCATCGCCGCCGCACGATCGCCGTGCTCGACCAGATCGCCGTGGACCCGGGCCGCCGACGGGAGGGGCTCGGCCGAGCCGTCGTGCGCTCCCTGCTCTCCCTCGCCGCCGTCCAGGGCGCGGACCTCGCCCTGCTCGAGGTCGAGACCGGGAACACCGCCGCCCGCGCCCTGTACCGCGGCGAAGGCTTCACGCCCTGCGGCGAATACCGCTACCTCACCCGGCCCTGAGCCGGCCCGCCGCACCCGCGCGTGAGCGGCGCCCCTGCGCGGCCGTCGAACCGGAGCGCGCGCCCGTCCTAGACTGTCCCCATGCCTTCGATCGGACGAGATGACGTCGCACGCCTCGCCGACCTCGCACGGATCCAGCTCACCGAGGAGGAGATCGCCCGCTTCGCCGGCGAGTTCGACTCCATCATGGATGCTGTCGCCTCCGTCTCCGAGGTCGCCTCCGAGGACGTCCCCGCGACCTCCCACCCCATTGCCATGACGAACGTCTTCCGCGAGGACGTCGTGACCGAGACCCTCACGCAGGAGGAGGCGCTGGCCGGCGCCCCCGATGTGCAGGACGGCCGCTTCGCCGTCCCGCAGATCCTGGGCGAGGAGTGAGAGAGAGCATGACCGACTCCACCAGCACCCCCGACATGATCCGCCGCAGCGCCGCCGCCCAGGCCGCCGCGCTGCAGGCCGGCGAGACCTCCTCCGAGGAGCTCACCCGCGCCCACCTCGACCGCATCGCGGCCGTCGACGGCGACCTGAACGCCTTCCTCCACGTCAACGAGGAGGAGGCTCTCGCGACCGCCCGCGACGTCGACTCCCGCCGCGAGGCCGGCGAGGAGCTGCACCCCCTCGCGGGCGTGCCGATCGCCGTCAAGGACGTCCTGGTCACCAAGGGCCAGCCCACCACCGCCGGCTCCAAGATCCTCGAGGGCTGGGTCCCGCCGTACGACGCGACCCTCGTCGAGAAGCTCCGCGCCGCGGGCCTGCCGATCCTCGGCAAGACCAACATGGACGAGTTCGCGATGGGCTCCTCCACCGAGACCAGCGCCTACGGCCCCACCCGCAACCCCTGGGACCGCGACCGGATCCCCGGCGGCTCGGGCGGCGGCTCCGCCGCGGCCGTCGGCGCCTTCGAGGCCCCGCTCGCGATCGGCACCGACACGGGCGGCTCGATCCGCCAGCCCGGCGCCGTCACCGGCACCGTGGGCGTCAAGCCCACCTACGGCTCCGTCTCCCGCTACGGCCTGATCGCCATGGCCAGCTCCCTGGACCAGGCCGGGCCCGTCACCCGCACCGTCGAGGACTCGGCGCTGCTGCACGAGCTGATCGCCGGGCACGACCTGCGCGACTCGACCTCGCTGCCGGACCCCGTCGGCGCCTTCGCCGAGGCGGCCCGCAAGCGCGACGTCAAGGGCCTGCGCATCGGCGTGATCGAGGAGCTCGAGGGAGAGGGCTTCGCGCCTGAGGTCCGGGCCCGCTTCACCGAGTCCCTCGACCAGCTCGAGCGCGCCGGCGCCGAGATCGTCCGGGTCTCCTGCCCGAACTTCGAGTACGCGCTCGGCGCCTACTACCTGATCATGCCCTCGGAGGCCTCCTCGAACCTCGCCAAGTTCGACGGCATGCGCTTCGGCCTGCGGGTGATCCCCGAGGACCACCCCACCGCCGAGAACGTCATGAAGGCGACCCGCGGCGCCGGCTTCGGCGACGAGGTCAAGCGCCGCATCCTGCTGGGCACCTACGCGCTGTCGGCCGGCTACTACGACGCCTACTACGGCAGCGCCCAGAAGGTCCGCACCCTCGTCCAGCGCGACTTCGCCGCCGCCTTCGAGAAGGTCGACGTGCTCGCCTCGCCGACCTCGCCGACCGTCGCCTTCCGCCTCGGCGAGAAGATCGACGACCCCACCGCGATGTACATGAACGACATCGCCACCATCCCCGCCAACCTCGCCGGCACCCCGGGCATCTCCCTGCCCTCGGGTCTCGCCGAGGACGGCCTGCCCGCCGGCATCCAGTTCCTCGCCCCGGCCCGCGCCGACGAGCGCCTGTACCAGGTGGGCGGCGCCCTCGAGGCGCTGCTCGAGGACTCCTGGGGCGGACCGCTGCTGGCCAAGGCTCCCGAGCTCGCAGGAGGCGCAGCCCGATGACCACCACCGACATCACCCCCGTCGACTTCGACGAGGCGATCGACCGCTACGATCCGGTCCTCGGCATCGAGGTCCATGTCGAGCTGGGCACCGCGACCAAGATGTTCGACGGCGCGCCGAACATCTTCGCCGCCGAGCCGAACACCGCGATCACCCCCACCTCGCTGGGCCTGCCCGGCTCGCTGCCGGTCGTGAACGAGAAGGCCGTGGAGTACGCGATCCGGATCGGCCTGGCGCTGAACTGCTCCATCGCCGAGACCTGCCGCTTCGCGCGCAAGCAGTACTTCTACCCCGACCTCACCAAGAACTTCCAGACCTCGCAGTACGACGAGCCCATCGCCTTCGACGGCTGGGTCGACGTCGAGCTCGAGGACGGGGAGATCGTGCGCGTCGAGATCGAGCGCGCCCACATGGAGGAGGACGCGGGCAAGAACACCCACGTCGGCGGCGCGACCGGCCGCATCCACGGCGCCACCCACTCCCAGGTGGACTACAACCGCGCCGGCGTGCCGCTGGTCGAGATCGTCACCAAGCCGATCCCGGACACCAAGGGCCGCGCCCCCGAGGTCGCCGCCGCGTACGTCCGCACCCTGCGCGACATCTTCCGGGCCCTGGACGTCTCCGAGGCGCGGATGGAGCGCGGCAACGTCCGCGCCGACGTCAACGTCTCCCTGCGCACGGACCCGAGCGCCCCGCTCGGCACCCGCACCGAGACCAAGAACGTCAACTCCTTCCGCTCCATCGAGCGGACCGTGCGCTTCGAGATCTCCCGTCAGGCCGGGCTGCTCGACGCCGGCGAGTCGATCGTCCAGGAGACCCGCCACTTCCATGAGGACACCGGCGGCACCTCCTCGGGCCGTCCGAAGTCCGACGCGGAGGACTACCGCTACTTCCCCGAGCCGGACCTGGTGCCCGTCGCGCCGAGCCGCGAGTGGGTCGAGGAGATCCGCGCCGCGCTGCCCGAGCTGCCCGCCGCCCGTCGGCGCCGCCTGCTGGGGGAGTGGGGCTTCACCGACCTCGAGATGCGCGACGTCATCAACGCAGGCGCCCTGGACCTCATCGAGCAGACCGTCACCGCCGGCGCCACCGCCCAGTCCGCCCGCAAGTGGTGGATGGGCGAGCTCGCCCGCGTGGCGAAGGACCGCGACGTCGAGATCGAGGACCTTGAGATCACCCCGGCGCAGGTCGCCGAGCTGCAGGGCCTGGTCGACGGGAAGAAGATCAACGACAAGATCGCCAAGCAGGTGCTGGTGAAGGTCCTCGACGGCAACGGCGACCCCGCCGCGATCGTCGAGGCCGAGGGCCTGGCCGTCGTCTCCGACGACTCCGTGCTCACCTCCGCCGTGGACCAGGCGATCGCCGACAACCCCGACGTGGTCGCGAAGATCCAGGGCGGCAAGGTCCAGGCGATCGGCGCCCTGATCGGCCCGATCATGAAGGCCACCCGCGGCCAGGCCGACGCCGGCCGCGTCCGCGAGATCATCATGGAGAAGCTCGGCGTCAGCTGAGCCCTCGCCGCACAGCGCACGAAGGACGGGCCGCCCCGCGCAGGGGCGGCCCGTCCTGTCTGCGTCGACGCCGAGAGGCTCCGCGCGGACGCGGACCGCGGTGCGCTGCGGACCTTCTGACCGCTGCGCCGATGTGAGCGTCTCCACGGCTCAGGTCAAGAGCGGGTAAAGGATCTGTTGGCCGGATTGTCGGACAAGCACGCCGAGGTGGCGGGCGAAAGCCCATGTCATGCACAGGTTCCGCTCAGTCGGAGGTGCGCGGCGTGCGGCGGAGCGCGCAGGTTACCCCTGGGTACAGTCGTTCGTCGTCCGCTGTGCCGCCTCCCTCCTCGGTGACCGGCGCCCTGCGGGCCCCGAGTCCCCGACCCGGCGGACCCCCGCCGAAGGAGAACCCCCTCAGATGCCTGGAATAGACGCGGCCGTCGAGACGATCTTCGGCCCCATCGCCGCCTTCCTCAGCGCCGTCGTGTTCTACGAGGCGCCGATCTTCGGCGGCGTCCCGATCATCGTCGTGTGGCTGATGGCGGCCGCGATCTTCCTGACCGTCTGGCTGCGCTTCCAGCCGATCACCGGGCTCAAGCACTCGATCCAGGTGATCCGCGGGCGGTACACCGCCAAGACCGATCCCGGCGAGGTCTCCAGCTTCCAGGCGCTCGCCACCGAGCTCTCCGGCACCGTCGGCCTCGGCAACATCGCCGGCGTCGCGGTCGCGATCGCGGCCGGCGGCCCCGGCGCCGCGCTCTGGATCGCGATCTTCGGCTTCTTCGCCATGAGCGTGAAGATGGCCGAGGCGACCCTCGGCGTCATGTACCGCACGGTCAACGCCGACGGCACCACCGAGGGCGGCCCCATGTACTACCTGCGCGACGGCCTCGCGCAGATCGGCCGCAGGCGCCTGGGACGCGTGCTCGCGGTGCTGTACGCGATCTTCACCCTCGTCGGCGTGTTCGGCGCGGGCAACCTCTTCCAGTCCAACCAGGTCGCCGCGATCGTCGCCTCCTCGACCGGCAGCGAGTTCCTCTCGGGCAACCAGTGGCTGATCGGCGCGGTCATGGCCGTGCTCACCGCGATCGTGATCCTCGGCGGCGTCACGAAGATCGCCCGGTGGACCTCCGCGATCACGCCGGCGATGGCCGTGCTCTACGTGCTGTGCACGCTCGCGATCATCCTGGTGAACATCGAGGCGCTGCCCGCGGCGGTCGCAACGATCTTCACCAGCGCCTTCACGGCCGACGGCGTCACCGGCGGCATCATCGGCGTGGCCGTCATCGGCATCCAGCGCGCGCTGTTCTCCAATGCGGCGGGCGTCGGCTCCGCGGGCATGGCCCATAGCGCCTCGAAGACGAAGGAGCCCGCCACCGAGGGCTTCACCGCCCTGTGGGAGCCGCTCGTCGACTCCATCGGCGTGTGCATGCTGACCGCGATCGCGGTCGTCATCACCGGCGTCTACCAGGGCGGCGGGGAGGACGGCGTGGCGCTGACCGCGGCCGCCTTCGGCACCGTCGCGGGCTGGTTCCCCTACCTCCTCACCGTCGCCGTCGCCCTGTTCGGCTTCTCGACCGTGCTGGCCTACGCCTACTACGGCGAGCTCAGCGCCAAGTTCCTCTTCGGCAGCTCCGCGCTGGTGCAGAACGCCTTCCGCATCGCCTGGGTGCTCGCCGTGATCGTCGGAGCCGCGATCTCGCTGGACTCCGTGATCGCCTTCTCCGACGCGATGTTCTTCCTCATGTCGGTCCCGAACCTGCTGGGCATCTACTTCCTCGCCCGCGTGCTGCGCCTGGAGATCCTGCGCCACCGCTACCGAGTGAGCGTCGGCGCCCTCTCCGAGGTCGAGCCGGACCTCCAGGTGGGCATGGGCTCCCACGAGCCCACGGCGGAGCAGGTTGCCGCCGAGGAGCACCGCACCCTGACCGAGGAGCTGCGCCTGGCGGACCTCCACCGCCAGCTCGCCGAGGACCCCGACTTCCCGGTCCGCGCCGACCACCACGACGACGACCTCGCCTCGCCGATGGGGGAGACGGACTACGACGTCTGGGGCCAGGATCCCGAGCGCGGGGGCGACGCCGACCCGCAGGCGGAGCGCAGCTCTGCCGGGGTCTGACCCCGCACCCGTCCTGCAAGACAGGGGCCGTTCCGGACGCACCGGGGCGGCCCCTCGTCATGAGCACGGCTGACGGACATCCGTCCATCACGGGACCCATCGGATAAGCACCTCGGCGAGCCCGTGTCCACGGCTTTTGCCCGATCCGGCACCGTCGTGGCGCTTCTCATCCGGGCGGCTCCGGGGTTTGCGAAACGACACGTTTGCGTATTTAGGGTAGGCAACCCTTACCCCGGCGGGTCCGGATGGCCCGCCGCCCCAGGAGGTCCTCCCCATGGCTTCACTCGCAACGCGACCGGCGGCCTCGGCCCCCGACGGGACCGCCGCCGCGGAGACCGGACTGCTCACCGCTCGCACCGCCGACGCCTACCAGGACCTGCTCGGCCAGGTCACCCGCGACGTCGCCGAGCGGCTCCGCACGGTGCGCGCCCCCTCCGTCGGCCCCGACCGCCGGCGGCTCGAGCAGCTCGTGGAGGGCGTCGACCTCGACGGCCCCGGCGTGGGGGACGCCGCCGCCCTGACCGAGGCTGACTCCCTCTACGCGGGCAACGCCGTCTGGTTCCACCACCCCTCCTATCTCGCGCACCTCAACTGCCCCGTCGTGCTGCCCGCCGTCGCCGCCGAGGCGATGCTCGCCGCGATCAACACCTCCGTGGACACCTTTGACCAGTCCCTGGTCGCGACCCTGATGGAGCAGCGCCTGGTGCACTGGACCGCCGAGCGGATCGGCTTCACCGCCGGCGACGGCGTGTTCACCTCCGGCGGCACCCAGTCCAACCTCCAGGCCCTCTTCCTCGCCCGCTCCCGCGCCGAGCGCACGGCGGACGAGGACCGCGCCGCCCTGCTGCCCCGTCTGCGGGTCCTCGCCACCGAGGCCGCCCACTTCTCCGTCACCCGCTCCGCGCGCCTGCTCGGACTGCGCGAGGACGCCGTCGTCGCCGTCCCCGCCGACGCCGCGGGACGCATGGACGCAGCCGCGCTGCGGGAGTCGCTCGCCGCCCTCGAGGCGGCAGGCAAGCTGCCCATGGCGATCGTCGCGACCGCCGGCACCACCGACCGAGGCCTCATCGACCCGCTGCCCGAGATCGCCCAGGCCGCCCGTGCCCACGGCGCCTGGCTCCACGTCGATGCCGCCTACGGCGGAGGCCTGCTCCTCTCCCGCACCCGCCGCCACCTCCTGGACGGCATCGAGCACGCCGACTCCGTCACCGTCGACTACCACAAGACCTGCTTCCAGCCCGTCTCCTCGAGCGCCCTGATCGTGCGGGAGAGCGCGGACCTCGCCGCGACCGCGCACCACGCCGACTACCTCAACCCCGCCGCGGAGGCAGCCTCCGAGGACGCCGAGCCGAACCAGGTCGACAAGTCCCTCCAGACCACGCGGCGCTTCGACGCGCTGAAGCTGTGGACCACGCTGCGCTCCCTCGGGCCGGACGCGATCGGGGACATGGTCGACGCCTGCTGCGACCTCGCCGCCGAGGTGCGGGAGCTGCTCGCCGAGGATCCCGACCTGCACGTGCTGGGCACCACCGACCTCTCCACCGTCATCTTCCGCTTCCGCCCCGAAGGGCTCGACGACGCCCGCACCGACGCGCTGCAGCCCCTGATCCGTCGGATCCTGTTCCACTCCGGCCGCGCCATGGTCGCCCGCACCACCATCGACGGCACCCCCTGGCTGAAGCTCACCCTCCTGAACCCCGACACCACGCTGCTGGACGTCGCAGCCGTGCTCGACCTCGTCCGCGCGACCGGCCGCGGCCTGCTCGCCGGCAGCCGCCTCGCCGCCACGGAGCAGACCCGATGACCACCCCCGCCCCGCAGCACGTCCACGACCTCGTCGGCATCGGCATCGGTCCCTTCGGCCTGGGCCTCGCCGCGCTCGCCGACCCCCTCGACGACCTCGACGCCGTCTTCGTCGACCAGGCGGACGGCTTCTCCTGGCACCCCGGCATGATGCTCGAGGGCACCACCCTGCAGGTCCCCTTCCTCGCCGACCTGGTGACCATGGCGGACCCGACCTCTCCCTACTCGTTCCTCGCCTTCCTCAAGGCCACCGGGCGCCTCTACTCCTTCTACATCCGCGAGTCCTTCGCCCCGCTGCGCAGCGAGTACGACGCCTACTGCCGCTGGGTCGCGGAACGGTTGGAGAGCCTGCGCTGGGGCCGCCGCGCCCTCGCGATCGAGGAGGACGGTGACCACCTGCTGGTCACCCTCGCCGTGCTCGACGACCATGGCGCGACCACGCGCTTCGAGCAGCTGCGAACCCGCCACGTCGCGCTCTGCCTCGGCACCGCCCCGCACCTCCCGCCCCCGCTCGAGGCGCTCGCGGGGGAGGGCGGCCCCGCCCCGGTCCTGCACAGCGCCGACTACCTCGACCGCAAGCAGGACCTGCTGGAAGCGGGCTCCGTCACCGTCGTGGGCAGCGGCCAGTCCGCCGCCGAGGTCTACCGCGACCTGCTCGCCGCTGCCGCCCCGCGCGGCACCAGGGTGGACTGGGTGACCCGCTCGGAGCGGTTCTTCCCGATGGAGTACACCAAGCTCACCCTCGAGATGACCTCCCCGGAGTACACCGACCTGCACCGGGCGCTGCCCGAGGACGTCCGCGACGGTCTCTCCCGCACCCAGCGCGCCCTGCACAAGGGCATCAGCGCGGACCTGATCGACGAGATCCACGAGCTGCTGTACGGCCTCACCGCCGGCGGACGCGAGCTCCCCTCGCGCCTGCTCACCGCCACCGCCGTCACCGGCGCCCGCACGGACGGCGACGAGATCGTCCTGGACCTCGCCCACTCGCTCACGGGGGAGACGGCCGAGCACCGCACCGGCGCCATGGTCGCCGCGACCGGCTACCGCCCCCGCGACGCCGACCTCCTGGCCCCGCTCGGCGACCGGGTCCGACGGGACGCATCGGGCCGCCTCGACGTCGCCCGCGACTACACGGTCGACGAACCGGGCCGTCTCCACGTGCTCGGCACCGAGGAGCACACCCACGGCGTGACCGCCCCGGACCTCGGCTTCGGCGCCTGGCGCGCCTCCGTGGTGCTCGCCGCCGTGCTGGGCCGCGAGCCCTACCCGATCGAGCGAGCGATCGCCTTCCAGACCTTCGGCCTGCCGGCCGCGCACTGACCGCCGGCCGCGCACAGACCAGGAGAACCACGATGGACCTGACCTTCACCCCGCTGGACCCCGCCGCCCACGCCGAGCTGCTGCACGGCTGGCTCACCACCGACCGCGCCCGCTTCTGGGGCATGACCGCGCACAGCCCTGCCCAGGTGCGCGCCTATCTAGAGCGCGTCGACGCCTCCGCCGACGAGCAGGGCTGGATCGGCTCCCGCGCCGGGACTCCGCTGGTCTACGTCGAGACCTACGACCCCGCCCGCCTCCTCCCGGAAGGGTTGCTCGACCCGGAGCCCGGCGACCTCGGCATGCACCTGCTGATCGCCCCGCCCGCCGGTGCGCCCGCGCACGGGCTCACCGCCGCGGTGATGGGGGAGGTGATCTCCTGGTGCCTGTACGAGCGTGGCGCCGCCCGCGTGGTCGTCGAGCCCGACGAGCGCAACCGCGCCGTGCTCGCCAAGAACGCCGCGGCCGGCTTCCGGGTCCTGCGCCATGTGGAGATCCCCGACGGCGAGGGCACCAAGCGTGCCGCGCTGAGCGTCTGCACCCGCGCCGACTTCGCCGCCTCGCCCCTCGGCCCCGGCACCGCGTCCACCGTCCATCTCCGCCCCGACATCGCCGAGCAGGCCCACCGTCACCTGATCGCCAAGGCGCTCGCCGAGCTCTCCCACGAGCGCGTCCTCGCCCCCGAGCGGCGCGGCGAGGGTGCCTGGGAGCTCGTCGTCCCCGGCGCCGATATCCGCTACCGCTTCACCGCCCGGGTGCTGCCGCTCGAGCACTGGCTCGTCGACCCCGCCTCGATCGCCCGCGTCGAGGACGGGACGCCCACCCCGCTGGACGTGCAGGTCCTCGTGGCCGAGCTGCAGGACCTCCTCGGCATCCCGGACGATCTCCTCTCCACCTATCTCGAGGAGCTGGCCTCCACCCTCGCGGCCCGCTGCGCGACCCTCGAGGAGGCGAGCCGCGGCGAGCGGCCGTCGGCCGAGGAGCTCCTGGACGCGGACCTGCCGCGGATCGAGGCGGCGATGACCGAGGGGCATCCCGGCTTCCTCGCGGGCAACGGCCGCATCGGCTTCTCCCTGCCCGACTACCGCGCCTTTGCCCCCGAGCAGGGCCGCACCACCCGCCTGGAATGGGTCGCGGTGCGGCGCGAGCACGGCCACCTCGCCCTCGGCGAGGGCCTCACCGAGGAGGACCACGCCGCCTGGTCGCTGTCGGCGGAGGAGCGCGCAGCCTTCACCGCACGGCTCACGGGCCGCGGCCTCGACCCCACGGACTACTACCTGATGCCGCTGCACCCCTGGCAGGCCGGCCACCGCCTGCCGATCACCTTCGCACCCGACATCGCCCGCGGCGACCTCGTCCCCCTCGGCGCCGGCGGCGACGAGATGCAGCCCCAGCAGTCCCTGCGCACCTTCGTCAACCGCACCCGCGAGGGCGCCCCCTACGTCAAGGTCGCCCTCGCCATCCAGAACATGGGCTTCCTGCGCGGCCTGTCCCCGCACTACATGCGCGACACCCCCGCCATCAACGACTGGCTCGCCGCACTCGTCGCCGGCGATGCGGAGTTCTCGGACCAGGGCTTCCGCGTGCTGCGCGAGCGCGCCGCGATCGGGTACACGGGCGACGCCTACCACCGCACCCGCACCACGAACCCCCACCGCAAGATGCTCGCCGCGCTCTGGCGCGAGAACCCGGTCGCGCAGCTCGCACCGGGGGAGCGGGCCTTCACCATGGCTGCGCTCCTGCACCGCGACCACGAGGGCCGCTCCGTCGCCGCGGCGGTGCAACGCGCCTCCGGCCTGCCGCCCGAGCAGTGGCTCGCCGGATACCTGCGCGCCTACCTCCGCCCGATGGTCCACCTGCTGCTCGCCCACGACGTGGTGGTGATGCCCCACGGAGAGAACCTCATCCTGCGCGTGCGGGAGCAGCAGGTGATCGGCGCGTTCTACAAGGACATCGGCGAGGAGATGGCGGTGGTGGGCCGCCGTGCCCTGCCGGAGGGCATGGAGCGGGTGCGGGCCGTGGTGCCGGGGGAGGAGAAGGCGCTGTCGATCTTCACCGACGTCTTCGACGGGGTGCTGCGTCACCTCGCCGGGATCCTCGACGCCGACGGGATCCTCCCCTCCGACCGGTTCTGGGGCCAGGTCGCGAGCGTGCTCGACGAGTACGAGGCCGATCACCCCGGCCTCGCCCGCGGCCTCGCCGGCGATGTGGACCTCCGCGCCGGCTCCTTCGCCCACTCCTGCCTGAACCGTCTCCAGCTGCGCAACACCCTGCAGATGGTGGATCTCGGCGACCAGGCCTCCTCGCTGCTGTACGCCGGGAGGATGGGCAACCCCGTCGCGAGGGTGGGGGCGATCGTCTGAGCGGTGACCAGTGTGATCCCCGTCCGGCGTCCGGATGGTGACACCGCCATCTCGAATGGCGGCGTAGCATGACGGGCATGGCTCAGCTCCGTTCCCGCACCTCGACCCACGGCCGCAACATGGCAGGCGCCCGCGCCCTCTGGCGCGCCACCGGCATGAAGAGCGGCGACTTCGGCAAGCCGATCATCGCGATCGCGAACTCGTACACGCAGTTCGTCCCCGGCCACGTCCACCTCAAGAACATGGGTGACCTGGTCGCGAGCGCGGTCGAGGAGGCCGGCGGCGTCTCCAAGGAGTTCAACACCATCGCCGTCGACGACGGCATCGCCATGGGCCACGGCGGCATGCTCTACTCGCTGCCCAGCCGCGACCTCATCGCCGACTCGATCGAGTACATGGTCAACGCCCACACCGCCGACGCGCTGGTGTGCATCTCGAACTGCGACAAGATCACCCCCGGCCACCTCATGGCCGCGATGCGCCTGAACATCCCGGTCATCTTCGTCTCCGGCGGTCCCTCCGAGTCCGGCAAGCCCGTCGAGGGCGTCACCGAGAACCGGATCGACCTGGTCGATGCGATGTCGCTGTCCGCCAACGACTCGATCACCGACGCGCAGCTCGCCGAGGTGGAGGAGAACGCCTGCCCCACCTGCGGCTCCTGCTCAGGCATGTTCACCGCGAACTCGATGAACTGCCTCACCGAGGTGCTGGGCCTGTCCCTGCCCGGCAACGGCACCACCCTCGCCACCCACGCCTTCCGCAAGGAGCTCTTCCTCGAGGCGGGGCGGAAGATCGTCGAGCTCGCCACGCGCTACTACGAGGAGGACGACGAGTCGGTCCTGCCCCGTGCGATCGCGACCAAGGCCGCGTTCTCCAACGCGATGGCCATGGACGTGGCGATGGGCGGCTCGACCAACACGATCCTGCACATCCTCGCCGTCGCGATCGAGGCCGGCGTCGACTTCGGCCTCGACGACATCGACCGCATCTCCCGCTCCGTGCCGACGCTGTCGAAGGTCGCCCCCAACGGCACCGCCCACGTCGAGGACGTCCACCGCGCCGGCGGCATCCCCGCGATCCTCGGCGAGCTGGACCGTGCCGGGCTGCTGGACCACACCGTCCACACCGTCCACTCCCCGGACCTCACCAGCTGGCTGGCCGAGTGGGACGTGCGCGGCGGTAGGGCCTCGAAGAAGGCCGAGGCCCTCTTCCACGCCGCCCCCGGCGGCGTGCGCACCACCCAGGCCTTCTCCACCACGAACACCTGGGACGAGCTCGACCTCGACGGCGAGAACGGCGTGGTCCGCGCCGTCCCCCACGCCCACACCAAGGACGGCGGCCTCGCCGTGCTCAAGGGCAACCTCGCCCGCGACGGCGCCGTGTTCAAGACCGCCGGCGTCACCGAGGACCTCTTCCACTTCGAGGGCACCGCGGTGGTCTGCGACTCCCAGGAGGAGGCGGTCCAGAAGATCCTGGACAAGACCGTGAAGGCCGGCGACGTGGTGGTCATCCGCTACGAGGGCCCCAAGGGCGGCCCCGGCATGCAGGAGATGCTCTACCCCACCTCCTTCCTCAAGGGACGGGGCCTCGGGAAGACCTGCGCGCTGATCACCGACGGCCGCTTCTCCGGCGGCACCAGCGGCGTCTCCATCGGCCACATCTCCCCGGAGGCGGCCGAGGGCGGGCTCATCGGCCTCATCGAGGACGGCGACAGGATCATCATCGACGTCGACAAGCGCCTGCTCGAGCTCGATGTGCCCGAGGACGAGCTGGCCCGCCGCCGCGAGGACAAGGGCGCCCTGCCGTGGCGGCCGGAGAACCGCGACCGGAAGGTCTCCCAGGCCCTGAAGGTCTACGCGCACCTCGCCCGCTCGGCGACCTACGGCGCGACCCGCCGCCCGCTGGACTGACCGCGGCGCCTGCGTCCGAGACCAACGGCCGTCGACCCCTTCCGGGGCCGACGGCCGTTCCGCGTGCCGGGACGGGTCACGCCCCGAGCGCGGCCTCGTAGCGCTCCAGCGCGATCTCGGCGACGAGCGGATGATCGCCGAGAGGGGCGGTGACCACGTCGGCCCCCGAGGCGGCGACCAGGTCGTGGAAGTGGCCGGGGGCGAGCACATAGCTCGCCACCACCACCCGTGCGTCGTCGGCCAGGCCCTCCCGCGCCGCGGCGACGGCGTCGGCCACTGGTGGTGTGGCCGCATAGGCGAACCCCGTCGTCACCTCCCGCCCGAGCCGCTCGGACAGCAGACGCGCCATCTCCTCGACCTGCGCGACGCCCTCGGGATCCCGCGTGCCGGAGCCCGCCATCACCACCTCATCGCCGTCCCGCAGGCCCGCCTCGGCGAGGCGCTGCGCCATCACCTCCGCGAGCCGCGGATCCGGGCCGAGCGGCGCGGCGGCCGTCGCGGCACGGCCGGCGACCGCCCCGCCGATGTCGTCCTTGA
The DNA here is from genome assembly GCF_004362645.1 of Brachybacterium sp. AG952. Taxonomy (NCBI): domain Bacteria; kingdom Bacillati; phylum Actinomycetota; class Actinomycetes; order Micrococcales; family Dermabacteraceae; genus Brachybacterium; species Brachybacterium sp. AG952. Next base: position 159,170 of record NZ_SNXV01000006.1, on the reverse strand, counting down.
CGTGATAGCCGAGGGAGAGCAGCAGCGGCACCACCACCGCCTCGACCTCCTCGCCCTCGCGGGTGCGCCTCTCGGTGGGCCGGGCATGGGCGGCGACCACCGCGGCCACGTCCGGGGACTGCACGTCCACGAACGCCTCCCGCACCGCACCCGGCGCCTGCGCGGCGATCCGGCGCAGCAGGGCGCGCAGCACGTCCCGTCCCTCCCGCGAGCGGGTGCCGTGCGAGCAGCCGATCAGCACCGGGGCGGGGGAGCGGTCGGAAGCGGGCCCGTGCTCCGGCAGGTCGACGGCCTCCCGGCCCGAGCCGTGCTCCGGGGCCTCCGCCGCGGCGGCCGGCTGCTCCGGGCGCAGGAACCCCTCGGCAGCGGTCCGGCCCACCACGATCACGGCCGGATGCCCGATGCCCGCCTCCAAGGCGGCCTGCTCGATGTCCGCGAGGGTGCCGCGCACCTGGCGCTGGCCCGGCAGGGTCGCCTCCTGCACCACCGCGACCGGGGTCGCGGGGTCGATCCCGTTCAGCAGCGCCTGGGCGACCAGCCGCGGCAGCCACTCCACCCCCATCATCAGCACGGTGGTGGTCCCCGGATCGGCGAGCGCCGCGAGATCCGCGGGCCCCAGGTCGCCGTGGGCGTTGACCATGTGCACGGCGACCGCGGTGCCGCGATGGGTGACGGGCATGTCCCCGGCCGCCGGACCGGCCAGCGCCGAGGTCACCCCGGGCACCACCTGCACGTCGATGCCCGCGGCGCGGCAGGCGAGGACCTCCTCGCCGCCGCGGCCCAGCACGAAGGGGTCCCCGCCCTTCAGCCGCAGCACGCGCCGCCCCTCGCGGGCCAACGCGACCAGCAGCGCGCCGATGTCGTCCTGCCGCATGGAGTGCGCACCGGGCCGCTTGCCCACGTCGATCACCTCGACGTCCGCGCCCAGCTCGTCCAGCAGCGCGCGCGGACCGAGCCGGTCGGCGACCACCACGTCGGCCTGCCGCAGCAGGTCCAGGCCCCGCACCGTGATCAGGTCCCAGGCGCCGGGGCCGCCGCCCACGAGGGCGACGGCCCCGGGCTCGAGGCGGGCGCCGGTCAGGCAGCTCACGCCTCCCCGCCCGTGCCGGGTCGCGGCGCGGCGGCGACGTGCACGTGCCCGTCGAGCACCTCGACGTCGAACACCGCGATCGGCAGCTTCTCCCCGCCGCCGGAGTCGAGCACCGCGCCGGTGTCGAGGTCCCAGCTCTGCTTGTACATGGGGGAGGAGAGGGTGGGGACGAGCCGTCCCTCCTCCTCGCCCTCGACCGTGAGCAGGTGGGTGCCCACCAGGCCGCGGGAGAGGATATTCGAGCGGGAGTAGGGGTCGTGCTGCTGCACGGCGCGCACGCTCCCGTCGTCCAGCAGGAACACCGCGATCTGGGTGCCGTCCGGCAGGAGCGCCGCGGCGCCCCGCTCCGGGGTCAGCGCGCCGAGCGGGCAGATCGGCACGAGGGCGTCGGCGGGGGCGGTCATCACTGGTCCTCCTGCGAGATGTGGGCGGCGCCGGCGAGGGCGTGCTCCTTCGCCGCGAGCGGGGTCGGGAAGGTGGTCTCCGGGGCGTCCTCCGGCCGGGCAGGGCGCACCTGCTCGCGCTCGAGCACGTAGCGCAGCGTCTTGTCGTGCAGGTCCGGGGCGTTGATGAAGGACACGAACTTCGCGCGCCGCTCCGGATCGTGCACCGCCTCGGCCCACTCGTCGACGTAGGTGTCGGTGTGGCGCTGCATGGCGGCCTCGAGCTCCTCGCCGATGCCGAGGGAGTCCTCGACGATCACGCGGCGCAGCTCGTCGATGCCGCCGGGGTACTCCTCGACCCAGCGGGCGGTGCGCTGGAGCTTGTCCGCCTCGCGGATGTAGAGGATGAGGAAGCGGTCGATGCAGCGCTGCAGGGTCTCGTCGTCGAGGTCCTCGACGAGCAGCTGCGCATGGGCGGGCTGGGCGCCGCCGTTCCCGCCGACGTACAGGTTCCAGCCGCGGTGCGTGGCGATCACGCCGACGTCCTTCGCCTGCGCCTCCGCGCACTCGCGGGCGCAGCCCGAGACGCCGATCTTGATCTTGTGCGGGGAGCGCAGCCCCCGATAGCGGCGCTCGAGGTGCGAGGCCATCGCGGTCGAGTCGCCCACGCCGTAGCGGCACCAGTTGGTGCCCAGGCAGCTCTTCACCATCCGCAGCGATTTCCCGTAGGCGTGGCCGGACTCGAAGCCGGCCTCGACCAGGCGCTCCCAGATCTCCGGCAGCTGTTCGAGCCGGGCGCCGAACATGCCGATCCGCTGGGCGCCGTTGACCTTCACGTACAGGCCGTAGTCCTTCGCGACCTGAGCGAAGACGAGCAGCTTCTCGGGGGTGACCTCGCCGGCGGGCATCGCGGGGATCACCGAGTAGGTGCCGTCCTTCTGGATATTCGCCATGACGTGGTCGTTGGTGTCCTGCAGCGAGCCGAGCTGACGGCCCACCGGGCTGTGACGCTTGCCGGAGAGGGCGCCGAGCGAGGACAGGATCGAGGCGACCGTGGGGCGGCAGACCGCGCAGCCGCGGCCCGCGCCGGTGCCGTGCGCGGCGACGACCTCGGTGAAGGTCTCCTGGCCGCCCTCCTCGACGAGCCTGTACAGCTCGGCGCGGGAGTGGTCGAAGTGCTCGCACAGCGCGCGGGAGACCTCGATGCCGCTCTTGGCCAGCTCCTGGTTCAGCAGCTTCGTCAGCGACGGGACGCAGGAGCCGCACACGGTGCCGGCGGTGGTGCACTCCTTGATCGCGCCGATCGTGTGGCAGCCCTGCTCGTTCACGGCGTGGCGCACCGTGCCCGCGGAGACGTTGTTGCACGAGCAGATCACCGCGTCGTCCGGCATCTCCGCGCCCGCGAGCGCATCGCCCCCGCCCTCCGGCGCGATCACCGCGGAGGGGTCGGCGCCCAGCGCCCGCCCGGTCATCGGGCGCAGCTGCGAGTACAGGGCGATGTCGCCGACGAACACGCCGCCGAGCAGGGTCGTCGCGTCGTCGCTCATCACGAGCTTGCGGTACTGGCGGTGCACGGGGTCGACGAAGGAGACCTCGAGCGCGTCGGGGGTCATGGCGTTGACGTCGCCGAAGGCGGCGGCGTCCACGCCCACGCCCTTGAGCTTCGTGCCGTCCTCGCCCCGCTGGTGGGTGCGGGTGCCGCCGAGGAATCGGTCGGCGACCACGTCGGCCATGTCGTTGCCGGGGGCGATCAGGCCCGCGCACACCCCGTCGAAGGAGGCGCACTCGCCGATCGCCCAGATGTCCGGGTCGGAGGTCTGGCAGCTCTCGCCCACGACGATGCCGCCGCGATCGCCGACGGCGAGGCCGGCCTCGCGGCCGATCCGGTCGCGGGGGCGGATGCCGGTGGAGAAGACGACGACGTCGGCGGGCAGCTCGCTGCCGTCGGTGAGCTCCGCGGTGCCCATCGCGCCGTCGGCGGCGGGGCGGAAGGCGGTGGCGCCCACGCCGGTGCGCACCTCGATGCCCTTGTCCTGGATGAGCAGCCGCAGCATCTCGCCGCCGCCGTCGTCGAGCTGGACGGCCATCAGCCGGTCCGCGAACTCGACCACGGTGGATCGGGCGCCGAGGTCCTGCAGCGCGGCCGCGGCCTCGAGGCCGAGCACGCCGCCGCCGACGACGACGCCGCGGACCTCGCGGCCCAGCGCCTCGCCGCGCTCGGCGACCCAGGCGGCGAGGGACTCGACGTCGTCGACCGTGCGATAGCTGAAGGAGCCGGGAAGGTCGTTGCCCTCGGCGCGGGGCGCCCAGGCCCAGGAGCCGGTGGCGAGCACGAGCCGGTCGTACTCGTGCACGGTGCCGGAGGCGCAGGTGATGGTGTGCGCGGAGCGGTCCAGGCTCTCGGCGGCGTCGCCCGTGACCAGCGTGATCCTCGGGTCGGCCCAGACCCCGGTGTCCAGGGCGAGCATCTCGGCGCGGCGGTGGCCGAACCAGTCCGAGAGGTGCACGCGGTCGTAGGGCTGCTGGGTCTCCTCGCCGATCACGGTGAGGGTCCAATCGCCGGTGGGGTCCTGGGACTGCATCCGGGCCGCGAAGCGGTGCCCGGTCATGCCGCCGCCGATCACGACGATGCGGGTGCCCGGCGGCAACGGCGTCCCGGCGGCGGGGGCGAGGGGGGAATGGCCGGTGGCGTTCATGGCTGTGCGCACGGTCCTCTCTGGAGCGGGTGACCTCGTCCATACAGTAGGCGGGACCGGACGCCGTGCGCAGGACTTTCGTCGCTCCGTCGGGCCTCGCCGCGGGGCCCCTCCGGACTTTCCCCCGCGGACTCGCGAAGCGCATCGCGCCCGCGCCGCTGCGACGGCTGCCCGCAGGGTCTCGCGATCCGGACAGGTGGCCCCGGCCACGCCCCGGGGCCTATGGTGGGCGCATGCAGACGATCCTTCTCGTAGTTCCCGAGCGCGGCTGACGCCCACTCGTCGCTTCGAGACGTCATCCGCGCCCCTCCCCGAGCCCCAGGCGGAGGGGCTTTTTCGTGCCCGGCCCGCGGGACGGCGCGACGGGAGGGACGGGGAGCATGTTCCACTCACCGCCACCGCCCACCGTCCGAGACGACGAAGGAGTTCCGATGACCGGACAGCAGATGACCGGCGCGCAGGCGCTGGTCGAGTCCCTCGAGCATGCCGGGGCAGAGGTCGTCTTCGGCCTTCCCGGCGGCGCGATCCTGCCCACCTACGACCCGCTGATGGACGCGAAGAAGCTCCGTCACGTGCTGGTCCGGCACGAGCAGGGTGCCGGCCACGCCGCTTCCGGCTACGCCCACGCGACCGGCAAGGTCGGCGTGTGCCTGGCGACCTCCGGCCCCGGCGCCACCAACCTCATCACCGCGATCGCCGACGCCCAGATGGACTCGATCCCGCTGGTCGCGATCACCGGCCAGGTCGGCTCGATGTTCATCGGCACCGACGCCTTCCAGGAGGCGGACATCGTCGGCATGACGATGCCGGTGACCAAGCACAACTTCCTGGTCAAGGACGCCGCGGAGATCCCGAAGGTCATCAAGCAGGCCTTCCACATCGCCTCGACCGGCCGGCCCGGCGCGGTGCTGGTGGACGTCACCAAGGACGCCCAGCAGGACATGATGGAGTTCGTCTGGCCCGAGACCCTCGACCTGCCCGGCTACCGCCCCGAGCCGCGCCCTCACGGCAAGCAGATCCGCGAGGCGGTGCGCCTCATGCTCGAGGCGAAGCGCCCGGTGTTCCTGCTCGGCGGCGGCGTGCTGCGCGGCAGCGCCACCGACGAGGTGCGCGAGCTCGTGGACTCCTCCGGCATCCCCTTCACCACCACCCTCATGGCGCGCGGCGCCCTGCCGGACTCCCACCCGAGCCACCTCGGGATGCCCGGCATGCACGGGACTGTCGCCGCGGTCTCGGCCCTGCAGCGCGCGGACCTGCTGATCAACATCGGCGCCCGCTTCGACGACCGGGTCACCGGCCGCCTGGACTCCTTCGCGCCCGGCGCGAAGATCATCCACGCGGACATCGACCCCGCCGAGATCTCGAAGAACCTCGTCGCCGACGTGCCGATCGTCGGGCAGGCCGGCCAGATCGCCAAGGCGCTGACCGAGGAGCTCCGCGCCCGCCTGGCCGAGTCCGACCCCCGCGACTACGAGGGCTGGTGGGGCACGCTGGACATGCTCCGGGAGAACTACCCGCTGGGCTGGACCGCGACCGAGGACGGCTTCACCGCCCCGCAGAAGGTGATCTCCCGCATCGGCGCGATCTCCGGGCCCGACTCGATCTACGTCGCGGGCGTGGGCCAGCACCAGATGTGGTCGGCCCAGTTCGTCCAGTACGAGAACCCGCGCACCTGGATCAACTCCGGGGGGCTGGGAACCATGGGCTACTCGGTGCCCGCGGCGATGGGCGCCAAGGTGGGCATGCCGGAGAAGACGGTGTGGTCCATCGACGGCGACGGCTGCTTCCAGATGACCAATCAGGAGCTCGCCACCTGCGTCATCAACGACATCCCGATCAAGGTCGCCGTCATCAACAACAGCTCGCTGGGCATGGTGCGCCAGTGGCAGAACCTGTTCTACGACCAGCGCTACTCGAACACCGAGCTGAACACCGGCCACGGCTCGCGCCGCATCCCCGACTTCGTCAAGCTCGCCGACGCCTACGGCTGCGTGGGCCTGCGCTGCGAGCGGGACGAGGACATCGACGACACCATCCGCCAGGCGATGGAGATCAACGACCGCCCCGTGATCGTGGACTTCACCGTCAGCGCCGACGCGATGGTGTGGCCGATGGTGCCGGCCGGCGTGTCCAACGACGAGATCCAGATCGCCCAGGGCATGAGCCCCGAGTGGGAGAGGGACATCTGAGCATGACCACCAACCAGCAGCAGGCCCCGACCGGGACCCCCGACTACGTCATGTCGCCGAACAGCCAGACCCTCTCGGTGCTGGTGGAGAACAAGCCCGGTGCGCTCACCCGCGTCACCGCACTGTTCTCCCGTCGCGGCTACAACATCTCCTCGCTCGCGGTGGGACCCACCGAGCATCCGGAGATCTCCCGCATCACGGTCGTGGTCGACGTCGAGCAGCACCGGCTCGAGCAGATCACCAAGCAGCTCAACAAGCTCGTCAACGTCCTCAAGATCGTCCAGCTCGACCCCCGCCAGACGGTCCAGCGCGAGCTGATCCTCATCAAGGTCACCGCCGACAGCTCCACCCGCACCCCGGTGCTGGAGATCGTGCAGATGTTCCGCGCGAAGGTCGTCGACGCCGCCTCGGACTCGGTGACGATCGAGGCGACCGGCACCCAGGACAAGCTCACCGCCCTCCTCGGCATGCTCGAGGAGTTCGGGATCCGCGAGATCGTGAAGTCCGGCGAGGTCGCGATCGGGCGCGGCGGTCGGGCGATCACCGACCGCGCGCTGCTGTCCTGACCCCGCCCCGCTGACCGAATAGCAAGACCCTTTCTCACATCGCAGGACGAGGGGCGATACGATCGCCTCGACGCCCGCAGCCGACCATCGAAGGAGCACAACGTGGCTGAGATCTTTTACGACGACAACGCCGATCTGTCCATCATCCAGGGCAAGAAGGTCGCGGTCGTCGGCTTCGGCTCGCAGGGCCATGCCCATGCGCTGAACCTGCGCGACAGCGGCGTCGAGGTCCGCGTGGGCCTGCGCGAGGGCTCGAAGTCCGCCGCGAAGGCCCAGGAGGAGGGCCTGACCGTCGGGACCGTCGCCGAGGTCGCCGAGTGGGCGGATCTGATCATGATCCTCACCCCCGACCAGGACCAGCGGAAGGTCTTCGCGGACTCGATCGCGCCCCACCTCTCCGAGGGCAAGGCGATCGCCTTCGCGCACGGCTTCAACATCCGCTTCGGCTACATCGAGGTCCCCGAGGGCGTCGACGTGCTGCTGATCGCCCCGAAGGCCCCCGGCCACACCGTGCGCCGCGAGTTCGTCGCCGGCCGCGGCATCCCGGACATCGTCGCCGTGGAGCAGGACGCGACCGGCTCCGCCTGGGACCTCGCCCTGTCCTACGCCAAGGGCATCGGCGGCACCCGCGCCGGCGTCATCAAGACCACCTTCACCGAGGAGACCGAGACCGATCTCTTCGGCGAGCAGGCCGTGCTGTGCGGCGGCATGAGCCACCTCGTCCAGGCCGGCTTCGAGACCCTCACCGACGCCGGCTACCAGCCGGAGATCGCGTACTTCGAGGTCCTCCACGAGCTCAAGCTGATCGTCGACCTCATGAACGAGGGCGGCATCGCCAAGCAGCGCTGGTCGATCTCCGACACCGCCGAGTACGGCGACTACGTCTCCGGCCCCCGCGTGGTCACCGACCAGACGAAGGCCGACATGAAGGCGATCCTCGCCGACATCCAGTCCGGCGCCTTCGCCAAGCGCTTCATCGACGACCAGGACAACGGCGCCGAGGAGTTCAAGAAGCTCCGTGCCGAGGAGGCCGAGCACCCGATCGAGAAGGTCGGCAAGGATCTGCGCAAGATGTTCTCCTGGAGCGCGCAGTCCATCGACTCGGACTACGTCGAGGGCAGCGCCGCGCGCTGACCCACCCGGTCCCCACACAGCGGCGGGAGCACCCTCGAGGTGCTCCCGCCGCCGTCTTTCGTGCATCATGCTGTTCTGAACACATGCACGAGAAGTCGGCCGACGGGCCGAGCAGGGGGAATCAGGGATGAACACGATGGCGACCGCACGCACGACCACGCGACGCACGGCGCTGACGGGGCTGGGGGCCCTGGGCGTGATGACGACGGCGGGGGCCTGCTCCCTGCTGCCCGGCGAGGACGAGACACCAGCCGGAGGAGCGGACCCGACGACGAGCGACGCCGGAAGCGACGGGGGAGGCGCCACCACGGAGCCCGCCCCGGAGCCCGGCACCACCTTCGGCGAATGGGCCGCACGGGAGGATCTGCGGACCGTCGAGCTCGACCTCGCCGCGGCCGACGAGCGCACGGGTCTCGGGCCGGGGGAGCTCGAGCGCAAGGACCGCTTCGGAGCGTGGGCATCGCCGGGCTTCCCGGAGGACTCGCCGGTGCTATCGGCGGAGCCGCTCGCCCTGGATCCCGAGGCGGCCGAGGCCCTCGGCGGGGATGCCGTCGCGCGCGACGCCCTGCGCGGCGTGCTGGTCCAGGCGATCATCGAGATCGCCGACAGCCCACTGCTGCTCGAGTCCGACAACTCGCGCTCCGAGGAGGTGGCGCCCCCGCTGATGGAGGCGCTAGGCCTGGACGCCTTCGATCCGGCGGCCTTCGCCCCGATGTTCGAGGAGGTCCCGCTCAGCGGCACGCCCGTGCCCGGGGAGGGTCTGCCGGAGGTCTACGACTTCGAGCCCGCTCCCTATCCCGAGGGCGGTCCGCGGATGAGCGTGCTGGAGACCTCGAGCCTCCTGTCGCGGCTGCCGGCAGGTGCCCCGTTCTCCGCGGCGGGCGCCGCCATGATCGCGAGTGTGCGCGGTGCGGTGCCGATCGTGCGCGAGGGCGAGGAGGCAGTGCTGCGGCGCGAGGTCTCCTTCCTCCTCGGCATCGAGGACGGCGGGATGAACGCACTGATGAGCTACGTGATCAGCACCGGCCCGGCACTCGCGATCGCCGACGCCGAGGAGCTGCCGCTCATCGAGCCGACCGAGGTGCCCGAGGACTGGCAGGAGCTGACTCTCGGACGTCTCGTCGCGGCCGTTCCCTCGGGGCTGGGGCAGGTCGAGGAGGTGGAGCTCAGCGCGAGCGTTCGCGACGAGAGCGGCAGCGCCGTCGCTGCGATCACCCTCTACCGCCTGCCCGTGGCGAGTCCGTATCAGCTCGGACCCGCGCAGCACGCCGCCCGTGTGGAGGTGGGCGGCGCGGACCTGGTCACCGCCGAGCTCACCGCCGGCGGCGAGGCGGGACTGATCCTCACCGTGCGCGTGCACGTGGGGGAGGAGGAGTACCACGTCCAGGTCAACGGGCTCAGCGAGGAGGAGGCACCCGTCATCGCCCACCAGGTGCTGGCGGGGCTGCGGGTGGAGGGGTGAGACGCTGCTCGGCTGCGTCGGTGAGACGGCGGTGTTTACCTGTAGCTCACAACGCTCAGCGCGAGCCCCTGGCGCGGAGTGAAGTACGGACGCACGATGACGGTCTCCGTGCCGCCTGCTCCTACGATATCGAGGAGCGCTGGCCGGAGATCGTCCAGCGCCCCCGCGACTCGCAGCTGCGTCGGCTCGAGGACGTCACGCTGGCAGGCGGTCTCCATCTGAACCACGGCCATGCCACCTCGCGAGCGGTCACGCGCGGCATCCGCTACCGCTACGTCGGCATCGGGGAGCAGACTGCGGCCGCTGAGCTGCGACGGCTGATCGCGGACAGGGACACTCTGCAGACCTTCTGCCTGAACGACGCGGTGCAGGAGCTCCCGTCGGATGTCGTCAATCGGCAGGTGCGGGCGTTCCTCGCCGAGCGGTTCCCCGACATGGGGTCCTTCGAGAAGCTGCCGGGCTGACCGCCGGCGCTGTCACCGCGCCGTGAGATAGGCGCGCAGCAGATGGGGCCGGTCAGCTCGATCACGTCGGCGCCCGAGCGCAGCGCACCGATCGCGGAGCGCACGGTGTTGTCGGGGAAGCTGCCCAGGGTGGTGCCGCGATGTGCGAGCACCAGCGGCGTGCCGCGCTCCGCCAGCAGACGGCCGAGGCCGGCGCGCAGCGCGTCGGGCGTCGGGACGGGCATGGAGCATCCTCCGGGGACTGGTGGGAGTGGACGTCGCAGTCGGCACCACAGTAGGGCGCACCGCCCCGTACGGCGAAGCCGGGAGGATCTCGCATCCTGACCCGCGTTCCCGCATGGCGGACACGGGACTACGCTGTCCCCTGAAACCCGTCGCACCCGAGGGCGTGAGCGACGACCGCCATCCGTACCGGAGGAGATTCCGTGACGCGTCCTGTCGTGCTCATCGCTGAGGAGCTGTCGCCCGCCACCGTCGAGGTCCTGGGCCCCGACGTCGAGGTTCGCAGCGTGGACGGCACCGACCGTACCGCGCTGCTCGCCGCAGTGGCGGAGGCCGATGCCCTCCTGGTCCGCTCAGCCACCCAGGTCGACGCGGAGGTGTACGCCGCGGCCCCGAAGCTGCGGGTCGTCGCCCGCGCCGGCGTGGGCCTGGACAACGTCGACGTCCCCGGCGCCACCACCGCGGGCGTCATGGTCATCAACGCCCCGACCTCCAACATCGTCTCCGCTGCGGAGCTTGCGATCGCGCTGATCCTCGCCTCGCTGCGCAACCTCGGCCGTGCCGACTCCTCCGTGAAGGCCGGCCGCTGGGAGCGCAAGCAGCTCACCGGCGTGGAGCTGCTGGAGAAGACCGTCGGCGTGGTGGGCTTCGGCCGCATCGGCCAGCTCGTCGCCGAGCGCCTGCGCCCCTTCGGCGTGACGCTCCTGGCCTACGACCCCTACGTCAACCACGCCCGCGCCGCCGAGCTCGGCGCACGCGTCGTCGAGCTCGACGAGCTGATGCGCGAGGCCGACGTGCTCACCGTCCACATGCCCAAGACCCCTGAGACCACGGGCCTGATCGGCGCCGAGGAGTTCGCGCTCGCGAAGCCGAACCTCCACGTCGTCAACGCCGCCCGCGGCGGCCTGATCGACGAGGAGGCGCTGTACACCGCGCTGAGCACCGGGCAGATCGCCGGGGCCGGCCTGGACGTGTACTCCTCCGAGCCGCCCGCGAAGAGCGAGACCGCCGCGAAGCTGCTCGAGCTCGAGAACATCACCCTCACCCCGCACCTCGGCGCCTCCACCGCCGAGGCGCAGGAGAAGGCCGGCGTGGCGGTGGCGAAGTCCGTGCGCCTGGCGCTCGCGGGCGAGCTCGTCCCCGACGCGGTCAACGTCGCCGGCGGCGCGATCGACGACCTGGTCCGCCCGGGCGTCGCCCTGTCGGACCGGCTCGGCCAGCTCTTCACCGCCCTGGCCGGCGAGGCCCCCGAGGTGCTCGACATCGAGGTCCACGGCGAGATCGCCTCCCGCGACGTCACCGCGCTGAAGCTCTCCGCCCTGCGCGGCATGTTCCGCTCCGTGGTCACCGAGCAGGTCAGCTACGTCAACGCCCCCGTCCTCGCCGAGGAGCGCGGCATCGCCGTCAACCTCGTCACCGACGAGACCACCGAGCGCTTCCGCAACGTCATCACCCTGCGCGGCACGCTGCGCGGCGGCGGCGTCGTGGCCGTCTCCGGCACGCTCAGCGGCGTGGACCAGGAGCACAAGCTCATCGACGTCTTCGGCCATGCGCTCGACGTGCCGCTGAGCGACCACCTGCTGATCCTGCGCTACTCGGACGGGCCGGGCCTGATCGGCAAGTACGGCGCCCTCCTCGGCGAGGCCGGCATCAACATCGCCGGCATGCAGGTCTCCCGCGTCCGCCGCGCCCAGGGCGCCGAGGCCCTCGTGGTCCTGGACCTCGACGAGTCCGTCTCCCGCGAGTTCGCCGAGGAGCTGGGCGCCGCGATCGACGCGCGCTCGATCCACGCCGTCGATCTCGTCTACTGATCCCACCCCCTTCTCAGGAGCAGCACCAGCAATGAGCACCACCCCCGCCCCGAGCACCCTCGATCTCGCCGTCATCGAGGGCGACGGCATCGGCAAGGAGGTCGTCCCCCAGGGCCTGCGCGCCCTCGAGGCCGCTCTCGAGCCCGCCGGCGTCGCGGTCCGCACCACGGACTACGACCTCGGGGCGGGGCGCTGGCACCGGACGGGGGAGACCCTGACCGACGAGGACATGGCGGCGCTCGCGAAGCACGACGCGATCCTGCTCGGCGCCGTCGGCGACCCCGGCGTCCCCTCCGGTGTGCTCGAGCGGGGCCTGCTGCTGAAGCTCCGCTTCGGCTTCGACCACTTCGTGAACCTGCGCCCCACCCGCCTGTTCCCGGGCGTCTCCACCCCGCTGGCAGAGCCGGGCGAGGTCGACTTCCTCGTCGTGCGCGAGGGGACCGAGGGCCCCTACGTCGGCAATGGAGGCTCCATGCGCACCGGCACCCCGCTCGAGGTCGCCACCGAGGTCTCCCTGAACACCGCCGTCGGCGTCGAGCGCGTGGTCCGCTACGCCTTCGAGCAGGCCGAGGCCCGTCGGAAGAAGCTCACCCTCGTCCACAAGCACAACGTGCTCGTCCACGCCGGGCACCTGTGGCGCCGCATCGTCGAGGAGGTCGGCGCCGAGCACCCGGGCGTCGAGGTCGACTACGCCCACGTCGACGCGATGATGATCTACCTGGTCCAGGACCCCTCCCGCTTCGACGTCATCGTCACCGACAACCTCTTCGGCGACATCGTCACCGACCTCGCCGGCGCGATCGGCGGCGGCATCGGCCTCGCGGCGAGCGGGAACGTGAACCCCACCGGTGCCTTCCCCTCGATGTTCGAGCCCGTCCACGGCTCCGCCCCCGACATCGCCGGCCAGGACAAGGCAGACCCCACCGCGACCGTGCTCTCGGTCGCGCTGCTGCTGGACCACCTCGGCCACGTCGAGCCCGCCGCCGCGGTCCGCGCCGCGGTCGAGAACGACCTGGCCGCCCGCGCGGCGGATGCGTCGCTCGCCTCTCGTGGCACCGCCCGCATCGGCGACGACCTCGTCGCCGCGATCACCGGGCGCTGAGAGCCCGCACCTGACACACTGACCCTGCCGAACCCCGCCGAGGAGATCCCCGTGAGCGCACTCGCCTTCCCCCAGACCAGCACCACCCGTCGCGTGGGCGACGACGAGCGCGCCAGCATCCTCGCCGCCCCGGGCTTCGGCCAGCACTACACCGACTTCATGGCCCGCGCCCGCTGGACCGTCGAGGGCGGCTGGGGCCGGGACGAGGTCGTGCCCTACGGCCCGCTCGAGCTCTCGCCCGCCTCCGCCGTCCTGCACTACGGCCAGGAGATCTTCGAGGGCCTCAAGGCGTTCCGCCACGCCGACGGCTCGGTGTGGACCTTCCGCCCCGAGGCGAACGCCGAGCGCATGCAGCGCTCCGCCCGGCGCCTGGCCCTGCCCGAGCTGCCGGTCGAGGACTTCCTGACCTCGCTGAAGGCCGTCGTCGCGGCCGACGAGCCATGGGTGCCCGAGGCGACCAGCGAGGAGTCCCTCTACCTGCGACCCTTCATGTTCGCCAGCGAGGAGTTCCTCGGGGTGCGGGCCGCGCACACCGTGGACTACTACGTCATCGCCTCCCCGGCCGGTCCCTACTTCCCCCGCGGCGTCCAGCCGCTGGTCGTGTGGATCACCGACGAGTACGCCCGCGCCGGCGCCGGCGGCACCGGCGCCGCGAAGTGCGGCGGCAACTACGCCTCCTCGCTGCTGGGCAAGCGGGAGGCCGCGGAGAACGGCGCCGACGAGGTGCTCTTCCTCGACTCCGAGACCCACACCTCGATCGACGAGCTCTCCGGCATGAACGTCGTCGCGATCACGAAGGACGGCCGCCTGCTCACCCCGTCGCTGACCGGCTCGATCCTCGAGGGCGTCACCCGCCTGTCCATCCTGCGCCTCGCGGAGGACCGCGGCGTCGAGGTCCACGAGCAGAAGCTCGTGATGAGCGAGGTCGAGCAGCAGCTCGAGTCCGGCGAGATCACCGAGATGTTCGCCTGCGGCACCGCCGCCGTCATCAACCCCATCGGCGAGTTCCGCTCGAAGAAGGGCTCCTGGACCGTCGGCGACGGCGGCTCGGGGGAGGTCACCCTGGCGCTGCGCAAGGAGCTCACCGACATCCAGTACGGCCGGATCCCGGACCGTCACGGCTGGCTGACCCGGCTGGTGTGAGCAGGTCATGACCACTCCCACGATCGAGGCCTTCCACCTCTACGACACCACCCTGCGCGACGGCTCGCAGCAGGAGGGGCTGACCCTCTCGGTGACCGACAAGCTCGCCGTCGCCCGCCATCTCGACGACCTCGGCGTGACCTACATCGAGGGCGGCTGGCCGGGCGCCGTCCCGCGGGACACGGAGTTCTTCGCCCGCGCGGCGACCGAGCTCGAGCTGTCCACGGCGCGTCTGGCCGCCTTCGGCGCGACCCGCAAGGCGGGCGTCGACGTCACCGAGGACCAGCAGGTGCGCGCGCTCGTCGACTCCGGTGCGCCGACGATCACCCTGGTCGCGAAGTCCGATCTCCGCCACGTCACCGGTGCGCTGCGCACCACCGCCGAGGAGAACCTCACGATGGTCCGCGACACGGTCGCGCATCTCGTCGGCCTCGGCCGCGAGGTGTTCGTCGACGCGGAGCACTTCTTCGACGGGTTCCTCCACGACCCCGACTACACGACCTCCGTGCTGGTGGCGGCGCACGAGGCCGGCGCCGGGGTGCTGGTGCTGTGCGACACCAACGGCGGCATGCTCCCGCACCAGGTCACCGAGATCATCGAGGACCTGCGCTCCCGTCTCAGGACGGCCGGTGCGGGCGCGGCCCGGCTCGGCGTCCACACCCACAACGACACCGGCTGCGCGGTCGCGAACGCGATCAGCGCCGTCCGAGCGGGGATCACCCACGTCCAGGGCTGTGTGAACGGCTACGGGGAGCGTACCGGCAACGCCGACCTGATCACGCTCCTGGCCGACCTCCAGCTGAAGATGGGCATGGACCTGGTGCCCGAGGAGACCCTCGCCGAGGCCACCCGGATCTCCCACGCGATCGGCGAGATCGTGAACATGCCCGTCAGCCCGCGCGCCCCCTACGTCGGGGCGAGCGCCTTCGCGCACAAGGCCGGGCTGCACGCGAGCGCGATCCGGGTGGACCCGGACCTGTACCAGCACACCGATCCCCGCGCGGTCGGCAACGACATGCGCATGATCATCTCCGACATGGCCGGCCGCGCCTCGATCGAGCTCAAGGGCCGCGAGCTCGGCTTCGAGCTCGCCGACGAGCCGGAGCTCCTCTCGCGCCTCGCCCGGACCGTGAAGCAGCGCGAGGCGGAGGGCTACTCCTACGAGGCGGCCGACGCCTCCTTCGAGCTGCTCCTGCTGGACGAGCTCGGCCGCGTGCCGAGCTACTCCTCGGTCGAGTCCTGGCGCGCCACCTCGCAGCTCGGCCGCGACGGGACCCTCGAGACCGAGGCGACCGTGAAGCTGCGGGCCGACGGCGGGGGCGAGCACGGGCGGAAGGTCGCGATCGCCGAGGGGAACGGCCCGGTCAACGCCCTGGACCTCGCCCTGCGCGAGGCGCTGCGCGAGCGGCACCCCGAGGTCGACGAGTTCGAGCTGCAGGACTTCAAGGTGCGGATCCTCGACTCCCAGCACGGCACCGACGCGACCGTGCGCGTGCTCGTGCGCACCTCGGGCCGCGGCCTGGAGTTCCAGACCGTGGGTGTGGGACCGAACGTCATCGAGGCCTCCTGGGAGGCGATCTACGACGCGTACACCTACGGGCTGTACAAGTCGGGTGTGTGAAGGCCGCGCACCGGACGTGACCGAACCGTGATGGGGGATCTCGACACGTCGTGACCGATGGGCGGTGGGCGGCGCCGCGGGCAGGGTGGGCGTCGACCACCACATCGCCCGTCGGTCGGTCCGGACCCCCGGACGGCTCGACCCGCCCGGAGCGGAGCACCCCATGTCCGTCCTCCCCCGATCCGCCGCGCCCACCGCCGTCCCGGGCGCCCCGGCCCCGCCGGCCGAGGGCGCCGTGCGGGCACTGGTCCTGGCGACCCTCGGCTTCGCGCTGAGCTGCTGGGCGTGGGCGCTCCTCAGCCCGCTCGGCCCGGTGATCGTCGCCCGCGGCACCCTCCCGGAGGCCTCCCTGATGGTGGCCCTTCCCGTGCTGGTGGGCTCCCTCGGACGGATCCCCGTCGGCGCGCTCACCGATCGTCTCGGCGGACGGGTGATGTTCCCGGCCGTGTCTCTCGCCGCCGTGGTCCCGGTGCTGTTCCTGGGGCTGGTGGGGCAGGACTCCGCGGTGGGCCTGCTGCTCGGCGCCGTCGCGCTCGGCATCGCCGGCACCTCCTTCGCGATCGGCATCCCCTACGTGAACTCGTGGTTCCCCGCGGGGCGGCGCGGGCTCGCGACAGGGATCTTCGGCGCCTCGATGGGAGGCACCGCGATCAGCGCCCTGACCACCGTCCCCCTCGTCGGAGCGGTCGGGGAGGAGGCGCCGTTCCTGCTGGTGGCCGCGGTGCTCGTGCTCTATGCGCTGATCGCCCTGCGCTGGATGCCCACGTCCCCGACCTGGAGCCCCAGCCCCGGGGGAGCGGCATCGCGCTGCGCGGCCGCCGCCCGACTGCCGATCACCTGGCAGGCCTCCTACCTCTACGCGGTCTCCTTCGGCGGCTACGTCGCCTTCAGCGTGTCCCTGCCGACGCTGCTCACCACCTGGTACGACCTCGGCAGCGCCGCGGCGTCCCTCTGGATGGGCGCCTTCGTGCTGGTGGCAGTGCTGGTGCGGCCGCTGGGAGGGGTTCTCTCGGACCGGTTCGGGAGCAGGGCGACGCTGGCCGTCTCGTACCTCACGCTGCTGCCGGGTGCGCTGCTGCTGGCCGTGCACCCCCCGCTGTGGGGGCCGGGATCGGCTGCCCTCGCGGCGATCGCCGTCGGTGCGGGTCTCGGTGCGGGGGCCGTCTTCGCGCTGGTCGCCCAGGTGACGCCCCCGGATCGTGTGGGCGCGGTGACCGGGCTGGTGGGAGCAGCCGGCGGACTGGGAGGGTTCCTGCCCCCGCTGCTGCTGGCCGCCTCTCTCGAGCGCACCGGCAGCTACTCAGGGGCGCTGCTGCTGCTCGGAGCGGCCTGCCTCGCCGCACTCGCCATCACTCGGGTGATTCGGCGCTAGATTGGGTGCATGACGACCTACGTGCTCACCGCCATCGGGGACGACCGACCGGGCCTCGTCGCCGCCCTTGCCGCCGCCGTCGACGAGCACGGCGGCAGCTGGGTGGACAGCCAGCTCGCGCTCCTCGCCGGGAAGTTCGCCGGCATCGTGCAGGTGGACCTCCCCGACGAGGCGGTCCAGGACTTCCTCTCCGCGCTCGAGGGCCTCGAGGCCGAGGTCGGGCTCGCGGTGGAGGCCGCCGTCGCCGAGCAGACCGCTCCGCCCGGTCCCGCCCGCGCCCTCCGCCTGCACCTGCTGGGCCAGGACCGCACCGGCATGGTCCGCGAGGTCACCACGGCACTGCGCTCTCAGGGCGCGACCATCGACGGACTGCGCTCCTGGACCCGTGAGGCGCCCGAGGGCGGCGGCATGCTCTTCGAGGCCGAGGCCGAGCTCCGCCTCCCGACCGAGTCCGACGAGGCGGACGTGCGCGAGGCGCTCGAGACGATCGCTGCGGAGCTGATGGTGGACCTGGAGCTCGACGCCCCGGGATGAGTCCGTGAGGGCCCGATGCTGACGAATTCCGTGACCCTTGGGTCGCGGAATTCGTTGCATTCCGGTGGAAACTTGCGGGTTTCTCCGGGAACAGTCTTTTCCGGGACTGAAGTCCCCTAGGGTGGCCGCACGGGCCGAGAATGCTTACGACGTACAGTTCCCCTCTGCGGTGCGTCGTCGAGCAGTGCTCGACCTTCGTGTCCGCACACGTCCGAGGAGCCACTCGATGACCGGGTCCCCGTCCTCCGCCGCCACGACGACCACCGCCCAGGACACCGTCCCGCCCGGAGCCTGGAGAGCGCTCCTGCTGGTCACCCTCGGTTTCGGCGTGAACTTCTGGGCTTGGGCGCTGCTCAGCCCGCTGGGCCCGGTCTATGTCGAGCAGGGTCTGGCGCAGGATGCCTCGCTGATCGTGGCGCTGCCGGTCCTGGTCGGCTCCCTGGGCCGGATCCTGATGGGCGGCCTCTCCGACCGGTTCGGCGGGCACCTCATGTTCCCGCTGGTGTCCCTGCTGACCGTGATCCCGGTGCTGTTCCTCGGTCTCGCCGGCCAGTACTCCTATTCCACGCTGCTGCTCGGCGGATTCTTCCTCGGCATCGCCGGCACCACCTTCGCGATCGGCGTCCCCTTCGTGAACTCGTGGTTCCCGCCCGCCAAGCGCGGCATGGCCACGGGCCTGTACGGGGTGGGCATGGGCGGCACCGCCATCAGCGCCTTCACCACGGTGCCGCTCGTGGACGCGGCCGGCAGCGCCTCCCCCTTCATCGTCACCGCGGTCGCGCTGGTCCTCTACGCCGTTCTCGCCTGGCTGTTCATGCACGACGCCCCCACCTGGAAGCCCTCGGGCAAGAGCATGCTCTCCCAGACCCTGCTCGCCATGCGGCAGAAGGTCACCTGGCAGGCCTGCTACCTCTACGCCCTCTCCTTCGGCGGCTACGTCGCCTTCTCCGTCTTCCTGCCCACGATGCTGAAGAACTGGTACGGCCTCACCACGGCCGACGCCTCCTTCCGCATGGCCGGCTTCGTCATCGTCGCAGTGATCATGCGCCCGCTCGGCGGCACCCTCTCGGACCGGATCGGCGCCGTGCGCACGCTGCTGATCTCCTACGTGGCCGTGGCCCTCGCCGCGCTCATGCTCGCCTTCCAGCCCGCGCTGATGCCGCTGGGCACGATCGACTTCATCGTCATGGCCGCCGGCCTCGGCCTCGGTTCCGGCGCGGTCTTCGCCCTGGTCGCCCAGGCCGCCGACCCGTCCGTCGTCGGCTCCGTCACCGGCTTCGTCGGCGCCGCCGGCGGCCTCGGCGGCTTCGTCCCGCCGCTGGTGATGGCCGCGATCCACGCCGGCAGCGGCAGCTACTCCCTCGGGATCGTGCTGCTGCTGATCGCCACCCTCGGCGCCGTCGTCGTCACCCTCTTCGTCGGCCGCGGCGCCCGCCGGGCCGCCGCCACCGCCTGATCCCTCACCGCTGACCCGTCCCCGCCCAGGAGGAGCCTTCCCATGACCATCCAGGACCGCCAGGACCCCGCCGAGCCGGGCATGGACTCACCGGTGTTCGACGCGCTGATCGGGGCGCGGAAGATGTTCAGCCGCTCCGAGCGGATCAGCGAGGACAACCGCGAGACCCATCGCGTCGGCGGCCGCGGCGGCGACTCCTTCTACCGCGAGCGCTGGAGCCACGACAAGGTGGTCCGCTCCACCCACGGCGTGAACTGCACCGGCTCCTGCTCCTGGAAGGTGTACGTCAAGGACGGCGTGATCACCTGGGAGTCGCAGGAGACCGACTATCCCTCCGCCGGCCCCGACAAGCCCGAGTACGAGCCCCGCGGCTGCCCCCGCGGCGCCTCCTTCTCCTGGTACACCTACTCGCCCACGCGCGTGCGCTACCCCTACGTGCGCTCCGAGCTGCTGCGCCTGTTCCGCGAGGAGAAGGCCAAGGCCCCCGGCGGCGACCCCGTCGAGGCGTGGAAGGCGATCGTCTCCGACCCGGAGAAGGCCATGCGATACAAGCGCGCCCGCGGCAAGGGCGGCCTGGTGCGCGCGAGCTGGGAGGAGGCGGAGGAGCTCGTCGCCGCCGCCTACGTCCACACCGTGAAGGAGTTCGGCCCCGACCGCGCCACCGGCTTCTCGCCGATCCCCGCGATGAGCCAGGTCTCCTTCTCCTCCGGCGCCCGCTTCCACCAGCTCATCGGCGGCTCGATGCTGTCCTTCTACGACTGGTACGCGGACCTCCCGCCCGCCTCCCCGCAGGTCTTCGGCGACCAGACCGACGTGCCCGAGTCCGGGGACTGGTGGGATGCGGCCTACCTGATCATGTGGGGCTCGAACGTCCCGCTGACCCGCACCCCGGACGCGCACTGGATGGCCGAGGCCCGCTACCGCGGCCAGAAGGTCATCTCCGTCGCCCCCGACTACGCCGAGAGCGTCAAGTTCGCCGACGAGTGGCTCGCCCCGCACCCCGGCACCGACGCCGCGCTCGCCATGGCGATGGGCCACACGATCCTGCGCGAGTTCTACGTCGAGAAGCAGGTGCCCTACTTCCAGGAGTACTCCCGCCAGTACACCGACCTGCCCTTCCTGGTGCAGCTCGAGCGGCGCGAGGACGGGAATCTCGTGCCCGGCAAGTTCCTCGTCGCGAGCGAGGCGGGGGAGCACCGCACCGCCGAGGCCGCGACCGAGCACGCCGACTTCAAGCCCATGATGTTCGACCGCGCGAGCGGCGGGATCGTCGTCCCGAACGGCACCCTCGGCCACCGCTACAGCGCTGACGGGGAGGGCCGCTGGAACCTCGAGCTCGGCGACCTCGACCCGGCCCTGTCGCTGCTGGGCCACCACGAGGACGTCGCCGAGGTGCTGCTGCCCCGCTTCGACACGGCCGGGCAGGGGGGCCGCGGCGACGTCGCTCGCGGCGTGCCCGTGCGCGAGATCGACGGCCGGATCGTCACCACCGTCTTCGACCTGCTGCTGGCCGAGTACGGGGTGGGCCGCGAGGGCCTGCCGGGGCTGTGGGCGCGCGGCCTCGACGACACCGAGGCGCTCTACACCCCCGCCTGGCAGGAGACCATCACCGGCGTGCCGGGCGTGGCCGCGGCGCGCATCGCCCGCGAGTTCGCGCAGAACGCGATCGACTCCGGCGGCCGCTCGATGATCATCATGGGCGCGGGCACCAACCACTGGTTCCACTCCGACACCATCTACCGCTCCTTCCTCACCCTGACCAACCTCTGCGGCACCCAGGGCGTCAACGGCGGCGGCTGGGCCCACTACGTCGGCCAGGAGAAGGTCCGCCCGATCACCGGATGGCTCCACCTCGCCAACGCCCTGGACTGGACCCGGCCCCCGCGCCAGATGACCCAGACCACCTACTGGTACATGCACACCGACCAGTGGCGCTACGACCGCTTCGGCGCCGACACCCTCGCCGCCACCACCGGCGCGGGCCGCTTCGCGGGCACCACCACCGCCGACGCAGTCGCCCTCTCGCAGCGCCTGGGCTGGCAGCCCTTCTACCCCCAGTTCGACATCTCCTCCCTCGACGTCGCCGACCGCGCCGCCGCCGCGGGCGAGGAGACGATCCCGTATCTCGTCGACCAGCTGAAGCAGGGCGGGATCAGTTTCGCCGCGGAGGATCCGGACGCCCCGCAGAACCACCCGAAGATCTGGTCGATCTGGCGGGCGAACACGCTGGGCTCCTCCGCCAAGGGCGACCAGTACTTCTTCCGCCACCTGCTCGGCGTCGACTCCGCCGCCACGGAGGAGGAGACCCCGGAGCACCTGCGTCCTCGGGACGTGCGCTGGCGGGAGGAGGCGCCGATCGGGAAGGTCGACCTGATGCTCACCCTCGACTTCCGCATGACCAGCCACACCCTCCACTCCGACGTGGTGCTGCCGGCGGCGACCTGGTACGAGAAGCACGACCTGTCCACCACGGACATGCACCCCTTCGTCCACTCCTTCAACCCCGCCATCTCGAACCCGTGGGAGTCCCGCACCGACTGGGAGACCTGGGCCGGGATCGCGCGGCGCTTCAGCGAGCTGGCCCAGACGCACCTGGGCACCCGCAAGGACGTCGTCGCCTTCCCGCTCCAGCACGACACCCCCGGCGAGCTCGCCACCCCGCACGGCCGGGTCCGCGACTGGAAGAAGGGGGAGTGCGAGCCGGTCCCGGGCCTGACCATGCCCACCCTCGTCGAGGTCGAGCGGGACTACACGCAGATCCACGCGAAGTTCACCTCCATCGGCCCGCTGCTCGAGAACCTCGGGATGACGACCAAGGGCATCACCTACGACGTGAAGGAGTACGTCGCCGAGCTCGGCCGCCTGAACGGCGTCCACCGCACCGGCCCCGCCGCGGGCCGGCCGAAGCTCGAGACGGACCTGCAGGCCTGCGAGTTCATCCTGGGCCTGTCCGGCACCACCAACGGGCACATGGCCACCGAGGGGTTCAAGACCCTCGAGAAGCGCACCGGCACGCAGTTGCACGACCTCGCCGCCGAGCACGAGGGCAAGCGCATCCACTTCGCCGACACGAAGGCCGCACCGGTCCCCGTGATCACGAGCCCCGAATGGTCCGGCTCCGAGTCCGGCGGGCGCCGCTACAGCCCCTTCACCATCAACGTCGAGCGGAAGAAGCCCTGGCACACCCTCACCGGGCGCCAGCACTACTACCTCGACCACGACTGGATGCTCGAGATGGGGGAGGGGCTGCCCGTGTTCCGGCCCCCGCTGGACATGACCGCCCTGTTCGGGGAGCGGGCGCTGGGGGAGAAGGACAAGGCGGGCACCTCGATCTCGGTGCGCTACCTGACCCCGCACAACAAGTGGGCGATCCACTCGATGTACATGGAGAACTTCTTCATGATGAACCTCTCCCGCGGCGGCCAGACCATCTGGATGAGCGTCGAAGATGCGGAGGCCGTCGGCATCACCGACAACGACTGGATCGAGGCCACCAACCGCAACGGCGTCGTCGCCGCGCGGGCCGTGGTCTCGCACCGCATGCCGAAGGGCACCGCCTTCATGCACCACGCCCAGGACCGCACCGTGAACGTGCCGCTGACCGAGCGGGACGGCATGCGCGGCGGCATCCACAACTCGCTGACCCGCATCATGCTCAAGCCCTCCCACCTCATCGGGGGCTACGGCCAGCTGTCCTACGCCTTCAACTACTACGGCCCGACGGGCAACCAGCGCGACGAGGTCACGATGATCCGCAAGCGCACCGCCCCCGTCGAGTACTGAGCACCGAGAGAACGAGGAGAGACGACATGCGCGTCATGGCCCAGATGTCGATGGTGATGAACCTCGACAAGTGCATCGGCTGCCACACCTGCTCGGTGACCTGCAAGCAGGCGTGGACGAACCGCTCCGGTACGGAGTACATCTGGTTCAACAACGTCGAGACCCGGCCCGGGCAGGGCTACCCCCGCGGCTACGAGGACCAGGAGAAGTGGAAGGGCGGCTGGGAGCTGACCGGCTCCGGGCGTCTCACTCCGAAGGCGGGCGGTCGGCTGAAGAAGCTCCTGCAGCTCTTCTCCAACCCGCGCCTGCCCGGCATCGAGGACTACTACGAGCCCTGGACGTACGAGTACGACAACCTGCTCAACGCCCCCGCGCAGCAGGAGAACATCCCCACTGCGCCCCCGAAGTCGCTGATCACGGGCGAGCGCACCCAGATCCAGTGGTCGGGCAACTGGGACGACGACCTCGGCGGCACCTACCTCCACAAGGACAAGGACCCGATGCTGAAGGGCATCGAGGACAAGGTGCAGTT
Source organism: Brachybacterium sp. AG952 (assembly GCF_004362645.1). Lineage (NCBI taxonomy): Bacteria > Bacillati > Actinomycetota > Actinomycetes > Micrococcales > Dermabacteraceae > Brachybacterium > Brachybacterium sp. AG952. The sequence continues at coordinate 135,610 of NZ_SNXV01000006.1, read as the reverse complement.
CGAGTTCGACCAGACCTTCATGTTCTACCTGCCCCGCATCTGCGAGCACTGCCTGAACCCCACCTGCGTCGCCTCCTGCCCCTCCGGCGCGATCTACAAGCGCGAGGAGGACGGGATCGTGCTGGTGGACCAGGACGGCTGCCGCGGCTGGCGGATGTGCATCACCGGCTGCCCGTACAAGAAGATCTACTTCAACCACCGCACCGGCAAGGCCGAGAAGTGCACGTTCTGCTACCCCCGCATCGAGCAGGGGGAGCCGACGGTGTGCGCGGAGACCTGCGTCGGCCGCCTGCGCTACATCGGTCTGGTCCTCTACGATGCCGACCGCGTCACCGAGGCCGCCTCGACCCGGGACGAGAAGGAGCTCTACCGCGCCCAGCGCGACATCATCCTCGACCCCCACGACCCCGAGGTGATCGCCGGCGCGAAGGCCGCGGGGATCCCGCACGATTGGCTGCTGGCCGCGCAGAGGTCCCCGACCTACAAGCTCATCAAGGACTACGAGGTCGCACTCCCGCTGCACCCCGAGTACCGCACGATGCCGATGGTCTGGTACATCCCCCCGCTCTCGCCCGTGGTCGACGTCGTCCGCGACACCGGCTACGACGCGGAGGACGCCGAGAACCTCTTCGCCGCGATCGACGCGCTGCGCATCCCGGTGGAGTACCTCGCGAACCTCTTCACCGCCGGGGACGTCCCCACCGTGGAGCGGGTGCTGTACCGGATGGCGGCGATGCGCTCCTACATGCGCGACATCAACCTCGGACGCGAGCCCCGGGAGGGGATCGCGAACGCCGTCGGGATGGACGGCGAGACGATGCAGGAGATGTACCGCCTGCTCGCGATCGCGAAGTACGAGGACCGCTACGTCATCCCCGTCGGGCACCACGAGTCCGCGCACGACCTGGAGGGCGTGGGCACAGACTGCCCGCTGAACGCCCCCGGCGGCCCGGGCATGAGCATGTCCCTGCCCGAGGAGTCCCTCGGCATGTCCGGCCCCGGCTACGCCACCAAGCGCCAGCAGAACGGGCCCGAGCGCCCCGAGGGCGTGCGCATCAACCTGCTGAACTGGGACGGCCGCGGCCGCCCCGACGGGCTCTTCCCCGAGCCGGCGACAGGAGGTGCCTGATGGGCGCCCTCGCCCGCCTGCTCGGCAGGCGCTCGGCCGACGGCGCGACCGCGGCGGACGGCGGGGGAGCGGGCACCGCGACCCTCGCCCCGAAGCGGGTGCGCTCGCCGAAGGACCTGCTGCACGCCTCCGGCCTCACGACCCCGCAGCTGCGCGCCACCTGGCTCGCGGTCTCCTGGCTGCTGACCTACCCCGACGAGGCGACCGTCTCGCGGCTCAGGCAGGTGGCCGAGCTCGTGGAGCACCTGCCCGAACCGGGCCGCACCCAGCTGCGCAGCACCCTCCACGCCCTGCGGGAGGCGGACCCCGTCCTCGTGCAGGAGCAGTACGTCGACACCTTCGACACCCGCCGCCGGGGATGCCTGCACCTGACCTACTTCAGCCACGGCGACACCCGCCGCCGCGGGATGGCGCTGCTGCGCATCAAGCAGGACTTCCGCGCCGCAGGGGTCGAGGTCGGCGAGCAGGAGCTGCCCGACCATCTGCCGCTCGTGCTCGAGTTCGCCGCGGGCCACGACCCGGAGCGCGGCGCGAAGATCCTGCGCGGCAACCGCCCGGGCGTGGAGCTGCTGCGCCTCCACCTGGAGGAGATCTCCTCGCCCTGGCACGGTGCGCTGCTCGCCCTGTGCGGGACGCTGCCGCCGCTGGACGCCGACGACCGCGCCGCCGTGCTCCGCCTGGCCGAGGAGGGCCCCGAGGAGGAGACCGTGGGCCTGGACGGCTACGGCCTCGACGCCGACGCCGGGGCGCTGGCCGGTCAGACCTTCGCCGCGAACGGCTGCGACTCCCGGGCCACCGCCCCCGGACCCGTCCCGCTGGACCTGCTGAGAGGACGCCCCTCATGAACGACACCTCGACCCTCGACCTGCTGCTGTGGGTGGTGCTGCCCTACATGGTGCTGGCGGTCTTCGTGCTGGGACACGTGTGGCGCTTCCGCGCCGACCGCTTCGGCTGGACCACCCGCTCCAGCCAGATCTACGAGTCGAAGCTGCTCTCGATCGGCTCGCCGATGTTCCACTTCGGGATCATCGGGATCTTCGTCGGCCACGTGGTGGGCCTCGGGATCCCGAAGTCCTGGACCCGCTTCTTCGGCATCTCCGATCACGTCTACCACCTCATGGCGGTCACGATCGGCCTCGCCGCGGCGGTCGCCTGCGTGGGCGGGCTGCTGATCCTGATCTACCGCCGGCGCACGAACACGCGCGTCTTCGGCGCGACCACCGTCGGCGACAAGATCATGTACCTGCTGCTCTCCCTCGTGATCGTCTTCGGCGTGCTCGCCACGCTGGTGCACACCACCTTCGGCGACTACGACTACCGCGAGGGCGTCTCGATCTGGTTCCGGCAGTTCTGGACCCTGCAGCCCTCGACGGAGCTGATGGGCCAGGCGCCGATCTTCTTCCAGCTCCATGTGCTCAGCGCTCTGCTGCTGTTCGCGGTCTGGCCGTTCACGCGCCTCGTGCACGTCTTCGCGGCACCGGTCGGCTACCTGACCCGTCCCTACATCGTCTACCGGAGCAAGGACCCGCGCCGCGAGTCCGAGCGCCGCGGCTGGGAGAAGGTGGACTTCTGATGTCGACGAGAGAACCGGTGACGCTGCAGAGCGACTGGGAGACGACGCTGCTGCCGTGGATGCGGGACATCGCCGCGCACCTCGAGGTGGGCGGCGTGGACCTCGACGTGGACCGGGTCCACATGATGACGGGCGTGGTCGCCGACGGGGTGCAGCGCTCGATGGCGCCGATCTCCGCGTTCCTCGTCGGCGCCGCGGTCGCGCGCGGCGCCGGGCTCGAGGAGGCCTGCGCGGCGGTCGAGTCGCTCACCCGGGAGAGGGCGGGGCGGCACCGGCCCGGATGACCCGCTTCCCTCCGGAGGACAGGAAAGTCCCCGGAGGACGCGGAAGTCCCCGGATGACACGCATGTCACCTCTTGTGATTGCGTTCACAGACGGTAGTCTGGTACCTGCGGGCTCCCCCATCCAGCCGCCCCCGTCACCACCGAGAGGATCTGTCCGGTGATCAGCTTCCGTCCTTCGCAGTCCAAGAACACCCTTCACGCCGGCCGTGCGGCGAGGTTCGCCGCCGGCCTCATGCTCGCCGGCGCGCTCGGCGTCGCCGGTGCCGGCACCGCCGGCGCCATCGAGGCCAATCCGCAGAAGATCGAGGCCAACCCCCAGGCCGCGGTCTCCGTGCAGAAGATCGAGACCAACCCGCTGAAGCGGATCGAGACCAATCCGCTGAAGATCGAGACGAACCCTCTGATCGAGACGAACCCTCTGATCGAGACGAACCCTCTGATCGAGACGAACCCTCAGATCGAGACCAACCCGCAGAAGCGGATCGAGACGAACCCGCAGTACTGAGCGTCTCCGCTGCAGGTCGCTGCTGACCACGACGACGGCCGATGCCCCGCACGGGGCATCGGCCGTCGTCGTCCCTGGTCGTCGACCGGGGCGGCGCGCCGGGGCGGGTCCTCAGCGGTCCGCGATGTCGCCGACGTGGGTGATCGTGAGCACCGGCTCGCCGGCCTCGTCGGTCGCCTCCAGGTCGAGCTCCGCCTCGATCGCCCAGTCGTGATTCCCCTCCGGGTCGTCGAGCACCTGCCGGATCCGCCACAGCCGGGACTCCTCGGTGATCTGCAGCAGCTGCGGGGAGCGGGCGGAGCCGTCGATGCCGACCTCGTCATAGGTGTCGTAGTAGGCGTCCATCGCCTCCGCCCAGCGCTTCCGGTCCCAGCCGGAGGCGCCGTCGAGCTCGGCGAGCCGCTCCTCGCGCTCGAAGGCGAAGTGCTCCACGCGCTGCCACAGGGCGGCCCGCACCATCGTGCGCAGCACCTTCGTCTGGGCGGAGAGGCCGCGGGGGCTCGTCGGCCGGATCTCCGAGGCCCCGTCCTCGAGGTCCTCCGGATGGGTCAGCGCCTCCCACTCGTCCAGCAGCGAGGAGTCGATCCCGCGCACCAGCACCCCGAGCCACTCGATCATGTCCTCGAGCTCCTCGGTGCGCAGGTCCTGCGGGACCGTGCGCCGCATCGCCTGGTAGGCGTCGGAGAGATAGCGCAGCACGATCCCCTCGGAGCGCTGCAGGCCGTAGCGCTGCACGAACTCGCTGAAGGTCTGCCCGGTCTCGTGGATCTCGCGCACCACGGACTTGGGGGAGAGGTCCTCGGCCCGCACCCAGGGCCGGCTGCGGGCGTAGATCTCGAGCGCGGCCTCGAGGTCCTCCTCGAGCGGCTTCGGCCAGGTCACCTCGTCCAGGCGCGCCATCCGCTCGGTGTACTCGACCCCGTCGGCCTTGAGCTCGGCGAGCAGCTCGCCCCGGGCGGCGTTCTGCTGGGCCAGCAGGATCTGGCGCGGGTCCTCGAGGATGGCCTCGAGGATCGAGACGGTGTCCAGGGTGAGCGTCTCGGACTCCTCGTCCAGCGAGTCGATCATCGCGATCGCGAAGGGGGCCAGCGGCTGGTTCATCGTGAAGTCGAGCTGGAGGTCCTCGACCAGGGAGAAGCGACGCCCCAGATGATCCACCTCCTCGAGCACCTCGATGATCTCCGCGTCCCGCAGGCCGCGGAAGATCTCCACCGCCTCGCGCACCAGCTTCAGCTTCTGGGTGCGGGTCTGGTGGCTGGTCATGATCAGGTGGCGCCCGGCGGCGACCGCATCGCCCGGCCGCGCGATCAGCGCGAGCACCATCGAGGCGGTGATCCGCAGGTGCGGGCGCAGCGCCTCGGGCGGGTTCTCGACGAGCTTGGTGAGGTTCTCCTCGGACCAGCTCACGGCGCCCTCGGGGATGCGGGGCTTCGGCTCCTTCTTCCGCTTCTTCGCGCTGTTGGGGGCCTTGCCGGCCTCCTCGCGGGCCCGCTGCTTGGCGCGCTCCCGCTCGAACTCGATGGTCCACGTCGGCGCCTGCACCACGACGTGGCCGACGGTGTCGTAGCCGGCTCGTCCCGCCCGCCCGGCGATCTGGTGGAACTCGCGGGCGTTGAGCAGGCGCATCCGCTTGCCGTCGAACTTCGCCAGCCCCGTCAGCAGCACGGTGCGGATCGGCACGTTGATGCCCACGCCGAGGGTGTCGGTGCCGCAGATGATCTTCAGCAGCCCGGACTGGGCGAGCTTCTCCACCAGGCGCCGGTACTTCGGGAGCATGCCGGCGTGGTGCACGCCGATGCCCTCGCGCACCAGGCGGGAGAGGATCTGTCCGAAGCCCTTGGAGAAGCGGAAGTCGCCGATCAGCTCGCGGATCCGCTCCTTCTCCTCGGCGCTGAGGATCTTCCCGCCCTGCAGCGCCTGCGCCTGCTCGAGGGCCTCCTTCTGGGTGAAGTGGACGATGTACACCGGGGCGTCGCGGTCCTCGAGGATCGTCGTGATCGTGTCCGGCAGCGGAGTGAGCGACCAGCGGAAGTCCAGCGGCACGGGCCGCGGCGCATCGGCCACCACCGTCACGGCGCGCTCGGTGCGCTCCTCGAGGTCCTCCACGAAGAAGGAGACGTCGCCGAGGGTCGCGCTCATCAGCACGAACTGGCAGCGGGGCAGCTCCACGAGCGGCACCTGCCAGGCCCAGCCGCGCTGCGAGTCGCCGTAGAAGTGGAACTCGTCCATCACCGCGAGCCCCACCTCGGAGCCGGGACCGTCGCGCAGGGCGTGGTTGGCGAAGATCTCGGCGGTGCACACGATGATCGGCGCATCGTGGTTCACCGCGGAGTCGCCGGTCATCATGCCCACGTTCTCGGCGCCGAACTGCGCGACGAGGTCGAAGAACTTCTCGCTCACCAGCGCCTTGATGGGGGCGGTGTAGTAGGAGCGCTCACCGCGGGCCATCGCGGCGAAGATCGCGGCGTAGGCGATCGTGGTCTTGCCCGAGCCGGTGGGGGTCGCGGCGATCACGTGGTCCCCGGCCGCGATGGCGAGCAGCGCCTCCTCCTGGTGGGGGTAGAGGGTGCGGCCGACCGATTCCTGCGCGGAGACGAACCCGTCGACGATGGCGTCCTGAGCGTTCTCGGCGGTGCGCGGGGGGAGGAAGGGCGTCAGGCTCGGCATGGGCCCAGTCTGCCAGGGTGCTCCGCAGGCGGACGGCGCTACGCTCGACGCGCCCGCCCCGCCGACGGAAGGACGACGATGCCTGCACGACGCTCCGAGGACCCCTCCCTCACCGATGCCGAGAAGCGCAGCGAGGGGGCGCGGGAGCACTGGGACGAGGCCGCCCGCGCCGCCGCCCGCCCCACCCCGCTCCAGCGATCGTTACCTGATCGTGACAATGCTGCGGACGGCACCTCCGGGGCCCTGTCGGCCGACGATGCCGAATCCGTCGCGGCCTGCGAGGACGACGGGGACGCCCCGGGAGCTTCCAGCGGTCAGGAAGCTACCGACCAGTAGTAAGCGTCCCGGACGTCGAACCGGACAGAAGCGGACGACCGGGAACTCTCGGGCGGAGTGACCTCGCTCACGTCGCGTAGCGTGCCGTCACGGCCCTGCAGGGTCGTCATCCCACCCTCGTTGTCCCGCTGTCGAAAGGCACTCCCGTGACGCACTCCACCGTTCTCCGTCGCTGCACCAGACTCCTGGGCGGTGCCGCCCTCGTCGCGGGCCTCGCCGTCGGCGGCGCCGGCGCCGCCACCGCGGACGGCTCCGACGTCGAGCGCACCGAGCTCTCCGGCACCGCGCAGACCGACGCGCACGGCTACTGGACCTCCGAGCGCATGGAGGCCGCGATCCCCGCCGACGACCTCGCGCCCGAGGACGCCCCGTCGCACGCGGACGTCGAGAAGGGCGAGCCCACCACCGTCCAGGGCCGCAGCGCCGAGGCGCCGGGCAAGAACAAGAAGGCCGCCGAGTCGAAGGACACCGTCGGCAAGGTCTTCTTCACCCAGGGCGGCCAGGACTACGTCTGCTCCGGCAACTCCGTCGCCTCCTCGAACGGCTCGACCGTCTCGACCGCCGGGCACTGCGTCAACGACGCCGGCACCTGGGCCACCAACTGGGTCTTCGTGCCCGGCTACGACCACGGCGACGCCCCCTACGGCACCTGGGCCGCGACCGATCTCGTCTCCACCGACGAGTGGGTCTCCGGCGAGGACATCAGCTACGACGTCGCCTTCGCGACCGTGAGCCCCGAGAGCGGCAGCGGCACCCTCGAGGACGCCGTCGGCTCCACCTCGATCGCCTTCAACCGCGAGCGGGGCGCCGACTACGACGCCTACGGCTACCCGGCCGCCGCGCCCTTCGACGGCGAGTCCCTCGAGAGCTGCTCCGGCACCGCGAGCGACGACACCATCGGCGGCACCCTCTCCCAGGGCATCTCCTGCGACATGACCGGCGGCTCCTCCGGCGGTCCCTGGTTCCTCGGCGACGGGGCGCAGAACTCCGTGAACAGCTTCGGCTACAACGGCCAGGCGAACGTGATGTACGGCCCGTACTTCGGCGCCGAGGCGCAGGCCGCCTACGACGAGGCGGCCGCCTGAGCGCAGCCCCACTCCTGAGGAGGGCCGGCACCCCGCGAGGGTGCCGGCCCTTCCGGCGTCTCAGCGCGCAGTGCTCAGCGGCCAGCGGGCGTGCTCGCCTCGAGCCCCTCGAGCTCGGCGAGGATCCGCTCGCGCAGCGCGTCGGCCCCGGCGGCCAGCTCCCGCTGGCGCCGCACGTACTCTGCCTTCCCGCGCGGGGTCTCGATCGGCACCACCCCGTAGCCCAGCGGCCGCACGTCGTACGGGCTCGCCTCCATGTCCAGCACCCGCGTGGCGCGGGCGTGCTCGAAGCAGTCCAGCACCAGGTCCGAGGGCAGCAGCGGCGTGAGCTTCATGGCCCACTTGTACAGGTCCATCCCCACGTGCAGGCAGGCCGGGTTGTCGTGGTCGACCTGCGTCGCACGGGTCGGCTCCATGGAGTTGCGCGGTGCGGCCGACGGGGTGAAGAAGCGGAACGCGTCCAGGTGCGAGCAGATCAGGTTCTCCCGCTCCACGACAGCGTCGGTCTCGGCCTGCGTGAGGCGCAGGGGCAGGTCCTCATGGCGCTGCTGCCCCTCGGTCAGGCCGTGCACCATCGCCCACTCGTGCAGCCCGAAGCAGCCGAACTCCGGCCGGCGCCGCGTGAGCGTCGAGGCCCGCAGCAGCCGCGTCATGAACGAGAAGGCAGAGGCCCGCTCCGCCAGATACCGCGCGACATCCGCCCGCCGCACCGCCGGGGTTCCCTCCGGCCCCGCCTCGTCGACGTACCAGGACCGCCTCCCCGCCTCGTCGACGTCGGCGATGACCGGGTTCCCGTCGGCATCGAGATCGGCCGACGCCTCGTATCCCACCCGCCAGCCGGGATGCCAGCGCCGCAGCCGAGCAGGGGAGAAGGGGTAGTAGGTGAACAGGAAGTCCTCCACCGCATGCTTCTCGCCGCGCTGCTTCCGCTGCCGATGCGCGGCCGTCAGCGCATCGGCCCGCTCCTCGTGCGCCGTGCGCGCAGCAGCGGCCTCGGCGGCCGTCAGCACCGTCACCGCCCGAACTCCCCGGCCAGATAGCGCCGATGCGCGTCGATCGCCGCGAGGGTGCAGCGGGTCGGCGACGTCCCGTCGGAGCCGTGGGCCGTCGGCATCTCTCCCCGCCACAGGGCGAAGTTCATCGAGGTGGCGGGCGGCCTGACGGTGGACCCGTCCGTGAGGACGATCTCGGTGGCGCGCGGAGCGCGGAAGGTCGCGGGTCCCACACGGACCAGCCGGATCTGAGACCACGGCAGACGACGCGTGCTGAGGTGCGAGGCGACCTCGATCCCCGCCGTGGTCACGGTGAAGCGCTGCCTCATGGTGATCACGAACATGCAGCTGACCAGCAGGATGAGGAGTCCGGCGACGAGGCCGAGCACGATCCCTGCGGTGGAGCCCGAGGTCGCCCCGAGCACAGCGACCAGGATCGCCAGGGGCAGCAGGACCAGCACGGCGAGCGCGATCGCGACGATCAGGGACCAGGGGCGCTCCGGCGTGCGGAAGAGGACGACCGGGGTGCTGGGGTGGGACGACAACACGTCTCCATGATGCCGCACGGTCCCCAGCGCACGAACGGATGGGGAGTGCTCCCCATCGCGGGCGGCGGTCCTCGCTGTCTAGGCCTCACCCGACGACACGATGAGAGGGCGGGGTGGGGATCATGACTTTCCTAGGAGCGGACACCGAGGCGCTTCGGGCACAGGAGGAGCTCACGGGGAACGGGGCACGTCAGCTCGAGGGGCTGGCGCTCCGGATCGGCATCGCCGTGCGCACGGCGACCTGGATCGGCCCCGACGCCGACCGGTTCCGCGACGACTTCGAGAGCCGGGTGCGGGAGCGCATCGAGGAGGCCCTGGAGGATCTGCGGCGACGGCTCGAGGAGCTCCAGCGCGAGGCCGAGGAGCAGGACCAGGCCAGCGACGGGGACGGCGGCGGGTCGCTCTGGGACACCATCGGCACGTGGCTCGAGGAGTACGAGCCGCTCGAGAGCGACGGCTTCTGGGGTGATCTCCTCGGCGACAACGGCCTGCTGGGCCTGGACATCTTCGCCGGGGTCACCTCTGCGATCGATGTGGCCGGCATGTTCGACCTGGGCACGGCCGGTGACGTCCTCAACCTCGTGGGCGACGCCGCCACCATGGGCATCGCGATGTACGACGGGCTCCAGGCCTTCCAGGACGGTGATCTGTTCGGAGTGCTCGACGCGGGCATCACCTACGGCATCAACGGGCTGGACATGGCGTTCACGGCCGTCGGCATGATCCCCCACCCCGTCACGAAGATCGTCGGCGGTGCGGGCGGGATCGCCACCGGGGCCCTGGATGTCGGGTGGAACGCCCTGACCGTCGCGACGGCGCACAATCCGGACTCGATCGGAGGCGGATCGCCGACGCGAGCACTGCTGGAGATGCCGGGGCACACGGTCGAGCAGCTCACGGGATGGAGCGGCCTCCGCGAGGGGACCGACACCGTGCTCGGCGGGGCCGAGGACCTCTTCAGCGACGGCAGCGAGGCCATCAGGGACGCGGTGCCCATCCTCGACCCGATCATCGACATGCCGCAGCGAGGCGTCGAGGCCGTCGGGGACCTCCTCTTCGGCTGAGCTCGCCGCCGGCGGATCAGCCGGCGCTGAGGAACTCCGAGAGCTGGGCGCGCAGGCCGTCGCGCCCCACTCGCACGGCGTCGAGCACCGAGCGCTGCAGGGACGGGCCCTCGGACGTCGGGTCCGAGGGCTGGAGGGCGACGGGGGAGGCGCCGTCGTGCACCACCCAGAGCATCCGACGTTCTCCCTCCGCGCGGTCCTCGACGAGGACCTGCACCCGACGGACGGGGGCGGCGAGGATCGCCCCGAGATCCCTGTCGGCGAGGAGCTCCTCGAAGGTCCCGGAGCGGACCTCCGGGGCGGTCTCGCCGACCGGTGCGCCGTCGAGCTCCGGGTCGCCCAGCATCCAGAGAGCCTGGACCCGGGCGGCGCTGTCGGCCGTGCTCATCGTGAAGTGGTGGATCCCGTTGGCGGAGATCTGCTCCTGCATCACCGACCCGTCGAGGTCGGCGAAGGCCTGCACCGCGCCGCGCGTCGGGTCGTCGAGGTCGCTCAGGGTCGCGCGTCGTCGTGAGTAGACCCGACACCCCACGATCCCGGCCGGCAGCGCGGCGGGCAGGAGGTCGTCCGGATCGCCCATCGGTTCGCGGCCCTCGACCGACGCGAGCGTGCGCTCCGGTGCCACGCCGCCGCTCGCGAGCTGGCCGCGCACTGCGGAGGACAGGAGCAGGTCGCGCTCGGCATCGCTTCCCGCCGATCGGTCGAGCCACGGTGTGAGCAGCGCCAGAGGATCCCCTGCCCCGTGCAGCACCACCAGCTGCTCGTCGGTCAGGCTGCCCAGCGCCGTGGGGCCGGGATCGGCGTGCCGCGCGAGCGCGGCGGCCGCGGTCGCGATGCGTCGCTCACGAGTGGTGCTGGTCGAGTCCGCGCTCTCGGTCATGGTGATCCCCCGATCGGTCATGGGAGCAGGGTGCGTGGCTGGGCGAGGCGAGCAGGACCTGGCTCGCCCATCACCCAGGACGCCGCCCCTGTCGTCGGGTGGAGCAGTGCTTCCTCCCCAGCACCCCTCCGTCCACATCCGCGGCTGGGCCATCGCGGGGCCTGCGAGAGGACCCCTAGCGTGCCGGGCATCCCCTCGACCGCCCCACCCAAGGAGCCCCCGATGACCGGCATCGACTTCGACTGCCATGCCTGCGCGGCGACCCACCTCGGCACCGACGGCACCAGGGACCGGCCCTGGCCGGTGCTGTCCTTCGCGGTCCCGGACCCCGTGCTCCGGCTCGCCCCGCACGAGCTCCGTGACGCCGAGATCACCGAGGACCTGTGCTGGATCGAGCGTCGCGAGGGGGCCGAGCAGTACGTGCGGGTGTCGATGCACGTGCCGATCCTCGACGACCCCGAGCGCCGCATGGAGTACGCGCCATGGGTGTCCCTGGCCGAGGGCGACGTGATCGACATCCTCGATCACCTCGGGGACGACGGCTATCGCACGGTCTACCCCGGCCGTCTCGCGAGCGCGCTGCCGGGCTATGAGAATGCGGGCCCCGTGCCGGTCCTCGTGCACTCCCGCGGGGACCTCCGCCCGCTGATCGGCCCGGACCCCACGAACGAGAGCCCGCTCGGGCGCGACCTCCTGGACGGCATCACCCGGGAGGAGGCCGAGCTGCGCATCCGTGCCTTCCTGTTCCGGTGAGCCGCGGCGAGGGGCGGAGGGGAGAGGTTCTCAGACCTCGTCGAAGGCCGATCCCTCAGGAACCTGCGCCTCGGCCAGCAGCTCCCGCACCCTCGGGATCACCTCGGTGCCGTAGAGGCGGATCGACTCCATCAGCTGCTCGTGCGGCATGGGGCCGCTGGCGTACTTCAGGTCGAAGCGGTCGATGCCGAGCGAGGTGATCGTCTGCGCGATCTTCTGCGCGACGGTCTCCGGGGAGCCGACGTACAGTGCGCCGTGGTCCGCCTCCGCGTGGAACTCCCCGATCCCCGAGGGGCCCCAGCCGCGCTCGCGCCCGATCTCGTTGCGGTTGTGGATCCAGTGCGGGGCGAGCTGCTCGCGCGCGGCGGCGTCGGTCGCGGCGACGTGCCCGGGGGAGTGGACACCGACGGGGCGGCGCTGCCCGCCGAGCTTCGCGGTCGCCTCGTGGAAGAGGTCGACGTAGGGCGCGAAGCGCTGCGCGGGCCCGCCGATGATCGCGAGCATCAGCGGCAGTCCGTGGCGGGCGGTGCGGATCACCGAGTTCGGGCTCCCGCCGACGGCGACCCAGGTGGGCAGCTCCCGCTCCAGCGCGGGGTGCAGCGACTGCTGCTTCAGCGGCGCGCGGGTGGTGCCGGACCAGGTGATCGGCTCGCCGGCGAGCGCCGTCACCAGCAGGTCGAGCTTCTCCTCGAAGAGGGTCTCGTAGTCCTGCATCGCGAAGCCGAACAGCGGGAAGGACTCGGTGAAGGAGCCTCGGCCCACGGTGAGCTCGGCCCGGCCCTGCGAGAGCGCGTCGAGCGTGGAGAAGCGCTCGACCACCCGCAGGGGGTCGTCGGAGCTGAGCACGATCACGGCGGTCCCCAGCGTGATCCGTTCGGTGCGCTGCGCGAGCGAGGCGAGCACCATGTCGGGCGCGCTGACCGCGAAGTCGGGCCGGTGGTGCTCGCCGATCGAGAAGTGGTCGATGCCGACCTGGTCGGCGAGCTCGCCCTGGGCGACGATGTCGCGGATCACCTGCGCCGGCGCGACGGGATCTCCTGCGCCGTCCACGGTGACGTCCCCGAAGGTGTCCAGGCCGAAGGTGATGGATCCAGGATCGATGCTCATCTGACTGCGCTCCCCGCTAGAATGATTGACGATTCAAGCATAGGGGAGTGCGGCGGCGGGGTCCAGCCCACGGTCCTGCGCCCTGCCGCGCAGCGGGCTCACCGCCCTTCCCATTGCGGCTCCCGCTTCTCGGCGAAGGCCGCCGCGCCCTCGGCGGCATCCTCGCTCGAGAACACGCGCTGCTGGGCCTCCCGGATCCGCCGCCACGCCGGCCGCCCCCAGCTGTCCTCGTGCACCGTCGAGTGCACGAGATCCTTCGTGGCCCGCACCCCGAGCGGCGCGTTCGCGGCGATCCGCTCAGCCAGCGCGAGCGCCTCCACGAGGACCGCACCGGGCGCGCTCACGGAGTTGACCAGCCCCCACTCCAGGGCCTCCTGCGGCGAGATCCGGTCCCCGGTCAGCAGCTTCTCGAGCGCGAGCTTGGGCGGCACCTGCTGCGGGAGGCGCATCGCCCCGCCCGCCACCGCGATCAGCCCGCGACGCACCTCGGGCAGCGCCAGATGCGCCGCCGGATCGATCAGCGCCAGGTCGCTCGCGAGCACCAGCTCCGCCCCGAGTCCGACGGCCGGACCGTTCACCGCCGCGATCACGGGCACGGAGACCAGATGCCCCGCGATCCCCGCGAAGCCCCGCTCGGGCCGGGTGCGGGAGTGGGCGCTCTCCCCGCGGGCGAAGGCCTTGAGGTCCATCCCGGCGCAGAACGCCCGGCCTGCCCCGGTCAGCACGATCACCCGCGTCGCCGGATCCGCCTCGGCCTCCGCGACCGCGTCACCGAGCGCGGTGGCGAGGGCGTCGTCGACCGCGTTCAGCGCCTCTGGGCGGTGCAGCGTCAGCACACGGACATGCTCGTGCTGTGCGGTCAGCACCAGCTCCCCTCCGCTCATCGCGGACCCATCCTGATCGCCCCGTCGAGACGGATCACCTCGCCGTTGAGCATCGGGTTCTCCACGATGTGCCGCACCAGCGCCGCGTACTCCGCGGGCCGGCCCAGCCGGCTCGGATGCGGGACCTGCGCCGCGAGGGAGTCGCGCACCTCCTCGGACAGCCCCGCCATCATCGGCGTCTCGAAGGTGCCCGGCGCGATCGCCATCACCCGGATCCTCGAGGCGGCGAGCTCCCGGGCGGCGGGCAGCGTGAGCGAGGCGACGGCGCCCTTGGAGGCCGCATAGGCCGTCTGCCCGATCTGCCCGTCGAAGGCGGCCACCGACGCCGTGTTCACGACGACCCCGCGCTCCTCGCCCAGCTGCGGCACCGACTGCATCGCCTCGGCGGCGACGCCCATCACCGTCACCGTGCCCAGCAGGTTCACGCGCACCACCTGCTCGAAGCCCGTCAGCGGCATCAGTCCGTCGCGGCCCACCAGCCGCTTCGCCTGCACGATCCCGGCGCAGCTGACGACCACTCGCAGCGGACCGAGCGATACAGCGAGCTCCACGGCCTCCCGCACCTGCGCTTCGTCGGTCACGTCGGCCGCGACGAAGCGCGCCCCGCCGCCGAGCCGCTCGGCGACGACCTTGCCGTCTGAGCCCGGCAGGTCCACGAGCACCACGTGGGCGCCGGCCGCGGCCAGTGCCTCCCCGGTCGCGAGCCCCAGGCCTGAGGCGCCCCCGGTCACGAGTGCGACATTCCCTGCGACATCCATCGGTCTGCCGCCTTCCTCGCGCTCCGTCGCGCGATCGGTCCGTCTGCGCGCGAGCCTATCCCGCCGCCCCCGCTTCGGGGCGGCCGCGGGCGAGCGCCTAGACTGGCGCGCATGCGCATCGCCCGATTCACCACCGGCGAAGACCCGATGTTCGGCATCGTCCAGGAGAAGGACGGCCAGGACATGGTCTACGGCATCACCGGTGATCCCCTGTACACAGAGATCCGCCCCACCGGGAAGATCCTCCCGCTCGAGGACGTGCGGCTGCTCGCCCCCGTCATCCCGCGCTCGAAGGTGGTGTGCGTCGGCCGGAACTACGCCGCCCACGCCGCCGAGCTCGGCAACGAGGTGCCCGACCAGGCCCTGTACTTCCTCAAGCCCAACACCGCCGTCGTCGGCCCCGGCGACCCCGTGGTCGTCCCCTCCTACAGCCAGGAGGTGAGCCTCGAGGCGGAGCTGGCCGTGGTCATCAAGCGGATGGCCAAGGACCTCGCGCCCGAGCAGGTCGCCGACCACGTGCTGGGATACACCTGCGCGAACGACCTCACGGCCCGGGACTCCCAGCGCGCCGAGGACCAGTGGTTCCGCGCCAAGGCCTTCGACACCTCCTGCCCGATCGGGCCCTGGATCGAGACCGATCTCGATCCTGCCGCAGGACTGGCGATCTCCTCCCGCGTCGACGACGAGACCGCCCAGTCCGGCTCCACGGCCGACATGGTGCGCGGCGTGCCCGAGCTGATCGCCGAGATCTCCTCCGTCGTGACCCTCCTGCCCGGCGACATCGTGCTCACCGGCACCCCCGCCGGCGTCCGCACCGTCGAGCCCGGCGCCCGGATCGACGTCGAGATCGAGGGGATCGGGACCCTGTCCAACCCCCTCGTGCGCCGCTGAGCCCGCCCCCGAACCTCCAGGGAGAACCCTTCGTGACCACCACCCCCGCATTTGCCTCGACCCCCGACGAGGTCCGCGTCCGCTTCTGTCCCAGCCCTACCGGCACCCCGCACGTCGGCATGGTGCGCACCGCCCTGTTCAACTGGGCCCACGCCCGCCACCACGGCGGCAAGCTCGTCTTCCGCATCGAGGACACCGACGCCGCCCGCGACAGCGAGGAGTCCTACCACCAGCTGCTCGACGCCATGCGCTGGCTCGGCATCGACTGGGACGAGGGCGTCGAGGTCGGCGGCCCGGACGGCCCCTACCGCCAGTCCCAGCGCGGCGAGATCTACCAGGACGTGATCGCCAGGCTGAAGGAGTCCGGGCACATCTACGAGTCCTTCTCCACCGCGGAGGAGATCGCCGAGCGCCACCGCGCCGCCGGCCGCGACCCGCAGCTCGGCTACGACGGCCACGACCGCGACCTCACCGAGGAGCAGAAGGCCGCCTTCCGCGCCGAGGGCCGCGAGCCCACCTGGCGACTGCGCATGCCGCAGGAGGACATCACCTTCACCGACATGGTGCGCGGCGAGATCACCTTCAAGGCCGGCTCCACGCCCGACTTCGTCGTCGTGCGCGCGAACGGCCAGCCGCTCTACACCCTGGTCAACCCCGTGGACGACGCCCTCATGCGCATCACCCATGTGCTGCGCGGCGAGGACATCCTCTCCTCCACCCCGCGCCAGATCGCGCTCTACCGGGCGCTGATCGAGATCGGCGTCGCCGAGCGCGTGCCCGAGTTCGGCCACCTCCCCTACGTGATGGGGGAGGGGAACAAGAAGCTCTCCAAGCGCGACCCGCAGGCTGACCTCTTCCTCTACCGGGAGCAGGGCTTCATCCCCGAGGGCATGGTCAACTACCTCGCCCTGCTCGGCTGGGGCTTCAGCGCCGACGAGGACATCTTCAGCCGCGAGCAGCTCGTCGAGCGCTTCGATGCCTCCGACGTGAACCCGAACCCGGCGCGCGTGGACCTGAAGAAGGCCACCGCCATCAACGCCGACCACATCCGTCTGCTCCCCGAGGACGTCTTCGTCGAGCGGCTCATCCCGTACCTGCAGTCCGGGGGAGTGCTCGGCGAGGCCGTCACCGAGGAGCAGCGAGCCCTCGTCGTCGCCGCGGCGCCGCTGGTGCAGACCCGCATGAACCTCCTCGGCGAGGCGAGCGACCTGATGGGCTTCCTCTTCGTGGCCGACGAGGACCTCGTGGTCCAGGACGACGCGACCAAGAAGCTCGGCGACGACCCCGTCGCGGTGCTCGACCGCGCGATCTTGGAGGTCGAGGCGATCGCGGAGGACGCGTTCACGGCCGCGGCGCTCGAGCCGGCCCTGCGCGGCGCGATCGTGGACGACATGGGCATCAAGCCCCGGCTCGCCTTCGGGCCGCTGCGCGCCGCGATCTCCGGCCGGCGCATCTCCCCGCCCCTGTTCGAGTCCATGGAGCTGCTGGGCCGCTCCTCGAGCCTCGTGCGCCTGCGCGCCCTGCGCGAGCGCCTCGCGGCGGAGGCCTGAGCGGCAGGGCTGTGGGGCCCGGCAGGACAGCGTGCCGAGCCTCACAGCCCGAAAGGGCCCTCTCGCTTTGTGCTCCGCGGGAGAAGCCGGTAGAGTCTTCACTCGGTACGGCACGCAGAACAGCGCGGGAAGTCCACGGGAACCACCGGGGAACGGAACGTGAAGGGCTGCGGAAAGTGCTTCTTACCATGGGGTATGGTGTAATTGGCAACACAACGGTTTCTGGTACCGTCATTCTAGGTTCGAGTCCTGGTACCCCAGCGCTTCGCAGCGATCATCCGCTGCGCGGTCCGCGCCCCGTTCGTCTAGCGGCCTAGGACGTCGCCCTCTCACGGCGGTAACACCGGTTCAAATCCGGTACGGGGTACGAGGCGAGATCCACTGGATCTCGCACCCGCCCCGTTCGTCTAGCGGCCCAGGACGTCGCCCTCTCACGGCGGTAACACCGGTTCAAATCCGGTACGGGGTACGAGCAGGAGCCGGCACCACTGGTGCCGGCTCCTTCTGCATTCCGAGGTCCTGTCGGCGGGCGGCCCCGACAGAGTATCGTCGTGACATGACGCACACAGAAGCTCCGAAGATCACGGTCGGCGTCTTCGACGCGGACGAGTCCGATCAGGCGGTCCGCTGGGCCGCACGCCATGCCGCCACCGTCGGCGGCGCCCTCCATCTCGTCCACGCCTTCGTGTGGACCGAGCTCGACGTCAACGTCGACCCGATCTCCGGGATGCCGGGCTCCGGCTTCCGCAGTGCGGCCGACACCCTGCTGCGCGAGGCCGCCGAACTCGCGCGGGAGCGGGCCCCCGAGGTCGAGATCACCACCGAGGTGATCGACGGCAACTCCGTGCCGGTCCTGGTCCACGCGAGCCAGGGCTCGGACCTGCTGGTCCTCGGCGGGCGGGGACTGGGCCGGCTGATGACCCTCATCGTCGGCTCCAAGAGTCTCGCCCTCGCCGCCCGCGCCCACTGCCCCGTCGTGGTGGTGCGGGGGAACATCGACGGCGACGGCCCCGTCGGCCTCGTGCACCATGAGAGCTCGACCGAGGTGGTGGCCCGCGCCGCCGACCTCGCGGAGGCCTACGGACGGGACATCCACCTCGTGGTGCGGCCGGGCACCTCGCCCGAGCAGGCCCAGGAGATCCTTGCCGCCACGGCGCAGCGGATCGCGCTCAGCCACCCCTCGGTCTTCGTGAAGGACGTGGCCGTGGCGACCTCCGACAACGCCAAGCAGCTGGTCGAGGCCAGCGAGAACGCGAGCGTCATGGTCGTGGCGGGGGAGCGGGACGAGGGCGGCTCCGGGAAGATCGCCGCGCCGCGCCAGCTCGTGAACGTGCTGCGCTACGCCAACACGCCCGTGTGGATCGAGCGGGAGTGAGGCGCGGGTGATCAGGCGCCGGCTCGGCGCAGCAGCTCGGTGAGATGGTTCGCCGAACTCATCACGGACGGGGCATGGAGCCGGCCCGGCTGACGGGTGATCCGCTCGATCGGCCCGGAGATGCTCAGCGCCGCGACCACGCGTCCGTTCGGCCCGCGCACCGGCGCGGAGACGGAGCCGACGCCCGGCTCGCGCTCACCGATCGACTGCGCCCAGCCGCGACGGCGCACCGCCGAGAGCTGGGTCGCGGTGAAGCGCGCCCCGAGCAGGCCCCGGTGGAGCCGGTCCGGCTCCTCCCAGGCCAGCAGGATCTGCGCGGCGGAGCCCGCCCGCATCGTCAGCGCCGCCCCGAGCGGGACCGAGTCGCGCAGGCCGATCGGCCGCTCGGCGGCGGCCACGCAGATGCGGTGGTCGCCCTGGCGGCGGTACAGCTGCGCGGACTCCCCGGTGTGGTCCCGCAGGGCCGCGAGCACGGGCCCGGCCGAGGCCAGCAGCCGGTCCTCGCCGGCGGCCGCGGCGAGCTCGCCGAGGCGCGGACCGAGGATGAAGCGGCCCTGCATGTCACGGGCCACCAGATGGTGGTACTCGAGCGCCACCGCGAGGCGGTGCGCGGTGGGGCGGGCCAGTCCCGTCGACTGCACGAGCTGGGCGAGGGTGGCAGGGCCGGCCTCGAGGGCGCCGAGCACGACGGCGGCCTTGTCGAGCACGCCGACGCCGCTTCCGTTCTCCTCCGGGGTGTTGTCCATGCTCCGATATTGCCGTCTTATTGAGTGAGACGCAAGTGCATCGGATCGTGGACCCGCCCACGATGAGTGCAGCGCCCGAGACCGGGTGCGACGGCGCATCAGCACGCATCCCCACGAAGGATGCAGGGAAGGATCGACATGGCGGGGACCCTCGCGGAGAAGGTGTGGGCGGATCACGTGGTCCGCCGCGGTGAGAACGGCGAGCCGGATCTGCTCTACATCGACCTCCAGCTCCTGCACGAGGTCACGAGCCCGCAGGCCTTCGACGGCCTGCGCCAGGAGGGGCGCGAGCCCCGCCGCATCGATCAGACCCTCGCGACCGAGGACCACAACACCCCCACGATCGACATCGACAAGCCGATCGCGGACATCACCTCGCGCACCCAGATCGACACGCTGCGCCGCAACGCCGAGGAGTTCGGCGTGCGCATCCACTCCCTCGGTGACAAGGATCAGGGCATCGTCCACGTCGTGGGACCGCAGCTGGGGCTGACCATGCCCGGCATCACCGTCGTGTGCGGCGACTCGCACACCTCGACCCACGGCGCGTTCGGCGCGCTGGCCTTCGGCATCGGCACCTCCGAGGTGGAGCACGTGCTGGCCACCCAGACCCTGCCGCTGACCCCCTTCAAGACCATGGCGGTCACCGTCACCGGCTCCCTGAAGCCGGGCGTCACCGCGAAGGACATCATCCTCGCCGTGATCGCGAAGATCGGCACCGGCGGCGGCGCGGGCTACGTGCTCGAGTACCGCGGCGAGGCGATCCGCGAGCTCTCCATGGAGGGCCGCATGACGATCTGCAACATGTCCATCGAGGCCGGCGCCCGCGCCGGCATGATCGCCCCGGACGAGACCACCTTCGAGTACGTCAAGGGCCGTCCCCACGCCCCGCAGGGGAAGGACTGGGACGAGGCCGTCGAGTACTGGAGGACCCTGCGCACCGACGACGACGCGACCTTCGACGCCGAGGTCGTCATCGACGCCGACGAGCTCGAGCCCTTCGTCACCTGGGGCACCAACCCCGGCCAGGGCCTGCCGCTGTCCGCCGCGGTCCCCGCCCCGGAGGACTTCGTCGACGAGACCGACCGCTACGCCGCCGAGCGGGCGCTGGAGTACATGGATCTCGTCCCCGGCACGGCGCTGAAGGACATCAAGGTCGACACCGTCTTCATGGGCTCGTGCACCAACGGCCGCATCGAGGACCTGCGCGCCTTCGCCTCCGTGCTCGAGGGTCGCACCAAGCACCCCGACGTGCGCGTCCTGGTCGTGCCGGGCTCCGCCCGCGTGCGCCTCCAGGCCGAGCAGGAGGGCCTGGACAAGGTGTTCCTCGACTTCGGCGCCGAGTGGCGCCAGGCCGGCTGCTCGATGTGCCTGGGCATGAACCCCGACCAGCTCGCCCCGGGCGAGCGGGCCGCCTCCACCTCCAACCGCAACTTCGAGGGCCGGCAGGGCAAGGGCGGGCGCACCCACCTCGTCTCGCCCGTCGTCGCCGCCGCCACCGCTGTGCGCGGCACCCTGTCCTCCCCGTCCGACCTGCTGACCCACGCCTGAGGAGCCCCGCCATGGAAGCCTTCACCACGCACACCGGCATCGGCGTCCCGCTGCGTCGCAGCAACGTCGACACCGACCAGATCATCCCCGCCGTCTACCTCAAGCGCGTCACCAAGACCGGCTTCGACGACGGCCTGTTCCACGCCTGGCGCACCAACGACCCCGAGTTCGTGCTGAACAAGCCCGCCTACGCGCAGGGCTCCGTGCTCGTGGCCGGCCCCGACTTCGGTACCGGCTCCTCCCGCGAGCACGCCGTGTGGGCGCTGCGCGACTACGGCTTCAAGGCGGTGCTCTCGACCCGCTTCGCGGAGATCTTCCGCGGCAACTCCGGCAAGCAGGGCCTGGTCGCCGGGATCCTCGCCCAGGACGACATCGAGCAGCTGTGGAAGATCCTCGAGGAGACCCCGGGCACCGAGGTGACCGTGGACCTCGAGAACCGTCAGGTCAGCGCGGGCGACTCGACGTTCCGCTTCGAGATCGACGATTACACCCGCTGGCGTCTGATGGAGGGCCTGGACGACATCGGCCTCACCCTCCGCCACGAGGAGGACATCACCGCCTTCGAGCAGAAGCGCCCCTCCTGGATGCCGAAGACGCTGCCGGCCCGCACCGCCGATACGCACTGAGGTCCCACCTCATCCTCGCGGCCTGCCCGCCCCTCCCACGGGGCGGGCAGGCCGCTCCGGTATGGTGAGCCGGTCAGATATGGGCGTGCTGACGTCCGTCCCTCCAGGCAAGGACACCATGAGCTCCACATTCCACGTGCGCGGCGGGCGCCCGCTCGACGGCGAGATCACCGTCCGCGGCGCCAAGAACCTGGTCTCCAAGGCGATGGTCGCCGCGCTGCTGGGCACCTCGCCGAGCGTGCTCCGCTCCGTCCCCGACATCTCCGACGTCCGGATCGTCTCGAACCTGCTGTCGATCCACGGCGTGAAGATCGAGCACGATGTCGCCGGCGGCGAGCTGCGCCTGGACCCCTCGAACGTCGAGCGGGCCCACGTGGCCGACATCGACGCCCACGCCGGCAGCTCCCGCATCCCGATCCTCTTCTGCGGCCCGCTGCTGCACCGCCTGGGCGAGGCGATCATCCCCGACCTCGGCGGCTGCCGCATCGGCGACCGGCCGATCAACTACCACCTCGACGTGCTACGCAGCTTCGGCGCCCACGTCGACAAGCGCGAGATGGGCATCCACATCACCGCGCCGAACGGCCTGAAGGGCACGAAGATCCACCTCGAGTACCCGAGCGTCGGCGCGACCGAGCAGGTGCTGCTCACCGCGGTGCGCGCCCAGGGCGTCACCGAGCTGGTCAACGCCGCGGTCGAGCCGGAGATCGAGGACCTCATCGCGGTGCTGCAGAAGATGGGCGCGATCATCTCCCTGCAGACCGACCGCACCATCACCATCGAGGGCGTCGACGAGCTCGGCGGCTACGAGCACGTCGCCCTCGCGGACCGGATCGAGGCGGGCTCCTGGGCCTGCGCGGCACTGGTCACCAAGGGCTCGGTCTTCGTGCGCGGAGCGCAGCAGAAGCCGATGTCGACCTTCCTGAACATCTACCGCAAGGTCGGCGGCGGGATCGAGATCCGCGAGGACGGCATCCGCTTCTACCACCCCGGCACCCCGCTGAAGGCGATCGCGCTCGAGACCGACGTGCACCCCGGCTTCATGACCGACTGGCAGCAGCCGCTCGTGGTCGCCCTCACCCAGGCCGACGGCATCTCGATCCTCCACGAGACGGTCTACGAGAACCGCCTGGGCTTCACCCGCGCGCTCAACGACATGGGCGCCCGCATCCAGGTCTACCGCGAGTGCCTCGGCGGCTCCTCCTGCCGCTTCGGCCGCTCCAACTACAACCACTCCGCCGTCGTCTCGGGCCCGATGTCGCTGCACGCCGCGGACATCACCGTCCCGGACCTGCGAGGCGGCTTCTCGTACCTCATCGCGGCGCTCGGTGCCGAGGGGGTCTCCACGATCCGCGGCATCGGCCTGATCGATCGCGGCTACGAGTCCTTCCGCGACAAGCTCACCGCCCTCGGGGCCGAGTACTGGGAGGGGGAGGAGTGAGCGAGGAGCGCGCGGAGCTCGGGACCGGGGGCACCCCGATCGCCGGCGCGGCCGGCTCCCTCGCCCTGCGGGACATCCCGATCCCGGACTACTGCGACGTCGTGATCGTCCCGACCGGCGGGGTCGAGGAGTCGGATCCGCGGGTGTGGGCCGAGGCGATCTTCGCCCACGAGAACATCCCGCTCGGCTCCCGCGGCCTGCGCGCCCTGCGCGACGAGGCGGTG
The DNA here is from genome assembly GCF_004362645.1 of Brachybacterium sp. AG952. Classification (NCBI taxonomy): domain Bacteria; kingdom Bacillati; phylum Actinomycetota; class Actinomycetes; order Micrococcales; family Dermabacteraceae; genus Brachybacterium; species Brachybacterium sp. AG952. The sequence goes on along the minus strand of NZ_SNXV01000006.1, from coordinate 112,641 downwards.
CGGCTGTTCGACATGGTCCCGCCGCCGCAGAAGGAGTTCGTGGCCGACGAGGTGGTGGGCTCGGAGGCCCTCATCGTGGACGACGACGACAAGCTCGCCGTCCGCATCGGCGTGGCGCTCCTGCCTGGCGGGGAGCTGCTGCAGGTGACCACGGCGGTGAAGTACAAGACCGTGCGGGGACGGCTCGCCTTCGCGCCGCGCCGCCTGATGCACGCCGCGGCCGTGAACACGCTCGCCCGTCGGGCGCCGACGACGGTCCGCCGCCGGGCGCTGTCCGGCGACCGGCGCGCGGCCTCCCTCACCTCCCAGGTCTCCCGCCGCGCCCTGGGTCGCGGTCCGTCCTCGACGCGCTGATGCCGCTCCTGCGCAGCTGGGACGTGGGCACCGCCCGCGAGCCCGCCCGTCGTGCCGGGCTCGTGATCGGCCTCGCGCAGCTCCCGCTGCGCCCCCTGGTCACGCTGCTCTCCCGCCCGCAGTGGCAGGGCGCCGAGAACTTCCCGGCCACCGGCGCCGTGATCGCCTGCGGCAACCATCTCAGCGCCTTCGACCCCTTCGGCTACGGTCACCTCCTGCAGGCCTCCGGGATCGCGCCCCGCTTCCTGGCCAAGGAGTCGCTGTTCCGCGTGCCGGTGCTCGGCGCCCTGCTGCGCTCGGCCCGGCAGATCCCGGTGCTGCGCGGTACGAGCCGCTCCGGGGACGCCCTGGACGCCGCCCGGGAGGCGCTCGCCCGGGGCGAGCTGCTGATGGTCTTCCCCGAGGGCACCTACACCCGCGATCCGGAGCTCTGGCCGATGCAGGCCCGGCTCGGCGCGGCCCGCCTCGCCCTGTCCACCGGCGCGCCGCTGCTGCCGATCGCGACCTGGGGCGGACGCGGGCTGTGGCCCGTCGGCTCCCCGCTCCCGCGCCCCGGGCGCGGACGGCGCGTGCGCATGCGCGTCGGCGCGCCCTTCACCGCAGCCGTCGGCGAGGGCGAGACGGAGCACGAAGCCGCCCTGCGCGTCACCGAGGAGCTGATGGCGCGCATCGCCGCGCTGCTCGGCGAGCTGCGCGGCCTCACCCCGCCCGATCACCTCCACGACCCGCGCACGGACGCCCACCGCCCCGAGATCGGCCGCACCGATCCCGGCTTCCGCGCCCCGACGGAGCCGCGACGATGAGCGCGCCGCGCAGGGCCCCGCGCCTCACCGTCCTCGGCGCCGGCAGCTGGGGGACCACCTTCGCGCAGGTCCTCGCCGACGGCGGCGCCGAGGTGACCCTCTGGGCGCGCCGCGAGGAGGTCGCCCGCGAGATCGGGACGCAGCACCGCAACAGCGCCTATCTCGGCGACCGCGAGCTCCCCGCGACCCTCCGCGCCACCGCCGATGTCGCCGCCGCGCTCGAGGGCGCCGACGGCGTCGTCGTCGCGATCCCCGCCCAGTCGATGCGCGCGACCCTCGCCCCCTGGCCCGCCCTCCCCGCCGTCCCGGTGCTCTCCCTCACCAAGGGCATCGAGCGCGGCACCGACGCCCGGATCAGCGAGATCCTCGCCCGGGCCGGGGGAGCGGACCCCTCCCTCGTGGGCGTGCTCTCCGGCCCGAACCTCTCCGGCGAGATCGCCGAGCGGCGACCCTGCGCGAGTGTCGTCGCCGCCCCGGACGAGGAGCTCGCCGAGACCTTCGCCTCCTGGTGCTCCGCGCCCTACCTGCGCGCCTATACCTCGACCGACGTGGTCGGGGTCGAGGTCGCCGGGGCCGTGAAGAACGTCATCGCGATCGCCGTCGGCGCCGCGACGGGGCTCGGCCACGGCCACAACACCACCGCCTCCTTGATCACGCGGGGACTGGCGGAGATCACCCGTCTGGGCGTCGCGCTCGGCGGGCGCCGCGAGACCTTCCCGGGCCTCGCCGGCATGGGCGACCTCGTCGCGACGTGCTCCTCGCCGCTCAGCCGCAACCACCGTCTCGGCCTCGCGCTCGGTCGCGGGCTGGACGTCGCCGCGGCCGCGGCGGAGGTGGGACAGACCGCCGAGGGCGTCGCCACCGCCCGCGCCGTCGCCGACATCGCCGCACGCCACGGCGTCGACATGCCGATCACCCGCTCGGTGGTCGCGGTCGTGGACCACGGCGCGAGGATCGACGAGGTCACCACGGCCCTGCTGTCACGCTCGGTCCGCCCGGAGTGATTACCCTCGACCTCATGAGCACCACCGTCGCCCTCCTGTTCGGCGGCCGCAGCGGCGAGCACGGCATCTCGTGCATCACCGCCGGCGGCATCCTCGCCGCGATCGACCGCACCCGCTTCGACGTCGTCGCGATCGGCATCACCCCCGAGGGCCGCTGGGTCCACGTCTCCGACGACCCCTCGGACTGGACGATGGTCGACGGCCGCGCCCCCGAGGTCGCCGCCGACGGCGACGAGGTGCTGCTGCCCTCCTCCCGCCACCGCGCGGGAGAGCGGACCGCGCTGCGCGTGGTGCGCGAGGGACGCGTCGAGCCGCTCGCCGAGGTCGACGTCGTCTGGCCGCTGCTGCACGGTCCCTACGGCGAGGACGGCACCGTCCAGGGCATGCTCGAGATGCTCGACATCCCCTACGTCGGCTCCGGCATCCTCGCCTCGGCCACCGCGATGGACAAGGCCGCGACGAAGGTCGCGCTGCGCGCCGCCGGCATCGAGTGCGCCCCCGGCATCGTCGTGCACGAGGACCGCTGGGCCGACGGCGCCGGCCGCGTCCTCGCCCATCTCGAGCAGCATCATCCGCGACCCTGGTTCGTCAAGCCGGCCCGTGCCGGCTCCAGCCTCGGAGTCAGCCGCGTCGAGGTGGCCTCGCAGCTCGAGCACGCGATGAAGACCGCCTTCCGCGAGGATCCCAAGGTCCTCATCGAGGAGGGCCTCGTCGGCCGCGAGATCGAGTGCGGCGTGCTCGCCGCGCGCGACGGCGGCGAGCCCCGCACCACGCTGCCCGGCGAGGTGAAGGTCGGCGCCGACCTCGACTTCTACGACTACGAGGCGAAGTACTTCGGCAAGGGCACCGTGAGCATCGACGTGCCCGCGGGTCTGCCCGACGGGGTGCTCGAGGAGGCCCGCGAGATCGCCCGGCGCGCCTTCGGGGCGCTCGGCCTCGAGGGCCTCGCCCGGGTCGACATGTTCGTCACCGCCGATCACCGCGTGATCGTCAACGAGGTCAACACCATGCCGGGCTTCACCCCGTACTCGATGTTCCCGGTGCTGTGGGAGTCGATGGGGCTGAGCTACGCCGATCTGATCGCGGATCTCGTGGACCAGGCCGCCTCGCGCCGCCTCGGCCAGCGCTGAGCCTCGGCCGGCGCTGAGCCTCGGCCGGCGCTGAGCCTTCTCAGCCCTCGTAGCCCTCGTCCCCGGGGCCGATGCAGCGGGCGGTCGCCTCGATGTTCCGGGTGATCACCTGGGTGAGGTCGAGCGCGGCGGCGGAGGGCTGGTCCGGTGCCGCCGAGCGCGGCACGGATACGTCGATCGCGGGCTCGCGGCCGTAGGTCGTGTACAGGAAGGTGTCGCCCTCGATCTCCTTGACGACCCAGTCGACCTCGACCTCGTTCTCGTCGGCGAGGGTGGTGCACTGGTCGGTGGTCGGGCCGGGCGGGGTCACGCCGCAGCGCATCACCACCGTCTCCTCCCCGCTGCCCCAGGCGGCGGTGCCCTGGCTCGAGGTCTCCACCCGGTCCATGCCGAGCACCTGCGGCGGGGCGGCGAGCACGATGTCGGCGCACAACGGGTCCGCAGCGGCCTCCCCGGCGGGCACCTGCACGGTGCCGCAGGCGGCGAGGCCGAGGGCGAGCAGCCCGGTGAGGGAGAGGGCGGCGGCACGTCGAGGAAGCACGTACCGAGGGTACCGGTGCGATCCGGGAAGCGGGATCGGGCAGACTGGTGCGATGACCGCGCACCCCCGCCCCGGCCTCTCCGAGGCCTCGATCCTCGCCGCCGTGCTCCCGCAGCTCCCCACGGGCGAGCAGGTCGAGGTCGGTCCGGGCGATGACGCCGCGGTGGTGCGCCTGCCCTCGGACCGTCTCGTGGTCACCACCGATGCGCTGGTGGAGGGGCACGACTTCCTGCCGGGCGCGACGCTCCCGCGCTGGATCGGTCGGAAGGCCGCGGTGCAGAACCTCGCCGACGTCGCCGCGATGGGCGCCCGCCCGCTCGCCCTCGTCGTCGCGCTCTCCGCGCCGGCGGGGACGGACCCGTCCGTCTTCGAGGAGCTCAGCGCGGGTCTCGCGGAGCGCGCTGCGGCCGACGGTGCGGTGATCGTCGGCGGCGACCTGGGCCGCGCCGACCGCCTCACCCTCGCCGTCACCGCGATGGGCGCGATGGCGCCCGGCGACGCGCCCGTGCTGCGCTCCGGCGCCCGCCCCGGCGACGTGCTCGCGATCGGCACGGAGCGCCTGGGCCGCTCCGCCGCCGGCCTCGCCCTGGTCCTCGGTGGGAAGGTCCACGTCGACGCCGCCGGCTCGATCTCGCTGGAGGACATCACCACCCCCGACGCCGCCGATCTCGTCCGCCACCACGACGCCCCCGAGGTCGACCTGTCTTTCGGCTGGAGTGCCGGCCGCACCGCGCACGCCATGATGGATCTCTCCGACGGGCTGGTCCGCGACGGCGGCCGCCTCGCCGCCGCCTCGCGGGTGCGGATCGACCTCGACCGCGCCGCCCTCGCCCCGGACGCCGAGGCCCTCGCCGCCCTCGCCGAGGAGCTCGGCGAGGACCCCTGGGCCTGGGTCCTCCACGGCGCCGAGGAGCACGCGATGCTCGCCGCCTTCGCCCCGGACGAGGTGCCGACCGGCTTCCGCCCGATCGGTCGGCTCCACGAGGCGGGGGACGGACCGGTCGTGACCCTCGACGGCACCCCGATCCCCGGCGAGGGCTTCGACCACTTCGCCTGAGCACGCCGCGCCCCGCCCGGACTAGGCTGGTCGGCGGCGCGACCGCGCCCGACCCGCACGCCACGGAGGAGCACCACCACCATGCCGATCACCGTCAAGGCCCTGCAGAAGACCGGCCCGGACCAGCCGTTCCGCGTCACCACGATCGAGCGCCGCGACCCCCGTCCGGACGATGTGGTCATCGACATCGAGGCCGCCGGCATCTGCCACAGCGACATCCACACCATCCGCAACGAGTGGGGCGAGGCGCACTTCCCGCTCACCGTCGGCCACGAGATCGCCGGCACCGTCTCCGCCGTCGGCAGCGACGTCACCGACTGGAAGGTCGGCGACCGCGTGGGCGTGGGCTGCCTCGTGAACTCGTGCGGGACCTGCGAGGAGTGCCTCGCCGACCAGGAGCAGAACTGCCTGACCGGAAACGTCGGCACCTACAACGCGGAGGACGTCGACGGCACGATCACCCAGGGCGGCTACGCGGAGAAGGTCGTCGTCAACGAGCGCTTCGTGCTGAGGATCCCGGACGAGATCCCCTTCGACCAGGCCGCCCCGCTGCTGTGCGCCGGCATCACCACCTACTCCCCGCTGCGCCGCTGGGGCGCCGGCGAGCAGGTCTCCGGCCGCGCCAAGCGCGTCGCCGTCCTCGGTCTCGGCGGGCTCGGCCACATGGGCGTGCAGATCGCCGCCGCCATGGGTGCCGAGGTCACCGTCCTGACCCGCACGCTGCGCAAGGAGGAGGACGCCCTCGCCCTCGGTGCGACGCGGGTCCTGGCGACCTCCGACGAGAACTTCTTCCGTGACCACCGCGGCGGGTTCGACCTGATCCTCAACACGATCAGCGCCGATATCCCCGTGGACCGCTACCTGCGCCTGCTCGCCCCGCGCGGCGTCATGGCCGTCGTCGGCCTCCCGCCGGAGAAGCAGGCGCTGAGCTTCGGCTCCCTGATCGGCGGCGGCAAGGTGCTCGCCGGCTCCAACATCGGCGGCATCGCCGAGACCCAGGAGATGCTCGACTTCTGCGCCGAGCACGGCATCGCCGCGAAGATCGAGACGATCACGGTCGACGAGGCCGACGCGACCTACGAGCGCGTGGTCGCCGGCGACGTCCGCTTCCGCGCCGTCATCGACACCGCCACCTTCGCGGGCGCCGCGGCGGAGTGACGGTCTGGGCGGCGGTCCGCCTCGCCCCCGAGACGGATCGCCGCCCCGTCCTGCGGTACAGCGCCGGTGGGCGGTATCGCTCAATACAGCGATAAACATTTGAGAGCGACGGCGGGTGCGCCCGCGTTCGACACCTCCGAGGGAGCCCGCACGGCCCCCTTCCGCCGTCTCCCACCGCGCCCTCGCCCGCGACCCACCCCGTACGGTCCGGAGCCTCCCCCGGACGCACGAGAGCCCCCACCCGATCGGGTGGGGGCTCTCGTGGAATTGAGTCCTTGCGGTCTCGCTCAGGCACCGAGCGTGCTGACCTTGCCTGCCTTGAGGCAGGAGGTGCACACGTTCACGCGCTTGCTGGTGCCGTTGATCACAGTGCGGACCGACTGGATGTTCGGGTTCCAGCGACGCGAGGTGCGGCGGTGCGAGTGGGACACGGCCTTGCCGAAGCGCGGGCTCTTGGCGCAGATGTCACACGTGGAAGCAGCCACTGTCGTCTCCTGGTACGTCGATGTTCTGATCGCGGTGCCCGCTCCAGCCCCCGCGCCGGAACGGCGGGGTCGGTGACCTGGGTGAGCACGGAGGTGCGAGCCCCCGGCGGTCAGGGCAACCACGGAATCATAGCCCAGATGCCCCGGCGCCTGAAGAGGAGGACCCGTCCACAGTCCTGTGGAGTCCCTCACGATGTCGCAGGGCAATGGCACGATGGGCACCGCACCAGCACTCTACCGGGACGGAAGGGGTCGCCACGATGGCCAGGAGGACCTCCGCCACGCGCGGCTCCATGCCGCTGACGGAGCTGCTGGCCTCCAAGGAGTCCAAGGCGATGGCCTCCTTCGGAGTGCGCGATCTCGACGCCATGCTCCGCTTCGTCCCGCGCCGCTACGTCGAGCCCGCCCCGCTGCGCTCCCTGCGTGAGATCTCCGAGGGGCAGGAGGTCAGCGCCATCGTGCAGGTGGAGTCGTTCCGCTCGCGGCAGATGAGGTCCCGCTACGGCTTCATCGTCGAGGCCACCGTCTCCGACGGCTCGGACGAGCTGCCGCTGACCTTCTTCCTTCCCAAGCAGCACCACGTCGAGTGGTACGCGAAGCGTCTCCCCGTCGGCGCCACCATCGGCGTGCACGGCGCGGTGGGCCGGGACGACTACCGCGGCGGCCTCCAGCTCACCCATCCCGACTTCGAGACCGTCGAGGACACCGAGGAGGGCCGCGCCTGGGCACAGCGTCCCCGCCCCGTCTACCCTCTGAAGCAGAACATCTCGCTTGCGACGATGCGCTCCGCGATGGAGAAGGGCCTCGAGTTCGCCGGCTCCGCCACCAGCGCCGTCCCCGCGGAGGTCCTGCGCCGCCGGAGCCTGCCCGACCTCGCCGAGGCCGCCCGCCTCGTCCACACCCCGCTGACCATGGACGACACCCGCCGCGGCATGGCCCACCTCCGCTTCGAGGAGGCCTTCGTCCTCCAGGCGATCTTCGCCCAGCGCCGCGCCCAGGACGAGCGCACCCCCGCCCCGCAGCTGCGCGCCGAGGGACCGCTCCAGCAGCTCTTCGACGAGCGCCTGCCCTTCTCCCTCACCGACGGCCAGCGCGAGATCGGCGACCTTCTCGCCGAGCGCATCGGCAACGGCCACCCCACCAGCGCCCTCCTCCAGGGCGACGTCGGCTCCGGCAAGACGGTCATCGCCCTGCGCGCCATGCTCCGCGCCGTGGACTCCGGCCACCAGGCCGTGATGCTCGCCCCCACCGAGGTGCTCGCCGAGCAGCACCACCGCACCGTGCTCGAGCTCCTCGGCGAGCTCGGCCGCGCCGGCCAGCTCGACAGTGCGCCCGAGGCGACCCGGGTGCGCCTGCTCACCGGCTCCCAGCGCACCTCCGCGCGCCGCGAGACCCTGCTCGACGTGACCTCCGGCCAGGCCGGGATCGTGGTCGGCACCCACGCCCTGCTCACCGAGGGCGTCGAGTTCGCCTCCCTCGGCCTCGTCGTCATCGACGAGCAGCATCGCTTCGGCGTCGACCACCGTCGGCGGCTGCGCGCCAAGGGCCCGCAGGGCATGAGCCCCCACGTCGTGGTCATGACCGCGACCCCGATCCCGCGCACCGCGGCGCTCGCGACCGTCGGCGACCTCGACGTGCTCACCCTCGCCGAGAGCCCCGGCCGCCGCGCCGGCGTCGAGAGCTTCGTGGTCCACGAGAAGCTCTCCGCCTGGGTGCAGCGCATGTGGCAGCGCGCCGGCGAGGAGATCCGTGCGGGCCGCCAGGTCTTCGTCGTCTGCGCCCGGATCGACGAGGACGAGGCCGACGACACCCCCGCGCAGCTCGTCCTCGACGAGAACGGCAAGGAGAAGACCCCCGCCCTCGACCCCGCCCGCGGCGTCGTCCAGACCGCCGAGCGCCTCGCCTCGCGCCCCGAGCTCGCGGGCGCCCGCATCGGCGTGCTCCACGGCCGGCTCAGCGGCGAGGAGAAGCAGCAGGTCATGGAGCAGATGGTGCGCGGCGAGCTCGACCTGCTCGTCTCCACCACCGTGATCGAGGTCGGGGTCGACATCCCCAACGCCTCGGTGATGATCGTGCTGGACGCGGAGCGCTTCGGCGTCTCCCAGCTGCACCAGCTGCGCGGCCGGGTGGGCCGCGGCGAGCACCCCGGCCTCGCCTTCTTCGACACCAGCGCGGTCGTGGACGAGGTGCACTCGCGGCACCTGCGCGCGATCGCCGAGGCGTCCGACGGCTTCGCCCTGGCCGAGCTCGACCTGCGCCGACGCGGCGCCGGCGACCTGGTGGGGGAGGAGCAGTCGGGCCTGCAGCGCACCCTGAAGCACCTGGACATGCTGCGCGACGCCCGCTGGATCGAGGCCGCCCGCGAGGACGCCTTCTCCCTCGTCGCCGAGGACCCCGAGCTCGACGGCCACCCCGAACTGGCCGCCGCCGTCGCCGCGCGTCTGCGCGATGCGGACCCCGACGTGGAGAGGAGCTGACATGCCGCGGATCATCTCCGGCGCTCTCGGAGGGCGCACCATCCCCGGCCCGCCCGGGAAGGGCACCCGGCCCACCTCGGACCGCGTGCGCGAGGCCCTGTTCAGCCGCCTCGACGGCTGGGGCGCGCTCGCGGGCGCCCGCGTGCTCGACCTCTACGCCGGCACCGGCGCGCTCGCCCTCGAGTCCCTCTCCCGCGGCGCCGCCCATGCGGTCCTCGTCGAGGTCCACGGCCCGACGGCCCGCCAGCTGCGCCGCACCGCCGCGGACCTCGGGCTCTCCGACCGGGTCGACGTGCGCGCCGGGAAGGCCGCCACGGTCGCCGCAGGCCTCGCAGGCCACGGCGCGACCCTCGTCTTCCTCGACCCGCCCTACGACGTCTCCACCGACGAGCTCGAGCAGCTCCTCGTGACGCTCCGCCCCGCGCTCACCGACGACGCCCTGGTCGTCCTCGAGCGCTCCTCCCGCAGCCGCCCCGTCGAGTGGCCCGACGGCTGGGCCGACGACGGCACGAAGTCCTACGGCGAGACCGTGCTGCAGTTCGGAGGGCCGCTGGTCGAGGACGAGCCCGCGGCGGACGGCGCTCCCTCCGCGGACTGACCGCCGCCCCGTCGGGATCGCGACGCTCGCGTCTCCCGCGGCCCCGCATCATGCCCGCAGTCGCCTCGGCTCTCGTCGGCCGCGCCTCGAGGCGCACATGCACTCCGTCCACATCGATCTGCCCGCAATTCTCGGTCCGGCAGAGCTCCATCCACAATTCAGGACCACGCCTTGCGTTCGTCGCGCATTTGTGTATTCCGACGACGGTCAAGAATGTTCCTGGTGGGGCGTGTGAGATGTCGTGAGGCTGGCTCCTGGTTGTGCGCCTGGCGTTCGCGCGTCACGCACGACGAGTCGCGACCTGTGCAGGTGACCCACGAGTATCCACACGATGTGGAATGGCTGTGCATTTCCGCGCAATGTTTCCTCCCCACGTCCGGGTTATCCACAAATTCGGGCGAGATGGCGGCGCCTCTGGAGAATGTCGGATATCAGTCGTAGAATGAGGAGCACGGAGCGGTCGACGAAGAACGCTCATCAAGACGCGGGGGAGGAAGAGCGATGGGAGACGAGCCACGCCTCGATGTGCCGCCGCGCCCCGCATCTGCCCGCCCCGACGACCCTGTTGCCTCCGTCCCCGCCGCCTCCGTCCGCCCCGACGACCCTGTTGCCTCCATCCCTGCCGCCTCCGTCCGCCCGGGCGAGCCGCCGCGTCGCCCCGTGCGGGCCCGCCGGCCCTTGACACCGCAGTCCCTCGTCGAGCGCGCCGACGTCGCACCCCGCACCGCCGAGGCAGAGACGGTGCTGCGCATCTACCGCCGGCGCCGCGAGCAGCAGGCCGCCTTCTACGTCGCCGAGATGCAGGACCTCGCCTCCCTCTGGACCGAGGAGGACGAGGGCGACGAGAAGACCCTGCACGCACTCGCCGCCGCGGCCGGACTGCGCACGAAGCTCGGCCGGGGCGAGAACCGCCTGCGCGACGCGCACGTCGCCGTCACCGACCTGCCCGCCTGCTTCGCCCGCGTCGGCGCCGGGGAGCTGCCGGTGGACTGGTTCGAGTGGCTGCTGCGCAGCGTGCTGCGCTTGACCTCCCACCAGCGCCGCCAGGTCGACGAACGGGTCGCCGCCTGGCAGCTCGACGCGATCGACGTCGAGCGCTTCTACCGCGAGCTGCGTCTGCTGATCGACTGGTACGGCCGCGCCGCCGTGCAGGAGACGCCCCGCGAGCAGCGCGCCGTCCACCTCACCCCCTCCCCGGACGGCGGCGGCACCGGCTGCCTCACCGTCGTTGGCCCGATCCCCGAGCTCCTCGCGCTCGGCCGCCGTCTCGACTCCGCCGCCCGCGCCGTTCAGGACGCCCAGCGCCAGGCGCTCGAGACCGGAGCACCGATCCCCTTCGACCTCGACGGCGACGTCGCCCGCGAGGGCCGGCCCATGCCGCTTCCCGCGCTGCGCTACGCGGTGATGACACGCTCCCCGCTCGCGACCGGCGGCGTCGAGGTGCCCGAGCCCGCCTTCCGGATCTCCGTCGTCGTGCCGGTCCTGACCCTGCTGGGCCGTTCGCACGCGCCCGCGACGCTCGACGGCACCATCCCGATCCCCGCGCGCATGGCCCGCGAGCTCGCCGCGAAGGCGCCGGCCTTCGAACGCGTCCTCGCCGACCCGGCCAGGGGCGGCTACGCCCCCGCCGCCTCGAGGACCTACCGGGTCAGCCGCGCGATGGCCGAGAACCTGCGCCTCATCGACCCCGTCTGCGCCGTCCCCGGCTGCGACTGCAACGTCATGACCGTCGGCGAGAGCGACCACATCGAGGAGTTCGACCTCGAGCACCCCGCCCGCGGCGGCCCCACCACGATCGAGAACCTGCACCGCCTCTGCCGCCGTCACCACCGCATGAAGACCGCGGGCCTCCTCGACCCGGTCCGGGACGAGACCACCGGTGTGACCCGGTGGCGGATCGGCGAGCTCGCCGTCTGCGACTCCAGGCCCGACGGCGACCTCGTCACCCGCGAGCTCGGCCAGCAGCTCCGCCGCGCCTGGGAGCAGTACGAGGCCGATCTCGAGTTCGAGGCGATCCTGCACAGCGGCGCGCTCGACGAATCGCCGCAGGAGCGACTCGACGCGATCGAGGAGCAGCGCTGGGGCGAGCATCTCCTGGAGTACTGGTCCCGACCTGACACCGGCGGCGCCGAACCCGACGACCCGGACGGTCCCCACGGCCCCGACGTTCCAGGCCCGCCCGGACTCGACCCCCGCGACGGCTACGGCCCACCGCCCTTCTGAGCCCGCGTGCCCTGGCGCAATGACCCGCACCCTCGACGAGCTCGACTGGCCGCTGCACACCGACCTGCTCACCCTCCGGCGCGGCCGCAGCGAGGACGCCCACGACCTCGGCTGGTTCGACCAGTCCCACTTCATCCGCGACGTCCGCGCCGTCACCGGCATGACGCCTTCGTCCTACGCCCGCCGCGCCGGCGGCGACATACTGGAGCCATGACCAGCTACACCGCCTCCTTCACCGTGCAGATGGCCCCGGGCGCCCCGATCGACGGCGCCGCCGACCGCTTCTCCCTGGCCAAGACCTGGACCGGCGAGGCCGAGGGCACCTCCCGCGGCACCATGCTCACCGCCGGCGACCCCGAGACCGGCAGCGCCGGCTACGTCGTCTCCGAGATCTTCGAGGGCAGCCTCGGCGGCCGCAGCGGGACCCTCGCTCTCCAGCAGCTCGGCACCATGACGGGCGGCGCGCCCGCCCTGCAGTACGTGATCGTCCCCGGCTCCGGCACCGGCGACCTCGCCGGCACCACCGGCACCCTCGAGATCGGCGAGATCCACGACGACGGCCGCCACGAGGTGCGCTTCACGCTGGGCTGAGCGGCTCCCCGCCCGCACTAGAGTGACGGCCATGACCACCGTCGTCCTGCCCGGCTCCTTCGACCCCTTCACCCTGGGCCACCTCGACCTCACACGGCGCGCGACGGCTCTCGGCCACCACGTGATCGTCGCCGTCTCCCACAACCCCTCCAAGAAGGGGCTGCTGGACCTCGAGCAGCGCACCGGAGCGATCCGCGCCGCGCTCGCCGACGAGGGCCTCGCCGAGCGGACCGAGGTGCGCACCCTGCCCCGCGGCCTGCTCGTCGACTTCTGCCGCGAGGTCGGCGCGGGCGCCGTCGTGCGCGGGCTGCGCTCCCAGCTCGACCTCTCCTACGAGGAGCCGATGGCGCGGATGAACCACCACCTCGCCGGGACCGACACCGTCTTCCTTCTCACCGACCAGTCCCTCGCCCACATCTCCTCCTCCCTCGTCCGCGAGGTGCACGCCCTCGGCGGTGACGTCTCCGACATGCTCCCCGCCGCCTCGCTGGAGGCGCTGCGCACCGCCTCTGACCTACGCTGAGCAGATGACCACCGACGCCACCCCCACCTCGCCGCTCGACGACGCCCTGCGCTTCGACGCCGTCGACCTCGTCGGCCGCACCGGCACGCACCGCCGCGTCGAGCACACCGTCCCCGCCCCGGCCCGCGAGGCCGGTGGCCTCGCCATGCAGGTCGCCGAGGGCGACCCCATCGCGATCGAGCTCGAGCTCGAATCCGTGGTCGAGGGCATCTACGCCCACGGCACCGTCACCGCCCACCTCGAGGGCGAGTGCTCGCGCTGCCTCGACCCCGTCGACCAGGACATCGCCACCCGCTTCGACGAGCTGTTCCTCTACCCCGAGAAGGTGAAGGCCGAGGAGCGCGAGGACTCCGTCCTGCTCGTCGACGACGAGGTGCGCCTCGGCCCCGTGGTGCGCGACACCCTCGCGGTGGAGGCCGACGAGCGCCCCCTGTGCCGCGAGGACTGCCCGGGCCTGTGCGCACAGTGCGGCTTCCGCATGGAGGACGACCCCGACCACCACCACGAGGTCATCGACGAGCGCTTCGCCGCGCTGAAGGGCCTGTTCGACGAGGACCCGAAGGACGACGACGCGCAGGACGGGAAGGCCTGATGGCGCGCAGGCGCCGCGCCGCCGAGGCCGCCGCCCCGCAGGGCCTGCTGGACACGCTGCCGCTGGACGCCGGGCAGGCCGCGGACCTCACGGACTCCGGGCTGCTCGATCTCGCGCTCACGCACCGCTCCTACTCCTACGAGCATGACGGCCTCCCGCACAACGAGCGGCTCGAGTTCCTGGGCGATGCCGTGCTGCAGCTCGCTGTCACCGAGCACCTCTACGCCGCCCACCCCACGCTGCCCGAGGGCGACCTGGCCCGACGCCGCGCCGCGACCGTCTCGACCCGGGCGCTCGCCGTGATCGCCTCCCGCCTCGACCTCGGCGCCTACGTGCGCCTGGGCCGCGGGGAGGATCTCACCGGCGGCCGTGCCAAGGCCTCGATCCTCGCCGACACCACCGAGGCCGTGATCGGCGCGGTCCACCTCGCGCTCGGCCAGGACGTCTCGCGTCGCTTCGTGCTGGACCTGCTCAGTCCGATGCTCGACTCCGACGAGTTCCTCGAGGCGGGCTACGACTTCAAGTCCCGCCTGCAGGAGATCGCCGCCGCGGAGGGCAAGGACGTGGTCTACGCGCTCACGGAATCGGGCCTAGAGCACCAGAAGACCTTCACCGCGACCGTCACCGTCGAGGGGGTCGTCACCGCCCGCGGCGACGGTGCCTCGAAGAAGGACGCCGAGCTCGCCGCCGCCCAGAACGCGGTGCGCGGCGTCCTCGCCGAGCGCGGCGAGTCCCTCATCCCCAGGGGCTGAGCCGGTGCCCGAGCTGCCCGAGGTCGAGGTGGTGCGGCGCGGCCTCGAGCCCCGCACCGTCGGCCGCACCATCACCGCGCTCGAGGTGCTCGAGCCCCGCTCCCTGCGCCGACAGGCCGGGGGAGAGGACCGCCTGCGCGCGGCCCTCGTCGGCTCCCGGCTCACCGCCGTGGTGCGGCGCGGGAAGTTCCTGTGGTGGCGCCTCGCGGAGCCGGGCGGGGCCGAGGCCGGGGAGGCGCTGATGGCGCACCTCGGCATGAGCGGGCAGCTGCGGATGAGCACGCCCGGCGCGACGGCCGCGCCGTCGGTGGAGCTGTCCGAGGGCCCGGCCTCCGACCCGCTGCGGCACCGCCGGGTGAGCTTGCACCTGGACGACGGGGCGCGGCTCGACTTCGTCGACCAGCGGATCTTCGGCGGGCTGTGGACGAGCCCGCTCCTCGAGGCGGAGGGCGGGGCCCTCGCCGGCGTGGGCAGCCCCGACGCCCTGCTGCCGGAGGACGCCTCGCACATCGCGCGCGACCTGCTCGACCCGGCGGCGGACCTGTCCGGTATCGCCCGGGCGCTGCGCTCTCGGCGGAGCGCAGTCAAGACGCTCCTGCTGAACCAGGAGATCGTCTCCGGGATCGGGAACATCTACGCCGACGAGGCGCTGTGGGCGGCGCGGATCCGGTACGACACCCCGGGCGAGGTGCTCGGCCCCCGTCAGGCGCCGGCGCTGCTGCGCGCCGCCCGCGACGTGATGGAGCGGGCGCTCGCGGTGGGCGGGACGAGCTTCGACGCGCTGTACGTGAACGTCGACGGGCGCAGCGGGTACTTCGCCCGGAGCTTGAACGCGTACGGCAAGGAGGGCGAGCCGTGCCCGCGCTGCGGCACCGTGATGCGGCGCGTGATGCACGCGAACCGCTCCTCGCACTTCTGCCCGCGATGCCAGCGGGGACGCTGAGACCCGCGTCGTCCCCGGTGCGATAGATTTCGACGTGCCCGCCGAGATGAGGAAGGACGCCACGTGACAGCGACCCAGCAGGACGGCCCGATCCGCGTGATGCTCGTCGACGACCACGAGGTGGTCCGCCGCGGCATCGTCACCGCGATCGACGCGAGCCCCGCCCTCACCGTGATCGGCGAGGCGTCCTCGGTCGCCGAGGCGACCCGGCGCCTCCCCGCCATCCGCCCCCAGGTGCTGCTGGTCGACCTCCAGCTGCCCGACGGCACCGGCATCGACGTCATGAAGGTCGCCCGCGAGCTCGACCCCGAGCAGAGGATGCTGGTGCTGACCAGCTTCGACGACGACGCCGCGCTGCGCGAGTCGCGCGCCGCGGGCGCCGCCGGCCTGATGCTCAAGTCCGCGCGCTCCCAGGAGATCGTCGACGCGATCCAGGCCGTGCACGCCGGCCGCCCCGTCTGGCCCGCCGATCACGTCGAGGACGGCCCGGACCTGTCCGAGTCCGACCAGCGGATCGTCGAGCTGATCGGCGATGGGCACTCCAATCGCGAGATCGCGGGCGCCCTCGGCATCGCGGAGAAGACCGTGAAGAACCGCGTCACCGTCATCCTGCAGACCCTCGGCATGCAGCGCCGCACCCAGGTCGCGGCGATGGTCGCGGCCCGTCGTCGGGCGGGCTGGAAGCCGCAGTAGGCGTCACGCCACCGGCAGCGTCACCCGCCACGAGATCATCGTGCCCGGCTCGAGGGTGATCGCGTCCACCCAGCCCGAATGGCGCCGGGCCCGCGAGGACATGTTCGCGAGCCCCGAGCGGCGCCGCACCGTCGGATCGATGCCTCGGCCGTTGTCCGAGACGTTCACCTGCACCACCCGGTCCACGCCCTCGGAGAACACGCTCACGGAGACCGCGACCGCGCTGGCATGCGCGTGACGGGCGGCGTTGGCGAGGCACTCCCGCACCACTGCGACCACGTCGTCGGCGATCTCCGGCGGCAGCTCCGAATCCATCTCCGCGGGATGCGGGGGCAGGCGCAGCGAGGGCACGAACCCGAGGCCGGCGGTCGCGAGACCCACCTCGCGGCGCAGCTGCTCGGTGAGCGTCGCCTCCGCCCGCTCCCGGCGCAGGGACTGCACGATCAGCCGGATCTGCGCGACCGCGTTCTCGACCCCCTGCACGGAGGCCGCGACCGAGGAGCGGATCCGCGCCTTCGACGGGGTCACGTCCGGGGAGCCGAGGGAGTCCACCAGCCCCTCGAGCTCCATCCCCACCGCGAACAGCTCCTGGATCGCGAGATCGTGCAGATCGCGCGCGATCCGTCCGCGCTCGTCGTCGATCTCGGAGTCGGCCTGCAGGGTCGGGACGCGCAGGGTGAGGCCGACGAGCCCCGCGAGCGCGTCGAGCCGCTCCCGGTCCGCGGCGGTGAACTCCGCGGAGTCCTCCGGACGCAGCACCCCGAGCAGCCCGGTGCCGTGCTCGGCCGCATCGATCACCGCGAGCATCACGCGGCAGCTCTCCTCGCCGAGGGCGAAGGTCTCGATCCGCTCGAGCGCATCGGCGTCGGCGTGCTCGAGCGCCGCCCCGATCGGATGCGCGGCGGGCACCTGCTCGCCGAGCAGGGCGGGGGCGTCGGGCCCGTCGACCATCTCGATCGTCCACGCCTCGCGGGCCAGGGGCATCACCAGCACGGCGCTGCGGGCGCCGAGGTCGGTGCGGGCCGAGCGGAGCATCAGGTCCAGCAGGTCCTCGGTCTCCCCGCCGGCGAGGACGGCGCCGGCGAGGTCCTGGATGCGGGGGCGATCTCTCATCGGGGCTCTCCGATCCTGAGGACGGGCGTGTCGGCGGGGACCGCCTCGGGGCGATGGGTGACGACGACGACCGTGGTCGAGGCCGGGACGAGGGACTCGTCGCCCGGGGTGAGCAGCGCCGCGAGCAGGGCGTCGCCGCGGGCGGTGTCCAGGTGCTCGGTCGGCTCGTCCAGCAGCAGCACCGGTCCGCGACGCACCACGGCGCGGGCCAGGAGCAGGCGACGCCGCTCGCCGCCGGAGACCGTGGTCCCGTCCGGGCCGAGCATCGTGTCGAGTCCGTGGGGGAGGGTCGCGAGCCAGTCGTCGAGGCCGACGGCGGCGAGCGCCGCGAGCGCCTCGTCGTCGGAGAGGTCCCTGCGCACCACGCGCAGGTTCTCCCGCAGCGTGGTCGCGAAGACGTGCCCGTCCTCGGCGAACATCGTCACCGCCTCGCGGAGCGAGGCGGCATCGCTCGAGACCTCGCCGCCCAGCGGGGCGAGGAGCCCGGCGAGGGTCGCCAGCAGGGTCGACTTCCCGCTGCCGGAGGGGCCGACGACCGCGAGGCGGGAGCCGGGGGCGAGGTCGAGGTCGAGGCCGCGGACGCACGGGGCCTCGGCGCTCCAGCCGGCGGTGAGGTCGCGGGCGGTCAGGGTCGCCGTGGCGGGACGGTCGGCGGGGACCGGGGCGGAGCCGTCGACCTCGCCGCCCTCGCCGATCAGGGCGTCGAGGCGCTCCGCGGCGGCGCGGGAGCGGGCGTGCTGGGTCGCCGCGGCGGGCAGGGCGGTCGCCGCCTCGAAGGAGGACAGGGGCAGCAGGAGCAGGATCCCGATCTGCCCGGCGGAGAGGTCCCCGGCGGTCCAGGCGGCGCCCGCGGCGAGCAGCGAGCCGGTCACCGCGAGGACCATGCTCGCGGGCACCGCGGCGGCGGCGAGCGCGGCGGGGCGGGCGGCCCGGTCGATCGCGGCGTCGTGCGCGGACTGCGCGGCGGCGAGGCGGGCGAGGGCCCCGTCGAGCCGGCCGTCCACCCGCAGCGAGGTCGCGTCGTCGAGGATCTCCAGGGAGTGGGAGGTGACGTCCCCGCGGGTGGTGAGCACGGCCTGCTCGGTGAGCGCGGCGGCGCGGTGCGCGAAGTACGGCGCGGCCACCGCCGCCAGCAGCAGCGAGGCCGCCATCGCGGCCGTCGCGGGCAGGGACAGCGGTGCGAAGGTCGCCAGCACCACGACGAGCATCACGGCCGCGACCAGGGCGGGCACGATCGCCTTGATGACGTGGTCGCCGAGCTCCTGCGCGTCATCGCCCAGCCGGGAGAGCAGCTCGCCGCGCCGCAGCCGCGTCAGGGCGTCGTCGGTGCGGGAGGCGAGCGCCGTGAACAGCGAGGTGCGCAGCGAGACCACGCCCCGCAGCGCCACGTCGTGGGTGAGCATCCGCTCCAGCCAGCGGAACACGCCGCGGGAGACGCCGAGGGCGCGCACCATCACCACGGCGACGGTCAGGTCGAGCACGGGCGGCATGGTCCAGGCGCGGGTGACGAGATAGGCGGAGACCGCGGCGAGCGCGAAGGCGGAGGCGAGGGTCGCGACCGCGGCGAGGACCGCGGCGAGGAGCCGCGCGGGCGGGATCGCGAGGGCGCGCTCGGCGCGGCGCAGCGGGGCGGCCTGGGCGGTCATGCGGCGACCTCCGCTCGCGAGTCGACGGAGACGATGTCGTCGGCCGCCTCGACGAGGCGGGAGCGGTGGGCGACGACGAGCACGGTGCGGCCCTGTGCGCGCAGCTCGCCCAGCAGGTCCAGCACGATCTGCTCGGCGGCGCCGTCGAGATGGGCGGTCGGCTCGTCGAGCACGACCAGCGGGGCGGGGGAGAGCAGGGCGCGGGCGAGCGCCAGGCGCTGCCGCTCGCCGAGGGAGAGGCCCTGCCCGCGGCGGCCCAGGTCCGCGTCGAGGCCGCGGTGCGCGATGACGGCGTCGAGGCCGACGGCGGCCGCGGCGGCCCCGAGCTCGTCGTCGTCCGCGTCCGGGCGGGCGGCGGCGAGGACCTCGCGCAGGGTGCCGGGCGGGAGCACGGGCCGCTGGGGGAGCAGCGCGATCTGGTCCCAGAGGCTGCGGCGCTCCAGCTCGCGCACGTCGGTCGCGGTGCCGTCGGCGGCGATCACCTCGGCGCGGCCCTGCTCGGGCTCCAGCAGGCCCAGCAGCACCTGCACGGCGGTGGTCTTCCCGGCTCCGGAGGGGCCGGTCAGCGCGGTGATGCGGCCGGGGCGGACCTCGATCTCCGCCGCGTGCGGGGCGAGCCCGTCGCGCGAGGCGACGCTCACGCCGCGCAGGGCGAGGGTCGCGCCGGCGAGGTCGGGGGCGGGACGGGTCCCGTCGGCCGGGGCGTGCTCGTCGAGCACCTCGAAGGCCGCGCCGACCGCGGCGAGTCCGTCGGTGGAGGAGTGGTACTGGGAGCCGACATTGCGCAGCGGCTGGTACACCTCGGGGGCGAGGACCAGCACCGCGAGCGCCGGGGCGAGGTCCATCTCCCCGTAGACGAGCCGCATGCCGATCGAGACGGCGACCAGCGCCACGCACAGGGTCGCGAGCAGCTCGAGCACCATCGAGGAGAGGAAGGCGAACTTCAGCGAGCCCATGGCGGAGGAGCGGTGACGGTCGCCGAGGGTCTCCACCACCCGCTCCGGGCCGTGCTCGCGGCCGAGGGCGCGCAGGGTGGGCAGGCCCTCGACGAGGTCCAGCAGCTGGGACCACAGGGAGCGCATGTCCGCCAGCAGCCTCTCGGAGCGGCCCACGGTCATCTTCCCCACCAGGATCATGAACAGCGGCACCAGCGGCAGCGTGACCAGGGCGATCACGGCGCTGAGCGGATCGAGCAGCCCGATCGTCAGCAGGCACAGCGGGGTGACCGTCGCCGAGAGCATCAGCTGGGGGACGTAGCCCACCAGATAGGGGCGCAGCTTCTCCAGCCCCGTCGTCGCCAGCGCCGTCACGTCCGCGCCCCGGCCGGCCCCGGCCCGCGGGCCGAGCCGGGCGGCGTGGGCGAGGACGCGGGCGCGCAGATCGCTGATCGCGGCGGTCGCGGCGCGGTGCGCGGTCGCCTCCTCGACCAGCACCGCCCCCGCCCGCACGGCGAGCGCGAGGACCAGCAGGGCGAGCATCCCCGGGGCGTCCGCGGGGACGTCCCGCTCGACGAGCAGCCGCGCGCCGAGGTGCGCGATCACCAGCGCCGTGACGATCACGGACGCGGCCTGGACGAGCCCGAGGACCACGGTCCGCGCGACATGGGCGCGCGCGGCGCGCACCTCCCGGACCAGTCGGGGGTCCAGAGGTGCTCGCCGCGCGCGCGTGGGGGTGCTCACTCCTGGCCGAACGCTTCCCGGTAGCCCGCCCGCGCCTTCTCGACGAGGCCCTCGCCGGGGGCGGGGGAGTCCTCGTCGGTGATCCGATGGCGGAAGACCCGGTAGGTCCAGATCGTGTACGCGATGACGATCGGCAGCAGGATCGCGAGGGCGATCAGCATCACCGTCAGCGTGTGCTCGGTCGAGGAGGCGTTCGCGACGGTGAGCGAGTTCGCCGGGTCGTTCGAGGCCGGCATGACGTACGGGAACAGGCCGCCGAACAGGGTGATCGTCGCCGCGGCGATCGCGGTGGTGGTCGCTCCGAAGGCGAGGCCCTCACGACGGGCACGGCCCAGCGGCACCACCGCGATCAGCGCCGCCGCCGCGATCGCGAGCGGGATCAGGGTCCACGGCGTGTTCGAGTGCGCGAGCTGGAACCACAGCAGGTAGGCGGCGCCGGCCACGATCGTCGGCCACACCAGCCGGCTCGCGAGGCGGTGGGCGTCCTGGCGCAGCGGGCCCTCGATCTTCAGGGTCAGGTACAGGGTGCCGTGCAGCCAGAACAGCAGCACGAACACGAGCCCGCCCAGCAGCGCGAAGGGGTTCAGCAGACCCAGCAGCGAGGTGGTCACCCAGTGGTTCTGGTCGATCGCGACGCCGGCGACGATGTTCGAGAAGGCCACGCCCCACAGCAGGGCCGGGGCGAAGCCGCCGATCACGTGCACCACGTCCCAGGAGGTGCGCCAGCGGTCGTCCTCGTGCTTCTCGCGCCACTTGAAGGCGCACACCCGCACGATCAGCACCAGCAGCAGGAGCAGCAGGGCGAGGTAGAAGCCGGAGAACAGGGTGGCGTACCACTCGGGGAAGGCCGCGAAGAGCAGCGCGCCGCCGGTGATCACCCACACCTCGTTGCCGTCCCAGACGGGGCCGATCGTGCGCAGGATCGTGCCGCGGGTGCCGGGGCCGCGGCGCCAGAAGGCGGCCACGTTCATCTGCACGCCGAAGTCGAAGCCCTCGAGCACGAAGTAGCCCAGGAAGAAGAAGCCGATCAGCGCGAACCAGAGGGTCTGCAGGACCGTGGGGTCGAGCATGGTGTCCATGAGCAGGTGGGTCCCTTCTCAGTAGTCGAAGGAGAGGGTGGGCGTGTCGAGCTCCTCGGTCTCCGGGTCCCGCTGCGGCAGCGGCGCGCCCTTCAGCGCGGCCTTCTGCATCATCCGGAACCAGATCACGGCGAGGACGCCGTAGACGAGGGTGAAGGCGACCAGCGAGGCGAGCACCATCCACGAGGGATGGGCGGAGACGCCCTGCAGCGTCATCAGCCGCACCGTCGGGTCGTCGGGATTGGGATGGACGACCCAGGGCTGACGCCCGATCTCGGTGAACACCCAGCCAGCGGAGTTGGCGAGGAACGGCATCGGGATCGCGAGCACGGCGAACCACTGGAAGGCCTTCGAGCCCGTCGTGCGGGCGTTCTCGCCCTTGCCGCGGGTGACCCACAGCGCCCAGAGGGCGAGGATCCCGCTGAACGCCGCGAGGCCCATCATCAGGCGGAAGGACCAGTAGGTGACGAAGAGGTTCGGGCGGTAGTCGACCTCGACCTCCTCGCCGTGGATGTTCGTCGCGGTCTCGCCGAACTCCTCCTTGTACTGGGCGTTGAGGTCGTCGACGCCCTGCAGCGTCGCATCGAAGGTGTGGGTGGCGAGGAACGAGGTCACGTACGGCACCTCGATGAGGTGGGTGACGTCCCCGCACTGCTCGGCGAAGGCGTCGGGGCCGCCGATGGTGAGGATCGAGAAGCTCGCACCGGTCTCCGTCTCGCACAGCGCCTCGGCCGACGCCATCTTCATCGGCTGCTGCTTGAACATGATCTGGGCCTGGAAGTCGCCGGAGATCACCAGCACGATCGCGGAGACGAACATCGCCACCACGCCGAAGCGGACGGTGGGTCGGTAGAGGTCACGGGCGGCGCGATGCTGCTCCTGGCCCTCCTCCGTCTCGAGCCCCATCTCGCGGGCGGCCCGGTGGTGCTTCACCATGTGCCAGGAGGCGACGCCGGTGAGGAACGCACCGGCGACGAGCCAGGCGCCGGAGACGACGTGGGGGAAGGCCGCCATCGCCGTGACGTTCGTGAGCACGGCGAGGATCGAGCCCTGCGAGGGGTCGAGCTCGGCCCGCCCCGTCTCGGGGTTCAGCAGCGCGCCGACGGGATGCTGCATGAACGAGTTCGCGGCGATGATGAAGTAGGCCGAGAGCGTGGTGCCCAGCGCCACCGCCCAGATCGTCAGCAGATGGATCTTCTCGGGCATCTTCCCCCACCCGAAGATCCACAGCCCCAGGAAGACGGACTCGAGGAAGAAGGCGGCGAGGCCCTCCAGCGCCAGCGGCGCCCCGAAGACGTCGCCGACGAAGCGGGCGTACTCGGACCAGTTCATCCCGAACTGGAACTCCTGCACGATGCCGGTGGCGATGCCGATGCCGAAGTTCACGATCAGCATCGAGCCGAAGAACTTCGTCATCCGGGTCCAGGCGTCCTTGCGCACGGGATCCTTCGCGAACACGGCGCGGGTGTTCATGATCGCGACGAGTAGGGACAGCCCGATCGTCAGCGGCACGAAGATGAAGTGGTACACGGTGGTGATGCCGAACTGCCACCGTGCCAGGTCGAGGGCTTCCATGGATCCTCCCGAGTGGACGACACGCTGTCATGAAAACTAGAGCGGCCGCGCGCACCGCCCCGGGGACCATGGTCCCCCTTCCGCGGCGGCGGATGCACGCTGTGCCATACTGGCCGAGGCACTCTCCTGCTCCGTACCGGGCGGGGGAACCTCCCGGCGTCGTGACGTCGAGCACCGGCCACGCGGACTCACCGCGACCGCAGTGCTCCCCGCGATCGGCATCGCAGCGCTCCCGCGTGGAGCTGCGCGACGGCGAGGGCCAGAGACTTCCGTCCCCAGGGACGATGACCAGACGGGGCCAGGGTGCGCTGGCCCTCCAGAAGGAGACGGCCGCATGGCTGACAGCACCCAGAATCCCGAGAACGACGCGTCGAACGACGGAGCGCCCCCGGCGCGGCGACGCCGCCGCGCGGGAGCCCCGGCCGGCGCCCCCGCCGTGACCCCGGAGCCCGCCGCGGCGCCGGAGGACGCCGCGCCGCGCACCGTCGTCGCCCCCCAGTCCGAGGAGCCCCTCGAGCCCGCGCCCGCCGCGCCGACGCGCCGTCGCCGCCGGGCCGGGGCGCCGGCGGGAGCGCCGACCTTCCAGGCGCCGACGGCGCAGCCGACGGAGGAGCCGGAGCCCGCGCCGGAGTCCGAGGCCGACGAGCAGCAGGAGCAGGCGCAGGGGACCGCCGCGAACCGGGTCCTGGACGATCTGAAGGCCCTCGCCTCCGCGACCGGCACCGCGTCCGAGACGTCCTCCGCCGCCGAGCCCGAGGTCGACGAGGACCGGGCGCGCCGCCGCGAGCAGGTCCAGATGGACTTCGCCTCCCTCCTCTTCCAGGCGCCGACCCCGCAGCCCCGCACCACCGTCGCCCCGCAGGACGAGGACGAGGCGGACTCCCGCGACGAGGAGGAGGCCGAGGAGACCCGCGACGAGGACGCCCAGCCCTCGCGCCGCAGCCGGTCCCGCAGCCGCTCCCGCCGCTCCTCCTCCCGCGAGCAGGACGCGCCGCAGGACGAGGACGCGGACCAGGACGACTCCGAGGACACCGACTCCGAGGGCCAGAACGACAGCGACGACGACAACGACTCCGCCGAGAGCGGCTCGGGCTCCTCGCGCCGCCGCCGTCGTCGCGGGGGCCGCGGCCGCCGCGGCCGCGGACGCGGGGAGGACGACTCCCAGAGCGGCGACCGCAGCGCCGAGGACAGCGCGCAGGAGGACTCCTCCGAGGACGAGGAGACCGAGGACGGCTCGGGCGAGGAGGGCTCCGGCTCCTCCTCGGGCGGCTCGAGCTCCAGCTCGCGCCGTCGCCGCCGTCGCCGCCGCTCGGGAAGCAGCGGGGACGACGGCTCCTCCCCGGACGATCCGCCGAACACCGTGGTCAAGGTGCGCGAGGCGCGCGACGAGGTCAAGGCCGTCAAGGGCTCGACCCGGCTCGAGGCCAAGCGCCAGCGCCGCCGCGAGGGCCGTGACGCCGGCCGTCGCCGCAGCGTCATCACCGAGGCCGAGTTCCTCGCCCGCCGCGAGTCCGTCAAGCGCTCGATGGTGGTGCGCGAGCGCCAGGGCAGCACCCAGATCGCAGTGCTCGAGGACGACGTGCTCGTCGAGCACTACGTCGCCCAGAAGTCGCAGACCTCGATGGTCGGCAACGTGTACGTCGGCAAGGTCCAGAACGTTCTGCCCTCCATGGAGGCCGCCTTCGTGGACATCGGCAAGGGCCGCAACGCCGTGCTCTACGCCGGCGAGGTCAACTGGGACGCGGTGGGCCTCGAGGGCCAGCCGCGCCGCATCGAGCTCGCGCTGAAGAGCGGCGACCCCGTGCTGGTCCAGGTCACCAAGGACCCGATCGGCCACAAGGGCGCGCGGCTGACCAGCCAGATCTCCCTGCCCGGCCGCTACGTCGTGTTCGTGCCCGGCGGGTCCATGACCGGTATCTCCCGGAAGCTGCCCGACACCGAGCGCAACCGGCTGAAGAAGATCATGCGGCAGATCATCCCCGAGGACGCGGGCGTGATCGTGCGCACCGCCGCCGAGGGCGCGAGCGAGGAGGAGCTCACCCGCGACGTCGAGCGCCTCACCGCCCAGTGGGAGAAGATCCAGAAGTCCCAGAAGTCGCGGTCCGCGCCCGTGGCCCTCTCGCAGGAGCCCGACATCGCCATCAAGGTGGTGCGCGACGTCTTCAACGAGGACTTCACCTCCCTGATCGTCGAGGGCGGCAAGGTCTACGACGACGTCCACTCCTACGTCTCCGAGGTCGCCCCCGACCTGCTCGAGCGCGTCACCCGCCATGTCGGCGAGAAGGACGTCTTCGCCAAGCACCGCATCGACGAGCAGCTGCTGAAGGCGATGGACCGCAAGGTGTACCTGCCCTCCGGCGGCTCCCTCGTCATCGACCGCACCGAGGCGATGACCGTCGTCGACGTGAACACCGGCAAGTTCACCGGCTCCGGCGGCTCCCTCGAGGAGACCGTCACCAAGAACAACCTCGAGGCGGCCGAGGAGATCGTGCGCCAGCTGCGGCTGCGCGACATCGGCGGCATCATCGTCATCGACTTCATCGACATGGTCCTCGAGGCGAACCGCGATCTCGTGCTGCGTCGCCTCGTGGAGTGCCTGGGCCGGGACCGCACCAAGCACCAGGTCGCCGAGGTGACCTCGCTGGGCCTGGTGCAGATGACCCGCAAGCGCGTGGGCCAGGGCCTGGTGGAGACCTTCTCCACCACCTGCGAGCACTGCCACGGCCGCGGCATGATGGTCGACATGGACGCCGACGGCGGCCACAGCCACCCCCAGGGCGGCGGCAGCGGCGGAGGCGGCGAGGACGGCTCCAAGGGCTCCTCGCGCCGGCGCGGCCGGCGCGGCCGCGGCGGCGCGAAGGACGAGGACGAGGACGGCGGCGACGCCGGCGGCTCCGAGGAGTCCGGCGACGTCCACCGCCTCGCCGACGACGAGGACAGCCGTGCGCTGACCCGCGCGACGATCGCCTCGATCGCCGCCGCCTCGGGCAGCCACAGCCAGCCCGAGGTCGTCGTCGACGGCCAGGTGGTCGATCCCGACGGGGACCAGTGACCTGTTCCACACGGTGTGACGGCGTTCTCGCTGGTCGGGGCGTGTCCCATGGTTGACCGGCTGTTCACGGGATCGTAAGCTGTCCCCTGGCGCAAACGCGTCGCAGTCGTCGTCCGGTGGACATCGCGCGACCGCATCTCCCGCCCGGCTCCCCGGCCGGGAACGGTTGACGGTCGCAGGTCCGCGGTGGTCACCCGAGTGGGCGCTCGACTCGAAGACTGGATTCGAATCACAAGATGGAGACGTGACGTGGTGTACGCAATCGTCCGCGCAGGCGGTCGTCAGGAGAAGGTGTCGGTCGGTGACACCATCGTGATCAACCGCGTGGCAGGCGAGGCGGGCGACAGCATCGATCTCGCTCCCGTGCTGCTGGTCGACGGTGACAAGGTCACCTCCGCCCAGGCCGAGCTCGCGAAGGTCAAGGTCACCGCCGAGAAGGTCGAGGACCTCCGCGGCGAGAAGATCCGCATCCTCCGCTACAAGAACAAGACCGGTTACAAGAAGCGCCAGGGCCACCGCCAGGAGCTCACCCGGCTGAAGATCACGGGCATCGCCTGAGCGATCCCTCGACCAGACAAAGGATTGATCCCAGATGGCATCTAAGAAGGGCGTCAGCTCCTCCAAGAACGGCCGTGACTCCAACGCCCAGCGCCTCGGCGTGAAGCGCTTCGGCGGCCAGGTCGTCGGCGCCGGCGAGATCCTCGTCCGCCAGCGCGGCACCAAGATCCACCCCGGCGACGGCGTGGGCCGCGGCAACGACGACACCCTGTTCGCGCTCACCGCGGGCACCGTCGAGTTCGGCCGCAAGCGCGACCGTCGCGTGGTCAGCGTCGTCGAGACCGTCTGACACGCCGCCCCGGACCCGGGGCACCCAGCGTCCTTCGAGGGGCGGAGCCGATCGCTCCGCCCCTCGTCGCTTATCCACCCCCACGGCACCCTCGACCCTCGGAGAGCACCCATGGCCACATTCGTCGACCGCGTCCGACTGCAGGTCGTCGGAGGATCCGGCGGGCACGGCGCCGCCTCCATCCGGCGCGAGAAGTTCAAGCCCCTCGCGGGCCCCGACGGCGCCGACGGCGGCCGCGGCGGCGACGTGATCCTCGAGGTCGACGCCTCGACCACGACGCTGCTGGAGTACCACCACAAGCCGCACCAGCGCGCG
The DNA here is from genome assembly GCF_004362645.1 of Brachybacterium sp. AG952. Classification (NCBI taxonomy): domain Bacteria; kingdom Bacillati; phylum Actinomycetota; class Actinomycetes; order Micrococcales; family Dermabacteraceae; genus Brachybacterium; species Brachybacterium sp. AG952. Next base: position 85,411 of record NZ_SNXV01000006.1, on the reverse strand, counting down.
ACCGGCGGCGGCTTCGGCAAGGGCGACCTGCGCCACGGCGCGAACGGCGAGGACCTCGTGCTGCCCGTGCCCGACGGCACAGTGGTCACCGAGGAGGACGGCACCGTGATCGCCGACCTCGTGGGCATCGGCACCCGCTACGTCGCCGCGCGCGGCGGCAACGGCGGCCTCGGCAACGCGGCCCTCGCCTCGAAGCAGCGCAAGGCCCCCGGCTTCGCGCTGCTCGGCGAGCCGGGCCAGGAGCGCACCCTCGTGCTCGAGCTGAAGACCGTCGCGGACGTGGCGCTGGTGGGCTACCCCAGCGCCGGCAAGTCCTCGCTCATCGCGGCGATGAGCGCCGCCCGCCCGAAGATCGCCGACTACCCGTTCACGACCCTGGTGCCGAACCTCGGCGTGGTCGAGGCGGGAGAGCACCGGTACACGATCGCCGACGTGCCGGGGCTGATCCCCGGCGCCAGCCAGGGCAAGGGCCTCGGGCTGGACTTCCTGCGCCACATCGAGCGCTGCCACGTGCTGGTGCACGTGCTGGACGCCGCCGCGCTCGAGTCCGACCGTGACCCCGTCAGCGACCTCGAGATCATCGAGTCCGAGCTCGCCGCCTATGCCGCGAGCCTGGACGAGGAGGCGGAGACCCGCGTGCCGCTCATGGAGCGGCCCGCCGTGGTCGTGCTGAACAAGACCGACCTGCCCGACGGCGCCGACATGGCCGACCTCGTCCGCGAGCGGCTGGGGGAGCGGGAGATGCCGATCCTCGACGTCTCCGCGGTCTCCCGCAAGGGGCTGCGGGAGCTGTCCTTCCTGCTCGGCGAGCTCGTCGAGCAGGCGCGCGCCGCCCTGCCCGCTCCTGAGCCGGCGCCGGTCGTCCTCACCCCGCGCGGCGCGGATCGGGCCTCCTTCGAGGTCGTCACGGAGCAGTACGACGGCGGCACCGCCTTCCGCGTCCGCGGCGACAAGCCCGAGCGCTGGGTGCGCCAGACCGACTTCACCAACGACGAGGCCGTCGGCTTCCTCGCCGACCGCCTCGCGAAGCTCGGCGTCGAGGACGGGCTGTTCTCCGCCGGGGCCGTCGCCGGCTCCACCGTGCTGATCGGCCCCGGGGACGACGCGGTCGTCTTCGACTGGGAGCCGACGATGGTGGGCGGCGCCGAGATGCTCGGCCGCCGCGGCACCGACGACCGGCTCGAGGACCACCACCGCCCCACCCGCGAGCAGAAGCGCGAGGAGCAGAAGGCCCGCACCGCCGCCCGCATGGACCGTCTCGCCTCGATGGAGGCGGAGCGGAGGTCCGGCCACTGGGCCGATCCCTCGAGCGACGGGGACGGTCAGCGGTGAGCGTGGCGGAGCTGCGTCAGCCCGCCCGTCTCACTGCCCGCGAGGAGCTCGTCGGCGCCCGCCGCATCGTCGTGAAGATCGGCTCCTCGAGCCTGACCGACGCACGGGGGAGGCTGGACCAGTCTCGCCTCGACGGCGTCGCGGAGGTCGCCGCGACGCTCGCGGCGCGCGGCACGGAGCTGGTGCTCGTCTCCTCCGGGGCGATCGCGGCCGCGCTCGGCCCGCTGGGACTGCCGGAGCGGCCCACCTCGGTGCCGCTGCAGCAGGCCGCCGCGAGCGTGGGCCAGGCCCTGCTCGCCACCGCCTGGTCCCGCGCCTTCGCCGTGCACGAGCGGACCACCGGGCAGGTCCTGCTCACCGAGTCCGACGTGATCCGCCCCCAGACCTATCGCAACGTACGCAGCGCCCTGGAGGCCCTGCTCGAGCTCGGCACCGTGCCGGTGGTCAACGAGAACGACACCACCGCCACCCACGAGATCCGCTTCGGGGACAACGACCGCCTCGCGGCGCTCGTCGCGCAGCTGCTCGGCGCCGACGCGCTGATCCTGCTCACCGACGTCGACGCCCTCTACACCGCCCCGCCCCGCGAACCCGGTGCGGAGCGGATCGGCGTGGTCGAGGACGTGGCGCGCCTGGCCGGGGTGAGCATCGGCTCGGTCGGCTCGAAGGTCGGCACCGGCGGCATGGTCACGAAGCTGTCGGCCGCCCAGCTCGCCTCCACCACCGGCACCGCGGCGCTGATGACCTCCGCGGAGCGCTTCGCCGAGGCGGTGGAGGGCCGGGACGTCGGCACCTTCTTCCCCGCCCATCACGGCCGTCGCCGCTCGCGCCTGGTGTGGCTGCGCTTCGCGACCCGCGGCGCGGGGACGCTGCACCTGGACGAGGGCGCGGCCGGCGCCGTGCGCTCGCGCCGTCGCTCGCTGCTCGCCGTCGGCGTCACCCGGGTGGAGGGGACCTTCCCCGCGGGGGTGCCCGTGGACGTCGCCGCCCCGGACGGCACCGTGATCGGCCGCGGCCTGACCTCCTTCAGCTCCGACGAGCTGCGGGCCATGGCGGGGCGCGGCACCGACGAGGCGCGGGAGCTGCTGGGGGAGCGGTACCGCCGCCCCGCGATCCACCGCGATCAGCTGGTGGTGCTCTGAAGGACGCGGGACCGCGTCTCCCGGCCGGAGCGGATCCGCTCGATCAGCCAGCTCAGCACGAGCGCGAGCGCGATGCCGAGCACCACGCCCAGCAGCGGCCGCTCGCGGAACAGCAGCCCGCCGGCCATCCCGATCCCGACGTTGTACAGCGCCCAGGCGGTCGCGGCCAGCAGGGCGAAGCCCGCGAAGAGGGGCCGCGGGTAGCGGATCATGCCCGAGGCGATCGAGGTGGCGGTGCGCCCGCCGGGGATGAACCGGGCGGTGACGATGAGGGCGCCGCCGCGCGTGTTCAGGCCGTTCTCCGCCCAGGTCAGGAGCTTGTCGCCGGCACGTCGCGCGCGGAGCAGTCTGGTCACCGGCCCGGCGCCGCGGCCCACGTGATGGGCGATCAGGTCACCGCTCAGCGCCGCGGCCATCGTCACCGGGATCAGCACCAGCGCATGCGGCGACTCCTGCGCGACCGCATAGGCGCCGGCGGTAATCACCACCGTCTCCCCGGGGAAGACCGGGAAGACCGAGTCCGCCGCGACGACCGCGAAGAGCAGGACGTACAGCCACGGCGAGGCCATGACCACCTCGACCAGGTGGAGTACGGCGTCCATGCAGGCGATCACCTCGGGGCTCGGGAGAGGGGCGGACCGACCGAGGCTAGGGTCCCCTGCCGCATGTTCCCTGGGCGGACGCCCCGGGCTCCCTGGACGTCCCGCTCGTAGACTCGGGCCATGGACGATCAGCTGCTTTCCGTCGAGTCGGCCGTCCGCGGCGCCGCCCGCGCCGCGAAGGACGCCCAGCCCGTGCTCGCCCGCCTCCGCCGCGCCGAGAAGGACGCGTTGCTGCACGCCATGGCCGAGGCGCTCGTCGCCCGCGCCGACGAGATCGTCGCCGCCAACGCCCAGGACCTCGCCGCCGCCGACGAGTCCGGCATGGCCGCCGGTCTGCGCGACCGGCTCGCCCTGGACCCGCAGCGGATCGCGTCGATCGCGCAGCAGCTGCGCGACGCCGCCGCGCTGCCCGACCCCGTCGGCGAGGTGGTGCGAGGCTCCGTGCTCGCCAACGGCCTCGAGCTGCGCCAGGTGCGGGTGCCGATGGGCGTGATCGGGATGGTCTACGAGGCGCGCCCGAACGTGACGGTCGACGCCGCCGGCCTCGCGCTCAAGGCCGGCAGCGCCGTCGTGCTGCGCGGCGGCTCCGCGGCCCTGCACTCCAACACCGCGCTGATCGCGGTGCTGCGGGACGTGCTCGCCGAGCGCGGGCTGCCGGAGGATCTCGTCGTCGGGATCGATGCGCACGGCCGCGAGGGCGCCGACGTGCTCATGCGTGCCCGCGGGCTGGTCGACGTGCTGATCCCGCGCGGCGGCGCTGGCCTGATCCGCCGCGTGGTCGAGAACGCCCAGGTGCCCGTCATCGAGACCGGCACCGGCACCACCCACGTGCTGGTGGACGCGAGCGCCGACCTCGACCAGGCCGAGCAGATCGTGCTCAACGCCAAGACCCAGCGGGTCGGGGTGTGCAACGCGCTGGAGACGCTGCTGGTCCACCAGGACGTCGCCGCCGAGGCGCTGCCGCGGCTCGGCACCGCTCTGGCGGAGGCCGGCGTGCGCCTGCACGTGGACGAGCGGGCGGCCGCGCTGCTGCCGGCGGGCGTCGAGCATGTCCCCGCGACGGAGGAGGACTGGGACGTGGAGTATCTCGCCCTCGAGCTCGCCGTCGCCGTCGTCGACGACCTCGACGCGGCGCTCGCGCACATCCGCGCCCACTCCTCGGGCCACACCGAGTCGATCCTCACCCGCGACCTCGTCTCCCAGCAGCGCTTCCTCGCCGAGGTCGACTCCGCCGTGGTCATGGCCAACGCCTCCACCCGCTTCTCCGACGGCGGAGAGTTCGGATTCGGCGCCGAGATCGGGATCTCCACCCAGAAGCTCCACGCCCGCGGCCCGATGGGGCTGAGCGAGATCACCGCCACCAAGTGGCTCGTGGTCGGTCAGGGCCACGTGCGCCCGTGACCCCACTCCCACCCGGCGGGTTCCGGCCGGCACCCCGCCCGCGCTGTGGGATGATGGGCCGGTCACTCGAGGAAAGGCCTTCTAGAAGATGATCGACCAGCTCATGATCCTCGCCGAGTCCGGCGCCGGCGCGAGCGAGGGCATCCCCGCACCCTTCATCGGGATCGGTGCGTTCGCCATCCTGATGACCATGCTGGCCATCACCTGGCTCACCGGGGGTGCGCACCACCGCAGCCTCGACAAGAAGCACGACGCGGACACCGACTCCGACACCGACCGCTGAGACCGGTGGAGCTGCAGCGACGACGGATCGGCGTGATGGGCGGGACCTTCGATCCCATCCATCACGGCCACCTCGTCGCCGCCAGCGAGGTGCAGAGCGTCTTCGCGCTCGACGAGGTCGTGTTCGTGCCCACGGGCCGGCCCTGGCAGAAGGCGTCGCAGGAGATCTCCGACCCGGAGCACCGTTACCTGATGACCGTCGTCGCGACCGCCGCGAACCCGGTCTTCACCGTCTCGCGCGTGGACGTCGACCGTCCCGGCGCGACCTACACGATCGACACGCTGCGCGAGCTGCACGCCGAGCACCCCGACGCGGACCTCTTCTTCATCACCGGCGCGGACGCGCTCCAGAACATCCTGACCTGGAAGGACACCGAGGAGATCTTCCAGCTCGCGCACTTCGTCGGCGTCACCCGGCCGGGGCACGAGCTGGACACCTCGGGACTGCCGGACGACGGCGTCACCCTGATCGAGGTGCCCGCCATGGCGATCAGCTCGACCGACTGCCGCACCCGCGTCGCCGCCGGCGCCCCCGTCTGGTACCTGGTGCCTGACGGGGTCGTGCAATACATCAACAAGTACGCGCTCTACACAGGAGGTGACGGCCGATGACCGAGCCGGAGACCACCCCGCGGCGCGGCCGCCGCGCCCGTGCGCTGAGCCCCGAGGAGCTCGCCGGCGCCGAGCCGAGCCCCGAGGCCCCGGGACGCCGCGGTGCCGTGCCCCCGCCCGACGCCGACGCGCCGGTGCCCGCCCTGCGCAAGTTCGGTCGCCGCGCCCGCATCATCGAGCTCAGCGACCAGCCCGCCCCGGAGCCCGTCGGCGCCCCCGCGCCCCGCGCCGCGGAGGCGGAGATCGTCCGCGACAGCGACGGCGTCGAGCTCGGCGAGCTCTCCGTCACCGACGCGCCCGATCCGCGCCCCGCACCGCGCTTCGACGGCAAGGTGCTCCACCGGCCCGAGAGCGCGGGCGGCCGCCGCCTGCTGTGGCTGGTGTGGGTGCTGATCGCGCTCGCGCTGATCGCGCTGGTCGCCCTGCTGCTGACCGGCGTGCTCTCGCCCTCGGAGGCCTCGGCCTCCGCCACCGCCCTGCTCGACACGACTCCCGCCCACCTCGTCCTGGAGGACCCCGCAGCGTGACCGCTCCCGAAGAATCCCTCGACCTCGCCCGCGTGGCCGGCCAGGCCGCCGCCGACAAGCTCGCCGAGGAGGTCATCGGCCTGGACGTCTCGGAGCTGGTGGTCATCACCGACGTCTTCCTGGTGTGCAGCGGGGACTCCGAGCGCCAGGTCTCCGCGATCGTCGACGGAGTGGAGGAGGCGCTGCTGACCGAGCGCCGCCGCAAGCCGCTGCGCCGCGAGGGCGAGCGCGATGCGCGCTGGGTGCTGCTGGACTACGGCGACATCGTCGTGCACGTCCAGCACGCCGAGGACCGCGCCTTCTACGCCCTCGAGCGGCTGTGGCGCGACGCCCCCGTGCTCGATCTCCGGATCGACGAGGGCCGCCCCGAGTGAGGCCCGCCCATCGCACCCGGCTCGTCCTCGTGCGTCACGGCCAGACCGAGCACAACCGGGAGGGCCGCCTGCAGGGACAGGTCGACATCCCCCTGAACGAGAACGGCCGTCACCAGGCCGAGACGCTCGCCCGCACCGTCGCCGCCTCCCCACCCGACGTCATCGTCTCCTCGCCGCTGTCGCGCGCCCGCGACACCGCCGGGGCGATCGCGCGCGCCTGCGGGCTCCAGGTCACCACCGATGAGGCCTTCCTCGAGCGCAGCTTCGGGCAGTGGGAGGGCCTGCGCGGGGAGGACATCCGCAGCCGCTGGCCCTCCGAGCACGCCGACTGGCGCGCCCATCGGCCGATCACGGGCCTCGATATCGAGGACCGCCCCGAGGTGGGCGAGCGCGTCGCCGCCGGCTGCCGCCGCCTGCTGGAGGAGAACCCCGAGAGGACCGTCATGGTCGTCGCCCACGGCGCGGCGATCACGCTCGGGATCACGGCCCTGCTGGGTCTGGACATGCGCGGATTCCGCGGCATCGCCGGGCTCGAGAACTGCCACCGCTCGGTGCTCGAGCCGCTCCATGCGGAGCCGACGGAGGGCCTGATGAGGTTGCTGTCACACAACCTGCCTCCCGATTTCACCTGAGCGGGGAAGCGGGGTATTCTCGACGAGTCGCCTGATGGGGCGGCACCCGATACGGGGCTATGGCGCAGTTGGTAGCGCGCTTCCATGGCATGGAAGAGGTCAGGGGTTCGAATCCCCTTAGCTCCACTCGAGAATCTCGTGAGACAGTGACTCGTCAGAAGGGCCCCGGCAGAGCCGGGGCCCTTCTGCTGTGTCGGGAGGCTCAGCGCACCGGCTGGCGCAGGATCGTGCGCAGGCGCTCGGGCGCCGCGCGGCGCGGGTCGCCGAGGTAGATCTCGTGATGACGCCCCGTCATCGCAAGTCCCCGGGAGGTGATCTTCTCGTGGTGCATCCGCTCGAGCACGGGGCCCTCCTCGTCGTAGGGGCCGATGTGCAGGGTCTGCAGGCAGCGCCCCCGGCCGAGCTCCTGCTTCGAGCGGAGCTTCAGACGGTAGGCGAGGGGATGGAGCGCCTCGAGGACCGCCTCGTAGGCGAGGGAGGGGTGCTGGTCATCGGTCGTCCTCCTCGAGGGCGATCAGTGCGAGGTCCATATGGTGCAGCACGCGCAGGGTGCCGTCGAGCTCCGCGGCGGTGAGGTCGCCGCCGACCCGCTCGAGCAGGGAGAGCTCGCGCTCGATCACCGCGGTGATCGCGGCGTCGCCCGCCGGCGTCAGGCGGACGAGGCGGGAGCGGCGGTGGGCGGGGTTCTCGATCAGTTCGACGAGGCCGTCCGCCGCCGCCTGGTCCACCATGCGCTGGGTGTACTGACGGCTGAGGTCCTGGGCGCGGGCGAGCTGCGGGACCGTGCGCTCCCCGTCCCGGCGGAGCTGGTCCAGGACGTTGCGCACCCCGACGGAGAGTCCGCTGACCTGCTCGTCCTGCTCCACGAGGCGAGCGACGCGGCGGTAGACGGGGCCGAGGGCGACATAGACCTCGGCGAGGCGGGGCGCGAGGGCCTCCGGGGCGAGAGGAGGGTTGTCCATCGACCCAGTATGACACCTGGGTTGTCATCCACAGCGGGAGATGACACCCTGGGTGTCATGAACGCTGCGATGACGCACCCCGCCCCGATCCACCTCGACCTCCCCGACCAGCGCATCTCCTATCTCGACCTGCCCGGCACGGATCCGGACGCCCTGCCGCTCCTGCTGCTGCACGGCGGCGCCGTCGACTCCCGGATGTGGGGTCCGCAGCTCGGCGCCTTCCCCGAGCGGCGCGTCCTCGTCCCCGATGCCCGCGGGCACGGCGGCTCCTCCGACGCGGAGGCGCCCTACCGGCTCGTCGACGACGTGGTCGCCCTGCTCGATGCGCTGGGGATCGAGACGGTGGTCGCGGCGGGCATCTCCATGGGCGGGAGCACCGCCGGCGACCTCGCCCTCGAGCACCCGGAGCGCGTCGCCGGGATCCTGGTGGGCGGGACCGGGACCAGCGAGATCGAGTTCACCGATCCCTGGGCCCTGCAGGCCTTCGCCGACTGGAGGGCCGCCGAGTCCGGCGGTTCGGCGCAGGCCTGGATCGACGTGCTGCAGCGCTTCACCGCCGGCCCCCATCGCACTCTCGACCAGGTCGACCCCGCTCTCCGCGATCTGATCCAGGAGATGGCACGGAGCACGCTGGACAAGCATCTCCGGCTCGACGAGAACGGGGCGCCCGTGCCCCCGCACCCGCCGACCCCGGTGACCGGGACCTGGGAGCGCGTCGGAGATCTGCGCATCCCCGTCCTCGCGCTCGGCGGAGCGCTCGACGGCGACGACCACCGACGCAGCGGTCGCCGCCTCGCCGAGACGGCCCCGCGAGGGCGGTACGTGGAGCTCGACGGCGTCGGCCACTATCCGAACCTCGAGGATCCGGCCGCGTTCAACGCTGCGGTGCGGGAGCTGCTGGACGCGCTCTGAGCTTCCCCTCCTCGACGATCAGGCCGTGCAGCTCCGCCAGCTCCGGCACGGTGAAGGCCGCCTCCTCGAGCGCCGGGACGAGCGCACGGGCGAAGGCCCGGTAGGTGCCCGGGACCTCTGCGCCGCGCTCGCGCAGGGCCCGCCGCGCGTACTCGTCGCAGAGGAAGGCGGGCCGGGCGAAGCAGTACAGCGAGATCGCATCGGCCGTCTCCTCGCCGACGCCCTCGACGGAGAGGAGCTCTCGGCGGAGGGCGGTGTCGTCCAGCTCGTCGGCGGCCGCGGCACGGCCGGCCCACCACGCCGCGAGCGCCTGCATGCGCCGCGGCTTCGTGCGCGGGAAGCCGGCCGGGCGGACCAGCTCCCGCACGTGCTCCTCGTCGGCCGACGCGAGCCGGGCGGGCTCGCGCAGTCCGGCGGCGGTGAGTGCGGCGAGGGCCTGCGCCGCCTGCTCCCACCGGGAGCGCTGGACCAGCACCGCGCCGAGCGCGATCTCGAAGGGCTCCTCGCCGGGCCACCACCAGCCCTGCGGGCCGTGCCGGGCGAGCAGCTCGCGGTGCAGGGCGCGCAGGTCGATCATGCGAGGTAGGTTGTCACGTCCTCAGGGGCGACCGCGAGATGCACCGCCGTGCCGGGGGCGAGATGCCGGGCGGCGGCGTCCTGCGGGGACAGGTCCGCGGCGAGATCCTCGGTGCGCACCCGGACCAGGTCGCCGTGCGGGGTCAGGGAGCGGACGGTGCGGGGGAGCCCCTGCTCGGCGAGGCGCACCGCGGCGGGGCGGAAGGCGGCGAGCACCGCGGTGCCGGGGACGAGGGGGCTCTTCGCCGAGAGGCGGCCGCCGCCCTCGAGCTCGATCCGGTGCCCGTCCCATCGGCCCGCGACGAGGTTCAGCCCCGCCAGCCGTGCCGCGAAGGCCGAGCGCGGTCGGGCGAGGACCTCGGTCGTCGGCCCCGCGTCGACCTGCCGGCCCTGCTCGAGCACCACGACGCGTTCGGCGAGCGAGAGCGCGTCCAGGACGTCGTGGGTGACGACGATCGCCGTGCGGCCTGCGAGGAATCCGCGCAGCTGCTCGCGCAGCGCGGGCGCGACGTCGACGTCCAGCGCAGCCATCGGCTCGTCAAGCAGCAGCAGCCGGGGATCCGCCGCGAGCGCCCTCGCGATCGCGACCCGCTGCGCCTGTCCGCCGGAGAGCTGGGCGGGGCGGCGGGCGGCGAGATCGGCGAGGCCCAGGGCGTCCAGGTGCTCGAGCGCCCGGCGCCTCGCGTCCCCGCGCGGGACGCCCTGGGCCCTCAGCGGGAAGACGACGTTCCCGAGCGCCGAGAGGTGCGGGAAGAGCACCGGGTCCTGGCTCAGGGTGGTGACGCGGCGGTCATGCGGCGGCACCCAGGTCCCCTCGTCGGCCAGGATCCGGCCGTCGAGGGAGACCGAGCCGGAGCTGGGGCGCAGGTCCCCGGAGATCAGCGACAGCGCGGTCGACTTCCCGGCGCCGTTCGGGCCGACGAGGGCGAGGGTCTCGCCGTGTCCGACCTCGAGGTCGAGCTCGACATGGCGCTCGGCGACGGCGGCGCGCAGCACGAGGCTCATGCGCTCCGCCTCCGGTGCGCGAGGGCGATCACCGCGACCGCGACGAGCATCAGCACGAAGGAGAGCGCCACCGCGGCCTCCGGATCGCTCTCGCGCTGCAGGTAGATCTCCAGCGGCAGGGTGCGGGTGGTGCCCTGCAGGGAGCCGGCGAAGGTGATCGTCGCGCCGAACTCCCCGAGCGCACGGGCGAAGGAGAGCACGGTGCCGGAGAGCAGGGCGGGCAGCACCAGCGGCAGCGTGACGTGGGTGAGGACGCGGGAGGGGCGCGCCCCGAGCGAGGCGGCGGCTCGCTCGTAGCGGGTGCCGGCCGTGCGCAGAGCCCCCTCCAGGCTGAGCACCAGGAAGGGCAGGGCCACGAAGGTCTGCGCGAGCACCACCGCGGTGGTGGAGAACGCGATCTGCACACCCAGCACCTCCAGGTGCCGGCCCAGCAGTCCCTGGCGCCCGAAGGTGTACAGAAGTGCGATGCCGCCGACCACCGGCGGCAGGACCAGCGGGATCAGCACCAGCGAGCGCACCAGCGACATGCCGCGTCCGTCGGTGCGGGCGAGCAGCAGCGCCATCGGCACGCCCAGCAGCACGCAGGCCGCGGCGCTGGTCAGTGAGGTCTGCAGGCTCAGCCGCAGCGCCGCGAGCGAGGACTCCGAGGTGATCAGGGCCCAGAAGTCGCTCCACTCGACCCGGAGCGCCATCGCCGCGAGCGGCAGGACGACCAGCAGCGCGCCGAGCCCGGCCGGCAGCAGGATCCAGCGGGGGAGGGTCCTCATGCGCCGCCGAAGCCGTATCCGGCGAGGACCTCCTGGCCCTCCTCGCCGGTGACGAGGTCGACGAACTCCTGGCCCAGCTCCGGGCTCGCCGAGCCGTCGACGGTGGTGATGGGGTAGGTGTTCACGGCCTCCTGCGCCTCGGGGAAGTCGATCCCCTCGACGGCGTCGCCGGCCTTCTCCACATCGGTGACGTAGACCAGGCCCGCATCGGCCTCGCCGCTGGTGACCTTGTTCAGCACGTCCGTGACGGACTGCTCCTCGCTGACCGGGGCGAACTCGAGTCCCGCCGCCTCCTCCATCGTCCCGGTCGCCGCGCCGCACGGCACCTCCGGCGCGCAGACGACGAGGTTCAGGTCGCCGGTGAGGGAGGCGAGGTCCGTGACGCCCGCGGGGTTCCCGGCCGGCACCGCGATCCTCAGCGTGTTCGTGGTGAAGTCGACGGGATCCGCCGCGTCGAGGCCGGCGTCGGTGAGCTTGTCCATGTTCTTCGTGTCCGCAGAGGCGAAGACATCGGCCGGGGCGCCCTGCTGGATCTGCTCGACCAGCGTGGAGGAGCCGGCGAAGCTGAACTCGACCGTGACGCCCTCGTGCTCGGACTCGAACTGCTCGCCGAGCTCCTCGAAGGGCTCCTGCAGGGAGGCGGCGGCGAAGACGTGGAGGGTGACCGGTGCGGCGGCCGGGTCCTCGGCGGGGTCGCCGGAGCCGCACGCGGCGGCGGTCAGCGCGATCGCCGCGGCGGCGGCCGCGGAGCGGAGCAGGGTCTTCATGACGGCTCCGCCTCGATCACGACCTGCGTGGCCTTCACGACGGCGCTGGCGACCCTGCCGGGCTCCAGCCCGAGCTCCCGGGCGGCCTCGCTGCTCATCAGCGAGACGACGCGGAAAGGACCGCACTGCAGCTCGACCTGCGCCATCACGGTGTCCGTCACGACCCGGGTGACCAGCCCCGTGAAGCGGTTCCGGGCGGAGGAGGCGGTCGTGCCGTGCAGCTCGGGCGTCACCGCCAGCTCCCGGGCGAGGCGCGCGACCTCGACCCCCTCGAGCACCTTCCGGCCGCTCGCGTCGTGGGTCGCCTCGAGGGTCCCCTTCTCGATCCACCGTCGCACGGTGTCCTCACTCATCCCGAGGAAGGTGGCGGCATCACGAACCCGCATCTGCGTCATGAGGACCACCATAGCGGCGCAGATGCGGGTTCATGGGACGGAAGTCCTCAGGCGACGAGCAGCACCCCGCCGAGCGCGACCGAGGCGACGAGCGCGGTCGAGAGCGCGGCGAGGAGGAAGGGGCGCGGTCCCACCTGCTTCAGCAGCGAGATCCTCACCCCGGTGCCGAGCGCGAACATCGCCGCGGCGAGCAGGAGGGTCTGCAGCAGCGACCCGGCCTCGAGCACCGGCTCCGGGAGCGGCATGAAGGACCGCACGAGCACCATGGCGAGGAAGCCGACCACGAACAGCTGCACCAGCGGCGGCTGCTTCCCGTCCTTCGCGCCGTGCCGGCGCTGCTGCATCGACATCACCGCCATCACCGGCGCGAGCATCAGCACGCGGGCGAGCTTCACGATCACGGCGACGGTGAGCGCCGCGCCCCCGCCGATCGCGCCGCCCGCGGCGACGACCTGGGCGACCTCGTGGATGGAGGCGCCCGCCCAGGGACCGGCGGTCTCGCCGTGCAGGCCCATCAGTGCGGCGGCCGCGGGCACCAGCACGATCATCAGCGAACCGCACAGCACCACCAGCGCCACGGCCGTGACCGTGTCCTCCTCGCGCTCGTCGTCCGGATCCGTGACGCCCGCGGCCGCCGCGACCGCCGCCGCGCCGCAGATCGAGAACCCGCAGGCGATCAGCACGGTGAGGTGACGGCCGACGCCGACGAGCCGGCCCAGCAGCACGGTCCCGAGGATGCCGACCCCCACCACCGCGACCACGACCAGCAGCATCCCGATGCCGAGGGAGGCCAGGTCGCCGAGTGCGACCTGGAGTCCCAGCAGCACGATCCCGGCGCGCAGCAGCTTCTTCGAGGCGATCGCGAGACCCGGCGCCGCGGCCCGGGGGAGCGGGACGACGTTCGCGAGCACCACGCCGACGACGATCGCGAGGACCAGGGCACTGATCCCCGGCAGCAGCGGTGCGACGAGCATCGAGACGACCGCGACGCCGAGGGCGAGCGCGAGGCCCGGCAGGATCGAGGGGGCCGGGGACGTCGAGGGCGTCGGCGTCGAGGGGACGGCGCCGGAGGAGAGGGTGTGCGAGGGGGCGGAGGGCATGACGTCCACGGTTCCATCGCCTCTGACCTGCCGGTAGTCGGCAGTTCACCAGCAGGGCATATAGTTCTGATATGCCAGCCTCTCTGCCGAACCTGTCGGCCCTCGCCCTGTTCGTGGCCGTGGTGGACGAGGGCGGGCTCGGCGCCGGCGCCCGGCGCGCCGGGATCCATCAGCCCAATGCGAGCCGGATGATCGCCCAGCTCGAGGCGCAGGCGGGCACCGCCCTGCTCGAGCGGGACCCGCGCGGCTCCCGCCCCACCTCCGCCGGGCTGCTGTACGCGGCGCAGGCACGGCAGCTGCTGGAGGCGGCCGAGCAGTTCTCCGACTGGCTGCGGCACAGCCGCGAGGAGGGCGTGCACGAGCTGCGCGTGGGGGTGTCGATGACGATCGCGGAGCACCTGATGCCCGCCTGGCTGGCCGAGCTGCGCCGCCGCAGCCCGCGCACCCGGGTCGACCTCGAGGTGCTCAACTCCACCCAGGTCCTCGCCGGGGTGCACGACGGGCACCTGCGGCTCGGCTTCGTCGAGACGCCCCGCCTCCCGCGGGACGTGCACACGCTGACGCTGCGCGAGGACGAGCTCGTGGTGGTCGTCGCCCCGGAGCATCCCTGGGCGCTGCGCGAGGGGCCGCTCGAGCTCGACGAGCTCGCCTCGACCCCGCTCGTGGTGCGCGAGGGAGGGTCCGGCACGCGCGACGCCTTCGAGGAGCTCGTCCCCGCGGCGGGCGGGACCCCGCCCGTCCAGGAGCTCGGCAGCAACGCCGCCGTCCGCATCGCCGTCGCCTCCGGTGCTGGGCCCGCGGTGCTCAGCATGCTCGCCGTCCGCTCCGGGCTCGAGAGCGGGCAGCTGCTGCGGGTGCCGCTGGCGGGCTCGCGTCTGCGCCGCCCGCTGACCGCGGTGTGGAACGGGCCCCGGCGGCTCAGCGGCCCGGCAGCGGATCTCGTCGCCGTCGCGACAGCAGCCACGCCGCCGCCCCGGTGATCGCGCCGAGCAGCGCGCCCGTCACCAGGCCCGAGGGCACCGAGGTGAGGCGGAGGATGATCGCCTGCGCGGTCGGGTCGAGGTCCGCGAGGTTCCCGCCGAGCTGCGGCGGGGCCCCGTCGAAGGCGGCGTTCCACAGCAGCTGATGGGTCACGACCAGCATCGCGCCGTGCAGCAGCCCCACCAGCAGCAGCGTGGTGAAGGGCCGGGTCACGCGGCAGGCCAGCACCACCGCGACCCATACCAGCAGCGGCACCGCGACGAACACCAGGTTCACGGCCGTCCCCTCGTGCAGCAGGTCCAGATCGTGCAGGACCACGCGCGGGATGCCCAGCAGGGCGAGAGCGAGCTGGGCGACGACGGGGAGGCGGCGGGCGCTGTCGTGGTTCATGCTGACGAGCCTCTCCTGCGTCCGCTCCGCGCCGCATCGGCCCGAGGGCGCGGCCGGGGTACGTTCGGAGGCGACATCGAGAGCAGGAAGGGTGCGACATGCCGATCCTCACCAACACCGCGGAGCAGCCCGAACAGCCGCGCCGCGGCGCCGTCTGGTCCATCGCCGTGCCCGAGCGCGAGCTGGACTCCAACCTGATCCGACTGCCCGCCGGGGAGGAGATCCCCGCCCACATCGGCGCCGAGGTGGACACGCTCGTGCACGTGGTGCGCGGCGAGGGCGTGCTCACGACGGAGGACGGCGAGGAGCCGCTGCGCGCCGGGGACGTCGCGCTGCTGCCCCGCCGCACGGTGCGCGGGTTCCGGGCGGGGGAGGACGGACTGGAGTACCTCACCGTGCACCGGCGCCGCCGGTCGCTGACGATCCAGAGGCCGCGAGACTGAGCGCGGTGCAGCGGTCACCCGCGTCCGGACGTGGCGCCGCAGGTCAGAAGGGTGGCGGATCCTCGTAGGGAGAACTGCCGGGCTCCTCATCTCGCGCAGCCGGCTCGCCCTGGGCGGGAGGCCCCTTCGGGATCGGCGATCTCGCCGGCGACGTCGGCGGAGGAGTCTGAGCCGGCAGTGGCGCCGACGCCGTCCGGCGGTCGACGAAGGCCCGCCAGGCGCGGTCGAGGTCCTCGACGGCGAGTCGTGTGCCGAGGTCGATGTCGTCGGCCGTGATGACCTGCTCGCCGCGGGTGCCGATCCGCCAGCGGGTGCGTCCCGGGCCGCGTCCCTCACCGGGCTCCGGCCCGCTGACCGGGACGGGGAGCCTGGTCGGGTCGAGATCGCCGGCGGTCTTCGCCTGATGGTGCTGCCAGCACAGCAGGTGGAGGTTCTCGAGCTCGGTGCGACCGCCGCGAACGGGGTCGGCGTGGAAGAACTCCTCGATGTGGTCGGCCTCGGAGGCCCAGGAGACCGGTCGTGTGCAGCCGGGGACCGCACAGGTCGAGCTGCGCAGGCGGAGATGCTCGAGCATGGCCTGCGTCGGCGGATAGCGGTCCGGGGGCAGCGGCAGGAAGGCTCCCGTGCACGCATCGGTGAGGATCCGGTACCAGACGCTCTCGCCGCCGGGATCTCCCTCGCGACCGCGGGAGGGAGCGGGATCGTGCCCTCCAGCATGCCGGGGGCGTCGGAGAGGCCCAGCAGGGTGAACACCGGCACGGTGACGTTCAGGCGGAAGCGCGGCGCGGGCACCCGCACGCCGTCGGTGTCGAACTCGGCGTTCAGCATCAGGTCGTAGCGGAGCCGGTCGAGCGGCACGGGGCGCTGGGTCGCGCTCGCGATGCCGTCGAGGTCATAGGGGATCTCGGTCCCCTCCCGCAGGGCGCTGCGCTGTGCGGCCTGGATCGCATGCGCGGTTTCGTCCAGACGCTTCCAGAACGCGAGGACCTCGGGGATCGGCCCGCGCGGCGACGCCGCTCCGGTCCCGGCGCGCCCGTCAGGGGTGAGCTCGACTTCCCGCGGCAGAGCCTCCTCCGGCGCTGAAGGCTCCTTCTCCCGCTCGGCGAGCAGCCGCACCAGCGCGCGCAGCAGGGTGAGGAAGCGCTCGACGGGGATGTCGGCGGGCCAGGCGGTGAGCGCCGCGTCCAGCAGCCTCCGGGACTCGTCGCCGAGATCCTCCGACTCGCGCAGCACCTTCTGGAACCACCAGCTGGGCAGCGCACCCGCCTCCAGGCGTGCGAGCGTGCGCGGCAGCTGGTCCACCGCGCGGTGCGCCGCCAGGAGCTCCCGGTGCGCGACGCCGTGCGTCACCCGCAGCGCCATCGCGGCGCGGAGGGTGTCCACGTCGTCCGCGCAGTCCCCACCCTCGGACTCGATCAGCGCGGCGAGGGCGCGGAGGCGCGCGGCCAGGGCGCGGGCGCTCGCCGTCTCGGCGTCCCAGACCCGCTGGGCCGCCTCGCCGAGCCGCATGTCCTCCTCGCAGCCCGAGCGTGCGGGGAGGTCCTCCCGCGTGCGCGCCGCGCGGGCCCGGACTACGCGCAGACGGGAGGGGATGGAGTCGAGGAAGGCGAGGGCGGCAGGCTCGAGGGGTGTGCCGCCGATGTCGGAGCGGTGGGTGTCGTCGTCGCCGGCGCTCGCCGGCGTGCTCGTCGCGGTGCTCATGTCCCCACCCCCTCGGTCGTCCCGGAATGTCACGAGACTACGGCGTCGGTGTGACAGAAGAAAGGTGTGTGGATGAGTTTCGGATGTCTCCCGGGGGTATCCACAGAATGGTGTGTGCGGGGTGTGGGCAAGTGAGGTGTGGGGAGGGGAGGTCGCGCGCGGGGAGGGGGAACGGGGGCGTCATCCACATTCTGAGCTGGGAGTGCGTCGTCTGTCGGGGGTAGGGTGTAGGGCGTGTCGCGCGGGGTGGGGCTGTGGGTTGTGTCTTCACGCTATTCCGTAGAGTCGCATTCGGTGAATGCGCGAAAGAGATCCTCTTCGAAAATGTGTGCAAGGTCTTTCGACTGATGATGGTCGAGCGGTGCGGAAATGTGCCAGGCGATATATCGCGGTTCCGCCTCGGGCCGCGTCCGACGGCCCGACGCTCTCGCGTTCTCCCGGCGGTCGCGCTCCGTCAGCGTCCGGCCCCGCTCCGCCACCCGCTCGCCCTTGCCCGCTCCCCGTCGGCCGCCGGCGCGCGGGGCCGACCGGTCGACTCTCCCCCCTGCACCCTCGCACCGCACCCCACAGTTCGCGCGTCCTCCCCGCGACCAGGCAGACTGGGGGCATGGCTGACCCACAGGATCCCCGCGTCGCGGTATATCTCGATTTCGACAACATCGTCATGTCCTGGTACGACCGGGTGCACGGACGGCAGGCGTACAGCCGCGACCGCCACCGCATCGCGGAGGACCCCACCGAGCCCGAGATCGCCGAGCGGCTCGCGAAGGCGACCGTCGACGTCGGCGCCGTGATCGACTTCGCCGCCTCCTTCGGGTCCCTCACCCTCACCCGCGCCTACGCGGACTGGTCCTCGCCGGTCAACGCCGTCTACCGCAGCCAGCTCGTGGCCCGCGCCGTCGACCTCGTCCAGCTGTTCCCCGCCGCGGCCTACGCCAAGAACGGCGCCGACATCCGCCTCGCCGTCGACACCGTCGAGGACCTCTACCTCCTGCCCGACCTCACCCACGTCGTGATCGTCGCCGGGGACTCCGACTACGTCCCCCTCGCCCAGCGCTGCCGCCGCCTCGGCCGCTACGTGATCGCGCTCGGCGTCGCCGGCTCCACCGCGAAGTCCCTCGCCGCCGCCTGCGACGAGTTCGAGTCCTACGAGAACCTCCCCGGCGTCGAGCGGCCCTCCGCCCCCGCACGCTCCCGCTCCCGGCGCCTCGGCGGCGGGGACGAGGAGGGACGCGGGACCTCGCGCTCCCGCAGCCGGCGCGGCCAGGGCGGCGCCGACAGCACGGACGGCACCGACGGCGCAGAGAGCACCGAGAACACCGAGAGCTCCACCAGCGCCGAGAGCACCGAGAACAGCGGCGGTTCCGGCTCGCGCCGCGGCGGCCGCAGCCGGCACAGCGGCGTCGACAGCAGCGCGAGCACCGCCTCGCAGGAGATCGAGGACCGCCTCGACGACACGCTCGAGGACGAGGGCGAGGAGGACCCCCGCGAGTCGGCCACCCGCCTGCTCGAGCGCGCCCTCCAGCTCGGCGGCCGCGGCGACAGCGAATGGCTGCACAGCTCGGCCGTGAAGTCCCACATGCGCCGCATGGACCCCTCCTTCAGCGAGAAGGCCCTCGGCTACCGCTCCTTCTCCGAGTTCCTCAAGGCGAACTCCGACATCGCCGTGCTCGAGGAGACCGGGCACGAGCGCCTCGTGCGCGCCAAGGACTGACGGGGGCCGGCGCGCCATGACGACCCTGCTCTCCGACGCCCTGGCCGGACGCACCGTCATCACCGCAGTGGACCGGCGCTCCGAGGAGCTCGCCGCCGCCCTCGAACGGCACGGCGCGCGCGTCGTGCCCGCCGCCGCGATGTCCACGATCCCGCACGTCGACGACGAGACGCTGCTCGAGCGCACCCGCGCGCTGATCGCCGCGCCGCCGGACGCGACGGTCGTCCTCACCGGCGTCGGGATGCGCGGCTGGCTCGAGGCGGCCGACGCCGCCGGGCTCGGCGAGGACGTCCGCGCCGCCCTCGGCGCCTCCCGCATCCACTCCCGCGGCACCAAGGCCCACGGCGCGGTGCGCGGGGCGGGGCTGGACAGCGTCTTCGTCGCGGCCTCCGAGACCGCGGCCGAGCTCGGCGAGGAGCTGCTGCGCACGGGGGTGGACGGTCTGCGGATCGCCGTCCAGCACCACGGCTCCGGCGACGACGGGCTCGACGAGCTGCTCACCGCGCACGGCGCCGAGGTGGTCAGCCTGACCGTCTACCGCTGGGGGCCGCCGTCGGATCCCGCCGCGCTCACCCGCGCGGCCCGGCTCGCCGGCGCCGGAGGGGCCGACGCCGTGCTGTTCACCTCCGGGCCCGGCGCGACCGGCTGGCTCGACGCCGCCGCACGGGCCGGGACCCTCGATGCCGTGAGGGAGCGCGCCCGGGCGGGCGAGCTGGTGCTCGCGAGCGTCGGTCCCGTGACCTCCGCGGCGCTGACCGCCCGTGACCTGCCCGTCCTGGAGGCGGAGCGGGCGAGGATGGGCTCCCTCGTGCGCACCGTCGTGCAGCACTTCGCCGAACTCTCCTGACAGCAGGAGGCGGAGAGGGGGATACTGGGGTGCCCGGGACAAGGAGGCCGTCCGATGAACACGTTCCTGTGGATCCTCGCCTTCGCCCTCGCCGCGGTCTTCGTGGCCAGCGGCGCGATGAAGCTCCTCGCACCGCGCGAGCAGCAGATCGAGAAGACCCCCTACGCCGAGGACTTCCCCCACAGCGTCATCCAGGGGATCGGCGCCCTGGAGATCCTCGGCGCGCTCGGCCTCGTCGTCCCCGCGCTCACCGGCATCGCCACGGTCCTGGTGCCGCTGGCGGCCGCCGGCCTCGCGATCACCATGGTCTTCGCCGCGCTCGTGCACGCCCGACGCGGCGACCCGTTCCGCGCCATGCTCCCCTCGATGCTCCTGGCGCTCGGATCGGTGGTGGTGGCCTGGTCCCGCTTCGGGCCCTACCCGCTGTGAGCTGAGCCCGTCCGGCGCCCCGCCCGCAGCAGCGCCCGCAGCGCGAGCCCGACCAGCAGCGCCCAGAACGCCGCGCTGATCCCCGCCGCCGCGATGCCCGAGGCGGCGATCAGCACCGTCACCCCGGCGGGGAGCTGCTCCTCGGACTCCGCGAGCGCGGAGCGCAGCGAGGCCACGAAGGTGCCCAGCAGCGCGAGCCCCGCCACCGCCGGGATCACGCCCTCCGGCGCGAGCGCGATCAGCTGTGCGAAGGCGGTCGCTCCGAGACCGCACAGCACCAGCACCACGCCCGACGTGGTCGAGGCGATCCAGCGCCGCTCCCGATCCTCCCCGGCCTCCGGCCCGGCCGCGAGAGCGGCAGTGATCGCCGCGAGATTCACGCCGTGCCCGCCGAGCGGCGCGCCGATCATCGTGCCGAGACCGGTGGTCACCATCGACGCGCGCCACGGCACCTCATAGCCGAGGCTCCGCATCACCGCCACGCCCGGCACGTTCTGCGACGCCATCGTCACCAGGTACAGCGGGAGCGCGACCCCCACGACCGCGCCGACGGTCAGCGTCGGGACGGTGAGCTCCACCGCCGGGAGCAGCGGGGGAGCGGCCGACGGGGAGGGCGCCGCCGTCAGGGACACGACGATCACGACGCTCGCGGCGAGGAACGCGAGCGGGGAGGCCCAGCGCGGTGAGAGCCGCTGCGCGAGCGCCCACACCACGATCACCGGCGCCACCGCGAGCGGATTCGCGGCCACGCCGAGCACCGGGCCCAGGCACAGCTGGAACAGCACCCCGGCGAGCATCGCCTGCGCGATCGGGGTCGGGATCCGGGCCATCAGTGCGCCGAGCGCGGGCACCAGCCCCGTCAGCACGATCAGCACCCCGACCAGCACGAACGCACCGACTGCGGCGGGCCAGCCGCCGTCCACCGCGCCCGTCGCCGCGAGCAGCGCCGCGCCCGGGGTGGACCAGGCCACCGTGATCGGCAGACGGGTGCGCAGGGAGAGCAGCATCGAGCACAGCCCCATCAGCACGCTCACTGCGAGCAGCCCGCTCGCCGCCTGCGCGGGCGAGGCGCCGACCCCCTCGAGACCCGCGAGGACGACGACGAAGGAGCTCGTGAACGCGACGAGACCGGAGATGACCCCGGCCGAGACGGGGCGCAGCATGAGCGCAGACTAGGCGGCGGGCGGGGTTGCCCGCGCCGCGGTTCGCGGGGAGGATCCCAGGGTGGCTCCCACCGACGTCGTCTCCTGGCTCCTCGACACCGACCCCGCCCTGCGCTGGCAGGTCGAGCGCGATCTGCTGGACCAGCCGCCCGAGGTGTGGGAGGCGACCCGCGCGCGCATCCCCCACGAGGGCTTCGGGGCGAGGCTGCTGGACCACCAGGACCCGGAGACCGGGCTGTGGGCCGGGGGCGCGTTCTTCCCCGCCGGGTTCTTCGACGATCCCGAGAACCTCGAGCTGCCCGGCCAGCCCTGGACCGCGACCACCTGGTCCCTCACCACTCTGCGTGAATGGGGCATGGACCCCGCCCCGCTCATCGAGCGCGACACCGCCGCGAAGCTCGCCGAGCACGCGCACTGGGAGTACGACCCCTCCCTGCCCTACTGGGGTGGCGAGGTGGACTGCTGCATCAACGCGATGACGCTGGCCAACGGCCTCTGGGTCGGAGCCGACGTCTCCTCCCTGCCCCGCTGGTTCCTCGCCCACCGCATGGACGAGGGAGGCTGGAACTGCGAGTGGGAGGACGGCTCGACGCGCGCGAGCTTCCACTCGACCCTGAACGTGCTGCGGGCCCTGCACGTGCACGAGCAGGCCACGGGCGGCTCGCCCGTGCTGCGCACCGCGAGGGGCGAGGCGGAGGAGTACCTCCTGCAGCGGCGCCTCATGCGCCGGGAGAGCACCGGGGAGATCGTCGGCCCCTGGGTGGAGCATTTCCTGTACCCGCCGCGGCACATCTACTCCGCGCTGCGGGCGCTCGACCACTTCCGCGAGCGGGATCTGCGCGATCCGCGGATGGCCGACGCCGCCCGGTCCGTCCTCGACGCGCAGCAGGAGGACGGCACCTGGCTTCAGCAGCACCGCCTGCCCGGTGCGGTCTGGTTCGAGGTCGACGTCCCGGTGGGGGAGCCCTCGCCGTGGCTGACCCTGCAGGCACTGCGGGTGCTGCGCTGGTGGGGCGAGGGCTGAGCCGACCGCCCGATCGGGCAGCGTCGCAGATCACAGTTCGATCACCGTGAGCCCTCTGCGGGCGAACTCGCCGCGGCCGCCCCTGGGGGAGGGGTACTGTGCGGGCCACCCCTGTGCGGGTGCGCTGGATCACATCCCCGCCCGTCCCCTGCACGGCATCACCACCCCTGATGCCGACCGGCCTCCTGGAGGACCCCGATGTTCGACGCCGCCATGACCCCCACGCGACGCACCATGCTGCTGACGATGGCCGGGGTCCCCGTGCTGGTGACCGCCTGCGCCCAGACCACCGAGGACGGAGGGTCCGACGGCGGATCCGGCGGCGGAGGCGGCGGCGCCCTCACCATCGGCACCACCGACAAGGTCACCGCGCTCGACCCCGCCGCCGCCTACGACAACGGCTCCTCGACGGTGTGGACCCAGTGCTACGCCTACCTGATGAACACCTCCGTCGGCTCCGAGGACGGCGTCCCCGAGCCGGACCTCGCCGAGACCGCGGAGTTCACCAGCGACAACGTGTACACCGTCACCCTCAAGGAGGGGCTGACCTTCGCGAACGGCAACGAGCTCACCAGCGAGGACGTCAAGCACACCTTCGACCGGCAGCTCGCGATCGCCGACCCCAACGGCCCCTCGAGCCTGCTGGGCAACCTCGAGAAGGTCGAGGCGGTCGACGAGCTCACCGTCGAGTTCCACCTCAAGGAGCCCGGCGACCAGACCTTCCCCTACGTGCTGTGCTCCCCGGCCGGCCCGATCGTCGACGCCGAGGTGTTCCCGGCCGATGCCGTGCTCTCCGACGCCGAGATCGTGGACGGGAACGCCTTCTGCGGCCCCTACGCGATCACCAGCTGGAAGATCAACGAGCTGGTCACCTTCGAGGCCTTCGACGGCTACAAGGGGCTGTTCGGCGCGCCGGCGACTGCGAGCGTGTCGATGTCGTACTACGCCGACCAGAACAACATGAAGCTGGACATCCAGCAGGGCAACATCGACTGCGTGTGGCGCTCCCTCTCCGCGACAGACATCGCCGACCTGCAGGGCGACGACGCGGTGACGGTCCACGAGGGCCCCGGCGGCGAGATCCGCTACATCGTCTTCAACTTCCACACCAACCCCTACGGCGAGAAGACCGAGGACCCGGATCCCGACAAGGCCCGCGCCGTCCGCCAGGCGGTCGCCGACCTCATCGACCGCCAGGCCATCGCCAGCTCCGTGTACAACGACACCTACACCCCGCTGTTCTCCTACATCCCCGAGGGCCTGCCCGGCGCCGGCACCCAGTTCAAGGACATGTACGGCGACGGCTCCGGCGGCCCCGACGCCGAACGGGCCCGCGGCCGGCTCGAGGACGCGGGCGTGGAGATCCCGGTGCAGCTGAGCCTGCAGTACAACCCTGACCACTACGGCAACTCCTCCGGCGACGAGTACGCGGCGGTCAAGGGCCAGCTCGAGGCCGACGGGCTGTTCGCGGTGGATCTGAAGTCCACCGAATGGGTGCAGTACAGCGACGACCGCGTCGCCGACGTCTATCCCGCCTACCAGCTGGGCTGGTTCCCCGACTACTCCGACGCCGACAACTACCTCTCGCCCTTTTTCGTCACCGAGAACTTCCTGGCCAACCACTACTCGAACCCCGAGGTCGACGAGCTGATCCAGAAGCAGCGCGGCACCGCGGACCCCGCCGAGCGCGAGGCGCTGTTCGTGCAGATCCAGGACGTCGTCGCCGAGGACATCTCGACCCTGCCGCTGCTGCAGGGCGCGCAGATCGCGGTCTCCACGGCGGAGGTCCAGGGCGTCACGCTCGACTCATCCTTCAAGTTCCGCATCTCGCCGCTGTCCAAGTGACCGCCGCCGCCGAGACCGAGGTCGAGCACGCCCCCCGACGCCCGCGCCGCCGGGCGTCGGGGGGCGGCCTCGGCCGCTACATCCTCCTGCGCTTCCTGCTGATCATCCCGACCGTCTTCATCCTGATGACGGTGGTGTTCTTCCTGATGCGGATCACGGGCGACCCGATCACCGCCGCGCTCGGCGGCCGGCTCACCCCGAGCGAGCTCGCCGCCCGCCGCGCCGAGGCCGGCTACGACCGGCCGCTGATCATCCAGTACTTCGACTACCTCGGCGGGGTGCTGCGCGGCGACTTCGGCACCACCTACACCGACCGCACCCCCGTCACCGAGATCCTCACCACCTACGGGGCGGCGACCTTCGAGCTGGTCGTCTACTCGGTCGTCGTCGCGCTCGTGATCGGGGTGCCGCTGGGGATGATCGCGGCCCGCACCCGCGACCGCTGGCCCGATGCGGTGCTGCGGATCGTGGCGATCCTCGGCTACGCCACCCCGGTGTTCTTCGTCGGCCTGCTGCTGAAGCTCGTGTTCTCCGTCGGGCTCGGCTGGCTGCCGGTCGCCGGGCGGATCTCCACCCGCGGCGAGATCACGATGAGCACCATCCTGAACCCCAGCCCGTTCTTCCTGCTGGACGCGCTGCGGCTGGGGGACCTGGAGCTGCAGCGCGACGTGGTCTCCCACGCGATCCTCCCCGCGATCGCGCTGGGGATCCTCACCGGCGGGATCTTCCTGCGCCTGGTGCGCACCAACATGATCGGCACGCTCGAGATGCAGTACATCGAGTCCGCCCGCTCCCGGGGCGTCGCCGAGTCGCGCCTGACCACCCGCCACGCCCTGCGCCCGGCGCTGATCCCGATCATCACCGTGATGGGCATGCAGATCGCGATGATGCTCGGCGGGGCCGTGCTCACCGAGACCACCTTCGAATGGAACGGCCTGGGATACATGCTCGCCGAGTACATGAAGGCCCGCGACTACGTCGCCGTGCAGGGCATCGTCATGATGCTCGCCGTGATCGTCGCGATCTCGAACTTCGTCGTCGACGTGATCGCCGCGCTCATCGACCCGAGGGTGAGGTACTGAGATGACGCTGTCGAACCCCGAGCCCGTCGGCGACGGCGACGCCGCCGGCACCGACCTCGCCGCCGAGTCCGCGGCCGTCGCCGCGACCGCCCGCGCGCCCTGGTACCTGCGCCTGCCGGTGGTCAGCCACCTGCGCCGCAGCGTCGGCCTCCAGCGCGGGATGCTGGTGGCCGGCGTGGTCCTGGTGGGCCTGCTGCTGCTGACCGCGCTGCTCGCACCGCTGCTGGCCCCCTACGGCTTCGCCGACACCGCGGCGGACGGCGAGGCCTTCGGCACCCAGCGGCCCCCGTCGGCCGCCCACCCGCTGGGCACCACCGTCACCGGCTTCGACGTGCTCTCCCGCGTGATCTGGGGGACCCGCACGGCGGTCGCCGTGATGGTCTGTGCCGTCGCGGCCTCCCTGTTCCTCGGCGTCGCGCTCGGACTGCTCTCCGGATACATGGGCGGCTGGCTGGACCGGGTGCTGGTGATGCTGGCCGATGCGATCTACGCCTTCCCCTCCCTGCTGCTCGCGATCGTGATGTCGATCGTGATCTCCGGCGGGCAGTCCGACGCCTGGGGCGGCATCCTCGCCGCCGCGCTGTCGATCACGGTGGTGTTCGTTCCGCAGTACTTCCGCGTGATCCGCGCCGAGGTGGTGCGGCTGAAGGCCGAGCCCTTCGTCGAGGCCGCGAAGGTGGTGGGCACGGGGCACCGCCGCATCATGGGCACCCACCTGCTGCGCAACGCCACCCGCACCCTCCCGCTGATCTTCACCCTCAACGCCTCCGAGTCGATCCTGACCCTCGCGGCGCTGGGCTTCCTCGGCTTCGGCATCGAGCCGACCAGCGCCTCCGAATGGGGCTACGACCTCAACCGCGCCATGTCCGACGCGACCAGCGGCATCTGGTGGACGGGACTGTTCCCCGGCCTCGCGATCGTGCTGGCCGTGCTCGGGGTGACCCTCGTGGGCGAGTCCGTGAACGACCTGAACGACCCGCGGCTGCGCACCCGGCGCCGACGTCGGCGCAGCGAGAGGACGGTGCCCGCATGACCGACATCGACACGACCGGCACCACCGCACGCCTGGAGATCCGGGACCTCGACATCCGCTTCGCGACCGACGGCGGCGAGGTGCACGCCGTGGACGGGGTCAGCCTCGAGGTCGCCCCCGGGGAGATCCTCGCCGTCGTCGGCGAGTCCGGCTCCGGCAAGTCCGTCACCGCCCGGTCGGTGCTGGGGCTGCTGC
Source organism: Brachybacterium sp. AG952 (assembly GCF_004362645.1). Classification (NCBI taxonomy): domain Bacteria; kingdom Bacillati; phylum Actinomycetota; class Actinomycetes; order Micrococcales; family Dermabacteraceae; genus Brachybacterium; species Brachybacterium sp. AG952. The sequence continues at coordinate 59,176 of NZ_SNXV01000006.1, read as the reverse complement.
CGGAGACGGCGGAGGCCCGCGGCACCGTCCTGGTCTCCGGCACCGACGTCGTGCGCCTGACCGCCGCGCAGATGCGCCGCCTGCGCGGCGAGGACGTCTCGATGATCTTCCAGGAGCCCTCCAGCGCCCTGAACCCCGTCTTCCCGATCTGGTGGCAGATCGGGGAGGGGCTGCGCGCCCATCGCGGGCGGATCTCCCGCAAGGAGATCCGGGCCGAGGCCGTCCGGGCGCTCGAGTCGGTGGGGATCCCCGACGCGGCCGAGCGCATCGACCGCTACCCGCACGAGTTCTCCGGCGGGCAGAAGCAGCGCATCATGATCGCGATGGCGCTCGCGCTCGGCGCCGAACTGATCGTCGCCGACGAGCCCACCACCGCACTCGACGTCACCGTCCAGGCCGAGATCCTCGACCTGCTGCGCGACGTGCGCGACCGCTTCGGCACCTCGATCATCCTGATCACCCACAACATGGGCGTGGTCGCGGATCTCGCCGATTCCGTCGCCGTGATGCACCACGGGCGCGTCGTCGAGCGGGCCACGGCGACGGAGCTCTTCGCGGACCCCCGCGAGGAGTACACGCAGAAGCTGCTCGCGGCCGTGCCGCACCTGGGCCGGGACTCCGCCTGGAGCGCGCTCGAGCCCGCCGCGCAGCAGGCGCTCGAGGAGGCGGAGCCGCTCGTCGTCGCCCGCGACCTCGTCGTCGAGTACCCGGGCCGGCTGGGCCGCGCCCCCTTCCGCGCCGTCAAGGGCGTGGACCTCACCATCCGCCGCGGCGAGGTGTACGGCCTGGTGGGGGAGTCCGGCTCCGGCAAGACCACCATCGGCCGCGCCATCGCGGGGCTCGAGCGCACCACCGGCGGGAGCCTCGCCGTGCTCGGGCACGAGATGCGCGGGATGCGGGAGCGGAGCTTCACCCCGCTGCGGCGGCGGATCGGCTTCGTCTTCCAGGACCCCGCCACCTCCTTCAACCCGCACCTGACGATCGAGCAGTGCATCGCCGAGCCGCTCGTCGTCCACGAGCAGCAGCTCGACGCCGCCGAGCGCGGACGCCGCGTGCGCGAGCTGCTCGAGGCGGTGGAGCTGCCGGGCGACTACGCACGGCGCTACCCCCACGAGCTCTCCGGCGGGCAGCGCCAGCGGGTCTCCCTCGCCCGCGCGCTCGTCCTCGGCCCCGAGCTGCTCGTCGCCGACGAGCCGACCAGCGCCCTGGACGTCTCCGTGCAGGCGACCGTGCTGGACCTGTTCCGCGAGCTGCAGCAGCGGCTCGGCTTCGCGGCGCTGTTCATCAGCCACGACCTCGCCGTCGTCGACTCCCTCGCCCACCGCATCGGGGTGCTCTACCGCGGCGAGCTCGTCGAGGAGGGGCACGGACCGGACGTGCTGCAGCGGCCCCAGCACCCGTACACACGCCGCCTCATCGCCTCCCTGCCCGTTCCCGACCCGGCCGAGCAGGCGCGGCGGCGCGAGGCGTACGCGCAGGAATGGGGGAGCGGGCGCGCGGAAAGCTGAGGAGGAGGGCCGGGCGAGTTCACCCGACGTTCAGGCCCGCGTCCCGATGCCGGGGTGGTGGACGTCATGCCGTCGGGGTTCGGTAGGGGTGCCCATCCCTCCCCGAGACAAGGCACTCCCATGACCCCCTCCCTGAGCCCCTCCCGGCGCGGCCTGCTGCGCACCTCCACCGCCGCCGCGGTGGCCGGCCTCGCCACCGCCGGCGCGGCCGGCGCCGCGACCGCCGCGCCCTCGGCCCCCGCCGGGAAGGACGGCATCGTGCGCAACCGGCTCCGCTTCCGCGACGACGGCACCTTCACCGTCGTCCAGTTCAACGACACCCAGGACGGACCCCGCACCGACCGCCGCACCGTCGCCCTGCAGGAGGCGGTGCTCGACGACGTGCAGCCGGACTTCGCCCTCATCAACGGCGACGTCATCAACGGCTCGCCCACCAGCGCCCTCGAGGCGAAGCAGGCGATCAACAACGTGGTGCGGCCGATGGAGGACCGCGGCATCCCGTGGGCGCTGACCTTCGGCAACCACGACGAGGACTCCACCCCCGTCACGGGGCTCGACGAGAGCGCGTACATCGACTTCGTGCGCCAGTACCCCCACAACCTCAACACCCCCGGCGCCGCCGTCACCGGCACCGGCAACCAGGTCCTCACGATCCGGCCCCGCCGCGACAAGGGCGAGGCCTTCGCACTGTGGCTGCTTGACTCCGGCCGCTACGCCCCCGAGCAGATCGCCGGGCAGGACTTCGAGGGCTACCCCGACTGGGACTGGCTGCGCCCCGACCAGGTGCAGTGGTATCTCTCCACCTCCGCCGCGCTCGAGCGGCGCAATCGCGGCCTCGTCCCGGGGCTGGTCTTCCAGCACATCGCCCTGTGGGAGCACCGCTTCGCGTGGTTCGCGAGCGTCGACGCCCGCACCGAGGCCGATCACGCCCGCGCGGTCCAGAAGCACTCGATCGTCGGGGAGCGCAACGAGGACGAGTGCCCCGGCCCGTTCAACTCCGGCATGTTCGCCGCGATGCTGCAGCGCGGAGACGTGAAGGGCCTGTTCGTCGGCCACGACCACATCAACACCTATGTCGCCGACTACTACGGCATCCAGCTCGGCTACGCGCCGGGCACCGGCTTCGGCACCTACGGCCTCGGCGGCGCCGAGGACCACCGCCTGCGCGGCGCCCGCGTGTTCCGCCTCGACGAGAGCGTCGAGGGGTTCTACGCCGGGACCGAGCTGCGCCACGCCTCGGACTACGGCATCGATCTCACCGCCGGCACCCAGCCGGGCGAGCCGGCCGAGTTCCCGGGCGGGGTGAGCTGACCTTCAGCTCCAGGTGACGGGCAGCTCCGGATCGGCCATGTCCACGTTCGGGATGCCCATGCCGCCGCCCAGCCACATCTCGCACCGGCCCTTCTGGCCGTCCTTGGTGCACTCGATGGTGGTCGTGACCGAGCCGACCGAGGTGCCCTCGACGTAGGTCGGCTCGTCGGAGGAGGGAGTCGCCTCCATGGTGTCGATCGTGCGCTGCGTGTCCTCGGAGATGGAGCGCTCCACGGTGTTCTCCACCATGGTCCAGCCGTCATCGCTCGTCGTCGGCACCGGGGTCATCCCGCAGCCGGCCTCGAGGGTGGTCTGCTTCAGGCAGGCCTGGACCGCTTCGTCGACCGCGCCCCGGAAGTCCGTCAGCCCCTCCTCGGTGAGCGTCGCCTCCGGCCACTCGAGGGAACTGGCCAGCTCGCCGACGAGCAGCGGATCGGTCGAGGTCAGCGCGAAGTGCTCGGCCCCGAGGGCGACCTCGTAGCCGCCGGGCATCAGGGCGATGGGCTCGCCCGCGGTCACCTCGGCGCCGTTGACCGTCAGTCCCAGGCCGTCGAGGCCCTCCGGGACCTGGGCCATCGTGTGGCCGCCGGTCAGCTCCATCACGCCGTCGTCGTCGTAGTCGTGCACGCGATATGTGTCGGAGACGGTCTCGTCACCCACCGTGAAGGTCACCGGCACCTCGCCCTCGGCGAGGCCGCCGTCGTCGATGACCGGGGTGCCGAGCTCGACCCCGGTGATCGGCGCGGCCTCGAGAGCGGCTGTGTACGCCTCGACGGGCAGCGGCGCGGCGCCCATGTCCTCGTTCACCGGGTTCAGCTCCAGGGCGGTCGCCGCGTCTCCTGCGGCCAGGGCGTCGAAGTAGTCCGCCACCAGCGCGGTGGCCTGCTCCTCCGGGGGGAGGTCCGCCGCGCCGGTCTCCCCGCCGCCGCCCCCGGAGTCGCCGCCGCGCACTGCGAAGTAGATGATCAGCGCGATCACGACCAGGATCACCAGCAGGCAGCCGCCCCCGGCGAGCACGCCGGCGATGACCAGGTTCTTGCGGGCGGAGGACTGCGAGACCGGCTCCGCCGGCGGCGGGGCGAAGTGCTGAGGGCCCTGCGGCCCTCCCTGGGCAGGGCCCTGGGGCGGCGTCGGTGCGGTCATGGTGGTTCCCCCGGAGTCGTTCGTGGACGTGTGTCCACAGGGTAGTCGGGGAGGTGCTCAGCCGGCGTCGGAGCCCGAGAGCGCCTCGAGGACGTCCTCTCCGTACTCGGCGAGCTTCTTCGCGCCCACCCCGCTGACCGCGCCGAGCTGCTGGACGGACTGCGGCGCCGTCTCCACGATCCCGACCAGGGTCGCGTCGGAGAAGACCATGTAGGGCGGGATCTGCTTCTCCTTCGCGACCGAGGTGCGCCAGGCGCGCAGCGCCTCGAAGCGCTCCCGCTGGGCCGGTTCGAGGGCCTCGGCGGCGCGGGAGGCGCCGCCGGCGTGTCGGCCGCCGCCGCGCGCGCCGCGCTGCGGGGCGCGGTCGACGGCGAGCTGCACGGTCTCCTCGGAGCGGAGCACGGGGCCGGCCTGCGGGCCGGGGACGAGCACGCCGTAGTCGCCCTCCGCCTCGAGGACCCCCCGTGCGAGCAGCTGCCGGATCGCGGTGCGCCACTCCTTCTCCGAGAGCTCCTCGCCGATGCCCCACACGCTCAGCTCGTGGTGGCGGGAGGCCAGGGAGCGCTCGGACTCGCGGCCCAGCAGCACGTCCACCACCTGGCCGGAGCCGAAGCGCTGCCCGCGCTCCCGGTCCAGGCGGATCACGGCGGAGAGGAGCTTCTGCGCCGCGACCGTCGCGTCCCAGGTCTGCGGAGGGTTCAGGCAGGTGTCGCAGTTCCCGCACGGGGAGGAGTCCTGGCCGAAGTAGCGCAGCAGCTGCACGCGCCGGCAGTCGACCGTCTCGCACAGGGCGAGCATCGCGTCGAGGTGCGAGCGGGCGTTGCGCTTGAACTGCTCGGAGCCCTCGCCGCCCTCGATGAACTTCCGCTGGCTGACCACGTCGCCGAGGCCGTAGGCCATCCACGCGGTCGAGGGCAGGCCGTCGCGGCCGGCGCGGCCCGTCTCCTGGTAGTAGCCCTCGATGGACTTGGGCAGGTCGAGATGGGCGACGAAGCGCACGTCGGGCTTGTCGATCCCCATGCCGAAGGCGATCGTCGCGACCATGATCAGCCCGTCGGCACGCAGGAATCGCTCCTGGTGGTCCTGGCGCACCTCCGGCGGCAGGCCCGCGTGATAGGGGAGTGCGGGGATGCCGCGGTCGGCGAGCCACTGCGCGGTGGTCTCCACCGACTTGCGGGAGAGGCAGTAGACGATCCCGGAGTCGCCCTCGTGCTCGGCGGTGATCAGGCGCAGCAGCTGCTCGCGCGGGGAGGCCTTCGGCTCGATGCGGTACTGGATGTTGGGGCGGTCGAAGCTCGAGACGAAGTGCCGCGCCTGCTGCATCTGCAGGCGCTCCGTGAGCTCGCGGTGCGTCGCCTCGGTCGCGGTCGCGGTCAGCGCGATCCGCGGCACGCCGGGGAAGGCGTCGGCCAGCATCGACAGGCCCAGGTAGTCGGGGCGGAAGTCGTGGCCCCACTGGGAGACGCAGTGCGCCTCGTCGATCGCGAACAGCGCCAGCTGCGCGCGCTGCAGCAGCTGGACGGTGCGGGGGAGGACCAGGCGCTCCGGCGCCATGTACAGCAGGTCCAGCTCCCCGGCCAGCAGCTGCTGCTCGACGGCCTGCGCCTCGTGCATCTCGAGGGTGGAGTTGAGGTACGCGGCGCGGATGCCGACCGCCTCGAGCGCCGCGACCTGGTCCGCCATCAGTGCGATCAGCGGCGAGACGACGATTCCGGTGCCCTCCCGCAGCAGGGCGGGGATCTGGTAGCACAGCGACTTGCCGCCGCCGGTGGGCATCAGCACGACCGCGTCCCCGCCGCTCGCGACCTGGTCGATGATCGCGGCCTGCTCGCCCCGGAAGGAGTCGTAGCCGAAGACCCGCGAGAGTATCGCGAGCGCCTCCTCCGTCCGTCCGGCGTCGCCTTCTCGCAGCGCGGAGACGGTGTCGGCGGGAGGAGGGGTGCTCATGCCCGCCACTCTAGGCCGCGGGGCCGACGGGCCGCGAGCGGGAGGGCCCGGCTGTGGACGGCGGTGGGGAGTGCTCTCACTCGTCCTTCGCCCAGACCCCGGTGTCGATCGGTCGGCCGATGGCGAGCGCGGCGAGGAGGCCGACCGCGGCGAGGCCGACGGGAAGCCACATGGCGTCGGCCATCGCCGCAGCGTACGGGGCGTGCAGGAACGGGGGCAGGGAGCCTGCTCCGGACTCCGCACCCGCAGGGGCACCGCCCTGGCCCCCGGTCGCCTCGCCGAGTCGGGCCGCGATCCTGTCGGCCATGAGCGTCGCGATGCCGGCCGAGCCGAGCACCGAGCCGACTTGCCGCATCTCGTTGTAGACGCCGGAGCCGGCGCCGGCCTGCGAGGGCGGGAGATTGCGGGTCGCGGTCAGGGACAACGGCCCCCAGATGCAGGCGTTCCCGATCCCGATCAGCACGAACGGCAGCAGCAGGACCAGCACGGAGGCATCCGGAGCCATCAGCAGGGCGAGCCACAGCAGCCCGCCCGCCAGCGAGGCGAAGCCGATCAGCGCCAGCGGTCGAGGGTCGTGGCTGGTCATCCAGCGGCCGACGAGCGGTGCGAGGACCAGCGAGAGCACCGCGGAGGGTGCCGTCATCAGCGCCGCCTGCGTCGGCGACATGCCGAGCACCTGCTGGAAGAACAGCGTGGTGGGGATCGCGAAGCTGAGCACGGTCGCGCCCATCATCGCGATCGCCACGTTCGCGACCGAGAAGTTGCGGTCGCGGAACAGCGACAGCGGCACCAGCGGCTCGCGCCGCATCACCCCCTGCCAGAGGACGAACACCGCCAGCACCAGCACGCCGGCGAGGATCATCCCGGGCACCGTCACGGGCACCCCCGTGTCCACGGGGCCGATCACGAGGGAGTCCGTGATCGTGCCCCAGTCGTAGCTGTTGCCCTCCTGGATCCCGAACACCAGCAGGAACAGGCCCGTCGCCGAGAGCGCCACGCCGAGCAAGTCGAAGGAGTGCGAGCGGCGCGGGAAGCGCGGCACGTTGCGGAATACCAGCGCGATCGCGAGCACCCCGACGGGCACGTTGACGAAGAAGATCCACTCCCAGCCCGGCCCGTCCACCAGCAGCCCGCCGAGCACCGGGCCGACGAGGCTCGCGACCCCCGCCGTCGCTCCCCACACGGCCATCGCCTGACCGCGCCGCTGCGGCGCGAACATGCGGGTGATCATCGACATGGTCTGCGGCGTCATCATCCCCGCGCCGAGGCCCTGCACCACGCGCGCCACGATCAGCATCTCCACGCTCCCCGCGAGCCCGCACCACAGGCTCGAGGCGGTGAACACGACGAGCCCGACGAGATAGACCGACTTCAGCCCCAGCCGGTCCCCGAGCCGACCCGTGATCAGCAGCGGCACCGCATAGGCGAGCAGATAGGCGCTGGTCACCCACAGCAGGCCGGTCAGGTCCGCCCCCAGGTCCTCCTGCATCCGCGGGATCGCGACGGTGACGATCGTGGTGTCGACCAGGATCATGAAGAAGCCCAGCACGATCGACCACAGCGCGGGCCAGGGACGGTCCAGGCGGGGGTCGCGGGCGGGGGCGGAGCGCGCGGACATGCGATCCCTTCGACGGGCGGCATCGCACCGGCGAATGCGACGGACGAAGGCTACGCCCATGCTCGCGCCTCTCTCCGCCGCGCCCGGCCGCGTCGGAGGCGGTCGCGCCCCTACAGTGGACCGCGTCACATCCGCGACGGGGCTCGTGACCAGCACATCGCCGTGCTGCGGGGCCCTGTGTCCCCCGAGGAGATGCCGCAATGCCCAGCGCGCCCGAGTCCGCCACCCCGCACAAGGAGGGCACCCCGCTCTCGCGGGCGATGCGCCCCCTGAACAATCTGGTCGAGAGGTTCATCCCCTCGGCGCTCGTGTTCTCGATCGTGCTGACCTTCATCGTCGCGATCCTGGGCCTGGTCCTCACCCCGACCTCGCCCGCCGACCTCGTCGTCCACTGGGGCGACGGACTGGCCGGGCTCCTCGCCTTCATGACCCAGATGGCGCTGATCCTGCTGCTGGGACACATACTCGCCAACACCGGCCCCGTCCGCAGGCTTCTCGCCGCGCTCGCCTCGGTGCCGCGCACGGAGCTCGCGGCCTACGTCTTCGTGTTCGTCGTCGCGGCGGTCGCCTCGCTGATCACCTGGGGCCTGGGGCTCGTGGTCGGCGGGCTGCTCGCCCGCGAGGTCGCCCACCAGGGCCGCGAGCGCGGGCTGACGCTCCACTTCCCGATGCTGGTCGCGGGGGGCTTCGGCGGCTTCGTCGTGTGGCACATGGGCTACTCGGCCTCCGGACCGCTGACCGCCGCGACCGAGGGCTCCTTCCTCATGGACTCCCTCGGCGGGCAGACCGTGCCGATGTCCCAGACCGTCTTCTCGACCTGGAACATGCTCGCCGCCCTCGCCACCATCATCGTCGTGGCGCTCGCGCTGTACCTCGTCGCGCCGCGACGCGGCGACCGCGTGACCGAGCTGACCATCGACGCGCGCGAAGAGCTCGAGGACGGCCAGGAGGAAGTCGTCACCCCCGCGGACCGGCTGGACGCGAGCCGCCTGGTCACCCTGCTGACCGGTCTCGCGCTGGTGGCCTACCTGGTGCTGCACTTCTCCCGCGGCGGCACCCTCACCCTCGACACCGTGAACTGGTCCTTCCTTGCCCTCATCCTGCTGCTGGTGCGGAACCCCTTCGAGCTGATCCACCTCACCAAGAACGCCGCCTCCAACGTCGGCGAGATCCTGCTGCAGTTCCCGCTCTACGCCGGGATCCTCGGGATGATGGTCGGCTCGGGGCTCGTGCAGATCTTCTCCGACGCCTTCGTCTCGATCTCCACCCCCACCACCTTCGGCCTGTTCGCGCTGCTCGCGGCAGGGCTCGTGAACTTCTTCGTCCCCTCCGGCGGCGGCCAGTTCGCCGTGCAGGGGCCGATCATGCTCAGCGCCGGTGCGGAGCTCGGCGTGGACCCCGCGATCACGATCATGGCCGTCTCCTACGGCGACCAGTGGACCAACATGATCCAGCCCTTCTGGGCGATCCCGCTGCTGGCGATCGCCGGGCTGAAGATGCGTGACATCCTCGGATACACCACGATCGTGCTGATCGCCTCGGGGCTCGTCTTCGGGGCCACGCTCGTGATCGTCTCGCTCTGAGTCCGAGGAGGGCCTCCGCATGCAGGTCGTCGACACCGTCGCGGCGCTCGAGGCGCTCGGGGACACCCCCGGGTGCGCGTTCGCCCGAGACCTCCAGGACCCGGTCGTCGAGGCGGCCGTCCGGAGCTGGGACATCCAGGGTCCGCGCACCGACGAGCTCGCCCGTCGGCCCTTCGCGCACCTGACGGGCGGGCGACTCGAGCTCGTGCTGCTCCTGCCGGACCACGGCGCGCAGCACCTGACCGTGCGGATCCACGCCGCCGCCGCAGGGGTGCTCGTCATGGGAGCGACGGAGGCGCTGGAGGCGGTACGCGCGGAGGCGGGGGCCGCCGACGGCGTCCGCGAGGCGGTCGTCGGCATGCTGCTGGCCGTCGCGCGGCGCGGCGAGGAGGTGCTGGACGGGTTCGAGGACGAGAGCGAGCGGTTCGAGGACCGGGCCGACGGCTATGCCGCCTCGGCGCAGCGGCGCCTGCTGGGCAGGAGGCGGGCGGAGCTCTTCCGCATCCAGGAGGCCCAGGCCGCGATGCACCGGCTGTGCCTCCCCGAGGAGCAGCTCTCCCAGGAGCTCCCGAAGGAGCTGCGCCACCGGCTGCGCCGGGCCGCGGTCGAGTTCGAGGCGAACGGCTCCGCCGCCGCACGCCTCCACACGGTGCTCGGCGATCTGCTGGCGGAGCAGGGCGCCGTCGTCAACGAGCGGCTCACCCTGGTCGCGACGATCTTCCTGCCGCTCACGCTCGCGACCGGGTTCTTCGGCATGAACTTCGCCTGGATGCAGGAGCGGACCGGGAGCGCGGGCGCCTTCGTGCTGCTGGGGATCGTGCTGCCGGCGCTCGCGACCGTGATCACGCTCGTGGTGGTGCGCCGGCTCACCGGCTCCCGCTGATCCGCTCCCACACCACGGGCCCACCCGCGTCCCAGATCTCCCCGCCGTCCCCGACCACCACCAGCAGAGAGCGGGCCCGGGACAGGCCCACGTAGAGCAGCTGCCGCGCCCGCTCCGCGGCGCCGAAGCCGTTGACCGCGAGCACCACGACGGGACGCTCGAGCCCCTTGAAGCCCAGCACGTGCCCGTAGAACACGTCGGTCGCGGAGAAGAACCCGTCCCAGTAGCCGTCGTACCCCTCGTGCTCGATCTGCGTCCTCTGCTCCGGGTGGCGGCTGCCGGTGGTCAGCAGGGCGATCTGCCCCGGCTCCCAGCCCTCGTCCATCAGCTTCTCGACCGCGTCGTCGGCGGTCGCGACCGCGTCCTCGGCGGAGGAGGCGAGATAGCGCACGGGCGCGCCGGCCGGCAGGCGCGGGGTCTGCTCCACCGGGGTGAGCGGCGCGAAGGCGTGCGCGATCGTGCGGGTGCTGCGCAGGTTGTCGTCCAGCGGGAAGGGGTTCAGCGTGATCGGGGCGCGGCCCTCGCGGTCGAAGACGCTCTGGTGCTCGTCGGCGAACACGAACAGGACGCCCTCCGCGGGGTCGCGCAGGCAGGGCTGCAGCGCCTCCCACCAGGCGTCGGCGAAGTCCTGCGCCTCGTCGACGACGATCGCGTCGAAGAGCTCGTCCTCGTCGGTCTCGCCCGCGAGCTGCGCGAGACGGGCCGGGAGGTGCTCCTCGTAGTACTCGACCGGGGAGCCGCCGAACTCCTGCTCGGTCTCGGCGCCCCAGCCCACCGGCAGGTCGTGGAAGAGCCCCACATAGGCGGGACGCTCCTGCTCCGGCCAGGTCGCGGCGAGCAGCTGGAAGTGCCGGGCGAGGCCGCGGGAGTAGCACAGCAGCGCGGTGCGGAAGCCGTCCCGGGCGAGCGTGCGGGCCTTGATCATCGCCAGATGCGTCTTGCCGGAGCCGGCCCCGCCGATGATCTGCGCGCGGTGCTGGAAGCGCAGCAGGGCGATCGCGCGCTCCTGCTCGCGGGTGAGCTGGTTGCCCTCGTCGGCGATCTCCTTCGCGATCAGCTGGTGGTTCTCGATCGCGCGGTGGGTGCGGCGCAGCATCTTCACGACGTGCTCGCACTGCGCGGCGTCCAGCGGGGCATAGGCGTCCCGGGTCTGCGAGTTCAGGGCGTGCACGATCCGGTCCGCGAGGTGGGGCAGGTCGGTCGCGTCCAGCGCGAGGGTGCGCGGCGCCTCGGGCGGGTCCCAGTCCGCGGGCAGCTGCGTGTAGGGCAGCACCGCGAGGTGCACGGCGCGGCCGACCGGACGGGAGGAGGCGCCGTTGAGGTACTCCAGCAGGTGGTGCTTCGCGCGCTGGGCCTGATCGATCGGGGAGCGGGCGAGCTCCCGAGAGCCGGAGCGGTCCGCCTGCCGCCAGGCGCCGTCCTCCAGCGAGATCCGTCCGCCCTTCACCTCGATCACTGCGATCCCGATGCCCGGCCAGAGCACCAGCAGATCCGCCTCGACCTCCTCGCCGCGGGCGGTGACGCGCTGCCCGGTGATCAGCACCGCCTCGGCGGGCAGCTGCTCGGTCAGGTGCTCCCACACCTCCTGCTCGGCGGCGCTGGCGAAGTCCGGCTGCTCGGGAAGAGTGCGCGGCATGGTGCTCCTCGGTGCGGCGTGGGCGTCCTCGCTGGTGAGGCTAGGCTATCGGCCGACAGGGGTCGGGGAGACCCCCGACGAGCGGAGGTGATCCCCTAGTCTCGGGACATGGCAGCTCGCGAGAAGAAGATCCGGCGGACCCCGCGACGTCCCGCGCCCCGCAGCAGGAAGCTCGAGCAGCACATCGCCGTGTTCGGGGAGAGCGGCAGCGGCAAGACGGTGCTGCTGTCCTCGTTCTACGGCGCGGCCCAGGACCAGGCCGGGCGGGAGGACTCGCAGGCCCCGCAGCTCTACGACCTCGTCGCCGATGACACCACCCAGGGAGACCGGCTGCTGAAGAACTACTTCCGGATGGAGAACTCCGCCGAGGTGCCCGCCGGGAACCGCTTCCGCGCCGAGCCCTACCGCTTCACCCTCTCGCTGCGCAGCACCCCCAGCGCCGCCGAGCGCAAGGCGATGCCCGTCGACGCCGTGCAGCTGGTGTGGCACGACTACCCCGGGGAGTGGTTCGAGCGCTCCGTCAGCGGACCTGAGGAGGAGCGTCGACGCATCGAGGCCTTCCGCGCCCTGCTCGTCTCCGACGTCGCGCTGCTGATGGTCGACGGGCAGAAGCTGAAGGACGCGGCCGGTGAGGAGGAGCGCTACCTCAAGGCGCTCTTCCACACGCTGCGCACGGGCCTGGTGAGGCTGCGGGACGAGATCCTCGTCGGCGGGAAGGAACTGGTGCGCTTCCCCCGCATCTGGGTGCTCGCCCTGTCCAAGGCGGACCTGCTGCCGGAGATGGACGTGGACCGCTTCAAGGCGCTCGTGCTCGAGAAGGCCGCCGACGAGCTCGGCCAGCTGCGCGAGGCGATCGAGTCGATGGTCGTCGGCGACGAGGCGCTCGCCGTGGGGGAGGACGCGCTGCTGCTGTCCTCGGCACGGTTCACGCCGGGACGCATCGCCGTGCGCGAGCGGATCGGGGTGGACGTGATCCTCCCGCTCGCCGCGATGCTGCCCTTCGAACGGCATGTCACCTGGGCCAGGCGGCAGGAGATCCCCGCGAAGGTCGCCCGGGAGCTCGCCGAGAACGCCGGCACCATCGGCACCGGGGCGATGGCGCTGGCGATGTTCGGAGCCCGCCACCGCCTCCCGGGCCGGCTCGGCCTGATCTCCACGGCGCTCGCGACCGTGGTTCCGCTGCTCAGCAAGGACATGGTCCAGGACGCCGCCTCGCTCGCGGGGGAGAAGCTCCGGGGCGTCCACGACCGGGCGCTCGAGAAGAAGCAGAGCCTCGCCGCGATCCTCACGGGCTTCAAGATCGATCTCGAGCGCGCCGAGCGCGAGGGCGTGCTGCGCCGGAGCAGGCGATGATCCTGCTCTGGGCGACCCGCGGCCGGACCTGGGGCTTCCGCTTCCTGCCCGTCGACGGCACCGGCCCCGACGCGGATCCGCTGCCGCTGTACGAACGGGCCTTCTCCGGACACGAGGACGAGGACGGGGGCTGCTGGAGGACGGACGGGCTGCTCGCCGTGCGGCTGCGGGATCCCGAGGGCCGCGCCGACGAGGCCGGACGCGTGATCCCGCACGAGCTCGTGCTCGACGGCGCGGGTGCGGACGGCATCACCTCGACGGCCGACGTCGTCCGGCAGATCTGGCCGCTGCTCGCCGAGCGCTACGCCGCGCTGTGGGACGGCCCGGCCCCGGACTGACCGGGTCGCCGAAGTGACCGAGATGCCGTGACCTCTCTGTGACCTGGGGGATCGTGGTTACCCTGTGATCTGCCTTCCATTGCAGGTGTTCAGGACTTCGTCTGTCACACCGCTGGTGCAAGATTCAAATTGCAGGCCCCGCGCGGTCGATCGACGCACTCGGTCACGGAGCATCCGCACACCGCGGCAGGCCTCTCTTCCCAGCAGTACCCCTCGGCGCCCCCGCGCCTGGGGGCCTCCGAATCCTGTCCAGAGAGGACACCCGCTGTGAACAGCACCCTCCCCCCGTCCCCGGAGCCCGGCGCTCCCGGTCCCTCCTCCGCGCCCCAGTTCGGCATGCCCGCCGGCGCCCCCGCCCCGGCCCCGCAGAAGAAGCGCGGCAAGTGGTTCATCGCCGGCGGATGCGGCTGCCTCGCGATCATCGCGCTGGTCGTCGCCAGCTGCTCCGCGATCGTCATGAACGGGTCCGACGACGGCGAGGACACCTCGACCACCACCGACTCCGCTCCCGCCGCGGTCGAGGAGGAGGCGCCCGCCGAGGAGGCCGCACCCGAGGAAGCGGCGATCGAGGAGGAGGTGCCGGCCGAGGAGGAGGCTCCTGCGGAGGAGGCCCCCGCCGAGGAGGAGGCACCGGCCGAGGGCGACGTCCCCGCGGAGTACACCTCGGCGCTGAACAGCGCGGAGTCCTACTCCGAGATGCTGCACATGTCCAAGCAGGGCATCTTCGACCAGCTCACCTCCGAGTACGGCGACCAGTTCTCCGAGGAGGCGGCGCAGTACGCGGTCGACAACCTCGAGGCCGACTGGAACGACAACGCGCTGAAGTCGGCGGAGTCCTACTCCGAGACGCTGCACATGTCCAAGCAGGGCATCTTCGACCAGCTCACCTCCGAGTACGGCGAGCAGTTCACCGAGGAGCAGGCCCAGTACGCGATCGACACCATCGTCGCGGACTGGAACCAGAACGCCCTGGAGTCCGCGAAGTCCTACCGCGACACGATGGACATGTCGCCCGAGGCGATCCGCGACCAGCTCTCCTCCGAGTACGGGGACCAGTTCACCCAGGAGGAGGCCGACTACGCCGTCGAGAACCTCGACGGCTGAGGCCGCGGGCACCTGCCCGCCTTCCCCACGACGGGGCGTCCGCCGCACGGCGGGCGCCCCGTCGCGCATTCGCCGCACGGCGCCGGTGCCAGGACGACCATGGCCGTCGGGCATCGACTCGGTGAAGCCCTGCCCTGAAGCGGGCGAACCCCCTGGTCACCTCTGAATTCGGCGTTACGGTCGGTCGCGGTCCCGACCCCGAGCCCAGCAGAGCCCCATGGCCGTCGCCCCCGCCCGTCGCACCGTCCTCACCGGCCTCGGCGCCGCCGCCGGAGGCGCCGCTCTCGCCGCGGCCGCCGCCCCGGCGGGCGCCGCACCCGCGCAGAACCCCTCCCGAGCGCTGATCGGCCGCGCGAAGCGCGACGAGCTCCACGTGATGAGCTTCAACATCCGCTACGACCGCTCCTCGGGCGGTGGCACCGTGGAGGGCGACCCCGATCACTGGCCGACCCGTCGGCCGCTGCTGATCGAGCTGCTCGAGCGGGAGAAGCCCACCCTGCTCGGCATCCAGGAGGCCCTGTACGGGCAGCTGACCGCGATCGAGTCCGCCCTGCCGCGCCACCGCAGCATCGGCTACGGCCGTGAGGGCGGCAGTGCCGGCGAGTACTCCGCGATCTTCTACGACAGCACCCGCCTCGAGGTGCTCCAGTGGGACCAGTTCTGGCTCTCCGACACCCCCGACGTGATCGGCTCGGCCACCTGGGGCAACACCGTCACCCGCATCGTGGTCTGGGCGCGGCTGCGCGATCTCGCCTCCGGCGCCGAGTTCGCGATGATCAACACCCACTTCGACCACCAGAGCGAGCCGGCCCGGATCCGCAGCGCCGACGCGATGATCGACCTCTTCCAGGGCGGCGAGCTCGACGAGCTCCCCACCATCGTCACCGGCGACTTCAACTCCCATGCCCACGACTCCGGCGCCTACACGACGCTGGTCACCGACGGGCCCACGGTCGACACCTGGGACTCCGCCGCGCAGCGCGTCACCCCGGCATGGGGGACCTTCCCCGGCTACGACGAGCCCGTCGAGGACGGCGACCGCATCGACTGGGTGCTCACCACCGACGACCTGGTCACCCGCAAGGCGGCGATCAACGTGTGGCGCGACGCGAGCGGCGCCTACCCCTCCGACCACGCCCCCGTCCAGGCGCTGATCGAGCTGCCGACGGCATGAACGACAGCGGGCGGTGCTCCCCGGAAGGGGGAGGCACCGCCCGCCGACGTGGTCACACCACGAGATAGAGCAGCGCGGTGACGGCGAATGCCGTCAGCGAGATCACCGAAGTGAAGACGGTCCACAGACGCAGGTTCGTGGCCGTGTCGACCTGGAGCAGGCCGCCGACGAGCCAGAACCCGGAGTCGTTCACGTGGGAGGCGAAGAACGAGCCCGCTCCCATCGCGACGATCAGCAGCGCGAGCTGCGCCGGGCTCGCCTCGGCCGCCATGACCGCCGGGCCGAGGAGGCCGGCCGTCGTCGTGATGGCGACGGTGGCCGAGCCCTGAGCGACCCGCAGGGCGAGCGAGATCAGGTAGGCGCTGACCAGCAGGGGAAGGCCGACGTCCCATCTCATGACATTGGACGTCGTCGTCGCCGATGGCTTGGTCGTCACCGCGGCCGAGTCAGGGCATCGTGCCGAGGAGCTCCGCGACGGCGTCCGCGACGGCGGCGTCCATCTCGGCGTCGTCGATGGTCGCCGTGCCGTCGCCGCTCTGCGGCCCGTAGTCCCCGAAGCTCGCATGGCTCGCTCCGGCGATCTCGACCAACTCGGCGCTGCCCGGCAGGGCCTCGCGGTGCTCGGCGATCTTCTCCGGGGTCGACAGTCCGTCCTCGCCGCCGGAGAGGCTCAGCACCGGCACCTGCGAGGTGGTGAGGTCCCCGGCGCAGTACGAGGCGAACAGCACCAGGGCATCCGACTCCTCGGCGAGCTCACAGGCCCGCACCCCGCCCATCGAGTGCCCTCCGACCAGCCAGGTCTCGAGCTCCGGCGCGATCGAGGTGAACCGTTCGGGAGCGCGCCGGTCGAACAGGGACAGGTTCAGCGGCGGATCGACGATCACGACCGTCACGCCGAGCTCGGTGACCAGGCCGGAGAGTCGCGCCGCATAGGCCTCCGGCTCGACCTTCGCCCCCGGGTAGAAGAGGAGCCCCGTCCCCGCGGGCTCGGGCTCGCTCGGCCGCAGGACGAGTGCGACGTCGGTGCGCTCCTCCGCGATGCGCGGATCCTCCTGCACTCCCCGCCACGGCGCGGTCTCCGCGTCCATCACCCCGGTGCGGCTCCACACCACGAGCCCCGCCGCTGCGAGCAGCACGAGCGTCAGGAGCGCGGCGAGCAGACGGAGCAGTCGACGACGGAGCAGGGTAGGGCTGGGCGCGCGCGGACGCTAGCAGACCCTCCCCGGAGCCGGCGGTGACCGGTCAACCCCCGGCGAAGGTGACGGTCTCCGCGACGACCTCCTCGCGGGCGCCCTCGTCGACCGACCGCTGCACCCGCCTCGGTCTCCCCGGCGAGTGGGGCCGGTCGCCATTGGACCGATTCGCCCGATGCGGCGCAAGGGCGAGGGGGAGCGGCGCGTCGCTCAGCGCTTGTGGTAGAGCGCCTTGCGCAGGAAGCGCGGCTCGGAGGTCACCGAGATGCCGAGGTTGCGGAAGATGTCCTCGTCCACCGTCCCGAGGATCGTGGTGGTGTGCACGTCGCAGCCGGCCAGGCTGCGCAGCTGATCCACCGCGCGGCGCGCGTTCTCGTCGCTCGAGGCGGAGACCGACAGGGCGATCAGCACCTCATCGGTGTGCAGGCGCGGATTGCGCGAGCCGAGGTGCTCCGTCTTCAGGGTCTGGATCGGCTCGATCGAGGAGGGGGAGAGCAGCTGCACCGCATCGTCCAGCCCTGCCAGATGCTTCAGGGCGTTCAGCAGCATCGCCGCCGAGCAGCCGAGCAGGGCAGAGGTCTTGCCGGTGACGATCGTGCCGTCGGCCAGCTCGATCGCGGCACCCGGTTCCCCGGTGCGCGCCTCGACCGCGAGCGCCGGCTCGACGACCGAGCGGTCGCTCGGCGAGCAGCCGGCCTTCGACATCACCATCCCGATCCGCTGCGAGACGACGTCGTCCTCGTCCTGGATCCGCTCGTGCATGAGCGCCTTGTAGTAGCGGCGGATGATCTCCTGGCGCGCCGCTTCCCGGCAGACCTCGTCGCCCGTGATGCAGGATCCGGCGAGGTTCACGCCCATGTCGGTGGGGGAGGCGTAGGGGGACGAGCCCGTGAGCTTCTCGAGCAGGGTGCGCAGCAGCGGGAAGACCTCGACGTCCCGGTTGTAGCTCGTGACCTGGGCGCCGTAGGCGGCGAGGTGGAAGGGGTCGATGAGGTTCAGGTCGTCGAGATCCGCCGTCGCCGACTCGTAGGCGAGGTTGACCGGGTGCTCGAGCGGCAGGTCCCAGATCGGGAAGGTCTCGAACTTCGCGTAGCCCGAGGGGATGCCGCGCTGGTGGTCGTGGTAGATCTGCGAGAGGCAGGTGGCGAGCTTGCCCGAGCCCGGGCCGGGCGCGGTGACCACGATGAGGTCGCGGCTGGTGATCGTGTACTCGTTCGCGCCGAAGCCCTGCTCCGAGACGATCCGGGCGGTGTCCTGCGGATAGCCGGGGATGACCCCGTGGCGTGCGACGGTGAGGCCCAGGCGCTGCAGGCGCTCGATGAAGGCGTGGGCGATGTGGTTCTTCTCCTCGAGCTGGGTGAGGACCACGTTCTCGACCAGGAAGCCGCGCTCGCGGAAGACGTCGATCAGCCGCAGCACGTCGTCCTCGTAGGTGATGCCCAGATCCGCGCGGACCTTCTGGCGTTCGAGGTCCTTCGCGTTCAGGCACACGAGGATCTCGAGCTCGTCCCGCAGCCGCTCGAGCATCGCGATCTTGTTGTCCGGCGTGAAGCCGGGCAGCACCCGGGAGGCGTGGTGGTCGTCGAAGAGCTTGCCGCCCATCTCGAGGTAGAGCTTCCCGCCGATCTCCTCGCGGCGCTGCTGGATGTGGCGGGACTGCAGCTCGATGTACTTCTCGCGATCGAACCCGATCCGTGCGCCGGGGTCCTCGGGGGAGGAGGGGGTGGGCGAGGCAGGGGAGCGGGGGTCCGAAGCGGTCACCCCGGCACGCTAGCACCGCGGGGCCCGACGCGGACGGTCCCGGGGGGCCTTCCGGGAGCGCCAGGTGGTCGAGAGCACGGGCGCGTCGGGTCGCAGGTCATGAGGTCCGACCGGAGTCGACATCGATTCGAATCGATGAAAAGCTTGCAATCGGCGCCACACGCGGTGATGATGGTGGCCCCTGCCGCGCACCTCTCACCGTCGAGCGTGCGGGCGAAGACCTCGGCACCTCCCCGCTATCACCCGATCGACGATCCGCTGGTCGTGTCGATTCGTATCGATAAGATGGGCGCGGTGCCGTCGACGCAGAGAAGAGAGAAGGATGATGACGTCCTCGTCAGCGAGACCGACGCGCCCTCGGCCGAGTCGGCGCGCCCTCGGTGCCGCAGCCCTCGCGGCCCCGGCCCTGATGGCGCTCGGCGGCTGCGGGCAGGGCTCCCGCGGCACCGGAACGCAGGAGATCCGAATCGTCGACTACTACAACACCCCGGCCGACGACGTCGCGATCGAGGGCACCTTCGAGTCGTGCGCGGCGGACCTCGGGCTGAGCTTCTCCCGCGAGCGGGTCCCCGGCGACCAGCTCGTGGCGAAGGTCCTCCAGATGGGGTCCTCGCGCACCATGCCGGACCTCCTGATGCTCGACAACCCCAACGTGCAGCAGGTGGCCGCCTCGGGCGCGCTCGCCCCGCTCGAGCCGCACGGCATCACCACCGACGGGTTCACCCCCGCGGTCGCGGACCTCGGCATGCACCAGGGGACCCTCTACGGAATCGCCCCCACCGTCAACACCATCGCGCTGTTCTACGACATCGCCGCCCTGGACGAGGTGGGGCTCGAGCCGCCCCGGACCTGGGACGAGCTGCGCTCGGCGGCCGCGGAGCTGACGACCTCGGACCGTTACGGGATCGCCTTCTCCGCGATCGCCAGCTACGAGGGCACCTTCCAGTTCATGCCCTTCATGTGGTCCAACGGCGGCGACGAGACCGACCTGCGCGGCGACGGGGTCCTCGGCGCCTCCCAGCTGTGGGCGGACCTCGTCCGCGACGGCGTCGCATCCCGCTCCGTCGTGAACTGGGGGCAGGGCGATGCGATCGACCAGTTCAAGGCCGGGAACGCCGCGATGGTCGTCAACGGACCCTGGAACATCGCCGGCCTGCGCGCCGACACCCCGGATCTCGACTGGGGCGTGGCGACACTCCCGGTCCCCTCCGCGGGCGATGCGTCGATCGCGCCGCTCGGCGGGGAGGTGTGGACCGTCCCGATCACCGGCGACGAGGAGAAGCAGGCCCGCGCCGCCGAGCTCCTGAAGGCCTTCGTCGCCCCGGAGCACCAGCTCTTCATGGGCCAGGAGCGATCGACCATCCCCGGCCACGCCGCGACGGCCGAGCGCTTCGCCGCGGAGAACCCCGACCTCGGCACCTTCGTCGAGCAGGTCTCGACCGCGCGCGCCCGCACCGCGCAGCTCGGGCCCGACTGGCCCACCACGGCCAAGGCCATCTACACCGCGAACCAGCGCGTGCTCGTCGACGGCGTCGACCCGGCAGAGGCCTTCGACGAGGCCGCACGGACCGTGAGCTGAGAGAGGAGGACGACCGAGATGACCACCACCACCACCACCGACATCCCGCGCCCCGGCCGGGACGCCGCACGACGCCGCGACCTCCTGGTCCGCATCGGATTCATCGTGCCCGCGGTGCTCTACATGCTCGCGTTCTTCGGATTCCCCATCGTGAAGAACCTCGTGATGAGCTTCCAGGCCTACGACTTCGCGACCTTCTTCAACGGCAGCGCGCCGTTCATCGGCCTGGAGAACTACGCCGAGACCCTCACCGACCCGATCTTCCTCCGGGCGCTGCGCAACACCGGACTGTTCACCGTCGGCTCGATCCTCGGGCAGTTCGTGCTCGGGATGGGCCTGGCGCTGTACTTCCGCAAGAGGTTCCCGCTCTCCGGGTTCCTCCGCTCCCTGCTCCTGCTCCCCTGGCTGCTGCCGATGATCGTCTCCGCCGCCGTGTGGCGGTGGATCCTCGAGCAGGACAACGGCGTGCTCAACCGCTTCCTCGAGAACGTCGGACTGATCTCCGAGCCGATCCCGTGGCTGGTCAGCTCCGACACCGCACTGATCGCAGTGATCGGGGTGAACATCTGGCTGGGCATTCCCTTCAACGTCGTGCTGCTGTACAGCGGGCTCCAGTCCATCCCCGAGGAGCTCTACGAGGCCGGGGCGCTCGATGGGGCGACGGGGTGGAAGGCCTTCCGGTACATCACCCTGCCGATGCTGCGCCCGGTGGTCTCGGTCGTGCTGCTGCTCGGGGTGATCTACACCCTCAAGGTGCTCGACCTGATCATCGGCCTGACCGGAGGCGGACCGGCCAACGCCACCCAGACCCTCGCCACCCGAAGCTACGAGATGAGCTTCGTCGAGTTCGATTTCGGCCAGGGCGCAGCGCTCAGCAACATCCTGATCGTCATCGCCCTCGCCTTCGCGATCGTCTACCTGCGCGCCAATGCCCGCGCGGCGAAGAAGGGATGACCCCGATGAGGACCTCTCACCCCGCCCTGCACACCGTGATCGGCATCGTGCTGGTCGCCGTCATGCTGTTCCCCGTCTACTGGATGGTCAACGCCTCGCTCGCCCCTGCGGGCAACGCCCTGAACACCCAGTGGTTCCCGCTGGACCCGGACTTCTCGGGCTACTCACGGGCGATCGCCGACCAAGGACAGAACCTCCTCACCTCTCTGATCGTCGCCGTCGGCGCCTGCCTGCTGTCGGTCGTGATCGCCGCGCCCTGCGCGTATGCCCTCGCGCAGCTGAACATCCGCGGCACCGGCGTGCTGGTGTTCTTCGTGCTGATCAGCCAGATGATCCCGGGGATCGTGATCGCGAACGCGCTGTACACCGCCTACTCCCCGCTGGGGCTGATCAACTCGATCCCCGGACTGATCCTGGCCGACGCCTCCCAGGGCATCCCCTTCGCCATCCTGATCATGCGGGCCTATCTGGAGAGCTTCCCGTCCTCGATCGTCGAGGCGGCCCGCGTGGACGGCTGCGGGCATGTGCGGGCCTTCTGGTCGATCGTCCTGCCGGTGTCGAAGAACTCCCTGGTCACCGCTGCGATCTTCTCGTTCCTCTTCGCGTGGAGCGACTTCCTGATGGCGCTGACCCTCACCACGGGGGAGACCATCCGGCCCGTCACGCTGGGCCTGTACACCTACATCGGCACCAACGACACCGACTGGAGCGCCGTGATGTCCACGGCGGTCCTGTCCTCCCTGCCCGCGGTGATCCTCATGATCATCGCCCAGAAGTACATCGCCGCCGGGGCCACCGGCGGCGCCGTGAAATGAGCGTCGCTCACCCATGACCACCGCACCCCGTCCCGAAAGGACCCGCACCATGACCACCACCCCCCTCCGCGTCACCGTCTGGGGCGAGAACCGCCACGAGCAGCGCGACCAGCGCGTGCGCGAGCACTATCCCGAGGGGATGCACTCCGCGATCCGCGACGGGATCGTGGAGAACCTCGGCGAGGACGTCACCACCTCCGTCGCCCTGCTCGACGACCCCGAGCACGGGCTGAGCGAGGAGGTGCTCGCCCGCACCGACGTGCTCACCTGGTGGGGGCACATGGCCCACGGCGAGGTCTCCGACGAGGTCGCCGAGCGGGTCCAGCGCCACGTCCTGTCCGGGATGGGCCTGGTGGTCCTGCACTCGGGCCACTGGTCCAAGCCCTTCACCCGACTGATGGGCACCACCTGCACGCTGCGCTGGCGCAACGAGGCAGACCGGGAGCTGGTATGGACCGTGAACCCCTCGCACCCGATCGCCGAGGGCGTCCCGCACCCGATCGTCATCGACGAGCAGGAGATGTACGGGGAGCACTTCGACATCCCCGTCCCCGACGAGCTGATCTTCGTCTCCTCCTTCAGCGGGGGAGAGGTGTTCCGCTCCGGCTGCACCTTCCGGCGCGGCAAGGGGAAGATCTTCTACTTCTCCCCGGGGGACCAGGACTATCCCGTCTACCACCACCGCGACGTGCGCCGCGTGATCGCAAACGGCGTGCGCTGGGCCCGCCCCGCCGTCGCCGATCGCGAGGCGCCCTTCCTGGACCGCTTCGAGACCGACTGGTTCCTCACCGGCGCGACCGGGCAGGGTGTCGGCGACGCCGAGGCCGCGGGGAAGGACGCATGAGCGCCGTGACGCAGGGGAGGCCGGTGACCGTTCCGGTGCTCGTCGTCGGCGCCGGAGGGATGGGGCGGGCCTGGATCCGCACCGTGCTGGCCAGCGATGCCGCGTGCCTCGTCGGCGTCGTGGACGTCGTGGACGGGGCCGCGCAGCGCGCCGTGCAGGATCTCGTGCCCGAGCACGAGCAGCCCGAGGTCGCGACCGGCACCGAGCTGCTCGAGGTCGCCGCGCGCTCGGGCGCCGAGGCGGTGATCGACGTGACGATCCCCGCCGCCCACCACCAGGTCACCGCCGACGCCCTGCACGCGGGCTATCCCGTGCTGGGGGAGAAGCCGTGCGCGGCGACCCTCGCGGAGGCCGTCTCCCTCGCCGGCCACGCCGAGGAGACCGGAAGGCTGTTCATGGTCTCCCAGTCCCGTCGGAACAACCCCCACCTCCACGAGGCGCGGCGTCTCGCCGACGGCCTCGGCGGGGCGGGGATCGTCGACACCCGTTTCGCGAAGGCGCCCCGCTTCGGCGGCTTTCGTGACGAGATGGAGCACCCGCTCCTGGTCGACATGGCCATCCACGCCTTCGACGCCGGACGCGTGCTGCTGGCCGGAACGCCCGTCTCGGTCACCGCGACCTCCTACAACCCGGGATGGAGCTGGTACGCCGGGGACGCCGCCGCGACCGTCGCCATCGCCTACGACACCGGCGCCGTGCACTCCTACTCCGGCTCCTGGTGCTCGCCGGGGGACGAGACCAGCTGGAACGGCGAGTGGGCGCTGCACTGCGAGGGCGGGTCCGTCCGCTGGGACGGGGAGACGCCGCCGACGGCCCACCCGGCCGGCGGCGACCCCGTCCCCGGCCGCGCCCCCGGGCCCCGGGAGCGCTGGGAGCTCGACGCCTCCCTCGCCGAGTTCTGCGCCGCGCTGCGCGGAGGGCCCGTGCCCGGCTCCGAGGTGCACCGCAACGTGTGGACTCAGGCGATCGTCGAGGCGGCCGTGCGCGCCGCCGACACCGGCGGCCGCGTGCTCCTCGCCGACCTGCTCGACGAGGCGCTCCTCGAGGCGCGGGAGCTCGATTCGGCGGACGGCCGCAGCCGGGCGCTGCAGGCGTGGAAGACTGGTGCCTCGGGGCTCGGCGCGAGGTGACCGGCACCGGGGAAGGGGACGGCCGTGCCGACGAGGAAGAAGGCTCCGACGAGCCAGGACGTCGCCCGCCTCGCCGGGGTCTCCCAGTCCACGGTGAGCTACGTGCTCACCGGCTCGCGGCCGATCTCCGAGTCGACCCGGGCACGGGTCGAGGACGCGATCGCGAAGCTCGGCTACCACCCCAACTCCGGCGCCCGCACCCTCCGATCCCGCCGCAGCGGCGTGATCGGCCTGATGGTCCCCGAGGCCGACGGCGACGACGGGGTGCTGATGACCTTCGTCGCCACCATCGCCCGCGAAGCTCGACGGCACAGCTACGACATCCTCCTGGTCACCGCCCAGGAGGGCGCCGACGGGATCCGCCGCGTGACGAGCACCGGGGTGTGCGAGGGACTGATCCTGATGGAGCTGGACCGCATCGACGAGCGCATCGCGCCCGTGATCGAGTCCGGCCTCCCCTTCGTCACGATCGGCAAGCCCGAGGAGTTCCCGCAGGGCTCAGTGGTCGACCTCGACTTCGAGATGCTCGGCCGGATGGTCGTCGAGCGGGCCCTCGAGGAGGGGTGCAACCGTCTGCTGCTCTTCGGGGCGCCCGGGCGCAAGCGCGCCCGCAACGACGTGGCCCGCTTCCTCGCCGGCGTGGAGCAGAGAGCGCAGGACGCCCCGCTCGAGATCGTCCTGGACGCGGGCGCGCTCGCCGAGGCACCCGAGCGCGCCCTGCGCCTGACCCTGCCGGGCCAGCGCACCGCGCTCTTCGGCATCACCGGGGTCCGCCAGGTGCTCTTCGCCATGGCCGCGACCGGGGCGCTGGTGGACGACACCCGGCTGCTCATCGCGCTGAGCGGCTCGGAGCTCTCGGGCGTCAGCCCGCTGCTGGCGTCCGTCCCGCAGGTCGACCCGCGTCGGATCGAGATCAGCGAGCTCGCGGTCGCCGAGCTCGTGCGCCTTCTGCGCACCGAGGGCGCGAGCCCCCGGATCACCCTCGTCGAGCCGCGCTGGCTCGAGGGCTGAGCGCTCCGGCGGGGTGAGCCGACGCACAGCTCCCCGGCGAGAACTCACCCTTTGGGCACCCTTAAGCTCTGCATATGCCTTCCTTTCGCGGCGCTCTCGGGCGGGCTGCTGCTCCTGGTCGCCGACGCCGTCGGCCGCACCGTGATCGCCCCGGCCGTCGTGCCCGTCGGCATCGTGGTCGCCTTCATCGGCGGGCCCGTGTTCATCTACCTCATCCTCACGCGAAGGAACACCCTGAAGTGAGCCTCTCCGTCCAGCACCTGTCCTTCTCCTACGGCCCGCGCAGGATCCTCGAGGACGTCACCTTCGAGGTCGCGCCCGGAGCGTTCTGCGCGCTGCTCGGACCGAACGGCTCCGGCAAGTCCACCCTGGTCAAGGCCATCGCGGGAGTGCACCGCGCGAAGTCCGGCACCGTCACCGTCGAGGGACGCGAGACCTCCTCCCTCGGCCGCCGCGAGCTCGCGAGAGTCGTCGGCTACGTGCCTCAGGCCGGGGACGCGCCCTTCGACCTCACCGTGCGGGAGGCCGTCATGCTCGGCCGCACCCCGCACTTCGGGATCGCCCCGCGCGCCGAGGACCGCGCGAAGGTCGAGGACGCGATCGCCCGGATGGGCCTCGGCGACCTCGCCGAGCGCTCCATGTCCGAGCTCTCCGGCGGGCAGGCGCAGCGCGCCCTGATCGCCCGCGCCCTCGCCCAGGACACCCGTGTGCTGCTCCTGGACGAGCCCACCAGCGCCCTCGACCTCCGCTACCAGATCGAGACGCTCCAGCTGGTCCGTCAGATCACCCGCGAGGAGGGGATCAGCGCGCTCATCGCGATCCACGACCTCAACCACGCCGCGCGCTACTGCGACCAGATCGTCGTGCTCCACGGCGGCCGTCTGGTCGCCGACGGCAGCCCCGCGGAGGCGCTCCGGGTCCCTGTGCTGCGCAGCGTGTACGAGGTCGACGTGGAGGTCGACGCGCGCGAGGGCGCGGTCGAGGTGCGCCCCCGGGTCGACGCGGCCGGATTCACCCGCACCGGCGCGCGCCTGGTCGAGCTCGACGAGCACGGCGGGATCCGCGCCGACGCCGTCGCCGCCGTGCCCCGATGAGCCCGGAGCACTTCGACGCGGTGATCGTCGGCGGCGGCCCCCGCGGCGTCGCCACCGTGCTGCGCCTGGTCGCGCGCGTCCGCGCCGAGGGAGCCGCGCCGCTGCGCGTCGCGCTCCTCGACGCCCTCGCGATCGGGCCCGGCGCGACCTGGCGCCTCGACCAGCCGGCGGCGTACCTCAACAACACCCAGGCCGACGCGACGACCGTCCACCCCGACGACTCGACCCGCATGAGCGGCCCGCCCGCCCCGGGGCCCGATCTCGTGGACTGGGCGCGGCGGGTCCGGGCCGAGGGCGCGCACCCGGCGGGGGATTGGGCGGTGGAGGAGGCGTCGGCGCTGACCGGCGCCACCTTCCCCACCCGGCGCCTGCAGGGCGTCTACTACCGCGACCAGCTCGAGGCCGCCGCGGCGACGGGCGCCGTCGAGCTCACCGAGGTCCTCGGCCGCGCCGTCGACCTCGAGGGCACGGGCGCGGAGCGCACCGTCGTGCTCGAGGACGGTCGCCGGCTGAGCGCGCCCGCCGTCGTCCTCGCCCAGGGGATGGTGCAGGGGCGGCGGAGCCGCGAGGTGGAGGAGCTGGCGGGCTTCGCCGCACGTCACGGCCTGCGCTACGTCGAGCCCGGCATGCCGGCGGAGCGCGACTTCACGGGCCTCCCCGCGGGGCAGGACGTGCTGGTGCGCGGGCTCGGCGCGAACCTCTTCGACGTCCTCGGACAGCTGGCCGAGGAGTGGGGCGGCGAGTTCGAGCCCGTTGAGGGCGATTTGCACGGCCGTCTGCGCTATCTGCCCAGCGGCCGAGAGCCGCGTCTGCTGGTCGGCTCGCGGCGCGGTGTCCCCTACCGCTCCAAGCCCGAAGGTGGGCGCTCCGTGCGCCCCTTCGTGCCGCGCTGGGCGACCCCGGAGTGGTTCACGGCCCTCGCCGCCCGCGGCGGCATCGACTTCGCCGACGAGGTGTGGCCGGTGCTCGGCCGCGAGTTCGCCCGCGCCTACCTCGAGGCGCTGGGCGAGCTGCGCCCGCAGGCCGTCGGCGGCGACTGGCTCGCCGGGCTCGAGGCCGCTTCGACCGTCGAGGAGATCGACGCGGTGCTCGAGGCCTCGATCGGTGAGGAGGAGTGGACCTGGGCCCTCGAGGAGCTGCATCGGCCCACCCGCGGCGAGGAGGTCGGCCCGGACGGCTGGGCCCGCCTGGTGCGCCGTCTGATCCGCGACGAGCTCGGCTCCATGTCCGATCCCTGGCGCCACCCCCGCGCCGCGGTCAACGGGGCGATGGGGGCGCTGCGGCGTGAGGTCGGTCGCCTCACCGCCCGCGGCGCCTTCACGGGCGTCTCGCTGGCCCGAGACGTGCTGGGATGGTTCGACGGCGACTCGCTCGCCCTCGCCTCGGGCCCGCCGGCGGAGCGGGTGCGCCTGGTGCTGGCGCTGCTGGAGGCAGGGGTGGTCGAGCTGCTCGGACCCGGCACCGCGGTCGAGGCCGACGAGGACGCGGGGCTCTTCCGCGCCTCCTCCGCCGTGACCGGCCGGGAGGTCTCCTCCGAGGTGCTGCTCGAGACGCGGATGTCCAAAGGGAAGGTCCCGGACACGGACGATCCGCTGCTGCGCGCCCTGCTGGACTCGGGCCGCGCCCGGATCCACACCGTGGACGGGGTGGAGACCCACTCGATGGAGGCGACCGGCGCGGAGATCGCCGAGGACGCCGAGGGCGGCCACAACCTGGTCTCCGCCGACGGGGAGGTCGATCCGGCGGTCGTGGTGCTCGGCATCCCCGCGCAGTCCACCCAGCCGGGCTCCGCGATCGGGGCGGCCCCGGGGGTGCCCTCGCCGCTGCTCGCGGGCGCGGACGTCGCGGCGCGGCAGGTCATCGCCCGGGCACGGGTGTCGGCGCGCCTCTGAGGACCTGTTCCGGGAGAGGGTTGTGCGCGTACGACCGCACCTAGCAGTGACCGAGATCACGATCGTTATAGGACCGTGACGCCTACCAGTGGAGGTTTTCGGGTCGGGCGAGGTTCAATTCCTGCACGGATCGACGGCGATCCGGCGCTCCAACGGCGGAGCGATTCCCGAGAGGCAGGTCTTCCATGTCCGAGTCTGCAGCATTCCCTCGTCCCGGCGCCTCGCGCCGCCGATTCCTCGCCGGCACCGGCGCGCTCGGCGGCGCGGCGGCCCTCGCCGCCTGCGGCGGCGCCACCGGCGGCGGAGGAGGGGGAGGAGGCGGCGGCGAGGAGCTCGTCGGCGTCGGCAACGGAGGCCAGGCCGGCACCGGCCGTGCGGGCGAAGGCGCCGACCAGCTGTTCATCGCCGGCTTCCAGTGGAGCCCGCCCACCAACTTCAACACCTTCGCCGGCGCTCCGGCCTGGCCGGCCTCCTCGAACGTCGCCCAGTACATCTACGAGACGCTGCTGCGCTTCCACATCGTCACCGGCGAGCTGCTGCCGGGACTGGCCGCCTCGCACGAGATCACCGGCAGCGAGTCGATCACGCTGACTCTCCAGGAGGGCATCACCTGGCACGACGGCAGCGAGTTCACGGCCGAGGACGTGCTGTACACCTTCGAGCTCGGCAAGATCGACCCCTCCCTGGGCGTCGCCGCCTTCTGGACCGAGGTCGACGAGATGACGGCCGACGGCAGCACGATCTCGATCGCGGTGAACAAGGAGCGCAAGAACGTCGGCGCCGTGCTGAACTCCCTGGCCACCCAGTTCATCGTCCCCAAGGCGGTGTTCGAGAAGGCCGCGCAGGAGACCGGGAACAAGATCGCCGGCTGGGAGACCACCGAGGCCATGGGCACCGGGCCCTTCACCCTCGAGCTCGCGGACCAGACCCAGATCATCCTCGCCCGCCACGAGGAGTACTGGGGCAAGGACTTCTACGGCGGTCTGCCCGCGATGACGAAGATCATCCACCCGATCTTCAAGTCCAACGAGGACGGCAACCTGAAGTTCCAGAACGGCGAGCTCGACGTGATGCAGCAGTTCGTCCCCCAGATCTGGAAGATGTGGGAGAGCGGCAAGCCGGTGGGCACCTACCTGCGCGAGAAGCCGTACTTCTCCCCGGGCTCGATGCCGATGCTGCTGATCAACACCACGAAGCCGGGCCTCGACGATCCCACCGTGCGCCGGGCCCTCGCGCATGCGGTGGACTACGCCTCGATCGCGGAGACCGCCATGAGCGGCTACTCCTCCCAGGTGCTCGCCTCGCTGATCATCCCCGACGGCGCCGAGGACCAGTGGCTGGACCGCGACAAGGCCGCCGCCGACGGCTGGACCTTCGACGCCGCGAAGGCCGAGTCCCTGCTCCAGGAAGCCGGCTACGCCAAGGGCGCCGACGGCTTCTACGCCAAGGACGGCCAGAAGCTCGGCCCCTGGAAGCTCATCACCCCGCAGGGCTGGACCGACTGGAACGCCGCCCTCGAGGTCGTCGCCAAGAACCTCCAGGCCATCGGAGTGGACGCCAGCACGAACTTCCCCCAGCAGGCGCAGACCCAGACCGCCATCCAGAACGGCGACTTCGACATGGCCTGCTGGTACGTCGCCGGCACAGGACCTTCCACCCCGTGGCAGCGCTTCAGCGACGTGATGAGCAACGTCGAGATGGCGGAGCTCGGCCAGACCGCCTACCGCAACTACGGCCGATGGGAGAACGGGGAGGTCAACGACCTGCTCGAGGCGGCGGCCGCCGCCTCCGACGACGCGACCAAGCTCGAGGCGCTCACGGCGCTGGACGACATCTACCGCGCCGAGGTACCCGCCTTCCCGCTGATGTACCGTCCCGACGAGTTCTTCGAGTTCAACGCGAGCAACTGGTCGAACTGGCCCGCCGAGGACAACGACTACGCCCCGCCGATGTTCCGCGGCGCCGGCAACGAATGGATCTTCCAGCTGAAGAAGATCGGCGGCTGAGCGTCCCGTGACCCTCGGCCGATACATCGCCCGCAAGTCGGGCTGGTACCTGGTCGCGCTGGTGGCAGCAGTGAGCCTCAACTTCCTGCTGCCCCGGCTCGTCCCGGGCAATCCCGTCGACGTCATCGTCTCGAACCTCGCCCGCGGAGGCTCCGTCACCGGCGAGCAGCAGAAGGCGATCTACGAAGGCTTCGTCGCCGAGTTCGGTCTGGACGCGCCCCTGTGGCAGCAGTTCCTGACCTACCTCGGCAAGGTGTTCTCCGGCGACCTGGGGACCTCGTTCGCCAACTACCCGGCCTCGGTCAACGACCTGATCGGCCAGGCCCTTCCCTGGTCGATCGCGGTGCAGCTGCCCGCGGTGCTGATCGGATGGATCGCCGGCAACCTGGTCGGCGCGATCGCGGCGTTCCGCGGCGGGAACTGGGACCGCAGCGTCTTCACCAGCGCCCTGTTCCTCTCCGCGATGCCGTACTACTGCCTCTCCATCCTGCTGCTGTACGGGTTCGCGGTGGTGGCGGGGATCTTCCCCGTCGGCGGCGCCTACTCGCTGGGGCTCACACCGGAGTTCTCCGTCGAGTTCCTCTGGGACGCCGTGAGCTACTACTGGCTGCCCTTCCTCTCGCTGGTGGTCGTGTTCATCGGCGGGCAGGCGGTGGGCATGCGCTCCATGGCGATCTACGAGCTGGGCGGCGACTACGTCAACTACGCCCGCGCCATGGGCATCCGAGACAACAGGATCACCCAGTACATCTTCCGCAACGCGATGCTCCCGCAGATCACCGGGCTCGCGCTCGCGATCGGCACCCTCGTGGGAGGCGCGCTGATCACCGAGCTGGTCTTCAGCTATCCGGGGGTCGGGACCCTGCTGTTCAACGCGATCACGCAGAACGACTACCCGGTCATCCAGGCGGTCACGCTGATCATCACCGTCGCGGTGCTCGTGGCGAACTTCCTGGTGGAGATCGCCTACGGCATCATCGACCCGCGCATCCGCGCGGCGAGCGCAGGGGAGAAGTGACATGAGCACACCCAACGCCCCCGTCGCCGACGAGAAGCCCGTCCCGCGCGGCAACCCGTTCCGCTCCCTGAACTTCTCGGGACGGTTCTGGATCGCGCTGGTCCTCGTCGTCGGCGTGATCCTGCTGGGCCTGGCCGGCTACGTCTATCCCACCGGGCCCGGGGAGAAGGTCGCCTCGCTGTACGACCCGCCCGGAGCAGGTCTCCCGCTCGGATCGGACAACTTCGGCCACGACGTGCTCGCGGTGCTCATGGCTGGCACCCGTACCTCGCTGATCATCGGCCTGGTCGCCGGGATCGTCGCCACCGTCATCGGGGTGATCGTCGGCCTGGTCGCCGGCTACATCGGCGGCTGGTTCGAGGAGCTCCTCATGGGCGCCACCAACGTGGTCCTCGCGATCCCCTCGATCATCGTGCTGATCCTCATCTCGATCTCGCTGCCCCAGAGCAGCATCTGGTCGCTCGCGGTGGTCATCGGCATCACCTCGTGGCCCTGGACCGCCCGCGCCGTCCGCGCCCAGGCCTCCTCGATCGCGACGAGGGAGCACATCGACGTGGCCCGGCTCTCCGGGGCACGCCTGCCCGGCATCCTCCTGCGGGACGTGCTGCCGTACATCCTGTCGTACACGGTGATGGCGTTCGTCCTGCAGGTCGCCGGCGCGATCCTCGCCGAGTCCTCCCTGTCGATGCTGGGCCTCGGCCCGTCGGGAGCGAACTCGCTGGGCATCCAGCTGCACTGGGCGCTCGCGTTCCAGGCCGTGGGCGGCGGCGCCTGGTGGGCCTTCCTCCCGCCGACGATCGTGCTGACCCTGGTCTCGTTCGGCTTCCTGCTCCTGCAGTCCAGCCTCGACGAGGTGTTCAACCCGCGCCTGCGCCGCGGCAAGCGCAAGCAGATGAAGCAGGCGGCGGCCAGGCGCGCCGAGGAGGCGAGGCTGCTCGCCGCGCAGACCGCCCGCACCGTGCAGGGCCCCGCAGGCGCACCACGAGGGAAGGAGCTCGCATGAGCCACGACGACGCCGCCCCCGCCCGCGCGGAGCGGGCGATCCTCGCCCGGGCGCACGACATCCGCTGCGTCTACGGCGGCGGGGAGAAAGACTTCACCGCCGTGGACGGGGTCTCCCTCGAGCTCGGCGAGGGGGAGATCCTGGGACTGGCCGGGGAGTCCGGCTGCGGGAAGACGACGCTGGGCAACGCCCTGGCGATGATCGCGACCCCGCCGCTGTACGTCCTGTCCGGCGCCCTCGAGATCGACGGGGAGAGCATCGATCTCTCCACCCTCTCGGTCGCGGACCTCAAGCGCCACCGCCCCTACCGGGGGCGGACCGTGTCGATGCTGCCGCAGGGGGCGATGAACTCCATCAGCCCCACCCTGCGGATCCGCAGCCTCGTGCACGACGTGATGCGCGCCCACGACCCGCGGGTGAGCCGGGACGAGGCGCTCGACCTCGCCCGGGACCGGCTGAAGATGCTCGAGATGCCGGTGCGGGTGCTCGACTCCTACGCGCACCAGCTCTCCGGCGGGATGAAGCAGCGCATGATCACGGTGATCTCCACGCTGCAGAACCCCCGGCTGCTGATCGCGGACGAGCCCACCTCGGCGCTCGACGTCTCCAGCCAGCGGATGCTGGTGGAGATGCTGCTGGCGATGGTGGAGCAGCGGATCATGGCGGGCGTCGTCTTCGTGACGCACGACCTCCCCGTGCTCTCGCAGGTCTCGGACCGGCTCGCCATCATGAGCGGCGGGCGGATCGTCGAGACCGGACCCACCCGTCGGCTCGTCGAGCAGCCGGAGCACGACTACACCAGGACGCTGCTGTCCTCGGTGCTGGACCCCAGCCGGGAGACCTGGGAGCGGGGGAGGCGGCGCGCCGGCCTCGACGCGGGCGCCGCCGGACCCGCCGCTCCTGCAGCGCCCGCGCCCGAGAAGGAGGTGGGGGCCCGATGATCGAGACCCCCGAGATGATCACCCGCAGCCGCACGGAGCGCGAGGTGCTGCTGTCCTGCGCGAACGTGACCAAGGAGTTCTCGGTCGCCGGCGGCACCGTGGTCGCGGTCGACGACGTCAGCCTCGAGTTCCCCGAGGCGAGCGTGCTCGCCGTGGTGGGGGAGTCGGGCTCGGGCAAGTCGACCCTCGCCCGCATGCTGCTGCGTCTGATGCCCGTCACCTCGGGCACCATCGCGTTCCGCGGCCAGGACGTCACCTCCCTGTCCGGGAAGGGACTGCGGGACTACTGGTCGGAGGTGCAGGCGGTCTTCCAGGACCCCTTCGCCTCCTTCAACCAGTTCTTCACCGTCGGCTCCCTGCTGCGGCGCAGCCTCGCGCTCGCGAGGATCCCCTCCGACGAGGCCGATGCGCTGATCGAGGAGTGCCTGGGCTACGTGGACATGCGCCCCCGCGACGTGCTCCACAAGTTCCCGCACCAGATGTCCGGCGGACAGCGCCAGCGCATCATGATCGCGCGGGCGCTGATGATGCGGCCCAAGGTGCTGCTGGCCGACGAGGCGACCAGCATGCTGGACGCGACGCTGCGGGTGAACGTGCTGAACGTGCTGCACGACCTGCGTAGCGAGCTGGGCCTGACGGTCCTGTTCATCACGCACGACATCGGCCAGGCCTGCTATCTGGCGGACCGGGTCGCGGTGATGGAGCGGGGCAGGGTCGTCGAGCGCGGGTCGACGGAGGAGGTCATCTTCGCACCGCAGGCCGAGTACACCCGGCGCCTGCTCTCCGACGTCCCCGACCTGCGCGGCAGCCTCAGGACGTAGCCGGGGGAGCCAGCAGCACGGAGAAGGTCGCCAGGGTGCGCTCGAGCTCGACCGAGGGCTCGAGCAGCCACTGGATCTGCAGGCCGTCGGAGGCTGCGATGAGGAGGGCCGCCATATCGGCGGGCTCGACGTCGTCGCGGACCGTTCCGGCGGCCTGTTCTGCGGACAGGCGCTCGGTCAGCTCCGTGCGGATGCGCTCGAAGCGGTCGGTGAAGAACTCGTTCGAGGGCGTGCCGTCGGCGGCCAGCGCCGAGGCGACCAGCGTCGTGTACAGCTCGACCATGCCGGGCACGCCGATGTTGATCATCGCGGCCTTGACCAGCACGTCCACCGCCGACTCCGCGGCGTCGCCCGAGGTGTCGCGCTTCGCCTCGGCATGCTCGTAGACCGCCACCAGCAGCTGCTCGCGGGAGTCGAAGTAGTGCAGCAGCGCTGCATGGGACACCCCGATCGCCGTCGCGATCCGGCGCAGCGAGGTGCCGTCGGCCCCCCGCTCGCGGAACACCTCGGCGGCCCGCTCGAGGATCTCCTGCCGGCGGGCGACGCCCTTCTCGTACGAGCCGGCCCGTCCGATGACGGGCCGGGCGCGCTTCTCCTCGCTGGTCATCCGTCGATCCTATCCAGGCCGGGACCGGGCTCCCGCACGACCCACCGGACGGTCGGCCGCGCGGGAGGGACCGCTCAGATGTCGCGGAAGGTCTCGATGCGCGCGCCGAGCTTATTCAGGCGCTCGGCGAGGTCCTCGTAGCCGCGGTTGATGACGTAGACGTTGCGCAGCACGGAGGTGCCCTTCGCGGCGAGCATCGCCAGCAGGATCACGACCGCCGGACGCAGCGCGGGCGGGCACACCAGCTCCGCGCCGGACCAGCGGGTGGGCCCCTCGAGGAGCACGCGGTGCGGGTCCATGAGCTTCACGTTCGCGCCGAGCTTGGTGAGCTCGGTGAGGTAGATCGCGCGGTTCTCGTACACCCAGTCGTGCAGCAGCGTCTGCCCCTGCGCGGTCGCCCCGATCACGGCGAAGAAGGGCAGGTTGTCGATGTTCAGGCCCGGGAAGGGCATGGGGTGGATCTTGTCCGCCGGGGCGCGCAGGTCGCTGGGATGGGTGGTGATGTCCACCAGGCGGGTCTTCCCGTTCTCCGCCAGGTACTCCTCGGAGCGGTCGTAGCGCAGGCCCATCTCCTCCAGCAGGGCGAGCTCGATCTCCATGAACTCGATCGGCACGCGGCGCACGGTGATCGAGGAGCGGGTGACGATCGCGGCGGAGATCAGGCTCATCGCCTCGATCGGGTCCTCGCTCGGGGCGTAGTCGACGTCGGTCGAGATCGAGGAGGTGCCGTGGACGACCAGGGTGGTGGTGCCGATGCCCTGGATCCGCACGCCGAGCTTCTCGAGGAAGAAGCACAGGTCCTGGACCATGTAGTTCGGGCTCGCGTTGCGGATGATCGTCTCGCCCTCGTACAGGGCGGCGGCCAGCAGGGCGTTCTCCGTGACGGTGTC
The DNA here is from genome assembly GCF_004362645.1 of Brachybacterium sp. AG952. NCBI lineage: Bacteria > Bacillati > Actinomycetota > Actinomycetes > Micrococcales > Dermabacteraceae > Brachybacterium > Brachybacterium sp. AG952. Next base: position 24,019 of record NZ_SNXV01000006.1, on the reverse strand, counting down.
GCCGCGCTCGGTGAGCACGATCGGGCGGGTCGGGCCGGTGCCGACGGCGGTGGTCGCCTGGTAGTTGTGGTCGGTCGCGACGACGTCCAGGCCGAAGTGGCGCAGCGCCGTCATGTGGGGCTCGACGGTGCGCGTGCCCAGGTCGCAGCCCCCGGCGTAGGGGAGCTGGAACTTCCCCGCGCGGTGCAGCAGCGGTCCCAGGAACATGATGATCGAGCGGGTGCGGCGCGCGGCGCCCTCGTCGATCGAGCTGAGGTCGAGGGTCGCGGGGACGCGCAGCTCGAGGTCGCCCAGCTCGTTCAGCCAGGTGGCCTTCACGCCGATGGAGGTCAGCACCTCGAGCAGGCGGTTGACCTCCTCGATGCGGGCGACCTTGCGCAGCACGGTGGTGCCGGTGTTCAGCAGCGAGGCGCACAGCAGCGCGACGCCGGCGTTCTTGGAGCTCTTCACGTCGATCGCGCCGGAGAGCGTGGTCTCGCCGTGCACGCGCAGGTGGCTCGGGCCCGAGGTGCCCATGCCCACGATCTCCGAGTCCAGGGCCCTGCCGATCCGGGAGATCATCTCCAGGGTGAGGTTCTGCTGGCCCTTCTCGATGCGGTTGATCGCGCTCTGGCTGGTGCCGAGGGTCGTGGCGAGCTGGGCCTGCGTGAGACCGGACTGCTGGCGCGCGTCGCGCACCAGAGCGCCGATCCGGGGGAGGAACTCCGTGGTCTCAGTCATGCGCCGACAGTAACTCATAGATGAGATACGAGCAGGTCGCGGCCGGTGCGTTCCTGGTCACGTCGGCCGGCGCCGCGCCCTGATCAGGCGCCGAGCAGCACCGGGAGGTCCTCGACGTGTCCTCCCACCCGGTAGGAGACGGCCGGATCGTAGGGCGCGAAGCGCAGCGGCATCCCGGCCTCCGCGGGGGTGCGGTCCGCCTTGCGGTTGTTGCACCCCTTGCACGCCGAGACGAGGTTCGTCCAGGAGGAACGACCCCCGCGGGAGACGGGCAGGATGTGGTCCACGGTGGCCAGCAGCGACTCGCACGCCGGCGCGCGCGAGACGCTGCGGCCGCAGTACGCGCAGGTCCAGTGGTCCCGCTCGTGGACCGCGCGATAGCTGAAGCCGACGGAGCGGCGCCCCGCCCCCTCGACCCAGGCGCCGCTCAGCTCGCGGGTGAGCTCGAGGGCGAGGGGCACGATCCGCTCGTCGACCACCGTGAACTCGACGGGTACGGCGACCTCGCGCCGGATCATCCCCATCGCGTGGCGCACGGTGGTGGTGTGCAGCAGCTCGCCGATCCCGGTCCCCGGGTCGTAGCCGAGGTTGTAGACCCTGACCTGCGGCATCGCATCGCCTCCTTCCCGTCGTCGTCGAGGTGCGACGGCCCGGGAGCGCTGGAGGGGCTCGAGGACCGAGCACGTGCATCGTCCCCCGCCGGGGCGGGCGGGTCCATCGGATTCTCGCGGGCTCGCACGACGGGAGGGTGACGACCGCCTGCACAGCGCGCGAACAGCACGTGCCGCGCTCTACGATCGAGGCCCCACCACAGCGAGGAGCGGGCATGAGCGTGGAGCACCTGGAGCTGGTCGCGGTCGCGGCGGCGCGGGGCTGGCCTGGTCCGGGATGCGCGGCGTCGTCACCCTCGCCGCGGCCCAGTCCCTGCCGATGGACTTCCCCTACCGCTCCCAGCTCGTGCTCATCGCCTTCGTCGTCGCGCTCGTGACCCTGGTGGTCCAGGGCGGGACCCTTCCGCTGCTGATCCGGGTGCTCGGCATCCGGGGGACCGACGAGGAGGCGGCCCGGCGCGAGCTGTCCCTGCTGATCGCGGAGCTGCAGGAGGCCGCGATCGGTCAGGTCCTGGACAACCCCGAACTGCGTCGTCGCGACGGAGGTCGCTTCGACGCCGAGGTGCTCGAGGAGGTGCGGGAGAGGTTCGGGCGGCCCCTGCCGGGCTCGTCCGGGGGCGCAGCCCCGGACCCCCGCACGGCCCAGCGCCCGGAGCTCGTCCAGCTGCTGGCCGAGGTGCAGCAGGACGCGCTCGACGAGGCGCGGTCCCTCGGTGCCTACGACTCCGGGACCATCGCCCGCGCGCAGAAGCTGCTGGACGCGGGGTCGCTCCGGCGCGGCGGCCTCTGAGCGCTGGAATCCCCGGCGGCGGGACGGCATGCTGGGGGAATGGCGCAGCAGGAGCAGGGACGGGAGGAGCGGGACCGAGTGCTGTCCGAGTACGGGGCCTGGCGCCTGCGGACCGACGAGGACGCCCCCGCGCTGGAGGAGGTGCGCACCCTCGAGACCTTGCTGCGGCTGAAGGCCGAGCGGCTGGGGAGCCCGGAGGTGGGGCTGTGGACCGCCTCACTCACCCGGGAGCTGCTGACCGAGGTGGTGCCCCGCACCGTCGTCCAGCCGCGCGAGCAGCTGATGGACATGGTGCCGGTGCTGCGCCGCCTGATCGACTTCCTCGTCGAGACCGGCCGATGGGCGCCCGGCTCGATGCGAGGGGCCGAGGCGCCGGCGCTGCTGCACGATCTCGAGTTCGCCGCGCTCGAGGCCGCCGACGATCCCACCCGCCGCTCCTTCTCCACCAACGTGCTGGGCCACGGGCTCTCGCTCGGGGTGGACCTCGAGGACGAGGAGGCGCTCGCGGACTACCTGCACTGGTTCCACTCCCTGCCCGACGCGGAGCGCCTGGCCGTCTCCGGCACCGGCCGGCTCGCGCAGCCCTCGACGCCCTTCGACCCGCTGCTCGAGCGCGCGCTGCGCCGCCGCGACGAGGCGGAGGAGCGGGACTGGCCCTGGTTCCTGCCGGCCCTCGAGGACGACGGCGAGCCGCTCGGCGAGCTCGCCGAGCAGGAGGGCGTCGGCCTCTATCTCGACTGCCCCCTGGTGCGGCGGGCCGTGGGCGTCCTGGAGGTGGTCGGCGAGGGACGGCGCGCGACCGCGACCGGCGCGCCGGGGAGGGAGACCACCGCGGAGCTGCTCGAGCACCTCGGCCTCGACGGCGGCGCCCGCAGCCTCTGGGACCGGCCGGAGCTGGCCGGGGTGTGGACCACGCTGCTGGACGGCGGCTGGCTCGAGCTCGCGGACGGCCGGGTCCGCGCCGCCGTCGGCCCGGTCCCGGCGACAGCGCCGGAGGACGCCGAGGGCTTCGTCGAGTTCGGGCACGCCCTGATCACCGCCGCGCTGCTGGGCCGTCAGACCCGCGGCGCCGAGGACGGCGGGTTCCGCGGCATGCCCGACACCATCGCGGCGCTCCTGGTGGCCTGCGGGGACGAGGGGCTGCGCCTCCCGCCCGGGCCGGAGCTGCCGCCCCCGGAGCACGAGCCCCGCGCCCTCGCGCGGCTGCTGCACGTCATGCACGACCTCGGCGACCTCGCCGACTGCGGGGTGCTCACCCACGAGGAGGGCGTGTTCCGCGGCGGCCCGGCGGTGATGCTCGCGCTCGTCGGCCTGCTGCGCCGCGACGGGGAGGCGGACCGGACCGACCGGCCCTGATGCCATACGGCGGCCGGGGAATCCAGGACACGCGTCATCGTCGCCGGGACCCCGCCGCTCTACGGTGACTCCATGGCAACCTCCGAAGCGCGCCCCCCGCCGGTCCTCGACAGCTGAGGACCGGGCGGACCGTCTCCGACAGCACGGGAGCCGCCCCACCCGGAGGTGGAGCGGCTCCCCAGAGATGCGCGCGTGAGCGGGGTCGGTCAGCGCACCCCGCGCATGGCCCGACCGACGGGCTTCGCGACCAGCAGCATGAGCACCCCGATCGCGATGGTCACAGCGCCGAGCACGCCGAAGTAGCCCACCTCGTTCTCCGCGGAGTAGAAGCCCGCCAGCGCGCCGGAGAGCGCGGTGCCGAGCGCCACGGAGAGGTTGTACAGCGCCATCATCATCACCGGGTACGACCGCGGCGCGAGCTTCGTGGCCAGCGAGAGGCCGACGGGGGAGAGCCACAGCTCGCCGACGGTCGCCACCAGCATGATCATCGCGATCCAGAGCACCGGCACCGAGACGACGGCGGCCATCGGCAGGAACAGCAGGAAGGCCGAGCCCATCAGGATGATGCCCACGCCGAACTTGCGCGGGGTGATCGGCTGACGGGTGCCGAGCTTCGTCCACAGCGCCGCCATCACCGGGGCGAGCACGATGATGAAGAACGGGTTGAAGGACTGCACCCACGAGATCGGCATCTCCCAGCCGAGGATCTCGCGGTTCAGGCGCGTGTCGGAGTACAGGGTGATGACCGTGAACTGCTGCTGGAACAGCGCGAAGAACGCGGCCGTGCCGATGAACAGCGGGATGAAGGACACCACGCGCGAGCGCTCGTCGGAGTCGAGCTTCTTCGAGGCGAGCAGGATCGCGAAGATGACGACGGCGCCGACGACGGCGAGGGCCGCGACGACGGTCGCGAGGTTCTGGGCGTTCAGCACGCCGGTCGCGGCGAGCACTGCCACGAGGGCCACGGCGCCGACGGCGATCAGGGCCCACAGGGGTCGCTGCGCGCGGGGCAGCGGATCCGGGACGGTGTGCACGCTCGCAGGAAGTCCCTTGCGGGTCAGCACGTACTGCAGAAGGCCGATCGCCATGCCGACCGCGGCGAGGCCGAAGCCGAGGTGGAAGCCCCACTGCTGCTGGGCGATGCCCGTCACCAGCGGACCGAGCAGGCCGCCGATGTTGATGCCCATGTAGTAGATCGAGAAGCCGGCGTCGCGGCGCGGGTCGTCCCGCGTGTACAGCGCGCCGACGAGGGTCGCGGCCGTGGACTTCAGACCGCCCGAGCCCACGCCGACCAGCAGCAGGCCGAGGCCGAGGCCGACCACGCCCGGGACCAGCGCCAGGGCGATGTGGCCGAACATGATCATCACGGCGGAGCCGAAGAGGGTCTTCTCCGGGCCGAGCAGGCGGTCGGAGACGAGCGCGCCGAGGATCGAGAAGAGGTAGACGGAGCCGCCGTAGGCGCCGACGATGCCGAGGGCGGTGCCCTCGTCGATGCCGAGACCGCCGTCGGTCGCGGCGAAGTACATGTAGATCGCGAGGATGCCCTGCATGCCGTAGAAGCTGAAGCGCTCCCACAGCTCGACGCTGAACAGGTTCGCGAGCGGGCCGGGCTGGCCCATGAAGGTGCGGCCGCTGGGGTTGTGCGCCTCGGGCGTGTCGGCGGGGTCCACGGCGACCCCGGCGGCGTCGCCGGGCGTCCACTCAGGGGGATGGACGGAGGGGTCTGGAGGTGTCGGAGAATTCACGGTCATTCATCCTGCGCCTCACCCGTTCACGGTGCAACGCAGGGACCGGGCGATGTGAGCAGTCCATCCCATCCCGCTGAGCAGAATGCGGGATCCGATCCCTCAGACTGATGGATCCTGTGCCCGCCCCGGGGCGGGGGCGAGGCTCGGCAGCTCCCGGATCCCGAACTCCGATCGCAGCACGCGGGAGGCCGCGTGCAGCCCCGCCATCCCGTGCACGCCCGGCCCCGGAGGCGTTGCCGAGGAGCACAGGTACCAACCGGTGCGGCCCAGGCGGTAGGGGTCCGGCAGCGGGGTGGGCCGCGCGACCATCCGCGCCATCGTCACCCTGCCCTGGGAGATGTCGCCGCCGACGAGGGCGGGGTTGTGGTGGATCATCTCCGCCGCGGGCACGGCGCGGGAGGCGACGACGAGGTCGCGGAAGCCGGGGGCGAAGCGCTCGATCTGCGCGGTGACGCGCTCGGTCGGGTCGGTGCGGTCCCCGGCCGGTGCATGCGCATAGGCCCACAGCGGTCGCAGCCCGTCCCGGACCCGGCCCGGGTCGACCACGGCCGGGTCGCTGACCAGGGTGAGAGGACGGTCGGGGAAGCGCCCGGAGGCGACCTCCGCCTCGGTGCGGGCCATCTCGGCGCGGGTGCCGCCCAGATGCTGGGTCCCGGCACGGCCGACGTCGGGATCCCGCCACGGCACCGGCCCGGAGAGCACGAAGTCGACCTTCGCGGCGCCGTCCCCGTAGGGGACCCTCCGCAGCATCGCCTCCAGGGGGCGGGGGAGACGGTTGGTGAGGACGTCCGCGGCGGCGGGCGCGGGGATGTCCAGCAGCACGGCGCGGGCCGGGGGCACGTCCCGCCAGGTCCGCACATGGTGCCCGGAGGTCACGGTCCCGCCGTGGGCGCGCAGGTCCGCCACCAGCGCGTCGACGATCGCCTGGGAGCCGTCGACGGGGATCGGCCAGCCCACCCCGTGCGCGATGGTGCCCAGCAACGAGGCGGTGGCGCCGAGCGCGAGGGAGGGCAGCTGTCCGATCGCGTGCGCCGCCACCCCGGTGAGCAGGGCGCGGGCGCGCTCGGTGCGGAAGGGGAGGTCCCAGGCCGGGGACCCCTGGAGGGCGAGCAGCGCACCGAACAGCGGGGCGGTGCGCAGGGTCCGCGGGGTCAGCAGCGCGGAGGGCACCGAGCGCTTGTCCCCGAGGGCGAGCTCGACGACGAGGTCCTGGTCGCGGGAGAGCGTGCCCAGCAGCGCGCGCCAGGCCGGCCCGTCGGCGCCGAGGCCGTCGGCGGTCCGCTCCACGTCCCGCCAGGCGATCGCGGCGGGGGCGTCGTCGAGCGGCTGCGCGTAGGAGGCCTCGGGGGCGATCGCGCGCACGCCGCGCGCGGCGAGGTCGAACTCCGCGAAGAAGGGGCTGGCGAGCGCGAGGGGGTGCACCGCGGAGCAGAGGTCGTGGACGATGCCGGGCGCGAGGCCCAGGTCGAGGGTGCGCGCCCCGCCGCCGATCGTCTCCTGCGACTCGAGGACATGGACCGTGAGGCCGGCCCGGGCCAGGGTGACCGCGGCCGCGAGACCGTTCGGGCCGGAGCCCACGACGACGACGTCCGTCTCTGCGGCGGGCGAGGTGCTCATGCGTGCCAGCCTAGTGGGCCGCGCCGCGACAGGGCAGGGCGCACGTCCCGAGGCGCGGACGGGAGCCCGGCACGGATTTACGTAATGCGTAAGTAGCGTAATGTGGAGGGCATGCAGACCACCACCGCCCAGTCGCCGTCCGCCGAGGCGCCCGCCGCGCGCCGTCCCCGGGCGCCGCGCCCCCAGGCAGTGCTCGAGGTGCTGGGCAAGACCCGCATCTCCCCGCGCCTGCTGCGCCTCACCCTCGGCGGCGAGGGATTCACCACCCTGCACCGCAACGAGCAGACCGACGCGTACGTGAAGCTCCTCCTTCCCGCACCCGGCTCCGGTCTGCAGCCCCCGTACGACCTCGACGCCCTGCGCGCGGAGAGCCCCGAGCTGCTCCCGACCCGCCGCACCTACACCGTGCGCCGCTGGGACGATGCGGCGCAGACGATCGAGATCGACGTGGTCCTGCACGGCGAGTCCGGCGAGGACGACCACGGCGTCGCCGCCCGCTGGGCCGACGAGGCCCAGCCCGGCGACCTCATCGCCATGAACGGCGCCGGCGGCGGCTGGTCGCCCGCGGCGGACGCGACGAGCCACCTGCTCATCGGCGACCACGCCGCGCTGCCCGCGATCGCCGCCGGCCTCGAGGCGATGGACCCGGACGCCCGAGGTCTGGCCCTGATCCACCTGGACCACGAGGAGGACCGCCTCGAGCTCGAGCACCCCGAGGGCGTCGAGCTGCGCTGGGTGCTCGGCGCGCGCGAGCAGCTGCTCGACGAGGTCGCGGCGCTGGACCTCTCGGACCACGAGGGCCTGGACGTCTTCTGCCACGTCGAGCGCGGCATCACGAAGCGGCTGCGCCGTCTGCTGGTCAAGGACGCCGGCATCCCCCGCGAGCAGATCTCGATCTCCGCCTACTGGGCGCTGGGACGCATCGAGGACCAGTTCCAGGCCGAGAAGCGCGAGCCCATCGGGGCTATCGACTGAGCGACGTACTGCGAGGGACGAGCGGTAGGAGCTCAGTCAAGAGGGACGGAGTCTGAGCGACGTACTGCGAGGGACGAGCGGTAGGAGCTCAGTCAAGAGGGACGGAGTCTGAGCGACGTACTGCGAGGAACGAGCGGTAGGAGCTCAGTCAGGTGAGCGGAGTTTGACACGGCGCGGCTGACACCGCGCCACACTTCGTCACGTTTCTCGCCGCGCCCGCCCGCGCCGCCGCACGATGGACCGCACAGGACGGACATCGAGCACGGCAGGGAGGCGCCATGAGCACCGCAGGCATCCACGCGGGCTGGACGCGGGCAGACACGCACCGCGCCCTCACCCCACCGATCTACGCCTCGAGCGCCTACGCGCAGACCAGCCACTCGTCTCTGCGCGCCCTGTTCGAGCGCCGCGCCGACGGCTTCGCCTACTCCCGCTCGGGGAACCCCACCACCGAGGTCCTCGAGCAGCGGATCACGGCGCTCGAGGGCGGGATCGGGGCGATCGCCGTCGCCTCCGGCCAGGCCGCGACGACGATCGCGCTGTGCGCCCTCGCGGCTCCCGGCGGGCACGTCGTCGCCTCCTCGCGCCTCTACGGCGGCACCACCGAGCTGCTCGACGACACCCTCGCCGACCTCGGCGTGACCACCACCGTGGCGGACCCCTGGGACCTCGAGGCGTGGGAGGCGGCGTTCACCCCGCGCACCCGCGCCGCGATCGTCGAGTCGATCGCGAACCCGGGAGCGCAGCTGCTGGACCTCGACGCCCTCACCGCCATCGCCCATGCCCATGACGTCCCGGTGATCGTCGACTCGACCCTCGCCAGCCCCGCCCTCTACCGTCCCGGCGACCACGGCGCCGACGTCGTCGTCCACTCCGCCACGAAGTACCTGTGCGGCCACGGCACCACGATCGCGGGCCTGATCGTGGACACCGGACGCTTCGACCCGCGGCGATGTCCCGAGCGCTGGGAGCGCCTGACCACCCGCAACCGCCGCTTCGGCGTCACCTTTGCCGACGAGTACGCGCGCGGCGGCTCGGGGCTGCTCGCCTACGCCCGCGCCAAGTACGTCACCGATCTCGGGGCGACCCTGCCCGCGACCAGCGCCCAGCAGATCCTCGTCGGCATCGAGACGCTCGACCTGCGCCTGCGCAAGATCAGCACCGATGCGACCGCGCTCGCTGGACGTCTCGCCGCCGCCTGCGAGGTGGCCGAGGTGCACCATCCCTCTCTCCCCGGCCGGCCCGACCGGCATCTCGTCGCCCGGGACTTCCCCCGCGGCACCTCGGGCGTGTTCTCGATCGACCTGCACGGCGGCGAGGACGCGGCGGCGGCCTTCTGCGACGCGCTGGAGCTGTGGTCCCTCGCCGTGAACCTGGGCGATGCCCGGTCGCTCGTCTGCCATCCGGCGAGCACCACCCACTCCCATCTCACCCCGGCCCAGCGCGAGGCCTGCGGGGTGAGGGAGGGGACCGTGCGGCTCAGCGTCGGCCTCGAGGACCTCGAGGACCTCTGGGCGGACCTCTCCCGCGGGCTCGACGCCGCCCGCGCCGTGCTGCCGGAGGTGCGCGCCGTCCCGGCGTGAGCCTGCTCGCCTCCGGGAACACCGCAGGCCGCAGCCGGGTTGAGCCGGACATGGAACTCCTCGACGCCGTCGTGATCGGGGCCGGGCAGGCCGGCCTCTCCGCCGCCTACCACCTGCGCCGACGCGGTATGGAGGACGTCGTCGTGCTCGACGCCGAGGACGGGCCCGGCGGGGCCTGGCGCCACCGCTGGGACAGTCTCACCATGGCCACCGTCAACGGGATCCGCGAGCTGCCCGACGCCCCGGCCCCGGAGGTCGGCGGCGACGTCCCCGCGAACATCGCGGTGCCCGACTACTTCGCCGAGTTCGAGGCGCGGACGGGGCTCGCGATCCGTCGGCCCGTGCGCGTCACCCGTGTCGAGGACGATCCGGCGGGTGCGGGGCAGCGGCAGGGGCCCCTCCTGGTCCGCGCGGTCGGGGCCGACGGACGGGCGCTGCCCGTGCTGCGCACCCGTGCGGTGCTGAACGCGACCGGCACCTGGACCCGGCCCTTCGTGCCCGCCCTCCCCGGCGCGGCGGAGTTCCGCGGCCGGCAGCTGCACACCGCCGAGTACGTCGCCGCGGACGAGTTCGCCGGGCAGCGGGTCGCGGTGGTCGGCGGCGGGATCAGCGCGCTCGGCCACCTGCAGGAGATCGCCGAGGTGGGCGAGACCCGCTGGTACACGCGCCGCGAACCGATCGTCCGCGAGGACGAGTTCACCGAGGAGGCCGGGCGCGAGGCCGTCGCCGGGGTATGGGACGCGGTGCGGGAGGGGCGCCCCGTCGGCAGCGTCGTCTCCCACACGGGGCTGCTGTGGACCCCGGCGCTGCGCCGCGCCGCATGCCGCGGGATCCTGGACCGTCGGCCGATGTTCTCCCGGATCGTGCCGGGCGGCGTGATCGAGGCCGACGGGACGCGCACCCCGGTGGACGCGATCCTCTGGGCCACCGGGTTCCGGCACGAGCTGCGCCACCTGCGACCGCTGGGACTGACCGGCCCGCTCGGCGGGATCGCGATGGACGGCACCGCCGTCGCCGTCGATCCCCGCATCCACCTCGTCGGCCACGGCCCGGGCGCCTCCACGATCGGGGCGAACCGTGCCGGGCGCGCGGCCGTGAACCGCCTGGTCAGCGACCTCGAGGCCGGGCTCGGCGCCTCCCTCGACCGGGAGCTCGTCCGCGCCTAGGGTGGCGCCATGGATGCTCCCACCGCCCTTCCCCCGCTGCCCGAGGACGGACTGCAGCGCGTGCTGTGCGTCGTCGCGCATCCCGACGACATGGAGTACGGCGCCTCCGCCGCCGTCGCCGCCTGGACCGCCGCAGGCGTGGAGGTGACCTATCTGCTGCTGACCCGCGGCGAGGCCGGAATGGCGGAGCCGCCCGAGATCGTCGCGCCGCTGCGCGAGTCGGAGCAGCGCAGCGCCTGCGCACAGGTGGGCGTCGAGGACCTGCGCCATCTCGACCACCCCGACGGGATGCTCGAGCACGGCCTGGTGCTGCGCCGCGACATCGCCCGCGTGATCCGGCAGGCGCGCCCCGACCTGGTGCTCACCGCGAACTTCGAGGTCGAGGCGTACGGCGGGCTGAACCAGGCCGACCATCGGGTCGCGGGCCTCGCCGCCGTCGACGCCTGCCGCGACGCCGCGAACCCGTGGGTGTTCCGCGAGCTGGCCGAGCAGGAGCACCTCGCGCCCTGGAGCACGAGGACGCTCGCGGTGGCCGGGCACCCCGCCCCCACCCACGCCAAGCCCGTCGGACAGCGCGAGGTCGACGCCGCGGTCGCCTCCCTGCACGCGCACGAGGCCTATCTCGCGCACGTCACCGACCATCCCGTCCCGGAGGAGTTCATCCCGGAGATCCTCCGCCAAGGCGGCGCCGCCGCGGGCACCGAGCACGCCGTCGTGCTGCGCGTGCACGAGCTCTGAGCGCGGGACCGAACGGTCGGCCGCCCCCTGGCCGCCCGGCGTGCAGGCTCCTACGGTGGGGAGGTCAGGCAGGATCCGCCACGGAAGGACGCTCCCATGACCACGACCATGCACGACGGACTCTCCCTCGAGCAGGTCCGCGAGCTCGCCGCCCAGCTGCGGGTCGACTCGATCCGCTCCTCGACCGCCGCCGGCTCGGGACATCCCACCTCCAGCCTGTCCGCCGCTGACCTGCTGGCCGTCCTCATGTCGCGCCACCTGCGCTACGACTGGGACGACCCCGACGCCCCCGGCAACGACCACCTGATCTTCTCGAAGGGACACGCCTCACCCCTGCTGTACTCGGTGTTCCGGGCGGCCGGCGTCGTGTCCGAGCAGGAGCTGCTGGAAGGCTACCGACGCTTCGGCCAGCGGCTCGAGGGGCACCCCACCCCTGTCCTGCCCTGGGTCGACGTCGCCACCGGCTCGCTCGGGCAGGGACTGCCCGACGGCGTCGGCATCGCTCTGGCGGGCGCGAAGCTCGAGCAGGCCCCGTACCGGGTCTGGGTGCTCGCCGGCGACAGCGAGCTCGCCGAGGGCTCGATGTGGGAGGCCCTCGCGACCGCCTCCCACTACGGCCTCACGAACCTGGTGACCATCGTCGACGTGAACCGGCTCGGCCAGCGCGGCGAGACCGCGCTGGGATGGGACATGGACACCTATGCCGCCCGTGTCGAAGCATTCGGCGCGGAGGCGGTCGTCGTCGACGGACATGACGTCGAGGCGATCGACGCCGCCCTCGCCCGTGCCGACGATGACCTCGAGCGGCCGCTGGTGATCCTCGCCCGCACCGTCAAGGGCAAGGGGATCCCCGGGGTCGAGGACGAGGAGGACTGGCACGGCAAGCCGATGCCCGAGGACCGCGCCGAGGAGGCGATCGACGCGCTCGGCGGCGTCCGCTCGCTGCAGGCGCGCGGCCCCCGACCGCCCGAGGTCGAGCGCCCCGCCCCGTCGCGCGGGCCGGTCGAGCTGCCGACCTTCGAGGTGGGGGAGGAGCTCGCCACCCGCAAGGCCTACGGTCCCGCCCTGGTCGCACTCGCGGACGCCGATCCGCGGGTGGTCGCGCTCGACGGGGAGGTCTCGAACTCCACCGGCGTCGCCGACTTCGTCCAGGCGCATCCCGAGAGGTTCTTCGAGATGTTCATCGCCGAGCAGCAGATGGTCGCCGCCGCGACCGGGCTGGCCGCCCGCGGGTACATCGCCTACGCCTCGTCCTTCGCGGCCTTCCTCAGCCGCGCCGCGGACTTCATCCGCATGGCCCCCGTCTCCCGGGCCGACCTGCGACTGGTCGGCTCGCACGCAGGGGTGGAGATCGGCGCCGACGGCCCCTCCCAGATGAGCCTGGAGGACCTCGCCATGATGGCGGCGACGCAGGGCTCCACGGTGCTGTACCCGAGCGACGCGACCTCGACCGCCGCCCTGGTCGCGGCGATGGCGGACCTGCACGGCGTCAGCTACCTGCGGACCACCCGCGGCGGCTACCCGGTGCTCTACGGCCCCGAGGAGGAGTTCCCCGTCGGCGGGTCCAAGACCCTGCGCCGCAGCGCGCACGACGCGGTCACCCTCATCGGCGCCGGCGTGACGCTGCACGAGGCGCTCGGCGCGGCCGAGGCGCTGGCCGAGGAGGGCGTGCAGGCCCGCGTGATCGACGCGTACTCCGTCAAGCCGATCGACGCCGAGGGCATCCGCGCGGCCGTCGCCGAGACCGGCGGGCGCGTGGTGGTGGCCGAGGACCACCATCGCGAGGGCGGGCTGGGTGCCGCGGTACTCGCGGCGCTGGCCGCCGAGCCGCTCGCCGACCTGCACCTCGAGCACCTCGCGGTCGACGGGGTGCCGGGCTCCGGCACCACCGCGGAGCTGCTGGACTGGGCCGGCATCGACGCCGCGCACATCGCGCGCGCGGCGCGAACGGTGCTGGAGGGCTGAGCCTCCTGCACAGGGGCGGCGGGACTGTGCTCAGCCGTCGGCCGCGACGTCGTCGGCCGACCCCCGCCGTCCCAGGCGTAGCTGGTCCATGTCCTCCAGCTCGCGGCCCTTCGTCTCGGGCACCCAGCGCGCCACGAACAGCAGGCTCAGCAGTGCGAAGGCCGCGTACAGGCCGTAGGCGAAGCTCAGACCGATCTCCGAGAGCGTCGGGAAGGTCGCCGAGACCGCCCAGTTCGCGCCCCACTGGGCCGCGGCCGCGACCGCGAGGGCCGAGGCGCGGATCCGGTTGGGGAAGATCTCGCCCAGCAGCACCCAGACCAGCGGACCCCACGTGGTGCCGAAGAACATCACGAAGGCGTTGGCGCTGATCAGCGCCACGGTCGACCACGGATCGGGCAGCGAAACCGACTCCGCCCCGGCCGCCGTCTCCCCGAACGAGAAGGCCAGCGCCATGAGTCCCAGCGACACCGCCATTCCCGCCGAGCCGACGAGCAGCATGACGCGTCGGCCCACCCGGTCCACCAGCAGGATCGCGATGATCGTCGCAACGATGTTCATCACCGAGGTGATGGTGGAGGTCAGCAGCGCCTGCGACTCGTCGAAGCCGACCGACTGCCACAGCGTGGTCGAGTAGTAGAAGATCACGTTGATGCCCACGAGCTGCTGGAACAGCGACAGCGCGATCCCCAGCCACACGATCGGCAGCAGCCCGAAGCGGCCGCCGAGCAGGTCCCGCAGGCTCTCCCTGCTCTCCCGCTCCAGGGAGTGGCTGATCTGCTCGATCTTGAGGTTCACGTCGAGCTCGCCGGTGAAGTCGTAGAGCACCTTCGAGGCCTTGTCCCGCTCGCCCTTGCCGATGAGATAGCGCGGCGACTCCGGCAGGAACAGGGCCATCACGCCGTAGACCGCGGCGGGCACGGCCTCGATAATGAACATCCAGCGCCAGGCGGCGACCCCGAACCAGTAGGACTCCGCGGCGCCGCCGGCGGTGTTCGCGATCACCGCATTGGACAGCAGCGCCGCGAAGATGCCCAGCACGATCGCGAGCTGCTGCAGCGAGCCGAGGCGCCCGCGGTATCTCGCGGGTGCGACCTCGGCGATGTAGGCCGGGGCGATGACGCTCGCGGCGCCGACGCCGAGCCCGCCCACGAGGCGCCACACGATCAGGTCCCACACCCCGACGGCGAGCCCCGAGCCGATCGCGGAGACGAAGAACAGGATCGCGGCGATGACCATCACCGGAATGCGGCCGAAGCGGTTGGCGAGGGAGCCCGCGAACCAGGCGCCCACGGCGCACCCGAGCAGCGCGGAGGAGACGGCGAAGCCGGTCAGGCCCGCCCCGAGCGAGAACTCCGCGGAGAGGGCACCGACCGCGCCGTTGATCACGGAGGTGTCGAAGCCGAAGAGGAAGCCGCCGACGGCCGCGGCGATGCTGATCCCGACCACCTTCGGGTTGAGGGTCTGTGCGGGTGCGCTCATGGGGACCATCTCCTCGGGTCGGCGTCCGACGCATCGTCCAGGTGCTGGTCACCGTACACCTCCGGGGGCGGGCGAGGGCTGCCGCTCACCCGCTGCGTCGCACCTGCTCCGCGTAGTCGTCGAGGATCGCCAGGAGACCGCGGTGCTGCCAGACGCGGTTCCTCGTGCGACCGGTCGCCTCGTGCAGGACCCCAGCCTCGGCGAGCTGGGCGAGGGCGCGCTGGGCCGACATCGCGGGGACCTCGAGCACGTCCCGCAGGTGGGCGGCGGTGACGATCGGCTGCCCGACCAGCAGCGGGAGCACCCGCCAGGCGAGGGCGTGGCGGCGCAGCCCGGCCAGGCGCTCGCGATCCTCGTCCAGCTGTGCGGAGAGGTCGTCCACCAGCCGGGTCCCGGTCACGGCGGCGAAGCGCGCCGCCCGCGCGAACTCCTCGACGATCGGCCGGGCGTCGCCGACGCGATAGGCCGTCAGCGCCGCGGTGTACGCCTCCAGATCCGTGAGCAGCCCGGCGGAGACGGGCGCGGTGGTGCTGGTCAACCCCTTGCCCGCGAGCATCGCGTGGACCAGCGCTCGGCCCGTGCGGCCGTTCCCGTCGGTGAAGGGGTGGATCGTCTCGAACTGCGCGTGCGCGAGCGCGGCGTGCAGCAGGATCGGCAGGTCCTCGCGGGCGAGGAAGCCGACGAGGTCCTCCATCGCGGCGGGCACGTCCTCCGCCTCCGGGGCGATGTGCGCGGCGCCGAGCGGGCTCCGTCCGCTGCGGCCCACCCACACCAGCTGCGCACGGAGGCGCCCGGCGTCGGCGCCCCCGGCGAGCAGCTCCGCATGCATGGCCAGCACGGCGTCGAGATCGAGCGCGTCGGCGAGACGCAGCGCCGCCTCCATGGTGCGCACGTTCGCGACCACCGCGCGGGCATTCGCGCTGCGGGACTCCTCGAGCTCGGCGAGGGCGAGCTGGCGGGCGCCGACGGTGAGGTCCTCGATCTGCGAGGAGGAGGCCGATTCGGTGCGCAGCAGGATCGCGCTCATCGGCCCGAGCGCCGGGCTGTCGCTGCCGAGACGGGCGAGGGCGTGCGCGTCGAACGCGGTCAGGGCCTGCTCGGCGTCGGCGACGTCGGCCGCGAGGTCCCCGGGCAGCGCGAGCGCGAGCGGCGCGTCCCCGGCGAGCCGTGCCGGGAGCGTCGCCTCGTAGGGGCCGGAGCCGCGGGAGCGCGCCGCACGGGAGGCGAGCCCGTCGTCGGGCACGCTCCACCGGCCCGGGCGGCGGCCGACGGGCGGCACGGGAAGCGGTGCGCGATCTGTGCTCACCCCGCCAGTGTAGTAACACTTCCCGCAAAAAGTGTTACTACCGTGCGGTCGTGATCACCGTTGCCCGGCCCGCGACGGGCGGTCAGGCCTCGTCGGAGGCCTCCGCCTCGAGCCTCTCGAGCTCCTGCTCGGCCACGGCCGGGTCGAGCTTGACGAAGATCGGGGTCGGCTTCACGACGGTCTGCCCCACGGTCACCGGGCGGTGCTCCCAGGCGGGCACGGCCGTGTAGTCGCCGGTGATGATCGGGTAGCCCGGGCCGCCGTCGAGGTCCTCGACCTCGTCGATGCGGGGCATCGGGGCGATCTCCCGGCCCCCGCCGAGCGCCTTCTCCACGGCGTTGGCCGAGTGGGGGAGGAAGGGGGCGAGCATCGTGTTGAGATCGGTGACCGCCTGGGCGAGCACGTGCAGCACGGTGAGCAGGCGCGGACGCTGCTCCTCGGCCTTCATCTTGAACGGCTCTGTGCGGGAGACGTAGGCGTTCGCCTCGCCCACCAGGCGCATGATCTCCGCGATCGCGGCGCGCTGGCGGTGACTCTCGATGAGCTTCCCGACGGTCGTGAAGCCCGTGCGGATCTGGTCGAGCAGCGCGGTGTCGACGTCCTCGAGCTCGCCGGCGGCCGGGATCTCCCCGACGTTCTTCGCGATCATCGCGGCGGTGCGGTTGACGAGATTGCCCCAGCCGGCGACCAGCTCGTTGTTGGTGCGGGAGACGAAGTCGACCCAGGTGAAGTCCGCGTCGTGGTTCTCGGGGCCCGCGGCGGAGATGAAGTAGCGCAGCGCATCGGGCTGGTAGCGCTCGAGCACGTCGCGCACGTAGATGACGATCCCCTTGGAGGAGGAGAACTTCTTGCCCTCCATCGTGAGGAACTCGGAGGAGACGACCTCGGTGGGCAGGGTCAGCTCGCCGAAGCGGCCGGGCTCGCCGCCCTTGTCGCCCTCGCCGTTCTGGGCGATCATCTCCGCCGGCCAGATCTGCGAGTGGAAGACGATGTTGTCCTTGCCCATGAAGTAGTAGGCGAGGGTCTCGGGATCGTTCCACCAGCGGCGCCACGCCTCGGGGTCCCCGGAGCGGCGCGCCCACTCGATCGAGGCGGAGAGATAGCCGATCACCGCGTCGAACCAGACGTACAGGCGCTTGTTCGGCTGGTCCTCCCAACCCGGGACCGGGATCCCCCAGTCGATGTCGCGGGTCATCGCACGGGGCTTGATGTCCTCGAGGATGTTCTGGCTGAACCGGATCACGTTCGGGCGCCACAGCCCGGTCGCCTCCCGCTCGTCGAGCCAGCGGCCGAGCTCCGCGGCGAGCGCCGGCAGGTCGAGGAACCAGTGCGAGGTCTCGATGAACTCCGGGGTCTCGCCGTTGATGCGGGAGACCGGGTCGATGAGATCCGTCGGGTCCAGCTGATTGCCGCAGTTGTCGCACTGGTCGCCGCGCGCGCCGCCCGCGCCGCAGATCGGGCAGGTGCCCTCGATGTAGCGGTCGGGGAGGGTGCGGCCGGTCGACGGGGAGATCGCGCCCGAGGTGGTCTGCTCGATCATGTAGCCGTTGTCCCGCACGGCGACGAACATGTCCTGCACCACCTGGTAGTGGTTGCGGGTCGTGGTGCGGGTGAACAGGTCGTAGGACAGGCCGAGCGCGACCAGGTCCTCGACGATGAGCCGGTTGTTGCGGTCGGCGAGCTCGCGGGCGGAGATGCCCTCCTTGTCGGCCTCGACGAGGATCGGCGTGCCGTGCTCGTCGGTGCCGGAGACCATGAGCACGTCGTGGCCCGCCATCCGCATATAGCGCGAGAAGACGTCGGAGGGGACGCCGAAGCCGGCGACGTGGCCGATGTGGCGGGGACCGTTGGCGTACGGCCAGGCGACCGCGGACAGGACTGTGCTCATGGGATCCGATTCTAGGGGAGGCGGGGCGCGGCGCGTTCCGTCCCCGATGCCCGGTGCAGCACCGCGTGCCATCCGCACCTCGCCGCGGCCTCGACGTGACGCGGCGAGTCGTCCAGGAACGCGATCCGCTCCGGCGGGATCTCCTCGCCGAGCACCCGGCCGATCCGGGCCCTCGCCCGGGCGAAGGCCTCCGGATCGGGCTTGGCGGCGCCGAGGTCCGCGGTATTCAGCAGGAACCGGCCGTCCTCGCCGACGACGTCCTCGAGCCCGAGCGCGGCGAGCTCCTCGGGGACGCGGTCGGTGCCGTTGGTGAGGACGAACACTGCGGTGCCGGCGGCACGGAGGTGGAGCAGCATCGTGCGCACGCGCTGATCGACCACGGCCGGGGTCCCTGCCCAGCGGTCCACGGCCTCGCGGGCGGCTGCGGGGTCGCTGCCCGCCCCGACGAGCTGCTCCGCGGCGAGCTCTCGCCACCGCGCATGGGTGCCGCGCCCGCGGACCACGTCGTCGAGGTAGGGATGGCCGAGCACCGCTCGGAAGCTCGTCCCGTCCGGGGTTCCCGTCATCGCGTCGAGCTCGTCCCACAGCGATGCGTCGAAGACCCGCAGCACGCCGTCCAGGTCCGAGACCACGACCCGGATCCCGTGCTCGGCGACGAGCTCTCCCAGGGCGAGCAGGGAATCGGTGTACGTCGTGTCGTCGGAGGACATCCGGTCATCGTAGGCGCGGGGTGCGGCGTCGGGGCCGACCACGACGGCGCCGCCGCCGTCGGCCCGACTCCTCAGGAGCTCCCCGCGCTCTCCCCGGAACGCCCACGACGTCTCGCGAGGACCTGCGCATCGCGCGACGAGACTGGGCGGATGACCCCTGACCGTGTCCCCTTCACCCCGCTCGAGGAACGGATCGACCGGTGGGCGCAGCGCCGCACCTCGGCCCTCGCGACCGCGGGCGGGACGAGGCGGGCCCGCCACGTCGAGCTCGTCGTGTTCGGCCTCAAGCAGGCCTGGGCGTGCGTGTTCGGAGCGGTGATGCTCGTGCTGCTGGTGACCGCGCGAATGCTGTACCCGGACGATGCGCCGCTCGCTCGCGCCGACGCGCTCGTCCTCGCGGCGGTCGCGGTGCAGGTCGCGATGCTCGCCCTGCGCCTGGAGAGCCTGCGGGAGATGGGCGTGATCGCCCTCTTCCACCTGGTCGGGACCGCGATGGAGGTGTTCAAGACGGCGGTCGGATCCTGGGCCTACGAGACCGACGGACTCCTGCGGATCGGCGAGGTGCCGCTGTACACAGGGTTCATGTACGCGGCCGTCGGCTCCTACATGGTGCGCGTGATGCGCCTGTTCGACCTGCGCTTCACCCGCTACCCGCCGCTGCTCGCGACCGCTGCGCTGGCAGCGGCGATCTACGCGAACTTCTTCACCCACCACTACCTGCCCGACGCCCGCTGGGTGCTGCTCGCGGCGACGCTGCTGCTCTACGGGCGGTGCGCGATGTCGCTGCGCGTCCATCGCCGGGCGCCCTGGCGGCGGATGCCCGTGATCGCCGCCTTCCTCGGCGTCGCGGGGCTGCTGTGGATCGCGGAGAACGTCGGCACCGCCGCCGGGGCGTGGATCTACCCGCATCAGCGCGCGGGCTGGGAGCTCGTGCCGGCCTCGAAGCTCGTCTCCTGGCTGCTGCTGATGATGGTGTCGGTCGTGCTCGTCACGCTCGTGCATCGGCCGCGGAGGCCGGAACGGGCTCAGTGATGCATGCCGGTGCGGCCGAGGGTGGTCTGCGCGGTCGCACCGGGGCGCGTCCACTGCGCCGCCGGCCGTCCCGTCGGCCCCCAGGTGGGGTTCCCGTCGACGTCGGTGCGCCAGAACCAGCAGGCGTCGCGCTCGGCGATGCGCCCCGCGGGCATGTCCTGCCAGGCCTCGCGCCGGCCGAAGGCGGTCAGGTCCAGCAGTGCGAGGGTCGGATCGGAGATCTCCGTGCCGCGCCCGGTGATCGCGTAGGTGAGGAAGACGCGGTCGCCCTCGCGCACGTAGCACTGCAGGTAGCCCATGTCGCCGCCGATCGGCGGGGCCGTCTCCCGCACCGAGAACCACGGCTCGGTGTAGCCCATGAACGCCACGAACGGCGCGACCTCCTCCCAGGCGCCGGTGGTGAGGATCGCGAAGGACACGCCGGCGGCGCGCAGGTAGGACGCGTCGTGCAGATGCCAGGCGGTCATCGTGCAGCCCTCGCACTGGCCCTGGTGCGGCGCGCCGTCCCACCACATGTGCTGGTAGACGAGCAGCTCGTCGCGCCCCTCGAAGAGGCTGCGGAAGGGGACGGGGCCGTCGGCCCCCACCACCGTCGCGTCGCCGTCGACCTCGAGCATCGGCATGCGGCGGCGCTTCGCGGCGAGGGCGTCGCCGGCGCGGGTGTGCGCCTTCTCCTCGAGCAGCAGCTCGGCGCGGGCGGCCTCCCAGGCCTCCCGGTCCACCACCTCGGGCAGGCCGGGACCGGGAGCGCCGGCGCCGTCGGCAGGAACGTCGTCGGCAGGAATCCTGTGCGGACGGTCGGTCATGTCGCCTCCAGCGGATCGCGCGTCGGACGGCGGTGCCCGGCGCGCTCCACCACGAGTCAAGCACCGCTCGAGGCTCGGGGGAAGGCCTCCGGCGTCGACCGGGCGGAAATCGCGTGACAGCGCCGCCGGGTCGCTCCTACGGTGGCCCCATGACGACCTGCTTCCTCGGCACCTGCGCCATCGCGCGCCCCCGCGCCCGCCGCTGACGGCGGCGCCCCTCCACCACCCCGCGCTGCCGTCCGGACCTCCACCGGGCGGCGATCCGCCGTGCCCGGTGACACCCACCACCGGAAGGCACCCGAACCATGTCCCAGCGGACCACCTCTCATCTCCGCGCCCGCGAGCTGCAGCTCTCGCGCGGCGGGCGCGTCCTCCTCACCGGCATCGACCTGACCCTCGTCCCCGGAGCCGTGCTCGCCGTGGTCGGCGAGAACGGACGCGGCAAGACCACCCTCCTGGACGCGCTGGCCGGGACGCTCGAGCCCGACGCCGGCACCGTGGAGCGCCACGGCGCCCTCGGCATGGTGCGCCAGGAGCTCGCCACCGCCGACGCCGACGGCCCCCGCACCGTCGGCGACCTGCTCGATGCGCTCCTCGCCCGGCCCCTCGCCGCGCTGCGCGAGCATGACGCCGTCGCCGACGCGCTCGCCGACGGCACCGCCGAGGCCGCGCGACGCTACGACGACGCCCTCGCCCGGGTCACCGCCCTGGACGCCTGGGACGCGCCGCGGCGGCTCGAGGTCGCCCTCGAGGAGGTCGGCGCCGTCACCGACCGCGACCGCGAGCTGACCGCTCTCTCGGTGGGGCAGCGGTACCGGGTGCGGCTGGCCGGCGTGATCGCCGCCCGCGACGAGATCCTGCTGCTCGACGAGCCCACCAACCACCTCGACGCGAGAGGACTCGCGCACCTCACGCGGGTTCTGCGCGAGCACCCCGGCGCGGTCGCCCTGGTCTCCCACGACCGGGCGCTGCTGGAGGACGTCGCCACCTCCGTGCTCGACCTCGACCCCACCGAGGACGGACGCCCCCTGCTCGTCGGCGGCGGGCTCGCGGAGTGGGAGCAGGCCCGGCGCCGCGCGCGCACGGCCTGGGAGGAGGCCTACCGCGCCCAGCAGGAGGAGCAGCGTCGCCTCCAGGAGGGAGCCGATGCGGCCCGCTCGCGCCTGTCGACCGGATGGCGACCCGACAAGGGCACCGGCAAGCACCAGCGGCAGTCCCGCGCACCGGGCACCGTCCGTGCCCTGAACGACCGGCTCGCCCGGCTCGAGGAGCACCGCCTGGACGTGCCGCCCCCGCCGCCGAGGCTGTCGCTGCCGGACTCGGGCACGTCCGCCGGGACCCCGCTGCTGCGCGCCGACGGCGTGCGGGTGGACCGGGCCGATGGGCGCCGGGCCGATGCGAGCAGGGACGATGCGGACTCCGTCGGTGCGGACCGCACCCCGGACCCGTCGGCCCCGCCCCGGCTGCCCGAGACGACGCTGCGCCTCGAGGGCGGGGATCGCCTGCTCGTCGTCGGGCCCAACGGCGCCGGGAAGACGACGCTGCTGCGGGTGCTCGCGGGCGACCTCGCGCCGGACGCAGGGGCGGTCCGGGTGCTCGGCCGTGTCCGCCTGGCCCTCCTCGCCCAGGAGGACGAGCGACAGGAGCCGCGACGCGGCAGCCCGGGGGACCGGCGACGCCGGGCCCTGTCCCGGCTCTTCTCCGAGCGGCCCGACGTGCTGCTTCTGGACGAGCCCACCAACCACCTCGGCATCAGCGGAGTCGACGACCTGCTGGAGGCGCTCGAGCGCACCCCGTCGGCCGTGGTCGTCGCCAGCCACGACCGCACCGTGCTGCGCCGCCTGGCGCACTGACCGCGCCTCGATCTCGGCGAGGCGGCGCGGTGCGCGGACGGGCGAGCGGGAGTCGATACGCTGTGACCATGAGCAACGAAGGACTCGCCGCAGCGCAGCAGAAGATGAAGGACGCCGGGGTCGCGCAGACCGCGATCGACGTCTTCTCCCACTACTACGGGCAGCTCGAGGAGGGGGTGACCGGCACGATCCCCGAGGACACGATCGAGCCGTACCTGGATCCCACCCACCTCGACGACGTGAAGATCGACGTGGCCGAGGCGAAGAAGGTCTTCGACAAGCTCGCGATCATCAACCTCAACGGCGGCCTCGGCACCTCCATGGGGCTGGACCGGGCGAAGTCGCTGCTGCCCGTGCGGGACGGGAAGAGCTTCCTGGACCTCATCGTCGAGCAGGTCCTCGCCGCCCGCCGCGGCACGAACTCGCGCCTGCCGCTGATCTTCATGAACTCCTTCCGCACCCGCGAGGACACCCTCGAGGTGCTCTCGAAGTACCCCGACCTGCCCGTCGGCGACCTGCCGCTGGACTTCCTGCAGAACAAGGAGCCCAAGCTCCGCACCGACGACCTCACCCCCGTCAAGTGGGAGGCGGACCCCGACCTCGAGTGGTGCCCGCCCGGTCACGGCGACATCTACACCGCCCTGCAGACCTCGGGCCTGCTTCAGCAGCTGCTCGACGCCGGCTTCAAGTACGCCTCGGTCTCCAACTCCGACAACCTCGGCACCGTGCCGAGCCCGGTGCTCGCCGCCTGGTTCGCCTCCACCGGCGCGCCCTACGCCGCCGAGCTGTGCCGCCGCACCCCCGCGGACCGCAAGGGCGGCCACCTCGCGGTGCGGAAGTCCGACGGGCGGCTCATCCTGCGCGACACCGCGCAGACCCCGACGGAGGAGATGGACTACTTCACCGACGAGCACCGCCACCCGTTCTTCCACACCAACAACCTGTGGTGGGACCTCGAGCAGCTCGACGCGATCCTCAAGGAGCGCGACGGCGTCATGGGGCTGCCGCTGATCCGCAACGAGAAGACCGTGGACCCCTCCGACAAGTCCTCCACGCCCGTCTACCAGATCGAGTCCGCGATGGGCGCCGCGATCGAGGTGTTCGACGGCGCGACCGCGATCGTGGTGGGCCGCGACCGGTTCCTGCCCGTGAAGGCCACCAGCGACCTGTTCCTGATCCGCTCCGACGCCTACGCGCTCGACGAGCGCAACGCCCTGGTCCAGCAGGTTCAGAGCGTGCCGTCGGTGTCCCTGGAGTCCGGCTCCTACAAGCTGATCCAGGACTTCGAGCTTCGCTTCCCTCAGGGCGTGCCCTCGCTCAAGGAGGCCACGAGCCTGGACGTGCAGGGCGACTGGACCTTCGGGGCCGACGTCGCCGTGGTGGGCGAGGCCGTGCTCGGCGAGGAGGGCGGCGAGGTGCCCGAGGGCGCCCGCGTCGGCACCCCCGCCGCCGGCTGACCCGGCCGGGCGGGGGCCGTCGGCTCCGGGCCGGCTCGCACCGAACCAGCCGCCTCGTCGGCCCCGACCGAGCCGCCGCCCGTCCGCTGGCACGTCGAGTGGCAGGTTTCGACCGGTATCACTGAGGCCGCTTCAGTCGGTGAGTGCGACCGTGGTGATCAGTTCGTCGAGTGTCTCACTGGGGGTGGCGCCGTCGAGGATGACTCGGGGTCTTGCGTT
>NZ_SNXV01000005.1:0-312311 GCF_004362645.1 Brachybacterium sp. AG952 | reverse complement strand
ACCCGCCCGCCGCACATCGAGGAGCCCCCGGCGGACGACGACGACCTCGACCTGCCGTCCTTCCTGAAGTGACGAGCCCCCTCAGGGCACGGGCCGTGCCGGAGGGGTCAGCAAGGGCGAGCACGCCGCCCTCAACCTCGCCCGCCACGTCGGCGACGACGCACAGGCTGTCGAGGAGAACCGGTCGCGGGTGGCCGCGGAGATCGGCGCACCGCTGGTCTTCGTCGAGCAGGTCCACTCCGCCGATGTGCTCGTGCTGCCCGCACTGGACGCCGGGCCCGGGCACGGACCGGGGCCCGCGGGGGAGCCGGGACCCGTCGTGCGCGCCGACGCGATCGTCACCGACCGCACCGACGTGGCGCTCGCGATCATGGTCGCCGACTGCCTGCCCGTGCTGCTCTCCGACCCGGTCGCCGGGGTCGTCGCCGTCGCCCACGCAGGCCGCCGCGGCCTGCTGGACGGCGTGCTCGAGGCGACCCTCTCAGAGATGGCCGCCCTCGGCGCCCGCCCCGCGGACGTGACCGCGAGCATCGGCCCGTCGATCTGCGGCGCCTGCTACGAGGTGCCGGAGCAGATGCGAGAGGACGCCGCGGCCCTTCTGCCCGCGACCGCCTCGAGCACGAGCTGGGGGACCCCGGCGCTGGACCTGCGGGCGGGAGCGGTCTCCGTGCTGCAGGACGCCGGCGTCCCTGCCGAGGCGATCGACGCCGAGCATCCCTGCACCCTCGAGGACGAGCGCTTCTTCTCCTACCGCCGCAGCGCCGTCACGGGTCGCTTCGCCGGGGTGCTGCGCAGGGACTGAGCCGGCCCCGGGCGATCCCGGCCGGGCTCCGCCGCCCCGCTCGGGACCCGAACGGCGCGCACGACACGACGTGCACGTCACGCCGCGACACGCGCACGACACGCCGACGACGTCCCTGTCGTGTCGAATCGCCTGCTGTACTTTCGAGTCAACGGGCTCCCGCGCACTCCCCGTGCTTCCCTGGGGCCCAGGTCAGCGCGAACAACGACTGGGAGATCTGCGATGGGAACCTGGCGCAACGCCATGGTCGCACTCGGCCTCGCCAACGAGGTCGACGACGAGTACTACGAGGACGAGCGGTACCGCGAGGAGCAGCCTGCTCCGTCCCGCCGCACCGAGCGGGCGCCCGAGCCCACCATCGAACGGGAGGCCCAGGTGACCCCGATCCGTCAGCACTCGAACGTGGTCGCGATGGCCCCGGCAGTGGAGGAGTCGATGCAGCGCATCACCACGATCCATCCGCGGTCGTACAACGACGCCAAGGCGATCGGCGAGTCCTTCCGTGACGGCGTGCCGGTGATCATGAACCTCTCGGACATGCAGGACGGCGACGCCAAGCGCATGGTCGACTTCTCCGCCGGCCTCGTCTTCGGCCTGCGCGGCACGATCGAGCGCGTCACCTCCAAGGTGTTCCTGCTGTCGCCGGAGTTCGTCCAGGTCGACGGGGACTCCTCGGCCGACGAGGGCAGCTTCTACAACCAGAGCTGAGCATCCCGTGCAGCTCGTCGCCGGGATCCTCTATCTCGCAGTCCTGCTCTATCTGCTCCTGCTCCTGGCGCGCCTGGTGCTCGAGTGGATCCAGGGCTATGCCCGCGAGTTCCGCCCCTCGGGACTGGTGCTGGTGCTCTTCGAGGTGGTCTTCACGCTGACGGACCCCCCGGTCAAGCTCTTGCGCCGTCTGATCCCCCCGGTGCGGCTCGGTGCGGTGAGCCTGGACCTGTCCCTGATGATCCTCCTGATCGTGGGCTGGATCGTGCTGCGCGTCCTCGCAGGCCTCGCGGCCTGATCACGACCCGGCGATGTGAGGTGCGCGATTCTCCCGGCCCCGATGCAGGGGTCAGCCGCCGATCCGCTAGGCTGTCCGCACCGCGCCTCACCGCGCAAACCGACTCACGAATGACGAAAAGGTGACCCATGGCTCTGATGCCCGAAGACCTGATGAATCAGCGGTTCACCCCGGTCCGGTTCTCCGAGGGTTACGACATGGACGAGGTCGACAACTTCCTCGACAACGAGGTCGAACCCCGCCTGAAGGAACTGATCTCCGAGAACGAGCGCCTGAAGAAGGAGCTCGAGGAGGCGCACAACCGCATCGCTGAGCTCGAGTCCGGTGCTCCTGCCGCGGCCGCCGGCCCGGCCGTCGAGGCCGAGGACCAGGACGAGGAGACCCTCGTCTCCGAGGTGCCCGACTCCGCCGCCGACGAGACCGCCCCGCAGGCCGTCGTCGCCGAC
Organism: Brachybacterium sp. AG952; assembly: GCF_004362645.1. Taxonomy (NCBI): domain Bacteria; kingdom Bacillati; phylum Actinomycetota; class Actinomycetes; order Micrococcales; family Dermabacteraceae; genus Brachybacterium; species Brachybacterium sp. AG952. The sequence continues at coordinate 310,057 of NZ_SNXV01000005.1, read as the reverse complement.
GAGGAGCCCTCGGCCGCGGCCGAGGAGCCCGTCCCCGCCTCTGTGCAGACCCCGGACCAGTCCGCTGCCGGCATCATCGCCCTGGCCAACCGCCTGCACGACGAGCACGTCAAGAACGGCGAGGACGAGCGCGACCGGCTCATCACCGAGGCGAACGAGGAGCACAAGCGCATCGTCGGCGAGGCCGAGGAGAAGTCCCGCACCACGCTGGCCGAGCTCGAGACGAAGAAGGCCGAGCTCGACAAGACCATCGAGGGCCTGCGCAACTTCGAGCGCGACTACCGCAACCGTCTGCGCAACTACCTGGAGAACCAGCTGCGCGAGCTCGACACGAGCGAGACGCAGGACAAGCAGGCGAACTTCGGTCTGTGAGCACGTCTGACCCCATGTCGACGAGCGCTGGCCCGCAGGGGGCCGGCGCTCGTCGCCGTCTGAGCCGCCCCGCCGTCCTCGCGCTCGTCGGCGTCCTCGCGGCCGTGCTCCTGGTCGCGGACCAGGTGACGAAGAACTGGGCGGTGGCGACCCTCCCCGAGCTCGACCCCCAGCCCTTCCTCGGCGAGGTGCTGCAGCTGACCCTGCTGTACAACACCGGCGCGGCCTGGGGGATGGGCGCGGAGATCACCCCGGTGGTCACCTGCCTGCAGATCGCGATCGTGATCGGCGTGATCGTCTTCGCGGTCCGCTCGGTCCGCTCGCCCTGGTACGCACTCGCCCTCGGTCTGATCATGGGCGGCGCGCTCGGCAACATCCACGACCGCCTGCTGCGGGCCCCCGGCCCCTTCCACGGCGCGGTCGTCGACTTCCTCGAGCTGCCGAACTGGCCCGTCTTCAACGTCGCCGACATGGCCGTGGTGGGCGGGGCGATCCTGGTGATCGCGCTCGGGCTGTTCGGCCTCGACGCCGATCCCGCCCGCGCCGCGCAGGAGCAGGCCGAGGCCGAGCAGGCGCAGACCCGCGCCGAGCAGAAGCAGGCCGGCGCCGAGCAGGAGCAGGCCCGTTCCGCCGAGCCGTCGACGGGAGACCCGGCGGAGGAATCCCCGGAGGCGGAGAAGTGAGCGCCTCCCGCACCCTGATGGTCCCCGACGGCCTCGCCGGGGAGCGCGTGGACGTGGGCATCTCCCGCATGCTGGGCCTGTCCCGCACCCGCGCCGCCGACCTCGTCATGGCCGGGCACGTCCTGGTCGACGGCCAGGTCCCCGCCCGCTCCACCCGTCTCGAGCCCGGGGCGATGGTGGATGTCGAGCTGCCGGACGAGAAGCCGGCCGTCGAGGTCCGGCCCCAGATCGCCGAGGGCATGAGCCTGATCCATCAGGACGACGACATCGTCGTGATCGACAAGCCCGTGGGCGTCGCGGCGCATCCGAGCGCCGGCTGGTCCGGGCCGACGGTGCTGGGCCATCTCGCCGCCGCCGGCGTCTCGATCCGCACCAGCGGCGACCCCGAGCGGCAGGGGATCGTCTCCCGTCTGGACGTCGGGACCAGCGGGCTCATGGTCGTCGCCCGCACCGAGCGCGCCTACACCACGCTGAAGGACGCCTTCCGCGCCCGCGAGGTGGGGAAGGTGTACCACGCGGTGTGCCAGGGGGCGCCCGATCAGCCCTCCGGCACGATCGACGCGCCCATCGGCCGCTCGCCGAGCCACGACTACAAGTTCGCGGTGCGCGAGGACGGCAAGCACTCGGTCACCCACTACGAGACCCTCGAGGAGCTGCGCGGCGCGACCCTGCTGCGTGTGGGCCTGGAGACCGGCCGCACCCACCAGATCCGCGTGCACATGGCCGCGCTGCGACATCCCCTGGTCGGCGACCCGCTCTACGGCGCGGACCCGACCCTGGCGACGAAGGTGGGCCTGGTGCGGCAGTGGCTGCACGCGATGGAGCTCACCTTCACCCATCCGGTGAGCGGACGCGAGGTCACCTACGCCTCCACCTACCCGGCCGACCTCCAGCAGGCGCTCGAGAGGCTCAGGGAGCGCTGAGCAGGGCGGGACGTGGCGCACAGCTCTGGTGTCGCCCCGCGCGCTGCCCGGGTGTCGGCGTCACCGGCATCGGCCATGCAGGGGTTACCGTCGAGCCATGACCGACGAGCAGACCTCCGGAGCGCTGACCCCCACCCGGGATGCCGCCCTGTCCCGCCCCGACTTCCCCGTCGCCCGCGTCGCGCGCCGCCTGGGCCTCGACCCCGAGGGTGCCGAGCTCGCGCTGCGCGACGACGAGCGGGTGCGTGCCGCGCTCGCACGCTCCGTCGAGGAGTTCCTCGCCGCCGACGACGACCGCCGCGCCGGACGGCCCCCGAGCTCCGAGCTCGCCCTGGACCCCGACTTCCCGACCGGCGTGGGCATGGCGCTCGTCGGCGCCGCGGTGCTGTGGGAGGCGCGGGAGCTGGTGCCGAAGGTCGCGCTGCGCGTGGCGAAGGACCACTACGAGGACGGGGCCGACGAGCTCGCCGCGAGCTACGTCGCCCTCGTCCAGGAGTCCGTCGAGCCGGGGGAGCGCAGCGACGACGACGCCCTCGCCTGGGCGGCGCAGTCCCTGCTCGTCTCGGTGCTGCAGCGCGGCGGGGGCCCGGCCCGCGCCGACGAGATCGCCCGCGACCTCGCCGCCCATGCGATCCCGATCGACCTGTGGCGCGACGACGACCCGACCCTGCCGGACGACTCCCTGGCCTGGCACGGCGGCGCCTTCGTGGGCGGGATCCCGCCGCGCCGCGACGAGCGCCGCCTCAGCTTCGAGGACGTCCACGACTACATGAACACGCTCATGGCCGACATGCAGCGTGAGCAGGCGGCGGAGGAGGACGGGATCTGAAGCGACAGCGGGAGGCGCACCAGACCGCCAGAGCTGGCAGTCCGCACTCCAGGCCGCCCCGTAGGGCTGCACCTGGGCATGGGTGCTCACTGGCCCGTCGGCCCTCCGTGCCGTGATCGCGAGGGTTCGACCGTGATGAGCTATCTGAAGTCGCTGGGATGCGGTCTGATCCAGTGCTCGGCCATGAGCCCGGCCGGGAACTGGAGTACGGCGAGGATGACGGCGAGCAGTCCCAGTCCGATCCCGACGGCACCCCACACACGCGCTCCACGGAGCTTGGCGCATGCGACCGTCCCGAGACAGAGGGCGACAACGGCCAGGAGGATGCTCGGCGCGACTGCGAGGAGGTAGATCAGGTGAGTATCTGCCTTGGGGTGCCCCGAGTTCACAGCGGCAGCATGATCCGTCGCGGCATAGAACTGTCCGGCCATGGACACGGCGATGGCTGCGCCGCCCGAGAACGACGCGACAAGCCCGAAGGACAAGCGGTTCCGTTCTTGTCGGCGCACTGATCTGGTCATCGGGCCACGCTAGCCGAGCCGACGATGGAGACGGATGAACGACGCCCGTACCCTGGCCCCATGACGACTCCACGGGGCGCCCTCCTCACGGGCAGCGTGAATTACGACGACGCAGAGAAGACCATGCGCACGGTCGCCGAGATCCTCGGCGCGCACGTCGGACGGATCCCCGACGGCGAGGTCGGGAAGCGATTCCACTGGATCATGTTCCAGCCCGACGTGCTCGGAGAGGCCGACGGCATCGAGCGCGTGGGCGCGGAGCCGATCCCCTTCGGCGCCGGGCTCGACGCCCGCCCGCTGCGGATCGTCGACGGGGTCGAGGCGGCCGAGATCGCGCTGCCGCCGCTCGGCTACGCGGACGCCGCCCGCGAGTCCTACGCCCTGTTCACCCGCCTTCGGGCCGAGGGCGCGATCCCGACCGGGATGCGCTTCCAGGTCTCCTTGCCCACCCCCGTCGCGGTGATCTCCTCCTTCTTCTCCGGTGACGACCGGATCGCGATCGAGCCCGTCTACGCGGACGCGCTGTTGGGAGAGCTCGAGCGAATCCTCGAGGAGATCCCGCACGAGGACCTCGCGATCCAGTGGGACGTCGCCAGTGAGATGGGGATCCTCGAGGGGGCCTCCGGCTACGGCGCGGTCATGCAGGGCTGGTGGACCGGGGGAGTGCTCGAGGGCATCGTCGCCCGGCTCGCCGCGCTCGTGGACGCGGTGCCGGAGGATGTCGAGGTCGGCATGCACCTCTGCTACGGCGACGCGGGGGAGAAGCACTTCGTCGAGCCCGCCGACACCGAGAACCTCATCCGGGTCGCGAACGCCGTCCTCGGCGCCGTCGGCCGCCCGCTGTCCTGGCTGCACCTGCCCGTGCCGATCAGCAGGAACGACGAGGCGTACTTCGCCCCGCTCGCCGAGCTCGCCGATGTCCCCGAGCTGTACCTCGGGCTCGTCCACCGCGAGGACGGCGCCGACGGGGCCCGCGCCCGCATCGCCGCTGCGCAGAAGGTCCTGGACCGTGACTTCGGCGTCGCCACCGAGTGCGGCATCGGCCGCGCCCCCGAGGGCACCACCGAGTCGATCCTGCGCACCCACGCCGAGGTCGCGGCGCCTCGCTGAGGACCCTACTGAGCAGCGCCCGTCAACGCCCCGGTGCGCCGGCGGATTCACGACACGCCGGACGCGCCGGGGTGACCTCTCCGACCCCCGCCTGAGCGCTCGCCCGTCGGCCCTCGCGGCTACGCTGGTGGGCATGGCTTCTGCGGGTTCCGATGACTTCGTCCATCTCCACGTCCACACCGACTACTCGCTGCTGGACGGCGCCGCGAAGATCGACAAGCTGGTCGCCGAGACGGTGAACCAGGGCCAGCAGGCGGTGGCGATCACCGACCACGGCTATCTCTTCGGCGCCTACGAGTTCTACAAGGCCGCGACCGACGCCGGGGTCAAGCCCATCGTCGGCATCGAGGCCTATGTGACTCCCGGGACGAGTCGTCATGACCGCACCCGCGTGCAGTGGGGCACCAAGGAGCAGCAGGCGGCGGGCGACGACGTCTCCGCCCGCGGCGCCTACACCCACATGACCCTGCTGTCCAAGTCGACCGAGGGCATGCACAACCTCTTCCGCCTCGGCTCGGCCGCGTCCCTCGACGGGCAGATGGGCAAGTGGCCGCGGATGGACCGAGAGATCCTCTCGAAGTACGCGCCGGGCCTGATCGCCACCTCCGGCTGCCCCTCCGGCGAGGTGCAGACCCGGCTGCGGCTGGGACAGTTCGACGAGGCCGTGAAGGCCGCCGGCGAGTTCCAGGACATGTTCGGACGCGACAGCTACTTCATCGAGCTGATGGACCACGGCCTCGACATCGAGAAGCGCGTGACCAAGGACCTGCTCGAGGTCGCCAAGGCGGTGAACGCCCCGCTGGTGGCGACCAACGACCTCCACTACGTCACCGAGCAGGACGCCACCATCCAGGACGTGCTGCTGTGCATCAACTCCGGCTCGCGCCTGAACGACCCCGACCGCTTCAAGTTCGGCGGCTCCGGCTACTTCCTGAAGTCCGCCCAGCAGATGCGGGAGCTGTTCCGTGAGTTCCCCGAGGCCTGCGACAACACCCTGCGCATCGCCGAGATGTGCGACGTCTCCTTCACCACCACGAACGAGGGCGCGAACTACATGCCCCACTTCCCCACCCCGGGCGGGGAGGACGAGGAGTCGTGGTTCGTCAAGCAGGTCCAGGACGGGCTCGAGTACCGCTACCCCGCTGGCATCCCCGACGAGGTCCAGAAGCGCGCCGACTACGAGGTCGGGATCATCCTCCAGATGGGCTTCCCCGGCTACTTCCTGGTCGTCTCCGACTACATCAAGTGGGCCAAGGAGCAGGGGATCCGCGTCGGCCCCGGCCGTGGCTCCGGCGCAGGCTCGATGGTCGCCTACGCCATGCGCATCACCGACCTCGACCCGATCGAGCACGGCCTGCTCTTCGAGCGGTTCCTGAACCCGGACCGCGTCTCCATGCCCGACTTCGACGTCGACTTCGATGATCGCCGCCGCGGCGAGGTCATCGAGTACGTCGAGCAGAAGTACGGCGACGACAAGGTCTCCCAGGTCGTCACCTACGGCGTCATGAAGACGAAGAACTCCATCAAGGACGCCGCCCGCGTCCTGGACTACCCCTTCGCGATGGGGGACAAGATCACCAAGGCGCTGCCGCCGGCGGTGATGGGCAAGGACATCCCGATCAACGGGATCTTCGACCCCGAGAACAAGCGCTACGCGGAGGCGACCGAGTTCCGCCGCATGCACGACGAGGACCCCGACGTCCAGAAGGTCGTCGAGATCGCCAAGGGCGTGGAGGGCCTGACCCGCGGCTGGGGCGTGCACGCCTGCGCGGTCATCATGTCCAGCCACACCCTCACCGACATCATCCCGATGATGCGCCGCCCCTCCGACGGTCAGATCATCACCCAGTTCGAGTACCCGACCTGCGAGACGCTCGGCCTGCTGAAGATGGACTTCCTGGGGCTGCGGAACCTCACCGTCCTCTCCGACGCGGTGGAGAACATGTCCCGCAACGGGAAGACCCCGCCGGACCTGGAGACCCTGCCCTTCGACGACCCGGCGACCTACGACCTGCTCCAGCGCGGCGACACCCTCGGGGTGTTCCAGCTCGATGGCTCCGGCATGCGCACCCTGCTGCGGCAGATGAAGCCCGACCAGTTCGGGGACATCACCGCCGTCTCGGCGCTGTACCGACCGGGCCCGATGGGCATGGGCTCGCACACCAACTACGCGCTGCGCAAGAACGGCCTGCAGGAGATCACGCCGATCCACCCCGAGCTCGAGGAGCCGCTCTCGGAGATCCTCGACGAGACCTACGGCGTGCTCGTCTACCAGGAGCAGGTCATGCAGACGGCGCAGAAGGTCGCCGGCTACTCGCTCGGCGAGGCGGACATCCTCCGCCGCGCCATGGGCAAGAAGAAGAAGGCGGAGCTGGACAAGCAGTACGTCTCCTTCGAGGCGGGCATGAAGGACAACGGCTACTCCGACGCCGCCGTGCAGGCGCTGTGGGAGACGCTGCTGCCCTTCGCAGACTACGCCTTCAACAAGTCCCACTCCGCCGCCTACGGCGTGGTCTCCTACTGGACCGCCTATCTCAAGGCGAACCACCCCACCGAGTACATGGCCGCGCTGCTGACCTCCACCCAGGAGAACCGCGACCGGCTCGGCCTCTACCTCGGCGACTGCCGCCACCGCGGCATCACCGTGCTGCCCCCGGACGTCAACGAGTCCGACCTGTACTTCTCCGCCGTCGGCGACGACATCCGCTTCGGCCTCTCCGCGATCCGCAACGTCGGCGCGAACGTGGTCGAGGAGATCATCCGCACGCGCGAGGAGAAGGGCGCCTTCACCTCCTTCACCGACTTCCTGGACAAGGTCCCGCTGTCGGTGTGCAACAAGCGCACCATCGAGTCGCTGATCAAGGGCGGGGCCTTCGACTCCCTCGGCCACAACCGCCGCTCCCTCGTGCTGATCCACGAGGACGCCGTCGACTCCGTCGTCGACGTCAAGCGCAAGGAGGCCCAGGGCCAGTACGACCTCTTCGCCGACGTCTTCGGCGGCGCGGGCGGCGGCGAGGGCGAGGACGCGATGGCCTCCGGCTCCGCGGCGACGCTGACCATCCCCGACCTGCCCGAGTGGGACCGCAAGGAGCTGCTCGCCTTCGAGCGGAACATGCTGGGCCTGTACGTCTCGGACCACCCCCTGTACGGGCTCGAGCACGTCATCGCCCAGAACTCCTCCACCTCCATCAGCTCGCTGGCCGACGAGGGCGCGGTCAAGGACGGCGAGATGGTCACGATCGCCGGGCTGATCACCACCCTGCAGCGCAAGACCACCAAGAAGGGCGACATGTGGGCGATCGCCACGGTCGAGGACCTCGAGGGCTCGATCGACTGCCTCATGTTCCCCTCGACCTACATGACCGTCGCCTCCGAGCTCGCCGAGGACCTCGTCGTCTCGATGAAGGGCCGGGTCGACACCTCCAAGGGCATGCCCGAGCTGCGGGTCATGGAGATGACGATCCCGGAGACCGGGGGAGGGGTCGACGGGCCCGTCACCATCGCTCTGCCCGCCCTGCGCGCCACTGAGAAGGTGGTCGGCGACCTCCGCGGCGTGCTCGAGGACAACCCCGGCTCCTCCGAGGTGCGGGTCAAGCTCCAGGAGCCCGGCCGCACGACGCTGATGCAGCTGGACAAGCGCCTCGCGGTCACGCCGTCGGCCGCGCTGTACGCCTCGCTGAAGGCCCTGCTGGGCCCGGGCTGCCTCTCCTGAGCACGGCAGCGCGAGGGTGACGGCGTGAGCAGGTCGCCCGTGCGGCGCGGCGGCGGGGCGGGCCCGGGGCGGCCGGCGCCCTGGCGCATCGCGACCTTCAACATCCGTCACGGCCTGGGCCGCGACGGACGGGTGGACCTCGCCCGCACCGCCCGGGCGATCGCCGCGCTGCGGGCCGACGCTGTCGGCCTGCAGGAGGTGGACGTCGCCTACGGACCCCGCTCCGGGCACGAGGACCAGGCCTCCCGGCTCGCGGAGCTGCTGGGCTGGGAGGTCGCCTTCGGGGCCGCGCTCGACCTGCCGCCCCTCCAGCCCGACGGCCCGCGCCGCCGCTACGGGGTCGCGCTGCTCACCCCGCATGCGCTCACGGACCCCGAGATGCACGCCCTCTGCGGGCACCCGGGCGCCCCTGCGCGGCACGAGCCCCGCGGGGTGCTGCACGCGCAGGTGACCCGCGGCGGCGGCGACGCGCTCGACCTGCTGGTCACCCATCTGGACAACGACCGGCCCCAGCACCGCACCGCGGAGGTGCTCGGCATCCTCTGCCGCGCCGAGGGGATCACGGGCCCGGCCGTGCTGCTCGGCGACCTCAACGCCGCCCCGCACCGCCCCGAGCTCGCACCGCTCGCCGCCGCCGGCTGGCGGGAGGCGGCCGACGAGCTGCGCGGACCCGGGCGCGGCCTGGGGGAACTTCCCGTGCTCTCCGCGCTGACCGGCTCCCCGGCGCGCCCGACCCACCCGGCGCGCGTCCCCGTGCGCCGCATCGACTCGCTGTGGGTGCGCGGCGCGGTGGAGGTGCTGGACCTCGCCACCGGTGCGCTCACCGACTCCGACCACCGCCCCGTCGTCGCGACGCTGCGCACCCGGACCACCCTGCACGAGCACGGACCCGGCCCGGAGCCCCGCACCGTGTGCGACCTGGACTAGCGTGGACCCATGAGTGTCATCGCCGAGGAGCTGCTGCCCGACTCCCTGCTGGAGACCTTCCGCGAGCGCGCGGTGGTCCACGACCGGGAGAACACCTTCCCCGAGCAGGACCTCGCCGACCTGCGCGAGCGCGGATACCTGCGCCTGCTGGTCCCCCGCGAGCTCGGCGGACTCGGCGGGAGCCTGCTGGAGGCCGCGCGCGTCCAGCGCCGCCTGGCCGGCGCCGCCCCCGCCACGGCGCTGTCGATGAACATGCACCTCGTCGTCACCGGCGCCGCGCTGCACGCCCACCGCCTCGGCGCGGAGCCCGTGCGCACCATCCTCGAGGACGCCGCCGCGGAGAAGCTGTTCGCCTTCGGGATCTCCGAGGCGGGCAACGACGCGATGCTCTTCGACTCCGCCACCCGCGCCGTCCCCGACGGCGACGGCTTCCACCTCACCGGCACCAAGATCTTCACCTCCCTCGCCCCCGTCTGGGACCGCCTGGTCGTGCACGGCCGGGTCGCCGCCGCACGCGAGGGCGATCCCCGGCTCGTGTTCGGGGTGATCGAGCGCGACGAGCACGTCGAGACCCTCGACGACTGGGACACCCACGGCATGCGCCCCTCCCAGTCCCGCACGACGCGTCTGGACGGCGCGGCCGTCACGGCGGAGCGGGTGCTGACCACCACCCCCGTCGGCCCCAACACCGACCCCTTCGTGATGGGGATCTTCGGCGCCTTCGAGCTGCTGATCGCCTCGGTGTACACCGGGGTCGCGCAGCGCGCCGTGGAGGTGGGCGGCGCGATCGCGACCACCCGCCGCAACGCCACCAAGGGCATCGTCCACGCCGACGACCCCGACATCCGCTGGCGCCTCGCCGACGCCGCGATCCGCCTCGACGGCGCGGTGCTGCAGGCCGAGAAGGTCCTCGCCGACCTCGACGCGCTCGGCACCGGGGAGAGCGGCCCGGGCACGAGCGACCACGGGCCGCGCTGGTTCCTGCACTTCTCCGGGGTGAAGTCCCGCGCCACCGAGGCCGCGATCGCCGCGGTCGACCAGGTGCTGCGCGCCAGCGGCGGCGCCCAGTACTTCCGCCGCAGCGAGCTCGAGCGCCTCTCCCGCGACGTGCGCGCCGGGCTCTACCACCCCTCCGACGAGGAGTCCGTCCACGCCTCCTACGCCAAGGCGCTGCTGGGCGAGATCGGCTCCCCGCGCTGACCGTGCGACGGCTATGATCAGGCCGTCGCAGCCGATGCTCGGGGGAGAGCGGGGGAGACTGCGGCCAGGGGAAGGGGAGCACCGCAGTGAGCCGGTCGACGACGGCGCCCGCGCGCCGACGGGGCACCACGATCTCCACCGCCGTGATCGCGCTCCTCGCGCTCGTGCTCACCGCCTTCGCGCTGCGCCACCCCGGCCAGGAGTCCTCCCAGATCGAGGTGTCCGACGGCGGCGTGTGGGTCAGCCACCGCGGCGACGGGATGATCGGGAGGATGAACGTCGACGCGGGCGAGCTCGACGCGCGCCTGAGCATCGTCGGCGACGAGCTCGAGATCCTGCAGTCCGGGTACACCGTGATGACGGTCGGCGGACGCGGCTACACCATGATCAACACCGCCTCGATCGTCCGCGGCGGCACCATCGAGCTCCCGCCCGAGACCGAGGTCGCGCTCGGCGGGGACCGCATCGCGATCGCCGCGCCCGACGGACGGGTCTGGATCCTCACCCCCGAGCAGGCGGCGGCCTTCACCACCTCCGCGGTCGAGCCCGTCCACACCACCGACGGCGGGGCGCCGCAGATCGCGGTCACCGACGCCGGGACCGTGCTCGTCCTCGACGGCGACCAGCTGCTGCGCTTCCCCCGCACCCTCGACACCTCCTCCCCGCGCCAGGAGGACCCCCTCACCGTCGGCGGCCTGACCGGCGCCGGGGACGAGGTCGCCCTCAGCGCCGTCGGCGAGGAGCCGGTGGTGCTGGACCGCGAGAAGCGCCAGCTGCGCCTCGGCACCCGCCTGCGCGCCGTCGACCTCACCGAGGCCGGGGTCTCCGACGCCGCCGGGATCGAGCTCCAGGCCCCAGGCCCGGAGAGCGACCGACTCGCCGTCGCGACCGAGGACGCGCTGCTGGAGGTCCCGCTCGGCCGGGGCGAGATCGTGGAGCATCCCGCCGGCGGCACCGGCACCCCCGCCGTCCCGGTCCGGGCCGGCTCCTGCACCTACGGCGCCTGGAACGGCTCCCTGCGCTACGCCCGGATCTGCGACGGCGCGGAGCCCGTGCTCGAGGCGGTCCCCGAGGCGGACGCCGGCGCGGAGCTCGTGCTGCGCGAGAACCACGACCTGGTGGTCCTGGACGACGCGAGCGGCTCCTCCTCCTGGACGATCCAGAAGGACATGGCCCTGGTCGACGACTGGGTCATCACCCAGGACATCCAGCAGGACGAGAAGGAGGTCGAGGAGGAGACCGTCACCACCACGATCACCGACGTCGAGGAGGAGCGGGACCAGGAGAACCGCCCGCCCGTCGCCAACGACGACGAGCACGGGGTGCGCCCCGGCGCGAACGTCGTCCTGCCCGTGACCCGCAACGACACCGACCCCGACGGAGACGTGCTGCTCGCCGACGTCAAGGGCGCCCAGCCCGAGGCCGGGACCGTCACCCCGATCCGCGGCGGCACCCAGCTGCAGGTCGCCGTCGCCGAGGACGCGAGCGGCACCTCCACCTTCACCTACGAGGTCTCCGACGGACGCGGCGGCACCGACACCGGGACCGTGACTCTCACCGTGCACGCCCCCGGGGAGAACACCGCCCCCGAACCCGCCGACCAGGCCATCACCAGGGTCCAGGTGCTCTCGGGGGAGTCGGTGACGCTGAACGTGCTGCCCTACTGGGAGGACCCCGAGGGCGACGCCTTCTACCTCGCCGACGCCGCCATCGCCCCCGAGGACCTGGTCACCTTCCGCCCCGACGGCACCGTCACCGTCGACGACGCCGGGCTCGTCACCGGCCCCAAGCAGGTCGCGCTCACCTTCCGCGACGAGCACGGCGCCGCCTCCGAGCACGTGCTCGAGGTCGAGGCGGTCACCGACCCCGAGCTCGCCCCGATCACCACCACCGACCACCTCCGGGTCGTCACCGGCCGCACCGGCACCGTGAAGCCCCTGGTCAACGACATCAACCCTGCGGGCGGTCAGCTCGAGCTGACCCACGTCGAGGAGGTCGAAGGGCTCGAGATCGAGGCCGATCCGGTCACCGGCACCGTCCGCGCGAGCGGCGAGGTCGGCACCTACTACCTGCAGTACACCGCCTCCGCCACCTCGGCCAGCTCCACCGGGCTGCTGCGCATCGACGTGGTCGACCCGGCCGAGGAGTCGCTGCTCCCGGTGCCCGTCGACGACATGGCGCTGGCCACCACCGGCGGGGACGTGCTCGTGGACCCGCTGGAGAACGACGTGGACCCCACCGGGGGCGTGCTCGTGCTCGGCTCGGTGCAGGTCCCGGACGGCAGCGGGCTGAAGGCCACCGTCGTCGGCCACCACCTCCTGCGCGTCGAGGCGTCCCCGGATGCCGAGGTGGGGGAGGAGCCGATCCCGCTGAGCTACGAGGTCGCGAACTCCGCCGGCAGCACCACCGGCACGGTGCGCGTGATGCTCGCCCGCACCGACACCCAGTTCGCGAACCCCGTCGGCGCCCGCGACGACGGGATCGTGCGCGCCGGGGACATGGTCATGCTCGACGTGCTGGACAACGACCTCTCTCCCACCGGCTCCGATCTGTCGCTCGGCGAGATCACCGACACGGCCGGCCTCGAGGGGCTCGGACAGGTCGAGCGGCACGACCAGCAGATCCGCTTCACCGCCGACCCGTCGGCGCGCGGCGAGGCGACCTTCACCTACGAGGTGCTCGATGCGACCGGCCGCAGCGGCGCCGCCCGCGTCACCGTGCGGATCGTGCCCGCCGACGCCCCGAACACCGCGCCGCGCCCCGAGTCCCTCACCGCCCGCGCCGTCGCCGGCACCTCGGTGCGGATCCCCGTGCCCACCTCCGGGATCGACCCCGACGGCGACTCGGTGATGCTCATGGGCGCCTCCGAGCCCGCGCCCGAGCTGGGCAGGATCGTCAGCGCCCACGGCACCTGGATCGAGTACCTGCCCGACGAGGGCGCCGTGGGCACCGACCGCTTCCGCTACCAGGTGATGGACCCCTCCGGCGCCGTCGGCACCGCCGAGGTGCTCGTCGGCGTCGCCGCCCCCACCGACCGGAACCAGCCGCCCTACGCGGTCGACGACCAGGTCGACGTGCGTCCCGAGCGCGAGATCGAGGTGCCCGTCCTCGAGAACGACTCCGATCCGGAGAGCGACGAGCTCTCCCTCGTGCCGGACAGCATCGAGCCGACCACCGACATCGAGGTGCTGCCCCCGGACGAGCACCGCTCCGCGCAGCGGATCACCGCCGTCGCCCCCGCCGAGCCCGGCACCCACACGATCCTGCACCGGATCACCGACGGGCAGCTCGCCAGCGCCGCGACCCTCACCGTGCGCGTGGACCCGAACGCCCCGCTGCTCGAGCCGATCGCGACCGACGACCACGTCGACCCCGCGGACGTGCTGGACCCCGACCGCGGGCCGATCCGCGTGGACCTCCTGGCCAACGACCGCGATCCCGACGGCAGCGTCGCCGACCTCGAGGTCAGCCTCGACACCGCGGCCGAGGGCGCGAGCCTCGACGGCCGGATCCTCACCCTCACCCCCGGCGAGGAGCAGCAGCGCCTGCGCTACACGATCACCGACCTCGACGGCCAGACCTCGAGCGGCTACGTGTGGGTGCCCGGCACCTCCCGCATCGCGCCCGTCTGGGCGGGGGAGCCGCTCGAGGTCGTCGCCGGCGGCGAGAAGAGCATCGACCTCGCCGACCCGGCGAACGTGCGGGTGCGTCCCGGCGCGGACGGCGCCCGCATCGTGGACCCCTCGACAGTCACCGCCGGGCACACCGACGGCACCGATCTCGTGGTCGACGAGACCACGCTGCTGTACCGTCCTGCCGCCGACTTCGTCGGCCGGGACACGATCTCCCTCGAGGTCTCCGACGGCCCGGCCGGGGACGCCACCGCCGCGACCGGGACGATGTCGATCCCGGTGCAGGTGCTGCCCGGGGACACGAACCTCCCGCCCACCCTGCGCGGCTCGGTGCTCGAGGTCGAGGTGGGCGGCTCGGCGACCACGGTCGACCTGGCCACCGCCGCGGAGGACCCCGACGGCGACCCGCTCGACTTCGCGCTGGGCGAGGCGGAGCTGCCCGAGGGCGTCACCGCGGAGATCGTCGACGGCCGACTCGCCGTCACCGCGAGCGCGGACGCGACCCTCGGGGCGAGCGCCGAGCAGCCGATGACCGTCACCGACGGCGAGACGGAGCCGGTCGACGCGAGCTTCCAGGTGATCGTCGTCGGCAGCACCCGCCCCCTCGCCACGGCGGTGATGGACGTCGTCGAGATCGACGCGGGCCGCACCGAGGAGCTGCCCGTGCTCGAGAACGACTCCAACCCCTTCCCCGGCGAGCCGCTCGAGCTCGTCTCCGCGCAGCTCACGAACGGCAGCGGGAGCGTCGACGTGGCCGGCGACAGGGTGGTCCTCACCCCGGAGGCGGACTTCGCCGGCGTGCTCAGCGCCTCCTACACGGTCGAGGACCGCACCGGCGACCCGGCCCGTCGCGCCGTCGGGGAGATCCGCGCGACCGTGCGCGGGAAGCCCGAGGCCCCCTCCGCGCCGCGGATCGGTGAGGTCGGCGACGGGAGCGTGGAGCTGGTGTTCACCGCCGGGGACGACAACGGCGCCCCGATCACCGGGTACACCGTCACCTCCGCGAGCGGACCGGCCGTCAGCCAGGAATGCGCCTCGACCTCCTGCACCCTCACCGGGCTCGCCAACGGCACCGAGTACCGCTTCCAGGTCGTGGCGACCAACGACGTCGGCGACTCCCCGGCCTCGGCCCCCTCGGCCGTCGCCCGACCCGACGTGCGCCCCGAGGCGCCGGCCGCCCCCTCGGTCACCCGCGGCGACGGACAGCTGGGCGTCTCCTGGTCCGCGCCGGAGAACCGCGGCTCCGCCCTGCAGAGCTATGAGCTGGAGATGCAGGCCGGCGGGCAGACGCAGTCCCGCACCGTCGAGGCCGCCACCACCGAGCTGGTCTGGGAGGGGCTCGCCAACGGCACCGACCACCGCTTCCGGGTGCGGGCCTCGAACCTCGCGGAGGAGCCCTCGGAATGGTCGGGATGGTCCTCGCCCGAGCACCCGGCCGGGCCGCCGAAGGCCCTGGACGGCAAGGTCACCGCCGAGCGCACCAACGACCGCCTCGGCGGCGGCGTGCGCGTGAGCTGGCCCGCCGCGAGCGACGCCGTCGCCAACGGCGAGCCGATCACCTCCTACCTCATCACCGGCACCGGCGGGGTCAGCGCGAGCGTCGACGGCGGGACCACCTCCCACGTGCTGCGTGGACTGGACCCTGACACCAGCTACTCCTTCACGATCACGGCGGAGAACTCGGTGGGCCGCGGCCCGGCGTCGGCAGCCTCGAACACCGTCGTGCCCTGGGCCGTGCCCGAGGCGCCCACGGGCGTGAAGGCCTCCCTGCCCGACGCCGGCACGGGCACGGGCCCGAACGGCCGCGCGACGGTGAGCTGGTCGCCCGCGGCCGGCAATGGCACCGCGGTGAAGGACTACGTGGTCCGCTGGAGCGGCGGCTCGAGGACGGTGCCGGCCGGCACCACCTCGGTCACCGTCGACGGGCTCGCCAACGGCACCGCCTATCGCTTCACCGTCCAGGCGCGCAACCGCTTCGAGGGTGGGGAGAGCGCGCTGTCGACTGCCTCGAACTCGGTGACGCCGTACACCGTCCCGGACCCGCCGCGGCTCTCCGCGGACAACTCCGGCTTCATCTGCCACTCGCTGGACGACTGCCGGATCAAGCTCGACGCGATGGCGCCCGCCGACGCGGGTGGGACCGGCTTCAAGCAGCTCGTCCTCTCCCCGCAGGGCTTCACCTGCAACCGCCTCACCAAGACCGGCGACGGCAGCAGCACCTGCGACGTGGCCCCGGAGACGACGTACACCGTGACCGCCTACGCGGAGAACGACAAGGGGCTGCGCAGCGCCTCGACGACGTACCGCTTCACCACCCCGCCGATGTGGAACGACACCTCCCTCCCGCCGATCGAGCTCGACGTGGTGGCGACGAGCACCGGGACCGAGTCCTACCGGGTCACGCCGAAGGCCGGCGCGTTCAAGGCCGTGGACTACGAGTGGCGCACCTACGCCTCCTACGAGTGGCGCTCCGCCGGCGGCACCGGGCCCTTCGAGATCTCGACGGACCGTCCTGAGGGTGACAAGTTCTACGTCCGCGGCGTCGACGCCGACGGGAACTACAGCCAGTTCGTCACGATCGGCGGCTGAGCGCGCTCGCCGGCCGGCCCCGGCCTGCGGCCGCCTCCGACCGATGGTCGGCCGTCCCCGACCGGCGGTCGATGGGCTCCGACGCGCGGCGGCTCAGCCGAAGAGCACCTCGGCCTCGTGCCAGCGCGACTCCGGCACCGTCTTCAGGCTGTCGATCGCCTCGGTCAGCGGCACGTCCACGATGTCGGTGCCGCGCAGCGCGACCATCCGTCCGAAGCCGCCGCCGTGCACCAGGTCGACCGCCGCGGTGCCCAGACGGGTGGCGAGCACCCGGTCGTAGCCGGTCGGCTCGCCGCCGCGCTGGATGTGCCCCAGCACCGTCGCGCGCGACTCGATGCCCAGCCGCTCCTCGATCAGCGGCGCGAGCGCCGCGGCGACCCCGCCGAAGCGCGGCCGTCCGAACTCGTCGAGGTCGTAGTCCATGAAGCCCTCGGGCGCGTCGGAGGGCACGAACCCCTCGGCGACCACCACCAGCGGGGCGCGACCGCGATCGTGGGCCGCCTTCACGTAGCCGCAGATCTCCTCGATGCTCAGCGGGAACTCGGGCAGGCAGATCACGTGCGCGCCGGCGGCCATGCCCGAGTGCAGCGCGATCCACCCCACCGAGCGGCCCATCACCTCCGCCACCATGCAGCGGTGGTGGGAGTCGCCCGTCATCCGCAGCCGGTCCAGCGACTCGGTCGCGATCTCGACCGCCGTGTGGAAGCCGAAGGTGTAGTCGGTCGCGTCGAGGTCGTTGTCGACCGTCTTGGGCACGCCGACCACCGGGATCCCCGCCTCGGACAAACGGTTAGCGGTGAACAGCGTGCCGTCGCCGCCGATCGCGATGATCGCGTCGACCTCCTGCTCGTCCATGTGGCGCCGGACGATCTCGGCGCCGTCGGCCCCGTCGTGGAAGGGATTCGCGCGGGAGGTGCCCAGGATCGTGCCGCCGATCCGGCCGATGCCGCGCACGCGACGGCGCGGGAGGGTCATCCAGTCCCCCTCGATCACGCCGCGCCAGCCGTCCCGGTAGCCGATGAACTCGTCCTCGAAGAGGCGATCGCCCTTGATCACCGCTCCGCGGATCACGGCGTTCAGGCCGGGGCAGTCGCCGCCGGAGGTCAGGATTCCGATCTTCATGACGGGCTGGCTCTCTTCTCTCGGGCGTCCGGGCGGAGCCGCCCCTCGGCGTGCTCCGCCTCCACCCTAGACGGCCCGGGGGCTCCCGTCCGGGTCCTCGGTCCTCGGATCGTCGCACGTGAACGAGGGATGGACGGTGTCCTGACGGGGGATGACGCAGCGGCGCCCCGCCTCCTCCGCAGAGGGGACGGGGCGCCGCTGACGCGGGGGAGAGGCCTCAGGCCTCGCCCTCCTCGTCGTCGTCGGCCGTGGGGTCCGCGGTGGGGAAGATCCCCGCGCCACGGGTCTGCTCGGACTGCTCGCGCACCGCGCGACCGCCCTCGGCGGCCCGCTGGAGCGTGTCCTGGAAGTCCACGCCGGTGGTGGACTTGACCATGTCGAGCACCTGGGCGAGGCCAACGGAGATGTTCTGCCCGATCTTCGCCTCGCCGTCGGTGGAGAACACCGAGAGGTTGGAGATGTTCGAGTACGGGGAGGCGAGCTCGCCGGCGACCTCCGGCAGCACCTCGAGCACCTGGGCCAGGACCGCGGCGTCGTTGAACTGCTTGTACGCTTCGGCGCGGGCACGGGTGGTCTCCGCCTCGGCGTCGCCCCTGGCGCGGATCGCCGCGGCCTCGGCCTCGCCCTTGGCGCGCAGCGAGTCGGCCTCGGCCTGGCCCTCGAGCCGGACCGCCTCGGCGTCCTTCGAGCGGCGCTGCAGCTCGACCTCGGCCTCGGCCCGACCGCGGGCCTCGATCGCGTGCGCCTCGGCGTCCGCGGTGACCTTGCGGGACTCGGCGCGGTTGCGCTCGTCGGTCAGCTGCGCCTCGGAGTCCGCGACGCGGGCGTACTTCTTGGAGTCCGCGTCCTGCTGCTCGGCGTAGCGCTTTGCCTCGGCCGGCTTGTGGACCTCGGCGATGAGCTGCTTCTCGCGCAGGTCGTTGTTGCGGACCGCGATGAGCTCTTCCTGCTCGATGATCTTCTGCTGTTGCGCGGCGCGGGCGAGGGGACCGGCGGCGTCGGCGACGGCCTGACGCGCATCGGTCTCCTCCTTGATCTCCGCGTTGCGGATGTCGAAGGCCTGCTTCGACTCCGCCTCCTGCTGGAGGTTGAGGTTCTTCGCCTGGGTCGACTCGCGGTTCGCGTCCGACTCGGCGATCGCGGCGCGCTTGGCGACCAGCGCCGCCTCGGGACGGCCCCAGTCGCGCAGGTAGGAGCCGTCGTCCTCGATGGCCGAGATCTGGAAGGTGTCGATCACCAGGCCCTGGTTGTTCATCGAGTGCTCGGCTTCGGCCTGCACCTGCGAGGCGAAGGAGGCGCGGTCGCGGATGATCTGCTCCACCGTCAGCGTGCCGACGACGGCGCGCAGGGTGCCCGAGAGGATCTCCTGGGTGTAGTGGTCGATCTGCTGCTGCTGATCGAGGAAGCGCTGTGAGGCCTTGCGGACGTCCTCGACGTTGCCGCCCACCTTCACCTGCGCCACCCCGCGCAGACGGAGGAAGATGCCGTTCATCGAGTAGCCCTCGACCTCGACCGGGATCTGGCGCGAGGACAGGCTGAGCACGAAGGCGCGGTCCACGATCGGACGCACGATCGCGCGCCCGCCGATCACGACCCGGGCGCTGCCGGACTCCAGGTCGATGTCCCCGGTGGGGCTCGCCTTCGCGTTGCGGCCGGTGATGATCAGGGCCTCGTTCGGTGCGGCGATGCGGTAGCTGCGCAGCAGCACCAGCAGCAGGATGAGCAGGACGACCACCACGACGACGACGCCGCCGATGATCGGTATCAAGGCTTCCATGGGTTCCCCTCGGTCAGTTCAGGCATGCCTCCTCTGTCGGTGCAGGCATGCCGCGGTCGATTCTCCCATCGTGGACGCCCGGACGGGAGGTCGATCCGGAACCGGAGACCCGCCCGTGACCGGGCGTGAGGGCGCCCCGGCGCAGGGAGCGCCCGCCCGCCCGCGTCGGACGGGCGACCCCGCACCGCGGCCGCCTCACGTCATGTCGGTCACCGCGATGCCCTGGACGATCTGGCTCGCCTCACCGTCATCTCATCATCCGACCCGCAGGTCCGCATGGTGGACCAACGGGTCTAGGGTCGCCCGTCGTGAACACCCCGCACGCCCCCGCTCCCACCAGTCCGCCGCCGACCGCCCCGGCCAACACCCGCGGCCGGGTCATCACGGCCTCGATGGTGGGCACCACCATCGAGTTCTTCGACTTCTACGCCTACGCGACCGCCGCCTCGCTCGTGTTCCCGGCGCTGTTCTTCCCCACGCAGACCCCGGCGAACCAGCTGCTGAGCTCCTTCGCGGTGTTCGGCGTCGCCTTCGTCGCGAGGCCGCTGGGCTCGCTGATCTTCGGCCACTACGGCGACCGCGTGGGCCGCAAGGCCACGCTCGTGGCGAGCCTGCTGGTGATGGGCATCGCCACCTTCCTCATCGGCGTGCTGCCCACCGCCTCGACCCCGGGCTTCTCGTTCATCGCCCCCGCGATCCTGGTGCTGCTGCGCTTCTGCCAGGGCATCGGACTGGGCGGCGAGTGGTCCGGCGCCGCGCTGCTGGCGACCGAGAACGCCCCGCCCGGCAAGCGCGCCCTGTACGGCACCTTCCCGCAGCTCGGCGCGCCCGTCGGCTTCATCCTCTCGAACCTGCTGTTCGTGCTGCTGAGCGTGCAGCTCTCACCGGAGCAGTTCATGGCCTGGGGCTGGCGCGTGCCCTTCCTGCTCTCCTCGGTCCTGGTGGTCGTGGGGCTGTGGGTGCGGCTGAAGCTGATGGAGTCCCCGGCCTTCCAGAAGGTGCTGGACGAGCAGCGGGTCGCCTCCGTGCCGATCGCGCGCGTGTTCCGCACCGCGTGGAAGCCGCTCGTGCTCGCGACCCTCGCGATGGTCGCCACCTACGTGCTCTTCTACCTCATGACCGCCTTCCTCATGGTGGTCGGCACCACCGCGGCCGACGAGGCCTCCGCCCGCTCCGCCGCGGAGACGGCCGGCAAGGACTTCAACGCCGCGACCTTCGTGCCCGGCCTCGGCTACGAGCGCACCGACTTCCTCACCATGCTCATCATCGGCGTGGTCTTCTTCGGGATCTTCACCGTCGTCTCCGGTCCGCTCGCGGACCGGCTGGGGCGCAAGCGGCTCCTGCTCGCCGTGACCGCCGGGATCGGCGTGTTCGGGCTCGTCCTGGACCCGCTCATGCACGCCGGCACGGCCGGGGTGATGGCCGCGCTGATCCTCGGCTTCACCCTCATGGGCATGACGTTCGGGCCGATGGCCGCGTTCCTGCCGGAGATGTTCAAGGCCGACGTGCGCTACACCGGCAGCGCCGTCAGCTACAACATGGCCTCGGTGATCGGCGCGGCCCCGGCCCCCTACGCGATGATCGCGCTGTGGCAGCAGCAGGGCGGCTCCCTGCTGCTGGTCGGCTCCTATCTCGCGGTCGCCGCGGTGGTCACGCTCGGCGCGCTCGTCATCGGCGGCGAGACGAAGGACGTGGACTACCTGGCCTGATCGACGTGCTGCGAGGGACGAGCGGCAGGAGATCGGGCGGAGGGTGCTGCCTGATCGACGTGCTGCGAGGGACGAGCGGCAGGAGATCGGGCGGAGGGTGCTGCCTGATCGACGTGCTGCGAGGGACGAGCGGCAGGAGATCGGGCGGGAGGGCGCTGGCCTGATCGACGTGCTGCGAGGGACGAGCGGCAGGAGATCGGGCGGAGGGTGCTGCCTGATCGACGTGCTGCGAGGGACGAGCGGCAGGAGATCGGGCGGAGGGGGCTGTCCTGAGGGAGGGCCCCGCACGAAGGGGACGTGAGCGGCACGGCGGAGCGCTGAGCTCCGCGGCGTGCCGCTCACGTCCCCTTTCTGCAGGCGCAGGAGCGGAGGGCGCTGATCAGCCCTCGCGGTGCTCGCGGTAGTAGCGGATCAGACCCGAGGTCGAGGCGTCCTCCGCGGAGATCTTCTCCTCGTCGCCCGCGACGGCGCCGGCGAGGTCCTTCGCGAGCTGCTTGCCGAGCTCCACGCCCCACTGGTCGAAGGAGTTGATGCCCCACACGACGCCCTGCACGAAGGTGATGTGCTCGTACAGCGCGATCAGCTGGCCCAGCACCGACGGGGTCAGCTTCGGGGCCATGATCGAGGTGGTGGGCCGGTCCCCGGAGAACTCGCGGGCGGCGACGAGCGCGCCCTCGGTCCCCTCGGCGCGGACCTCCTCGGCGGTCTTGCCGAAGGCGAGCGCCTTGGTCTGGGCGAAGAAGTTCGCCAGGAACAGCTCGTGGACGTCCTGCTCCCCGTCGACCAGCGCGTGGTCCGGGGTGGCGAAGGCGATGAAGTCCGCCGGGATCACGCGGGTGCCCTGGTGGATCAGCTGGTAGAAGGCGTGCTGGCCGTTGGTGCCGGGCTCGCCCCAGAAGACCTCGCCGGTCTCGGTGGTCGCCAGCGAGCCGTCCCAGCGCACGCCCTTGCCGTTGGACTCCATGGTGAGCTGCTGGAGGTAGGCCGGGAAGCGGTGGAGGTACTGGGAGTAGGGGAGGACCGCATGGGTCTCCGCCTCCAGGAAGTTCACGTTCCAGATGTTCAGCAGGCCCATCAGCAGCGGCACGTTCTGCTCCGCGGGCGCGGTGGCGAAGTGCTCGTCCATCGCGTGGAAGCCGGCCAGGAACTCCTCGAACACGTCCGGGCCCAGCACGGTGGCGAGCACGGTGCCGATCGCGGAGTCGACGCTGTAGCGGCCGCCCACCCAGTTCCAGAAGCCGAAGGCGTTCCGGGGATCGATGCCGAACTCCTCGACCTTGTCCAGCGCGGTGGAGACGGCCACGAAGTGCTTCGCGACGGCCTCCTTCTCCTGCTCGGCGGTCAGGCCCGCGCTCTCGCGCAGCCCCTCCAGCAGCCAGCTGCGCACCAGGCGCGCGTTGGTGAGGGTCTCCAGGGTGGTGAAGGTCTTCGAGGCGACGATGACGAGCGTCGTCTCGGGGTCGAGGCCGCGCGTGGTCTCGTACGCGTCGGTGGGATCGATGTTGGACAGGAAGCGGGCCTCGAGGCCGTCCTGGGCGAGGGGCTTCAGCGCCTCGTACACCATGACGGGGCCGAGGTCGCTGCCGCCGATGCCGATGTTCACGACGGTCTCGATGCGCTTGCCGGTCACGCCGGTCCACTCGCCGGAGCGGACCTTCTCGGCGAACTCGTAGACGCGGTGGAGCGTGCCGCGCACGTCCTCGTCGATGTTCTGCCCGTCCACGGCCAGGGCGGGGGAGGAGCTGGCGGGGCGGCGCAGCGCGGTGTGCAGCACGGCGCGGTCCTCGGTGGTGTTGATGTGGGCGCCGGCGTACATCGCGTCGCGACGCTCCTCGACCCCGACCTCGCGGGCCAGCTTCAGCAGCAGTCGCATGGTCTCGGGGGTCAGGAGGTTCTTCGACAGGTCGACGTGGAGGTCGGCGGCGTCGTGCGTGAAGCGGGCGGCGCGCTCGGGATCCTCGGCGAACCATTCGCGCAAGGAGCCCTCGAGCGCGAGGTCGTGCGCCTCGAGCTCGGCCCAGGCCTCGGTCGTGGTGGGGTCGACAGGAGCAGTGGTGGGATCGGAAGAAGTCATACGGCCATTCAACACCCAGGCACGCTCGGAGGGGACTTCCTGCCACGGGTTCCGCCCCTGGTCCGTCCCGGTTCCACTCATGGTTGAAAAATCGCCGAGACCGAAGCGTTACCGACAGATGGAATGCAGTTGACATCGGAGGGTGCACACTAGGTGCCGTACCGCACAACGATGGTGCGGTGCACGACCACGAGCCATCCAGGAGAACCCATGGCCATCTCGCGCCGATCCATGATGCTGGGCACCGCCGCCGGAGGCGCGGCCGCCCTCACCCTCGCCGCCTGCGGCGGAGACGAAGGCGGCGCCGGAGCCGGCGGCAGCGATGCCGGCGGCGGCACCGGAGAGCCGATCTACGCGAACACCACCGAGCCCGAGAACCCCCTGCTGCCCGCCAACACCGGCGAGGTCGGCGGCGGCCGCATCATCACGATGATCTTCGCGGGCCTGGTCTACTACAAGGCCGACGGCAGCATCGAGAACGACATCGCCGAGTCGATCGAGTCCGAGGACAACCAGAACTGGACCATCAAGATCCGTTCGGGCCTCACCTACTCCGACGGCTCCACCCCGATCACCGCGCAGGACTTCGTCGACTCCTGGAACTACGGCGCGAACGCCGCCAACGCCCAGATCGGCCAGTACTTCTTCGAGCCCTTCGAGGGCTACGAGGAGCTCTCCGCCGAGGGCGTCGCCGCCGATGCGACCCTCTCCGGCCTCGAGGTCGTCGACGAGACCACCTTCACCGCGCGCCTGGTCACCCCGCAGTCGGACTTCCCGACCCGCCTGGGCTACTCGGCCTACATGCCGATGCCGCCCTCGGCCTTCGACGACATGGAGGCCTACGGCGAGGCGCCGCTGGCGAACGGCCCCTACAAGCTCGAGACCTGGACCCACGACCAGGAGCTGGTGCTGGTCCCCAACGAGTCCTACGACGGTCCCCGCACCCCGAAGAACTCCGGCATCAACTTCACGGTCTACCAGGACCCGGAGACGATGTACCTCGACCTGCAGTCGGACAACGTCGACGTCGTCGACCAGCTGCCCGGCTCGGCGCTCGCGACCTTCGAGAGCGACCTCGGCGAGCGGGCCGTCAACGCCCCCGGCGCCGTGTTCCAGTCGATCACCCTGCCCGGCTACGACCCGAACTTCGAGGGCGAGGCCGGAGCGATCCGTCGCAAGGCGCTCTCGCGCGCGATCGACCGCAAGTCGATCTGCGACAACCTCTTCTTCGGCACCCGCACCCCGGCCACGGACTTCGTCTCCCCGGTGATCCCCGGCGGCGGCGCGACCGACATCCCCGGCGCCGAGGTGCTCGAGTTCGACGAGGCCGAGGCGAAGAAGCTGTGGGAGGAGGCCGAGGCGATCACCCCGTTCAAGGGCCCGCTCACCCTCGCCTACAACGCCGACGGTCCGCACGCGGACTGGGTCGAGGCGGTCTGCAACTCGCTCGCGAACGTGCTCGGCATCGAGGCGAAGCCCACGCCGTTCCCGGCCTTCGGCGAGATGCGCGAGCAGATCCGCGCCCGTGACCTCATGGGCACCTGGCGCTCCGGCTGGCAGGCGGACTACCCGTCGGCCTACAACTTCCTCGGCCCGCTCTACGGCTCCTCCGCGGCCGACGGCAACGGCTCCAACGACGGCGACTACAAGAACCCCGAGTTCGACCAGCTCCTGGCCGACGGCCTCGCCGCCGAGACCGAGGAGGACGCCATCAAGATCTGGAAGGAGGCGGAGGCCCTGATCATGCGGGACCTCCCCGTCCTCCCGCTCTGGTACCAGAACACCATCGGCGGCTACTCGACGCTCGTCTCCGACGTGGAGTACGGCTGGGACACCGTGCCGCTGTACCACAACATCACCAAGTGATCTGCTGATCTCCCCGTGACAGCGGGAACCGGCTGCGTCCGGTTCCCGCTGTTCCACGCCCGGCCCCCGGCCGGGCCGTTCCACCGGGCCGCGAGGCCCCTCCTCCATCGAAAGGGAACGACGTGCTCTGGTACATCGGGCGGCGACTGCTGCAGATGATCCCCGTCTTCCTCGGCGCCACCCTGATCGTCTACCTGCTGGCGTTCTACACCTCGGGTGACCCGATCCTCGCCCTGGCGGGCGACAAGCCCATCTCCCCGGCGGTCGCGCAGCAGCTGCGCGAGCAGTACAACCTCGACGAGCACGTGCTGGTCCAGTGGCTGCTCTACCTCAAGAGCGTGCTGACCTTCGACCTCGGCGTCGGCTTCAACGGCCGCCCCCTGTGGGACCAGATCGCCGCGGCCTTCCCGACCACGTTCCGCCTCGCGATCATCGCCGTGGTCGTCGAGACGATCTTCGGCGTCGCCGCCGGCGTGATCTCGGGCCTGCGCAAGGGCAAGCTGATCGACACCACGCTGCTGATGCTCTCGCTGCTGCTGATCGCCACGCCCACCTTCGTGCTCGGCTTCCTCGCGCAGTTCGTCTTCGGCCTGCAGCTGGGGATCGCCCCGATCAACGTGGGCCGCGACCCCTCCTGGCAGAACCTGATGCTGCCCGGCTTCGTGCTCGGCGGCGTCTCCTTCGCCTACGTGCTGCGCCTGACCCGCACCTCGATCGCGGAGACGGCGGGCGCCGACCACGTGCGCACCGCGACCGCGAAGGGCCTCTCCCGCGGCGGCGTGGTCTCCAAGCACGTCCTGCGCAACTCCCTGATCCCGGTGGTCACGTTCATCGGTGCGGACCTGGGCGCCCTGATGGGCGGCGCGATCGTCACCGAGCGCGTCTTCAACGTCCCGGGCATCGGCACGCTGCTGTTCAACTCGATCAACGCGGGCGAGGCCCCGATGATCGTGTCGCTGGTGACGCTGCTGGTGATCATCTTCCTGCTCTCCAACCTCGTCGTGGACCTGCTCTACGGCGTGCTCGACCCGAGGATCCGCTATGCGAAGTGATGCTCAGAACTCCCGCCGGCCCCGTACGGAGCACTGGGTCGCGCCGCTCGCGGAGACCCCGCTGCAGGAGGTCGACGCGGTCGACACCTCCGGCACCCCGCGCTCGCTGTGGGCCGAGGCCGGGCGCAGCCTGGTCCGCAACCCCGTGTTCGTGATCTCCGCACTGCTGATCCTGTTCGTGCTCTTCGTCGCCGCCTTCCCGCAGGTGTTCACCTCGCAGGACCCGGGCTTCGGCGACCTCGGCCGCGCCAATCAGCCGCCCGGTCCCGAGCACCCCTTCGGCACCTCCCGCCAGGGCTACGACATCATGGCCCGCACCTTCTGGGGTGCTCGCACCTCGGTGATCATCGGCTTCTTCGCCATGGTCGGCTCGACGCTCATCGGCGGCACGATCGGCGCGCTCGCCGGCTACATCGGCGGCTGGTTCGACGAGGTCATCTCCCGCGTCACCGACATCTTCTTCGCGGTGCCGATGATCCTCGGCGCGATCGTGGTCGCGACCCGCGTGGGCGAGATGAGCATGTGGACCGTGATCGTGGTGCTGAGCATCTTCGGCTGGACCAACGTCGCCCGCATCATGCGCGGCGCCGTGATCTCCACGAAGAGCCAGGACTACGTCACCTCCTCGGTGGCGCTCGGTGCCTCGAGCGGCACCGTGCTGCTGAAGCACGTGATCCCCAACGCGATCGCCCCGGTGATCGTCACCGCGACCGTCAACCTCGGCGTGTTCATCGTCGCCGAGGCGACGCTGTCCTTCCTCGGCGTGGGCCTGCCCACCTCCGCCGTCTCCTGGGGCGGGGACATCTCCGACGCCCGTGACGCGCTGCGCACGCAGCCGTCCATGCTGTTCTACCCGTCCCTGGCGCTGGCCATCACCGTGCTGAGCTTCATCATGCTCGGCGACGCGGTGCGCGACGCACTGGACCCGAAGGCGAGGAAGCGATGACCACGACCTCCGTGAACCCCACCCCGGCCGCCTCCCCGGCCGGCTCCGCGCAGCCGCTGCTGGAGATCAAGGACCTCGAGATCACGTTCACCACCTCGAGCGGACCGGTCAAGGGCGTGCGCAATGCGAACCTCGAGGTGTACCCCGGGGAGACCGTCGCGATCGTGGGCGAGTCCGGCTCGGGCAAGTCCACGACCGCCATGGCGATCGCGCACCTGCTGGCCGAGAACGGCTCGATCACCGGCGGGCAGATCCTCTTCGAGGGCCGCGACATCACCCACGTCTCCGAGAAGGAGATCCGGGTGCTGCGCGGCGACCAGGTGGGACTGGTCCCGCAGGACCCGATGAGCAACCTCAACCCCATGTGGAAGGTCGGCGCCCAGATCCGCGAGACCCTCGCCGCCAACGGCGTCGCCAAGGGCGCCGAGGCGAGGAAGCGCACCGTCCAGCTGCTCGAGGAGGCGGGGCTCTCCGACGCGGAGCGCCGAGCCGAGCAGTTCCCGCACGAGTTCTCCGGCGGCATGAAGCAGCGCGCCCTGATCGCGATGGGCCTGGCCGCCCGGCCGAAGCTGCTGGTGGCCGACGAGCCCACCAGCGCGCTGGACGTCACCGTCCAGCAGCAGATCCTCGACCACCTCGACCACCTCACCGGTGAGCTCGGCGTGGCGGTGCTGCTGATCACCCACGACCTGGGCCTGGCCGCCGAGCGCGCCCAGCACCTGGTGGTCATGTACAAGGGACAGGTCGTCGAGTCCGGTCCTGCGCTGCAGCTGCTGCAGGACCCGCAGCACCCGTACACCAAGCGGCTCATCAGCGCCGCGCCGTCGCTCGCCTCGCGGCGCCTGGTCTCCTCCTCCCAGCGCGCGGAGATCCGGGAGCAGGCGCAGGAGAACGCGCCGGTGCACGCCGAGGACCGCCTCACCTCCCCGGCGCCGGTGTCCGACACGATGGCGCCCGAGTTCGGCTACGCCGAGCCGGACGCCGACGCGGTGATCGAGGTGCAGAGCCTGACGAAGTCCTTCCCGATCCGCGGGAAGGTGCCGTGGAGGTCGACCCCGTTCCTCGCGGTCGACGAGGTCTCCTTCGCTCTGCGTCGCGGCACCACCACGGCGATCGTGGGGGAGTCCGGCTCGGGCAAGTCCACCGTGGCCCAGATGGTGCTGAAGCTGCTCGAGCCCACCTCGGGCCGGGTGCTCTTCGAGGGGGAGGACGTGGCGGACCTGCGGGGACGCCGGCTGAAGGCGCTGCGCCGTCGCGTGCAGCCGATCTTCCAGAACCCCTACGGCACCCTCGACCCGATGTACTCGATCTTCCGCACGATCGAGGAGCCGATGCGCCTGCACGGCATCGGGGACCCGAAGAGCCGCGAGGCGAAGGTCCGCGACCTGCTGGACAAGGTCGCGCTGCCCGCGGCGATGATGCGTCGCTATCCCAACGAGCTCTCGGGCGGCCAGCGCCAGCGCGTCGCGATCGCCCGTGCGCTCGCGCTGGACCCCGAGGTCGTGATCTGCGACGAGGCCGTCTCGGCGCTGGACGTGCTGGTCCAGGCCCAGGTGCTCGAGCTGCTCAACGACCTGCAGGCCGAGCTGGGGCTGAGCTACCTGTTCATCACCCACGACCTCGCCGTGGTGCGGCAGATCGCGGACCACACCCTCGTGATGGAGAAGGGGAAGGTCGTCGAGCAGGGCACCACCGACGACGTCTTCCACGCCCCGCAGCAGGACTACACCAAGCGCCTGCTCGCTGCGATCCCCGGCGGCTCCATCCCGCTGGCGGGCTCGGAGACGATCGACGTCGAGGCCCCGGAGGGCCTTGCCGACGAGACCGGCGGCGAGGGCGATGGCGGGCCGGACGACATCATCGATCCCTTCGCCCAGGCCGGGCACGTCTGAGCCGGTGATCGGGGGCCGATGACGTCGGACCGATGACAGGGGCGAGGCCCGCGCGGAGAGGATCCGTGCGGGCCTCGCCCTCGTCGATCCGAGAGGTGACGCCTCGCCTCGGCCCTCCTCGCCGCGCTCCTCGCCGGGAACAGCGCGTCGAAGCTCTCATCCCCGCACCCGTCGCAGAGCGCCCCGGCCCGATAGACTCGGCGCGGCCCTGGAGCGGGTCGCACCCGCCGTGCGACCGGGCGCTGCTCGGTCCACGCCCCGCCGCGCTATCTGAATCGAGCACCTGCGTATGACCATCCAGCACCGCACCGACCTGCGAAACGTCGCCATCGTCGCCCACGTGGACCACGGCAAGACCACCCTGGTCGACGCCATGCTCACCCAGGGCGGAGCCTTCGGCGAGCGTGACAAGCACGACGAGCGGGCGATGGACTCCGGCGAGCTCGAGCGCGAGAAGGGCATCACGATCCTCGCCAAGAACACGGCGATCCGCTACGTCGGCCCCTCGGCCGCGGCGATCGGCGAGCCCGACGGCATCACCATCAACGTCATCGACACCCCCGGCCACGCCGACTTCGGCGGAGAGGTCGAGCGCGGCCTGTCGATGGTCGACGGCGTCGTGCTGCTGGTGGACTCCTCCGAGGGCCCGCTGCCGCAGACCCGCTTCGTGCTGCGCAAGGCGCTGGCCGCGAAGCTGCCCGTCATCCTGGTGGTCAACAAGGTCGACCGCCCCGACGCCCGCATCGAGGAGGTCGTCGGCGAGGCCACCGACCTGCTGCTGGGCCTGGCCTCCGACCTCGCCGAGGAGATCGACGACATCGACCTCGACGCGGTGCTGGACGTGCCGGTCGTCTACGCCTCCGGCAAGGCGGGCCGCGCCTCCACCACCCAGCCCGCCGACGGCACCCTCCCCGAGGAGGAGACCGTTGAGCCGCTGTTCAGGACCATCCTCGAGTCGATCCCGGCCCCGAGCTACGACGACGAGGTGCCGCTGCAGGCCCACGTCACCAACCTCGACGCCTCCCCGTTCCTGGGCCGTCTCGCGCTGCTGCGCATCAAGAACGGCGAGCTCACCAAGGGCCAGCAGGTCGCCTGGTGCACCCAGGACGGCACCACGAAGACGGTGAAGATCACCGAGCTGCTGGAGACCAAGGGCCTCTCCCGCGAGCCGATGACCCGCGCCGCCCGCCCGGGCGACATCGTCGCCGTCGCCGGCATCCCGGAGATCATGATCGGCGAGACCCTCGCCGACGTGAACGACCCGCGCCCGCTGCCGCTGATCACCATCGACGACCCCGCGATCTCGATGACCATCGGCATCAACACCTCCCCGCTCGCGGGCAAGAACGGCAAGGGCCACAAGCTCACCGCCCGCCAGGTGAAGGACCGCCTGGACTCCGAGCTGGTCGGCAACGTGTCCCTGAAGGTGCTGCCCACCGAGCGCCCCGACGCCTGGGAGGTGCAGGGCCGCGGCGAGCTGGCCCTGTCGATCCTGGTCGAGCAGATGCGCCGCGAGGGCTTCGAGCTCACCGTCGGCAAGCCGAAGGTCCTCACCCGCGAGATCGACGGCAAGGTCCACGAGCCCGTCGAGCGGATGACCATCGACGTGCCCGACGAGTACCTCGGCACCGTCACCCAGCTGATGGCCTCGCGCAAGGGCCGCATGGAGACCATGAGCAACCACGGCTCGGGCTGGGTGCGCATGGAGTTCGTCGTCCCCTCCCGCGGCCTGATCGGCTTCCGCACCCGGTTCATGACCGAGACCCGCGGCAACGGCATCGCCTCCTCCTACGCCGACGGCCACGAGCCGTGGATGGGCGAGATCGAGTTCCGCGCGACCGGCTCGCTGGTCGCCGACCGCGCCGGGAACGTCACGCCCTTCGCGATGATCAACCTGCAGGAGCGCGGCTCCTTCTTCGTCGAGCCGACCTCGGAGGTGTACGCCGGCCAGATCGTGGGGGAGAACTCCCGCAACGAGGACATGGACGTGAACATCACCAAGGAGAAGAAGCTGACGAACATGCGCGCCGCGTCGTCGGACTCCTTCGAGAACCTGGTGCCGCCGCGGAAGCTGACCCTCGAGGAGTCCCTCGAGTTCACCGGCGAGGACGAGTGCGTCGAGGTGACCCCGGAGATCGTGCGCATCCGCAAGGTGATCCTGGACGCGAACGAGCGCCGTCGCGCCCAGTCCAAGGCGAAGTCCGGGAAGTGACGCGGTGACCAGCACGCAGCAGAGGCCGACGGCGGTCGACACGACCTCCCTCGCCGCCCGGCTCGGCCAGGCCGCGATGGCGATCGTGCTCGCGATCGTCTCGGTGCTGCTGCTGGTCACCACCCACCGGTTCGAGCTGACCGTGCTCGGCGTCGACCTCCCCGCCGGGCTCCTGCTCGGCGCCGTCTTCCAGGCCGTGGTGTGCCTGTTCCTGTGGTCCGCGACGGGGACCCGCTTCCCGCTCCTGGTGCTCGGCTCGCTGTGGGGCCTGCTGGCCGGTCCCTTCCTCGGCGAGGGGGCGGGGGGCGGCGTGCTCCTGCCCGCCGTGATCGCGGATCAGGCGCAGTACTCCGGCTGGATCGTCCAGGGCATCGGGATCCTGATCCCCTTCGCCCTCGCCCTGGTGATCACGGTCGCGGGACGCGGCCGGTCCCGGGCACGCTGAGGCCATGAGCGCCGCCGACCGCCCCGACTGGGCGACGATCCCGAACCTCGTCACCCTCGTCCGCCTCGCGCTGCTGCTGCCGGTGTGCCTGCGCCTGGCGGACGGGCCGGACACCCTCGGCGTGGTGCTGCTGCTCGTCTGGGCCTCGACCGACTGGATCGACGGGATGCTCGCCCGCGCCCTGGACCAGACCAGCCGCACCGGCCAGATCATGGACCCGATCGCGGACCGTCTGGGCCTCGTCGCGATTGTGCTGACCCTGGCCCTCGCGGACCTGCTGCCCTGGGCGGCGCTCGCCGTGATCGTCGTCGTCGACGCGGCGATGGCCGTCCTCGCCACGCGCGCCGCGCTCGGCGGGCGGATCTCCGTCTCCTGGCTCGGCAAGATCCGCACCTTCGTGCTGATGGCCTCGGTGTTCCTGCTGGTCGCCGTCGCCGCGTGGGCGCCCTCGCTGGTGCCGGCCGCGCAGGCGCTGGTGTGGGTCGGGGCCGTGCTGCACGTCGGCTCCGGCGTGGACTACATCGTCAGGGCGCGGCGGGCCCCTGCCGCCGCACCGGCGGAGGCGGGACCTCCTTCGCGGCGATGACCAGGGCCCGCGGCACGCGCACCTCGCCGCGCCGCGTCATCACCTGCACCACCGCGTCGTCGACCAGCGTGATCGTGCCCAGCGCATCGGTCATCGACTCGCCGTGCGGGGAGCGCTCGCGGTCGATCGCATAGCGCAGCACCACCCGTCGCCCCTCCGCGAGGAAGGGCGCCCAGCCGGCGCGGACCCGGTGACCCTCGTGCATCGTCATCCGGGCAGGCTATCCCCGTGCCCGTCGGCCCGTCGCGGGGGCCGCCGCAGGCAGGCTGTGCATCCTGTCACCTCCTGCTCCGGCACGTCCCGGCGGCGCTCCCGGGCGGGGCCGGGATGAGATGATGGAGGGCGACCCGGACGGAAGGAAGCCGCACATGACGTACGTCATCGCCCTGCCCTGCGTCGACGTGAAGGATCGCGCCTGCGTCGACGAGTGCCCCGTGGACTGCATCTACGAGGGCAACCGGATGCTGTACATCCAGCCCGACGAGTGCGTGGACTGCGGCGCGTGCGAGCCCGTCTGCCCCGTCGAGGCGATCTTCTACGAGGACGACACCCCCGACGAGTGGGCCGACTACTACAAGGCCAACGTCGAGTTCTTCGACGAGCTCGGCGCACCGGGCGGCGCCGCGAAGATGGGCGTGATCGACAAGGACCACCCGCTCGTCGAGGCCCTGCCCCCGCAAGAGAACCCCCTGGCCTGAGCCGTGGCGCCGACGCACTCCGCCACCCGCCCCGTCGCGCGCGAGGGCCTCGCCGCGCGCCTGCCCGCCTTCCCCTGGGACACGATCGTGCCCGCCCGCGAGCGGGCCGCGCAGCACCCCGACGGGCTCGTCGACCTCTCCGTCGGCACCCCCGTGGACCCGACGCCCGCCACCGTGCAGCAGGCGCTGGCCGACGCGGCCGACAGCTCCGGCTACCCGACCACGGTCGGCACCCCCGCCCTGCGCGAGGCGCTGGTGGACTTCGTCCGCCGCCACCGTGCGGCCCCCGCCGTGCTGGGCGTCGACGCGGTGCTGCCCACCGTCGGCTCGAAGGAGCTCGTCGCGCACCTGCCCTTCCAGCTGGGCCTCGGCGCGGGCGACGCGATCGCGTTCCCGCACATCGCCTATCCCACCTACGACATGGGCGCCCGCTTCGTCGGCGCGAGGCCGCTGCCGGTGGACATGGCGCGCCTGGCCGCCGAGGGCGACGCCGCGCTGCCGGACCCGTCCGCCGCGAGCAGGATCCGGCTGCTGTGGCTGAACTCCCCCTCGAACCCGACCGGCGAGGTGCTGGACGTCGACCAGCTCGCCGCGCTGCTGGCCTGGGCGCGCGAGCGCGGGATCGTCGTCGCCTCCGACGAGTGCTACGCGCTGCTGCCCTGGACCGTGGACGAGGTCCCCTCGATCCTGGACCCGCGGGTGAACGGCGGCTCCCTCGAGGGTCTGCTGTGCGTGTACTCCCTGTCCAAGCAGTCGAACCTCGCCGGCTACCGCGCCGCATTCGTCGCCGGGGACCCGTCGCTCGTGGCCGAGCTCGTCGCGGTGCGCAAGCAGGCCGGGATGATGCTGCCCGGGCCCGTCCAGGCGGCCTTCGGCGCAGCGCTCGCCGATGACGCCGCCCCCGCCGCGCAGCGGGAGGTCTACCGGGCTCGCAGGGCGCAGCTCGCCCCCGCGCTCGAGTCCGCGGGCGGCACGATCCACGGTTCGCAGGCGGGCCTGTACCTGTGGACCACCTTCGGCGAGGACTCGATGGTCACGGTCGATCGCCTCGCAGACCGCGGTGTGCTGGTCGCACCAGGGATGTTCTATGGTGAGGGGGGAGCGCGGTTCGTTCGCGTCGCCCTCACCGCGACCGACGAGCGGATCGCCGCCGCCGCCCAGCGCCTCGAGCGCTCCTGACACCTCCGGCCCCGCGCCGGGACCGATCCGACCACGCACAACGGAGAGCCCATGGATCACGCCACGACGTCTGCCCACCTCACCCTCGGGGAGAAGTCCCTCGACCTTCCGGTCGTCCCTGCCGTGGAGGGCAACTCCGGCATCACGATCGGTCCGCTCCGCAAGGAGACCGGCCAGGTCACCTACGACCCCGGTTTCATGAACACCGCGAACGCGAAGTCCTCGATCACCTACATCGACGGCGACGAGGGCATCCTGCGCTACCGCGGCTACCCCATCGAGCAGCTCGCGGAGAAGTCCAGCTACCTCGAGGTGGCCTACCTCCTGATCAACGGCGAGCTTCCCACCAAGGGCCAGCTCGACAACTTCGAGGCCCAGGTCGAGCGCCGCACCCTGCTCGACGAGCGCTTCAAGCACCTCTTCGACGGCTACCCGCGCGACGCCCACCCGATGGCGGTGCTGCAGGCCGGGGTGTCGGGCCTGTCGACCTTCTACCAGGACTCCCTGGACCCCTTCGACGAGGAGCAGGTGCGGATCTCCTCCGTGCGCCTGCTGGCGAAGATGCCGACGATGGCCGCCTACGCGCACCGCATCGCGCAGGGCCATGCGCTGCTCTACCCCGACAACCGGCTCTCCCTCATCGAGAACTTCCTGCGCCTGACCTTCGGCTTCCCGGTCGAGGAGTTCATCGCGGACCCGGTGATCGTGCGCGCGATGGAGCAGCTGCTGATCCTCCACGCCGACCACGAGCA
Source organism: Brachybacterium sp. AG952 (assembly GCF_004362645.1). Taxonomy (NCBI): domain Bacteria; kingdom Bacillati; phylum Actinomycetota; class Actinomycetes; order Micrococcales; family Dermabacteraceae; genus Brachybacterium; species Brachybacterium sp. AG952. The sequence goes on along the minus strand of NZ_SNXV01000005.1, from coordinate 275,249 downwards.
GAACTGCTCCACCTCCGCGGTGCGCCTGGTCGGCTCCGCGCAGGCGAACCTGTTCACCTCGATCTCCGCCGGCATCGGCGCCCTCTCCGGCCCCGCGCACGGCGGCGCGAACGCCGCCGTGATGGAGATGCTCGACCAGATCCAGGCCCGCGACATGGATCCCCGCGACTTCATGGAGAAGGTGAAGAACAAGGAGGACGGGATCCGCCTGATGGGCTTCGGCCACCGGGTGTACAAGAACTACGATCCCCGCGCCCGCATCGTCAAGAAGATCGCCGACGACGTCCTCGAGCGCCTCGGCGTGCAGGACGAGCGGCTCGAGCTCGCGATGAAGCTCGAGGAGATCGCGCTGAAGGACGACTACTTCGTCGAGCGCAAGCTCTACCCGAACGTCGACTTCTACACCGGCATCATCTACAAGGCCATCGGCTTCCCCACCGAGATGTTCACGGTGCTCTTCGCCATCGGCCGCCTTCCGGGCTGGATCGCCCAGTGGCAGGAGATGATCCACGACCCGGAGACGAAGATCGGCCGCCCGCGCCAGATCTACACCGGCGAGGCCGAGCGCCCGTACACCGCGATGCAGGACCGCACCGGCACCAGCGAGCTGCGCCTCGCGGAGCTGAAGGCGGAGATGGACAAGCAGCGCAGCTGAGCGCTCCGGCGGCCTGTCGTCCCCCGCCCTGAGGACCTGCGAGGGCCCGTGCGATCACCGATCGTGCGGGCCCTCCGTCATGCCCGGCGGGAACCCCGCCGCGTCGCTCGGGCCCGCTGTCGCGCCCATCTGGTCTGGTGCTCCGTCCGTCGGGCTCGATGCCGCGCCCGGCAGGCCCTTCGTCCCGCCGGCGATGGACCGACGTCCTGCGGCTGGCCGGCTCCGATCGTGCGGGGACCTTGGACCCCGGTCAGGGGCCTCGGCGGTGCCTAGCGTGGAGTCATCCACGAAGGGCCCCGCGCCGCGGGCCCGCGCCGCGAACAGGAGCCGCCATGAGCACCGCCACCACCGACCGTCCCGCCGCCGCGACCGCCCCGGGCGACGCCTGGGCCGGGTTCGCCCCCGGCCCGTGGCAGGAGACGATCGACGTGCGCGACTTCATCCTGCGCAACTACACCCCCTACTCGGGCGACGCCTCCTTCCTCGCCGGCCCCACCGAGAAGACCCTCCGGCTCTGGGACCACCTCGAGCGCACCTACCTCTCGGAGGAGCGCAGGCGGCGCGTCTACGACGTCGACACCGAGACCCCCGCCGACATCGACGCCTTCCCCGCCGGGTACATCAGCGAGGACGACGACGTGATCGTCGGCCTCCAGACCGACGTGCCGCTCAAGCGCGCCATGATGCCCAGCGGAGGCTGGCGCATGGTCGAGACCGCGATCCGGGAGGCGGGCAAGGAGCCCGATCCGCGGATCAAGGAGATCTTCACCAAGCACCGCAAGACCCACAACGACGGCGTCTTCGACATCTACACCCCGCGGATCCGCGCCGCCCGCTCCAGCCACATCATCACCGGCCTGCCCGACGCCTACGGCCGCGGCCGCATCATCGGCGACTACCGCCGCCTCGCCCTCTACGGCGCGGACTTCCTGATCGCCGAGAAGAAGGCCGCGAAGGACGCCGTCGCGGACCAGGGGTTCTCCGAGCACTGGGCGCGCTATCGGGAGGAGCACGCCGAGCAGATCAAAGCGCTGACGAAGCTGGTGCGGCTCGGCGAGATCTACGAGCTGGACCTGCGCCGCCCCGCGGCGACCGCCCAGGAGGCCGTGCAGTGGACCTACATGGCCTATCTCGCCTCGGTGAAGAGCCAGGACGGCGCCGCGATGTCCATCGGCCGCCTCTCGGGCTTCCTGGACGTGTACATCCAACGGGACCTCGCCGCCGGCACCCTCACCGAGTCCGAGGCGCAGGAGATCATCGACGCGCTCGTGATCAAGCTGCGGATCGTGCGCTTCCTGCGCACCGTCGACTACGACCAGATCTTCTCCGGCGACCCCTACTGGGCGACCTGGTCCGATGCCGGCTTCGCCGAGGACGGCCGACCGCTGGTCACCAGGACCTCCTTCCGCCTGCTGCAGACCCTGCGGAACCTCGGCCCCGCCCCGGAGCCGAACATCACGATCTTCTGGGACCCGGAGCTGCCCGAGGGCTACAAGGAGTTCTGCTCCGCGATCTCGATCGAGACCTCCTCGATCCAGTACGAGTCCGACGCGCAGATCCGGGAGCGATGGGGCGACGACGCCGCGATCGCCTGCTGCGTCTCCCCGATGCGGGTGGGCAAGCAGATGCAGTTCTTCGGCGCCCGCGTCAACGCCGGCAAGGCGCTGCTCTACGCGATCAACGGCGGCCGCGACGAGGTCACCGGGAAGCAGGTCACCGAGCCCGGGCTGCACACCCCGATCACGGGCGAGGCCCCGCTGGACTTCGACGAGGTCTGGCAGCGCTACGAGGAGATGCTCGACTGGGTGGTGGGCACCTACGTCGAGGCGCTGAACATCATCCACTACAGCCACGACCGCTACGCCTACGAATCGATCGAGATGGCGCTGCACGACAGCGAGATCGTGCGCACCATGGGCTGCGGCATCGCTGGCCTGTCGATCGTCGCGGACTCCCTCTCCGCGATCCGCTACGCGACGGTCACCCCGGTGCGGGACGAGACTGGCCTGGTCGTCGACTACGTGACCGAGGGGGAGTTCCCCCGCTACGGGAACGACGACGACCGCGCCGACGACATCGCGGCGACGATCGTGCACACCGTGATGCAGAAGATCAAGGCGATCCCGATGTACCGCGACGCGATCCCGACCCAGTCGGTCCTGACGATCACCTCGAACGTCGTCTACGGAAAGGCGACCGGCTCCTTCCCCTCGGGGCACCGGGCAGGCACCCCGTTCTCGCCGGGCGCGAACCCGGAGAACGGCGCCGACACCCACGGCATGGTCGCCTCGATGCTCTCGGTCGGGAAGCTCGACTACGAGGACGCCCTGGACGGCATCTCGCTGACCAACACGATCACCCCGCAGGGGCTCGGCCGCACCAAGGACGAGCAGGTGACGAACCTCGTCGGGATCCTCGACGCCGGCTTCATGATCGACGACGAGTGAGCCTCGCACCGGCCGACCGACGCGCCCCGTCGGCCGGCCGGCACCCGGCGGCCCCGCCGGACCAGCCCCTCCACCCCCGAACCTGCACCGCACACCCCGAGGAGAACCCCATGACCACCCCCACCTTCGACCAGCGCCTCGCCTCCATGAAGGCCAGTCGGGCCGCGAACAACGCCGAGACCGGCCTGTTCCACGCCAACATCAACGTGCTGAACAAGGACACCCTCGTCGACGCGATGGAGAACCCGGAGGACTACCCGAACCTCACCGTGCGCGTCTCCGGCTACGCGGTGAACTTCGTCAAGCTCACCCGCGAGCAGCAGCTCGACGTCCTGGACCGCACCTTCCACCAGGGCGCCTGAGCGGCGCGCGGGCGCAGCCGGCGCACAGAGCACACAGAACAGACAGAGCACAGCGAGCACGGGGACGAGAGCGCAGATGACGCAGAGCATCGACCTGCTGGGCCGGCCCGTCGAGAACCGGCGGGCCGGCGCGGGGATCGACGGGATGGCCGAGGCGGAGCTGGACCGCAGCGGCCGCCTCGCCGCGATCCGGGAGGGCCGCCTCGCCTCTGTCCACTCCTGGGAGCTGGTCACCGCGGTCGACGGCCCCGGCACCCGGCTGACGATCTTCTTCGCGGGCTGCCCGCTGCGCTGCGTCTACTGCCACAACCCCGACACCATGGAGATGCGGCGCGGCCAGGACGTCGAGCTCGAGGAGATCGAACGGCTCCTGCGCCGCTACCGCCGCGTGTTCCGCGCGACCGGCGGCGGGATCACCCTCTCCGGCGGCGAGGTGCTCATGCAGCCCGCCTTCGCCCGCAACGTGCTGCGCGCCGCGAAGGAGCTCGGCATCCACACCGCGATCGACACCTCCGGGTATCTCGGCGCGGTCGCGAAGGACGAGCTGCTCGCCGACGTCGACCTCGTGCTGCTGGACGTCAAGAGCGGCGACGAGGCGAGCTACAAGCGACTCACCGGCCGGGAGCTGCAGCCCACGATCGACTTCGGTGACCGACTCGCCCGCGCCGGCATCGCGATCTGGATCCGCTTCGTGGTCGTGCCGGAGTGGACCGACGCGGCGGAGAACGTCGAGAAGGTCGCGGACATCGTCGAGCGCTGGCAGGACGTGGTCGAGCGCGTCGAGGTGCTGCCCTTCCACAACATGGGCCAGGACAAGTGGGACGTGCTCGGGATGGAATACCGGCTGCGGGACGCGCATCCGCCGTCCACGGAGGTCGTCGAGCGGGTGCGCGCGCAGTTCCGGGCCCGCGGCCTCACCGTGCACTGAGCCCGAGCGAGCCTCGGACCGGGTCGAGCGCTCAGTGCGCCGGGTCCTGATCCGCGGCGCTCAGCGCCCGCTGACCAGCACGACCACCCGCTCGGGATCGCCGCCCTCGGCGCTGCCCCATGCCCCGGCCTCCTCGCCGTGGGCGGTGCGGTCCCAGACCCGGCCGCGGTAGCTGACCTGCACCACCCCGTCGTCGGCCGCACGGGCCACTGCCCAGTTCGCGAGCGACCAGCCCAGCGTCTCGTCGCCGCCCGGGTCGAGCACGAGCGCCGTCGCGCCGGCGCCCTCGGGCACCTGCGGGGCGGCCCCGGCGGCGGAATCCAGCGACGACGTGACCCGCCCGGACTCCGTCGCGCGGGGGAACTGCCGCGCGAGCTCGCCGCGCAGCTGCTCGGGGGAGGTGGTCGCACCGACCTCGTCGAGGGTGCACAGCAGGTTCGCGCCGGACTGGCCGGTGAGGGCCGAGGCGTACAGCCGACCCTCGGTCTCGTGGTCGCGATACGCCTCGGGATGCCCGGAGCGCTGCACCTGCTGGGCGATGTCGTTGATGTCGGCGCTGGTGTAGTCGGGGTAGGTCTCGAGCACGTCGAAGAAGGCGTTGGAGGCGTAGACCGGGTCCATGATCTGCTCCTCCGTGCCCCAGCCTTGCGAGGGCCGCTGCTGGAACAGGCCCAGCGAGTCCCGGTCGCCGTAGTCGATGTTCTGCAGCTGCGACTCCTGGTACGCGGTCGCCAGCGCGATCGACGCCGCCCGCGGCGGCATGCCCCGATCCACCGCCGTCGCGCTGATCAGCGCCGCGTTCGCGACCCGATCGGTGGTGTAGCGGTGGCTGGTGCCGAGCCCCGAGGCGACGCAGGTGCCCTCGTGGGCGGGGGAGTCATAGCGCTCCAGGGCGAGATAGCTGCCGCCAGCGATCCCTCCGAAGACCAGCACCATGACCAGAGGGGCCGCGAGGTGACGGCCGACGCGGCCGCGTGCGCGGCCGCGCGCACGGGAGCCTGCTGCCACCCTCGCGGTCCTCCGTCCCTCAGATGCTTCGTCTCAGTTGCTGTGGAGGGCGGCGTTGAGCTCGACGGTCTGGCCCGCGCGGGCCACCGCCTGCACCGCACCGGTCAGCGAGTTGCGGCGGAAGAGCAGGTTCGGCACCCCGGAGAGCTCCCGCGCCTTCACCACGTGGGGGCCCTGGGCCTCGGCGCCGGGCTCGCCGAGCAGCTCGACCTTCGTGCCGGCGGTGACGTACAGCCCCGCCTCGACCACGCAGTCGTCCCCGAGGGCGATGCCGATCCCGGCCTCGGCGCCGACGAGGGAGCGCCGACCGATGCTGACGCGCTCGGTGCCGCCGCCGGAGAGGGTGCCCATGGTGGAGGCACCGCCGCCCACGTCGGAGCCGTCCCCGACCACGACGCCCTGGGAGATGCGGCCCTCGATCATCGAGGCGCCGAGGGTGCCGGCATTGAAGTTCACGAAGCCCTCGTGCATCACGGTGGTGCCCTCGGCGAGGTGCGCGCCGAGCCGCACGCGATCCGCGTCGCCGATGCGGACGCCGGTGGGCAGCACGTAGTCGACCATGCGCGGGAACTTGTCCACCGAGAGGACCGTCGGGGTGCGGCCCGCGGCGCGCAAGCGCAGGCGCGTCTCCTCGAAGCCGGCGACCGCGCAGGGTCCTTCGGTGGTCCACACGACGTTGGTGAGGGCGCCGAAGAGCCCCTCGAGGTTCTGCTCGTTCGGGCGGACCAGGCGGTGGGAGAGGAGATGGAGGCGCAGGTAGGCGTCGGCCGCATCGGCCGGGGCGGCCGTCAGGTCGATCGCGCGGACCACGACCTCCTGGGTGGTGCCGCGCACCTCGTCGGCCTGCGCGGCGGCGACCAGCTGCGCGTGGAGGGGATGGCCGGCGGGGTCAGTGGGAGCCTCGCCGAGCTGCGGCGAGGGGTACCATGCATCGAGGACGGAACCGTCGGCCCCGAGTGTCGTGAGCGCGATGCCCCAGGCGGCGGTGACGGTGGACTCGGATGTCGAGGATGTCATGGGCCGAGTCTACGAATCCTGACCCAGCAGGGGAGCATGCGCCCGTCCGGGCGCGGCGAAGAGCACACCGCGGGGCACCAGACGCCCCGAGCGGGCGGGACCGCGATGTCCGGGGGGCGGTGAGCGGATGACCGACGGCGACGACGCGCACGCGCCCCGCCATGCCCCTCTCCACCGCAACGGCGAGTACCTGCGGTGGCTGCTCGGCGACCTGCTGCTCGACATCGGCACCGGGATCGGCGCCTTCGCCTTCCCGCTGATCACCTTCATGGTCACCCAGTCCCTCGGCACGACGGGGCTGGTCGCCCTGGTGCAGGGGCTCGGCGCGGTCGTCGGCCTGATCCCCGGCGGCCTGCTCGCCGACCGGATCGAGCGCCGCTCCCTGCGTCTGCTCGCCGGGATCACCGGCGCGGTCGTGCAGCTCGCTCTGGTCGTGGTGCTGCTGGGCGGCTGGGCCGGTCCCGTGCTGCTGGCCTCGCTCGCCTTCCTGGACCGGCTGCGGGAGACCGCGCTGGGCAGCGCCTCCAACGCCATGCTCAAGCAGATCGTGCCCGTGACGCAGCTGCCGCGGGCCGTGTCGGTGAACCAGGGCCGCGAGGCCGCGGTCGAGATGGCCTCCGGGCCCGTGGGCGGTGCGCTGCTGGGACTGTCGATCGTGTTCCCGCCGCTCGTGCACCTGCTGGGGAACGTCGGCTCGGTCCTCGCGACGCTGAGCATGCGCGGACGCTACCGGCCGAGGGCCGAGGGCTCCCCGCCCACGAAGGCGGTCGACGACCTCCGCGAGGCCCTCGCCTGGATCCGCACCCAGCCGATCCGGCTGCAGATGCTCGCCGTCTCCTCCGCCGTGAACCTCGGCGCCAATGGACTGCTGTTCACGGTGATGCTGGACCTCGCGGACCAGGGGGTGCCCGCCTCCCGCATCGGCCTGCTGAACACGGCGCTGGCCGCCGCGATCCTGCTCGGCGCCTTCCTCGCCCCGCGCCTGGTGGACACGGTGCCGACGGGGGCGCTCGCGATCGCGCCCGTCGCCCTGATGACCCTGGTCGGGGTGCTGCTGCCCGTGGCGTCCTCGATGGTGTGGATCGGGCTGTGCTACACGGCAATCGGGATCGGCCTGCCCGCCTTCAACGCCTCCGGGCAGGGGTTCTTCACCCACATCACGCCGGTGGCGATGCAGGGCCGGATCAGCTCCCTGATGCGCCTGGTGTCCCTCGGCGTGATGACCTTCGCGCCCGCGCTCGCCGGCTGGGGCCTCGAGATCGCCGGCAGCACGACCACGCTGCTGCTCTTCGCGGCGGTGCTCGCGCTCGGCGTGGTGATCGGTCTGCTCGCCCGCGACCTGCGCCGCCTGCCTGTCTCCTCCCGCTGGGAGCGTCACGCCCGGGAGAGGGGCTACTCCGTCCCGGAGTGAGGTGCGGACGGCTGCTGGCCGACAGCGGCCCACAGAACCTGATACGTGTTCGCCTCGTCTCCGTCGATCGGGTCGGGCAGGTCCGCACCGGACTCGTCGCGGTGGCGGACCCTGGCCTTCTGCAGGATCTCCGATACCGCCCCGTTCACCTCCTGCATCTCCGCCGCGGTCAGTCGGACAGTGGTCGCAAAGAGGTTCCCGGATCCCTCCTTGGAAAGCGGGCTCCGACCCTTGGGGCGTGCGAGCTCCGCAGACCATGCCGTCCGCATCCAGTCGAAGACGGCGAGCGAGGCGGAATCGGAGGCCGCGGAGTACTCAGTGGCCGCTGCCGTCCCGTCGTCGGAGACGGTCCCCTCCTCGCGCCCGAAGTAGTAGGAGAGCTGTGCGAGGCGCCACACCCGGTCCCGACGGTCCCGCGCCGCCTCCGGCGCCTCCTCGATCACGCCTCCGCGGGCGAGGATCCGCAGGTGATAGCTCACCGAGTTCGCGGGGATCCCCAGATCCGCAGCGAGATCCGCCGCACGGGCCGTGCCCCGGCGGCCCATCCGTTCCATCAGCTCCAGACGCAGGGGATGGGCCATCGCCCGCAGCTGATCGCGGCTCGCGTGCTCGGCCGACGAGTCGTCCCCGTCGAGCGGCTGCGTGACGCTCGCCCTGCGGTCAGCCGTGGTCTCGCCTGTTCGTAACCCGCTCTCGTTCTCCACGTCGTCCATGCGGGCAGTCTAGGAATGCACTTCCCTTCGCACCAGTCCGTGCGCACAGAACAGTGCGCAAGGCCTATTGCGCAACATGTATTGCGGATCTACGATGCGATCCATGACGACCCTTGGCGACGCCGCCCAGACCTCGATTCGGAGGAACCCCGAGTACCGCCGTTGGCTCCTCGGCGACCTGTGCCTCGACCTCGGCGCCGGCATCGGCGCTTTCGCCTTCCCGCTCATCACGCTCCAGGTCACCGGATCACTCGGAGCGACGGGCCTCGTCGGCCTCGTGCAGGGGATCGGCACCCTGGCCAGCCTCGTCCCCGGCGGGCTGCTCGCCGACCGCTGCGAGAGGCGTCGTCTCCGCCTGCTCGCCGCGGCGACCGGGATGCTCGTGCAGGCCGTGCTGATCACCGTCCTCGCGCTCCGCGGGGGAGGCCTTCTCGGCCTCGCCGTGCTCGCCTTCGTCGACCGGCTGCGCGCCGGACTGCTGGGCAGTGCCTCGAATGCCATGCTCAAGCAGATCGTCCCGCCCGCTCTGCTCGCGCGCGCCTTCTCCGTCAACGAAGGACGGGAGGCCGCGGTCGAGATGGCCGCCGGCCCTCTCGGCGGAGCCCTGCTGGGACTGTCGATCCTCTTCCCGCCGCTCGCGCAGCTGCTCGGCAACGCGGGCTCGCTCCTCGCGACGCTCTCGATGCGCGGACGCTACCGTCCGCGCGCGGGGGGTGGCCGCTTCCACTCGCGTGAGGGACGATCTGCGGGCAGCGGTCACCTGGTCGCTCTCGCAGCCGATCAGGCTGCAGCTGATGGGGGTCGCCGTGGCGGTGAACCTCGGGGGGAACGGCCTGATCCTCACCGTCCTGCTCGCGTTCGCCGCGGACGGCATCCCCGCCGCTCGTCTCGGCCTGTTGAACACCGTGCTCGCCGCGGCGATCCTCGCGGGGGCCCTCGCCGCGCCGCGGCTGGTGGACGCGGTGCCCACGGGGACCCTCACGATCGTCCCGGTGCTCGTGCTCGCCGTGCTCGGGGCTCTGATCCCCTTCGCGCCCGGGATGGCGTGGATCGCTCTCGCCTACGCGCTCATGGGCCTCGGTCTCGCACCGCTGAACTCCGCGACGCAGGGATTCTTCATGCACATCACGCCGGTCGGGATGCAGGGCCGCCTCGGTGCTCTCATGGGGCTTGTGACCATGGGGCTCATGCCGCTCGGGCCGATGCTCGCCGGGTGGGGACTCGAGCTGGCCGGTCCGCGCCCCACCATGTGGTTCTTCGCCGCGGTCACTGCAGTCGGTGCGCTGTGTGCACTGCTCTCCCGCGACCTGCGCAGGGTCCCCGTCGCCGCGGGGTGGGAGCGCTACGCCGACGAGCAGGGCCTGGGCGCCGAGGAATGAGCAGCAGCGCCGTGGCTCACACCGCCGGCGGCTCCTCGTCCAGAGGCGACGGTCCGATCGATTCGCTCGCCCGCACCCGTCGCGCCCTCCGCTCTCGGCGCCGCCCGCCCAGGTACACCGCCGCGGTCGCGGCGACCAGGGCGATGACCCCGCCGATCAGCAGCGCCGGGGCCTGCTCGGTCGCGACGATCTCGGCGCGCAGCATGAGCGAGAGCAGCAGCACCGCGGCACCGGCGACGATCGCGAGGACGCCCGCGCCGAGCAGGAGCGCCGGGCCCAGGGACCAGAGGACCACCGGCCCCGCGGACTCGCCCTGCAGCGGCCTGCGCAGCGGCAGCCCGCGCCCCAGCTGGCCGGGACGGGAGACCGCCCAGTCCAGCAGCGCCCGGTCCCGGCGGCGCGTCGCGACCGCGCCGACGACCGCGGCGAGCACCAGGCACAGCAGCATCCCGCCGAGCAGCGGAGCCGCCTCCGCGGCCAGGTGCCCGGGGAGGTCCGCGGCGTCCAGGCTCCGCAGCACGGTGAGCACCACGCAGACGAGCGCGCCGAGCAGCAGCGCCCCCTCGAGGAGCCGCAGCGGGATCTGCCGTGCTCCTCGCTCCGCCTCGGCCGCGGCGCCGACCTCGTCCGCGACCGGGTCCGCGCCCTCCTCGAGCACCACGCGGCGCTCGTCGGCCAGGCGTTCGGCGAACTCCTCGACGGAGCCCGGGGCGCGCAGGGAGGGCGCATAGCGCTCGCGCTGGGCGGCGCTGAGCCAGGCGGTGAGCACGAGCGCATCCGCCGCGGCGCGTTCACGCGGCAGCAGATCGGCGTTGACCACCGCGCGCAGCCGCGCGGCCTGCCCGAAGAGGACCCCGGTGAGCGGTCCGGAGCTCGCGCGCGGCGGAAGGTGTCTCGGCGACGTCGACGACATGGGGACATCGTCCCAGACGGCGCGCACGGACCGAAGGCTCCGCGCCGCGCCGCATACTGGGGGGATGACCCACGCCGCCGACCCCGTCCGCACCGTCGTCGTCATCGGGGCGGGCCCCCGGGGCACCGCGATCGTGGAGCGGCTGGTCGCGGCGTCGACCACGGAGGCGTGGCAGGGGCCGCTGACCGTGCACCTGGTCGACCCGCAGGTGGGGCGCGGCGGGGCCGTGTGGCGCCATGACCAGCCCGAGGTGCTGCTCATGAACACCACCACCTGCCAGACCACCCTGTACCCGGACGAGTCCTGCCATCCGCTGCTGCCCGTCCCGCACCACGAGAGCCTGGCCGACCACCTGGCAGCGGAGGGGCTCGGTCCCTCCGACTTCGCCTCCCGCGCCGCGCACGGCCGCTATCTCGCGCACGTGCTCGAGACCGCGCTCGCCGATGCGGACCCCGAGCGGCTGCGGATCGTGCTGCACCCCGCCGAGGCCGTGGACGTCACCGGCCCGGCCGACGGGCCCCAGCGGATCCGCCTCTCGGACGGGCGCGTGCTGCGGGCCGACGCGGTCGCGCTCGCGCTCGGCCACCTGCCCACCGCGCTCGGCCCCCGCTCCCAGCAGCTCGCCGACGCCGCCGAGCGGCACGGCCTGGTCCACCTCGGCCCCGCGAACCCGCTCGAGGTCGACTACGCCGCCCTGCTCGGCCGCGAGGCGGTCGCCGTGCAGGGGATGGGCCTGAACTTCTACGACGCGATCGGGATGCTCACCGCCGCCGCCGGCGGACGCTTCGAGGAGGCCCCGGAGACCGAGGCGGGACTGCGCTACGTGCCCGGCGGCGCCGAGCCCGTGCTCGTGATCGGCTCCCGCTCCGGCATGGTCTACCGCCCCAAGCCCGACCTGCCGCAGGAGCAGCTGAGCCCCTACCCGCTGCAGGTCCTCACCAGCGAGCGCGTCCTCGAGCTCGCGGTGCGCTCGGCCGGGGTGGACCATGAGGGGGAGGTGATGCCGCTGATGCTCGCCGAGCTGCGCCGCGCCCTGCGCGGGGCCGGGCACGCCGAACTCGCGAGCGACGAGGCGCTGATCCACCTGCTGTTCCCCTTCGGCCGCCGAGGCGGGGACAGCGACGACGCCCACCGCCGCACCCGCGAGGTGCTCGCCTCCGCGCTCGCCGCTGCGACCGCGCCCGATCCCGCCTGGGTGCTGATCCACCGAGTGCTCATCGCGCTGCGGATGCAGGTCAACCGCCTCATCGACCTCGGCGCGTACACCACCGAGTCGGTGCGCCGCGACATCGACGGCCACCTCCGCAACGCCTTCGCCTCCTGGGCCTCGGGCCCGCCCGTGCTGCGCGCTCGGCAGGTGCTCGCGCTCGAGGCGGCGGGGCTGGTGCGCTTCACCGGCCCGCGCATGCACCTGGACATCGACGAGGAGGCGGGTCGCTTCGCGGTGCGCGGCGGGGACGGGTCCGTGACCCTGTGCGACGGAGTGCTCGAGGCGCATCTGCCGCCCGTGGACCTGCCCGCCTACCGCTCCGCCCTGCTCGGCGCCTGGCGCGAGCGCGGCGAGGCGCAGAAGGACCACTGGGCCTCCCGCGGCTCCCGCCGCCGCATGCTCACCGGCTCGATCGCGGTCGACGGGCTCTACGCCCCGATCGGCACCGACGACACCGTCTACGAGCGGCGCCTGCTCGTGGGAGTCCCCGTCTCCACCGCCCAGCCGGGCTCCGCGATCACCGCCGAGCCGGGCACCTCCCCGCAGCTGCTGCGCCATGCCGAGGCGGTCGCGGTGCGCCTCGCCCGCGCCGGAGGAGCGCTCGCCGCCGAGTGACCCGGCCCGCCCGGCGATGACCGCACCGCACCCGGGCGTGGCACGATGGCGCCCATGAGCACGCGCCCCGCCCCCGCCCTGGACCCGTCGGCCGACATCGTCGACCTCACCGCCGCGATCGTCGACATCGAGTCGGTCTCCGGGAACGAGCAGGCGCTCGCCGACGCCGTCGAGCAGGCGCTGCGCACGCACGCCCCGCACCTCGAGGTGCTGCGCGACGGGGACACCGTCATCGCCCGCACCCATCACGGCCGGGACCGGCGCGTGCTGCTGGCCGGCCATCTCGACACCGTCCCGGTCGCCGCGAACCTCCCCTCCTCCCGTCGCATCCGCGAGGGCCGCGAGGAGCTCGTCGGCCGCGGCAGCTGCGACATGAAGGGCGGGGTCGCGGTGATGCTGAAGCTCGCCGTCGAGGCGGCCGACGCGCCGATGGATCTCACCTGGCTGTTCTACGACCATGAGGAGGTCGCCGCGGCCGACAACTCCCTCACCCGCCTCGCCGCCGAGCACCCCGAACACCTCGAGGCCGACTTCGCGATCCTCGGCGAGCCCACCTCCGCCGGGGTCGAGGGCGGCTGCAAGGGCACCATGAAGCTCGAGGTCACCGCCCGCGGCGTCGCCGCGCACTCCGCCCGCGACTGGGTGGGCGAGAACGCGATCCACCACCTCGCCCCGGTGCTCGAGCGGCTCGCCGCCTATGAGGCTCGCCGCGCGGTGATCGACGGGCTCGAGTACCGCGAGTGCCTCAACGCCGTCGCGATCACCGGCGGGATCGCCGGGAACGTCATCCCCGACCGGGCGAGCGCCACCCTGAACTACCGCTTCGCCCCGGACACCAGCGTCGAGCAGGCCGAGGCGCATGTGCGCGAGGTCCTCGCGGGCCTGGACCTCGAGATCGAGGTGACCGACTCCGCGCCCGGCGCGCTGCCGGGCCTGGACACCGCCGCCGCCCGCGACTTCCTCGCCGCGCTCGGGGGAGAGGTCCCCCTGGCCGCGAAGCAGGGCTGGACCGACGTCTCCCGCTTCTCGGCCCTCGGCACCCCGGCGGTGAACTTCGGCCCCGGCGATCCGCTGCTGGCCCACACCGACGACGAGCACGTCCCGGTCGACGACCTCACTCGCGCGCTCGAGGGACTGCGACGGTACCTGCTGGGGGCCTGACCCCGGGCGGTCGGGCGCGAGGCAGCCCGGGCCGTTACGATCGCGGCATGACACCGGAGGAACGAGAGCACCACCGCAAGGGGCCCGTCACGCTGCGCGGCGCCCAGCGGCCCGACCGCACCACCGACCAGCGTCTGCTCGAGGAGTCCGCCCCGGGTGCCTGGGTGCACTCCGATCCGTGGCGGGTGCTGCGGATCCAGTCGGAGTTCGTCGAGGGCTTCGGGGCGCTGGCCGAGCTGGGCCCGGCGATCTCGATCTTCGGCTCCGCACGCCTCGGCGAGGGCCATCCCGATTACGAGTGCGCGCGGCGGATCGGCGCGGGCATCGCCGAGCGCGGCTACGCCGTGATCACCGGCGGCGGCCCCGGCATCATGGAGGCCGGCAACCGCGGCGCTCAGGAGGCGGGCGGCGTCTCCGTCGGCCTCGGCATCGAGCTGCCGCACGAGCAGGGGCTGAACCCCTACGTCGACCTCGGCGTCGACTTCCGCTACTTCTTCGCGCGCAAGACCATGTTCGTGAAGTACTCCAGCGGCTTCGTGGTGATGCCCGGCGGCTTCGGCACCTTCGACGAGCTGTTCGAGGCGCTGTGCCTGATGCAGACCCACAAGATCGACATGTTCCCCGTGATCCTGGTGGGCCGCGACTACTGGCAGGGCCTGCTGGACTGGGTGAGCTCGGCGGTCGTGGATCGCGGGATGATCAGCCTGGCCGACCTGGACCTCGTGCGCGTGGTGGACACCGCCGAGGAGGCCCTGGCCGCGCTCGGCGAGGCGATCCGCGGCGACGACGAGGGGCCGGCGGCGGGGGAGCACCGCACCTCCGCGGAGGACGAGGTCGTGGACGCCTCGTGACCGCCGTCGGACCGATGGTGCTGCTCCTGCTGCTGGTGGCGCTCGTGGTCGCGGTGCTCATGGTGGGTGTGGCGACGGGCCGCCAGGGCGGCGGGATCGGGCTTCCGCAGAGGCCTCGTCGGACGACTCGTCGGACGCGGCGTGCGAGCACTCCTGAAGACCTGAGATAATGGCCACCGTACGCGCGCTGCCAGAGGCCCCGTCCGGGGGAGCGACTCAGGGGCAGCGACACATCTAGGAGGCACGCCATGGCTGCTATGAAGCCGCGCACCGGTGACGGTCCGCTCGAGGTCGTGGAGGAGGGGCGCAGCATCATCATGCGGGTCCCGCTCGAGGGGGGCGGCCGTCTGGTCGTCGAGATCGCCGCATCGGAAGCCGTGGAGCTGCGGGACGCCCTGGAGGGCGTGATCAAGTAAGCAGCTCGCCGCCGGCATCGGCCCCGCACCCGCTCGACGAGTGCGGGGCCGATGCTGTCGGAGCGCCGGCTCTCAGCCCCTGCGGGGGCGGTGCACCGCGGCGAGCACGCCGTCGCCGCTGCCGGTGAGCGCGGGGACGAGGTCCTCCGCCTCGGAGACCGCGCGGAGCAGGCCCCGCACCGCCCGGGTGGTGGCATCGCGCGCGGCCGGGTCCGCGACCCGGTCGTGGAAGAGGGCGTGGGGGATGACCAGCACGCCGCCCGGGCGCAGCAGGCGCCGGGCGTGCTCGAGCAGCTCCTCCGCGTGCGGGGCGTGGGCGGGGAAGGCGACCAGGTCGTAGGCGTGATCGGTGAGCCGGCCGACGACGTCGCGCGGCTGACCGGCGATGGTCCGCACGCGCGGCGTGCGGATCCGCGCCTCGGCGAACGCCTCGCGCGCCGCGCGCTGGTTCTCGACCTCGGGGTCGATCGTGGTGAGCACCCCGTCGGGGTGCATACCGGCGAGCAGGTACAGGGAGCCGACGCCGCTGCCGGTGCCGATCTCGACCGCGGAGCGGGCCTGCACCGCCGCGGCGAGCAGCCGCATCAGCGCGCCCGCTCCCGGCAGCACGGGCGGCGCGCCGAGCTCGTTGCCGCGCTCGCGGGCGCGGGCCAGGACGCCGTCGTCGGCGAAGAGGTCCGCCTCGTCGACGAACTCCTCGCCGTGGGCCCAGGAGGCCACCTTTCCCGACGACATCTCCGCTTCCTCTCGCCGCATGCCTGTGAACGGGCCGATCCTACGACAGCCGCGCGGGCGACGCGCAGTCCGTGCGCCGTTCCCAGGGGGCGCGATGCAATAATGGGCCCGCAGCAGCGGACCTCGAGACGTTTAGGTGGACAATGGGCGGCACCGGCTTCATGGGCCTCGGCGGGTGGGAGATCGTCGTCCTGCTCATCGTGTTCCTCGTGATCGTGGGCCCGCAGCGGCTGCCCGAGGTCACCCGTTCGCTGGTCCAGTGGGTGCGCAAGGCGCGCCGCTGGGTGGACGACTCGCGCTCGACGGTCGAGGACGAGATGGGCATCGCCATCGAGGACCTCAAGAAGTACGACCCGCGCCAGTACGATCCGCGCCGCATCATCCGCGAGGCCTGGGGCGACACCGACATCGAGGAGCTGCTGCCCAGCAAGGAGGCCATGTCCGTGGCAGGCGGCGCGGCCGCGGCGGGCGCCGCGAAGGGCGCGAAGAAGCGCTCGGGCTCGGCCGCCAAGGACGAGGGCCCGAAGCGCGCCCCCTTCGACGACGAGGCCACGTGAGCCACGCGCTCGCCGGCCAGCGCCGCTGAGCGTCCGGCCTCCACGTCGATGCCCGACGGCATGGTGGCGCGACGGAACCCGGCGTGATGCGTTGGACGGCTCAGTGCCGCGCGACCGACAGCGGCAGCTTCATCCCGCCCAGTCCCCGCGGGGACCGCGTCAGCGAGCGCGCCACGCCCGTGAGTGCCTGCGCTGTGGGGGAGTCGGGAGCGGAGACCACCAGCGGCATGCCCCGGTCCGCGCCTTCGCGCAGCGCCGGGTCCAGGCCCACGCGGCCCAGCACCGGCACCTGCTCGCCGACGGCCTCGGCGAGGGTCGCGGCGACCCGGTCGCCGCCGCCGCTGCCGAAGACGTCCATCACGGAGCCGTCGGGCAGGGTCAGGCCCGCCATGTTCTCGACGACCCCGGCGATCTTCTGTTCGGTGGAGGCGGCGAGGGAGCCGACGCGCTCGGCGACGGAGGCGGCGGACTGCTGGGGCGTGGTCACCACGACCATCTTCGCGCCGGGCAGCAGCTGCGCGACCGAGATCGCGACGTCGCCGGTGCCGGGCGGGAGGTCCAGCAGCAGCACGTCGAGGTCGCCCCAGAACACGTCGGAGGCGAACTGCTCGATCGCGCGGTGCATCTTCGGGCCGCGCCACACCACGGCCTGCCCCTCGGGCACGAACATGCCGATGCTCATCACGGCCACGCCGTGCCCGACCGGCGGCATGAGCAGGTCGGAGACCTTCGTGGGCTGATCGGTGATCCCGAACATGCCCGGCATCGAGAAGCCGTGGATGTCCGCGTCGATCACGCCGACGCGCAGCCCGTCGGCCGCCATCGCGGCGGCGAGGTTCGCGGTGACGGTGGACTTGCCCACCCCGCCCTTGCCGGAGGAGATCGCGAAGATGCGGGTGAGGGAGCCTGGCTGGTTGAAGGGGATCTGGCGGCGCCCCTGGCGGAGCCGGTTCGTGAGCTCGCGGCGCTGCTCCTCGGTCATCGCGGAGGTGGTGACCTCGACGCGGGACAGGCCCGGCACGGTCGCGGTCGCCTCGGCGGTCTCGCGCTCGATCCGGTCCCGCATGGGGCAGCCCTCGATCGTGACGAGCACGTGCACGCGGGCGATGCCCTCGGCGTCCACGTCCACGGACCCGACCATGCCGAGCTCGGTGATGGGGCGATGGATCTCGGGGTCGATCACCCCGCTGAGCGCCTCATGGATGCGCTCCACGCGCTCGTCGGCGGGGGCCTCGGTCGCGCCCTGGGCGGGCGTCTCCGGTGTGGTCACTGGGGGTCCTGCTCCTTCCCGGTGCGGCGCTCGAGCGCCGCCTCGACCTCCTCGCGCAGGATCGCGCGGAGGCTCTGGTCGTCCAGCGCGGGCGCCTCGGGGCGGTCCGTCTCCGGCCCGGCCTCCTCGAGCTCCTGGAGGAGGTCGCGCAGCTCGCCGCGCACGAAGTCGCGCGTGGCGACGTCGTTGAGGGCGAGGCGCAGCGAGGCGATCTCGCGCGTGATGAAGTCGGTGGTGGCGTGGTTGCGCTCGTTGGACTGGCGGTCCTGCTCGGCCTGGACGCGGTCGCGGTCGTCCTGCCGGTTCTGCGCGAGCAGCAGCAGGGGAGCGGCGTAGGAGGCCTGCAGCGAGAGGATCAGGGTGAGCAGGGTGAAGTTCAGGGCGCGCGGGTCGAACTGCGCGGACTCCGGGGCGAGCGAGTTCCAGGTCAGCCACACCGCGCAGAAAAGGGTCATGCCCACCAGGAAGGCGGGCGTGCCCATCATGCGCGCGAAGCCCTCCGCACCGCGCCCGAAGGCGTCGCCGCGCAGGGGGTTGCGCAGGCGGCCGCGACGACGGGGCGCCGGGTCGTCGAGAGGGTCGACGTTCTTCTCCGCCATCCTCAGCCCTCCTCGCCGCTGTCGCGCGCGGTGGCCCGCGCGATCTCGGACAGGTCGATCTGCCCGGTCGTCGCGGGGGGCTCGTCGTCCTGCTCGCGCCAGTCGTCGGGCAGCACGTGGTCGAGCACGTCGTCGACGGTGACCGCGCCGAGCAGGCGTCCGTCGTCGTCGACCACCGGGATGGAGACGAGGTTGTAGGTCGCCATCTCACGGGTCACGGTCGACAGCGGCACCGTCGGGGAGACGGCGACCCGGTCCTGGTCGATGATCTCGCCGACGGGACGGTCGGGCCGCTCCCGCAGCAGCTGCTGGAAGTGCACGATCCCGAGCAGGCGGCCGGTCGGGGTCTCGAGCGGGGAGCGGCACACGTGCACGGTCGAGGCGAGCGCGGCGTGGATCGCCTCGCGGCTGATCATCGCCAGGCAGTGCGCCACCGGGGTCTCGGGCGAGACGATCAGCGGCTCGGTCGTCATCATGCCGCCGGCGGTGTACTCGTCGTACGCCATCAGGCGGCGCACGTCCTCCGCCTCCTCGGGCTCCATCAGGTTCAGCAGCTGGGAGGCGACCGCATCGGGCAGCTCCTGGACGAGGTCCGCCGCGTCGTCGGGGTCCATCACGTCCAGCACGTCGGCGGCGCGCTTGGCGTCCAGGCCCGTGACGACCTCGACGCGGATGTCCTCGGGCAGCTCCTCGAGCACGTCGGCGAGCCGCTCGTCGGCCAGCTCCCCGGCCAGCTCTATCCGGCGCTTGGCCTCCAGCTCCTGGATGATCTCGGCGAGGTCGGCGGGGTTGAGGTCCTGGTAGGAGGCGGCGAGCAGGTGGGCGGACTGCTCCGCCTGCGTGCCGAACAGGCCCGTCACCTCGCGCAGGTCGACGGTGAGCGTCTCGCCGCGCGAGACCAGCCGGCCCAGCGACCCGCCCGCGCGGCGCCGGCGCACATGCAGGCGCGAGATCGTCCAGTCGCGGTGGCGGTCCTGGTCCAGGGCGATGTCCAGCACGGTCGCCTCGCCGGAACCGTCGGAGAGGGTCACCACCCGGTCCAGCAGGTCGCCGAGCACCAGCAGCTCGCCGGTGCGCTTCTCGAAGCGGCGCACGTTCAGCACCCCGGTCGAGATCACCTGGCCGGGGGAGATGGAGGTGACCCGGGTGATCGGCAGGAACACGCGCCGCTTCGCCGCGACCTCGACCACGAACCCGACGGCGCGGGCGCTGCTGCGGGTCTGCGGCACCACCACCACGTCGCGGACCGTCGCCACCGCGTCCCCGATCGGGTCGAAGACGGAGGTGCCGACGAGCCTCGCCGCGTAGAAGCGGGGCGCCGCGGAGGTGCTCACGAGCGCAGCTCGGCGATCCAGGCCTCGACGTCCTCGGCACGTCGGGGCGCTCCGGCGGAGAGGTTCTCGACCCCGTCCTGGGTGACGAGGACGTCGTCCTCGATGCGCACGCCGATCCCGCGCAGCTCCTCGGGGACCAGCAGGTCGTTCTCCTTGAAGTACAGGCCGGGCTCGATCGTGAAGACCATCCCGGGCACCAGCTCCGCGTCGAGGTACATCTCGCGGCGGGCCTGGGCGCAGTCGTGCACATCCATGCCGAGGTGGTGACTGGTGCCGTGCGGCATCCAGCGCCGGTGCCACTGGCCCTCGGGGGCGAGGGACTCCTCGGCGGTGCCGGGCAGCAGGCCCCACTCCTCGAGGCGGGCGGCGAGGACCTTCATCGCGGCGATGTGCAGCTCGCGGAAGCGCAGCCCGGGCCGCGCGACCGCGAACGCTGCATCAGAGGCCTCGAGCACCGCGTCGTAGACCTTGCGCTGCACGGGCGAGAAGGTGCCCGAGACGGGGAGGGTGCGGGTGACGTCAGCGGTGTAGAGCGAGTCGATCTCGACACCCGCGTCGACGAGCACCAGCTCATCGGGCCGCACGGCGCCGTCGTTGCGGGTCCAGTGGAGGGTGCAGGCGTGGTCGCCGGCCGCGGCGATCGTGTCGTAGCCGACGCCGTTGCCGTCGGCGCGGGCGGTCGCCGCGAAGACGCCCTCGATGACCCGCTCGCCGCGAGGATGGCCGACGGCCTGGGGGAGGTTGCGGATGACGTCCTCGAAGCCGCGCAGCGTCGCCTCGACGGCCAGACGCATCTGGCGCACCTCGTACTCGTCCTTGACCAGCCGGGCCTCGCTGGCCGCCTCGCGCAGGGCGGCGTTCTCGGCGGCGGCCTCCTCCCCGCCGGGCAGACCGTTCTGGGAGCGGATCTCCTGGACCATCGCCTCGATCGACGCGTCGACCTCGGGCACGACCGACAGCGACAGCTGGGCGCCGACGTCCTTGGCGAGGTGGTCGCGCAGCTCGTCGATGTGGCGCACCTCGATGCCGAGCCGCTGTGAGGCCTCCGCGACGGTGGGTCGACGGCCCACCCACATCTCGCCGTAGCGGGAGTCGGCGTAGAACTCGCTGGAGTCGAAGCCGGCGCGGGGCCGGAAGAAGTAGGTCGCGATCGAGACCGTCGGGTCCTCCGACGACGGCTCGACGACGAGCACGCTGTCAGGCTCCTCGTCGGTGCCGAGCCCCGAGTAGTACGCGAAAGCGGTGTCGGGGCGGAAGGGGTAGTCGGTGTCGTTCGAGCGCACCTTCAGCACACCGGCGGGCAGCACCAGCCGCGTCCCCGGCAGGCGGCGCACCAGCGCGTCACGACGCTCCGGCGTGAAGTCCGCGGACTCGCGCCGCTCGGCGTCCGGCACCGTCTCGTCCCAGCCGGAGGCGATGAACTCGCGGAACGCCGCGTTGTCGGGGCGCTGAGAGCGGGAGTCACCCCGGGAGGCGAGGTCCTTCATCCGGTCCCCGCTGGTGGTGGCGTCGGTGCTGGTGTCGGTGTTCTCGGTGCTCACCCCACGATGTTCTCACGCCTCGGTCTACCCTGGGCGCATGAGTGAGCGGTCCTACTCCGGCGCGAGGCAGCGCATCGATCTCCACGCGCACAGCACGTGCTCGGACGGGACGACGTCGGTGCCGGACCTCTTCGCGCAGGCCCAGGCGGTCGGGCTGGACGTGATGGCCCTGACCGATCACGACACCGTCGAGGGCTGGCCGCAGCTGCCCGCCGCGGTCGCCGCCACCGGCGTCGCGGCGGTGCCGGGGATCGAGGTCTCCTCCGAGCACGGGCACCGCAGCGTGCACCTGCTGGCCCTGCTGGTGGACCCCTCCGAGGGCACGGCCCTGGCCGCCGAGATGGCCGAGGCGCGCTTCTCCCGCATCGAGCGGGCCCGGCGCATGGTCGAGCTGATCGGTCGCGACCACCCCCTCACCTGGGACGGCGTGCTCGCCCAGGTGGCGGGGGAGGAGACCGTGATCGGCCGGCCCCATATCGCCGACGCCCTGGTCGCGGCCGGGGTGGTGCCCGACCGGTCGGCGGCCTTCGAGGAGATCCTGCGCGGGTCCGGCCCCTACTACGTGCCCTACTACGCGCCCTCGCCGTTCGAGGCGGTCGCCGCGATCCGGGAGGCCGGCGGCGTCTCCGTGATCGCGCATCCCGGCTCGGTCACCCGCGACGACGATCTGCCGGTCGAGCTGCTCGAGGAGCTCGTGGAGGCAGGGCTCGACGGCGTGGAGGTGCACCACCGCGAGCACGACGACGCGGAGCGGGAGCGGTTGCAGAGCTTCGCCGACCGGCACGACCTGCTGGTCACCGGCGGCAGCGACTTCCACGGCACGGGCAAGCCGAACCTGCTCGCCGAGAATCTCACCGATCCTGCGGTGCTCGCGGAGATCGAGCGCCGCGCGACGAGCGGGACCCGCGTCATCAGGCCGTGAGCGGACGCGGGCACCGCGGCGGCGGCCCGGGCCGCTCGGTGCCTTCCCGCGTGGCCCACGCGGCTCGGACATGACGCGCACTGCAACGCCGACGGGCCCCGACACGATCGATCGTGTCGGGGCCCGTCGGTCAGGTCGGAGGGCTCAGCTCTCGGAGCTGCCGTTCGAGGAACCGCCGTCCGAGGACCCGCCGCGGCTGCGACCGCGACCGCCGCGCGAGCGACGACGACGGTTCGAGGAGCCGCCGGCGGGCTCGGAGGAGCCGCCCTTGTCCTCGGGACCGGTCGACGAGGACTCGGCACCGGTGCTCTGCTCGGCGACGACCTCGCCGTTCACGCGGCGGGTGCGGGAGCGCGAGCGGGTGCGGCGGGGCTTCTCGCGGTCCTGCTCGCCACGGGCGGGGGCGTCCTCGCGGGAGCGGCCGCTGCTCTCGGTGTCGGCCGTCTGCTCGTGGGACTCCTCGTCCCGGCTGCGGCGCTCGCCCCGGGAGCGGCCCTCGCCGCGCCCACGGCCCTCGCCACGGCCTCCGTCGCGACCGCCGCGGCCGGAGTCACGACCTCCGCGCCCGCCCTCGCGCGGGGCGCGACCGGCCGAGCCGGGACCGCCGAGGTCCTCGATCTCCTCCGCGTCCAGGCCCTGGCGCGTGCGACGGTCCTTGGGCAGCGTGCCCTTGGCGTCGGTCGGGATGTCGAGATCGGTGAAGAGATGGTCGGAGGTCGAGTAGGTCTCCACCGCCTCGGTCGACTCCAGCCCCAGCTGCCGGGCGATGAGAGCCCAGCGCGCCAGGTCCTCCCAGTCCACGAAGGTGATCGCGGTGCCCTTCTTGCCCGCGCGGCCGGTGCGGCCGGTGCGGTGGAGGTAGGTCTTGTCGTCGTCGGGGCAGTTCCAGTTCACGACGTGGGTGACGTCGGTGACGTCGATGCCGCGGGCGGCGACGTCGGTCGCGACCAGGACGTCGATCTTGCCGTTGCGGAAGGCGCGCAGCGCCTGCTCGCGGGCTCCCTGGCCGAGGTCGCCGTGCAGCGGAGCCGCGGCGAAGCCGCGGTCGGCGAGGTCGCCGGCCACCCGGTCGGCCTGGCGCTTGGTGCGCATGAAGATGATCGACAGGCCACGGCCGCGGGCCTGCAGCACGCGTGCCATCACCTCGATCTTGTCGAGCTGGTGGGCGCGGTAGACGACCTGCTTGATGTCCGCCTTGGTGCGGGACTCGTCGCCGGGGTCGTGGGCGCGGATGTGGGTGGGCTGCTTCATGAACCGCCGTGCCAGCGCCATGATCGGTCCCGGCATCGTGGCGGAGAACAGCATCGTCTGACGGTTGCTCGGCACCGCCTGGAGCAGCTTCTCGATGTCCTCGAGGAAGCCGAGGTCGAGCATCTCGTCGGCCTCGTCGAGCACCGCGGTGCGCACCTGGGACAGGTCCAGGTGCTTCTGGCGCATCAGGTCGATGAGGCGGCCCGGCGTGCCGACGACCACCTCGACGCCCTTCTCGAGCGCTTCGATCTGCGGCTCGTAGGCGCGGCCGCCGTAGACGGTGAGGATCCGGATCGGACGCTTCGCGGAGGCGGTCTCGAGGTCGTGGGCGACCTGCACCGCGAGCTCGCGGGTGGGCAGCACCACGAGGGCCTGCGGCTTCCCGATCGGGCGGTCGTCCGGGTTCGGCTCGCCGGGGGCGACGGAGCTCTGCAGCAGCGGGATGCCGAAGCCGAGGGTCTTGCCCGTGCCGGTCTTGGCCTGGCCGATGATGTCGCGGCCGCGGAGCGCGACCGGGAGGGTCAGCGCCTGGATCGGGAAGGGCGTGGTGATGCCCTTGGCGGCGAGGGCCTCGACGATGTCGGCGCGGACGTCGAAGTCGGCGAAGGTCTGCTGCGGGTCGGTGGTGCCGGAGCTCTGCTCGACGGCGGGGGAGGCCGACACGGCCTCATCGGTGTGCGGGATCGTTTCAGGCACCGTTCAACTCTCTGGTCATGGATGTGCATGGCCATGGTAGCCCTCGGGGCATCCTCGCCGTGCGGAACTGCGGTCTACCCCTCGCCGCTGTCGCTCGCGCCCGGCGCGGGGCTCACCGGGTCGGTGGGCGTGACGCGGTCCTCGTCCGGCAGGCCCTCGCCGGGGGCGACCTCCTGCTCCGGCGGGACCGTGCCGTCGGGGGTCTCGACGCCCTCGGGCACCTCGAGCTCGGCGTCCTCCTGCGGCATCTGGGAGCGGTGGATCGAGACGGAGACCAGGCCCAGCCCACCCATGGTGATGTCGTCGTAGGCGACGAGGCGTCCGGTCTCCCGGTCGAAGTAGAGCATCCTCGCGGTGAGGTCCAGCGGATCATCGCCCTGCAGCACAGGGGCGACGCCTCCGGAGGCGAGGGCACCGCCGGTGGAGCCGACAGTGAGCCAGTCGGTGCCGGAGCCCTCGCGGTCCAGCTCGACCTTCGAGGTGTGCATGTGGCCGGAGAGCACCAGCGGGGCGCGGCCCAGGACTCCGTCGGGCTGGGTCGGATCGTGCATCAGCGCCAGGTCAACGGGGTCCTCGGGATGGGCCTCGTCGTACGCCTCGATCGTGTCGCCGAGCTGGAAGGCGCTCGCGGCGACCGCGTCCTTGCCCTCCTGCCAGCCGCTGCCGATGTCGGAGTCGTCGTCGGCCGCGAAGCGGGGATCGCCGATCCCGGCGATCGTCAGGCCCGCCACCTCGACCACCTCGTTGTCGACCACGGTGGCGTTCGGCTGCTCCTCGATGGTGGCTGCGGCCGCGGCGCCGTCGTGGTTGCCGCTGATGTACACGTAGGGGACGTCCAGGGTGCCGATCGTGTTCAGCAGCTCGTTCTCGACCGGGGTGCCCCAGGAGACGATGTCGCCGGTGTCGATCACGGCGTCGATCGCGAACTGCGTGTGCAGCTGCTCGATCACGTCGTAGGCCTGCGGGTTGTCGTGGATGTCGGAGACGTGCAGCACCGTGACCAGGTTCTCCTGGTACAGCCCCACGGGCAGGCTGTCCGCCGCGATGTACAGCGCCGAGACCTGCCCCACGAACTCCGCGAGGGTGTCGCGATAGCTCGCGTAGTCCTGCGCGGTCGCCTCGCCGAGGTCCGCGATGTACGCGGCCTGAGAGAGCAGCCCCTCGAAGCGGGGCTGGGTCAGGGCGGCGGGGGAGAAGGTCACCGCCGTCGCGCCGACGGAGACGCCGACCAGCGCGACGGCGCTGCCGCCCGCGACCAGGGAACGGCGCACCCGGCGGAAGGTGAGGCCGACGGCGAGACCCGCACCGACGGCCGCGAACAGGGCGTTCATCGCCGCATTGCGCGCCGCGGCCGCCGTGATCGCCTCCGGGGCGCTGTTCTGCAGCTCGGCGAAGCCGGTGTCGGAGTAGAAGAGCGCCTCGGCCTTCTCGACGTCGACGCCCTTGACCCGTGCCTCGATCGACACCGGCGCTGCGTGGGTGTCGAAGGAGACCTCGCCGATCGGCGGGAGCAGCAGCACCGTGTCCGAGGAGAGGGAGGGGCGCACGTGCACCGAGGCGGTCAGCGGGCCGACCTCGACCTTCGAGTCCGGCACCAGCAGAAGCCCGAGGATCGCGCCGAGCACCGCGACTACGGCGGTGGCGGTCACCTGCAGCGCCCGGGCACGGCGACGGCGCCGACGGCGGGCTCTCGCCTCGTCCGTCGGCGCCGGCTGTGCGGGGTGCTCGTCCTCGCGATCCTCCGCGGACCCGTCGGTCCCTGTGGGGCCGGCGTCGTCCGGGGACCCGGTCCCTCCCGCTGCTGCCGCTCCCGCGGCGTCGTCCGCGGGGTCCGGCTCCTCGGGGGTGGTCACGTCCTCAGCCGAGGAAGCCGACGCGGCGGGGCTCCTCGGTGGAGACCTCGGCGTAGGCGAGCTTGGCACCGGGGATCAGGACCTTCTTGCCCTTGTCGTCCACCAGGGTGACCGGGCTGCCGTCGACGACTGCGGCATTGAGACGCTCGATCACCGTCTCGGCGTTCTCGTCGGACTCGATCACGAGCTCGCGGGGGGAGTGCTGGATGCCGATGCGGATCTCCATGACCTGACCTTCCCTCCGCGCACGGGCGGAGACGGGAGTGCTGTTCAGGACGAGTCTACGTGGACCCTCGGGCGCTCCGGCGCGCGTACGCCGCGGGCGGAACCGCGTCCCGTACGCGAGGGGCGAGCCCGTGCTCAGGGGTGGGAGGCGTCCTGCTCGGGTGCCGGGTCGTCGGCGTCCGCACGCTCGGCGCCGGTCTGCTCCACCGGTGTGAAGCCCGTCAGGCCGTCGACCACCACGGCGGTCACGGTGCTGAGGATCTCGTCTCGCTCCTCGTCGTCGGCGGCGTCGTGGAGCTGCTGGGCGGTGGTCTGGGCGATGCCGATCAGGCCCCGGCCGAGGATCCTCGCCTGACCGGTGCTCAGCGCGCGATACGAGAGCAGCACCCCCGCCAGCTCGATCGACATCTCGTCGAGGATCCGGGTGACCCGCTCCTTGACCTCGTCCGAGACGACCTCGTGGCCGGTGAACAGGCGCAGCGAGTTCTTCAGCGACATGAGCTCGTAGAAGCGGCGCATGCCGAGCCGGACCCGGTCCTCGGCGTCGCCGCCGCGCCCGGCCATGTCGCGGACCTCGACGAGCATCGCCTCGCCGATCACGTCGAGGACCTCGACGTAGAGGGCCTCCTTCGAGCGGAAGTGCTGGTAGAGGACGGGCTTGGTGACCCCGGCGGCAGTGGCGATGTGGTCCATCGAGGTGGCCTGGTAGCCCTTCTCGGTGAACACCTCGGTGGCCAGTCGCAGCAGCTGCGAGCGACGCTGCTCGCGGGGCATCCGGGAGGTGGTGGGCGAGGACATGAGGTCAACCTCCGGAATCCGACATTAGGGACATCGGGTGATCCCGCACACTGTACCGCCGTCGGAGGCCTGCGCGGAGGATCCCGGACGTCAGGGCTATGGGGTCCAATGGTCCCATGCGACGCACCGGCACCATCACGGGGGAGGGCATCCGCCTGCTCGGGCCCGATCTCGAGGCGCTTCCCGCGCTGCTGCCCGCCGCGCAGCTGGACTCGGGTCAGCGACGCGCCCTCGACGCCGTCACCGCCGGTCACCACGTGATCGTCCATGGCGGGCCCGGCAGCGGGCGCACCGCCCTCGCGCTCGCCGCGGCCGACGCCGCCGGGGAGGACGCTCTGCTGCTGGCACCGCGCCGCCTCGCCGCCGGGCGCCTGCGCGACGCGCTCGCCGTCCACGGACAGGGCACGGCCCGCGCCATGACCCCGCCCGCCCTCGCCCATGCGATCGCCCGCGCCGACGCGCTGCGGCGAGGGCTGGGCGAGCCGACCCTGGTCACCGGCGCAGAGCAGGACACCCTGCTCGCCGAGCTGATCGCCGAGCGCTCCTCCTGGCACCTGGACGTCGACCCCGGCGCACGCACCCTGCCCGGCTTCCGCACCGAGCTGCGCGACCTGATCACCCGCGCCGGGGAGCTGGGGCTGGGGCCCGGGGCGCTCGAGGAGCTCGGCCGCGAGCACGACCGCCCCGCCTGGCGCGACGCCGCGGCGCTGCTGCGCGACTACCTCGGCGTGCTCGACCTCGAGGCCTCCGCCGCGCTCGACGCCGGCCCTCGCCTCGACTCCGGCGCGCTGGTGCGCCGCGCCGCCGTGCTCCTGGCGGACCCGACCCTCCCCGCCCCCTTCCGCACCGTGGTGGTCGACGACGCCCAGGACCTCACCGCCGCCGGCATCGACCTCGTCGCCGCGCTCGCCACGGCCGGGGCGAAGGTGCTGGTGACCAGCTGCCCCGATGCGGCGGTGGACACCTTCCGAGGCGCCCTGCCCGATGCCGCCGCCCGGCTGCGCGAGGCCCTGCCCGGCGTGCCGCTCGAGATCACGCTGGACGGCGCGCACCGCGGCGAGGAGCCGCTCGTCGCCGTGGTCGACGCGCTGCGGGGCAGGCTCCCGCTCGCGGGCGCCCCGGCCGCGTCCCGTCGGCCCCGCGCCGAGCGACCGGGAGGGCTCGTGGCGCTGCGCGCCGCGGACCCGCTGGACGAGGCGCGGCTGATCGGCTCCGCCCTGCGCGACCTCCACCACCGCGAGGGCGTCGACTACGACGACATGGCCGTGGTGTGCCGCTCCGGCGCGGCCGTCGCCGACGTGGCCGACCTTCTCTCCCGCACCGGACTGCCCGTCCGGGTCCCGCGCCGCCCCCAGCCGCTGCGCGACGTCGCCGTGGTCGACGACCTGCTCACGGTCCTCGAGCTCGGCCTCGCCCCCGCCGGCACCCCGCTCGAGGCCCGCACCGCGACCGCGCTGCTGCGCGGCCCCTTCGGCGACGCCGACGACCTGCGCCTGCGCCGCATCCGCCGCCTGCTGCTGGCCGCCCATCGCGCGGAGGAGGCGAGCGCAGCAGGGGAGGACCTGACGAGATCGAGAGAGTCGCGGGAGAGCGGCTCCGAGGAGCCCGCCTCGGCCGAGCACCGCACGGAGGATGCCCCCGCCCCGCCGGTCACGAGCGAGGAGCTGCTCGCCCGCGCCCTGGTCGAGGACGAGGTGCCCGGCCTTCCCGCCGCGGACGCCCGCGACCGCGCCGCCGCCCCCGTGCACCGCCTGCGCGACATGATCCGCGCCGTCCGGGAGCACCGCGAGGACGGCGCCGAGCAGGTGCTCTGGCACGCCTGGGACGCCTCCGGCCTCGCCGGCGGCTGGCGCCGCGCCGCCCTCGGCGACGCCGGGGACGTGGACGGCGCCCGCGCCCGGATGGCCGCGGCGAGGCTGGACGCGCTGCTGGAGCTGTTCGCCGCCGCCGAGCGCCTCACCGAGCGCCGCCCCGGCGCCGGAGCCCTCGACCTCGTCGAGCAGATCCGCGCCCAGGCCGTCGTCGAGGACACCCTCGCCCCGGCCGCCGCCGCCCGTGGCCGGATCGACGTGCTCACCCCCGCCCAGCTCGCCGGCGAGCACCGCGACACCGTCGTGCTCGCCCGCCTCCAGGAGGGCGCCTGGCCGGACCTGCGCCTGCGTTCGACCCTCTTCGGCGCCGCGGACCTCTCCCTGCTCGCCGGCCCCCGCGCCGCCGACCCCGCCCCGGGCCCCGAGGCGCTGCGCGCCCTGCAGCGCGAGCAGGTCCTCGCCGACGAGCTGCGCCTGGCCGTCAGCGCCCTCGCCCGCGCCCGGACCCGCGTGCTGCTCACCGCGATCGAGGGCGAGCAGGAGGAGCCCTCCGCCCTCTTCGACGTGCTCGAGGACGCGGCGGGGGAGCCGTGGATCGACCCCGAGGTGCTGCGCCGCGACCCGGGCCCCGCCCCCGACGCGCGCCGCCTCGTCGCCGCGCTGCGCCGCCGCCTGCACGAGGAGGACCCCGTCCGCTCCCGCGACGCGGCCCTCGCCCTGGAGGCCCTGGGCCGCGCCGGCGCCCCCGGCACCGACCCCGGCCGCTGGTACCACCAGCAGCCCAGCTCCACCGCACCGCTGCACGGCCCGGACGACCCGATCACCCTCTCGCCCTCCGCTCTCGAGCGCGCCGTGGACTGCCCCCAGTCCTGGCTGATGGAGCGCGCCGGCGGCACCCGCGCGGGCGGCCCCGCCCAGCTGCTCGGCACCGCGATCCACCACCTCGCCCAGATCCACCCCCGCGGCGAGGTCGATCTCCTGGACGAGCTGCACACCCTGCTGCGCGGCATGCCCGGCACCGACACCTGGTCCGGCCGCCGCCGCGTGCGCCACGCCGAGGACGCCGCCCGCCTGCTCACCGAGCACCTCCGCGTCGCCGGCGAGCCCCTCGCCGTCGAGGCGCCCTTCGAGGTGGCGCTGGACCGCGTCCGCCTGCGCGGCAGCATCGACCGGATCGAGGGCGATGCGACCGGGCTGCGGGTCGTGGACCTCAAGACCGGCCGCACCGCGAAGTCCGCCGCGAAGGCCGAGGAGGACCTGCAGCTGGCCGCCTACCAGGCCGCCGTGCGCGAGGGGGCGCTCGCCGAGCAGCTCGGGGAGGACGCCCCCGAGCGGCTGAACGGCGCCCAGCTCGTCTACGTCGGCACCGGCGGGAAGAAGGCCGCGGTGCGCACCCAGACCGCGCTGCCCCGCGCCGAGCACCCCGAATGGTTCGACGAGCTCGTCCGCGACGTGGCCCGGGAGGTCTCCGGGGAGCATGTCACGGCGCGCCGCAACGCCCACTGCGACCACTGCGCGGTGCGCTCCAGCTGCCCGCTCCAGCCCGAAGGAGAGCAGCTGTGACCACCGGCTCCGTCCATGTCCCCGCCCCCGGAGCTCCCGCCGCCCGGTACTCCGCCGCGCAGCTCGCGGCCCTGCTCGAGCAGCCTCCGCCCACCGCCGAGCAGACCTCCGTCATCGAGGCGCCGCTCGCGCCGATGCTGGTGGTCGCCGGCGCCGGCTCCGGGAAGACGGAGACCATGGCCTCCCGGGTGGTGTGGCTGATCGCCAACGGGATCGTCGAGCCGCGCCAGGTGCTGGGCCTGACCTTCACCCGCAAGGCCGCCCATGAGCTCGGCGAGCGGATCGGCGCCCGCCTCGCCACCCTCGCCGCGGCCCTCCGCGGGGCCGGGGAGGAGCTGCCGCCCGGCCTCGAGCGCGGCGGCGACGAGCTCGTCGGCCAGCGTCCCCTGGTCCACACCTACAACGGCTTCGCCCTGGACCTGGTGCGCGAGCACGCCCTCGCCGTCGGCATCGACCCGGACCTGACCATGATGTCCGCCTCCGCCTCCTGGCAGCTCGCCCACGAGATCGTCGAGGGCTGGGACGACTCCCTGGACCTCGAGGCCTCCCCGGCCACGCTCACCGCCGGGCTGCTCTCGCTGAGCTCCTCGCTCGCCGACCACCTCGTCACCCCCGAGCAGCTCGAGACGCATCTGCGCGAGATCCGCGACCACCTCTCCCAGATCCCGCTGCAGGTCGAGGGCAGGCGACGCACCACCCCGAAGGACGTCGCGAAGGTCATCGACCAGCTCGAGCAGCGCCTGGCCCTGATCCCGCTGCTGCGCCGCTTCGCCGAGATCCGCACCGCCGACTCCGCACTGGACTTCTCCGACCAGGTCTCCCTCGCCGCCCGCGTCGCCCGCGAGGTCCCCGCCGCCGCGACCCTCGCCCGCCGCATGCACCGCGTGGTGCTGCTGGACGAGTTCCAGGACACCTCGGTCGCCCAGCTGCGCATGCTCACCGACCTCTTCGGCCCCGGCCACGCCGCCTGCGCCGTCGGCGACCCGCAGCAGGCGATCTACGGCTGGCGCGGCGCCTCGGCCGCCTCCCTCGCCGGCTTCGCCGACGCCTTCGCCACCGAGGAGCAGCCGGTCCTCCAGCGCACCCTGTCCACCTCCTGGCGCAACGACGAGGCCGTGCTCGCCGTCGCCAACCGCGTCGCCGCCCCGCTGCGCGCCGCCGGCGCCGGGATCGAGATCCCCGAGCTGCACCCCCGCCCCGGCGCGGGGGAGGGAGCCTGCGAGATCCTCGAGGCGGCCGACGAGCGGGCCGAGGCGAGGGCGATCGCGGACTGGATCCTCGCCCGTCGCGCCGAGGACGGACGCGACGCCGGGGACGGCGCCGGCCCCGCCGATGCCCCGCCCGCCTCCGCCGCGGTGCTCGTGCGCGCCCGCCGCCAGATCCCCGCCCTCGTCGCCGGGCTCGAGGAGAGGGGGCTGCCCGCCCAGGTCGTCGGCCTCGGCGGTCTGCTGCACCGCCCCGAGGTCGCCGACGTGCGGGCACTGCTCGAATGCGCCCACGACCCCGGCCGCGGCGACGCCCTGATGCGCCTGCTCACCGGGCCGCGGATCCGGCTCGGCGCCCGCGACCTCGCCGTCCTCGGCCGCTGGCGGGACCGGATGGGGTCCCGTCGACGGGCCGGCGCGGGCGAGGCCGGGGCCGTCGGCGCCCGGGACGAGGCCGAGGAGGTCTCCCTCGTCGACGCGGTCGACGACCTGCCGCCCGCGGACTGGACCGACCCCTCAGGCCGCGCCCTCACCCCCGTCGGCCGGGAGCGGCTGCTGCACCTCCAGCAGATGCTGCGCGAGATGCGGCGCCTGCTCCCGCTGCCCCTGCCGGACCTGGTCACCGCCGCGATCCGGGTGCTCGAGGTGGACCTCGCGCTGCTGGAGACCGCCCCGGGCACCGGTGCGCTCGCCGACCTCGAGGCGTTCCGCGACCACGCCGCCTCCTTCGAGCGCACCGCCCGTCGCGGCGGCCTCGGCGCCTATCTCGACCTGCTCGAGATCAGCGAGGACGAGGAGGCCGGGCTCTCCGTCACCGCCGCGCCCGAGCAGGCCCACGACCCCGCCGCCGTGACCATCGTGACCATGCACTCCGCCAAGGGCCTGGAGTGGGACCTGGTCGCCGTCGCCGGTCTCACCGAGGGCTCCGTCCCCTCCTATGACCTGCGCCGCGCGAAGGCCGACGAGACCGGGCGGGTGCGCGTGCCCGGCGACGGCTGGCTCGGCAAGCTCGCCGGCGCCTCCGTCCCCACCGCCCTGCGCGGCGATGCGGACACCCTGCCCGAGCTCGCCTGGGCCGAGGCCGACACCCAGGTCGACGCCGAGGGGATCATCCAGGAGTACCGCTTCGCGCAGGGCGAGGAGGCGCTGGCCGAGGACCGTCGCCTGATGTACGTCGCCGTCACCCGCGCCAGGCGCCGCCTGCTGCTGACCTCCGCCGCCTGGCGCGAGGGGGTGCGCACCCCGCGGCCCCGCTCCCGCTATCTCACCGAGGCGGCGCCGCTGGTGCCCGAGGCGTTCCGCTCTGCGCAGGAGGTGCCGGAGGATAACCCGCTGGAGTCCGAGCGGCCCACCGCCACCTGGCCGCCCGCTTCGGGCGAGGCCGAGCAGGCCCGCGCCCGCGCCGCCGCCCGCCTCGCCGAGGTCGCGCAGGAGCAGCCCGCTCCGGAATCCGACCCCGCAGTCCCCGCGTCGGCCGAAGGGATCGAGGCGCCCGCCCTCGCCGACCCGGAGCTCGAGGAGCTCGTGCGCCGTGCGCTGGCCGACCTCGCCCAGCACGCCGCCGCACCCGCCGTGCACTCCCCGCCGCGGCTCTCCGCCTCCCAGGTGGTGGCGCAGGCCCGCGACCCGCAGGCCGCCGCGATCGAGCTGCTGCGCCCGCTGCCGCGCCGCCCCTCGCCGGCCGCCGTGCGCGGCACCGCCTTCCACGCCTGGCTCGAGACCCGGTTCGGCAGCGCGACCCTGCTGGATCTCGAGGACCTCGCCGATCTCGAGGACCCGGAGGAGGAACGCGCCCTCGCCGACGCGCGCGCCCTGCGCGAGGCCTTCGAGGCCTCCGACTGGGCGCACCGCAGCCCGATCGCGGTCGAGCAGCCGGTCACCACCCGGATCGGCGAGATCGGCGTGCGCGGCGTGATCGACGCGGTCTTCGCCGAGCCCGAGGGCGGCGACGGCACGGCCGGGCCCGACGGCACCGGCGGAGTGATCATCGTGGACTGGAAGACGGGCCGCACGCCCCGCCCCGCTCAGCTGCGCGAACGCTCCCTGCAGCTCTCGCTCTACCGCCTGGCCTGGCACGAGCGGACCGGGCTGCCGCTCCGGAACATCCGCACGGCCTTCCACTTCGTGGCCGACGGGATCACCCACGAGGTCACCGAGCACCCCTCCCGCGAACGGATCGCGGAGATGCTGGCGGGCGAGTGACGCGGCCGGAAGGCCGAGTCCGCCGCGGGCTCATGCCGGCCGGGGCCTTCCCGGACGACCGATGTCGGTGAGGGAGCTGGGTCTCGCTCAGGCCTCGGAGCGGGCGCTCTCGGCGGACCGCCCGCCGTCCTCGTGCGCGTTCATCTCGTCGTAGGTGCGCTCGGCCTCCTCGCGCGCGATCTGGGCGAGGTCCGCGTCGAGATCGGCGATCATGCCGCGGGCATCGGCGACGATGTCCTCGTCCTCGATCTCCAGGCCGTGCTCGAGCCACTCCGCGACCGCGAACTCGCCCAGCGCCTGCGCCCGCTCCATCAGCCGGGGATGGCTCGAGGTGGGCAGCTCCTCGCGGTACGCGGCGTACAGGGAGTCGAACCGCTCCGGGTCCAGCGAGGAGATCAACCAGGCCAGATCCGCCGCGGGATCGCCGACGATCGAGGAGGACCAGTCCCGCACTGCGCTGAGGCGCCGGCCCGAGACGAACAGGCTCTCCTCGGACAGGTCCCCGTGGATGAACTGGGGGGTGAAGTCCCACAGCTCCTGATCGGCCAGCAGCGCGTCCCAGCGCTGCGCGACCGCGGCGGGCAGGTGCCCGGCGGCGTGGACCTTGTCGATCCGGGCACGGTGGCGGGCGTGCAGCACCTCCGGGGTGAAGGACTCCACCCCTGCGGACTCCGCCGCGTAGCGCGGCACGGTGTGGATCCGGGCGAGGACCTCGCCGAGGGAGCGGGCGAGCTCCTCGCTGTCCTGGAGGTCGTCGAGCATGAGCGGCCGGCCGACGGGGGCCTCGGTCACCGCGCTGCGCCCGCCCTCGGGGAGCTTGACGTAGCCGAGCACGGGCGGGATCACGGCCTTCAGCGGGGTCCCGGTGAGGGCATCGGCGACGCGCAGGTCGCGCTCGAGACGGATCCCGGCGGCCGTGGTGGCGGGGGAGTGGACCAGCACTCGGCGGCCGTCCTCCGCGACCACTCCGGCGACGTCGAGATCCTCGACCGGGGTGGCGATGGAGGAGGTCCGCACCGGGGCCAGCCCGGGGACCGCCGCCGCGGCGAGGGCAGCCATGGAGTAGGAGTTGCGATGCACGCGTCCACCGTACCCGCCCCGACCCCGCGCGCCGGTTAGGCTCGAGGCCATGCCGACGCTCCGTGGACCGCATCTCAGCACGCCCCTGACCCTCCTGGGCTCCGACCGCGACGCGCTGCTGCGCGGCGAGGACGGGGTGCTCGCCCCCGGCGAGGACGCCCGCTATCTCGTCACCCGCGCCGGGGCGGTCGCCCTGACCGAGGACGAGGACGGCACGCTGCACGCCGTGCTGGAGACCGAGGACCCCCGCGGCGGCACCACCCAGCCGCTGGTGCTGCTGGGCCGACGCGACGGCGTGCGGGTGCTCGCCGTGGAGATCCCCGAGCCGAGCCCCGAGCTCGACGACCCCGGCCGTGATCTGCGCGACCTCCGGCGGGTCGCGGACCGTCTGGCCGATGCGGACGCCGACCTCGCCGCAGCCGCGGTCGCGATGGGCGCCTGGCACCGCTCGATGCGGCACTGCCCGCTGTGCGGCGGGCTGCTCGCGCCCGAGATGGCCGGCTGGGTGCTGCGCTGCCGTGAGGACGGCGTCGAGCAGTTCCCCCGCACCGACCCGGCTGTGATCATGGCCGTGCGCGACGGCCAGGACCGCCTGCTGCTCGCCCGCAACGCCCACTTCCGCGGCCGCTTCCACTCGGTGCTCGCAGGCTTCGTCGAGCCCGGCGAGAGCCTCGAGAACGCCGTCGCGCGCGAGGTCGCCGAGGAGGTGGGCGTGGCCGTCACCGAGGTCGAGTACGTGGGCAGCCAGCCCTGGCCCTTCCCGCGCTCGCTCATGCTCGGCTACCGCGCCTGGGCGCCCGAGGCCGGCGAGCTCACCCTCCAGGACGAGGAGATCGCCGAGGCGCGCTGGTTCAGCCGCGAGGAGCTCGCCGCCGCGCTCGCGGCCGAGGAGATCGAGCTGCCCGGCCCCGCCTCGATGGGCCGCGCACTGATCGACGACTGGTACGGCCGCTCCGCCGAGGCCTGAGCGGCGCTCGCCGGCCCGGCTCGACCTGAGGGTTCCTGATCGACCTGCTGCCCTCGGCTCGGCATCAGCGAGGGCAAAGGTCAGGTGATGGCGCGTGGCGTGCCACTACGCCTATATGGGCATAGAGGCACGCCACGCGCCATCACCCGTGAGGTGCCCGGCCGAGACTGCCCCGGCCGCCCGTGCCCTGACGCCCCGGCGGGGTGTGAGGCACCCGCCGTCCACAGCACCCCGTGGTGCGTCGCACCGCCCTGGCAGGATGGAGGGCGATGACCGACCAGACCGCCGCCCCCGACGCCACCGCCCGCTCCGCCCCGCCAGATGCGGAATCGCTCCTCGCCGCGCTCGACCCCGAGCAGCGCGAGGTGGCGGGCAGCTTCGGCACGCCGCTGTGCGTGCTCGCCGGCGCCGGCACCGGGAAGACCCGCGCGATCACCCACCGCATCGCGTACGGCGTCAGCACCGGTCAGCTGAACCCCCGCCACGTCCTCGCCGTCACCTTCACCGCGAAGGCCGCCGCCGAGATGCGCTCGCGCCTGCGGGACCTCGGAGTGCCCGCCGTGCAGGCCCGCACCTTCCACTCCGCCGCGCTGCGCCAGCTGCGCCACTTCTGGCCCCGCGTCGTCGGCGGACCGATGCCCGACATCATCGCCAGCAAGTACGCCGGGGTGGGCGAGGCCTGCTCCCGCCTGCACCTCAGCGTGGACCGGGCGGCGCTGCGCGACATCGTCGCCGAGGTCGAGTGGTCGCGGGTGTCGATGCTGACCCCCGAGACCTATCCGGACGCGGCCGCGCAGGCCCGCCGCCCGGGCGTGGCGGGCTTCGACTCCCGCTCCATCTCCCGCATCCTCACCCAGTACGAGGAGGTGAAGAAGGAGCACAACGTCATCGACTTCGAGGACGTGCTGCTGCACATGGTCGGCTTCCTCACCGAGCGCGGCGACGTCGCCCGCGAGGTCCGCTCCCAGTACAAGCACTTCGTCGTCGACGAGTACCAGGACGTCTCCGCCCTGCAGCACGCGCTGCTGCGGCTGTGGCTGGGCACCTCCGACGACCTGTGCGTGGTGGGCGACGCCGCCCAGACCATCTACACCTTCGCCGGCGCCCGCGCCTCCTACCTCCTGGACTTCCGCAGCGAGTTCAAGCGCGCCCGCACCATCCGCCTCGAGCGCAACTACCGCTCCACCCCCGAGATCGTGCGCATGGCCAACACCGTCCTCGACGGCGCGCAGGGCCGCACCCGCGCCGGTCGTCTCACCCTCGTCTCCCAGCGCGATGCCGGGCCGCCGCCGCTGGTGGAGTCCTTCCCCGACGACGCCGCCGAGGCCGACGGGATCGCCGACCGCATCGGCGCGCTGATCGCCGAGGGCCGCACCGCCTCCGAGATCGCGATCCTGTTCCGCACCAACAGCCAGTCCGAGGCGTTCGAGCAGGCGCTCACCGCCCGCGGCATCGGCTACCTGGTGCGCGGCGGGGACCGCTTCTTCGAACGGCAGGAGGTGCGGCGCGCGATGGTGTCCCTGCGCGCCGCGACCCGCGTCGAGCAGCTCGACCCGGCCCGCGCCGTCCGCGACGTCCTCTCCCAGCAGGGCTGGTCCGAGCAGGCCCCGGACACCACCGGCGCGATCCGCGACCGCTGGGACTCGCTGAACG
Source organism: Brachybacterium sp. AG952 (assembly GCF_004362645.1). Classification (NCBI taxonomy): domain Bacteria; kingdom Bacillati; phylum Actinomycetota; class Actinomycetes; order Micrococcales; family Dermabacteraceae; genus Brachybacterium; species Brachybacterium sp. AG952. The sequence continues at coordinate 237,901 of NZ_SNXV01000005.1, read as the reverse complement.
CCCTCGTCGGCCTCACCGACACCATCACCGCCCGGCCCGGCGCGACCATGGCCGACGTGGTCCGAGAGCTCGAGGAGCGGGCCGAGTCGCAGGCCGCGCCCGTCGTCGACGGCGTCACCCTCGCCTCCGTCCACGCCGCCAAGGGCCTGGAGTGGCCGGTCGTGTTCGTGGTCGGCGCGAGCGACGGGCTGCTGCCGATCTCCATGGCGAAGACCCCTGCCGAGGTCGAGGAGGAGCGGAGACTGTTCTACGTCGCCCTCACCCGCGCCCGCGACCTGCTCACCGTCAGCTGGGCCGCGGCCCGCACCCCTGGCGCCCGCGGCTCCCGCAAGCCCTCCCGCTTCCTCGACGGGGTGCTCGCCCATCCCGACTCCCCGCGCACCGCGCCCGGCCCCGGACCGCGCCGCACCGGCCGACGCTCCGCGACCGTCTACTCCGAGTGCCGGGTGTGCGGGCAGGGCCTCGTCTCCGCCGCCGAGCAGCGGCGCGGCCGCCACGACGGCTGCCCCTCCACCGCAGGGCCCGAGCTGCTCGCCGAGCTGCGCAGCTGGCGGCGCGAGGAGTCCGGCCGGCGCGGCGTCCCCGCCTACGCCGTGCTCACCGATGCCGCCCTCGAGGCCGTCGCCGAGCGTGCGCCCCGCACCGAGGAGGAGCTGCTGGCCGTGCCCGGGATCGGCCCCGCGAAGGTCTCCTCGTACGGCGCCGCGCTGCTGCAGATCCTCGCCGGACCCTCCGCGAAGGACTGAAACCGCAGGTCAAAAAATACTTCTGCATTCGCCGGGACGGGTGTAGAGTCGTCCACGTCAATCGTTCGGGTCGTGAGCCGGGAAGCCGGGGCACGCGCACAGAAAGGGGGTGGGTCTCGTGATCGTTTTCAGGAATCTGGCAGGAGCTGGCCTGCGCCCCCTCGGCGCGCCCGCTCTTCTGCCGCGCGAACGGGGCTATGCCCCCGCGGTGCTCCGCCTGAGCTGACGAGGTCCACCCTCGCTGCACGGGGCGGCACCGGCGCCGCCCCCTCCCGCCCCTCCCGGGGCCGTCCTTCCCGACGACGTCGAAGCAGCGAGACGATGACTTCTCTACTGACCACTTTCCTGAACCCTGCGGACGCCTCCGCAGACATGCTGCCGTGCCACGACGCGGACGCGGCCGACCTCTTCTTCTCCGAGCGCCCCGCCGACCTCGAGCAGGCCAAGCTCCTGTGCGCCGACTGCCCCCTGATCCAGGAGTGCCGCCAGGGTGCCCTGGACCGGGGCGAGCCCTGGGGCGTCTGGGGCGGAGCGATCTTCCAGGACGGCCGCATCATCGCCGTCAAGCGCGGCCGCGGCCGCCCGCGGAAGAACCCTCTCCCCGACGCCGACGCGGCATGAGCGCGCCCGCGAAGGGCGAGGGGACGACGAAGGGCGGGGCACCGATGGTGCCCCGCCCTTCGCGGTCTGTGGAGGCGGAGACTCGCAGTACGTCGATCAGCAGTTGTGGCTGCCTGATCTCCTACCGCTCGTGCCTCGCAGTACGTCGATCAGCAGTTGTGGCTGCCTGATCTCCTACCGCTCGTGCCTCGCAGTACGTCGATCAGGCCTTGCCGAGGATCCGGTTCAGCTTGGTGCCGCACTCCGGGCACACGGCCTTGGCCATGCGACGACCGTTGGAGACGACGACGTTGCCCTCGGCCTCCCGCTTCTCGCGGCACTTGACGCAGTAGAACTCTCCGGCATAGGTCTCGTCGGCCATATCCGCTCCTCGTGGGTTCGTGAGTGATGAACATTCACCGGCGCACGACTCTCGCCGCGGACCGGGACCGGACCACTGTAGCGGGGGGCGCACATGCGCACGAATCAGGAACGGCCGCGGCGCGGCGCAGAAGAGGAGTGATCCGATCTGACCGGCCCGTCGTGCGCTTCGGGAGACTGGGGGCTCCGGGGGAGCCGAGGAAGTGCGCACGACGAGCCGATATCGGCGGCCCGACGGCAGCGTGAGGCCGACCTGGGCCGTAGGACCCCGGGGGCGCTCAGCACCACGCGCACCTTCCCCGTGTGCGTCCTGCTAGTTATCCCGGGGTCCTACGTGCAGGGAAACCTAGCCCCTGCGGACCGGGCGGGTCAAAGACGGACCGGGGACCGCCTGTGGACAACCGGCCCCATCCTGTGGACAGCCGGCACCACCCGGTGTGAACACTGTGGAGGAACCGTCATCGTCCCCGGTCACGACGTTCTGACCGGCCTGTTCGCAGTGCACAGCTGTGGACGAAAAAACTTCGCCTGCCGAGCGTGCCAGGCTTGCCCCATGAATGATCTGGTCCACCATGAGCAGCTGAGCGGGCCCCGCGGCGAGCGGGTGCTCGTGCGGCGCAGCGCACGCCGGCGCCGCACCGTGTCCATCACGAGGCGCGACGGCGACATCGTGGTCGCGATCCCCGCCTCCTTCAGCGCCCGCCAGGAGCGGGACTGGGCACGGAAGATGGTCGACCAGATGGTCGCGCGGGAGGCGCGCAGCACCCCCGCGAGGCGCAGCGATGCAGAGCTGATGGGGATGGCGCGCGAGGTCAGTGAAGCTCATCTCGGTGGCCGGGCCCACCCCGCCTCGGTGACGTGGTCCACACGCCAGAACACCCGCTGGGGCTCGTGCACCCCGGCCGACGGCACGATCCGGCTCTCGCACCAGCTGCAGGGCATGCCGGACTACGTAGTGCGCTCGGTGATGATGCACGAGCTGGTGCACCTGCTCGTGCCCGGCCACGGGCCCGAGTTCAAGGCCCTCATGGCCGCCTACCCGCAGGCGGAGAAGGCGCAGGGATTCCTCGACGGGGTCTCCTGGGCGAAGAACATGCCGCCGCTGGACGGCGACGACGTCGAGGAGGCCGTCGGGGAGTCCTGAGCGCGGCCGGGGCGGGCGGGGCTGCGCGCGCGGAGGCCGTCGAGCACAGGACGGCGCCGGACCTCTCGGCGCTGGAGCTCAGCGCAGGAGCTCAGCGCAGCAGCGTCGCGAAGCGCTCCGCGAGGGCATCCAGCGCGGCGGGCAGGTCCGGGACCACGCCCTCCGGCAGAAGCTTCGCCGCTGAGCCCGCCAGGGGCGAGCGCGCTGGCCAGGGGAACCACTTCACGTCCCCCGACTCCTCGCTCGCCCTGAGCGGCATCTCGGCGGCCGGGCGCGGGGCGCGCAGCAGGTACTGCACGTCCCAGTGCTCCTGGCAGCGGCCGAAGGCGGCGTCCAGCCCGTGACGGTGGAGCATCGAGGGTCCTTCGCCGATGCGCTCCAGGCCCGAGAGGCCGATCTCCTCGGCGACCTCGCGCCGCGCCGCCTGCTCGAGGCTCGTCTCGCCGTCCTCGAGATGACCGCCGGGCTGGACCCAGAAGCGGCCCTTGAGATGCCAGACGAGCGCCACGTGCTCGCCCGGCGCATCGGTCACGATCGCGCTCGCGGTGAGATGGCGCGGCCCGCCGTCGCGATACAGGGCGCGCGGCACGCCCGTCAGCAGGTCGAGGAACTCCCGGGCGAGGTCGGGCGTCGAGGCCGCGCCCTCGAGCGCGAGGGCGAGCTCTGCCGCCGCCGGCTCGGGCGCGGCCGACGACGTCGGAGCGCTCACGGGCGGCTCGGCGGCAGGAGCCCCGTCCGCCACCGGCGAGGCGTCCGCGGTGCCGTCGTCCACCTCAGCGGGCATCGCCCGCCGGGCCGTTCCCGTCCTGGTCGGTGCCGGACCCGTCGGAGTCGCCGCTGTCCGAACCTCCGTCGTCGGTGCCCCCGTCGCCCGGGTCCTCGTCGTCCTCGCGCAGCCGGCCCTGCTCGTCCTCGCGGGGCGCGTCGTCCACGCCCTCGCCAGACAGCAGCTTCTCGAGCTCCGCGTCGAAGTCGACGGGGATGGTGACGTCGGCGAGCTCCTCCGCGCCCTCCGCCGGGGCGGCGGCATCGGTCCTCGGCGCCTGCGGCGTGCCCGAGAGCACCTCCGCCGTGGGCAGCAGGTCGGGGTGGTCCCACTTCGCCTCGCGGCCGGTCTCGCCCTCGGTGGCCAGCACGGACTCCCACCAGGACAGCGCCTCGCGCACGCGGCGCGGCCGCATCTCGATGCCGATGGTCTTCGAGAGCATCTGCTCTGCCGGGCTGCCGGCCGCGCGGCGGCGGCGCAGCACCTCGCGCAGCGCCTCGAGGTCCGGCAGCTTGCCGGTCAGCGCCTTGGTGGTGACGTGGTCGACCCACGCCTCGATCAGTGCGAGGGTGGTCGCGAGCTCCTCGAGGGCACGTTCCTGCGAGGCGCGGCGCGTGAAGACGAACATCTCCTCGGGCCGGCGCGCCTGCATCGACTGCGGGTCCGAGAGGTCCAGGTCCCGCACCATCTCGTCGAGCGCGTCGAGATCCAGGGTGATCCCGCGGGAGTAGTCCTCGATCGCGGAGAACAGGGCGCGGCCCAGCCACGGCGCGGCGGTGAACAGGGCGGTGTGCGCGATCTCGCGGGAGGCGAGGAAGATCCGCGTCGCCGCCGGGTCGAGGGAGTGCGCGGAGATGAGGTCCTCGACGTTCGCGGCGACCAGCGCCGGCTCGCCGTCGCGGCCGAGCGGCAGCCCCAGGTCCGTGGTGCCGGAGATCTCCCGGGCCAGCGCCCCGATCGCGTGGCCGAACTGGACGCCGAACATCGTCCCGCCGATGCGCTCCATCATCCCGGCCGGATCGCCGCCGCCGGGCATCTGCATCCCGGCCGCGCCCATCGCGCCGAGATCGCCCATCTGCCCCATCTGCGCGCTGATCGCCTCGCCGATGGCGCCGGCCATGTACTTCGCGACCGGCTCCACGATCGGCTTCCAGCGCGGCAGGGTGCGCGCGAGCCAGGTGCCGCGGCTGTACACCTGCAGCTCCGCGGTGGGCACGTCGATCGCGAGCACCGGGTCCAGCCAGAGCCGCGCCACCTGCGCCGCCTGGCGCAGCTCGGCGACCTGCTCGGCCGACGGGCTCGGATCGCCCGGCGTGCCGGACGGCGTCTCGACTCCCGGCAGGGTCACCTGGCCGGCGGCGGTGCGACGCGCGAGGTCCTCCGCCATCTGCCAGTTCACGGGGCTGTCGCCCTGGGCGGCGAAGAGGTGCTGCATCTGGGCGGCGGCCGCGCGCAGCTGCGCGGGGTCCTGGGGGAGGTTCGCCTGCTGCGCGAGGGCGGAGAGGTCCAGCCCGTCCAGCGCCCCCTCGGGGAGCGCGTCCCCGAAGGTCTCCTTCAGGAAGCGCTTCAGCGCCTCCTCGTCCATGTCACCGGGTCCACCCGGGATCGGGGCATCGCTCATGGCCACCTCCTGCGGTCCGTGGGGTCCCCAGGGTACCGACCGCACCCCGGCAGCGCGCTGACCGTCCCGCCCGGTGCGGCACAATGGGCCGGGTGACCGACGACCCCACGCCCCCTGCCCGCCGCCGCGGGGTGCGCGCGGCGGCCGCGCGCGCGATCGACGACGCGCAGCTCGCCCGGCCTCGGCTCGCCCTGACGATGCTCGTGCTGCTGTGCGCGATGATCCTCGGCGGCTCCCTGCTCCCCGTGCCCTACGTCATCGAGCGGCCCGGCCCCGCCATCGACGTGCTCGGCGAGTGGGAGGACGAGGAGATCCTCGTCATCGACGGCGCCGAGACCCACCCCACCGACGGCTCGCTCATGATGACCACGGTCTCCGTCGACGGCGGGCCCGGCTACCGGGTGACCCCCGTCGAGGTCGTCGCCGCCTGGTTCGACCGCTCCAAGATGGTGCTGCCGCGCGAGGCGGTCTTCCCCGACGGGCAGACCCGTGAGCAGACCACCCTGACCAACACCGCCGCGATGAGCACCTCCCAGCAGGACGCCGTCGCGGTCGCCCTGGACGAGCTCGACATCGAGTACCGCGACGTCGTGATGATCGCGGGCGTCCAGGAGGACGGCGCCGCGGCCGGCACCCTCGAGGGCGGCGACGTGATCGTCTCCGTCGGCGGGCGGACCGCCGGCGACGTGCAGGGCTATCGCGACCTCATCGCCGCCGTCCCCGAGGGCGAGGACGTGGAGATGACCGTGCGCCGCGACGGCGAGGAGAAGGACCTCCAGGTCCCCACCGAGCTCGTCGACGGCACGTCGCGGATGGGGGTGATCCTCGCCGAGGGCCACGAGTTCCCGCTCGACATCGACATCGCCGTCGGCGACGTCGGCGGCCCGAGCGCGGGGCTGATCTTCTCCCTGTCCGTCTACGACGAGCTGACCGAGGGGGCCCTCACCGGCGGGCACGCCATCGCCGGGACCGGCACCATCGCCGAGGACGGCACCGTCGGCTCCATCGGCGGGATCCGCCAGAAGATGGTCGGCGCGGAGGAGTCCGACGCCGAGTTCTTCCTGGCCCCCTCCGCGAACTGCGAGGAGGTCGTCGGCTACGAGCCCGACGGCCTCGAGGTCGTCGCCGTCGGCACCTTCGAGGAGGCCCTCGAGGCGACGACCACCATCGCCGAGACCGGCACCGTCGAAGGACTCCCCACCTGTGAGGACGTGACCCCATGAGCAAGAAGAACCGCCGACGCGCCCCGCAGCGCCCCACCGTCGTCTTCGACTTCGGCGGCGTGCTGAGCGCCGGCCACGACCCGGTCCCCGACATCCACGCGCTGCTCGGCGGGGACGCCGGGGCCGTCGGCGAGGCGCTGTGGACCGAGCGCGGCGACTACGACGCCGGCCGCACCAGCCCTGCCGAGTACTGGGGCGCGGTCGCCCGCGCCGCCGGCGTGGAGGAGCTCTCCGCTGCGGAGATCGACGAGCTGCAGGACGCCGACAACCGCTACTTCCTGCGCCTGGAGCCCGATTCCCGCGCGCTGCTGCACGACCTCGCCCGCAACGACGTGCGCATGGCGCTGCTGTCCAACGCCTCGGCCGCCTTCGGCGAGGCGGTGCGGAAGGCCGACTGGTTCGAGGCCTTCACCCTCGCGGTGATCTCCGCCGAGGAGCGCACCGTGAAGCCCGAGCGGGAGATCTACGAGGTGCTGCTGGACGTGCTGGCGCACGAGACCGGGGGAGTGCGGCTCCCCTCGGCGGTGATCTTCTTCGACGACCGCGCGGAGAACGTCGAGGCCGCCCGCGCGCTCGGCATCGACGCGCACCTCTGGCCCCGCAACGGCGAGCCGCACCCCGAGGGCACCGAGCCCGGCGTGAGCATCGCCCGACGGGTGCTCGCCGAGCGCGGCGTCCCGACGGACTGAGCCGGTTCGACCTCCATCGGGCCGGCCCGAGCCGGACCCGGGCGGGTCGCGCCGAGGGCGGGCGGGGTAGAGTCGGACATCGCGACGACTCCCGTGCGGCACCGCCCTGCGGCGCGCCGGTGAGAGACCAGCACTCCGACCGCTCTCCGACAAGGACACCACATTGGCAGAGTTCATCTACACGATGTACAAGGCCCGCAAGGCCGTGGGCGACAAGGTCATCCTCGATGACGTCTCCATGAGCTTCTACCCGGGCGCGAAGATCGGCATGGTCGGCCCCAACGGCGCCGGCAAGTCGACGATCCTGAAGATCATGGCCGGCCTGGACCAGCCCTCCAACGGCGAGGCGCGCCTCAGCCCCGGCTACAGCGTCGGCATCCTGCTGCAGGAGCCGCCGCTGGACGAGTCCAAGACCGTCCTGGAGAACGTCCAGGAGGGCATGGGCGAGCTGTTCAAGAAGGTCCAGCGCTTCAACGCCATCGGCGAGGAGATGGCCGAGCCCGACGCGGACTTCGACGCGCTGATGGAGGAGATGGGCAAGCTCCAGACCGAGATCGACGCCCAGAACGGCTGGGACCTCGACTCGCAGCTCGAGCAGGCGATGGACGCGCTGCGCTGCCCGCCCGGCGACGAGCCCGTCACCCACCTCTCCGGCGGCGAGCGCCGTCGCGTGGCGCTGTGCAAGCTGCTGCTGGAGAAGCCCGACCTGCTGCTGCTGGACGAGCCCACCAACCACCTCGACGCCGAGAGCGTGCTCTGGCTCGAGCAGCACCTCCAGCAGTACGAGGGCGCCGTCATCGCCGTCACCCACGACCGCTACTTCCTCGACCACGTCGCCGAGTGGATCGCCGAGGTCGACCGCGGCCACCTCTACCCCTACGAGGGCAACTACTCCACCTATCTGCAGAAGAAGGAGGAGCGCCTCCAGGTCCAGGGCAAGAAGGACCAGAAGCTCGCCAGGCGCCTCAAGGAGGAGCTGGACTGGGTCCGCTCCAACGCCAAGGGCCGCCAGGCGAAGTCCAAGGCGCGTCTTGCCCGCTACGAGGAGATGGCCGCGGAGGCCGAGAAGACCCGCAAGCTCGACTTCGAGGAGATCACCATCCCGCCGGGCCCGCGGCTGGGCAACCAGGTCATCGACGGCAAGGACCTGAAGAAGGGCTTCGGGGACCGTCTGCTCATCGACGGGCTCTCCTTCTCCCTGCCGCCGAACGGCATCGTGGGCGTCATCGGCCCCAACGGCGTCGGCAAGACCACCCTGTTCAAGACCATCGTGGGCCTCGAGGAGCTCGACGGCGGCGAGCTGAAGATCGGCCAGAGCGTCAAGATCAGCTACGTCGACCAGAACCGCGAGAACATCGACCCGGAGAAGAACCTCTGGGAGGTCGTCTCCGACGGGCTGGACTACATCCAGGTCGGCAAGGTCGAGATCCCCTCGCGCGCCTACGTCAGCCAGTTCGGCTTCAAGGGCCCGGACCAGCAGAAGAAGGCCGGGGTGCTCTCCGGCGGCGAGCGCAACCGCCTGAACCTCGCGCTCACGCTCAAGCAGGGCGGCAACGTGCTGCTCCTGGACGAGCCGACGAACGACCTGGACGTGCAGACCCTCGGCTCGCTCGAGAACGCTCTGCTGGAGTTCCCCGGCTGCGCCGTGGTCGTCTCCCACGACCGCTGGTTCCTGGACCGCGTGGCGACCCACATCCTCGCCTTCGAGGGCACCGAGGAGAACCCGGCGAACTGGTACTGGTTCGAGGGCAACTTCGAGTCCTACCAGCAGAACAAGGTCGCCCGCCTGGGCGAGGAGGCCGCGCGACCGCACCGCGTGACCTACCGCCGCCTGACCCGCGACTGAGGTCCGGGCCGGGAGCACCGGTCCAGCCGACGCAAGGGGCCGATCACCGCGAGGTGATCGGCCCCTTGCGTCGTCCCGGCATCGTCCTGGCCGGGCGGCAGAGCGGGCGCCGACGCCGGGCCGCGGTCCGCGCCCGACGAGCGCCTCGCTCAGATGCCGCCGATCCCGGGGTCGAGCGTCGCCACCACTCGCGGGGAGGGGGAGCCGGAGCCGCTGCCCGGTGCCATCTCCCGCGTGACCAGCAGACGATCGGCGGTCCCGTCGGCGGTGAACGCGATCTCGCCGTCGCGGGAGAGGTCCAGCACGCCCAGGCTCCGCGCGACCCCGTCGGTCTCGCCCCACAGCTCGAGCACCTCGCCGTCCCAGCCGGCGACGCCCTCGGCGCGCAGCGCCACACCGTCCTCCGCGATCACCGCCTGCCAGGTGCCGTTGTCGCTCAGCCCGGGCACGAGCTGCGCCTCGGGGGAGAGGGAGAGCGTCGCCCAGGTGTCGGTGAACTCCTCGGCCTCCGCGAGATCGCCGCGGGCGGTCACCAGCAGCCCGCCCAGCACCAGCGCGGTCACCGCCAGGAGCGCGGCGAGCGTGCGGGAGATCCAGGGCGTGCGGCGCGTCCCGGCGCGGGCCTGCTGTCGGCGCCGGCGGCGAGCACGGCGGCCGCGCTCCGCCTCGTCGCCGGGACGGAAGGCGAAGGAGGGGGCGGCCTCCGGGGCGGCCTGCTCACCGCCGGAGGGGACGGGCGTCGGGGCCGACAGGGCCGACGGGGTCGGCGTCCCGGCCCTGGGCGCCGCGGCCGGTGCGGCACCGGGACGGGCGGGCGGCCCCACCACGCGGCGCTGCGAGTCCGTGCCCAGCACCGGGGTCGCGTAGTCGCCGCTGTAGGCCGCCTCGGGCTCCGGGGCGGGGACCGGCTCCGGGGCGAAGCCCTCGAGCACGGCCACGTGCAGGTCCCGCGAGGGCGGGACCGCGGTCAGGAGCGTCAGCCGCGCCGCCGCCTCGATCGCGTGGCGGTGCACGCCCGCGGTCTCGGGACCTCGCGCGATCTCCTTCAGCCGTGCCCGCTCCGAGGGGTCCGCGAGGGCCAGAGCGTCGAGGGCGGCCAGGGCCCGCAGCTCCGGGTCCTCCGGGCCGCCGAGGGGCACGAGCGCGTCGAGGACCTCGGCGAGGGCGGTCGCGGCTCCCGGCCGCTCGGCCCCCGTCGCCGCGAAGCGGCCCTGCGCTGCGGACTCGACGAGGGCGCGCTGCGGCAGCGGGAGGCCGAGCAGGACCCTCAGCACGTCCACCTCCCGACGATCACGGGTGCGGTCGTTCGCGGCGGCGGGGGAGACCAGCGAGCGGACGTCACCGCTGGGACGGGTCGCGAGCGCCGCGCGTCGGGCCCGGTCCAGCACCGCCGCCTCGCCGGGCAGCCCGCTCGCGGCGAGCTCGGCGGCATCGCGCAGGCACGAGCGCAGCACGCTGACGGTGAGCGCCGAGGCGCGGGCGGCGGAGCCGGTCACGTGGACCGCGAGACCGTGGATCCGCGGACCGAGCACGTCCAGCAGCGCACCGGCTGCGCGACGGTCCCCGCCCGCGGTGCGCCGCAGGAGGGTCCGCACCGGATCGAGCCGCTCCCCGAGATCGATCGTGTCCTCCGGGATCCCGGGAATATCCATGACGTCCCCGGTCGCTGCCTCGCTGACCATCCGGGCCCCTCCATGCGCTGTGCTCTCGTCGACGGCACCGCCCCCACGGTGCCGCCCCCATTGTGGCAGGCAGGAGCGCCGTCGCGGGCGCGGAGCGCTCGGAACGGGGACGACAGGGGGAGGAGGAGGGGAGCGGAGTTCGCTGAAAGTTCTTGCAAGAGGGTTGACAGATCGTGACGGCCACTCGCGCGGATGAACGGGAGGTGTCCCAACAGCGCTGGTGAGGGTCTAGAAATTCTCCCGGACTTCGGCGGTATCGACGCGCAAGTCCACTGCAAGAAGAAGGGCCGGCTCGGGTATCTTGGGGGCCATGAAGCCGATCTCCACGATCACCGTCGCCTCCGAGCTCCCGGACGCCCTCGCCCCCCTGCGCGATCTCGCGCTGAACCTGCGCTGGTCCTGGCGTCGACAGACCGTCGACCTGTTCCGCAGCCTGGACCCGCAGGCCTTCGTCGACAGCGGCGAGAACCCCTTCGCGATGCTGCCCATGGTTCCCGCCGGGCGCCTGGCCGAGGCGGCGCGGGACGAGTCCTTCCTCGCACGGATGCGCTCCGAGGTCGGGGACCTGCGCACCTATCTCGACTCCGGCCGCTGGTTCCAGCGCACCGTCCCGGGCGAGCAGGGCACCGGCCAGGGCTCCTCGATCGCGTACTTCTCCATGGAGTTCGGGATCACCCCCACCCTGCCGATCTACTCCGGCGGCCTCGGCATCCTCGCCGGCGACCACCTGAAGTCCGCCTCGGACCTCGGCGTCCCCCTGACCGCCATCGGCCTGCTCTACCAGTGGGGCTACTTCTCCCAGTCCCTGGACCGCAGCGGCTGGCAGCAGGAGGAGTACCGCCTCAACGACCCCGCCGACCTCCCCGTCGAGCCCGTCCTCGAGCAGGACGGCACCCAGCTCACCGTCCGCGTGACCCTCCCGGGTGGCCGCGACGTGGCGATCGCCGTGTGGAAGGCCCAGGTGGGCCGGGTCGCGCTGCTGCTGCTGGACACGAACGTCGAGGGCAACGACGAGTCCGCCCGCCAGATCACCGACCGCCTCTACGGCGGCGACCACGAGCACCGCATCGTCCAGGAGATCGTCCTGGGCATCGGCGGCGTCCGCGCCGTGCAGGAGTACGCCCGCGTCACCGGTGGACCGGCCCCCACCGTCTTCCACCTCAACGAGGGCCACGCCGGGTTCTCCGGGCTGGAGCGCGTGGGTCGCCTGATCGAGGGCGGCGCCGGGTTCTCCGAGGCCGTCGCCGAGGTGCGCGCCGGCACCGTCTTCACCACCCACACCCCGGTCCCCGCAGGCATCGACCGCTTCGACGCCTCGCAGCTGCGCGGCTACCTCGACGCCGACGAGAACGGGCTCTCCCGCCTGATCCCCTCCCTCCCGGTCGAGGCCGCGCTCGCGCTCGGCATCGAGGAGGGCGGCGACATCTTCAACATGGCCCAGCTCGGCTTCCGCATCGCCCAGCGCTCCAACGGCGTCGCGAAGCTCCACGGCGCCGTCTCCCGCGGGATGTTCCAGAACCTGTATCCGGGCTTCGACGTGCCCGAGGTCCCGATCGGCTCGGTCACCAACGGCGTGCACCGCCGCACCTGGACCTCCGCCCACATGGACGACCTGTACAAGAAGGCGCTCGGCGACGTCGACGTCTCCTCCATGTCGGACTGGAGCGCGCTGTCGACCCTCACCGACCACGAGCTCACCTCCACCCGGGACGCGCTGCGCGCAGACCTCGTGGCGATGGCGCGCAAGCACGTGAAGGACTCCTGGCTGCGCCGCGGGGCCGACGAGGCCGAGCTCGCCTGGACCGACCACATCCTCGACCCGGGCGTCCTGACCATCGGCTTCGCCCGCCGCGTCTCGACCTACAAGCGGCTGACGCTGATGCTCTCGGATCCCGAGCGCCTCAAGCGGATCCTGCTGGACGAGGAGCGCCCGGTCCAGATCGTCGTGGCCGGCAAGTCCCACCCGGCCGACCGCCCCGGCAAGGAGTTCCTCCAGCAGCTGGTGCAGTTCGCCGACGACCACGGCGTGCGCCACCGGATCGTCTTCCTGCCCGACTACGACATCCGCATGGCCTCGGTGCTGATCGCCGGGGCCGACGTCTGGCTGAACAACCCCGTCCGCCCCGAGGAGGCCTCCGGCACCTCGGGCATGAAGGCCGTGCTCAACGGCGGTCTGACCTTCTCCATCTCCGACGGCTGGTGGGACGAGATGAAGGACGCCGCGGCCGGGTGGACGATCCCGACCGCTGACGTCGCCGACCAGGTCGAGCGCGACCGGATCGAGGCCGGGGCGCTGTACGAGATCCTCGAGCAGGAGATCGCGCCGCTGTTCTACGAGCGCGACGCGCGCGGGATGCAGCGCGGCTGGATGACGAAGGTCCGCTCCTCCCTGGTGCGGATCGCCCCGCAGATCACCGCCGCCCGGATGGTGCGCGACTACGTCACCGACCTCTACCTCCCGGCCGCTCGTGCCGCGGGCGCCTTCGCCGCGGATCCCGCGCTGGCCGGGGCGTTCACCGAGTGGAAGGCCCGTGTGGGCCAGGAGTGGTCGCAGATCGCCGTGCGCGATGTGCGCCTCGAGGGCACGACCGAGGACCAGGTGGCGACCGGCGCCGAGGTCACCCTCTCGGCCGAGATCGACCTCGCCGGCCTCACGGACGAGGACGTGCTGGTCGAGGCGGTCCTGGGAGAGGTCGCCGACGGGGATGAGATCATCGATCCGCAGCTGATCCCGCTGCGACGCGGGGACGACGGGCGCTTCGCCGCCCGCTTCGCCCTCGCCGTCCCCGGCCGGGTGGGCTGCACCGTGCGGGTCACCCCGCAGCATCCGGTGCTGTCCTCCCGCGCCGAGCTCGGGCTGGTGACCACCGCCTGAGGCTCACCGCCCGACGCACCCATCAGAGAGGCCCCGAACCCGTGCCGACCCGTCGACAGCTCCTGCTCACCGCCGCCGCGACGGGACTGGCCGGGGCCGGGGCCCTCTCCGGCTGCTCCCGCGGCGCCCCTGCCGAGCTCGAGGACGGCGACCGGCTCCGGATGCGGGTGTGGAGCGAGGCGGCCGGCGCCGCCTACGAGGAGTCGCTGGCCGCGTTCACCGCGGACAGCGGCATCGAGGTCGAGCTCGAGGTGCTGAGCTGGGACGACTACTGGACCCAGCTGCCGCTCGACGTCGCCGGCGGCACCCTGCCCGACGTGCTGTGGATGAACACCGCCCATCTCGCCGAGACCCACGCCGCGGAGGTGCTGCTGGACGTCGGCGAGATCGTCGGGGGCGACAGCTCCGCCTGGGAGCAGGTCGCCACCGACCTCCACCGGATCGACGAGACGCTGTGGGGCGTGCCCCAGTACTACGACCAGAGCCTGCTGATCGCGAACCAGGGCCTCGTCGCCGCCGCAGGCGGGGACGCCTCCGCGCTGGTCTTCGACCCCGGCGCGGGCTCCGATCCGCTGCGGGAGCTCGCCACCGCCCTCACCGCCGACGGGGAGGGCCGCCATCCCGGGGACGAGGGCTTCGACCCCGCCGCCCGCACCACCCACGGCTTCAGCGCCCATCCCGACCGCTCCTCGGTGCTCGGCCCGTTCCTCGCCGGGCAGGGCGGGGCCTGGCAGGACGAGGAGGGCGCCGTCACCCTCGCCACCGAGCAGGGCGTCGCCGCGATCCAGTACCTCGCCGACCTCGCCTCCTCCCATCTCGCGCCCGCCGCGGCCGAGACCGTCGAGGAGCCCGGCCGCTGCCGGGACCTCTTCGTCGGCGGGCGGCTGGGGCTGCTGCAGACCGGCACCTACGACCTCCACACCCTGGTCGAGGAGATCGACGGCGCCTTCGAGTGGACCCTGCACCCGGTGGTCGCGGGGCCCGAGGGCGCCCGTCCGCTGGTGCACTCCGTCGCGGCCGCCGGTGTGGATCCCGACGACGAGGACCGCGCCGCGGCGATCGGGAGGCTGCTGGGCTGGCTCGGCTCGGTCGAGGGGCAGCGGTCGCTGGCCGAGAACCGCCTCGGGATCCCCGCGCACCGCGACCTGCGCGGCGCCTGGGAGGAGAGCTGGGCGGGCGTCGGCGTGGACGTCTCCGCGGTGGAGGTGCCGCAGGATCCGGCCCTCCCCGAGCACGGGGCCCGCTCCGCGGAGGCGACCGGCGAGGCCCTCGCGATCATCGCCGAGGTGTTCCGCGGCGACACCACGGCGGAGGAGGCGCTGCCCCGCGCCCAGGAGGCCGCCCGCACGGTCATGTCCTGACCGGCGGCGGCCGCGCCGGATCACAGTCCCGCCGGATCACGACCCCGCCCGATCAGCCCCGGCGGATCAGCCCCGGCGCGGCGCGCGGATCATGCCCTCCTGCGTGACCGTCGCGACGAGCTCCCCGGACCGGTCGAAGATCTGCCCGTGGGTGAGACCGCGCCCGCCCGAGGCGGAGGGGGAGCGCTGGACGTACAGCAGCCACTCGTCGGCCCGCACGTGGCGGTGCCACCAGATCGCGTGATCGATGGTCGCCATCTTCAGACCGGGCGTCATCCAGCTCAGGCCCTGCTTGCGCAGGATCGGCTCGAAGGGCGTGTAGTCGCTGGCGAAGGCGAGGATCGCGTCGTGCAGTAGCGGGTCCGCGTCCACCGGGGCGAGGGTGCGCATCCACACCATCTGCGCGTCGATCGTGCCGCCGTTCGCGTCGGGCCGCAGGTAGATCGGGTCGGTAACGTGGCGGATGTCGATCGGCCGCTGCCTGGACCAGTACTCGGCGACCGGGTGCTCGATTCCCGCGAGCACCTCGGCGGTCGTCGGCAGCCCCTCGGGGTCCGGGGCCTCGGGGGAGTGCTCGGCGTGCTCGAGCCCCTCCTGCTCCTCCTGGAACGAGGCGGTCATGGCGAGGATCGTGCGCTCGCCCTCCTCCTCGGTGCGGCCGGGCTGGGTCGCGAGCACGCGTCGTACGGAGAAGGAGCCGCCGTCGCGCAGCGCGTCGACCTCGAAGCGGATCGGGTGCGCGGGATCGCCCGGGGCGAGGAAGTAGGAGTACATCGAATGGATCCGACGGCCCTCCGGGGCGGTGCGGCCCACCGCAGTGACGGCCTGGCCCATCACCTGGCCGCCGAAGACGTGACCGCCGGGCTGCGGGGAGGAGTCCCCCTCGTAGACGGCGATGGCGGTGGGGGAGGATGCCGCCCCCGCGGCATCGACGGGACGGAGGTCCAGCAGGTCGACGAGGCCCGCGGCGATGCGCGCGTGGTCGGGGTTCGAGGCGGTCATGCCCCGATCGTACTGGTCAGGCCGTGCCGGTCCGGCGAACTAGCATGAGCATCATGCAGTTCTCGATCACCACCGACGCCACGCCCGAGCACCCCGCACCGCTGGACGTGCCCGTCCCCGTGCGCTGGACCGACCTCGACGCCTACGGGCACGTGAACAACGCCGCCATGGTGCGCCTGCTCGAGGAGGCCCGCATCGCCGCCTTCTGGCAGCCCGCGCCCGATCAGCTCGCGCTCGGGGCGCAGCAGCCGCCCGCCGCCCTGCCGGTCAGCGGCGCCGGTACCGAGGACACGGACATCGCCACGGTCATCGCTTCTCAGCGGATCGAGTACGTCCGTCAGCTCGGCCACCGCCGCGACGGCGTGGTGGTGCGGCTGTGGCTCTCCCGGATCGGCGGGGCGAGCCTGACCGCGGACTATCTCGTCCTCACCCGCGACGACCCCGAGGGGAGGGCGCCCTACGCCCGCGCCCGCACCGTCATGGTGCTGGTGGACGCGGAGACCGGCTCCCCGGTCCGCCTCGAGCAGGAGGCCCGCGAGTCGCTGCGCGCCTTCACGGGCGAGCCGCTGACCTTCCGGGACTGACTTCGGTGGAGGCCACCTATCAGAGCCCCGCAGCCTGCAGCAGGCCCACACCGAGAACCTGCGCGCGCAGCGCCTGCATCCCTATGTACAGCGCGAAGCCGGTGCTCAGAAGAAGTGCCACGCCGAGTGCGGTATGTGCGAGCACCGTTCGCCTGCTCTTGGCAGGCGAGCGGTACCAGAAGATGCACGCCACGCCCGTCGCCAGCTGGAGTGCCGCGGACCACTGAAATCCGGGCGCCAGGCTCGGATCGCGGATCAGCTGGCAGAAGCTCACGGTGGAGATCAGTCCCAGAGGGATGAAGATCAACGCCGCGATCACCGGGAATCTTTTGGCCCGAGAGAGTCCGGCCCACCACCGTTCGAGACGGTGGCGCCTATCGGTGTGCTGACCCTGTCGGGCAGGGGTGGATTCATTCATTTGCAGAGGCGTCCCGCTTCCGTGATCATCGCTGAGGTGATGACGCCCGCTCCCGCCCCGACGAGCGATCCTGCAAGAGTCGGTGCGGCAGCGATCGTCGCAAGTGTCCACACGATGCCATTGGCATACCCTGCGGCGGAGAGAATGTTCTTGCATGTCTCGACGCTCACTCGCTGGGGTGAGATCGCGCCCGGCGTGGCAGCGGCCGCGTCCGAGGTGAGGTCCCTCAGGACGTCTTCGGGGACTGTCACCACTTCTCGATCTCCCCGAGTATTGGTGACGGTCAATGTCTGTGCGGCTGGGTCGAGCGTGAAGGTGACCACGGTGCCATCTTCTGCGGTAAGAGACTGCTGATATGGATCAGTTGCCGACGTCGACTCGATGGGATTCGCTGTTGCAGCTTTGCTGGTGTCGGCATGGGCTGACGTGAGACCGGCGGTCATTGCAAGAATTGCGGTCGCAACCAGTGTGGTCGCTTTTGCAACATTGCGGGTGTTCATGTGGCTCCCCTCCCCCTGATTCTCATGAAGAATGCTGTTCCCAGACGCTCTCATAGGCCGGGGGGGGGAAAAGCAAACCATCGACCGTTCTCAGGCGAGCCGGTCGGGGACCTGCTGCCCGGCCGCGGGCGCCTCGCCGCCGTCGACCGTGTTGAGCATCGAGTGGGCGGCCCGCTCGAGATAGTCCCACAGCGTCTGCTCGTGCAGCGGCGCGAGCTCCAGCTCGTCCAGGGCCACGCGCATGTGGCGGAGCCAGGCGTCCCGCGCCGAGGGGGAGACCGGGAAGGGGGCGTGGCGGATCCGCAGCCGCGGATGCCCGCGCTCGGCGCCGTAGGTCTTCGGCCCGCCCCAGTACTGGGCGAGGAAGGTCTCCAGGCGGTGCTTCGCCCCGGTGAGGTCCTCCTCGGGGTACATCGGGCGCAGCAGCGGGTCCTCGGCGACGCCCTCGTAGAACCGCTCGACCAGCCGGGCGAAGGTCGGCGCGCCGCCGACGGCGTCGTAGAAGCTCTGCTGCTCGGGCGAGCGGCCTGCGGGAGTGGTCATGGTCGTGCTCCGTCTCTTCGGGTGCGGGCGGGGGTCACTTCCCCGCTTCGACGAAGCGGGGCAGGGCGAAGGCGACGTGGGCGGAGGCGAAGCCGGCGCGGATCCGTGACCGCAGCTCCCGTTCGACGCCCCACTGCTGGCCGGGGACGGTCTGCACCACGACGCGGCGCTGGTAGCGGTTGCCGTCGACGTCGAGGATGCCGCTGATGTCCGCCGGGGCGAGGATCGGCTCCTTCCACTGCGGGTCGGCCTGGAGATCGGCGGTGACCTGCTCGAGGATCCTCGTGACCGTCTCATCGTCGGCACCGGCGTCGATGTCGAGGGTGACCACTGCGTTGGAGAAGCCGCGCGCGTAGTTGCCCACGCGGATGATCTCGCCGTTGCGCACCGTCCACAGCACGCCGTCGATGCCGCGCACCTGGGTGGCGCGCAGGTTGATCGACTCGACGGTGCCCTCCGCGTACTCGAGGTCCACCCAGTCGCCGACGGCGACGATGTCCTCGAAGAGCATCACGATGCCCGCGACGACGTCCTTGATGATCGTCTGCGCGCCGATGCCGGCGGCGAGGCCGACCACGCCGAGGCTCGCGATGACCGGGGCGATGTTCACGCCGATCTCGGAGAGGATCATCATGAACGCGATCGCCCAGATCACGGCGCGGGCCACGTTCCGGGCCACGTTCGAGAGGGTCTCGGCGCGCTGCTCGCGACGTGCCTGGGCGGCCTTCTGCGAGCGGGGATCGCGCTTGATGACGGTGCTCGCCGCGTTCGAGATCCGTGAGCCGGACTGCACCATCGTGGTGAAGAAGCGGCGCAGCAGCCAGCCGGCCACCAGGCTGAGGACGGTGGCCGCCACGAGGATCACGACGATCTTCACGCCGCTGGTGGCGAGCCACCGGAGCAGCTGGTCGGCGAGGCTCAGCGCCTCCTCGGTGGAGGGTGTCGCGAGCAGAGGACCGAGATCGGGAGGGAAGTCGTCAGGCATGTCCTCGACGATATCCTCGCCCCGCCGGGGACGTCATGGCCCGGACGGGGCGAGGCTCGTCACCGTCGGCTCACTCGACGTCCGCGGCGCGCACCCGCTCCTGGCGGGCGACGGTGTCGCGGCCCTCGATGATGATGCGGCGCAGGCCGAAGGGAGCGTCCTCGGAGTCGGCGAGCCACTGGTCCGCGGCGTCGAGCACGCCCTGCCCGCCGTAGGAGTGCGGGAAGTAGCCGGAGACCAGGCGGGTCGCGATCTCGTTCGAGCGCTCCGCCCAGATCCGGGAGATCTCCTCGAAGTAGCGCGGACGGTACGGGGCGATCAGCGTCTCGTCGGTGACGCGGCGGAAGCCCTGCACCACCGCGGTGACCGACTCGTTGGCCAGCGTGTCCTTCTCGACCGTGCGGCGCCACGCCTTGGCCTTGGCGACCTCGGTGGGCAGCGCGGCACGGGCGGTGAGGGCGTGCTTGCGGCCGGACTGGGTGTCGTCGGCCGCGAGCTGCTCGTCGATGCCGGCGGCGTCGATCCCGCCGAGCACGGCCAGGGAGATCACGAGCTTCCAGCGCAGATCGGTGTCGATCTCGCGGCCGGGCAGGGCGATGCCGCCGCCGAGCAGCCCCTCGAGGGTGCTGCGGTGCTCGGTGGTGCGGGCCAGGCGCGCGAAGCTCTCCAGCAGCTGCAGCTGCGTGTCGGAGCCGGCCTCGGCCTCCTGGGCGAGGGCCCAGACGGCGTCGGCCGCCTGCTCGGTACGGCCGGCGCGCTCCTCCGCGGCGGCGTACGGGCCCGCCACGGACTCGAGCTGCTGGAGCAGGGTGCGGACCACGGAGGAGGAGCTCTCCCCGGTGAGGTTCGCGAGCACCAGCTGCTGGAAGCGGCGGCTGGGCAGCTCGGCGTCGCGCACCATGTCCCAGGCGGCGGACCACAGCAGGGTGCGGGCCAGCGGGTCCTCGAGGTCCCGCAGGTGCTCCATCGCGACGGCGAGGGAGTCGGCGTCCAGGCGCACCTTGGTGTAGGTCAGGTCGCCGTCGTTGAGCAGCCAGAGGTCGGCGCGGCGTCCGGCGAGCTCGGGCACCTCGGTGAGCTCCCCGTCGACGTCGAGCTCGAGCGTCTCGGTGCGCACCAGCGTCCCGTCCTGCAGGGAGAAACCGCCCACCTGCAGGCGGTGCGGGCGCAGCACCGGGTGCTCCGCCGGGGCGGTCTGCCGGATCGCGAAGCGGGAGACGGCGCCGTCGGCGTCGTGCTCGATCACGGGGGCGAGGGTGTTCACCCCGGAGCGCTGCAGCCACAGCTGCGCCCAGCGGGTCAGGTCGCGGCCGCTGGTGGCCTCGAGCTCGGTGAGCAGGTCGCGCAGCTCGGTGTTCCCCCAGGCGTGCTTCGCGAAGTAGGCGCGCACGCCGGCGAAGAACTCCTCCCGGCCGACGTAGGCGACCAGCTGGCGCAGCACGGAGGCGCCCTTGGCGTAGGTGATGCCGTCGAAGTTCGTCTCGACGGCCTCGAGGTCGACCATGTCGGCGACGATCGGGTGGGTGGAGGGCAGCTGGTCCTGCTGGTAGGCCCAGCTCTTCTCCGACAGGGCGAAGGTGGTCCAGGCGTCGTCCCAGCGGGTCACCTCGGCGCTGGCGAGGGTGGAGGCGTACTCGGCGAAGGACTCGTTCAGCCACAGGTCGTCCCACCAGCGCATGGTCACCAGGTCCCCGAACCACATGTGGGCGAGCTCGTGGAGGATGGTGAGGTCGCGCCGCTCGCGCACCGCGTCGGCGACGTCGGAGCGGAAGACGTAGGACTCGACGTAGGTGATCGCGCCGGGGTTCTCCATCGCGCCCATGTTGTACTCGGGCACGAAGACCTGGTCGTACTTGCGGAACGGGAAGTCCTGGTCGAAGGCCTGCTCGTAGAAGTCGATGCCGGCCTTCGTCACATCGATGACGTTCTGGGCGTCGACGTGCTCGGCCAGCGAGGCGCGGGCGAAGACGCCCATCGGGATCGTGCGGCCGTCGCGCGCGGTGACCTCGCCGGTCCCGCCCTGGTAGTTGCCGGCGATGAGCGCGATGAGATAGGTGGACATCCGCTCGGTGGGGGAGAAGGTCCAGGTCGCCGTGCCCTCGCCCGCGACCGACGGCTCCGGGGTGGGGGAGTTGGAGATGACGCGCCAGTGGTCGGGCGCGGTGACGGTGAGCTGGTAGGTCGCCTTGAGGTCGGGCTGCTCGAAGCAGGCGAACATGCGCCGGGCGTCGGAGACCTCGAACTGGGTGTAGAGGTACACCTCGTCGTCGACGGGGTCGACGAAGCGGTGCAGGCCCTCGCCGGTGTTCATGTACCGGCCGGTGGCCAGGACGCGCACGGTGTTGGCGCCCTCGGCGAGGGCGGGCAGGCGGACGCGGGCGCCGTCGAAGCGGGAGGCGGGATCGGGCAGGAGCTCTCCGTTGAGCTCGATCTCGTGGACCTCCTCGGCGATCAGGTCGAGGAAGGTCTCCTGCGCCTCCGCGGCGTCGAAGCGCAGCGTGGTCTCCGTGCGGAAGGTCCGCTCGTCGGTGGTGAGGTCCAGCCGGATCTCGTAGGCATCGGTGCTGAGGAAGGAGGCGCGGCGGCGCGCCTCGTCCCGGGTGAGGTTCTCTGAGGACATGGGGCCATCCTGCCACCGGGCCCGGCCCCTGCGCTCAGCGTCGGGTCAGGTCCAGGTCCCAGCTGTAGTGCTCGGGCAGCCGCGGCAGCTCCCAGGTGGGGTCCGGGAAGAAGTACTCGTAGCCGGCGGAGAAGGGGTAGGTCCACTCGGCGATGTGCTGCTCGGCGTCGCGGCCGGCGGCGCGGATCCCCTCGACCTCCTCGGGGCTGAAGTAGCCGGTGCGCTCGGCGCCCTCGAGCTCGTCCTCGTCCTTGTAGTGCCAGTCGCGGCGCGGCAGGACCACCAGGTCGAGCACCAGGTCGCGGGTGCGCAGGCCCTCCTCGGTCCGCTCGTAGGGGGTCTCGAGGTTGACGTAGTAGCAGCCCAGCGAGCCGTCGTCCTTGTAGAACAGCCAGATCGAGTAGGGCTTGTCGGGCAGGCCGATCATGAGGATCCCGTTGCCGGTCCAGAGCTGCTTGGACTGCACGCGGGGCGCGGTGAACATGCCCTCGTCGCCGGCGCGGCGCAGCGCCGCCCCGGACTCGAGCACGGGCAGCAGCACCTCGGTGCCGGGGGCGATCCACACCACCACGCCGCGGTCGTCGTCGAGCACGACGGTGCCGGGGCGGACGGTGCGGGTGGGGTGCTGCGGGGTGTAGTAGGTCCAGGTCACCTGGTCGCCGGGCGACCAGCGCGGGGTGGAAGACATGGTGGCGGTCCCGGCCGGATCGGCCTCCGCGGACGCCCCGTACCGACCGGCCACCGGGCCGGGGCTGCGCTGCCCGTGGAGGGGTAGGCGTATGGGGCGACCCTACCTCGTCGTCATCTCAGCCGGTGGCGGCACGCCGTCGCGGAGGGCGCCGAGTCGGTGCGTCGGCTCAGGTCAGCGCGGTCCAGGCCAGGCCCGCCGCGCCGAGGAGGCACAGCAGCGCGAGGAGGAGCAGCAGCACGCCGAGCCCGAGGCGGCGCCGCGAGGGCGCGGGTCGGGGGTCCTCGGCGGTCGGCGCCTCGGCGACGCGCTCGGTGGTGGTGGCGTCCTCCCACCGGGCCCGGACGGTCGGGGCGGGCGGGGTCCCGGCGGCCGACGTCGACGGCGCGGGTGCCGGCGCGGGCGCGGCCGATGCCGCGGGCGCTCCCGACACCGCGGGCGCGGACTGCGCCGCGGAGCGCGCGTCCAGGCGCTCGTGCAGGCCCGGCGCCGCACCGGCGAGCGACCCGGGGCCCTCGAGCGGCACCTCGGCCCGGCCGTCGCCGGCCACGATCCGGTCGTGCACCGCGAAGGGCGCCCCGGAGGCGCTGCGGGACCACTGCTCGACCGGCCCGAGGTCGGAGGGGATCGTGTCCCGGGCCTCTGCGGCGCCCGGCCGCCGCGCGGGGTCCGCGGCGAGCAGCGAGTGCAGCAGCGCGCCGAGCCCTGCGGCGGAGGGGTCGGCGCTGCCGCGCAGCGCCCGCTCGAGCCGGTCCAGGGCACGGGCCGGCTCGGGCCGCTCGCGGGGAGGGCGCGGGTCCAGCGCCTCGAGGGCGCAGGCCCCCGCCGCCCAGACGTCCTGGGCGGCCGAGCCGGTGTCCCCCTCGAGCGCCTCCGGGGCCATGAAGCCGGGGGTGCCGTGGACGAGGCCCGTCTCGGTCAGGCGGATGTCGCTCTCGTGCAGCGCGATGCCGAAGTCGGCGAGCAGCAGGTGCGGTGCTCCGTGGCCGGTGCTGTCCAGCAGCAGGTTCGCGGGCTTCACGTCGCGGTGCACCCAGCGCGCCGCGTGCATCGCCGCGAGCGCGTCCAGCAGCTGGCGCAGCAGGTGCGCGACGAGGGAGGGGGAGAGGGGGCCGTGCTCGGCGACGGCGCTCGCCAGGGTCCCGCCGTGCACCAGCGGCATGACCAGCACGATCGTGTCGTCCTCGGCGACCCAGGTGTAGGGCGGCAGCAGGTGGGGGTGCGCCCCGATGCCGCCCGCGGCCTGCTCGCGCACGAAGCGGAGCACCTCGGCGCCGTCCCGCTGACGCATCACCTTCGCGGCGCACACCGCGTCGAAGCGACGGTCCACGGCGCGCCACAGGGAGCCGGAGGCGCCCCGGGCGAGGGGTTCGAGCAGCGCGATGCGGCCGGCGATGACATCGGACATGATGGTGGTCATGCTAGGGCACCGCCTCCCGCCCCGCGCCGCCCCGCGACTGCTCGCGGCAGGCGGCGCCCTCGTGCTCGCCGCGCCCGTCCTGCCCGCGCTCGCCGGTCCGGTCCCGGAGCTCCCGGTGCTGGCCGAGGGGGAGCCGCCCGCGATCGCCTACGCCGCGCAGGGCCCCGAGGTCTCCGGCGGCGCCTCCCTCGCCGAGGCCCCGTTGCTCGAGCCCGGCCTGCACCGGGACGTCCTCGAGCGCGGCGGCGCCGAGAGCGGCGAGGACGGCACCGTGAAGTACTACCGGATCGCGGTGGAGGACGGCCAGCGGGTGCATGCCGCGGCGACGATCGCCGCCCCGCCCGTCGCAGGCGGTCTGCCCGAGGAGAGCACGCCGCTGACCCTCGACGTCTCCTTCCTCACCGCCGGCGGCGAGGCGTGCGACGACACGGGCCGCACGGACGTCGGTGAGTCGCAGGAGGGCGATGGTCCGATCACCACCACCGCGGTCTCCGAGGCGATGGGCCCCGACGGCTGCGCGGGCGAGGAGCTGTTCGTGAAGGTCGCCCGGGAGGGGCCGAAGGACCGCGAGGACCCGCTGCCCGTCGAGCTCCAGCTCGCGGTGCAGCCGGCCGGCCTCGGCGGCGGCGCCCCCGCTCTCGAGGAGCCGCTCGAGGACGACGGCGCCCGGCCCGTCGCCCCCGAGGACCCCGAGCCGCTCGAGCCCGGCCGCTCGATCGCGGACGCGACCGAGGTCGCCCCGGGCTCGCACGTGCTGGAGCTCGTGCCGGGCGAGACCGCGCTGCTGCGCCTTCCGGTGCAGGAGGGCCAGCGCCTGCGCTGGCGCACCGAGATCGTCTCGGCGCCGGAGGACGAACCGGGCCAGCTCTCCCTGCGGGTCCTGGACGCCGTCCGCGCCCCCGTGGCGGTGAACGGCGGGCGCTCGGCGATCGGCTCCGCCGGCACAGTGCGCGGCGGCGGGATGGCGGCGCCCGTCGACCTCGGCAACCGCGCCTCGGACCAGGACTCGATCCGCAGTGCCTGGCTGCCGGGCACCCACACGATCCAGATGCACCGCATGCAGCGCACGGCCGGGGCCGATCCCGCCGGGGACGAGCGCGTGCGCCTGATCCTCACCCTCGAGGTCGAGGGCGATCCCGCCGACGACGCCGCCGAGGGTCCGGTGCTCGAGCTCGGGGACATCCGGACCGGCCCCGGAACGGCCGTCGTGCTGCGCCTGGCCGGGGCGGGCGCTCTGGGTCTGGTCGGCCTCGCGCTCGCCGCGGCCGGGGCGTTCGTGCTGCGCCCCCGCCGCACCTGAGCGCACCGCCGCGGCGTCAGCCGGCCCGGGCCTCCCGCAGGCGGGCGCAGTCCCCGCCGCGGGCCATGAGATCTTCGTGCGTGCCCTGCTCGAGGACCGCCCCCTCGAACATCATCAGGATCCGCTCGCGCCCGTCCTCGCCGTAGGCAAGGGCGACCTGCTCGAGCCGGATCGAGGGGTCGCGGGGGCTCTTCGTCGCCGGGGCCGTCGGCGGCGCGCCGACCGGTGCGGTCCGTCAGGCCCCGACCGGTGCCCCGCGCAGCTGCGCGGCCAGCGGGCAGTCCATGGGATCCGCGTAGCCGAGCCCCACCCGGTTCAGGTAGCGGATGATGACCCGGTAGGAGGAGACCAGATCGGTCTCGGTGTAGGTGATGCCGCGCTCGGCGCAGAAATCCTTGACGATCGGCTGCACCTTGCGCAGGTTCGCCGAGGGCATCCGCGGGAACAGGTGGTGCTCGATCTGGAGGTCCAGACCGCCCATCGCGATGCTCATCAGGCGGCCACCGGTGATGTTGCGGCTCGTGAGCACCTGGCGTCGCAGGAAGTCCACCTCGAGGTCCTTCGGGATCAGCGCCATGCCCTTGTGGTTGGGGGCGAAGGACCCTCCCATGGTGATGCCGAAGACGGCGAACTGCACTGCGAGGAAGGCTGCACCGAGGCCGGGACCGAGGGTGAGCAGCACGATCGCGGGGAAGCCGAGGATCCGCACGAGCACCAGGGTCAGCTCGAGAGCACGGTGCTTGACCCGGTCCCGGCGCAGCAGGGTGGAGATCGCCTCATAGTGCAGCACGAACGCGAACAGGCTCAGCAGCGGGATGAACGCGTACCCCTGGTGACGGGCGAGCCACCCCATGAACCCGGTGCGCCCCTCCTGGTCGCCCGGGACGAACACGAGCACGCCGCCGGCGATGTCGCCGTCGCGGCCGATCGTGTTCGGATGGGCGTGATGCTTGCTGTGCTTCCGGTTCCACCAGGCGATGCTCAGCCCCACCACGAGGCTCCCGATCACCCGCGAGAACCACTCGTTGCGGCGACCGTTGGAGAACACCTGCTGATGCGCGGCGTCGTGGCCCAGGAACGCGGCCTGGGTGAACAGGACCCCGAACAGTGCGGCGACGGCGAGCTGCCACCAGGTGCCGCCCAGCGTGAGCAGCAGGACGAACGCGCCGATGAGCGCGGCGGCGAGCACAGCGGTGCGCACCATGTAGGTGCGCACGTCGCGGCCCATCAGGCCCGCATCCTTCACGCGCTGCGTGAGCTCGAAGAAGTCCCGGGTGTGCGCGGCGGCGCGATACGGGCCCGCGGCCGGAACGGCGGTGGTGGTCATGGTGTCGACGGTAGGCGACGGGCGCCGTCATCCGCGTCCCCCGCCGGAGCGAACTTCGGGCCCCTACCCCGGTAGGGGTCCCGCGAGCGGGATCCGCACGCGCAGCGCGAAACCGCCGTCCGGCGTCGGCCCGCTCTCGACGCTGCCCCCGAGCGCGCGCACCCGTTCCCGCGTTCCGGCCAGGCCCAGCCCGGCGCCCGGGATCGGGTCCTGCAGGGGGTCCGAGGCCGGCGGGGGACCGTTCAGGACGCTGATCACCAGGGTGGAGTCCCTGACGCGCACGCGGACCTCGATCTCCGCCCCGCGCGCATGGCGCAGCGCGTTGCTGAGCGCCTCCTGCACCGCGCGGTAGCCGGTGAGGCCGACCGTCGGCGGAGCCTGAACCTCCTCGAGCTCTGCGGTGATCCTCGCACCCGTGCTCCGGGAGGAGGCCACCAGGTCCTCGACGTCGTCCAGCCCCTGCATCGGCATCTCGTCTAGGGAGTCCTCGGTGCGCAGGATCGCGAGCAGCGCGCGCATCTCGCCCAGCGCCTGGCGGGAGGAGGCGGCGATGTCCTCGAACTCGCTCACGGTCGCCTCGTCCAGGTGCTGCAGGCGGAACCTCGCGGTGCCCGCCTGGACCGTGATGACCGACATGGAGTGCGCGACCACGTCGTGCAGCTCGCGGGCGATGCGCCCGCGCTCCTCCAGCTCGCGCCGTCGGCGCATCTCCTCGGCGCTGACGGTCCGCGCGCGTTCGACCTGGCCGCGCACCAGGATCCACTGCCGCGCGGTGAGGCCCAGCAGCACGACCCCGCCGCTGATCGCGACCAGGACCACCCCGTTGGTCATCACCGCGCGCAGGGTGCCGTCGGGCATCTCGGAGGAGTCGGTCACCAGCAGCGACACCAGGGTCAGCACCGCCCCGGCGGACCAGGCCGACAGCACCCAGTACCAGCGGTGGAAGACGGCGAGGACCGCGAGGGTGAGACAGTGGGCGAGCAGCGCGGTGACCGGCCACGGCCAGGGCGCCGCCTGGTGCGCGGGGGCGGTGGCGAGCATCATCGCGAGCGCCGCCACGGCCGAGAGGGAGAGCCCCGCCCACGGCCAGCGTGCACCGGCCACGGCGGCGGCGCCCGCCGCGGTGGTCACGACCATCGCGACGGCCGGATGGACGTCGTAGACCACCGCCGTGACCGGCCAGGCGACGACCACCAGCACGAAGGCGAGGAAGGCGATGGTCATCCGGCTCCACGCGGTCTCGCGCGGCACCGGCTCCGAGGAGGTCGGGAGATCCGCCGGCATGCTCCCCGACCAGGCGGGGAAGCGAGGTCCGGTGACCTCACCGCCCAGCAGGGGAGCGGTGACCACCGCGTCGAAGCGGGCGAGCAGGTGCACCACGGCGGGCAGCGTCAGCGCGAGCAGGAGTCCGGCGACCAGGGCGAGCGCCCACTGCCCGGGGACCTCCCACAGCTGCGGGGGCAGCAGCCGGCCCCAGATCGCGTAGCCGAGCCCCGCGAGCGCCCCCAGGGCCCAGGCCAGCGTCGCGGTCGCGGTGAGCACCCTGATCGGCAGCGCGACCAGACCCTCGAGGACGAGGTCCAGCCAGCGCCGTGGGTCGCCGAGGCGGCGCAGCTGACCTCGGGCCCCGGGCTCGGTCGGCCGGTACCGCGCCTCGGATATCCCGAGGCCCCAGCGCCGCAGGCGGATGCGGTCCCAGCGGGCGAACACAGAGGAGAGGGTCAGCGTCAGGGGGAACAGGAGCACCCCCACCCAGAGGATCGCCAGGGCGGCGGAGATCGCGGCCAGGGGCAGCAGCAGCGCCGCGGCGAGCAGGGTCAGCGGGAGCCCGGTGAACAGCAGCGCCAGGTCCGGCCCGAGCCGGCGCAGGCTGCGCCGGTCAGGGACCAGGAACATGGCAGCGCGCCGGACTGGGGAGGGGAGCCGTCCTCCGGAGGGAATACCGTGGCCTTATGGACCGTGCCCCCGTGGACCCCACCGCGCAGGACCCCATCCGGGTGCTGGTCGTCGACGACCAGTCGATGATCCGAGGTGGGTTCGCGGCGCTCCTGGACGCCCAGGAGGGGATCGAAGTGGTGGGGACGGCGGCCGACGGGGCGGGCATCACCGAGACGGTCCGGACGACTCGTCCGGACGTGGTGCTGATGGACATCCGGATGCCGCAGGTCGGAGGGCTCGAGGCGACCCGAGCGGTGCTCGCGATGCCGGGGACGCCGCCGAAGATCATCATGCTCACCACCTTCGATGCGGAGGAGTACGTGTTCTCGGCGCTCCGGGCCGGAGCGAGCGGGTTCCTGCTCAAGGATTCCACACCCGAGGAGCTGGTCCAGGCCGTGCGTGTGGTCGCCGACGGGGAGTCGCTGCTCGCTCCCCGGGTCACCAGGGCCCTCATCGCTGACTTCGTGGCGCGTCCCGAGCGGGCGGCGGGTGCCGACCTGAGCATGTCGGTGCTCACCGAGCGCGAGCTGGACGTGCTCCGAGCGGTCGCGCGGGGGCTGTCGAACCGGGAGATCGCCGCCGAGCTGGTGATGGCGGAGCAGACGGTCAAGTCGCACGTCTCGCGGATACTCGGCAAGCTCGCCCTGCGCGACCGTGCTCAGCTGGTGGTCGCCGCCTACGAGTCCGGGCTGGTGCGACGGGGGGAGTGACTCCCGCGCGGGCCCGGGCTCAGCCGGCCCAGGCCTCCCACAGCCGGGCGTAGTCCCCGCCGCGGTCCACGAGCTCCTCGTGCGTGCCCTGCTCGACGACCGCCCCGTCGGACATCACCAGGATCCGGTCGGCGACCCGCGCCTGAGAGAGGCGGTGGGCGACGATGATCGTGGTGCGGCCGCGGGCGACCTCGAGCGCGGCGCGCTCGAGCACCCGCGCCCCGGAGGAGCCCTCGTCGGCCGTGGCCTCGTCGAGGATCAGCACGGCCGGGTCCTGCAGCGAGACCCGGGCGAGGGCCAGCTGCTGGGACTGCTCGGCGGTGAGCCGCTCGCCCTTCTCGCCCACCTCGGTGTCGAGGCCCTGCGGCAGCCGGTCCACCCACGCGAGCGCCTCCACCCGCGCCAGCGCCACGCGCAGCAGCTCGTCGGAGGCGTCGGGCGCTGCCAGCTGCAGGTCCTCCCGCAGCGTGCCGCGGAAGACGTGCACGTCCTGGGAGACGATCGAGGCATGGCGTCGGACGGCCTCGAGATCCGCGCTCGCGAGATCAGCACCGCCGTGCAGCACCCGGCCGTGGCGCGGGACGAGGGTGCCCGCCATGATCGCGGCGAGGGTCGACTTGCCCGCGCCGGAGGCGCCCACCAACGAGACGGTCTCGCCGGGGGCGATCTCGAGGTCCAGCGGCCGCAGCACGATCCGCTCGTTGCCGTCCTCGTCCTCGCCGTAGGCGTGGGAGACCTGCTCGAGGCGGATCGAGGCGTCGCGGGGCACCTCGTTGCCGGGCGAGACCGCCGGGTCGATCGAGGTGATCACCCCGACCATCCTCGCCAGGCTCGCCAGCGCCGACTGGACCTCGTCGAGGTTGAAGATCACCGCCATCATCGGCCAGAACAGGGTCACCAGGTACACCGCCGCCGCGGTGACCAGGCCGACGGGCGCCGCACCGGTCTGCACCAGCACGAAGCCGACCCCGATCACCATTGCCAGCGCCAGGTTCTCGGGCACGTTCAGGCCCAGCACCAGCCGGCTCACCAGGTGCATCACGCGCATGTTCAGCAGCGCGGCGGTCTCCGAGAGCACGGCCACGTGGCGGGTCTCGCGCCGCTCGATGCCGTAGGCGTGCACGGTGGGGATGCCGTGGATGGCGGAGAGCAGGCCCTGGGCGCGGGCGCCCATCGCGATCCGCTCGCGGCGGTAGATCGGGCCGGTGCGGCGCAGATACCAGGTCGCGGCCAGCACGTACATCGGCACGATGATCACGACCATGAGCAGCAGCCACGGCGAGAGCACCGCCATGCCGCCCAGGGTGATCAGCACCAGGAATCCGAGCTGGATGAGGTTCGGGACGAGGTTGTTCACCGCCCGGGCGGCGACGTCCACGTCGTCGGCGACGCGGGAGAGAGCGTCGCCGATGCCGGTGCGCTCCATGGTCTGCGCGGGCAGGTCCAGGGCGCGGTCGATCACGTCCTCGCGCATCCCGGCGAGGATCCGCTGGCCGAGCGCGGAGATCATCGACCAGCCCGCCGCCATCAGCACCGCCTGGAGCACCCCGACCCCGAGGATCCGCAGCCCCAGCGACCACACCTCGGCGCTCGAGCCGCCGGTGGCGACCACGTCCACGGCGGAGCCGATCAGACGGGGGAGGATCGCGGCGGCGACCGCGCCGCCGACGGTGATCAGCAGCGTGGCCGTGGCCGAGAGCCAGTGCTCCCGCAGCCGCGCGAGCATGAAGCGCATCGAGGCGCCGGGGCCCGCGATGGGCAGCAGCTGCGCGTGCTCGGCCAGCTGACGGCGCGCGGTCGCGTCCTCGCCGAGGACCTCCTCGAGCGGCCGGTCCCAGTCCAGGCCCGGCATGCGGGTCCCCTGGAATCCCTGCGATGCGCTCATCGCCGTACCACCTCCCGGTACTGCTCGTGTCCCATCAGATCGTTGTGCTCGCCCTCGGCGGTGATCCGCCCGTCGCGGACGAAGACCACGCGGTCCGCCGCCTGCAGCAGCGCCGGGGCGCGGGTGACCAGCAGGGTCGCCCGGTCGGTGCGGTGCCGTGCGGCGACCAGCGCCTCGGCGATGTTCTGCTCGGTGACGGCGTCGACCGCGGTGGTCGGGTCGTGCAGCACGAGCACCGGCGCGTCCGCGGCGACGGCGCGGGCGAGCGCGATCCGCTGCCGCTGCCCGCCGGAGAGGTTCGCGCCGCGGTCCAGGATGCGGGTGTCGTAGCCCTCGGGCAGGATCCGCAGCAGGTCCTCGGCGCCGGCGGCGTGCAGCGCCGCGTCGGCCCAGCCGTCGTCGCCGGTCTCCGGCGAGGGGCCCTGCTCGGGGGCACGGGTCGCGAGCTGCTCGCGCAGGGTGCCGTCGAAGAGGTCCACGACGTGCGGCTCGACGAGCAGGTCCGCCCGCAGGCCCAGCCGGTCCTCGGGCGTGATCGCCACCTCGCCCACGCGGGCGCCGCCGTCGACGCGGCCGCTGACCGCGTCGATCACGTCCGCGGCGTCGGCCGGATCCGCGCAGGCCAGCGCCACCACCTCGCCGTCGGCGACGGACAGCAGCGGCAGGTGGAGGCCGCCGGCGGCGCCGCGTCGGCCCGTCCCGCGGCTGCCGCGCTCGTCGCGCTGCGTGGTGAGCACGTCCAGCGTCAGCTCCGGGTCGTCGACCGTGCGGCCGAGGTCCGTGTACAGGTCCCGCACGCGACGCGCCGAGGTGGACATGCCGGCCCACCACACCGGGGCGCCGGAGAGGCCCTGCAGCATCCCCATCACGTAGCGGGCCAGGCCCACCACGGCGATCAGCACGCCGAGGGTCAGCGCGCCGTCGAGGGTGCGCAGCGAGGCGAGGACCACGACCGCCGCGAGCATCGTCCCGGTCACCAGGGTCGTGAGCCCCGAGGAGAGGCCCGAGTAGCGGGCGTTGACCAGCGCCGCGTCCAGCGCGGTGCGGGAGCGGCGGCGGTAGGTCGCCCGTGCCCGGCTCTGCACGCCCAGGCCCTGCAGCACCCGCAGCCCGTGCACGAGGTCGGTCGCGGTCGCGGCGGCCTCCGCGGCCTGGGACTGCTGGTCGTCGTAGCGGGCGGACAGGGTCGGGGTGATCACGCTGATCACCACGACCATCACCACGATGCCCAGCCCCATCGCGAGTCCCAGCCACAGGTCCATCGCGGCGAGATAGGCGGTCGCGCCCAGCACCGCGAGGGTCGAGGGGACCACCCACGGGATCATGTCCATCACGTCGGAGGCCTTGTCTGCATCCGACGTCGCGATCGAGAGCACCTCGCCGGCGGGGCGGCGCACCGTGCGCGAGCGCGGGTCGAGCACCGCACCGGTCAGGCCCACCCGCAGCCGGTGCCGCTCGTACATGACCGCCTTCTGCGAGAGCAGGAAGGTCCACACCCACAGCAGCACGCCCAGCACGCGCAGCAGGATCAGCCCCGCCGCGCCCAGCACCGTCAGCCGCAGATCGCCGGCGAGGATGCCGTGGTCGATGAGGAGGCCCAGCACGATCGGCATGAGCATCTCGACGCCCTCGGACACGGTCGCCAGCGGCAGGATGAGCGCGAGGGTGCGACGGTGGGTGCGCACGATGGAGCGCAGCACGCCGGGGACGGGGCGCGCCGGGGAGGAGGTCGCCGCGGCCGCGGCAGGGGAGGAGTCGAGCACTCGTCCGATCCAACCCGTCCGGGCCCTGCGGGGCAAGGCGTTTTCCCCCGACGTGAGCGGACCGACGCACGGCGGGCGCGCCGGTGCGACAATGGGGGCTCATCACCCCCGATCCGAGGAGAGTCCATGACCGCCCGTCGTGTGGAGCTGTTCGTCGACCCCGTCTGCCCGTTCGCCTGGATGACCAGCCGCTGGCTGCTGCACGCCGCCGAGGTGCGCGAGATCGATCCGGTCTACTCGGTGATGTCGCTGTCCGTCCTCAACGAGGGTCGCGAGCTCGATCCCGGCTATCGCGCCATGCTCGATGACTCCTGGGGCCCGGCCCGGCTGGCGATCGCGATCCGCGAGGCCGAGGGGAACGAGGCCTTCGCCCGCTGGTACACCGCCTGGGGCGAGCGCTATCACGTCGGCGGTCAGAACGAGGACCGTCGTGCCACCGCGGTCGCCGCGCTCGCCGACGTGGATCTGCCCGCCGAGCTGATCGAGGCCTACGAGCCGGTCGCCGGCGACGGGATCGACACGGCGCTGCGCGCCTCGCACGAGGGCGCCATCTCCCGCGTCGGCGACGACGTGGGCACCCCGGTGATCTCCTTCGGCGAGGGCACGGCCTACTTCGGCCCCGTCGTCTCCCCGGCCCCGAGGGGCGAGGAGGCCGGGAAGCTGCTGGACGCGCTCGCGACGCTCGCCTCGATCGACGGCTTCTACGAGCTCAAGCGCTCCCGTTCCGGCGGCGTCGACTTCAGCTGACCGCACAGTTCGTCCCCGACGGGCCTCCTCGCCCCTCCCCACGACAGGAAGACATCCACGACATGCGCGTGCACATCGGTACCGACCACGCCGGCTTCGAGCTGAAGAACCGCCTGGTGGCCCAGCTGGAGAAGAAGGGACACGAGGTCACCGACCACGGCGCCCACGAGTACGACGCCCTGGACGACTACCCGCCCTTCTGCACCGACGTGGGCGAGGCCGTCGTCGCGCAGCCCGGCTCCCTCGGCATCGTCATCGGCGGCTCGGGCAACGGCGAGCAGATCGCCGCGAACAAGGTTGCCGGCGTCCGCGCGGCGCTGGTGTGGAACGAGGAGACCGCGCGCCTGGCCCGCGAGCACAACGACGCGAACGTGATCTCCGTCGGCGCGCGCCAGCACTCCGAGGAGGAGCTCGAGGCGCTGATCGACCTGTTCCTGGCCGAGCCGTTCTCCGGCGAGGAGCGCCACCAGCGCCGGATCGACCTGGTGGCCCGCTACGAGACCACCGGCGGCTACAGCGAGGATCAGGGCGCCGGCGCCGACGCGCGCTGATGCCGGAGGGCCATACCGTCCATCGGCTCGCCGCCGTCTTCGCGCGCGGCTTCGGCGGGCAGCGGGTGCGCACCTCCAGCCCCCAGGGACGCTTCTCCGACGCCGCACGGCTCGACGGCCAGGTGCTGCTCGGCGCCGAGGCGGTGGGCAAGCACCTCTTCCTGCCCTTCGCGCCGTCGGCCGAGGTCGACCCGGCGGACCCCTCGGTGCGGCACGTCCACGTGCACCTGGGCCTGTACGGGTCCTGGACTTTCGCGGGCGACCCCGGCTTCGCAGGCGCCCACGCGATCGGCGCACCGCGGCTGCGCGTCGGCGAGCGGGAGGAGGAGAGCGAGGGCACCGTCGACTGGCGGCGGATCGTGCCGCGGGAGACGGTGCGGCTGCGGATCGCCGGCCCCCGCGGCCTCGCCGACCTCACCGGCCCCACCGCCTGCGAGGTGCTGGACGCCGAGGGCCGGCAGCGGGTGCTGGACCGGCTCGGCCCGGACCCGCTGCGCCCGGACCCCGACGGCTCCGCGCGACGCCGCTTCGTCGAGGGGATCCGGCGCTCTCGCACCACGATCGGCGCTCTGCTGATGGACCAGAAGGTCGTCGCCGGGATCGGGAACATCTACCGCGCCGAGCTGCTGTTCCGGGCGAGGCTGGATCCCTTCGTGCCCGGCCGCGATCTCACCGCCGGGATGTGCGAGGAGATGTGGGAGGACCTGGTCGCGCTGATGGCCTACGGCGCGCGGACGGGGCGGATCGTCACCACCCAGCCCGAGCACCGGCAGATCGAGGCGCGGATCGTCGAGCGCTCCCGCGGCACCCGCCAGAACGGGGACGAGGACCCGGACGTCGTGCCGCGCGAGGAGTCCTTCTACGTCTACCACCGCCAGACCCTGCCCTGTCGGCTGTGCGGGACGACGGTGCGCTCGGGCGAGATCGCCGCGCGCACGGTGTTCTGGTGCCCGCGCTGCCAGCGGGTCCGCAGCCGCCGCGCGGGCTGGACCCGCGAGCACCCCGCCGCGCCCTGGGCGCTCGCGCGGTGATCGGTGCCGACGGCAGTACCCTGACGCCCATGCCCGACCAGCCCGTCGCCCCGCCCGGCCTGCACCGCGCCGTCCTCGACGACCTCTCCGCCCGCACCCTCTACCTCCTGGCGACGCTCCGGCAGGACGTGTTCACGATGGAGCAGGGCGCGACCGACGCGGACCTCGACGGGCGCGAGCTCGAGCCGACCACAGAGCTGCTGTGGCTTGAGGAGGAGGGCGCGCCGATCGCGCACCTGCGCCTGCTGCGGGAGGCCGACGGCACGCTCCGCATCGGCCGCGTCGCGGTACGCGCGGACCGCCGCCGCGGCGGCCACGGCAGGCGCCTCATGGTCGCGGCGCTCGAGCGGGCCCGGGAGCTCGCCCCGAGCGCCGAGGTGCACCTCGACGCCCAGGCGTATCTCGAGACGTGGTACGCCTCGATGGGCTTCGAGACGGTGAGCGACGTGTTCCTCGAGGCCGGGATCGAGCACGTCGCGATGGTGCTGCGTCCCGCGAGCGCCTGAGCCCGTCCCCGTCGGCTCAGGCCCGGCGCGCCTCGATCAGCTCCACGATCTCGGCCCGCTCGAAGTAGCGCGCCGTCGCCAGGCCGCTCGGCTCACCGAGGTCCGGGTCCGCCCCGGCCTCGAGCAGCGCCGTCGCCACCTCGGTGAAGCCCTTGAAGGCGGCGCCGGCGAGCGGGGACTGGCCGCGGTCGTTGAGCAGGTCCACGTCGGCGCCGCGGGCGGCGAGCTCGGTCACCAGCGCGGCGTGCCCGTGATAGGCGGCGAGCATGAGCGGGGAGTTCCCGGAGGCGTCGCGCAGGTTTGCCGGTGCGCCGTGGTCGAGGAAGGCGCGCACGGGCTCGGCGTCGCCCGTCCGGGCGGCGTCCAGCAGGGCATTGGCGAGGTCGATGAGCTCGGGATCCAGGGAGTCGTCGGTCATCGCCCCAGCGTATTACGCAGCACCGACGAGCATCTCTGCCAGCAGCGGCCACACCAGCAGCCCCGCCGCGATCACGACCCCCAGCAGGTCCGCGGGGCCGACGGGGCTCGGCGCCGCCCAGGTGCGGTGCGTCGCGGTCGCGAAGCCGCGGGAGTCCATCGCCAGGGCCTGCTGCTCGGCGCCGCGCAGCGTGTCCACGAGCAGGGCGAGGGTTGCGCCCGCGAGCACCCGGGGGGAGCGGGGACCGCCGAGGCCGCGGCGAGTGCGGGCCTCGAGGATCGCAGCCCACTGCCGGCCCAGATGCCCCACCCGCACCAGCGCGATCACGGAGGCGGCGACAGGCCGTCCGGGCAGGTGCAGGCGCTGGCCGAGCGCGTCCCCGAGCGGGGTGGGGCGCACGGAGGCGAGAGCCAGCACCCCGGGGGCGACGAAGGCGGTGATCCGCGCGGCCTCCTTCAGGCCGATGAGCCATGCCTCCCCGGACAGCGCCGGCGCCTCGCCCAGCAGCGCCGTGGTCCAGGCGAGCCCCGCCGCGGAGAGCAGGATCGGGAGCAGGCGCAGGGCCGCGCCGCGCAGGCTCCGCACCGCCAGCGGGGCGAGCAGCACTGTCGGGGCGAGGGCGAGCAGCCCGCCCTGCCAGCTCTGCACGGCGAAGGAGCCGATCGCGGCGAGGATCCCGATCAGGCTCAGCGTCAGCGGGTTCAGCGCGTCGGCCGGGATCCGGCGGGGCGCGGGCGTGGGGACCGCGCCCGGCGCCGGGGCGGGCAGGTCGTGGCGCGCGTCGGCCGCGGCGACGAGGAGCTCGTC
This sequence comes from Brachybacterium sp. AG952, assembly GCF_004362645.1. Taxonomy (NCBI): domain Bacteria; kingdom Bacillati; phylum Actinomycetota; class Actinomycetes; order Micrococcales; family Dermabacteraceae; genus Brachybacterium; species Brachybacterium sp. AG952. The sequence continues at coordinate 201,224 of NZ_SNXV01000005.1, read as the reverse complement.
GTGGCTCGCGGCGAGCACCGCCGCGCCCCGGTCCCTCGCCTCGCGCAGCAGCTCCAGCACCTCACGGCGCCGCCGGACGTCCAGGCCCACGGTCGGCTCGTCCAGGACGAGCAGGTCGGGGCGCTGGGCGAGGGCCGCGACGATCGCGAGACGGCGCTGCTCGCCGCCGGAGAGGCGGTGGGGATGGGCGCCGGCGAGCGGGGCGAGGCCCGCCCGCTGAAGGAGCTCGTCCGCGAGGTCCTCGTCCGTGGCCCAGGGGGAGGCGAGGACCTCCTCCCGCACGGTCGTCGCGACGAAGGAGTGCTCGGGGTCCTGGGGGACGAGGGCGATCTGGGAGGGCTCGGGGCGGGACACGGCGCCCGCGCCCGGCTCCGTCGCGCCGACGAGGACGCGCAGGAGGGAGGTCTTGCCCGCACCGGACGGGCCGGTCAGCGCGGTCAGCCGCCCAGCGCGCAGCTCGAGGTCCTGCGGTGCGGTGAGTCCCCGGGCGGGCACGGTGACGCCGCGCAGCGCGGCGACGGTCTCGCCGGGCCCGACAGGGCCCGGTGCCTCCTCGGCGGCGGCCTCGTCCTCCAGCACTCCCGCCTCGATCAGCACCTCGCGACGGTGGGAGAGGAGCTGGTCCGGATGCCCGTCGGCGAGCACCCGGGCGCGGGAGCCGAGCACGATCAGCCGGTCTACGTGCGGCAGCCAGGGCCCGATCCGGTGCTCGGCGACGACGAGGGTGCGGCGGCCCGTGACCGCGAGGATCGCCCGGCGCACCTCCTCGGCCGTCGGGGCATCGAGCATGGAGGTCGGCTCATCCAGGAGCAGCAGGTCGGGGCGCAGGGCCAGCGCGCCGGCCAGTGCGATCCGCTGCTGCTGGCCGCCCGAGGCGTCCAGCGGCGCCCGCTCGGGGTCGAGGTCGACTCGCGCTGCCTCGAGCGCCCGGGCGGCGCGCTCGGTGAGCTCCGGCCGGGGCAGTCCCGCGTTCTCCGGTCCGAAGGCGGCGTCGCGGGCGACGGTCGCGCCGACCAGAGCGTGCACCGGGTTCTGCAGCAGCAGGCCCCGCTCCCCGGGCCGGCTGGGGGCGGGGACGAGCCCCTCGCCGTCCCCGTCCTCGGGGTCCAGCAGCCCGGCCAGCGCCCGCAGCACGGTGGACTTCCCACTGCCGCTCGCCCCGGCCAGCAGCACTCGCTGCCCGGGCGGGATCTCGAGGTCGAGCCCCTCGATGGTCGGCTCGCGCCGGCTGAGCGGCCGCCAGCGCAGCCCGTCGACGTGCACGGACGCCGCCGGGACGGTCCCGGTGCTCAGGCCTCCACCGCGCGGGCCGCCTCCCGGCCGGAGGCCAGGGAGTCCACCGCGCCGGTCGCGATCAGCGCCCGGCTCGCCGCCCAGCCCAGCACCCCGCACAGCAGCGCCCCCGAGAGCAGGAAGAAGGCGAGCATCGTGCCGGAGAAGGCCCAGCTCATCTCCTGGTAGTAGGCGACCTTCTCCCATCCCCATTCGAGCACGGCAGAGAGCACGCCGCCGAGCACCGCCACGGGCAGGGTGAAGCGCCGGTAGCGGGTGAGCAGGAAGGCGAGCTCGACCCCACCGCCCTGCATGAGACCGGACACGGCGGTGCCCCAGCCCCACTGGCTGCCCAGCAGCATCGAGAGCACGGCGGCGACCATCTCCGCGAGCAGGGCGGCGCCGGGCTTGCGCACCAGCAGCGCGGCGAGCACGGCCGGCAGGAACCAGATCCCCGCCAGCAGCCCCTCGGCAGGCTTGAACGCCGCGGTCAGCGGGCCGATCAGGGTGTAGAGCTGGCCGTAGCCGAGGAAGGCGACCCCGAAGGCCGCCCCGATCAGCACGGTCACCAGCAGATCGACGGTGCGATAACGGGTCATCACGTCTCCTCCCAGGTCCTGGAAGGGGCGCGGAGCACCGGCGGTGCTCCACGGAAATCCCGACTCCCTACGCCGGTGCGAGCCGGATCAGGTTCGAGGGTCTGCGCCGTCGGCGCACTCTCAGCACCGGACGGTGCTCCCCTGTCAGTGGATGACGAGCAGACAGTCTAGCCCAGGAGCACGCTCAGCGGCGGGCACGGATGGCCTGGTCGATCGCATCGGCGGCCGCCTGGGGGTCGACGGGGGAGAGGATGTAGCAGGTGTCCTTCGTCCCGATGATCTCCACGCTCGTGCCCGGCCGGGTGACCAGCATCCGGTAGGGCCGCTGCTGCTCGGAGAGGGTGAAGATCTTCCGCCGGCCGACGGGGGTGAGCTCCTCGGGCTTCGGGGTCATCGCCCTCCCGCGCCGCCAGCCGTAGCCGCCGAGGGCGACGCCCACGGTGCCGGTGGGGATCTCGCGCAGCTGCACGGTGCGGAAGTCCTCGACCGGCCAGACCCGGCGGGGGAGGAAGCCTCCGAGGCTGACGGTGACCCCGTTCTCGTCGACCACGAAGCGGGTGGCCTGGCCCATCCACGTCCACAGCGCCAGCAGCGCGAAGGCGGCGAGCACCGCGATCGCACCCGGAGCCGAGCCGCGCTGCAGCAGCAGGCCCGACACGATCAGGCCCGCCACCACGGTGACGACGACGCGGGTCCAGCCCACGGAGGAGGGCACCGTCCGCCCGACGTGGAAGGGCGCATCGGGCCTCACCAGATGCTCACCCGCTCCTCGGGAGCGCGGTACATGCCGTCGCCCTCGCGCACGTCGAAGGCCTCGTGGAACTCGTCGAGGTGCCCGGCGACCGTGTTGCAGCGGAACTCCATCGGCGCGTGGGGGTCCACGGCCAGGCGGCGGATCGCCTCCTGGGGCCGGTTCCGGCCCCGCCACACGGTCGCCCAGGACCAGAACACGCGCTGCAGGCCGGTGAGCCCGTCGAGCTCGGCCGCGGCCTGCTCCTCGGAGCGGCTGGCGAGATAGGCCTTGACCGCGATGGAGAGCCCGCCGAGGTCGCCGATGTTCTCGCCGATGGTGAGGGCGCCGTTGACGCGGTGGGAGTCGTCGAGCTCGCGCGGGGAGAGCTCCGAGTACTGCGCGATGAGACGGGCGGCGCGGGCGTCGAAGGCCTCGCGATCCTCCGCCGTCCACCAGGAGACGAGGTTGCCGTCCCCGTCGTACTTCGAGCCCTGGTCGTCGAAGCCGTGGCCGACCTCGTGGCCGATCACCGCGCCGATCCCGCCGAAGTTCACGGCGTCGTCGGCCTCCGCGTCGAAGAACGGGGGCTGGAGGATCGCGGCGGGGAAGACGATCTCGTTCCGGCCGGGGTTGTAGTAGGCGTTGACCGTCTGCGGGGTCATGTGCCACTCGGTCTCGTCCATCGGCCCGCCGACCTTCGAGAACTCGAAGTCCGCCTCGAAGCGACGGGAGGCGCGGACGGACGCGACGAGGTCGCCGGGGACGAGCTCGAGGCCGTCGTAGTCGCGCCACTTCTCCGGGTACCCGATCTTCGGGGTGAACCTCTCGAGCTTCGCGAGCGCCTTCTCGCGGGTGGCCGGGGTCATCCAGTCCAACGAGCTGATCGAGTCGCGGTAGGCGTCCATCAGCGCGTCGACCAGCGCGGTCATACGCTCCTTGTGGACGGCGGGGAAGTGGCGGGTGACGTACTCGCGGCCGACGGCGAAGCCGACCGCGCCCTCGACCAGGGCCACGCCCCGCTTCCACCGCTCCTTCAGCTCCTCCGCACCGGAGAGGACGCGACCGGAGAAGTCGAAGTCCTCCTCGACCAGCGCGGCGGGGAGATAGGGGGCGTAGGAGGAGACGGTGTGCAGGGCGAGCCAGGTGCGCAGCACGGCGAGGTCCTCGCCGGCCAGCAGCTCCGCGGCGGCGGAGACGAACTCGGGCTGGCCGACGGAGACCACGTCGAAGGCCGTGGCCGGTGCGCCGGTGCCCTCGATGAACGCGTCCCAGGGGAAGGCGGGGGCGAGCTCGCGGCGCTGCGCGGCGTCCATGGGGTTGTCGGACTTCTCCCGGTCGCGCAGGCGGACCACGTCGACGTGGCAGGCGGCGAGGCGGGTCTCGAAGTCGAGCACGGCGCGGGCGAGCTCTTCCGGGCCGCCGGCGGCGAGTCCCGCACGGCCGGGCAGCTCGGCGAGGCGGGCGAGGTTCGCCAGGTGCGCGGCATAGGCCTCGCGGGTCTCGGCGTGGTGCTCCTCGCGGTAGTAGGACTCGTCGGGCAGGCCGAGGCCCCCCTGATGGATCTTGACCTGGTACTGGGAGGAGTCGTGGTCGTCGGTCCACACGTAGGCGAGCACCGCCGAGGCCCCCGAGTCGGGCGCCGCCATCCGGCGCACGAGGCCCTCGAGGTCCCGGGTCGCCCCGATCTCATCGAGCAGGTCGGCGAGGCCGGACAGGCCCGCGGCCTCGATCGCCTCGGTGTCCATGAACATGCGGTACAGCGTGCCGATCCGGGCGTGGTCGGTGGTCGGGACCGGCAGGGTCCCCGTCTCGTCCGCGGTGCGCGCGACGTCGTCGGCCGCCTCCTCGACGATCTCCCGCACCCGCTCCTCGGACAGGTCGCGCAGCGCGTGGAAGGCGCCGTCGCTGGACCGGTCGGCGGGCATCACGTGCTCGGCGAGCCAGCGGCCGTTGACGTGGCCGAAGAGGTCGTCCTGGGGGCGGGCGGCGGCGTCGACCTGATCGAGGTCGAGTCCGGAGGGGAGGGCAGCGGTCATCATCGGCTCCTGCGGGGGTGGTGGGGTCGGTCGGTCAGAGGCTCAGCAGTCCGAGCACGGCCAGGGCGAGGGTCAGCGCACCGAGGGCGACGGGCATGTACGCCCAGGGGGTGCGGGAGCGCTCCGCCGGCGGCCTGCGCTGGAGGACGAGGGTCGACAGCCCGGTGCCGATCGAGAGCACGGCGGTGCCGACGGCGAGCACGGGCGAGAGGATCACGAGCACGGTCGCGCCGAGCTGGAACATCACGGTGCCGAGCACGTCCAGCAGGCGCATCACGACGGCCTCACGGGCGCCGACGCGCTGGGAGAGCAGGGTCGAGATCGCCTCCTCGGACCAGTCGCCGGGCTCGGCGATGCGGCGCCGGGTCGCGATGGTCTGCGCGGTCGCCAGCACGATCCACACCAGCGCGCAGCCGGCGCCCACCCACACTCCGAGCTCGGAGCGGATGTCGGCCGGCCACAGCACGAGAGCGAGCAGCACCGCGGCGATGCGCAGCACCTCCTCGAGCACGCTGCGCACCGCGACCAGCCCCGGGTTCACGGCGAGCTGGCGGCGGGTGCGGGCGACGAAGAGGCTCGTCGCGACGAGGGAGACGAGCTGCAGGGCGCCCAGCCCGATGCCCAGCAGCAGCGGCACCGGCGTGGTGGGGGCGAAGGGCAGGATCGCCACCAGCATCACGATCGCGAGGGCGGGGATCAGCAGGGCCTGGATCGACAGGCCCTTGACGAGGTCCCGGACGAGATCCGCCCCGGTGGGGGGATGGTCATGACCGGTGTGGTCATGGGGATCGTGGGGGTCGTCGCAGTGCGGGCGGGGCTCCGCGGGGGTGTCGGTCATGGGGCTCCTTCTCGGTCCCCACCAGGGTAACGGGGCTCGGCCCGGGGCTGACCTGTGGAACCATGGGCTCGTGAGGACCCACGAGAAGCTTTCCCAGGCCCCCGGGCTGACCGCGGCGCAGCGGCAGCGGGCGGTCGGCGCCGTCGTGGCCGCGGCGACCGGGGACGCGCTCGGAGCGCCCTACGAGTTCCAGGCCCCCGTCGTCGACTCCGAGGAGATCGACATGATCGGCGGCGGCGTGCTCGGCTGGCAGCCGGGGGAGTGGACCGACGACACCTCGATGGCGATCGTCGTGCTCGAAGCCGCTCTAGCCGCCTCGGACCACCATGACCTGCGGCTCGAGTCCGCGCAGGACCACATCGCGCGCGAGTGGTACTCGTGGTCGCTGGGCACCCCGGACATCGGGAACCTCACCTCCCACGTGCTGCGCTCCGCGGCGGACATCGGCCGCGCGGCCGGCCACTACGCGCCCCGCGCGGTCGACTTCCGGGCCGCGGCCGCGAAGGCGCACGAGGACCACCCGACCTCCGCGGGCAACGGCTCCCTGATGCGCGCCCACGCCTCGGTGCTGCCCTATCTGCTCTCCCCGGACGCGGACGCGGCCGAGGCGATCGCCTCGGTGTGCCGCTTGACACACGTGCATCCGGACACGATCGAGGCCTGCATCCTGTGGGGCTTCGCCGTGCGCCACGCGATCCTCACCGGCGAGCTCGACGTGCGCGTCGGCCTCGACCAGCTCGAGCCCGAGCGCCGCACGGTCTGGCAGGACCGGATCGAGGAGGCGGAGGAGTCGACCCCGGTCATGTTCCGACGCAACGGCTGGGTCGTCGGCGCCTTCCAGGCGGCGTGGGCGGCGATCGCCGGCGTCGGCCCGATCCCCGAGGGGAAGTTCGCCCAGCGCGATGCACTGGTCGCCGCTCTCGAGGCCGCGGCCCGGGCCGGCTACGACACCGACACCGTCGCCTGCATCACCGGCTCCCTGATGGGGGCGGCGCTCGGCCACAAGGCCGTCCCGCCCGAATGGAGGCGAGTCCTGTTCGGCTGGCCCGGCTACGAGGTCGAGGAGCTCACGAACCTCGTCGAACGGGTCATCGCCCCGCAGGTGGCCGAGGAGCCGAGCCCGTGAGCGCCGCCCGAGGCAGTTCGGGGCGCGGCGGCTGGGACCTGCGGATCCTGACCTGGAACCTGTGGGAGCTGCGCGGCGACCTGCACGCGCTGATCGAGGCTGTCGAGGATCTCGACCCCGACCTGCTGCTGGTCCAGGAGGCGCCCCGCTTCGTGCTGCCCACGACGCGGCTGGCCTGGTTCGCCCGGCGCATCGGCCGACGGGTCCTGGTCGGCGGGCTCGGCGGGCGGGGCCTCGCGATCCTCGCGACCGAGGACGTCGCCGCGCAGGTGATCCGCCGCGGCATGCACCCGGTCGCGCAGAGCGTCACGGACCTGAACTCGACCTACCCGCGCGGGGTCGCCGCGGTGCGGCTGTCGGTGCCCGGCGGCGGCGAGGTCGTCGTCTCCTCGCTCCACTTCGCGCTCCAGGAGGACAACCGTCTGCGCCATGCCGAGCACGTCGCGGCGCTGGTGCGCGGGGCGGGGGCGCCGGTGATCGTCGGCGGCGACCTCAACGAGACCGCCGACGGCGCGGCGCGGCGTCTGCTCGATCCGCTGCTGCGGGACCCTGCCGGGCAGTCCGAGCACACCTTCCCGGCCGCCGGACCGGTGCGCCGGATCGACGCGATCCTCGTCGGCGAGGGCGTGCAGGTGCGCGACGCACGGGCCGTCCGCTCCACCGCGCGGGTCGGCGAGGAGCGGCTCTCGGGCGCCAGCGATCACCTGCCGACGCTGCTGGACGTCAGCCTCTGACGCCCCTGAGCGGGGTGCTCAGCCCCTGAGCCCGGCGCGCAGGGCGACCATGTCGTCCTGCCCTCCGACGTGCCGGATCGCGAACCCGCCCTCGACCGGTCCGCGCAGCGTGAGCTGGGTCCGGTAGGAGTCCACCGCCCGCTCCACCGCGTCCGCGGTCTGCGGGAGATCGCGCACCACGGTGCCCGGTGCCGCGACGTCGCTCGCGATCTGCACCAGCGGCACGCCGGTCCGCTCGGCCGCGGCGACGGCGACGTGGTGGGCGCGCACATGGTCGGGATGCCCGTAGGTGCCCTCGTCGTCGTAGCCGATCAGCACGTCCGGGCGGGACTGCTCCACCAGGGCGACGAGGTCGTCCGCGGCTTGCTCGAGCGGGACGAGGGAGAAGCTGTCGGGGCCGGCGTCGGGGGAGGGGCCGGCGAGCCCCTCGCGCACCCAGGCCATGCCGGAGTCGCGATAGCGGCGAGGGGCCGCGCCGGCCGCGAGAGCAGGAGCGGTGCCCAGCCAGTGCCGCTCGGCGATCCCGAGCGCGGCGGTCGCGGCATCGATCTCCTGCTCCCGGATCTCCTCGAGGGGGCGCTCGTCCCCGTCGGCGACCGCGCCGGGGACGATCTCGCCCTCCTCGCCGCGGGTCGCGGTGACGAGCACGACGCGGATGCCGTCGGCGGCGAGCGCGGCGAGCAGCGCGCCGGTGGAGAGCGACTCGTCGTCGGGATGGGCGTGGACGGCGAGCACGGTGCGTGCGGTCCCGAGCAGCTGCCAGGGGTCGGTGCTCATGCGCGCTCCTCCACGAGACGGGTGTACTGGGAGGCGAGCGCCTCGGCGGTCGCCTCCCAGGTGCGGGAGGCGGCGAACTCGCGGGCGGCGCGGACCGCCGCCGCGTAGCGGTCCTCGTCGGCGAGGAGCGCTTCGAGGGTCTCGGCCCAGACGTCGGGGTCGCGGCTGCCCTGCACCAGGCCGTCGGGCGCGACGGCCTCCCGCACCCCGCCGGCCGCGCGCCAGGCCAGGACGGGGGTGCCGCTCGCCTGCGCCTCGAGGGCGACGAGGCCGAAGGTCTCCGACCAGCTGGTCAGCAGCAGCGCGCCGGCGCAGCGCATCGCCTCGGCGAGCTGATCGCGGTCCAGGGTGCCGACCATCTCGACCCGGTCCTCGACGCCGAGCTCCTTCGCCAGCGCCCGCAGCGACTCGAGGTACTCGGCGAAGGCGGGGGCGGCGGAGCCGGCCAGCACGAGCCGCGCGCCCCGTGCGGGGTCGAGCCGGGCGAGGACCTCGAGCGCCAGGTCGGGGCCCTTCAGCGGCTCGATCCGCGCGGTGAACAGGAGGGTGGGGCGGTGGCGCCGGGCCTGCACGTCCTCGCAGGGGTGGAAGCGGTCCACGTCCACGCCGGGGCGGACCACGGCGAGGCGCTCGCCGGGGACGCCGTAGCGCTCCACGACGGTGCGCGCCTCCGCGTCGGAGACGGCGATGACAAGGTCGGAGCCGGTCGCGGCGAACTGCTCGCCGGGGATGCGGCCCTCGGACTCGGCCGGCTCCCCGGCCTCGAGCGTCGAGGAGCCCTCGGGCGCCGCGACCGAGTGGAAGGACTGCAGGTGGGGGAGATCGAGCTCCCGCGCGAGGGGCAGGGCGGAGACGCCGCTGAACCAGTGGTGGGAGTGGACGAGGGAGTACTCGCCGCCCGCGAGGTGCGGCCGCAGCTGCTCGCGGAAGGGCCGGATCATCGCGTCCATGTCGCCCTTGGCGACGGGGGCGGCGGGCCCGGCGTCGAGGTGCAGCAGGCGCACCCCCTCGGCGACCTCGACCACGGCCGGGGCGTCGGGGTCGGAGCGTCGGGTGAAGAGGTCGACGCGGTGGCCCAGCCGGGCGAGGGCGAGGGACTGCTCGAGCACCACGACGTTCATGCCGCCCGCGTCCGCGCCTCCGGGCTCGGTGAGCGGTGAGGTGTGCAGGCAGACCGCGGCGATCCGCAGGGAGGTGGCCGTCATCCCGCCATCCTAGAGGGGCCGCGCGGCGGCGCTCCGAGGGGCCGCTGTTCGCCCGTGACGAAATAGGACGCGGCCTGGGTCACGGGAAGTTGAACTGGGAATGAGCATGGTGGAGCCTGACAGGCATGGACACGGCGGAGAAGGTTGATTGGGCGGCGCTGAACGCCCACGCCGCGGGCCGTCCCGCCCGTCGGCTCGTGGGGAAGGCGATCTCTGCGGCCGGAGGTGACCGCCGTCCCGGGGTCGTGCTCGATCTGGGGGCCGGCGCCGGTGCCGACTCCCTCCAGTTCGCCCGGCGCGGCTGGCAGGTCCATGCCTACGACAGCGACGACACCCTCGCTGCCCGCCTGGTGGAGAACGAGCGCATGAGCGGCTCGGTGACCTTCCACCACACCGATATCCAGGACGTGGCGGAGTTCCCGTCCGCGCAGATCGTCTACTCGACCTACACCCTGGGCCTGCTCGGCCCGGAGGCGCTGCCGGAGGTGTGGGCGAAGCTCGTCGGCGCCCTCCCGCGCGGCGGCGTGATGGCCGTGGACTTCTTCGGCCCCAACGACTCCTGGGCGGAGCTGCCCGATGTCGCCACGCTCCCGCTCCACGAGATCGACGCGATGTTCCGCGACTTCCACGTGATCGATCGCTCGGTGCGCGACGAGGACGGCCGCTTCCTCGCGGAGAAGAAGCACTGGCACGTCATCACGACGCTGGCCCGGAAGGTGCGCTGAGCCGGGATCCAGTCGGTCCGTCGGCCGTCAGCGCGAGCGTAGGCGGCGGGGCGGCGGGAGTCACGGAGTTTCTGCATCGCCGCCGAGCGGGGAGCCCCCGTCTTCCGTCGGGGCGGAGTCGTCCCCAGAGGTATGAGAGGACCCTTCGGCGCGGAGGGGCGGAGGGACCACGCTCGGCGGGGACGAGTAGCCGACGGCTCCGTGCGGGCTGATCCAGCGATGTCGGGTCGCGCCGTCGGCCCCGGCCCCGGCCTCCGCGTCGGCTGCCGTGACCTCCCACTGCCCGTGCTCCTTGGCCACGTTGCAGCGCACGCACAGGCCCTGGCCGTTCTCGTAGCTGGTCGGCCCGCCGCGGTGATAGGGCACGACGTGGTCGATGTGGCGGATCACCGCATTGCACCAGGGCGTGCGGCAGGTGACGTCCCGCAGACGGATCAGCCGGGAGAGCCCGACGGGGAAGGCGCGCGCCCGGGACTCCATCGCCACCAGCTCGCCCGGGCGCGGACTCGCGTACAGCCGACGGAAGACGGCGGCGGCTTCCTGGTCGGGGTGCTCGATCGAGGCGGATGGGTCCGGTGGATCGCTGGCACCGGCACCGTGTGGATCGTTGGTCCCTACGGGATCGTCGGCGTCGAACGGACCTTCCGCAGCAGGAGTCCCGCTGATGACCGGCGGATCCTCGGACCCCACCTCGCGAATCCGTCCCGGAGGCCGGCCCTGCAGGGTGTCGGTGATGACGTGGGCGGGGATCGTTCCGTAGCCCTCGAGCAGGGCGCACTCCTCCTCGTCACCGCGACCGAGCAGCGCCCTGTCGGTGATGACGATGCCGAGGTCGAGCCGTGGCCGGGAGGCGGTGGGGGTGAGGGCGGTGCGCCTGGGGGCTGCTCGCAGCACGGCATCCACCAGCAGGTCCGCCTCGAGGGCGCGTGCGGGTGTGCGGGAGCCGGCGGCGCGGAGCGACTCGGCGCGGGCCCGGAGGGTCTGCATCACGGAGGTCGCCTCGAGCCCCGGCAGCACCGCGCTGAGCCGCGCCATCCCGTCGGCCAGCGGCGTCATCGTCACGTGGCGTGCGCGTGCGGCGCGCTCGGCCCGGGCCCGTGAGCCCTCGGGCTCGAGCTGCTGGACCATGCCGCGCAGGTCGGAGGCCAGGCGCCTGCGTCCGCGTCCCTGCAGCGCGTCAGGGTCCTCGGCGATCAGCCGGTCGATCCGTGCACAGGTCTCCGGGGAGGCGCCGTCGAGCGTGGTCGCGACGGTCGAGGCCTGCTCCGCGGTGAGTCGTCCGCTCCGCAGCACCGAGGCAGTGCCGGGTAGCTGCTGGACGAGCCGCCTCGCCGCGGCGAGGGAGTAGGAGCCGGAGGAGGGCGAGACGCGACGGGCGAGCGAGATCTCGTGGGATGCGCCCTTGCCGCGTCGGGAGGCCGGGACATCGCGGGCCTCGTCATCTCGAGCGATCCGCTGCTCGGCCCGCACCTGCCAGATCGAGTCGATCGCGGCGAGCGCGGAGCGCAGGTGGTCGAGCCCGGCGAGCACGGCCAGGGCCTCCTCCCCGCTGCCCGGAGCGGTGTCCGGCAAGGGGTCGCGCGTGGAGTGCGTGCGGGTGAAGGCGTGGAGCGTGGAGGTGACGATCTCGGCGAGGACCGCGCGGGCCGACGGGTCGGCACCGAGGTCTGCGAGCTGCGCGGCGGCCTGGTCCAGCGCGTCGACCGTTCCACAGCTGTCGGCCGTCCCGGAGCTGCCGGCCGCCGCAGCACGGCCGGCAGGGCCGGACGCGCCGGCAGCCCCGGACGTGCCGGCAGCCCCGGACGCGCCTGGCGGCCCTGACACGTCGGCCGACGAGGGTGCCGCGCCGGGGTGGGGAGCGTCCCCACCGGGGCAGTCCCCGTCATCCTGCGGTGTCGTGTTCTCCATTCCTCCAGCGTAATGAGCGTCGATTTCTGGCGACAGGCCAGGAAGGATTCTGTGGATGACGCGGTCGACGCGCTGAGCTATGTGGATGAAAGTGTGGAAAAGGTGGGTGTGTGGAGGAATCGTCAGAGCGGTTGCTGCGATGCCAGCGCGGAGGTGCCGCCCGGATGCGTTTCCGAGAAGTCGCTCTGCCGGAATTGCGAGGCGGCTCCTGCGTCAATGTCCTGAAAGGAATTGTGCACGACCCCCGACCGTGGAGGAAAGATTCGCCGTGCGACGCGACGGATTGACTATTTCCCTAGCAGCGTCAGCACCGCCGTCACCCGCCGGTGCACGCTCGCGTCGTCGCTCAGCCCGAGCTTCGCGAAGAGCCGCTGGGTGTGCTTCTCGATCGCCCCGGTGCTGAGGAACAGCCGCTCGGAGATCGCGGCGTTCGTCAGTCCCTCGCCCATCAGCTCGAGCACCTCCCGCTCGCGCGGCGTGAGATCGTCCAGCGGTGAGCGACGCCGGGAGGCGATCACCTGAGCGACCACGTCGGGATCGATCGCGACCCCGCCCGCGGCGACCCGCTCGATCGACTCGAGGAAGGAGCGGATGTCGAACACCCGGTCCTTGAGCAGATAGCCCGTCGCCTCCGCGCCGGACTCGATGAGCTCGGTCGCGTAGCCCACCACCACGTACTGGCTCAGCAGGACGATCGGCGCCTGCGGCCACGCCGCCCGGATCTCCTTCGCGGCCCGCAGTCCCTCGTCGCTGTGGGAGGGAGGCATGCGGATGTCCGAGATCACCAGGTCGGGCCGCAGCTCGAGCGCCCGGGCCACGAGCTCCGTGCCCGTCGCGGCGGTGCCTACCACCTCGTGCTCCGCATCCTCCAGCAGCAGGCGCAGCCCCTCGCGCAGCAGCGCCGAGTCGTCGGCGATCAGGACGCGCACGGGATCACCGCCTCCACCCGGGTGCCGTCGCCCTCGGGGGAGTGCACGCTCAGCCGGCCCTCGAGCGAGGCGACCCGTCCCGCGAGCCCGGCGAGCCCGCCGCCGGTCCGCATCTCCGCGCCGCCGCGTCCGTCGTCCTCGATCCTCACCCGCACATCCTCGCCGATCCGTGCCACCTCCACCACGACGGACCCCGCCCCGGAGTGCTTCGCGGCATTGGTCAGCGCCTCCGAGACGACGTAGTAGACGCCGATCTCGACATGCTCGGGCAGGTCCAGCTCCGGGGCCTCCACCGTCGTGGGCAGCGGGGAGATCGCCGCGAGCTCGGCGAGCGCCGCCGGCAGGCCGCGGTCCACCAGGATCGGCGGGGCGATCCCGCGCGAGAGCCGACGCAGCTCGTCGAGGGTGAGACCCAGCTGCTCTCGCGCCTCGCGCAGCACGGCCTGTGCCCGCTCGGGATCCTTCTCGGTGAGGGACTCGATCCGGGCGAGGTCCATGGAGGCGCGCACGAGCCGCTGCTGCGGGCCGTCGTGCAGGTCCCGCTCGAGGCGGCGCAACGCCGCGGACTCCGCCGAGCGGCCCGCAGCACGGGACTCCTCCGCGCGCGCCAGGCGCTGCTGCTCCTCGTGCCGCGAGCTCAGCAGCCCGCGGCCGACCCCCTGATGAAGCGCGGTCAGCCCCCGTACCACGGGGCCGACGGTGAACAGGAAGAACAGGCCCGCGAGAAACTGGAGCAGGACATCGGCCGGGAGCACGTAGGGTTCGGGCACGCCGAGCAGGGTGCCCAGCCCGTCGGTCTCCTCCGGCGGCAGTACGTTCTCGAGGATCAGCGTCGCCACCGGCCCGCCGACCGTGGCGATCGCCCCGAGCGTCCAGCCGATCACGAGTGGGAAGCTGATCAGGGCGAGCAGGAAGTTCACCAGCACCCACAGCGAGTCCAGCCAGCGCTGCGGATCGGTGAGCGGAGTGAGCATCCGACGCACCCACCCGGCGCCGGCGCGCGGCTGCTTCGGCAGCGGCGTGGGCAGGTGCGTGCCGAGGATCGCGGACTGCAGGGCCCGCTCGGCCGCCGCGAAGCCGCGGGCGACGAGCACCCCGCCCACCAGGATCGGCAGCCCGACCCACACCACCACCGTCGCCGCGCCCGCCGAGAGCAGGGTGATGACGAGGGAGAAGCCGATCGCGCCGAGCACCAGGGCGAGGAACGAGTAGCCGAGGAAGCGGCCGAGCCGGGACGCCCAGGCGCCGACGCCCCGGGCCGGGGCGGGGGTCTCGTCGGCCGTGCGGGGCAGGGTCATCGTGGTCATGCCTCCACTCTCGGGCCGGATCGCCGGGAGGCCCATCCTGTCACCGGGACGGTCGGTGTCGGGCTGGCCCGACACCTCTGGGCATCCCTGCCCGGAGGATCAGCCCTGCTCGCAGATCTCCTTCAGCGTCTCGAGGTCGGCCCGGACAGCCGCGGCGTCCTCGTCGAACTCGGCCTCGCTCATCGAACCGCGGCGCAGGGTGAACACCACCTCGCAGCTCTCCTCCGTCAGCGTCAGCACCCGCAGCGGGTTCAGCACGGACTCGCCGGTGGGGAGGGTGACGGTGTGGTCCACTACGCCCAGATCGTTCTCCGGCACGAAGCTGACCAGCACCCGTCCCATCGGCGAGCTCATCGACCACTGGGTGACCTCGCGCTGCACCTCGCTCCCGGCGAGCCCCGCCGCCCAGCGGGGCAGGTTCCGCGGATCGCTCACGTACTCGTACACGCGACGCCAGGGGCGGTCGATCACGACGGAGAGATGGAGGGAGGGGCCGACGGGGGCAGCGGAGTCGCTCATGGGGCGACGCTAACAGCCCCCGCATCGCGGGCGCCCTGCGCCGCCCTGACCGTCGCGCCGACCGCGTCCTCCCAGCTCGTCGCGACGAGCCCCTCCTCCCGTCCGAGACGCCCCGGCACCTGCACGCACGGCCCGTACCAGAGTCCGGAGATCCCGTGGAGCTCACGGGTGAAGGTGTTGAAGGGTGCGAGCAGGGAAAGTGCTGCACGGGGGATCGGGATCGGCCGACGGGCGGACGTGCCCACGAGCCGGGACACCTCCGCGATCAGCTCCCGCTGGGTGCGGGCGGGGGCGGCAGGGGCGTTCAGCACCGCATCGCCCGCGGCTCCGGTCAGGTGCTCGGCGCGGCGGGCGGCGTGGAGCATCGCCGCCGCGAGATCCGGCACGTGGGTGAGGGTGTGCGGCGCGTCGGCCCGGCCGAACAGGATCGCGCGGCGCCCGGCGAGCAGCGGCTCGATCACCATCGCGGTCGCGACCGCCGCCCCGGTGCCGACGGTGCTCGGCCCGATCAGGTCCGAGGCGATGACGCTGAGGGTGCGGGCCCGGTGCGCGCGGCGCGCGGCCAGCAGCTCCACCCGCACCCGTCCCTTCTCGTCCTGCGGACTGGGCGAGGCGTCCTCGGCGAGGGATGCGGCGCCGCCCTGGAAGCCGTAGAAGGACTCGGGGAGGACGACGGGGATCCCGCGCTCGGCGGCCGCGTCGAGCACGGCGAGCTCGCGGGGCGGGAGCTGCTCGCGCCAGAGCCGGGCGTCGTAGGGGGCGTGGAAGGTGGCGTGGACGGCGCCCGCGCCGTCGATCGCGGCCCCGAGCGCCGCCGGGTCGAGCACGTCCCCGGCGACGCGCCGGATCCCGGGGGAGGGGTCCTTCGCGGTGCGGCGCAGCACGGTGACGGTGTCGCCGTCCGCGAGCGCCCGCTCGATGATCGCGCGGCCGATCTGTCCTTCTCCGATGACGAGGTGATGCATGACTGCCTCCCGGAAGTGAGCACTGCTCTCTGTTCTGTCGAGAACAGTGAACACCGCTCTCGATCCGACGTCAAGAGCAGTGCTCTCGGAATGTGGGAGGATGCGGAGCATGAACGCCGCACCGACATCCCGCGCCCTCGCCCGGGAACGCACCATGGCCCGCATCGTCGAGCTCGGGAACGCCCAGCTCGCCGAGAGCGGCGTCGCCGGCCTCAGCGTCCGCGAGATCGCCCGCGGCCTCGGCATGGTCTCCTCGGCGGTCTACCGCTACGTGGCCAGCCGCGACGAGCTGCTGACCCTGCTGATCGTCGACGCCTACGAGGACCTCGCCGCCGCGGTCGAGGAGCGTCTTGCGGGCGCCGGCGACGCGCCGCGCGAGCGCTTCCTCGCCCTCGGCGGGGCGATGGCCGCCTGGGCGCTCGCCGCGCCGGAGCGCTGGTCGCTGCTGTACGGCACCCCGGTCCCGGGCTACGCGGCGCCGTCGGAGACCACGAACGCCCCCGGCACGCAGGTGACCCGCGAGGTGCTCACGATCGCGGCCGACGCGGCCCGAGGGGGTCGGCCGCTCGGTGACCCGCCGGCGCTCGTCCCCTCCGTCGCCGAGCTGCTCGCACAGCACCTCGGGGAGTTCGACCTCGACGCCGACGCGGCCACCGCCGCCCGCGCCGTCACGGCCTGGTCCGGGCTCGTCGGCGTGATCAGCGCCCACCTGTTCGGCCAGCTCGGCCCCGATGCGGTCGCCCTCGGCGAGGACATCCTCCGCCCCCAGATCGAGATCCTCGCGGACCTCATCGCACCGCGCTGAGCGACCTGCCCGTCGCGTCCTCGTCGAGCGCGGCCAGGACGACCCGGACGATCGCGTCCGGCGTCGCGGGCTCTCGCACCCGCGCGCCCGCCGCCGACGGGGCGACGACGACCCAGCGGGACGTGCCTCGTCGGCGCATCCGGCCGATCTCGACGCTCCCGCCCCTGCGCAGCGGGATCACGAGCGCACCGCTCGGGCCGACGGCGAGGCGAGCGCCCAGCTCTGGACGTTGCGCGAGCAGGAGCGCGCGGATCCGCTCGCGCTCGGCCCGCACCGCATCGGCGGGGGCGGAGTGCGCAGCGGTGCGGCGCGACGGCGACATGCTCACGAGCCTAGGAGCGGGGTGTGACAGAGGGGCGGAGCGACGCGGGCGGTCCCACCGTTCCCCCGTACGGGGGAGCGCGGTCGCTCGCGGGAGGGAGGTGGGTGGCGCGGGTGGGGGCGGTCCCCTCACTAGGCTGACACCCATGGCACAGCGCAGGCAGGACGGCAGCGCGGGGGACGCGGACTACGGCGCCCTCGGGTCCACCTACTCCCGCTACCGACGCCCCGACCCGCGGCTCGCCGCAGTGATCGCGCAGGCGCTCGGCGAGGCGCGCACCGTGCTGAACGTCGGCGCCGGGGCGGGCTCCTACGAGCCGACGGACCGGGAGGTCACCGCCGTCGAGCCCTCCGCCGTGATGCGCGCCCAGCGCCCCGCCCACCTGTCCCCGGCCGTGGACGCGACCGCCGAGCAGCTGCCCTTCGCCGACGACTCCTTCGACGCCGCCATGACCACCTTCAGCGTCCACCAGTGGCAGGACCTTCCTGCGGGCCTGGCCGAGCTGCGACGCGTGACGCGCGGCCCGGTCGTGATCCTCACGTGCGACCCGAGCCGCGTCCAGGAGTTCTGGGTGCGGGAGTACGCGCCGGAGGTGCTCGAGGTCGAGGCGCGCCGCTGCCCGTCGCCGGACGCGCTCGCCGACGGGCTCGGCGGCAGCATCTCGATCAGCACCGTGCTCATCCCGCAGGGCTGCACCGACGGGTTCTCCGAGGCCTACTTCGGACGGCCCGAGCACCTGCTGGATCTCGAGGCGCAGCGCGCCTGCTCCGCCTGGTCCCTGGTGGAGCCCGCGGTGATCGACCGCTTCACCCGGGAGCTCGCCGGGGACCTGCTCGACGGGACCTGGGACGCCCGTCATGGCGCGCTGCGCACCCTGCCGCGCTACGAGGGGTCCCTCGTGCTGCTCGTCGCCGAGCCCTGAGCCGTCCTCGCCCCGCTCAGTCCCCGAGGATCGCGCCGCGGGAGGCGGACTTCACGAGCTTCACGTACTTGCCCAGCACGCCCTTGGTGAACTTCGGCGGCAGCGGCTCCCAGCCCCCCCGGCGCGCGGCGAGCTCCGCCTCGTCGACCAGCAGGTCGAGGGTGCCCGCGCCGACGTCCAGACGGATCCGGTCCCCGTCGCGCACCAAGGCGATCGGGCCGCCGTCCACCGCCTCCGGGGCGATGTGGCCGACGCACAGGCCCGTCGTCCCGCCGGAGAAGCGGCCGTCGGTCATCAGTAGCACGTCCTTGCCGAGCCCGGCGCCCTTGATCGCGCCGGTGATCGCGAGCATCTCGCGCATGCCCGGCCCGCCCTTCGGGCCCTCGTAGCGGATCACCACCACGTCGCCGTGGTCGATCGTGCCGTCGTTCAGCGCGTCCAGCGCATGCTGCTCCCGCTCGAACACGCGCGCGGTCCCCTCGAAGACGTCCTCCTCGAAGCCGGCGGACTTCACCACCGCGCCCTCGGGGGCGAGCGAGCCGTGCAGGATCGTGATCCCGCCGGTGGGGGCGATCGGCGCGGTCGCGGGGCGCAGCACGGTCCCGTCGGCCGGGCGGGGCGAGAGGACCTCGAGGTTCTCGCCGATCGTGCGACCGGTGACGGTCAGGCAGTCCCCGTCCAGCAGGCCCTCGTCCAGCAGCGTCTTCATCACCACCTGGATGCCGCCCACGTGGTCCACGTCGTTCATGACGTAGCGGCCGTAGGGCTTGAGGTCCGCGAGGTGCGGCACCTTCGCGCCGATCCGGGCGAAGTCCTCGAGGGTGAGGTCCACGCCCGCCTCGTGCGCGATCGCGAGCAGGTGCAGCACCGCGTTGGTCGAGCCGCCGAAGGCCTGCACCACGCTGATCGCGTTCTCGAAGGCGGCCTTGGTCATGATGTCGGAGGTCGTGATGCCCTGCCTCAGCATCCCCACCACGGCCTCGCCCGCACGGCGCGCGTCGGCGTCCCGGCGCCGATCGGCCGACGGGGGAGTGGCCGAGCCGGGGATCGACATGCCGATCGACTCCGCGACAGTCGCCATGGTGTTCGCGGTGTAGAAGCCGCCGCAGGCGCCCTCGCCCGGGCAGATGGAGCGCTCGATCCGGCCGACGTCCTCCCTGCTCATCAGCCCGCGGGCGCACGCACCGACGGCCTCGAAGCCGTCGATGATCGTCACGTCCTTCTCGGTGCCGTCGGAGAGCGAGGCACGCCCGGGCATGATCGTGCCCGCGTAGACGAAGACGCTCGCGAGGTCGAGCCGCGCCGCGGCCATCAGCATCCCCGGCAGGGACTTGTCGCAGCCGGCCAGCAGCACCGAGCCGTCGAGCCGCTCGGCGAGCATCACCGTCTCGACGCTGTCGGCGATGATGTCGCGGGAGACGAGGGAGTAGTGCATGCCCTCGTGCCCCATCGAGATCCCGTCGGAGACCGAGATGGTGCCGAACTGGAGCGGGTACCCGCCGCCGGAGTGCACGCCCTCCTTCGCGGCACGGGCCAGCCGGTCCAGCGACAGGTTGCAGGGGGTGATCTCGTTCCAGGAGCTCGCGATGCCGATCTGGGGCTTGTCCCAGTCCGCATCGCCCATCCCCACCGCGCGCAGCATGCCGCGGGAGGTGGTGGCGGAGAGGCCGTCGGTGACCGTGCGGCTGCGCGGCTTGATGTCCGGGGCGTGCTGGTCGGCGGGAGCGGCTGGGGCGGCGTCGTCGGTCATGGCCCGACCCTAGGACTCCGCGCCGCAGATGTACACGGGCGGCGGGGCGGTCAGAGCACCCGGGGGCGACTCTCCTCCTCGCCGAGGCGGGTGAGGCGGCTGAGCTGCGTGACGTGCTGGGGGCCGAGATCGGCGAGGGTGGGGACCTGCAGCAGCTTCATGGTCTGCTCGACCTGGCTCGCGAGGATCTCGATGGTGCGGTCCACGCCCTCCTTGCCGCCGGCCATGAGCCCGTAGAGGTAGGCGCGGCCGATCATCGTGAAGTCGGCGCCGAGCGCGATCGCGGCGACGATGTCGGCACCGCTGCGGATGCCGGTGTCCAGGATGATCTCGACGTCCTTGCCGATCTCGCGGGACACCTCGGGCAGAAGATGGAAGGGCACGGGGGCGCGGTCCAGCTGGCGGCCGCCGTGGTTGGAGAGCACGACCGCGTCGACGCCGAGGTCGGCGAGCTTCTTCGCGTCCTCGAGGGTCTGGACCCCCTTGACCGCGAACTTCCCGGGCCACATCTTCCGGATCTCGGCGAGGTCCTCGAAGTCGATCGAGGGATCCATCGCGGAGTTCAGCAGCTCCCCGACGGTGCCGCCGGTCTCCGAGAGTGAGGCGAACTCGAGCTTCGCCGTGGTCAGGAAGTCCCACCACCACCAGGGGCGCGGGATCGCGTTGACGACGGTGCCGAGGCTGAGCTGCGGCGGGATCGAGAACCCGTTGCGGTAGTCGCGCAGCCGCGCACCGGCCACGGGGGTGTCCACCGTGAAGAAGAGGGTGTCGAAGCCCGCCTCGGCCGCGCGCTCGACCAGGCCGTAGGAGATCTCCCGCTGGCGCATCACGTAGAGCTGGAACCAGTTGCGACCCAGCGGGTTCGCCTCCTTGACGTGCTCGATCGAGGTCGTGCCGAGCGTCGAGAGGGTGAAGGGGATGCCGGCCTCGCCGGCCGCCGAGGCACCTGCGATCTCGCCCTCGGTCTGCATCAGGCGGGTGAAGCCGGTGGGGGCGATGCCGAAGGGCTGCGCGGAGCTTCCGCCGAGGATCTGGGTGGTGGTGTCCACCGAGGAGACGTCGTTCAGGATCGAGGGGTGGAACTCGATGTCCTCGAAGGCCTCGACGGAACGGCGCATCGAGATCTCCCGTTCGGCGGCGCCGTCGGTGTAGTCGAAGGCCGCGGCGGGAGTGCGACGCTTCGCGATCGTGCGCAGGTCCTCGATCGTGAGCGCCGAGGAGAGCCGTCGCCGCTTGGGGTCGAGGTCGATCTTCTTGAACTTCATGAGCTCGAGGAGCTCGGAGGGGCGGGGGATCTGACGCTGGACCATGGGTCCTCCTTCGTGTCGGACGGTCGTATCGGGCGTGCGGGAGCGGGTCAGGGGACGGGGATCATCCAGGACAGCACGTTCGACTGCAGCCCGACCAGCAGGCACAGCGCGACGAGCATGCCGAGGCTCCACCAGATCACACGGCGGAAGATCGCGGACTCCTGACCGACCAGGCCCACTGCCGTGGCCGCGATGGTGAGGTTCTGGGGGCTGATCATCTTGCCGACCACGCCGCCGGAGGTGTTCGCGGCCACCAGCAGCGCCGGGTCGAGGCCGGCCTTCTCGGCGGCGGTCTGCTGGAGCGTCGCGAACAGGGCGTTGGCGCTGGTGTCCGAGCCGGTGACCGCGGTGCCGAGCCAGCCCAGGATCGGGGAGAGGAAGGCGAAGGCGGCGCCGGTGCCGGCGATCCATGTGCCGATGGTGATCGTCTGGCCCGACTGGTTCATGACGTAGGCGAGCGCGAGCACTGCGGCGACGGTGAGGATCGACCAGCGCATCTTCGCGAGGTTGGTGACGTACACGTCGACGGCGTCCCGCGCGCTGAGTCGGTAGACGAGCGCCACCACGATCCCGGTGAGCAGCAGCAGGGTGCCCGGCGAGGAGAGCCACTGGAGGGTGTACACGGTGCTGGTGGAGACCTCCCCGGCGGCGGTGAGCACCCGGCCGTCCAAGCCCGGCCAATGGATCTTCAGATCCGTCGAGGCGAGGAAGGCGTTCAGCGCGGGCACCAGCTTCGAGGCGGAGAAGACGAGGATCACCAGCAGGTAGGGGAACAGGGCCATCAGCACGCGGCCCGGGGTCAGGGCGGTGTCGGGTCGGGTGCGGGTGGCGACTGCGCCGCCGCCGGTCGCGTCCTGCGGGGCGTCGGCCTGCTCGGTCTCGCGCTCGCGACGCATGTTCGCCAGGGCGTCCTTCCCGCCGACGGGCGTCCACACGCGCAGCATGAGCACCGCGGCGCCGAGCCCGGCGAGGGAGGCGATGATGTCGGTGAGCTCGACGGAGATGAAGTTCGAGGAGACGTACTGGCTGATCGCGAAGACGAGGCCGACCACGAGCGCGAGCGGCCACAGCTGGCGCACCCCGCGTCGGCCGTCGACCAGCAGCACCAGGAACAGCGGCACCACGGCGGCGAGGAACGGCGCCTGGTGGCCGATGATCGCGCCGATGTGCTGGTAGGGGATGCCGGTGAGGTTGCCGGCGGTGATGATCGGGATCGCGATCGCGCCGAAGGCGACCGGGGCGGTGTTGGCGATGAGCACCACGGTCGCGGCGCGCATCGCGGTGAAGCCGACGGCCATCAGCATCACGCCGGTGATCGCGACGGGGGCGCCGAAGCCGGCGAGGGCCTCGAGCAGTCCGCCGAAGCAGAAGGCGATGATGATGGCCTGGACCCGGGGGTCGTCGGAGATCTTGTCGATCACCAGGCGGAGGTCCTCGAAGCGTCCGCTGCGAACGGTGAGCTCGTACAGCCAGATCGCGTTCAGCACGATCCACATGATCGGGAAGAGGCCGAAGGCGAAGCCCTGAGAGGCGGAGAGGGCGACGAGGTCCAGGGGCATGCCGTAGACGAGCGCGGCGACGAGGCCGGCGACGGCGAGCGCGGACAGGCCCGCCCAGTGGGCCTTCCAGCGCAGCACGCCGAGGGTCACGAAGATCGTCAGCAGCGGCAGGATCGCGACGAGCGAGGACAGCATCAGGCTGCCGGCCAGCGGTGCGAGGTCTGGGGTGTACATGGGAACCTCCGAGGCACGTCAGCGGCGGTGCTGCACTGCATCGCCGTCGATGTCGTGCCTGGTGAGTCGTGAGGGGAGTGGGAGCGGGGGACCACGGTGTGGTCCGACCACATAGCGATGGTAGGGCCAGGGCGGCGGCGAGGCAAGCCCCGGGGAGTCCCGGACGGGACGGGCCCGGGGCGTGACGCGTCGAGCGCGGGTCGTCGGAGAGAGGGGCCGTGCACGCGCGGAGCCGGCTGTGCTAGAACGGGCCCATGGTCGAGAACGCGCACCTCTCGGAGGTCGGACCGCATCGGAGCACGGCCGGGGCCGGCGGCGCGGCCTGGGGACCCGTGTCCCGTCGCAGCACCCACGAGCTGGTGATCGACGCGATCGAGGACCAGATCATGAGCGGTGCGCTGGCCGTCGGGGACCTGCTCCCGCCCGAGCGGGAGCTCGCCTCCCGGCTGCAGGTGAGCCGCACCGGGGTGCGCGAGGCGATCCGGGTGCTCGAGGCCCACGGGGTGCTCCGCTCCGAGGTCGGCTCCGGACGCGGGGCCGGCACCTTCGTCGCCGCGCTGCCCCGCGCCGCCCTCGAGCGCTTCCTGCGACTGCACGTCGCCCTCGCGAACTTCCCCGTCCACGACGTGGTCGAGACGAGGGTCCTGCTCGAACGGGCCAGCGCCGCGCTCGCCGCGGAGCGCGCGGACGCGGAGGCGCTCGCGGAGCTCGAGGAGCTCCTGGCGAGGATGGACCGTCCCGGTGCGAGCCGCGAGGACTTCAACGACGCGGACACCGAGTTCCACGTCGCGATCGCGCGGGCCGGGGGCAATGCGCTGTTCGCGGAGATGACCGGGGCGATCCGCGCCTCGCTGCGCGCGCCGATCCTCGAGGCCTTCACCAAGGTCGAGGACTGGGACGCGATGGCCGGCATGCTCCGCGCCCAGCACCGCGAGATCCTCGACGCGCTCCGGGCGGGGGAGTCGGAGGAGGCCGCGAGACTGACCGCGGAGCACATCCGCGCAGCCGCCGCGGCCCTGCCCGACCTCCCCGGCGCCTGAGCGCCACGCCTCGCGGCGCAGGCCGGATCAGGCGCCGGGGACCGGCCGCTCGTCCACCCCGTCGTACTGCGACAGCGGACGGATCAGCGCGTTCGACGCCCGCTGCTCCATCACATGGGCCGTCCACCCGGTCACCCGCGCCGCGATGAACAGCGGCGTGAACAGCTCGGTGTCGAAGCCCATCAGGTGGTAGACGGGACCGGCGGGATAGTCGAGGTTCGGCTTGATGCCCTTGGCCTCGTCCATCGCCTGCTCGAGCCCGTCGTACAGGCCCAGGATCTCGTCGCGGCCGGTGTGGGCGATCATCGCGTCCAGCGCCTGCTTCATGGTGGGCACGCGCGAGTCGCCGTGCTTGTAGACGCGGTGGCCGAAGCCCATCACCTTCTTCTTCTGCGCGAGCGCGTCCTCCATCCAGGCCTTCGCCCGCTCCTTCGCTTCGGCGCCGGACTCCTCGGGCCGGATCCCGATCTCGTCGAAGGTGTGCATGACCGCCTCGTTCGCCCCGCCGTGCAGCGGGCCCTTGAGCGCGCCGATCGCCCCGGTCACGGCCGAGTGGAGGTCGGCGAGGGTCGAGGTGATCACGCGCGCGGTGAAGGTCGAGGCATTGAAGGAGTGCTCGGCGTAGAGGATCAGCGAGACGCGGAAGGCGTCGACCACCTCCGGCGCCGCCTCCTCGCCGAAGGTCATCCACAGGAAGTTCTGGGAGTGGTCGAGGTCCTCGCGGGCCGGGACCGGCTCGGTCGGTCCGCCGGCGCGGCGCCGACGCTGCTCGTAGGCGATCACGGCCGGCAGCTGCGCAGTGAGCCGTTCGGCCTTGGCGAGCTCGCTCCCGGGAGAGGAGTCGTCGGCCTCGGGATCTCGTGCCCCGAGGACCGAGACGGCCGTGCGCACCGAGTCCATCGGGTGGCAGGTCGTCGGCAGCGCATCGAGGGCCTGCTTGACCGTCGGGTCGAGGTCGCGGTGGGCGCGGAAGCGTCCCTGCAGCGCGGTGAGCTCGTCCGCGTCGGGCAGCTCCCCGGTCCACAGCAGATGGGCGACCGCCTCGAAGGACTGCGTCGCGGCGAGCTGCGGGACGGGATAGCCGCGGTAGAGCAGCGAGTTGGTCTCGGGGTTCACCTTCGAGATCGCGGAGACGTCGGCGACGACGCCGTTCAGGCCCTTCCTGATCTCGGAGGTGTCGGTGGCGTGGTTCATGGGGCTCACTCCTTCGTCGACGGCGGTGTCCGGTCGGGGGCGTGCGGGTCGGTGCCGTGCGCGGCGGGGACCTCGAAGTCGAAGACCGAGGCGTCGAAGCGGCTGTAGGACTCATAGTCCACCAGTTCGTACAGCCGCGCACGCGTGAGCATCTCCGGGACACGGGATTCCTGCGTGCCGGTCTCCAGGATCGTCTCCAGCACCCGCTCGGTCGCGCCCATCGCGGCGCGCAGCAGGGTGACCGGATAGATCACCATCGCGACGCCCGCCTCGGCGAGCTGCTCGCGGGTGAGCAGCTGGGACTTCCCGAACTCGGTCATGTTCGCCAGCACCGGGACGTCCAGCGCCGCGCAGACCTGCTCGAACTCGCCGAGGTCCGCCAGCGCCTCGGGGAAGATCGCCTCGGCTCCCGCGTCCACCAGCGCCTTCATCCGGTCGATCGCGGCGGGCAGGCCGTCGGTCGCACGCAGATCGGTGCGGGCCATGACCAGGAAGCCGGGGTCGCGCCTGCCGTCGGCGGCGGCGCGGATCCGCTTGGTCGCCGTGTCGAGGTCGACCATGGTCTTGCCGTCCAGGTGCCCGCAGCGCTTGGGGTTGACCTGGTCCTCGATGTGGCAGCCGGCGAGCCCTGCGTCCTCGAGCTCCTGGATCGTGCGGGCCACGTTCATCGGCTCGCCGAAGCCGGTGTCGGCGTCGACCAGGCAGGGCAGGTCGGTGGCGCGGGCGATCTGGGCGCCGCGCGTCGCGACCTCGCTGAGGGTGGTCAGGCCGGTGTCCGGCAGGCCCAGCTCGTTCGCGATCACGGCTCCTGAGATGTACGCGCCTGGGAAGCCCTTCTCCTCGATGAGCTTCGCGGACAGCGGTGTGAACGCGCCGGGGAACGGGGCGGCCGCACCGGGGGTGAGCAGGGAGCGCAGGTCCTGGCGCTTCTGGGCGGGGGTGCGGGTCGAGGACAGCATCAGAACAGTCCCTTCGGGGCGGCCGACGGGTCGATCACGCCGGGCGCGGCCAGGACGTTCAGGCGGTGCAGCTCCCCGGCGGGCAGCGCGGCGAGGTTCTCCGCGGCGTCGAGGAAGCGGGCGATCTCGCGCTCCTCGAGCACGCCGTCGGCGAGGCTGCGGAACTTGTCGACGTACTGCCTGCGGGCGAAGGGGCGGGCGCCCTGGGGGTGCGCATCGGCCACCGCGATCTCGTCGCGCAGCGTCGTGCCGTCGGCCAGGGTGATCACGACCTCGCCGCCGAAGGCCTTCTCGGTGAGGTCCAGGGAGTGGTAGCGGCGGGTCCACTCCGCGTCCTCCTCGGTGGTGACCTTCTGCCACAGCGCGACGGTGTCCTCGCGGGCGGCGCGCTCGGGGGCGTAGGAATCGACGTGGTGCCAGGTCCCGTCCTGCAGGGCGACCGTGAAGATGTACGGGATCGAGTGGTCGAGCGTCTCGCGGGACGCGGTCGGGTCGTACTTCTGGGGGTCGTTCGCGCCCGAGCCGATCACGAAGTGGGTGTGGTGCGAGGTGCGCAGCAGGATCGAGTCGACGTTCGCGGGGTCGGCGAGCTCGGGGTGCTCGGCATGCAGGCGCCGTGCCAGGTCGATCCAGGCCTGCGCCTGGTACTCGGCCGAGTGCTCCTTGGTGTAGGTGTCCAGGATCGAGCGCTTGGCCTCGCCGGGCCCGGGCAGCGGCACCATGTAGCGGGCGTCCGGGCCGCCCAGCAGCCAGGCGATCACCCCGTCCTCGCCCTCGTAGATCGGGACCGGGGAGGTCTGGCCGCGCATCGCGCGGTCCACCGCCTCCACGGCCATCTTCCCGGCGAAGGCGGGGGCGTGCGCCTTCCAGGTGGAGATCTCGCCCTTGCGGGACTGGCGGGTGGCAGTGGTGGTGTGCAGCGCCTGCCCGATCGCCTGGAAGATCGTCTCCGCGGGAAGGCCCAGCAGCGTGCCGATCCCGGCGGCGGCCGACGGGCCGAGGTGGGCGACGTGATCGATCTTGTGCTCGTGCAGGCAGATCGCGCGCACCAGGTCCACCTGCAGCTCGTAGCCGGTGGTGATGCCGCGCAGCAGCTCGGCGCCGGTGCGGCCGGCGTGCTCCGCGACGGCCAGCAGCGGCGGGATGTTGTCACCGGGGTGGGAGTAGTCCGCGGCCAGGAAGGTGTCGTGGTAGTCGAGCTCGCGCACGGCGACGCCGTTGGCCCAGGCGGCCCATTCGGGGGAGGTGCGCGTCTCGAGGCCGAAGACGCTCGAGCCGGTGCCGCCGGCGGGGACGGGATGGCTGAGCGCCTGGGCGCGGGCGGAGACGATCGGGGCGCGCGCGAGGGAGGCGACGGCGACGGCGGCGTTGTCGATGACGCGGTTGATCACCATCTCGGCGACCTCGGGCTCGACCTCGGCCGGGTCGACGGCGACCTGCGCCATCTTCCAGGCCAGCTGGTCCTCGTGGGCGAGGTTCTCCTCGGAGCGGTGGACGCGGACGTCGTGGTCGATCATGCGGTGGCCTCCTGGTGGGCGGGTTCGGCGGATGCGGCGAGTGCGGTGGAGTCGGTGGGGATGCCGGCGCCCTGCAGGTGGGCGAGGGCGCGGCGGAGGTGGACGAGGGTGCTCGCCGCGGCGAGCTCGGGATCCCCCGAGGCGATCGCGCGGGCGATGTCGGCGTGCTCGCGGGCGGAGTCGGCGAGGCGGTCCGGGGAGTTGCGCGCCAGCCGTCGCAGCCGGCCCAGGTGCAGGCGGAGACCGCGCAGGGACTCGGCGAGATAGGCGTTCCCGCAGGCGGTGTCCAGCGCGGCGTCGAGCTCGCGGGTCAGGGCGTAGTAGGCGGTGGGGTCGGTGCCGGCGGCGAGGAGGCCGCGCGCCTGCGCGAAGCGGTCGGCGAGAGCGGCGAAGGCGTCGGCCCCGCCCCGCGCGCCGGATATCCCGTCGGACCGTGCTATGCGCTCCGCCGTTCGACGGGCGGCGAGGGTCTCCAGCGCGATGCGGAGGTCGAACAGCGGAGCGGCCTCCTCGAGGGAGACGGCGGTGACGACGATCCCGCGGCCCGCGGCAGGCTCGGCGAGCCCGTCGGAGACCAGTCGGGCCAGGGCCTCGCGCAGCGGGGTGCGGGACAGGCCCAGGCGCCGGGACTGCTCGACCTCGCCCAGCACGGCGCCGGGCGCGAGGGAGCCGTCGATGATCTCCTCGCGCAGCGCCGTGTAGGCGCGGTCACTGGCCCGCATGGCACGAGTGTATGCAGAGTCGCAGCCCCTGTGCGAGAGCAACGGTGATTCCGGGGGAATCGTGCCGTCGATGTATGCACTGCGCGGGGAATGGCTCGTCGTCCGGAGCCCGGTCCGTCGGGACCGGGGAACCGGCGTGATAGCGTCCACGCGGCCCGAGACCGCCGTCGGCCCCCGCACCGGGACCCTGCTCGGCGACGCCGCCGGTCCGACGGGCGCCTGGCAGGTCCTGCCGCGCCGCCACCGCACGTCGGCGCGATCCCGGACCGGGGAGCGGGACCCGCCGCGCCCCGCACCGACCCTGACCATCCTCGGGCGCGCTCCGCCTCGCGGCCCTGCCGCGGGCTCCGTCGTGCCCCACCTCCGAGAGGCAACGATGAAGTTCTTCCAGCGCCTGGGCAGATCGCTGATGCTGCCCGTGGCCGTCCTCCCCGTCGCCGCGATCCTCAGCGGGATCGGCTACTGGATCCTCACCGCCACCGGGAACGACGCGAACCTCGTCGGCGTGTTCTTCCAGACCGCCGGCGGCGCGCTCCTGGACAACCTGCCGCTGCTGTTCGCGATCGGCGTCTCGCTCGGCATGGCCACCAAACCCGACGGCACCTCCGCCCTCGCCGGCCTCGTCTCCTGGCTGGTGGTGACCACGCTCCTGTCCGCTGAGAACGTCGCCCTGTTCCAGGGCATCGACGAGGCGGAGGTGGACCTCGCCTTCTCGAACCTCGAGAACGTCTTCGTGGGCATCCTGTGCGGCCTCATCGGCGCCTGGTCCTACGACCGTTTCAAGGAGACCGAGCTGCCGGACGCCCTCGCCTTCTTCTCCGGTCGCCGCTCCGTCGCGATCGTCTCCGCGGGCCTATCCCTCGTGCTCGCGCTCGTGCTGTTCTTCGTCTGGCCGCTGGCCTTCGGCGGGCTGGTCGCCTTCGGCGAGTTCATCCTGACGCTCGGGCCGGTGGGCGTGGGCCTCTACGGCTTCCTCAACCGCCTGCTGATCCCGCTGGGCCTGCACCACGCGCTGAACTCCGTGTTCTGGTTCGACGTGGCCGGCATCAACGACCTGGGCAACTTCCTGGACGGCTCCGGCACCTACGGCGTCACCGGCCAGTACATGACCGGCTTCTTCCCGATCATGATGTTCGGCCTGCCCGGTGCGGCGCTGGCCATGTACGTCACCGCGAGGACCTCGCGGCGCAAGGTCGCCGCGGGCGTGCTCTTCTCCAGCGCCGTCGCCGCGTTCTTCGTGGGCGTGACCGAGCCGCTCGAGTTCGCGTTCATGTTCCTCGCCCCCGGCCTGTACGTGCTCCACGCGCTGTTCACCGGCATCTCCATGGCGATCAGCGCGCTGCTGCCGGTGCGGATGGG
Organism: Brachybacterium sp. AG952; assembly: GCF_004362645.1. Classification (NCBI taxonomy): domain Bacteria; kingdom Bacillati; phylum Actinomycetota; class Actinomycetes; order Micrococcales; family Dermabacteraceae; genus Brachybacterium; species Brachybacterium sp. AG952. The sequence goes on along the minus strand of NZ_SNXV01000005.1, from coordinate 171,918 downwards.
CTTCGGCTTCTCCGGCGGGTTCATCGACCTGGTCCTCGGCTGGGTGAACCCCATGGCGCAGAACCCGTGGGCGATCCCGCTGATGGGCATCTTCTGGTTCGCCGTCTACTTCCTCGCCTTCCGCTGGATCATCCTCAGGTTCGACCTGAAGACCCCCGGCCGCGACGACTCCTTCGACGGCCGGGTCGAGGGGGAGGACGCCGCGAGCGACGGCAGGTACGCCGCGACCGCGACCGCCTTCCTCGCCGCCCTCGGCGGCGCCTCGAACATCACCGACCTCGAGAACTGCGCGACGCGCCTGCGGATGGAGCTCGCGGACGTCTCCAAGGTCGACGAGGCGGCGCTGAAGCGCGCGGGCGCCGCCGGGACCATGAAGCCCGGCGGGCACTCCGTCCAGGTGATCTACGGGACCTCCGTCCAGTTCGTGAAGGACGCGATGGAGCGGATCATGAGCGGCACGGACCGGCCCGTCCTCGAGGAGGACGTCCGCGCCCTCGAGGAGCAGGACGCCGACGAGGCGGGAGGCGGGAGCGCCACCGCGCTGCGGGCCTCCTCCCTCGTGCGCCTGCGCCGGCCCGTCGAGGGCACCTCGGTGCCGCTCGACCAGGTGCCGGACCCGACCTTCGCCCAGGGGGTCATGGGTCCCGGCATCGCGATCGAGCCGAGCGACGGGCTCGTGCTCGCCCCGGCCGAGGGCACCGTCGCCCACGTGTTCCCCACCGGTCACGCCGTCGCGCTGACCCTCGAGGACGGCGTCGAGGTGCTGATCCATGTGGGCCTGGACACCGTGGAGATGAAGGGGCACGGCTTCGAGACCCTCGTGCAGACGGGAGACCGCGTCGTCGCCGGCACGCCGCTGCTGCGCGCCGACCTCGCCGCGATCCGCGCGGCCGGGCACCCGACCGTGACCCCGGTGATCGTGATGAACGATCCCGGCGCCCGGATCGAGCTGGTCTGAGCCGATCTCGCCACGACGGCCGTCGCCCCGTCAGCGGGGCGGCGGCCGTCATCGTCCCGGGCGGGGCCGGCCCGTCTGCACCGGCCGGGCAGGGGCGGGCGGACGGGGGCGACCTGTCAGGAGTGGCCGACGCGGCCGACGGCCTCCTCGGTCTCGTGAGGATCCAGCACGGCGGCCGGGTGCGGCCCGGCCGCGAGCCAGGCTGCGCGCCAGTCCTCGACCGCCGGGGAGGCGAGCGCACCGCCGGCCAGCAGCACCATGTTCCCGTCGGCCGGGCGGGTCAGCAGCTGCGCATCGGTGAGCGTCCACACCCCCGGCACGCCCACCACCGCAGCGGCGGCCTCGAGCTCCCGCACCTGCGCGGCGAGGAAGAGCTGCCCCGCGTCGTCGCCGACGTTCACCATCAGCAGCCCGTCGGCCCCCAGGTGGGAGAGGGCTTCGCGGTAGGACGCGGCCTCGGCGAGATGGGCGGGGGAGTCCTGGCCGGAGAAGACGTCGAGCACGATCACGTCGAACTCCCGCTCCCCGAGCGCGGCGAGCTCCTCGCGGGCGTCCCCGATGACCACCTCGAGCTCCGTGCCCTCCGGCAGCGGCAGCGCGGTGGTGACGAGGGTGGGCAGCTCCCGCTCGATCTCGATCACCAGCTGCGCGGAGCCGGGCCTGGTCGCCTGCACGTAGCGGACCAGGGTCAGCGCCCCGCCGCCGAGGTGCGCGATGCGCAGCGGTTCCCCGGCCGGCCGCACCTGGTCCAGCACGTTGCCCATCCGGCGCAGGTATTCGTGGACGAGCCGCGTCGGGTCCTCGAGGTCCACGTGAGACTGCTCCACGCCGCCGATGAGGAGGGTCCATCCGCCCACCACCTCGTCGGCGACGATCCAGGCCGGCTGGTCCGAGAAGGACAGCTGCGCGCTGCGGGGCGTGCCGGGGGAGAAGGGCGTGGCGGAGGACGGAGACGCGTTCATGGGGCCATTGTGCCGAGGACGGGTACCCGGAGCGCGTGCCCACCTCCTGACGGGCACACGCACAATGGCGTCATGACCGCTCTGGACATCCTGGACCTCCCCACCGGCCCCGTCGCACTGCACCGCGCGCGCGAGGCGGACCTGCCCGAGCTCGTCGCGCTGCTCGCCGACGACGTGCTGGGCCGGGAGCGGGAGGCCCCGGAGCTCGGCCCCTATCGCCGGGCCTTCGCGGCGATCGACCAGGATCCCGCGCATCTCCTGCTCGCGGCGCGCGACGAGGCGGGCGCGCTGCTCGCCACGCTGCAGCTCACCCTGCTGCCGTCCCTCTCCCGCGGAGGGTCGCTGCGCCTGCAGATCGAGTCGGTGCGCGTGGCCGCCGACGCGCGGGGGAGCGGCCTCGGGTCCGCGCTGATGCAGTGGGTCCATGGCTGGGGGCGCGAGCGCGGCGCCGCGCTCGCCCAGCTCACCACCGATGCGGCTCGCACGGACGCCCACCGCTTCTACACCCGGCTCGGGTACGCCCCGAGCCACTTCGGGTTCAAGCTCCCGCTCTGAGCCGGCTCCCGCCCAGTCCCTGCTCCGAGCCCGGCACCGGCCCCGCTCCGACCCGACTCCCGCCGCGCTCCCGCCCGGCGACCGCCCGGTCGTCGAAGTCGTCGCGGAACCGCCGCGAGTTGCCTATGGTGGGCCCATCCCGGCGATGTGACGCAGGCGACAGGAGGGTCCGGTGCCGATCTACGAGTTCCGCTGCCAGAGCGCGCACGAGTACGAGCGCTCGGTGCCCATCAGCGCCCGCGACGAGGACCTCCTCTGCCCCGACTGCGGTGCGCCGGCCCGTCGGCGGATGAGCGCCCCGCGCCTCGGCCGGCTCGGCTCGACCGCCGGACACCTGCTGGACCGCGCCGCGAGCAGCGCCCACGAACCCGCCGTCGTCGACCGCGTCCCCGGGGTCCGCCCCGCCGCGACCCGCACCTCGACGGACCCGCGCCACGCGCGGCTGCCGCGTCCCTGAGACCGGCCCAGGACCCGGCGGGGCCGATCCGCGGACCCGTCGCTGTGGAAGGAGAAGCATGCCCCAGAACGTGTTCCCCCTCGACTCCGCGAAGCCCTTCACCGAGCAGAAGATCCTCGGTCACAACCGCTGGCACCCGGACATCCCGCCGGCCGTCAGCGTCAAGCCCGGCGACACCTTCCGCGTGGACTGCCGCGAGTGGTTCGACGGCTACATCAAGAACGACGACTCCGCCGAGGACGTCGCCACCGCGCCCCTGCACACCGTCCACACCCTCTCGGGCCCCTTTCGCATCGAGGGGGCGAAGCCCGGCGACCTGCTGATCGTGGACATCCTCGACGTCGGCCCGATCCCGCAGGAGGACGACGGCCCGCTCGCGGGGCAGGGCTGGGGCTACACCGGCATCTTCGCCAAGCGCAACGGCGGCAGCTTCCTCACCGACCAGTTCCCCGACGCCTACAAGGCCGTGTGGGACTTCCGCGGGGAGAGGGCGACCTCCCGCCACGTCCCCGGCGTCGAGTTCACCGGCATGATCCACCCCGGCCTGATGGGCACCGCCCCCTCGCCGGAGCTGCTGGGGAGGTGGAACTCCCGCGAGGCGGCGCTGATCGCGACCGACCCGGACCGCGTGCCGGCACTCGCCCTGCCGCCCGAGCCGGACGGCGCGATCCTCGGCGGGGTCCCCGACGGCGAGTTCGACCGGGTCGCGGGGGAGGCCGCCCGCACCGCGCCGCCGCGCGAGAACGGCGGCAACCAGGACATCAAGAACCTCACCCGCGGCACCAGGATCTTCTACCCGGTGTTCGTGGACGGGGCGAACTTCTCCGTCGGCGACCTGCACTTCAGCCAGGGTGACGGCGAGATCACCTTCTGCGGCGGCATCGAGATGGGCGGGTTCATCGACCTGCACGTCGACGTGATCCCCGGCGGGATGGAGAAGTACAACGTCTCCGAGAACGCGATCTTCATGCCGGGGAACACCGCCCCGCAGCACTCGCAGTGGCTGAGCTTCTCCGGCACCTCGGTGACGCTCGACGGCGAGCAGCGCTATCTCGACTCGCACCTCGCCTACCAGCGGGCGTGCCTGCACGCGATCGAGTACCTGACCACCTTCGGCTGGTCCGCCGAGCAGGCCTACCTGCTGCTGGGCGCCGCGCCGATCGAGGGTCGTTTCTCCGGTGTGGTGGACATCCCCAACGCCTGCGCGACGGTCTACCTGCCGCTGGACATCTTCGACATCGACATCCGCCCCGGGTCGGGCGAGGTGCAGAGGATCGATCCGGGCATCGGCGCGCCGCGCGCGAGCGTCGGCTGATCCCGAGGATCCGGCCGACAGGGGCCGGCAGAGCATCGACCGACGACCGACGGCGGCGGGTCCGGGAGGAGTCCCGGAGCCGCCGCCGCGGCATCCGCGAGAGACTGCCGGGATGACCGCCCCCGCCCTCCTGCTGCTCAACGGCGCGCCCGGCAGCGGCAAGTCCACCCTCGCCGCGCTGCTCGCGGCCCGGCGCCCGCTCGCGCTCGCCCTCGACGTCGACCAGCTGAAGCACTCCCTCGGCGGCTGGGAGGAGGACCTGCACCGCTCCGGGCTCCAGGCACGGCGCCTCGCCCTCGCGCTCGCCGGCAGGCACCTGGCCGACGGGCACGACGTGCTGATCGGCCAGTACCTCGCCCGCCCCGCCTTCCCCGACCAGCTCGCCCAGCTCGCCGCCGACACCGGGGCACGCGTCGTCGAGGCCGCGCTCGTGGCCGACGAGGCGACCCTCTCCGCGCGCCTCGCCTCCCGCCGCGCCGCGCCCGACCGGCCCGAGCAGGCGGCGAACGATCGCCACGTCGGCCCCGACGACGCCGCGGCGCACCTCGCCGCGCTCGACGCCCTGCTGGAGGGGCGGCCGCACGTCCACCGGCTCGATGCCCGCCTGCCCCGCGAGGAGCTCGTCGGCGCGCTCGGCCGTATCCTGGACGCTCCCGCGAGCAAGGAGCACCGACCATGACCGCCGCCGCCACCCCGCGCACCGACGCCGAGCTCGAGGCCGAGGTCGCCGCCCTGCACGAGGAGCTCGCCGCGCTCGCCGACGACCGGATGCGCGCGGTGAACGCGAAGCACGGCGACGACCACGCCGTGAACCTCACCAAGCTCCGCGCGGTCGCGAAGCGGCTGAAGACCCGGCCAGACCTCGCCCGCGCCCTGTGGGCCGCTCCCGCCGGCGACTCCACCCCGAAGCTGCTGGCCCTGCTGATCTCCCGCCCGAAGCAGTACGGCGAGGAGGAGCTCGATGCGATGCTGCGCGAGGCGCCGACGCCGAAGGTCCACGAATGGCTGGTCAGCTACATGGTGAAGAAGAGCCCGCACCGCGAGGCGCTGCGCGAGGCCTGGTTCGCCGACGCCGACCCCGTCGTCGCGAGCGCCGGATGGGCGCTGACCAGCGACCGGATCGCGAAGACCCCGCCAGGCGAGGCGCCCGAGGGGATCGACCTCGATGCGCTCCTCGACCAGATCGAGGCGGAGATGAAGGACGCCCCCGAGCGCCTGCAGTGGGCGATGAACCAGTGCCTCGCCGAGATCGGCATCCACGACGCGGCCCGGCGCGAGCGCGCCATCGCGATCGGCGAGCGGCTCGAGGTGCTGAAGGACTACCCGACCCCGCCGAACTGCACCTCGCCCTTCGCCCCGCTCTGGATCGACGAGATGGTGCGCCGCGCCGAGCAGCGCTGAGGCCGACGGAGCGGCCCGCTCCCGGGATCAGCCGGTCCTCGCGAACCAGTCGAGCGCCAGAGCGGTGACCTCCTCCGGCGCGTCGTCGGTGAGGAAGTGCGCGGCGTCCTCGACGAAGGCGAGCTCGACGCGGTCCGCGCAGCGCGGTGCATGCCGGCTGATGCGGCGCACCACCGGCTCCGTCCAGGGGCGGTCCTGGTGGCCGAAGACCACCAGCGTCGGCACCGCGAGGCGGCGCCGACGATAGACCCCGGCGCTCATCCGCAGCGCCTCGGGCAGGATCTGCCGCCAGGTCAGCGTGCGGACGGCCGCCTCGACCTCCGCGCGCCGCTGCGGCGCGAGGTGGTGGTCCTTCACCTCCTCCGTCATGCCGCGCGCGACATAGGCGGGGGAGAAGATCCCGCGCAGCGAGGTCCCGCGCCGGTGGAGCAGGAACTGCGGCAGGTGCCGGAAGCCCGGCACGATCCGCGGGGAGAAGGCGAAGAACGCCGGCGGCACCGAGAGCTGCACCGCGGAGAGCCCCCGCTCGGGATGCCCGTAGCTCAGCTGCATCGCGGTGAGCGCCCCCATGTCGTGGCTGAGCAGCCGCACGCGCTCGATCCCGAGGGCGTCCAGCAGCGCGAGCACGTCCCGCAGCCGGGAGGTGCGGTCGAGGGCGGTGGAGTCCGCCTCCGTCCACCCCGCCCCGCGAAGGTCCGGGACCAGGGCGCGGTACCCGGCGGCGGCCAGACCCGTCGCCACGTCCCGCCACTGCCACCAGTGCTCGGGGAACCCGTGCAGGAGCAGCACCGGCTCGCCCTGCCCGCACTCCGCCAGATGGGTGCGCAGGCCGGGCGCGGCGATCCTGCGATGGGTGATGCCGTCGGCCGGAGGGAGCGGCGGGGACCAGGCGCGGTCCTCGGGGGAGGCCAGGGGGAGGGACTCGGATGCGCTCATGACGACGCTCCTCGAGGGGGAGTCCTCGGGACGAGGACTACTATGGGCATAGTAGATCGAGTGCGGGCGCAGAGGAAGAGGGGAGCCCATGGCGGCCACGACGAAGGAGCGGAGCCTCGAGGCGGCCGCCGCGCTGCTGGGCGAGGAGGGGATCCGCGCGCTCACCCACGCCCGGATCGACGCCCGCGCTGAGCTGCCCGCCGGCTCGACCTCGAACTGGTTCCGCACCCGCCGCGCCCTCCTCGCCGGGGTCGTGGACCACATCGCCGAGCGCGAGCGGGCCGACGCCGACCCCTCGGCGCTCCCCGACCTCACCGCCCCGGCGCAGCTCGCGGACCTGCTCGCGCGCATGCTCGAGGCGCAGAGCGGCCCCCTCGCCGCCCGCACCCGCGCCCGCTACGCGCTCTTCCTCGAGATCGGCGCCGACGAGGAGCTGGCCGCGCCCCTGCGCAGACAGCGCGCGGCCTTCGAGACCTGGACCGAGCGGATCACGGCCGACGTCGGCATCCCGGACCCCGTCCCCGCCGCGCGGGCGCTGATGGCACTGTGCGACGGACTGCTGCTGCACCGGCTCACCGTCGACCCGTCCCTCGAGGTCCGGCCCGTGCTCGAGCGCGCGGTGCGCGACCTCGCGAGGAACTGAGGGCCGGGGAGTCGCAGGGGCGGAGGCAGGCGCTTGCCATGATGGTGGGCATGATCGAACTGGACCTGCTCTGGCACGACTATCTCGGCATCAGCTGGACCGGCGCAGCGGGCGTGGTGCTCTCCACGATCGTGCTGTACCTGTTCTTCTCGCTGCTGGTGCACCTCTCCGGCACCCGGCTGATGGCGACGATGAGCACCGCGAGCTTCGTGGTGCTCGCCGTGGTCGGCGGGGTCAGCGCCCGCTCGATGCTCGGGGAGTCGCCGACGATGATCGGCGCCCTGCTCGTGCTGAACACGCTCATGGTGATGGAGGCGCTGATGGGGACGTTCCGCCGCCTCGCACCGGTCCTGCCGGCGGCCATGCGCCGCCGCCCGAGCGTCGTGATGCTCGAGGGCCGCAGTCGCGCCGAGTCGCTGCGCCGACGCCGGCTGACGGAGGCCGGGCTGCACGACCGGCTGCGCATCGGGGGAGTGCTCGACCCCGCCGAGGTGGAGCTCGTCATCCTCGAGGAGCGCGGCGGCCTGACGATCGTCCGCCGTGGGGAGCGGATCGCGCCCGCGCTCCTCGCCGACGTCGAGGGTGCCGAGCTGGTCCCCGAGCGGCTGCTGGCAGGCGGCTGACCTCCGCCGCGGCGACCGGGCGAGGGCTCAGTCCCCGTCCGTGACGGCGGGGGAGACCTGCACCCGCAGCGCCTTGTGGTCGGTGCCCGGGATCGTCAGATAGCTCGGCACGGGGCCCTCGACACCGGCGCCGACGAGCGCATGGTCGATCCGGGCGAAGGGCGGCACGCTGCGGCCGACGGGCCATGTCGGCTTCCACAGCCCCTCTCCGCGGCCCCGCCCGGGGGCGGCGAGGGAGCGCAGGGAGCCGTCGGCCGTAAGCTCGCGCATCGTGCGATGCTGCGCGATCGCGTTGAAGTCCCCGACCAGCAGCAGGTTCTCCTCGGCGTACGGCGCGACCATCTCGCCGACCGCAGCGGCATCGGCGGTCCATGACTCCGCGCCCATCTGCGGCGGCGCCGTGTGGATCACGCCGAGGTGCCAGAGCGTGCCGTCGACCGTCGTGGTGGCGAGGAGGTTGTCGAAGACGGTGCCCTCCGTGGAGTCGACCAGCTCGACAGGGGTGCGGGAGAGCAGCATCGTCCCGCCCGCATCGTCGCGGGCGGTGCCGACATGATGCGGGAAGGCCTCCAGCAGGCCCGACGTCTCGAGAGCCTCCTCGAACTCCGGCGTCACCTCCTGCAGCGCGATCGCGTCCACCCCCTGCTCGGCGAGACGGGTGATCTCGTCGATGTCGGCGCCGCCGTACTCGATGTTCGACGAGAGCACGGTGAGCGTGCCCTCGGGGGCGACCTGCGGGGTGTCCGACCGCTCCGGGGCGGGGAGCATCGGCCAGGCCGACACCGCTGCGAGCACGAGGGTGAGCGCCGCGGCGAGCAGTCGCCACCGGGCGCGCAGGAGCAGCACGAGTCCTAGCGCCGCGACCAGCAGCGGCAGCCAGAGCAATGGGATGAACGACGCGGCGGCGGTGAGGTACTCGTGCCAGGTGTGGATCACGGTGACCTGCCGCAGCACGAGCAGCGCCGCGGTGCCGAGCACGCCCAGGACCAGCAGCACCCAGCCCGTGCCGCGGAGCGCGCGGCCGATCATGTCGCCGGCCCGTCGGTCGAGGAGGTGCCGGTGCCGCCCTCGGCGGCGAGGAAGGTCTGCGGATCCACGGGCCGCCGCGCCCGCGGCAGCGTCTCGACGACCAGCAGGTAGGAGTCCGTGACGAGCTCGCGCACGAACTCCGCCTCGAGCCCGCCGGGGCTCAGCGTGATCCAGTGCCGCTTGTTCATGTGATAGCCGGGCGTGATCTCCGGGTGTGCCCCGCGCAGCGCCTCGGCGTCGCGCGGCTCGGCCTTCACCACCGCGACGGGCGTCCCCTTCACCTCGGTGAGCAGCAAGAACATCTTCCCGAGCACCTTCGCGACGTCATAGTCCGGGCCGAACGGAAGCGTCATCTTCGCGGTCGGAAGCTCCTCGGCCCGTGCTCGAGCCACCTGCTGCAGCGCGGTCCCGTCCAACGCCACTCCTCTCATCCCTGCTGCTGGATGATGCCGATCTTCTGCCACACCTTGCGGGCCATGTCCGAGGTGAGCGCCTCGATGCCCTCGACCGCGTCGAGCACGTCGCCGTCGGTGGTGCGCTCCGCGAACAGGGCCGCGCTCTTGCCCACGAGCGAGAGCATCTCCGTGCAGAAGTCGAGATAACGGGTCAGCTCCGTGCGGTCCAGGTCCAGCCCGCCGTCCTCGCGCGAGCCGCGCTCGAGCCGCTCGGGCACCTTGGTCAGCTGGTGCATGTCGATCACGTGGGCCAGGGAGCGCAGACGGTGCAGGATCCGCAGCACACGCGCCCGCTCCATCCGCTCGGGGATCCGCAGCAGGAAGAACACCGCGATCCCGCCGAAGACGAGGTCGTTGATGATCGTCTCGAGCAGCGGGAGCATGTCCAGCGGGCCCAGCACGTCGCGCTCCGCGAACAGGTCCACCGCCGCGAGCGCGACAGCCCCGCCGAGGAACAGCGTGACCGCGAGCATCGCGAGCCGTGAGAGCAGTCGGGCGAGCCGCACCCGTCGGTGGCTGATGCCGGTGCCGGCGTTGATCTCGTCCACGAGCCCCACCACCTCCCGGCACACCTCCCACAGAGTGCGATCGGGGAAGCGGGTCATGATCCGGTGTTCGAGCGCCGCGGCCGAGCGGCGCACCGCCTGCCCGTCCAGGCGCTGGAAGCGGCTCGAGGAGGGCGGCTCGTCGGAGTGGTCTTCAGGGCGGGGCGCGGGGGCCGACGGGTCGGTGGTCGGAGACATGCAGCGAGGCTAAGGGATCCGACGGGAACGGGGGTGGCGTCGACCCCGAGCTCACCCGGGGACCCCTCGAGCGCCCGCAGGTCCGCGCCGGGACCGTCGGCCTCGGCGACGGCCCACCGAGGGCGCGCAGGGCCACGGAGGCAGCACTGACCTGCCGACCATCGAGGAGGGGCTGATGCGTCAACGGGGCGGCATGGCGGTCTGGGTGCCCCGCTGAGGGGACCATCGGCCGCCAGCGGGCAGCGCAACTCGCACGGTCCTGGATCGGGACGCCCCGGGTATCGGCTCCACAGCCGTGGCCACGGCTGTGGAGCCGATCGGGGCCGCACCCCGATGTCAATCGAGGCTGATGCTCTAGGCGGTCTCGCCGGGCAGCTTGTACGCGATCACGTCGACGTTCTGGATGCTCGGCTCGGTGCTGAACAGATCAGCTCCCTGTGCAGCGAGTGCCTGACCGACGCCACCCGAGAGGTGGGTCTGGCGGGCCTCGTCGTCGGGGAACACGTCGAAGATCCCGAAGGTCGATTCGTCGAACTGCAGGGCGAACCAGGCCTGCGTACCCTCCTCCTGCTCGACGATGGGTCGGGCGCTGCGGAGGAAGTCCGCGACGTCCTGCTCCTTCCCGGGCTTGGCGTGCACGACGACCGACAATGCAACGTTGATCATGTTTTCCTCACTTGTCCTGGCTGAACAGCTCGATCATCGCGGCGTTGAAGGCCGGGAGATCCTCGGGCGAGCGGCTGGTGATCAGGTTCCCGTCGCGCGCCACCTCTTCGTCGACGACGTTCGCTCCGGCATTGCGCAGGTCGGTGCGGATGCTCGGGTACGAGGTCAGCGTTCGACCCTTCGCGACACCGGCCTCGATCAGCGTCCACGGTCCGTGGCAGATCGCGGCGACCGGCTTGTCGGCGGCCATGACGTCGCGCACGAATCCGACTGCGTCGGTGTCCACGCGCAGCTGATCGGGGTTGACCGTGCCGCCGGGAAGCAGCAGGGCGTCGTACTCGTCGGCCGAGGCGGACTTCACCAGGGCATCGACCGGGAATGTCCCGGCCTCGTCCAGGTCGTTCTCGCGGGCCTTGATCTCGCCCTCGTGCAGCGAGAGCAGCACGGTCGTGGCCCCGGCGTCCTGCAGAGCCTGTCTCGGCTGCTCGAGCTCCACGCGCTCGACGCCGTCCGCGGCCAGGATCGCGATCCGCTTCCCTCGTAATTCGTCTGCCATGTTCTGCTCCGTTCTGTGGGAGGTGACGGCCTGCCCGTGCGGGCGAGCCGCACGCTGTCCGTACCGGGCAACGTGGTTCAGGTGCAGGACGACTCTCGTGCAGTCGCCGTTGCGCTCATCGGAGTGCCGGCAGGTGTTGGCTGCCGATTCTCGGGCCGGATCCTGGGAGACGGTGAAGAAGCTTCGGCCCTGTGGTCGACGATGACCTGCCGCCATCGACGGTTGTCGTTCTTCACCGGGGCCTGGCCGGATGTGAGCGCCGGGCCCGTATTCCAGTCTAGATCTCGTTGGTCAGGGACGGGCCGCACGTGGCCATCTCGTTCTGGACGCCTGGAAGCCGGAGCACGAAGACGTCGACGACTTCGATGCCGCCGGGGGACAGCGCCGATCGCATCCGGCGATTCGGGCCCGTCCCCGGATCTCCGGTCGGGCACGACGCACGGGATCGGCCGTGGAGTCGTCGACGGCTATGGCGACCTCTTGTCGACGAGCTCGACGTCATCGTTCTCCATCTCGACCCAGGCCTGGCGGGCCCGCAGGCAGTCCTGGTCGTCGGCGGGAGCTCACGACGTCTCGGCCCCCCGCCGCCGAGTCCGATCTCGAGTCTCGCCGCCGCGAGCCCGCAGGCCGCTGCCCGGTCCGTCTGCGGTCGGGCAGTCACGGAGCGTCTGCTGACCGCGCTGGGAAGGCATGCGCTCGGGCTCCCGATCTGGCGAGGCAGCCTGCTCGTCAGGTGCGCTCTCTGCGCGAGGTCTTCGCCCTCGTCGCAGCCTTCCGACTCTCACATCCGGGAGGTGGCCTCCTGGAGCGCGGCCTCGAGGTACGGTGCCGACGCACCGGCTCCGGACGAGGCGACCTGCGCGGGAGTGCCCGAGGCGACCACCGTGCCGCCATCGTCTCCCGCGCCGGGCCCGAGGTCGATGACGTGGTCGGCCACGGCGACGATGCGCATGTCGAGCTCGACCGCGACGACGGTGTTGCCTGCGTCCACGAGGGTCTGGAGATGCGTCACGAGCCGGTCGGAATCGGCGCTGTGCAGCCCGGACGTCGGCTCGTCCAGGACGTAGAGGGTGTCCCCGCGCTGGGATCGTTGGAGCTCGGAGGCGAGCTTCACCCGCTGCGCCTCACCTCCGGACAACTCAGTCGCCGGCTGTCCGAGACGGAGATACCCCAAGCCCACATCGATCAGTGCCGCGAGCGACCGCATGATGTCGAACTCGCCGTGGAAGAAGTCGTGGGCCTCCTCGACGCTCATGGCGAGGATCTCCGCGATGTTGCGGCCGCGCCAGGCGATCTCCAACGTGCTGGACTGGTAGCGGGTGCCGTGGCAGTCAGGGCACTCGGTATAGACCGAGGGGAGGAAGAGCAGCTCCACCATGACGGATCCTTCGCCCTTGCAGGTAGGGCAGCGACCGCCGGTGACGTTGAAGGAGAATCTGCCCGCCTTGTACCCGCGAGCGCGAGCCTCGGGCGTCTCCGCGAACCTTCTCCTCACGTGGTCGAACAGGCCCGTATAGGTGGCGACGTTCGAGCGTGGGGTGCGACCGATGGGCTTCTGGTCGATGCTCACGACGCGGCGCACCCCGGCGACGTCGCCGCGGATCGCTCCCTCGAGCTCGTCGGGCTCGTCCGACAGCAGGAGCTCGTCCCCTTCGGGGGCGGCGGCATCCTCCGCCTGGTCTGCTCGTCCCTGCCGTTCGCCGAGCAGCGCGGGCAGTGCCTGGCTGACCAGGCTGGACTTGCCTGATCCCGACACTCCGGTGACGGCGGTGAACACCCCGAGCGGGAAGGAGATCGTCACGTCGCGCAGGTTGTTGCGCGTGACGTTCTCGAGCTGCAGCCATCCCTGCGGTTCGCGAGGCGTCCGGCGGGGCAGGCCGCTGCCCCCGAAGACGTAGCCGCGGGTCACGGACTCCTCCACCTCGGCCAGCCCTTCGAAGGGCCCGCTGTAGACGACGCGTCCGCCGCGCTCGCCCGCGCCGGGCCCGATGTCGACCAGCCAGTCGGCGTGCCGCATCACGTCCACCGAATGCTCCACGACGAACAGGCTGTTGCCTCGGTGCTTGAGCCCGTCGAGGATGCCGAGCAGGGCGCTGACGTCCTGCGGATGGAGCCCCGCGGACGGCTCATCGAGCACATAGACCACGCCGAACAGTTCGGAGGTCAGCTGGGTGGCGAGCCGCAGCCGCTGCAGCTCCCCGCCGGAGAGGGTGGGGGTGGTGCGGCCCAGGGAGAGGTACCCCAGACCCAGATCGATGATCGGCCGCAGTCTGTTGACGAGCTCCGCGCCCAATCGCGCTGTCGCGGCCAGCTTCTCGACCGAGCGGTCAGGCGCCGCGCTCACGTCGTCGGCGGCCGCGGGGGCTGATCCTCCGGCGTCGGCCCGCTGCCCGGCGTCGCGTCGGGCAGCCTGGCCACCTGTGCGGCCCGCCGACTCGGCCCCGTCGAGAGCGCCGGTGGCCCCTTCGACCGCCTGCTCGATCAGCGTGGAGAGCTCCGCGAGCGGCAGCGCGGAGAGATCTGCGACGTCGAGACCCTCGAACGTCACGGACAGGGCCTCCGGCTTCAACCGCTTCCCCTGGCAGGCAGGGCAGGGAGCGACCGAGAGGAACTCCGCCACGCGTCGCTTCATCGACTCGCTCTTGGTGTTCGCGAAGGTGTCGAGCACGTACCGACGCGCGCCGACGAAGGTGCCCGAGTAGCTCGGTTCGACGCCCGCCTCGGTCGCGGCCCGAGCCTCGGCGAGAGTCAGCCGCGAATGGACCGGGACGTACGGCGTCTCCTCGGTGTAGAGGATCCATTCACGCTCCTCCTTCGGCAGATCCTTCCAGGGCACATCGACGTCGTAGCCGAGGGCGACGAGCACATCGCGCAGCTGATGGCCGTGCCAGGCCGTCGGCCAGGAGGCGATGGCCCGCTCGCGGATCGTGAGAGAAGGGTCCGGAACCATCGTGTCCTCGGTGACCTCGTACACCCGGCCGATGCCGTGGCACTCCGGACATGCGCCCTGCACGGTGTTGGCAGAGAAGTCCTCGGCGTAGAGCATCGGCTGATCTTCGGGGTAGTGGCCGGCCCGGGAGTAGAGCATGCGCACCAGCGAGGAGAGCGTGGTGATGCTGCCCACCGACGAGCGCGCGCTGCGGCCGCCACGCTGCTGCTGGAGAGCGACGGCGGGCGGCATGCCCGTGATGGAGTCGACGTCCGGGACGCCGGCCTGGTCGATCAGGCGACGAGCGTAGGGGGCAACAGACTCGAGGTAGCGGCGCTGGGACTCCGCGAACAGAGTTCCGAAGGCCAGGGAGGATTTCCCCGATCCCGAGACCCCGGTGAACACCACCAGCGCGTCGCGGGGCACCGTCAGGTCGATGTCCTGGAGGTTGTGCTCACGCGCGCCGAGAACCTGCACGTCGGGCTGAACGGGTGAAGAGTCCGACGATGCGGATCTGCGTGCTTCGACCATGCCGGCGAGACTAGCAACGCGTTCCACCGATCGGTCGGTGCATGCCCCAGTCCTCCACGGTCCACCCGCCCGTGGCGCCTATCGCCGCAGCCGCGGCGGGCACCTCGATGGAGGGCGAGGTTCCTTCTGCCCTATGCTCGAAGAGAGCCGAGGTCACGGGCGACGGGCATCCATATGACCGTGGCACTTCCGCGACCGGGCCATCCCCAACTGGAGGAGAACGTCATGGCAAGCAGCAACCGCGCCGTCGTGTTCCAGAACGTCAAGGACATGCGCGTCGAGACCCTCGACTTCCCGAAGCTCGAGATGCCGAACGGTAAGAGCGCCCCGCACGGAGTCATCCTCAAGATCGTCGCCACCAACATCTGCGGTTCCGACCTGCACATCTACCGCGGGTCCTTCCCTGTCCCCCAGGGCATGGTCGTGGGCCACGAGATGACCGGAGAAGTCCTCGAGGTCGGCCCCGACGTCGAGTTCCTCTCCGAAGGCGACCTGGTCTCGGTCCCCTTCAACGTCGCCTGCGGACGCTGCCGCAACTGCCGCGCCCGCCACACCGAGGCGTGCGAGACCGTGAACCCCGACGCGGCCTGCGGCGCCTACGGGTTCAACCTGGGCGACTTCCAGGGTGGGCAGGCGGAGTACCTGTTCGTCCCCTACGCCGACTTCCAGCTGCTCCGCTTCCCGGACAAGGACCAGGCCATGGAGAAGATCCGTGACCTCACCCTGCTCTCGGACATCCTGCCCACCGCGTTCCACGGCCTCATGGAGGCCGGGGCCAAGCCCGGCTCGACCGTCTACATCGCCGGCGCCGGTCCCGTCGGTCGCTGCGGCGCCGCAGCAGCCCGGCTCCTGGGCGCTTCCTGCATCATCGTCGGTGACTACCACCAGGACCGGCTGGACCTGGTGAAGAACAACGGCTGCGAGACCATCGACCTCAACCAGGACGTGCCGCTGACCGATCAGATCGAGGCCATCCTCGGCGAACCCATGGTGGACTGCGCCGTCGACTACGTCGGCAACGAAGCCCACGGGATCGGCCGCGAGGCCGAGGACATGAGCCCGGCCCACGCCATCAACCAGGTCATGGACGCCACCCGCGCAGGCGGCGCCACCGGCATCGTCGGCGTCTACGGCCCCGACCCGCTGGCCTCATCCAAGGCCGAGCAGGAGGGCACCTACCCGCTCGACTTCGGCAAGGCGTGGATCAAGTCGCCTCGGATCTCCGGCGGCCAGGCCCCGATCATGCACTACAACCGTGAGCTGATGATGTCGATCCTGTGGGACCGCATGCCCTACCTCAGCGACATGCTCAACACCCAGGTCATCAGCCTCGACGAGGCCCCCGACGCCTACGCGAAGTTCGATGCCGGTGTCTCGGAGAAGTTCATCATCGATCCCCACGGCATGATCCCCGCCTGATCCCGGGCCGTCATGCACCCGGCCCGCGATCGTCGCTCCAGCGGCGGTCGCGGGCCGGCTCTGTGCACGGATCCGTCGCCGATCCCGTCCTGGACGATGCCCGGCGCGGGCCTGGGGCAGGTGGGGCCGGCATGCCGGCGCCCAGCGGCAGGGATGAGTGCTCCGACCGACGCCGACGCCGGGCACGCCCTCCGGGGCTGAGGGTCATGTGGCGCTCTGCGCCACGCGGGGATCGACTGCGGCATCAGTCCACCGCACCCGGTGGGAGGGGGCAGGGGCCGGGCGTGCCGTCACCTGCCCCCTGACCACGGGATGCGGTGGGCGGTGGTCACCTGATGGCGGAGCGGATGGCGGCGGCCGCGCCGGCGACGTCCGATGCGCTGTAGATGGCGCTGCCCGCGACGGCCACGTCTGCTCCCGCCCGCTGGACGGCCTCGACGGAGTCCGCACTGACGCCGCCGGCGACGGAGAACGGGACCTCGGCGGCCTCGCCGGCGGCGAGCAGGGCGTCGAGGCTGTAGCCGTCCTCCGCCTGCTCGTCGAGGCCGGCGTGCATCTCCACGAACACGGCGCCGAGGGCGACGACCTCTCGGGCCCGTGCGGCCTTGTCGGCCACACCGATCAGATCGACGACGACGCCCTTGCCGTGCTTGGTCGCCGCGGCGACCGCGCCGGCGATCGTGCTGTCACCGGCGACGCCGAGCACGGTGACCAGATCCGCTCCGGCAGTGAAGGCGATGTCAGCTTCCAGCTCGCCGGCATCCATGGTCTTGAGATCGGCGAAGACGGTCTTGTCGGGGTGGGCGGCCTTGACCGCCGTGATCGCCGCGAGGCCCTCGCTCTTGATCAGAGGGGTGCCGAGCTCGAGGATGTCGACGTAGGGGGCGGCCTTCGCGGCGAGGTCGAGGGCGGACTCGGTGGTCAGGGTGTCCATGGCGAACTGCAGTCGCATATCAGGGTGTCTCTTTCTCGTGGTGGTGTCGATGATGGAACGGGGAAGAAAGGTCATTCGAGGTTGGCATGACGGGGCCAGAGCGCATCCGCACTCTGACCGCTCTTCTGCCACAGGACGTCGAAGAGAGCGTCGCCGACGAGGACGAGGAGCTGCTCGAAGAGGCTGCCGGCGTACTGGGCCGACTGCTGCTCGGACCGGTCTGTCTTCGTCGCCGCTCGGATGACCAGGACGGCGTGGGACAGCTGAGCAAGCGGTGACTCGGGGTCGGTCGTGATCCCGATGACGCGGGCGCCGACGGATCGCGCCGTCTCAGCCGCGCTCACCACTCCCGAGGTCGTGCCGGAACCGCTGGCGGTCAGGAGCAGGTCGCCCTCTCCGATCGCCGGGGTCGTCGTCTCACCGACGACGTGGACCTGCAGCCCGAGGTGCATGAGGCGCATGGCCGTCATACGCAGCGCGAGCCCGGAGCGCCCGGCGCCGTGGACGAAGACCCGCCGGGCGTCCGCTGTCAGCTCGACGGCGGCCGCGAGCGCGGGCGCGTCGGGCAGGGCAGCTGTCCCCTCGATCTCGTTGACGATCCGCGTCAGCGAATCCTGGATGCTTCGTTCTTCCATGCCGACCATCTTGGGCCGGTCTGCGGTGGTCCACTGCTGCCCGATGAGCGGGGTGCCCCGTTCGATCGGGTGGGCCTCCCAGGTCGGGTTAGAGTAGCGGAGTGAGCGACCTCCCGACCCCGCTGGAACGTGCCCGCTCCGTGTCGAGGGACCGTGCCCTGACCGAGCAGGCTGATCAACATGCGATCACCCTCGAATCGATCCTTGCCGTGCTCCGCTCCGGCCGACTCGCGGATGCGGCCGCGCGCAGGGAGGCCACGGAGATCGCCTCCTCCGCACTCATCCGTGCTCGTTCGATCCATGAGCAGCAGGAGAGCGTGCTCGAGCCGGTAGCCGAGGCATTCTCGCGCCTGCGCACCGAACTGCGTCCTCTGACCCGCTCCGGGCCGCTGCAGGTCCAGTTCGCAGAGCCTCCTGCGCGAGGACGGGCGCTGCCGGGCCCGGTCGCTCGGGAAGCCCGCGCCATCTCCCGCACAGCAGTGCTCTCGCTCATGGACCGCGCGGACGCTGCACGCGCCCGGATCGGCTGGGACTGCGATGGCCGCAACCTGCTGATGGAGGTCCGTGACGACGGGAGAATCGCGGTGACGGCGCACGACGACACACTGCGTCCGATCGTGGAGCGAGTGGCGGCGCTCGACGGAACCATGGACGTGGAGACGACCCCGGGCTGGGGGACGACGCTGCGGATCGAGATCCCGCTGGACCCACCCAGCGCAGCGCTCACCGTGGAGGGCGCCGAGGAACTCACCGACCGCGAGAAGCAGGTGCTGCGCCTGGTCGCGACCGGGATCTCGAACCAGCGCATCGGCGACCAGCTCGGGATCACGGGCAACACCGTGAAGTACCACGTGGCCAACTTGCTGCGGAAATACGGCGCCCGCACGCGCGCCGAGCTCGCGAGCATCGCTCACTCCCATGATGTGCACTCTCCGAGCGCCCAGACTCGATAGCGGGCCTCGGTCCGGACGTCGGCAGCGCTGTCGCACCCACTGCGCTGCGAGCCTCATGGCCGTGACCTCGAAGAGCTGGTGGCCGTCGGTGAAGGCGACGCCCCACGCCGTCCAGTACCAGCCCGACGCGAAACCGGTGAACGCACAGCTGTGACTGATACGCGCCGGCACGGCCCGCGTCCCACCGTGTTCCGGGTTCGCGGATCGTCCTCAGGCCTTCGCCGCCTGGGTGCGGCCCCCGCGACGGCTGGATTCCAGCATCTCGGTCAGTGAGCGCGCGTCATAGCTGCCCACCATCCGACAACCATCGATGAAGAACGTCGGGGTCATCTTGGCGCCGCTCGCCTCCGCGCTCGCGATGTCCCGCTGCACCCTCGCAGCAACCTCGTTGCTGTCGAGATCCTCGATGAACGCCTCGACATCGAGGCCCAGCTCAGCCGCGTAGCCGATGAGATCCTCCCTCTCCAGCGCGTGCTGCCGAGTGAAGACGAAGTCGAGCCACGGCCAGAACCTCTCCTGCTTCGCGGCCGCCTCGGCGGCCCGTGCGGCGAGGGGGCCGTGAGGATGGTGAGGCAGATGCCGCACGACGTAGCGCAGATCGTCACCGAAGCGCCCGTGCAGGTCTTCCCATGAGCCAGTGGCGTGCGCGCAGTACTCGCACTCGAAGTCCACGAACTCCACGAGGGTGAGCCGGGCGTCCTCCGGTCCGCGGATGTGATCCACCTCGGGGTCCACCGGAGAGTCGAGCGTCATCGGGAGATCCGCCGTCTCCTCTCCCCACCGACGGGCCGCGACCTTGAAGATCGACCAGCCCAGAACAGTGGCGAGCACCATCGCCACGAGCACGCCCAGCGTCGCCTGGCGCCCCAGATCCGAGGAGGAGTCGAAAGCGAGGCTGATGACCAGCAGCGACACGGTGAAACCGATGCCCGAAAGTGCTGCCCCGCCGAACACGCTGCCCATTCCGACCCCCTCCGGCAGTCGGCCTGCGCCCATCCGAACGGCGAGGAGCGTCGCGATCCCGATTCCGAGGAGCTTGCCGAGCACGAGTCCCGCGATGACGCCCCACGTCACAGGCGAGCCCAGCGAGTCGGCCACCACCCCGCCGCCCAGGTCGACCCCGGCATTGGCCAGAGCGAAGATCGGCACGACCAGCAGCGCCGTGGGGAGACGGAGGTACTCGTGCAACCGCTCGTTGACCGACACGCCCTTGGACAGCCCCCGTCCGACGGCACGCGCCGAGGAAGCGCTCGGGGATTGCCAGAAGTCGCGGAACAGCTGCCGGGCGGCGACCACCTTGTGCCGTTGCGTCGGGTAGGCAGGGATCAGAAGGCCGGCGATCATGCCCGTCAGCGAGGCGTGGATGCCGGAGGACAGAGTCGCCAGCCACAGCACGATGACGATCCCGACGTACGGAGCGGCACTCCACTGCCGGGAACGGCCCACCAGCCACAGGACGACGAGGCAGCCGAGAGCGACCAGCAGCGGGACGGGCCGGATCTCGTCGCTGTAGAACACCCCGATGATCGACACCGCAAGGAAGTCGTCGACCACCGTGAGGGTCAGGAGGAAGACGCGCAGCTGCCCGGAAAGCCGGGGGCCGACGATCGCGAGAGCACCGAGCATGAACGCCGTGTCCGTTCCGACGACCGCCCCCCACCCGCGAAGCCCCTCGCCACCGGACGCGCCGACGACCAGGACGTACACCAGCGCAGGCACCGCCACACCCGCGACGCCCGCGATCGCCGCCAGGCGGGCGCGACTGCTGTCCCGCAGAGCCCCGTGTGCGAACTCCTGGCGCACCTCGAGGCCCACGACGAAGAAGAACACGACCATCAGTCCGTCGTTGATCCAGTGGTGCAGATCCAGATGCAGGCCGAACGGACCGACGTCGATCCCCACGCTCTGTTGCCACAGCTCGACATAGGAAGAGGACAGCGGCGAGTTCGCCCAGAGGAGAGCGAAGGCCGTGACGACGATGAGCAGCACGGCCGAGCCCGACTCCGTGCGGAGTCTTCCGGCTATTCCGCGCGAGGGTGAGGTTGAGTGGGGCACGGCGCGATTCTGCCTGACCGTGCTGGACGCCGCCACTGGCTCGGACCGGCTCCGATGCCGCTGCTGTTCGGGTCCGAGGGAGTGGACGGGCGGCCGTGGGAGATCGATCCCCAGCTGCGCGCGAGGTGCGTGCGGCTCGTGCGAGAGCTCCCGCGGGGGTTCCCCTCCCACCTCGCCGCAGCGGACGCGGCCGCTTGGCAGGACGGCGTCCCGTGGGGGTCCGTGCGGCGCTGTCCGGCGCTGGACGATGTCGACGGCGGGACCAGTCCGGGTGTCACCAGCGCAGGGACTGCCGAGGTCAAGCGGTCGAAGGCTGAGAACGATCAGCTGTGCGAGGACCAGGAGACGCTTCGCCCGGCCACAGTTCTCTTCGCGGCGAGCTCGACCCGCGCAACCAGCGATCCTGGCGTTCGGCGACGTGATGCGAGGCGAGGGCTGCGGGGGCTGCCGGGCCTGGAGGCGTCGGGCCCGTATCGCAGCCCGCACCGTCATCGATGCCCTGGTCCAGGACAGGATCCGCGATCCAGTCACGCCAGTGACAGATCGGTGAGATCACTGCCACCTTGTCGAGGACGTATGTATGTGGCCTGCATCACGTCCTGTTGCACCGGGAATGAACCTGATCGGATCAGAGTTGAGTCGGGTGCACTCAAGAACGGAGCTGCTGAGATTGACATCGTCGATCTCGGGTTCTCTACTTGAGTCCGTACAGCTCAAGTCTTGCCGTCGGCCGCTGGTCGGCAGCGAAGATCCCGTGCGGCGCATCCGTCGCAGAAAGGCAGGCACCCATGTCCCGTGTCGTCGGAATCGATCTCGGCACCACCAACTCCGCCGTCGCCGTCCTCGAGGGCGGCCAGCCCACCGTCATCGCGAACGCCGAGGGCTCCCGCACCACCCCGTCGGTCGTCGCCTTCTCGAAGCAGGGCGAGGTCCTCGTCGGTGAGGTGGCCAAGCGCCAGGCCGTCACCAACGTCGACCGCACCATCTCCTCCGTCAAGCGCCACATGGGCACCGACTGGACCCAGGAGATCGACGGCAAGAAGTACACCCCGCAGGAGATCTCGGCCCGCACCCTCGGCAAGCTCAAGAAGGACGCCGAGTCCTACCTGGGCGAGTCCGTGACCGACGCGGTGATCACCGTCCCGGCCTACTTCTCGGACTCCGAGCGTCAGGCCACCAAGGACGCCGGCACGATCGCGGGTCTGAACGTCCTGCGCATCATCAACGAGCCCACCGCCGCGGCCCTCGCCTACGGCCTCGAGAAGGGCAACGACGACGAGCAGATCCTCGTCTTCGACCTCGGCGGCGGCACCTTCGACGTCTCCCTGCTCGAGGTGAGCAAGGACGAGGAGGGCTCGACCATCCAGGTCCAGGCCACCGCCGGCGACAACCGCCTCGGCGGCGACGACTGGGACCAGAAGATCGTCGACTGGCTGATCTCGCAGGTGAAGAACAAGGAGGGCGTGGACCTGGGCAAGGACCGCATCGCCCTGCAGCGTCTCAAGGAGGCCGCCGAGCAGGCGAAGAAGGAGCTCAGCTCCTCCACCTCCACCACCCTCTCCCTGCAGTACCTCTCGATGACCGAGAACGGCCCGCTGCACCTGGACGAGAAGCTGACCCGCGCGCAGTTCGAGGACATGACCTCCGATCTGCTCGAGCGCACCAAGGCCCCCTTCCACCAGGTCATCAAGGACGCCGGCATCAAGGTCTCCGACATCGACCACGTGGTCCTCGTGGGCGGCTCGACCCGCATGCCCGCGGTGACCGAGGTCGTCAAGGAGCTCACCGGCGGCAAGGAGCCCAACAAGTCCGTGAACCCGGACGAGGTCGTCGCCGTCGGCGCCGCTCTCCAGGCCGCGGTCATCAAGGGCGAGCGCAAGGACGTCCTGCTCATGGATGTCACCCCGCTCTCCCTGGGCATCGAGACCAAGGGCGGCGTGATGACCAAGCTCATCGAGCGCAATGCGGCCATCCCGACCAAGACCTCCGAGGTCTTCTCGACCGCCGAGGACAACCAGCCCTCCGTCGCGATCCAGGTCTTCCAGGGCGAGCGCCAGTTCACCCGGGACAACAAGATGCTCGGCACCTTCGAGCTGACCGGCATCGCGCCGGCCCCGCGCGGCATCCCGCAGATCGAGGTCACCTTCGACATCGACTCCAACGGCATCGTGCACGTGACCGCGAAGGACCGTGGCACCGGAAACGAGCAGTCCATCCAGATCACCGGCGGCTCCGCCCTGTCCGACGAGGACATCGACCGCATGGTGAAGGACGCCGAGGCCCACGCCGCCGAGGACGAGGAGCGCCGCAAGAACGCCGACGCCCGCAACACCCTCGAGCAGCTCGTCTACCAGGGCGAGAAGCTGCTGAAGGACAACGAGGAGAAGATCTCCGACGGCGACAGGACGAAGGCCGAGGACGCCATCAAGGAGGCGAAGGACGAGCTGGCCAAGGAGGACGCCTCCACCGAGGACCTCGAGGCCAAGCGCGACGCGCTGAACGAGGCGCTCCAGGCCGTCGGCACCGCGATCTACTCCCAGGCCCAGGAGGGCGCCGAGGGCGCTCCCGAGGGCACCGAGGCGCCGTCGTCCGATGACGACGACGTGGTCGATGCCGAGATCGTGGACGAGGACGAGGAGAACAAGTGATGACCGAGAACCAGAGCCACCCCGACGACGCTCAGCGCCCTGAGGGCGAGCCGCGGTTCTCCTTCACCGACAAGCGGAAGGTGAACCCGGAGGACGGCTCGGTCCGTCCCTCCGGGGTCGCCCCCGCCTCCGAGGGACAGGGCTCCCAGGAGCCGGTCGACCCGATCGATGCCGAGGCGGCGACGCTCTTCGAGCAGGCCGCCTCGGGCCAGGGCGGGGACTCCGCCCCGGCCGACGCCGGGCGGGTCGCCGAGCTCGAGGGCCAGGTCACCGCGCTCACCGAGCAGCTCAAGCGCGAGCAGGCCGAGTACGTCAACTCGCGCCGCCGGATCGAGGCCTCCGCCGAGGTGAGCAAGGAGGCGGCCGTGGGCCGCGTCCTGGCCGCCCTGATCCCGGTGCTCGACGACGTGGAGCTGGGCCGCCAGCACGGCGACATCGCCGAGGGAACGCCCTTCCACTCGATCGCGCAGAAGCTGGAGGAGATCCTCGGCTCCCACGGCCTGAAGCGCTTCGGCGCGGTGGGTGAGGAGTTCGACCCGAACCTCCACGAGGCCCTCATGCACGAGGACGCCGACGACGTCGAGACCGCGACGATCTCGCTCGTCATGCAGCCGGGCTATGCGATGAACGATCGCGTGCTGCGCCCCGCCCGGGTCGGGACGCGCGGACCCGCCTGAGAGCAGGCGCCTCCACCACGCCGGGGCGGGGCCCGTCGGTCCCGCCGACGGGCCCCGCCCCGGCTCATTCCCTACGAACACCACGAACCCTACGAACGACGCAGAAGTACCTGAGGCTCCCGGAAGGAGACGCTGATGTCCGGACAGGACTGGCTCGACAAGGACTTCTACGCGGTCCTCGGCGTCTCCAGGGACGCCGACGCGCAGGAGATCAAGAAGGCCTATCGCAAGAAGGCCCGGCAGTACCACCCCGACCGCCACCCCGACGACCCCAAGGCGGAGGAGACGTTCAAGGAGATCGGCGAGGCCTACTCGGTGCTCAACGACCCCGAGCAGCGCGAGCAGTACGACGCGATCCGCGCCATGGGCTCCGGCGGCGCACGCTTCTCCGCCGGCCAGGGCGGTCCCGGGGCCGCCGGCTTCGAGGACATCTTCTCCTCCATGTTCGGCGGCGGCCACGGCGCCCCGCGCGGCTACCCCGCCGGCGGCGGAGGCGGCGCGAACCCCGACCTCGACGACCTGCTGAAGATGTTCGGCGGCCAGGCCGGCGCAGGCTTCGGCGGCGGGGGACCGGCCGGCTTCCAGCCCGGCCCCTCCAAGGGCCAGGACACCTCCGCCCGCACCAAGATCTCCTTCCGCGACGCGGCGCTGGGCACCGAGATCCGGCTGAACGTCGACGGGAAGGCCGTCACCACCCGCATCCCCGCAGGCGTCCACGACGGGCAGAAGATCCGCCTGCGCGGCAAGGGCCGGCCCGGCCCCGGCGGCGGCCCGGCAGGAGACCTGCTGCTCACGCTCGACGTCGAGGAGCACCCCGTGTGGAGCGCCGACGGCGCGAACCTCAAGATCACGGTGCCCGTCTCCTTCGACGAGGCCGTGCTCGGCACCACCCTGTCCGTCCCGCTGCTGGACGGCGGCACCGTCTCGGTGAAGGTCCCCGCGGGCACTCCCTCCGGTCGCACCCTGCGCGTGCGCGGCAAGGGCCTGAAGACCTCCAAGCGCACCGGCGACCTCCACGTCACCATCCAGGTCGCAGTCCCCTCGCACGTCGAGGGGAAGGCGAAGAAGGCCGTGGAGGACCTCCGCGAGGCGCTCAAGGGCGAGGACCCGCGCGCCGGGCTCGCCGCGGCCGCCGCCAGCTGACCGGAGCCGAACGGGCCGGACAGGGGCGGCCGGCCGGTCCCTCCGGCGATCGGCACCGTCGGCCGCCCCGCCCGTCCCGACCCGTCCGTCCCCGCATCCCGGAAGGAGCTCCCCGATGGGTCCCTCGCCCCGTCTCGACGACCGTGCGCCGGTCTTCGCGATCTCGGTCGCGGCCGAGCTCTCCGGCATGCACCCCCAGACCCTGCGCCAGTACGACCGGCTCGGCCTGGTCGTCCCGCAGCGCACCCGCGGCCGGGGACGCCGCTACAGCGCGCGCGACGTGATGCGGCTGCGGGAGATCCAGGCGCTGTCCCAGGACCAGGGCGTCAACCTCGCCGGCATCAAGCGGATCCTCGAGCTGCAGGACGAGGTCCAGACCCTCCAGGACCAGCTGCAGCGCGTGCGCGAGACCCTCGAGTCGATGAGCCCCGCGCAGCGCCGCGTGTTCACCGCCGACCGCGACGGGGAGATCAGCGCTCTGCGCCGCGGCGAGCGTCCCCGCCGCAGCTCCGGCAGCGGCGCGCTCGTCGTCTGGCGGCCGGGCCACCGGCGCTGAGCCGCAGGCGCCGAGCCTCCATCGCCTGCACCGAGCGGGCGGGCGACGACGCCGGTCCGAGGCCGGCACCCACGCCCGGGCGGCCCGGCCTCAGCTGTCCCTCCCGGCAGCAGGCCGGTGCGGCTGCGCCCCGACCTCCTCGTACAGCGTCCCGAGCGTCCGCGCGATCTGCTGGATGTCCACGCCCTCGGCCGCCTCGCGTCCCGCCCGGCGGAGGTCGGCGAGCTCCCCGTCCAGCAGCGCAGTGAGCTTCTCCGCCGCGCGCCCCGGGAAGCCGGGGCCGTCGCCCGCGACCTGGTGCGTGAGCACCCCGTCGGGCATCCCGTCGCGGTAGATCGGGATCGCGCGCACCAGCGCCGGCACCTCGCAGGCCAGCGCCTCCCACAGCACGATCCCCTCGGTCTCCTCCTTGGTGAGGAAGCAGAAGGCGTCCGCCCCGCAGTACGCCTCGCGCACCTGCTCCGCCTGCACGTAGCCGGGGAAGAGCGCGTTCGGCGGCGCGGAGGCCAGCGCCCGCTCGACGTCCCGGGTGAGCATGCGGGGATCGGTGCGGCCGTACCAGACGAAGGTCACCTCCGGCAGCAGTCTCGCCACCTCCACCCAGTCGAGGATCCCCTTGCGCACCAGCTGCATCCCGACGCTGACCACCACGCGCGCCTCCGGACCGAGGCCCAGCTGCTCGCGCAGCCGCCTCCGCGCTCCCGGATCGGGGCGGAAGAAGGTCGTGTCCACGCCGTTGGAGAGCACCCGCACCGGGGCGCGCAGGCCGTACTCCGGCCGGGAGATGAGCCCGCGCGAGTACTCGCTCGGGGTGACCACGAGGTCGCCGCGGCGGTACAGGTGCGCGATCCAGCGACGGAACAGCGGCGCGACGCGGTTCGCCCCGGGGAAGGAGTCGCGGAAGTCCTCCTCGGTCGAGTGCGCCCACATCAGCACCGGCCGACGCCACAGCTGCGCCCAGTGCGCGAGCAGCGGCGTGTCCGGGAACGGGGTGTTCAGGTGCACCACGTCGAAGGGGCGCAAAGGGTTGGTGACCACCTCGTGGCCGAGTGCCCGCACGGCGGCCTCCTGATGACGGATCGCGGCGCCGATCCCGGACTCCTTCGCCAGCGAGGCGAGGCCGCGCGGCAGCAGCACGCGCAGCGGCTCGTCGCCGCGCACCCCGCAGCGGGGATGGCGTCCGGGCAGGACGGTGCGGGCGATGCGGTCCAGTCGGCGGCCGGCCCCTTCGAGGGGCCGACGGCGGCGCCTCGCGGCGCGGGAGCTCATGAGCATCGGGGAGTACTCCTCACCAGGGAAGGAAGCGCAGCAGCAGCGCGCTCACGCCGAGGCCGTAGGCGATCAGCGCCCACGGCTTGCACAGCAGGATGATCGCGACGTAGGTGCGCCACGTCATGCGGGTGGTGCCCGCGATGTAGCACAGCAGGTCGTCGGGCGCGACGGGCAGCGCGATCGCGAGCGCGAAGGCGCGGGTGAAGTGCGCGCTGCGCGTCCAGCCCAGGAACTTCTCCACCGTGCGCGGACGGAACATCCGCTCGATGAGGCCCAGGCCCACGTGCCGCGCGATCAGGAAGTTCAGCAGGGAGCCCGAGCACACGGCGAGGTAGTTCAGCACGGTCCCCTCGACGGCGCCGAAGAGCACCGGCCCCGCGATCACCAGCAGGCCGCCGGGGACGATGGGGAAGACGACCGAGGCGGCGGAGACCACGAAGAAGGCGAGCGGACCCCAGGCGCCGAGCGAGTCGATGAAGGCCTGCAGGTTTTCAGCGAGCGCAGCACCCCGGTGTCGAGCCCCCAGACCACCAGCGCGATGGAGAGGCCGAGGCCGAGCAGCGGGGAGAGCCGGGCGGCGATCCGCAGCGGGTCCCGTCGGATCCCCGCCTCCCGGCCTCCGGTCCCGGGGATCCGGTCGGCGCCGGGGCGGACCGGGGCGGCCGGGGCCGGCGCCGAGCCCGGGCGGGCGACGGGTGCGGGGACCGGCCGGACGGCGACGCGACGGGCAGGGGCCGCCGGGCGCGTCGGCGCGGTGCGGACCGCGGGGATCGTCCCGGTGGTGGTGCTCATGCGGTCACGACCGGGCGCGAGATGATCCGGGCGGGCCTGCGGCGCAGGCTCTGGCGGTACACCTCGAGCACGTGCCGACCGAAGTCCTGCGCCCCGCAGGTCGCCTGCGCGTGCTCACGGGCCGCGGTCGCCATCTCCTCGCGTCGGCGCGGGCCGTCCAGCAGCGTGGACAGGTGGGCGGAGAACTGCTCGGCGTCCTCGTACTGCCAGCCCGTGCGCCCCTCGACGACCACGCTCGCCAGCGACGGGTCGCGGCGGCACAGCAGCGGCAGCCCGCAGGCGAGCGCCTCGATGAAGGTCAGGCCCTGGGTCTCGCTGAGGGAGGCGCTGACGAACAGCTCGCCGATCCGGTACCAGCGCTGCACCTCGGCGGGATCCGCGACGCCCGCGAAGCGGACCCGGTCGGCGATCCCGAGCGCCCGGGCGTGCGCCTCGAGCTCGGGGCGGTAGGGCCCGCCGCCGACGAGCACGAGCACCGTGTCCGCCCGGTCCGCGGCCGCGACCATGTCGAGGACCTCCTCGAGGTTCTTCTCCTTGGCCAGGCGCGAGACGGAGACGAGAACCCGATGCTCGGGGGAGATGCCGAGCCCGCGGCGCAGCGCCCGGACGTCCTCGTGCTCGGCCTCGCTCGCGGCGGGGCGGAAGCGCTCGAGGTCCAGGCCCGTCGGCACGACGTGCACGGGGGAGCGGACCCCGTAGCCGGTGAGGATCCGCTGGACCTTCGCGGTGGGGACCACGACGGCGTCCGTCCCCGCCAGGACCCGGCGGGAGAAGGTCTCCACGACCTTCCGTCCGACGGAGCGGCTGGGGGAGTAGTAGTGCGTGTAGTCCTCGTAGATCGTGTGGTACGTGTGCACCAGCGGCACGGCGAGGGTGCGGGCGATGCGGCGCGCCCACACATGGGTCGAGAACTCGCACTGGGAGTGGACGACGTCCGGTCGCCAGCGCAGGATCTCGCGCAGCACGCGGCGGCTGGCGGGCATGCCGATCCGGGCGCGGTCGTAGACCATCGAGGCGGAGACCGAGCCGATGCGGTAGACGCCCTGCTCGCTCCGGGTGCGGATTCCCTGGGACAGCGTCAGCACCCGCACGTCGCAGCCGAGGGCGAGCAGCTCGCGGCGCAGGGTCTGGACCGAGGCGACCACCCCGTTGACCACCGGCTCCCACCAGTCGGTGGTGAGGAGCACTCGCAGGGGACGGGTCGGCTCGGCGTCCTGATAGGGGCTCGGGCGCATCCTGGTCACGTTCACCCCTCGAGGTTCGCACGTGGTCGCGCCGAGCGCCTCCGCCGAGCGGAGGAGAGGGGTCAGACCGTGGTCTGATCCTGCCTCCGACGCCTGGTCGTGCCTGGTCCTCGTGCTCATGCTCCGAGCCTATGACCGGTGCCCAGGGGCCAGAACCGGGCGCGCCCGACGCGTCGCGGAGAGTTTCCCCCTAGTGCGTCAGCCCGTCACCTGGTAACGGGCCGTGAGCGACGTGGACGCCAGCTGCTGGGTGAAGATCGCGAAGCGCGCCTGGACGTTGGCGGCCCCGTGCTCGACGCCGAGGGTCTCCGCCGGCAGGGCGTGGATCGAGAACTGGTAGCGGTGCGGGGCGCCGGCGGGCGGCTCCGGCCCGTCGTAGCCGACGTTCCCGAAGTCGTTCACGGCCTGGCGGATCGGCGAGCCGGCGTCCTCGCGGGCCACGCCCTGCGGCAGCGACGCGGCAGTGGCAGGGATGTCCCAGGCGACCCAGTGCCAGAACCCGGAGCCCGTCGGGGCGTCCGGGTCGTAGCAGGTGACCGCGAAGGACCGCGTCCCCTCGGGAGCATCGCTCCATGCGAGATCGGGGGAGAGGTTCTGCCCGCCGAGGGCCTCGACGAGCTGCGGCGGGGCGACCACCGTCCCGTCCGGCGTGGCGGAGGAGGTCAGGCTGAAGGTCTCGTCGGATTCGGTGACGTTCTCGCTCATGCCGATCAGCCTAGGCAGGGCGCGCGGAGAAGTCGACCGGACCGCGCCGGTCTCCCGCCCCTCAGAAGCCGTCGGCCGAGGGGCGCGGGTAGTGCTGGAGGAACTTCTTGACCTGGTTCATCTTCGCGGCGAGCACGTAGAAGCGGCGCCTCGCGCCCTCGACCCCGTAGGCGAGCGGGTGCACGGTGCGGCGCTTCCCGATCTCCCGCACCCGGGTGCGCAGGTCCGGGTCGATGATGTAGCGGCGCAGCAGCGGCCACGGCACGATCGAGTAGAGGATCTCCTCGCGCGGCACCAGCCGCTCCATCTCGCGCTGCTCGACGAGGTCCGCCACCACGGGCAGCGCGACGTTCGCCCCGGCCGCGGTCATGTAGTAGTTGTTCCGGCCGATGCGGGGGTTGACCTCGAAGAACTTCCCGACCCCGTCGCGGGGGTCGATCTTCACGTCGAAGTTCGCGTAGCCGCGGTACCCGGAGTGGTGCAGGAAGCGCACCGACTGCTCGAACACCTCCGGCAGGTCGGTCGTGAACATCGCCGCCGGGTTCCCCAGGGCGCCGGGGGTGTGCTCCTCGAGCAGCACCTGCGCCCCGCCGAGCAGGGTGACCCGGCCCTGGGTGTCGACATAGGCGGTCACCGACAGCATCGCGGTGTCGTCGCCGGGGATCATCTCCTGGACCACGAAGCGGTCCTGGTAGCCGGCCTCCGTGAGGCGGCCGACGAGGTCGAGCAGCTGGGCGCGGTCCGCGATCTCGAAGACCTTCCGCTTACCGGGGAAGGAGACGGCGTTGTACGCGGAGGAGCGGGAGGCCTTGGCGACCACGGGCCAGCCGAGGTCCAGCTCCGGCACCTCCGGCGCCGTGCCGCCCTCGAAGTCGAGCACGACGGTGCGCGGGGTGGCCACGCCGATCTCGGAGCACATCTGCGAGAAGGTCGCCTTGTCCGCGACGGCCTCGAGCACGTCGTCGTCCAGCAGCGGCAGGTGGAAGAGCTCGCCGAGCTCGTCCCGGTGCGCGGCCAGCAGCGCGACCAGGAAGTCCGCGTTCGCCAGCAGCACCGGGCGGGTGCCGCCGGGGCGTGCGGCCTTGTCGCGCCCCACCTGCAGCAGCGCCGCGACCATGTCCTCCTCGGAGGCGGCCATGCCGAGCTCCACGGTGGTCAGGATCGAGGAGTCCGCGACGGGGCCGGCGACCTTCCGGGTCACGACCGTCGAGGTGATCCCGTACTTCTCGTGGAAGGCGCGGGCCAGGGCGTAGATGCCGATGTCGCCGCCGAGCAGCACCAGGTCCACCTCGGGGGTCGACACGGCGGTGTAGGGGCGGGGCGGGGTGTCGGGCATCAGAGGGGTCCTTGTCGGTCGTGCGCGGTGCGGGAGAGGTCGTGCGGGGGAGCGAGGAGCGCCGGGGCGGGACGCTCAGAAGCCGGTGTCGGTGGGGCGCGGGTACACGGCGCGGTACTTGCGCACGAAGTTCAGGCCGGAGACGACCGAGTAGGCGCGCATCCACAGGCCCTCAGGACGGTACCGGAAGGGGTTGCGCAGCCCGCGCCGCGCCACACCTCGGACGTGCTCGCGCAGGGCGGGATCGCGCACATAGGAGAGCACGAGCCGCAGCGGCAGGATCGTGTAGAGGATCGGCCGGGTGACGCGCACCTGGGCGATGTCGCGTCCGTGCACCCGGTCCTCGACCACGTGCCGCGCCACCGGTTCGCCCGCGGCGGTGACGTAGTAGTTGTTCCGGCCGATGCGGGGGTTGATCTCGAAGAAGCACTCCCGGCCGGTGCGCGGGTCGACCTTCACGTCGAAGTTCGCGAAGCCCACGTAGTCCACATGGTCCAGGAAGCGCTCCGCGGCGGCGGTGAGGCTCGGGAAGTCGCCGGTGACCATCGCGGCGGGCCGGCCGAGCGCCTCGGGGGTGTGCTCGCCCAGCAGCACCTGCGCCGCGCACAGCAGCGTCACCCTCCCGCGGCTGGAGCGGTAGGCGGTGATCGAGCGCTGCGCGGTGTCGTCCCCCTCGATCAGCTCCTGGAACAGGAAGCGCCCGGTGAAGCCGGCCTCCCGCAGGGACCGCACGAGGGCCTGCTGCTCCTCGGCGGACTCGAGGAAGAACACCTTCTTCTTCCCGGGGAAGTCGACGTGGTGGTACTCGGCGGTGTTCGCGGCCTTGCCGACCACGGGATAGGACCAGGGCAGCTCCTCGTGCCCGTTCCAGTCCGGCTCCCCGGCCCGGGAGAAGTCGACGATGACGGTGGGGACCGTGTCGATGCCGAGCTCATCGCAGATCTCCGCGAACTCGGCCTTGTCCGCCAGGCGCGACAGCAGCTGGGCGTCGACCTGCGCGAGCAGGTAGTGCGGCTCCAGATCGGCGCGGAAGCGATCGATCAGCTCGATGAGGGAGTCCGCGTTGGTCAGCAGCAGCGCCGGCCGGCCGGCCGGGCGCTGGGCGGCCAGGTCGATCAGCGCATCGCGCAGGTCCTCGTCGCTCGCGTCGGCGCCGAGGGTGACGAGGTCCGTCGTGACCGTGCGCTCGTTCATCGCCACCGGGGTGCGCACCACGGTGGTGCAGCGCATCCCGTACTGGGCGTGGAAGGCGATGGTGAGGTTCAGGGAGTTCAGGCCGGCGCCGAGGACGACGACGTCGAACCCGGGATCGACCGGGGCGGAGGGCGGGCGCATGAGCGCGATCCTAGCGGGGAGGCGGGCTCCCGCCGCGCAGGGACGGGCCCTGCGCGGCCGGACGTGAGCACCGCGACTCACCGGCGATCCGCCGGCGGCGTCAGTGCTGCTCCTCCCCGGCGCAGCGGCGGCTCAGCGCCGACGCAGCCACACGGCGGCGTCGGCCGGGAGCCGGCCGGGCACGGGCTCGGCGGAGCCGACCAGCACCTCCGCGTCCGCGAGGTCGAGGCCGTCTGGTCCGGCGGGCAGGGGCAGCTCCTGCTCCGAGGTGTTCACCAGCACCACCACCTCGCCGCGCACCAGGCCCAGCAGGCCCTCGGGCAGGTCCTCGAGGAACTCCACCGGGGCGTCCGAGCGGCCCAGGCCGTGCTCCCTGCGCAGCGCGATCGCGGCGCGGTACATCTCCAGCGTCGACCCGGTCACGCCCTCCTGCGCATCCGCCGCCAGCGCCCCGAACTCCTCCGGCTGCGGCAGCCAGCTCTCGCCGGTGGGGGAGAAGCCGTACGCCGGGGCGTCCGCCCGCCAGGGCAGCGGCACGCGGCAGCCGTCGCGGCCGGGCACCCCGGCCCGAAGATGGGCGGGGTCCTCGCGCAGCGCGTCGGGGATCTCCGCGACCTCCGGCAGGCCCAGCTCCTCGCCCTGGTACAGGTAGGCGGCGCCCGGCAGGGACAGCATCAGCAGCGTCGCCGCGCGGGCGCGGGCCAGGCCCAGCGCCGCGTCCGGCGTCTCCTCGCGGCCCAGCCCCTCGCCGAAGCGGTAGCCGGGCGGGAAGCCGTAGCGGGTGGCGTGCCGGATCACGTCGTGGTTGGACAGCACCCAGGTGGTGGGCGCTCCCACGGCATCGGCCAGGGCCAGCGGCTTCTCGATCGCCGCCCGCATCGTCTCCACGCCCCAGGTGGCCTGGAGGAACCCGAAGTTGAAGGACTGGTGCGCCTCTTCGGGGCCGATGTACAGCGGCAGCCGGTGCTCGGGGATCCAGGCCTCCAGCACCATCATCCGCTCACCCTCGTAGGAGTCCAGGATCGGCCGCCACTCGCGGTAGATCTCCAGCACCCCGTCGTTGTCGAAGTAGATCGGCACCTCTCCCTCGGGGATGTCCAGCAGCCCCTCGGCGTTGACGGCGGCGTCCGGCAGCCCCTCGGGCTTGACCATCCCGTGGGCGACATCCACGCGGAACCCGTCGGCCCCGCGATCCAGCCAGAACCGCAGCACATCCCGGAACAGGGCGTGCACGCGCGGGTTCTGCCAGTTCCAGTCCGGCTGGGAGGTGTCGAAGATGTGCAGGTACCACTGCCCGGGCGTGCCGTCCGCCTCGGTGACGCGGGTCCAGGCCTCTCCGTGGAAGATCGAGGTCCAGTTGTTCGGCGGCAGCTCGCCGTGCTCACCCCGGCCGTCGGCGAACACGTACATGTCCCGCTCGGGGGAGCCGGGCCCGGCCGCCAGCGCCTGCTGGAACAGCTCGTGCTCGCTCGAGGAGTGGTTGGGGACGATGTCCACGATCACCTTCAGGCCCATCGCATGGGCGGAGGCGATGAGCTCGTCGGCATCGGCGAGGGAGCCGAAGCGCGGGTCCACGTCGCAGTAGTCGGCCACGTCGTAGCCGCCGTCGCGCTGCGGGGAGGTGTAGAAGGGCGAGAGCCAGAGGGCGTCCACGCCGAGCTCGCGCAGGTAGGGCAGGCGGGAGGTGACGCCGGGCAGGTCGCCCATGCCGTCGCCGTCCGCATCGGCGAAGGAGCGGGGATACACCTGGTAGACCACGGCGTCGCGCCACCATTCGGGGGCGCCGGCCTCCGGCTGCGCGGTCGCGGGGGCGGGCGAGGAGGTGGTGGTGGTCATGGTGTCCTTCCGATGGGGGCGGTGCGGGGCGCCGGGCCGACGGGGAGTGCCGGCCCGGAGGATTCGTGGAGTCTCAGACAGAGGTCGGTTCCGTGGTCGTTTCAGCAGCCAGCACGGTGGCGCCGGCCGCGGTGGCCTGCAGGTGCAGCAGCGGTCCGTCCGCGGCGGCGGTGGCGCCGCCGACGGCCGCCAGGGGATGGGCACCGGTCACGCCGGGCAGGGACCGCAGGTCCAGAGCGACGGGATCGTGGGCGTCCCGGGCCAGGTGCACGATGATGTCGCCGTCCGGGTGGGTGCGCACGAGCACAAGGGCGTCGTCCCCGGTGTGCAGCCAGCGCAGGCCGCCGCGGCGCAGGGCCGGGTGCTCGCGGCGCAGGCCCAGCAGGGTGCGGGTGGCCTCCAGCACCTCGGCATCGACCGGAAGATCGGCGTCCCCGGGATCACCCGCCTGCTCGGCGAGGGCGTCGATGGCGGCCCAGGGCATCGGGGTGCGGGCGTGCTCCCCGGTGAGGCCCTCGGCGCCGAGCTCGTCCCCGGCGAAGACGGTGGGCACCCCGGGAAGGGCCGCCAGGGCGGCGACGGCGGTGAGCTGGCGGCCGCGCTCGCCGACCACGGTGCGGGTGCGGGGCGTGTCGTGGCTGGAGAGCTGGTTCTGGGAGTGGAGCCGGGAGGGCCAGGGCATCTGCGCGTTGTAGTCGCGCAGGCTGCGGGAGACGGCACCGCCGGGCAGCCGCGGCGTCGTCATGGGCAGTCCCAGCCAGTTCAGGGCGCTGCCGGGCTCGGCCAGCCAGGCCCACAGGGGCCGGGTGAAGCCGGTGTAGTTCATGGTGCCGTGCCAGCCGTCGCCGTCGAGGTCCCCGGTGGCGTCGTGGCCGTGCTCGGCGACCAGCCAGGTGTCCCGGCCGGTGCGGGCGCGGACCCGGCGCAGGGTGCCGCGCATCTCGCGGGCCACCTCGCGGGTGAGGTCCACCGCACCGTGGCGGCCGGTCATGTTGGCCACGTCGATGCGCCAGCCGTCGGCGAGCACGGGCTCGTCGAGGAATCGCGCGGTCACGGAGCCCTCGCCGCGCGTGAGGCGGGCGCGCAGGGCGGCGCTGCGCTGGTCGAGCTTGGGCAGGCTCGGCACGTCCAGCCAGCTCACGTAGCGGTCCGGGTGCTCGGTGAACAGGTAGTACCCGGCCTCTTCGCTCCCGGCATCGGCCTGGGCGGCGCGGAACCACTCGTGGGTGTCACCGGTGTGGTTGGTGGTCAGGTCCAGCACCAGGCGCATACCGCGCGCGTGCAGCGCCTTCGAGAGTCGGACCAGGGCCTCCTCGCCGCCGAGCAGCGGATCGACCGCCTCGAAGGTGGAGGCGTCGTAGCGGTGCACGGAGCCGGCGGGGAAGATCGGGGTGAGGTAGACGGTGTCCGCGCCGAGGGAGGCGATGTGGTCCAGGCGCTCGATGATCCCGTCGAGGTCGCCGCCGTAATACTGGGCGCCGGTGAGGTCGCCGCGCACCGCGGGCTCCTCGTCCCAGCGCATCGGCACCGCCCAGGCGGGCAGGTCCTCCGGGACGGGGCGGCCCGCGGCGTCCTCGGGGATGCGGGAGCTGCGGGCGAAGCGGTCGGGGAAGACCTGGTAGACGATCGCGTCGTCCACCCAGTCCGGGGCCGGCTCGTGCGCGACCAGGCGGAAGTCGGTGGCGTCGGAGACGTCCCAGGGCACCAGGCCGGCGGCGGTGAGCCAGGCGTAGGTGGGGACCGGGGCGCCGGAGGCGGTGCGGGCACCGGGCTCGGCGAGCACGGCGACGCGGTAGGGCACGACCGGGTTCGCGACGGTCAGGGTCGCTTCCCACCAGGTGCCGGTGCCGTCGGACGCGGGACGCGGGGTGAGGTCCCCGGTGAGGATCTCCCCGTCCACCACGGACCGCAGGGCCAGGGTGCGGGCCGGATAGGCGGCAGGCACCCAGACCCGCAGCGTGGCCTCCTGGCCGAGGCCCGCCCGCGGACCCGGCACGAAGGACGGGCCGGAGTCGTGGTGGGGCTGCTCGGTCAGGGGCACGCCGCTGGGCTCGATCGCGGGATCGACCGGCTGCGGGGCGGGGGAGGGGAGATCGCTCATCGGGAGGGTCCGTTCAGCCCTTCACGGCGCCGGCGGTGGAGCCGCCGACGATGTAGCGCTGCAGGAACTGGTACAGGATGATCACCGGCACCATGATCATCACCGAGCCGGCGGCGAAGACGCCCAGGTTGTTGGAGCGGTCGCCCTCGAGCATCCCGTACAGGCCCACGGCCAGGGTCTTGGTGTCGTTGCTGGTCAGGAAGATCGAGCCCAGCAGGAACTCGGAGAGCACACCCACCAGGGCCAGCAGGATGGTGGTGGCAAGGATCGGGGTGAGGGTGGGCAGCAGGATCTTGGTGAACACCTGCCAGTGGGAGCAGCCGTCGATGATGGCGGCCTCGTCCAGCTCCTTGGGCACGGTGTCGAAGAAGCCCTTGATCAGCCACACCTGGCCGAGCGAGCCGCCCAGCAGCACGATGATGTAGCCCAGCAGCGAGTCCAGACCCAGGAAGGGGATCGCCTTGCCCAGCCCGGAGACCATCGAGTAGACCGCGATCATCGCCAGGAACGCCGGGAACATCATCACCAGCAGCAGCGAGAGCAGGCCGATGCGGCGACCGGCGAATCGCAGGCGGCTGAAGGCGTAGGCGGCCAGGGTGGAGAGGAACACCTGCACCAGGGCGACGGTGCCGCACACGATGACCGTGTTCGCGTACCAGCGCAGGAAGGGCCCGCGATCGCCCGCGATCAGGGACTCGTAGTGCACAAGGGAGAAGGCCTTGGGGATCAGGCCGGAGCTGGAGACGGTGCCCAGCGGGTTCACCGAGGCGGAGATGATGAACAGGATGGGGAACACCGCGAAGGCGACGGCGAGGATGCCGACGACGTGGCGCCACCCGACCTCGGCCATCCAGCGGCCGAAGGGCATCCGCCGCTGCGCGGTGACGGAGGTCTGCTGCGAAGTATGCGTGCTCATGATCGGGCCGCCTCTCAGTTGACGTCTTCGAGGACGCTGGTGAACCGGAACTGGATCGCCGCGAGCACGCCGGTCAGCGCGAACAGGGCGACGGAGACGGCGGAGGCGAAGCCGAAGTCGGCCCCCGAGCCGCCGAAGGCGATGCGGTAGATCATCGAGATCAGGATGTCGGTGCCGCCGCGGGTGTACTCGCCCGGCAGGAACGGACCGCCCTCGGTGAGCAGCTCGATCGCGTTGAAGTTGTTGAAGTTGAAGGCGAAGGAAGCCACCAGCAGCGGGGCCACGGCCACCAGCAGCAGCGGGGTCACCACCTTCACCGTGGTCTGGAAGCGGCTGGCGCCGTCGATGCGGGCCGCCTCCATCACGTCACCGGGGATCGCTTGCAGGGCGCCGGTGGAGACGATGAACATGTAGGGGAAGCCCATCCACAGGTTCGTCAGCAGCACCGCGATCTTGGCCATCGTCGGATCGCCCAGCCAGTTCACGTTGATGCCGAGGGTGGTGTTGATCAGGCCGAAGTCCTGGTTGTAGAAGTTCGACCACACCAGCAGGGCGATGAAGCCCGGCACCGCGTAGGGCATCAGCAGGATCGAGCGGTACAGGCGGCGGCCCTTCAGCCGCTCGTCGTTGAGGATCAGCGCCAGGGCGAAGCCGGCCACGAAGGTCAGCGCCACCGAGCCGAGGGCGAAGACCAGGGTCCAGGCGAAGGCGGCGAGGAACTGGCCGGCGATGTTGGAGTCGGTGAACAGGCGCTGGTAGTTGGACCAGCCCACGTTCTGCAGCCAGGACTGGCTGAAGGCGCGCTCGCCGTTCTCGTTCACGAAGTACTCGGAGTCGCCCACGGTGCCGACCGTGTAGACCGCGCCCGTCTGGGTGTCGGTGATGGTGTCGGCGGCCTCGTCGTAGGTCAGCAGGGTGGTGCCCACGTAGGCCTGATTGGCGCCCTGCACCCGCACCGCGGAGTTCTCGTCGACGGGGACGGCGACCTCCTGCAGCGCGTTGTAGGCGTCGTTGACCTCGCGCGCCTCGAGGATCGTGTAGCCGGAGGCCTCGGTGACGTAGTCGTTCTCGACGGTGACGTCGGCGGAGGGCACCGGGGCCAGCTCGGTTTCCTCGTCGCCGGAGTAGACGGTGCCGGTGGCGGGGTCCACCAGGAACAGGGTGAAGGGGCCCTCCACGGGGTCGCCCTGGGTGGCGACCGACATGTTGTACCAGGTGGAGTCGTCGGTCTGGACCACCGAGTTGGCGAGGATCGAGTTCACCGCCTGCTCCTTGGTGCCGCGGGTGCCGTCGCCGTAGTTGGTGAAGGAGTAGCCCACCGTGAGGATGATCGGGGTGATCAGGAAGACCGCGAGGAAGAAGGTGCCGGGGAAGAGGTACTTCCCGGGGATGAAGCGCTTCGTGGAGTAGATGACGAAGATCGCGATCGCGGCCAGGACCATCACGGCCAGCCACATCCACTGCTGCTGCTGGATCATCAGCGGCACGGTGAAAGCGGTGACGGCGAGGACGGCGCCGAGGACGATGATGCGCACCAGGACCGCGGGGATCGAGGTGCTGCGCTCGCGGTGCACGGGCGGCAGGGGGCTGGACATGGCGACGGGGCCTTTCACGGGGTGGCGGGGGTGACCGGGCAGGCCGGTCGGACGGGGTGCGACGCCGTGATGTCGCACCCCGTCCGGGGGAGCCGGGGGAGCGGGCGTGCTGCCCGCGCCATGGCGGAGGGAGGGTCAGCCGATCTGGCTGGAGATCTGCTCGCCGGCGGAGGTCATGGTCGACTCGGCGTCCGCGCCGCCGACCAGGTTGGCCTCGGCCTGACCGAGCGGTTCCCAGATGGCGGCCATCTCGGGGATGGCGGGCATCGGGGAGGCGTCCTCGGCGTACTCGGCCACGCGCACGACCTCGGGGTACTCGCCCGAGAGCTTCTCCTGCAGCTCGAGGTTCACCGGGGGCAGCTCGTTGCCGGGGAACATCGCCTCGGCGATGTCGGGGGAGGAGACCACGTCGGCGGCGAACTGCTGGGCGAAGGCCTGATTGGCGCCGCTGGAGGCGACGAAGAAGGCGTTGACACCGGCGAAGGGGACCGCCGGGTCCATGCCCTCGAAGCCGGGGACCTGGCTCATGGTGAAGTCGACCTCGGCGGTGCGGATGTCGGCCAGGGCCCAGGGGCCCGAGATCAGGTAGGCGGCGTTGCCGTCGGTGAACAGCGAGATCGCGTTGTCGTTGCTGATGGAGGTCTTCAGCACGCCCTGCTCGCCGAGCTCCACGATCTTCTCGGCCGCGGAGATCGAGCCCTCCTGGCCCACGCCCACGTCGGAGGGGTCGAGGTTGCCCTCGGAGTCCTCGCCGAAGAGGTAGCCGCCGCCGGAGGTGTAGAAGGGCTGCATGTGGTAGGCGTCGCCCTCCTCGCCGACCGGCAGGGACAGCACGTTCTCGGCGCCGCCGGCCTTGCCGGCCTCGACCAGCTCCTCCACGGTGGAGGGCTCGGGCACGTCGGTGAGCTCGTTGTTCGCGTAGAGCACCAGGGTCTCCACGGCGTAGGGGGCGCCGTAGGTCTGACCGTCGTAGGTCACGGCCTCCAGGCCGACCGGGGCGATCGCGTCGGAGGCGCCGGAGGGCAGCTGCACCGGGGAGATGGCGCTGTTCTGCACCAGGTTCCCGATCCAGTCGTGGGCGGCCACGATCATGTCGGGGCCGTTGCCGGCCTGGTTGGCGGTGATGAAGTTGCCCTGCAGGTCGTCGGCGACGATCTGCACCGCGACGGTGAGGTTGTTGGCCTCGGCCCAGTCCTGCGCCGGGCCCTCGAGGGCGCCGGCCTTGACCTCGTCGGTCCAGATCACGAGGTCGGCATCGGCGCGCTCGGGCGCCGCGCCCTCGGAGGAGCCGCCCGCGTCCGAGGCGCCGGAGGAGCTGTCGGAACCGGAGTCGCTGCTGCCGCCGCAGGCGGCGAGGACACCGGTGGTGGCGGCGATGCCGCTCAGGGCGAGGAAGTTCTTGCGACGGATCTGCACGTCTTCTCCTTCGAATCGTGGTGCACCTGGCCGTCGGTGGCCGTGCGGATTGGGAAAAAATATAGATCCTGCCGCCGTCCTGTGCAAGAATCAGCAAGAACTTGCAGGACACGATTCGGACACGGCGCGATGACGCTCGTGACCGGGGAGGATGAGTGTGATGGCGCGACTCATCGACATCGCCAAGGCCGCCGGTGTGAGCGAGGCCACGGTCTCCCGGGTGCTCAACGGGCGATCCGGGGTCAACGAGGCCACCAGGCGTTCCGTGATCGAGACGGCCCGCCGGCTGGGGCGGGAGGTCGGCACCGCCGCCACCCGCTCCGGGCCGCTGGTCGGTGTGCTGGTGCCCGACCTCGACAACCAGGTCTTCACCTCATGGGCCGAGCGCATCGAGGCCGAGCTCTTCGCCCGCGGGGCCGACTGCCTGGTGGCCATGCGTGCCCGGACCGCTGAACGCGAGCGAGAGATCTTGCAGCGTTTCCTGTCGATCGGGGTGGACGGCATCATCGTCGTCTCCGGGCACCACGCCCAGGAGGGTGGCCCCATCGACCACTACCGCGAGGTGACCGATGCCGGGAGGCCCCTGGTGCTGGTCAACGGCGTGCGCCCGGACCTGGACGCCGCCTACCTGTCCACCGACGACGAGCACGCCGTGCGCGCCACCCTGCAGCACCTCGAGGACCTCGGCCACCACCGCATCGGCCTCGCGGTGGGGGACGAGCGCACCTGGCCGGTGCGCGAGAAGGTGCGGGTCTTCGAGGAGGCTTCCGCCGACAGCGACCGCGAGGAGCGCCCCGTCTCCTACACCGACTTCTCCTACGCCGGGGGCTACGAGGCCGCCCGCGACCTGGTCGCCCGCGGCGCCACCGCGATCATGTGCGGGTCCGACGTGATGGCCGCCGGCGCCCTGGAGGCTGTGCGCGCGATGGGCCTGGCGATCCCGGGGGACGTCTCCGTGGTCGGCTACGACGACGTGTTCTGGTCGGCCCTGACGAACCCGCCGCTGACCACCATGCGCCAGGCCGTGCCCGCCCTGGCTCGCGCGGCCGTGCGCGCCGCGCTCAGTGGCGGCGAGGAGTCCCGTCGCCCCTCCCGCACCTTGGTGGTGGTGCGGCCCCAGCTCGTCGTCCGCGGCTCCACCGGCTCCGCCCCCGAAGCCTGACCCGGGCCGCGGACCGGGGGCTTCCTCGCTCCGGTCGGATGCCGCGAGCGACCCCGGCAACGCCGCACGGCACGGTATTCATCATCTGACTTCCATCCCTGGAAGGGAGCCGAGGAAAACCGGCTCCTCCGTCCGGATGTGCGATCATTTCGGGTCGCACTGACCTCGGTGGACGTGCTCACTGAACATGTTCACCACGGTCGGGGAGGTCCGATGCCTGGAACACGGCACGCACAGCGCGCAGGGACGAGTCGGCGGGTGATCGCCGCACGACGCTGCCGTCCCGGAGGTCGCGGGGTACGAGCCGGAGACCACCGGGTATGGTGCGCTGGACGTCGCGGACGCCATGCTCGGGCTGGTCGATCCCTTCCTGGGATCCTGTTCGCGCACCCCGAGCTGTCGCGGTCCTATGTCGCGATCCTCGTGACGGGCCGCTATCCCTCCACCCTGTTCTCCGAGCTCACCAATCGGCTCACCGCTGACTTCCGGGCTGTGCTGCCGTCCTGTCCGGGTCGTCTACTTCCTCGCAGCCGCCGCCTCTCACCTGCGGGCGCGCTTCC
Organism: Brachybacterium sp. AG952; assembly: GCF_004362645.1. Lineage (NCBI taxonomy): Bacteria > Bacillati > Actinomycetota > Actinomycetes > Micrococcales > Dermabacteraceae > Brachybacterium > Brachybacterium sp. AG952. Next base: position 129,869 of record NZ_SNXV01000005.1, on the reverse strand, counting down.
TCGGTCCCGCCTTCTGGGTGAGCTGTCAGGGGATGCTGCTCCACTCCACCGCCGTGCTGGTGCTCTTCCTGGCCTGGTGAGGCACCCGACGATCCGGCCGTCGTCGGTCGCGTCGGAGGGGCGCGCGGGCGCCGATAGCATGGTGGGCATGACCGATACCGTCGCCGATGTGACCCCCGAAATCGCCCCCTCAAGCTACGACGCCGCCCAGCGGCGCAGCGACGCGATCTGGCGAAAGATCGAGAGCGACCCCAGTGGCCTGCGCATGCTCACCGGTGACCGGCCCACCGGCGCCCTGCACATCGGCCACTACTTCGGCTCCCTGCGCAACCGCGTCCGCCTGCAGCAGGCCGGCGTGGAGACCTGGGTGATCGTCGCCGACTACCAGGTGATCACCGACCGCGAGATCCTCGGCGACATCCAGGGCTCCGTGCGCGAGCTGCTCACCGACTACCTCGCCGTCGGCATCGACCCCGAGCGCGCCACGATCTTCACCCACTCGGCGGTGCCCGCCCTGAACCAGCTCATGCTGCCCTTCCTCTCGCTGGTCACCCAGCCGGAGCTGGAGCGGAACCCCACCGTCAAGGCCGAGCTGGCCGCCGCCGGGAAGTCCGCGATGGGCGGGCTGATGCTCACCTATCCCGTGCACCAGGCCGCAGACATCCTCTTCTGCCACGGCAACCTCGTGCCCGTCGGCAAGGACCAGCTGCCCCACATCGAGCAGACCCGCGTCATCGCCCGGCGCTTCAACGAGCGCTACGCGGGCGGGGAGGAGTACTTCCCCGAGCCCGATGCGCTGCTCTCCGAGTCGCCGACGATCCTGGGGCTGGACGGCGAGAACAAGATGAGCAAGTCGCTGGGCAACACCGTCATGCTGCGGATGGGCGAGGCCGAGACGCTCAAGAAGATCAAGAAGGCCAAGACCGACGCGGACCGGCAGATCACCTACGACCCCGAGGATCGCCCCGAGGTCGCGAACCTGCTCACGATCGCCGCGCAGTCCACCGGCCGCACCCCCGAGGACATCGCCGAGGAGATCGGCGACCGCGGCGCGGGCACCCTGAAGATCTTCACCGCGGAGGCCCTGAACGCCCACCTCGCCCCGCTGCGCGCCCGCCGCGCCGAGCTCGAGCAGGATCCCGGCTACCTGATGCAGGTGCTGCGCACCGGCAACGAGCGCGCGAACGCCGCGGCCGACGAGACCCTCCAGCGCGTGCGCGAGTTCATGGGGATGGTCTACTGACCGCTCCCGCCGACGGGACGGGCCCGTGACCTGCGCAGGCAGGCCACGGGCCCGTCCTCGTCCGCGGCCCGCGCCAGGGCGGGCGAGCCCGGCGCCGGCTCAGAAGCGGCTCGAGCTGCCCGCGCCGGAGAACCCGCCGCCGCTGCTCGGGGAAAAGCCGGAGACGCTCGAGGTCGACGAGCTCGAGGTCGTGGGATTGCGGTGCACCGACAGCGCCTGGCCCGAGGAGCCGTGCCAGGAGGAGTACCAGGCCACGGGGCTCAGCCGCCAGAAGTCCTCGGAGCCCTCGCCCGCGACGGGGCTCCGCCCGTCGCGTCCCTCGAGCTCCGCGCGCAGCGCACGCAGCGAGCGGTAGCGCCGTCCGCGGCCCTCCGCTGCCTCCTCCTCCAGCAGGGCCCGCTCCTCGTCGTCCTCCGCCTGGGCGTCGATCCGCGCCCGGGTCAGGGCCGCGACCGCGGCGGAGAGCTCCCGGGTGAGGGTGTCGAGCTCCTCGAGGGCGGAGTCGGGGTCGATCCCGTCGGCCTCCAGCCGCGCCGTCAGGGCGGTCATCTCCTGCTCGGTGTGCTCGCCGAGGTCCAGCAGCCGGTCGGCGAGCACCTGCTCCGTCCCGGACATCGCCCCGCGCTCTCCGCGCACCGTCCCGAGGCTCTTGAGGGAGTCGCGCAGGGGCAGCAGCTCCAGCTCCCAGCTCCCGCGCCAGCCGCCCATGCGGTGCAGCAGGTCCGCGGCGGCGAGGATCCGGTCGTCGGCCGCATCGAGTGCCTCGACCTCGTCCTCCCAGCGGCGCACCAGGTCCCGGTCCCGGCCGCGCAGCCCCCAGGAGCGGGAGCGCTCCTCGGCCGTGGGCACCTGCTCCCGCAGCTGCTCCGCCTCGGCGAAGGTCTCCGTGTACCGCTCGTGATCCCGCACGACGGCCTGCGCGTACGGGGAGGAGTCGGGCAGGGTGCGCCCTGCCGCATCGGTGAGGGCGCGGCGGGCGAGCACCTCGTCGTGGCGGATGCGCGTGCGATCCGCCCTCTCGCGGGCGCCGCGCCGCAGCCCCAGCAGGATCAGCACCCAGCCGCCGGCGAGGACGAGCGCCGCGCCGGCGAGGATCTGCACGGCGGGGCGCTGCCACCAGGGGCGCAGCAGCAGCGCGGCGTACTCCTCGGCACCGGCCGCGACCGACCGGTCCCAGTCCCCGTCCCGGGCGGGGTCGCGCATGGCGTCCTGGACGTCGGCGAACTGCTCCTCGGTGAGCTTCACGTCCTCCCCGCCGTAGCTGCCGAGGAACCGGTTCTCGGGGTCCAGGGCGAGGATCACCGTCCCGTCGGCCCAGTGCGACCCGTCGGCGGAGAGCAGCGAGGGGTCGGAGCTGCGGGCGTGGTCGAGCACCGCGTCGTTCAGCGCCCTGTCGTCCGCCGGGTCCAGGTCGTGCTCGGTGACGTCCAGGATGAGCACGACCAGGCGCACCTCGGTGCGGAAGTCGACCTCCGCGAGGCGGTGCTCGAGGATCTCCGGGTCCACGGAGCGGGTGGTGTCGGTGACCTCGACGGAGGCCGGCGGCTCGGCGCGCGCGGGCGCGGGGGCGAGCGCCGCCGGCAGGAGGACGGCCAGGAGCCCGAGCAGCAGCAGGACGGCCCTCGAGGGACGGCGGGTGCGGGGTGCGTCGAGAGCGGCGGAGGACGGACGCGACGTGGACATGAGGCGACCGTAACGGCTCGACCGGCGGGAAGGGGGACGGCCTCCGCCGGTGTCGCGCCCCTCCTCCCGTCGACCCCCGGAAGAACCCCCGGGAGTCTCCGCGGCCGCTCCCGTCAGCCGCTCTCGTCGGCGTCCCGTGGGTCGCCCGTCGAACTCCCGGACCCTTCACGCCTCGCCCCGTTATGATCGACACAAGAAACCCTTGGCCCCGCACCGTGCGGGGCCCGACGAGGAGGTACCGCATGCCTGTTTACGAGAACGTCTCCGATCTTGTCGGCCGCACCCCGCTGGTGAAGCTCAACCGCCTAGGCGACGACGTCCGCGCGACCGTCCTGGCCAAGCTCGAGTTCTACAACCCCGCCAACTCCGTCAAGGACCGCATCGGCGTGGCCATGATCGACGCCGCGGAGCAGTCCGGCGAGCTGAAGCCCGGCGGGACCATCGTCGAGGCGACCTCCGGCAACACCGGCATCGCGCTGGCCATGATCGGAGGCTCCCGCGGCTACAAGGTCGTCCTGACCATGCCCGAGTCGATGTCCAAGGAGCGGCGGATGCTGCTGCGCGCCTACGGCGCCGAGCTGGTCCTCACCGAGGCCGCCAAGGGCATGAAGGGCGCGGTCGAGAAGGCCGAGGAGATCGCGGCGGAGACCGGCGCCGTGCAGGTCAAGCAGTTCGACAACCCGGCGAACCTCGACATCCACCGCCGCACCACCGCCGAGGAGATCTGGGCGGACACCGAGGGCGAGGTCGACGCGGTCGTCGCCGGCATCGGCACCGGCGGCACCATCTCCGGCATCGGCCAGGTGCTCAAGGAGCGCAAGGGCGAGGTGAAGGTCTTCGCCGTCGAGCCCGAGGAGTCCGCGATCCTCAACGGCGGCCAGCCCGGCCCCCACAAGATCCAGGGCATCGGCGCGAACTTCGTGCCCTCGATCCTGGACCGCGAGGTCTACGACGAGGTGCTCGACATCGACGCCGAGACCGCGATGGAGCGGGCCCGCTCCGTGGCCCGCGGCGAGGGCCTGCTGGTGGGCATCTCCTCCGGCGCCGCGATCGAGGCCGCCGCCCGCGTCGGCGCCCGCGAGGAGTTCGCCGGGAAGACCATCGTGGTGATCGTGCCCTCCTTCGGCGAGCGCTACCTGTCCACTCCGCTGTTCGCGCAGTACGCGGACTGAGGAAGGACGCCATGGCCGCCCTGGACCGGGTGATGGGCGTCGTCGCGAGCGTCCGGGAGGACCTCGCGGCGGCGCACCGCCGCGACCCTGCGGCGACCGACGACCTCGCGATCCTGCTGACCTCGCCGGGGCTGCACGCGATCTGGACCCACCGCGTGGCGCATCGGCTCTGGGCGCGCGGGGCCAGGCTGCCCGCCCTCGTCCTCGCCCAGGGCGCGCGCTCGGTGACCGGCATCGAGATCCATCCCGGCGCCACGATCGGCCGGCGCTTCTTCATCGATCACGGCATGGGCGTCGTGATCGGCGAGACCGCCGAGGTGGGCGACGACGTGATGCTCTACCACGGGGTGACCCTCGGCGGCCGGTCGATGGAGCGGGTCAAGCGCCATCCCACGGTCGGCGACGGCGTGGTGATCGGGGCCGGTGCCCGGGTGCTCGGCCCGATCACGCTCGGCGAGGGCGCCCAGGTCGGGGCCAACGCCGTGGTCGTCAAGGACGTTCCGGCCCGGGCGACCGCCGTGGGCATCCCGGCGACGGTCCGCGTCGGTGCGGCGCATCCCGAGGAGCACACCGACCCGGCGATCTGGATCTGATCCGGTGCCGGCGACCCGCGGGGCCCCTGGCCTCGCGGGTCGCGCGCGCCTGCCGGGACCGCTGCGCTCAGGCGCCGAAGGGATCGAGGAACGAGGTCCCGCCGACGCGGTGGACGCGCCGCTCCCAGGCGGGCAGCACCTCATGCGCGTCCTCGGCCAGGACGTGGTCGAACAGCTCCGAGGAGCCGTGCGGCGGGGCGATGTCCACCAGCACCGTCGTCGCCCCGTGCTCCCGGGCCAGCGGCGCGAGCTGCGCCGCGGGGAAGACGACACCGCTGGTGCCGACGACGACGAAGAGATCCGCACGCTGCGCGAGGCGCGTGGCGAGCTCGAGCTCCGCGGAGGGCAGCTGCTCGTCGAAGAGCACCACGTCCGGGCGGGTCGGCTCCCCGCAGCGCGGGCAGTGACCGGGCACGCCGTGGCCTTCGGGGGAGGATCCCTCGCCCGGCGCGAGCACCGCCCGCCAGTCGCAGCGCCGCCCCAGGCACACCGCGTGCAGGGCGCTGCCGTGGAGCTCGGCGACGGCCTCGCTGCCCGCGGCCTGGTGCAGCCCGTCGACGTTCTGGGTGATCACCGGCGCACCGAGGCGGGCGATCGCCCGGTGCCCCGGAGTGGGGCCGTGCGCGAGCGCGATCGAGGCCATCCGCCCCCACACGGCCCACAGCTGCGGCAGGGAGCCCGGCAGCAGGGAGGCGTGCATCGCCTGCTCGGTCTCCGGCTCGAGGGCCCACAGGCCCTCCGGGCCGCGGAAGGTGCCCAGTCCCGTGCGGGCGCTGAGCCCGGAGCCCGTGAGGAAGACGACCTCACGGTGCTCCGGTCCCGGGACGAAGGGAGCGGCCGTGCTCACCACTCCTCGTGCTCGCGGGAGTCCCAGGCGGCGTCCTCCCCGAGGTCGAGGGAGGCCAGCAGTGCGCGGTCCTCGTCGTCCAGCGAGATCCCCTCGAGTGTCGCGTTGGTGCGCTGACGGGTCGGGTCCTGCGACTTCGGGATCACGACGATGTCCTGGTCCACGGCCCAGCGCAGCGAGATCTGCGAGGTGCTCACGCCGTGCTTCTCGGCGACGCGGCGCAGCGCGAACTGCTCGCCGAGGCCCTCGCGGCCGCCGAGCGGGCCCCAGGCCTGGGTGACGATGCCGAGCTCGCGATGGAAGGCGACGGCTTCCCGCCGCTGCAGGGCGGGGGAGAGCTGGATCTGGTTCACCTCGGGCGCGACGCCGGTCTCGTCGATCAGCTGCTGCAGCTGCTCGGGGCGGAAGTTCGAGACGCCGATGTGCTGGGTCAGGCCCTGCTCCTTCAGCTCGACGAGGGTGCGCCAGGTGTCCAGGGCGAGGCCCCGCGACGGGTTCGGCCAGTGGATGAGGGTCAGGGCCACGCGGGGCAGGCCCAGGCGGCGCAGCGAGCCGAGCAGGCCCTCGCGGGCCTCTTCCCGGCCCTGGTCGCCGCCGGCGATCTTGGTGGTGATCAGCGCCTCGTCGGGGTCCAGGCCGCTGTCGCGCAGTCCCTGGCCGACGGCGGCCTCGTTGCCGTACTGGGCGGCGGTGTCGACGAGCCGGTAGCCGGCGCGCAGCGCCGCCGCGACCGCGTCGGCGCCGCCCGTGCCCTTCATGCCGGAGGTGCCGAAGCCGATCAGCGGGAAGACGGTGCCGTCGGCGAGGGCGGTGGTGGGGATGGACAGCTCGGACACGGATCCTCCTGGATGGCGGTGACGGGTGCTCCCAGCGTATCGATCATCCCTCCCCGGTGCTCTGCTAGCGTCCGGCACGACGAGGACGTCGACCCGCGAGGAGAGCGCAGCATGAGCAGCACCGGCACGGCCCCGACCCCGGAGGCGGCCCCCGCCGCGGGCGCCCACGGGGTGCACGACGAGATCTCGCCGCTGCGCACCGTCCTCGTCCACCGGCCCGGCCGCGAGCTCGAGCGGCTCACCCCGGACACCCGCGAGGAGCTGCTCTTCGACGAGGTGCTGTGGCGGGACCGCGCTGAGGCGCAGCACGACGAGTTCACCCGCCTCCTGGGCGGCCAGGGGGTCGAGGTCCTCCAGCTGCGGGACCTGCTCGTCGACATCCTGCGGGACGTGGGGCTGCGGGAGCACCTGCTCGCCCGCGCCCTCGACCCCGCCGTGCTCGGCGACATCGCCGTCCAGGACCTGCGCGGAGGGCTCGCCGACCTCGAGGCCGAGGCGCTCGCGGACGTGCTGATCGGCGGGATCACCGTCGGCGAGCTGAGGTCGCTCGGGGCGGAGCCGCGCTCGATCGCGCTGCAGCGGGTGGGGGAGGAGCACCTCGTGCTCGACCCGCTGCCCAACCACCTGTTCACCCGCGACACCTCCGCTTGGATCGGCGACGTGGTCTCGGTCGGCGCCATGCGACGCTCGGCCCGGCGGCGGGAGAGCCTCCACCTGGAGATGGTCTACCGCCACCATCCGCGCTTCGCCGGGCCCGGCGGTCCGCGCCGCCTGCTCGGCCGCGACGGCGCCGGGGCGGCGAGCGTCGAGGGCGGCGACGTGATGATGCTGTCCCCGCGCACGGTGGCGATCGGGATGTCGGAGCGCACCAGCGCCGTCGGCGTCGAGCGCCTGGCCGCCGCCCTCCTCGCCGACGACGCGGTGGACCGGGTGATCGCGATCGCGCTGCCCCACCGCCGCGCGATGATGCACCTGGACACCGTCACGACCGTCGTCGACGAGGAGTCGATGCTCCGCTTCGGGCCCCTGCCGGCGCTGGAGACCTTCGAGATCGAGCGGCTCGGCGACCGGCTGGTCTCCCGGGCGCGGTCGGCCGACGAGATGGACGCCGTGCTCGCCCGCGGGCTCGGGGTCCCCTCCCTGCGGGTGCTCACCCCGCCGCTGGACGCCTACGCCGCCGCGCGCGAGCAGTGGGACGACGGGTGCAACGTGCTCGCCCTCGCACCGGGGAGGGTCATCGCCTACGAGCGGGCCGCGGAGACCAACGACTACCTCCGCGCCCGGGGTGTGGAGGTGCTCGAGTTCGCGGGCGACGAGCTGGGGCGCGGTCGGGGCGGTCCGCGCTGCATGAGCTGCCCCGTCGCACGCGGCTGATGGCGACGCGGCTGATCGCCGACGCCGCTGAGCGCTGTCGCGGCTGAGCGCGGCGCCCTCAGCGGCGCGTCGGGGGCGGCGGGTCCTCCGCGGTCTGCAGGGTCGCCTCCTGGGCGGGCAGCGGCTCGCGCAGCGAGCGCTCCAGCAGCAGCTGCTGGGTGCCGAACTCCTCGAGCCCCTTGCGCACCGTGAACCCGAGCTTGCGCAGCAGGGCGACGCTGCGCTTGTTGCGGGTCTGGCTGATCGCGATGACGACCTCGTCCTCGAGCTCGCGGCGCGCCCAGTCCAGCAGCGCGATGCAGGACTCCGCGGCGTAGCCCAGACCGGTCCACTCGGGCAGCAGCGCGTAGGACAGCTCCAGCTCCCCGCGGTCGTAGTCCAGCGTGATCGAGCCGATCATCGTGTCGTCCTCGGCCAGGGCGAGCACCCAGCGCCCCCAGGTGATGCCCAGCGGGGAGAGCTCGAGCGCCTGGCGGGAGGCGTAGTCCACCGCGCCGCCGAGGTACTCGCGGGTGACCGGGTCGGTCATCAGCCGGATCAGCGCAGTGCGGTCGGCGTCGCCCGGCGGCCGGATCACGAGTCGGGGACTGCGGATCCGGACGGGCCACTCGGCGGTGCCTTCCTTCGTCACGACCACCACGGTACAAGCACCGGGGCCCGACCCGCCCCGCCGGGGGCCCGCGGCGCCGTGGCAACGAGGTGCGACGAGGACCGCGAGGCGTGCCCTGGTTCGGTATGGTGAGCCTGCGGCACATCGGTGTGCCGCCGAGTGTCGGTGCCCGGTCCCGCACCGGGCCTCGCGAGTCGGTCAGGACGGACATTCACGCAGTCCCCGGACGAGTAGGAGCACCATGGTCGACCAGCACCTTCGCAGCACGGCACTGGAGGCGGTCCACGAGTCGCTCGGAGCGACGTTCACGGACTTCGCGGGCTGGCGGATGCCGGTCCGCTACGACTCGGACCTCGCCGAGCACAGGGCGGTGCGCCAGAGCGCAGGCCTCTTCGACCTCAGCCATATGGGAGAGATCCACCTGCGCGGGCCGCAGGCGGGCGAGGCCCTCGACCACGCCATGGCCGGCAAGATCTCCGCCGTGACCATCGGCCGGGCGAAGTACACCCTGCTCCTGACCGAGCAGGGCGGGGTGATCGACGACGTGATCGTCTACCGCCTCGCCGAGGACCACTTCCTCGTCGTCGCCAACGCCTCCAATGCCGTCGTCGACGGCGAGGAGATCCGCGCCCGCGCCAAGGGCTTCGACGTCGAGGTCGACGATGCCTCGGACCGCACCTCCCTGATCGCGGTGCAGGGCCCCGCCAGCGAGCAGATCCTGCTGGACCTCCTGGCCGCCGAGGACTCCGGCGTCGAGGGCGTCACCGCCGAGGACATCACCTCGATGAAGTACTACCGCTTCGCCGAGGGCACCTGGCGCGGCGACGACCTGCTCGTGGCCCGCACCGGCTACACCGGCGAGGACGGCTTCGAGCTGTACGTCGGCGACGACTCCGCCGAGGAGCTCTGGAAGGCCCTCACCGCCGTCGGCGGGGACCGGGTCGTGCCCTGCGGCCTCGCCTGCCGCGACACCCTCCGCCTCGAGGCCGGCATGCCGCTGTACGGCAACGAGCTGAGCCGGGACCTGCTGCCCGCCCAGGCGGGCATGGGCCGCATCATCGCGCTCTCCTCCAAGGGCGACTTCGTCGGCCGGGAAGCCACCGAGGCGGCGCAGACCGAGGGCCTGCCCGTCCTGGTGGGCCTCGCGGCCGAGGGCCGCCGGGCCGCCCGCGCCGGCTCCGCCGTCCGCGACGGGGAGGGCAACGAGATCGGCGCCGTCACCTCCGGCGTGCTCTCGCCGACCCTCGGCCATCCCATCGCGCTGGCCTACATCGACCCCTCTTACCGCGAGGTCGGCACCGAGCTGGTGGTCGACGTGCGCGGCAAGGACCTGCCGGTCCGCGTCGTCGAGACGCCCTTCTATCGCCGCGGCTGAGCGGCTCCGAGTTCCCCGACCGTCCCCAGGAAGGACCAGAGAAATGTCCGCAGAACTCCTCTACAGCAAGGACCACGAGTGGGTCCGCGTCGAGTCCGACGGAGTCGCCGTCATCGGCGTGACCGACTTCGCCGCCGAGCAGCTCGGCGACGTCGTCTACGTCGACCTGCCCGAGGCCGGCTCCGAGATCACCTCCGGCACCGAGATGGGCGAGATCGAGTCGACCAAGTCCGTCTCCGACCTCTTCTCGCCGATCAGCGGCACCGTCTCCGAGACCAACCAGGCCGTCGTCGACGAGCCCGAGCTCGTGAACTCCTCGCCCTTCGAGGAGGGATGGCTGATCAAGGCCACCTTCGAGGCACTGCCCGACGACCTGCTCAGCGCCGAGGAGTACAAGGCCCTCACCCGGTCCTGAGCATGCAGGGGCGGCCCGGTGCCGGGCCGCCCCGCGCCCAGGCCACGACCCCGCACCTCCACGTAGAACCTCAGGGACACGCCTTCATGACCGCAACGCCTGCGCTCGATCACGACTCCTTCGTCCGCCGCCACGTCGGCACCGACCCCGGCGCCCAGCGCCACATGCTCGAGGTCCTGGGCTACGAGTCCCTGGACGAGATGCTGCGGGCGGCGGTGCCCTCCACGATCCTGCTGGACGAGGAGGCGCTCGACGCGACCTCCGTCCCCGACGGGGTCACCGAGCCCGCCGCGCTCGAGGAGCTCCGCGCCCTCGCGGACCGCAACACCACGCGCCGCTCCCTGATCGGCCTCGGCTACCACGGCACCCACACCCCCGCCGTCATCCAGCGCAACGTGCTGGAGAACCCCGCCTGGTACACCGCCTACACCCCGTACCAGCCCGAGATCTCGCAGGGCCGTCTCGAGGCGCTGCTGACCTTCCAGACCATGGTCTGCGACCTCACCGGGATGGACGTCTCGAACGCCTCCACCCTCGACGAGGCGACCTCCGCGGCGGAGGCGCTGATGCTCGCCCGCCGCACCGCGAAGCGCAACGGGAACGTCTTCCTCGTCGACGCCGACGCGCTGCCGGCCACCAAGGCGGTGCTGCAGGGCCGCGCCGACGGCCTCGGCATCGAGCTGCGCGAGGTCGACTTCCGCGTCGACGGAGCCCCCGAGGGCGACTACTTCGGCGCCCTGATCCAGTACCCCGGCGCCTCCGGCCGCATCTGGGACCCGCGCGACGTCATCGCCGAGGTGAGGTCCACCAAGGCCGTCGCGATCGTCGCCGCGGACCTGCTCTCCCTGACCATGCTCGCCTCCCCGGGCTCGCTCGGCGCCGACGTCACCGTCGGCACCACCCAGCGCTTCGGCATCCCGCTCGGCTTCGGCGGCCCGCACGCCGGCTTCGTCGCCGTGCGCAAGGGCCTCGAGCGGCAGCTGCCCGGCCGCCTGGTCGGCGTCTCCCGCGACGCCGACGGCAACCCCGCCTACCGCCTCTCCCTGCAGACCCGCGAGCAGCACATCCGCCGCGACAAGGCCACCAGCTCCATCACCACCGCGCAGGTGCTGCTGGCCGTGATGGCCGCGATGTACGCCGTCTACCACGGCCCCGAAGGGCTGACCCGGATCGGCCGCACGGTCGCCGACCGCACCGCCGCCCTCGCCGACCTCCTGCGCCGCAGCGGCTTCGAGCTGGTCGCGGAGTCCTTCTTCGACACCCTCGAGGTGCGGGCCACCGGCACCGCCTCCGACATCGCCGCCTCCCTGCGCGAGGCCGGGTTCCTGGTCCGCGTCCTCGGCGACGACGTGGTCCACCTGTCGCTGGACGAGACGATCACCGCCGCGGACCTGCAGGCGATCGCCGCGGCCTTCGCCCCGCACGCCCCGACCCCCGGCCAGGAGCTCGCCGAGGTCGGCTCCGGCGCCGGCTGGGACGGCCTGGTGCGTGAGGACCCCTTCCTGCGCCACCCGGTGTTCTCCTCCTTCCGCTCCGAGACCGCGATGATGCGCTACCTGCGCCGCCTCTCCGACCGGGACTTCGCGCTGGACCGGGGCATGATCCCGCTGGGCTCGTGCACGATGAAGCTCAACGCCGCCACCGAGATGGCCGGCATCACCTGGGCCGAGTTCAACGGGATCCATCCCTTCGCGCCGACCGAGGACGTGACGGGCTATCTCGACCTCATCACCCAGCTCGAGACCTGGCTGACGGACCTGACCGGCTACGACACGGTCTCCCTGCAGCCCAACGCCGGCTCGCAGGGCGAGTTCGCGGGCCTGCTGGCGATCCGCGCGTATCACGCCTCCCGCGGCGAGTCCTCCCGCGACGTGTGCCTCGTGCCGAGCTCCGCCCACGGCACCAACGCCGCCAGCGCCGTGAACGCGGGCCTGCGCGTCGTGGTCGTCGCCTCGGATGCGAAGGGCAACATCGACCTCGATGACCTGGGGCAGAAGATCAAGGACCACGGCGACGAGCTCGCCGCCATCATGATCACCTACCCCTCCACGCACGGCGTGTACGAGGAGGAGGTGCGCACCGTGTGCGAGCTGGTGCACGACGCGGGCGGCCAGGTCTACGTCGACGGCGCGAACCTCAACGCGCTGCTGCAGGTGGCGCGTCCCGGCGAGTTCGGCGGCGACGTCTCCCACCTGAACCTCCACAAGACCTTCTGCATCCCGCACGGCGGCGGCGGCCCGGGCGTCGGCCCGGTCGCGGCGAAGGCGCACCTGGCGCCGTTCCTGCCCGGTCACCCCGAGATCCAGCGCGAGTCGCACCCGGTCGCCGGGGCGGGGGAGCAGGTCCACGGCGGCGCGCCCGTCTCGCAGGCGCCCTACGGCTCGCCGTCGATCCTGCCGATCACCTGGGCCTACATCCGCCTGATGGGGCCGGACGGGCTGCGCCACGCCACCGCCTCGGCGGTGCTCGCGGCGAACTACATGGCCCGCCGCCTCTCCGAGTCCTACGAGATCCTGTACACCGGCGAGAACGGGCTGGTCGCCCACGAGTGCATCGTGGACCTGCGCCCCTTCACCGAGCGCACCGGGATCACCGTCGACGACGTCGCCAAGCGCCTCATCGACTACGGCTTCCACGCCCCGACCATGTCCTTCCCCGTCGCGGGGACGCTCATGGTCGAGCCCACCGAGTCCGAGGACCTCGCCGAGATCGACCGCTTCGTCGAGGCGATGCTGATGATCGCGAAGGAGGCCGACGAGGTGCTCGCCGGCACCTGGCCCGCCGAGGACAATCCGCTGGTGAACGCGCCGCACACGGCCTCGTCGATCGCGACGGGGGAGTGGACCCACCCCTACTCCCGCGAGATCGCCGTCTACCCCGGCTCCTGGACCGCGCCCGAGGACGACTCCGTCCACGACAGCGCCCAGATGCGGATCCAGTCGAAGTACTGGCCGCCGGTGCGTCGCATCGACCAGGCCTGGGGCGACCGTAACCTGGTGCCCACCTGGCCGCTGGACTGACCTCGGCCGATCCCGCCCCTCGCCCGCCCGGACCGCTCCCGCGGCCCGGGCGGGCGTGTTCGTGAACTGCTGTGACGGCCCGGCTCGTGTCCGGGCCGCCCCTGCTCCTAGGCTCTGCCCATGACCGAGATCCTCACCACCCACGCCGGCTCCCTGCCCCGCAGCCCGGAGCTCATCGCCGCCAACGCCGCCCGCCCCGTCGGCGAGGACGGACTGACCCCCGCGCCCACCGACGAGTTCCGCGAGGTGCTGCGCCAGGCCGTCCTCGACGTCGTCGCGAAGCAGCGCGAGATCGGGATCTCGATCCCCAACGACGGCGAGTACGGGCACCTGATGGGCTCGGCCGTGAACTACGGCTCCTGGTGGTCCTACATCTTCGACCGGGTCAGCGGCCTGGAGATCACGGGCAGCGACCACTTCTCCTCCGAGCCGGTGCGCTCCACCCCCGGGAACGTGCGCCTGACCACCTTCCCCGATCGCCGGGACTGGACGCTCTTCGCGGAGGCGTACCAGGACCCGACCTCGGGCGTCACCGTCGGCTCCCAGCCCACCTTCCCCGCCGCGACCTCCGCGATCGCCTACTCCGACACCGGTCGCGAGCTGGTCGCGCAGGACGTGGCGAACTTCCGCGCCGCGCTCGACTCCGCCGGCTTCGCGAACGGCTACCTCGCCGCGCTGTCCCCGGGCTCCGGCTCCCGCATCAACGACGACCACTACGGCGACGAGGACGCCTTCCTCGACGCCTGGGTCGAGGTGATGCGCCCCGAGTACGAGGCGATCGCCGCCGCGGGCCTGACCGTGCAGATCGACGACCCGTCTATTGCCGAGAACTGGGACCAGATCAACCCCGAGCCCTCCGTCGCCGATTACGTCGAGTTCACCCGCAAGCGCGTCCACGCCGTCAACCGGGCGCTGGTGAACGTGCCGACCGAGCAGACCCGCTTCCACCTGTGCTGGGGCTCCTGGCACGGCCCGCACACCACCGACATCGAGTTCCACCACATCGCGCCGCTGCTGCTCGAGATCGACGCGAAGTACTACTCCTTCGAGGCCGCCAACGTGCGCCACGAGCACGAGTGGACCGTGTGGCAGGACCTCCAGCTGCCGGAGGACAAGGTGATCGTCCCCGGCATCGTCTCCCACGCCACCAACGTCGTCGAGCACCCCGAGCTGGTCGCCCAGCGACTGGAGCGCTTCGCGCGGATCGTCGGCCCCGAGCGCGTGATCGGCTCGACCGACTGCGGACTCGGCGGGCGCATCCACCCGCAGATCGCCTGGGCGAAGCTCGCCTCGCTCGTGGAGGGCGCGGCCCTCGCCTCCTCCCGGCTGTGAGGCCGGCGCGCCGCTGAGCCCCGCGGGGTCCTGATCGGAGCCGGTCGGGACCCCGCGTCCGGGCCCTCGGGCGGGGGCGAGAGTTCACCGCCTGGTCGACGACACGTCACGCCCCCGTGGCGCCGCGGAGACCCGGGCGGCGGAACATCGGGGGCGTGAGGATCCTCGTCGTCGCCGAATCGTTCCTGCCGCACATGAACGGGGTCACCAACTCGGTGCTCCGCGTCGTCGACCACTTCGCCGCCTCGGGCGATGATCTCGGGATCATCGCCCCCAAGTGGCCCGGGGCCGACAAGCACCTGCGCACCTCCTGCGGACGCAGGGTCCGGGTGCGCCGCATCGCCTCGGCGCCCATGCCGGGCTACACCGAGGTGCGCATCGCCACCACCAGCGCCGCCACCCTGCGCCGTCGCATCGACGAGTTCGCGCCCGACGTCATCCACCTCGCCTCGCCGATGATCCTCGGCGGCCGCGCCGTGGTCGCGGCGCAGAAGGCCGGGGTGCCGACGGTCGCCGTGTACCAGACCGACATCCCCGGCTACACGGCCCGCTACGGCATGCCCTTCCTCGAGAACGCCTCCTGGCAGCTGCTGCGCGACGTGCACAACCGCGCCACCCTCAACCTCGCCCCGTCCACCGCGACCCGCGACCAGATGCTCGAGCACGGCATCGAGCGGGTCCACCTGTGGCGGCGCGGCGTGGACACCTCGCTGTTCTCCCCCTCGCTGCGCAGCGCTAAGCTCCGGGCCCGCTACGCCGAGCCGGAGGAGAAGCTCGTGGTCTACGTGGGCCGGCTCGCCCCCGAGAAGCAGGTCGCCGATCTGCGCGTGCTGCACGACATGCCCGGGGTGCGCCTGCTGATCGTCGGCGACGGCCCCGAGCGGGACGCCCTGCGTCGCGACATGCCCCGGGCGCGCTTCGCCGGCTTCCGCTCCGGCACGGACCTCGCCGCGCACCTCGCCAGCGCCGACCTCTTCGTCCACCCCGGCGAGCTCGAGACCTTCGGGCAGACGATCCAGGAGGCCATGGCCTCCGGCCTGCCCGTCATCGCACCGCGCCGCGGAGGACCGGTGGACCTGGTCACCCCGAGCCGCACCGGCTGGCTGTACACCCCGGGGATGCTCGACGAGCTCCGCGACCGCGCCGCGGACCTGCTCTTCGACGACGCGAAGCGCGAGGCCTTCGGCACGGCGGCGCTGGAGTCCGTGCGCCAGCGCACCTGGCCGGTGCTCAGCGAGCAGCTGCGCGGCTACTACCGCCGGGCGATCGAGGAGCACGCCGGAGTGCCCGCCCGCTGAGCCGCCGTCACATTCCGCCACACAGCTCGCGAGGAGGGGCTGCCGCGGGGTGGACTGAGTCCTGTCGCCGATCGGCGGCACGTGACCCGGCTCCACTGCGGAAAGGACAACATCATGGCGCAGCGCACTCGTCGCCCGCTCATCGGCGTGACCGCGGGGACCCGCACCATGATGTCCGGCGCTTGGGAGGGTCACGACGCCGTCGTCGTCAACGAGGCCTACGTCCGCGCACTGCGCGAGGCCGGCGCCCGACCCGTGATCCTCTCCCCGCAGGACCCCTGGACCGAGGAGGAGCTCGCCGAGCTCGACGGCCTCGTCCTCACCGGCGGCACCGACCTCGACCCCGCGGCATGGGGCGAGGACGCGCTCGGGACCGACATGACCCCGGACCCCGCCCGCGACGCCTTCGAGACCGCGCTCTACCGCACCGCCCGAGAGGTCGGCGTGCCCGTGCTCGGGATCTGCCGCGGCCTGCAGATCATCACGATCGCCGAGGGCGGCCGGCTGCACCGCCACCTCCCCGAGGACGTCCCCGCCCATCCCACCACCGGGCTCGCCCCCACCGCGGTCGACGTCGAGATCGACGCGGCCAGCGACCTCGCCCTCGCCCTCGGCACCTCGGCCCGGGTCACCGCCTTCCACCACCAGGGCGTGCGCGAGGTCCGCGGCGACCTGCGCATCGTCGCGCGGCACGCGAGCGGCCTCCCGCTCGCGGTCGAGGCCGCCTCGGGCACGGGCGTGATCGGGGTGCAGTGGCATCCCGAGATCGACGGCGAGAGGGGCGCTGCGGTGTTCGAGAGCCTGCTCACCGCGATCCGGCACCGGGACGTGGCCGCGAGCAGCCGCGCACTGGTCTAGGATGGTCCTGGTCGCCCGCGCCTGATGACGGGCGCCGTGGACGCCGCACCGCCGGTCGCGGACCGGCAGAGTCAGGAAAGAAGGCAGCATGAGCAACGAGCACGTCGCGGACACGAGCCGCGCGCGGGTGCACGAGGACGAGAACATGACCTCGAAGGGCAACAACGTCGTCCTGTCGGTGGTGCTGTTCCTCGTGCTGTTCGGCCTGTTCTCCGCCGGTCTCTACGTGATGGCGATGTTCACCGCCGTGACCTTCATCGCGGGCCTGGCCATGTGCCTGGTGGCGCTGTTCGGCACCTTCGACCTGGTGCCGCGCTTCCTCACCTGAGCCCCCGCTCCTCAGCCTCCACCGTGCCCGGCAGCCCTCGCGGCGGCCGGGCACGGTCGTGTCCGGGGACGCTCCTGCCCGGCCCGACCGCCAGGGAGAGCCCCCGCGAGGACCCGACGTGACGCAGCCCCCGTCGTGACGGACAATGGTGCGTCGTGAACGCTCACTCCTCGTCGGCCGACGACGCCCTCCGCCCCGCCGTGCCGCGTGACGCGATGCTCGCGCGCCGGGCGGTCTCGCTGATCTTCTTCCTCAACGGCGCCTCCTTCTGCGCGATCCTGCCGCGGTATCCCGAGCTGGTGGAGTCGATCGGGCTGAGCAACACCGCCTTCGGCCTCGCGGTCGGGCTGGGGCCGCTCGGCGGACTGCTCGCGGGGCTGTTCGCCGCCCGGCTGATGTCCCGCTTCGGCTCGGCCCGCACCTCCGTGGCCTTCCAGCTGCTCGCCTCGACCTCTCACCTGGCGATCTACGTCTCCGGCTCCTGGCTGTGGCTGACGGCCGCGCTGCTGCTGGCCCAGGCCGCCGACGCGCTCACCGACATCTCCATGAACGCGCACGGCATGCGGGTCGAACGCCGCTACCGACGCTCCATCATGAACAGCTACCACGGCTGGTGGTCGCTCGGCGCGGTCCTCGGCGGGCTGCTCGGCGCGGCCGCCGCACAGGTGGGACTGCCGCTGTGGGCGCAGGGCGTGGCGAGCCTGATCGTCTTCGGCGCGCTCGTGCTCGGCTCCTATCGGTTCCTGCTCCCGGGCGACGACTCGACCGAGCGCGCCCCGGTCGCCCCGACGGACGGCGCCGGTGGGGCGTCGAGCGACTCCCCGGCGGGTCCGTCGGCCGCCTCCGCCGCAGAGGTGCCGCCGGTCGCGCCCGCGGGACGGCGCATCGCGGGGATGGGCCTGCGCTCGCTGGGGCTCGTGGCGGCGCTGGGCATGGTGCTCGTGTTCGCGGGGTCGACCGAGGACGCCGGAAACACCTGGGGCGCGCTGTTCATGCGCTCCACCTTCGAGGCGACCCCGTTCCTGGCCGGCATGGCCTTCGTCGCCCTCCAGGGCGCCCAGACGATCGGCCGCTTCACCGGCGACGCGATCGTGGACCGGCTCGGCGACCGCGTCACCGCCCGCGTCGGCGCCCTCATCGCCCTGGTCGGGATGAGCATCGCCCTGCTGCTGCCCAGCCCGGCGACCGCGCTGCTCGGCTTCGCGGCGGCGGGCTGGGGGATCGCCACCCTGTTCCCGGCGGCCTTCCGCACGGCCGACAACCTCCCGGGCGTGCCCTCCGGCGTCGGCATCACGGTGGTGGGCTGGTTCGCGCGGCTCGGCTTCTTCCTCACCCCGCCGCTCGTCGGCGCGCTCGCGGACGCGCTGACGCTGCGCTACGCGCTGTGGCTGGTGCCGATCTACGCGCTGGGGATCCTCGCGTTCTCCGGGGTCCTCTCCACCCGCCGGACCGCGGCGCAGGGCTGACGATCCCGGGGTCGGGGCGCGGCGAGGCGGCGGGGAGCCGCGAGGAGGGGCCGGTGCGGGGTCGGACGGACGGGGCGGGAGCTCGCCGATCAGATCCGGTCGACGTCCCCCGCGCCCTCACGGGCGATCACGGGCTCGGACCCGGTGAGGTCCACGACAGTGGTCGGCTCGATCCCCACCTCGCCGGAGTCGATGATCACGTCGACCTGCTCGCCCAGCAGGTCCTGCACCACCCAGCCCTCCGAGGGCGGGTCCTCCTGCCCGGGCAGCAGCAGCGTCGAGGACAGGATCGGCTCGCCGAGCGCCTCGACCAGCGCATGGGCCACCCGGTGATCGGGGATCCGCACCCCGACGGTGTGCTTCTTGGGATGGGCCATCTTGCGCGGCACCTCCCGGGTCGCGGGGAGGATGAAGGTGTACGGCCCCGGGGTCGCGTTCTTGACCAGGCGGAAGGTCGGGTTGGAGACCAGCACGTACTGCCCCAGCTGGGCGAAGTCCGCGCAGACGAGCGTGAAGTGGTGGTCCTTGCCGACCTGGCGGATGCGACGGATCCGCTCGAGGCCGTCCGCGTCCCCGAGACGGCAGCCCAGCGCGTAGCAGGAGTCCGTCGGATAGGCGATCAGGCCGCCCTCCTCGAGCGCGGCGACCGCCTGCTCGATCAGGCGGGGCTGCGGATCCTCCGGATGGATGTCGAGATACTTCGCGGAGCGACGTGATCTGGCCATGCCCGATGGTACGCCCGCACGGAGCGGGCGGGGCGGTCCCGCGCGGACAGGGCGCGCGTCGGGGCCGGTGCCGGGGCGGGCACGGGCCGGGTCAGGCGACGACCACGAACTCCCGGCCGATCCACTTGGTGCGCCGCAGACGCACCACGGCGCTGACCGGGAGCGGCCCCATGATGTGCGGGTAGCCGCGGCCCTTCCCGTCGACGTCGGCCTCGATGTCCACGGCGATGCCGGCCGCCTCGACCCGGCCCACGTCGATCTCGAGGATCACGAGGTCCGAGGGGCGGTCGGGGTAGATGCGCTTGGCGACCTTCGAGACCTGCTCGGGCCAGGAGGCGTGGAGGAAGCCCTCCTCGGCGAGGTCCCTGCCGCGGGTCGCGCGGGTGTAGACGCCCTCCGGGACCGCCGCCTCCCAGGCGGCCGACTCGGTGATGTGCCAGATCAGGGGCGAGGGCATGAGCGGCAGTGTACCGTGACCGGCATGGATGAGACCTCCGCCGACCAGGGCGCGGTGCGCCTGGTCCACGACGACGATCGCGACCGCTTCGCCGCCCTCGAGGGCGAGACCGTCGTGGCCGTCCTCGCCTTCGAGGACGAGGACGAGGTGCGCGACCTGCGCTCGACCGTCGTCGCCCCGGACCGCTCGGGGCGCGGGATCGGCTCGGCGATCGTCCGCTTCGCCCTGGAGGACACTCGCGCCCGAGGGTTGAAGGTCCGCCCCACCTGCTGGTTCGTCCGCGGCTTCATCGAGCGTCATCCCGAGTACGCGGATCTGCTGGAGGACCCCGGGACGACCCCTTCGACCACCTGACAGGAGAGACGTTGACCTACCGCATCCTCACCGTCTGCACCGGCAACATCTGCCGCTCGCCCATGGCCGAGTACGCGCTGCGCGAGGCCGTCGAGGCGAAGGGCCTCGCCGGGGAGGTGGAGATCGCCTCCGCCGGCACCACCGGCTGGGAGAGCGGCAACCCGATCGATCCGCGCGCCGGGGCGCTGCTGCGCGAGCACGGGATCGACCCCTCCGGCCACCGGGCCCGACGGATGGATTCCGAGGAGCTGAGGAGCGCGGATCTCGTGCTCGCCCTGGACCACGACCACGTCGACCCGATCCGTTCGGTGCTCGGCGCCGACCGGGCCGCCGAGACGCTGCGCATGGTCCGCGACTTCGCCCCCGAGCCCGTGGAGGACACCGGCATCCGCGATCCCTGGTACGGCGACGAGAGCGACTTCGAGCTCACCTGGGAGCAGATCAGCGAGGCCGTCGACGGGATCCTCGACCACGTGCGGGCCGGTCTCGAGCAGGGCGCCCAGGACGGGGTCAGGCGGTGACCGCCGCGACTCCGCAGCCCGAAGACTCGGCGAGCGCGGCCCAGGGGGCCGACGGGGGAGCGGGAGCGCCTCGGGGCGCCTCCGGGCCGACGGATGCGCCGCTCGGCGCCCTCTCCACCGCCGCGGCCCTTCGCTCCGGCGAGATCGACCCCGTCACCCTCGCCGAGGCTGCGCTCGACGGCGCCCGCACCGTCGGCGCCGAGGTCGGGGCCTTCGCCCACGTCCTCGAGGAGCTCACCCTCGCCCAGGCCCGCGAGGCGGGGGAGCACCTGGAGGCGGCCCGCACCGACGGCGCCCTCGAGGAGCTCTCCCGCAGCCACCCCCTGCTCGGGGTGCCGATGCCGATCAAGGACCTCACCCAGCTCGCCGGCGCCCCCCTCGAGGCCGGCAGCGCGGCGCTGCGCGGGAACATGGCCACGCGCACCGACGGGGTCGCGCAGCGTCTGCTCGACGGCGGCACCCTCACCGTCGGCAAGACCACGACCCCCGAGTTCGGGATGCCCTGCTACACCGAGCCCGCGACCGGCGCGCCGGCCCGCACCCCCTGGGACCTGCGCCGCACCGCCGGAGGATCCAGCGGCGGCGCCGCCGCCGCGGTCGCCAGCGGCATCGTGCCGATCGCCCACGGCTCCGACGGCGGCGGCTCGGTGCGGATCCCCGCCGCCTGCTGCGGGATCGTGGGGCTGAAGCCGTCCCGCGGCCTCGTCTCGCCCGGACCGTACGGCGGCGAGGGGATGGGGCTGGTCACCGACGGGGTCCTCGCCCGTGAGGTGCGCGATCTCGCGGCGGGCCTCGACCTGATCGCCGGGCCCCGCCCCGGCGACTTCATGCCGGCCCCCGCCCACGAGGGGAGCTATCTCGCACGGCTCGAGCAGGGCGCGGCGCCGCAGGGGCTGCGCATCGGCGTGCTGCGCGAGCCGCTGGCCGCGGACACCGAGGTGCACCCGGCCGCGCTCGCCGGCCTCGAGCGAGCCGTGCGCCTGCTGGAGGACCTCGGGCACAGCACGCAGGAGATCCCCGCCCCGTTCACCCCGGAGCAGTGGACCGCCTTCATGCCGCTGTGGACCGTCGGCGCGGCGAGCATCCCGCTCGAGCCCGTGCAGGAGGGGCAGCTGCTGGAGCTGACCCGCTGGCTGCGCGAGCAGGGCAGGGCATGCACGGGCGTCGACCTCGCCGCCGCGTTCAGCGGGGTGCAGGCCCTCGCCCGCGGCACCCTCGAGGACTTCGCCTCCTTCGACGTGGTGCTCACCCCGTCCCTCGCGGCCCCGCCCGCGTTCCCGGAGACGCTCCAGCTCGCCGACGGCGCCGACGACTTCGCCGCCCAGTGCGCCTTCACCCCGTGGACCAGCACCTGGAACATGCTCGGCACCGCCGCGCTCTCGGTGCCGCTGCACCGCGAAGCGGTGGACGGCGTGGAGCTGCCCTTCGGCGTCCAGCTCGGCGCCACGCGGCCCGGCGACGAGCCGCTCCTGCTCGCCCTCGCCGCCCAGCTCGAGGCGCACGACCCGTGGCCGCTCGTGCGGACGCCGCACGCGGCATGAGCGACGGGGGAGCGGGCCCGGCCTCCGGGACCGGGGCCTCGTCGGGCCCGACGTCGGTGCGTCTGGACGTGTGGCTGTGGAGCGCCCGGCTGATGCCCACGCGCTCGGCCGCGACGGCCGCCTGCCGCGGCGGCCATGTGCGCCGCAACGGCGAGCCGGTCAAGGCCGCCCAGCGGATCTCCGTCGGCGACGAGCTGCGGGTGCGCTCCCCGGGCCGGGAGAAGATCGTGGTCGTCACGAGGATCCTCACCAAGCGCGTCGGCGCCCCCATCGCGCGCGAGGCTTACGAGGACCACAGCCCGGAGCCGGTCCCGCAGCTCGCCGCGGCGCCGCCCCGCCGTGAGCGGGGCACCGGCCGTCCCACGAAGCGCGAGCGGCGCCAGTTCGAGCGCCTGCGCGGCCGCGACCAGCACCCCTGGAGCGAGGACGAGCGCTGACCCGTCGTCCTTCACGGCACAGGCCCCGCCCCGGTGATCGGGGGCGGGGCCTGTGGCGTGAGGGCTGTGCCCTGGTCGTGACGGCGCTGCTCAGCGGGCGTGGGAGAGCAGCTCCTGGCGGTTGCTGGTCAGGCGCTGCAGGAGGTTCCGCTCGATCTGGACGACCTTCGGGTTCGCGCCGTCGGCCAGGAGGCGCTGGCGGATCGAGGCGAGGTCCGCGCTCTCGCGGATGAACCTCTTCATCACGGGCTTCGCGCCGATCTGGGTGGCCCAGCGCTTGCCCTCGCGGCGTCCCTTCCAGGTCGCGAGCATGTCGACCTCCTCGTGGGTCAGCCAGCCCTGGTTCGCGTAGTCGCCCAGGCGCACGCGGGTCAGCCGGGACTCGTCCCAGATCAGCACGACGATGAACACCAGGAAGCAGCAGGAGAGGAGGAACTTCGCGCCGTACATGAGCACCGTCATCCCGAGGCCGCCGCCGAGGCCGGCGGTGAAGTTCCACGCCGCGTGCAGCAGCATGCCGGGGATCAGCGCGGGGATGAACACGAGGAAGCCCATGATCGTGCCCCACTTGCGGGCCACGAAGCCGACGATGACGCCGGTGCAGGCGGTGTAGATCGCGTGGCCGAAGATGTTGCCCAGCCCGCGCAGCAGGAACAGGAACAGCACGCCGTAGCCGCCCGCCTCCTCGAGGATCCGGGTGTAGTAGATGATGTTCTCGGTGAAGGCGAAGCCGCCGCCGATCAGGGAGCCGTAGATCAGCCCGTCCAGCGGGCCGTTGAAGTAGCGGCGCGCCAGCAGCATCAGCACGAGCAGGCCCGCGCCCTTGGTGGTCTCCTCCACCAGCGGTGCGCTGATCACGGGGCCGGCGAACGCGACGGCCGCCTCGCTGCCGGTGACCATGTAGACCAGCAGGCTGTTGAGGGAGTTGATCCAGTAGCTGCCGAAGGCCGCGATCGCCGCGCCCCAGAACACCGCGATGAGCAGCAGCGGGAAGGGCTGCGGGTCCCATCGGTCGGCCAGGAACATCACCAGGCCGATCACCACCAGGGAGATCCCGGCGAGGAAGGCGGTCACCGGCCACCAGGCCGGGCTCGAGCTCGCGGTGAGCACGAACTCGAGGAAGAAGTAGCCCAGCACCAGCAGCAGGGCGAAGCCGAGCACGATCAGCGAGATCCACACCAGGATGCTCACCGCGGGCAGCTGCGTGGGGTTCTGCGAGACCTCCTGCACCCGACGGGTCTGGGTGGACCAGGCCGACTGCGGCTGGGCCTGGTCGGGGCGCTGGATCTGCGCCGGCGCGAAGCGCGCGGCGGTCAGGCCCGAGGCAGGACGCACCGAGGTGTCGTAGGCCCGGGGATTGCCGTAGTCGATGTAGCGCGGCTGCTGCTGGAAGGACGGTGCCCCGGGCGCGGACTGCGTCGCTCCCGGCCGCGGGCGACCGTTGGGCATGTACTGGCCGCCCTGCGGCGAGTACGGGGACTGGGACATGGAGGCCTCGGTCTCTGGAGGAGGTGCAGGGATGCAGGCGGGGCCGACGCCCCCGTCGGCGTCGGTTCCCCTGGACGGACGGTGCGCGGCTCCGGGTCGATGCTACAGGGGAGACGCGCCGCACACCCGGGCGCCGGGCCGCCTGTGGACGAGCTCGCGTCCCTGCGGCTCGACCACCGCGAAGTTGAGCGGAATAGACTCAACCCTGTCGACGTTGACCCCATCGAGCAGGGATGATCATCCCGAGACCACCGCCCGGAAGGGCCCGCACAGCAGAAGGAGCACCGTGGAGTTCAAGTTCACCACCCGCTCGCAGGAGGCCGTCACCGCGGCAGCGGAGAAGGCCGTCGAGCTCGGCAACCCCCAGATCAGCTCGATGCACCTGCTGTGGGCGCTCGCCGGGCAGGTCGACGGGATCGCCCGCGCCGCGCTCGAGGCCGTCGGCGTCGATCCCCTGGACGTGATCCGTCGCGCGGAGCAGGCGATCGACTCCCTGCCCCGCGTCTCCGGCAGGGGCGCGGAGTCCTCGCCCACCTTCGTCGGCACCGGCTACGACGCCCTCGAGGCGGCGCGCCACGAGGCCGACGCCGCCCACCGCACCTACCTGTCCACCGAGCATCTGCTGATCGGCATCGCACTCGGCAAGGACGCGGCCTCGAGGCTGCTCAGCAGCGTCGGCGCCACCCCACGAGCTCTCCGCGATGCCGTCCGCACACTCACCCCAGGAGATGACCGCATGAATCAGATGGACTCCCAGAACCCCGAGGGCACCTTCCAGAGCCTCGAGAAGTTCGGCATCGACCTCACCGAGCAGGCCCGCGAGGGACGCCTCGACCCGGTGATCGGACGCGACGCCGAGATCCGCCGCGTCGTGCAGGTGCTCAGCCGCCGCACGAAGAACAACCCCGTCCTGATCGGCGAGCCCGGCGTGGGCAAGACCGCCGTGGTCGAGGGTCTCGCCCAGCGCATCGTCGCCGGCGACGTCCCCGACTCCCTGCGCGGCAAGCGCCTGATCTCCCTGGACCTCTCCTCGATGGTCGCCGGCTCCAAGTACCGCGGCGAGTTCGAGGAGCGGATGAAGGCGGTCCTGGAAGAGATCCGCACCAGCAACGGCCAGATCATCACCTTCATCGACGAGCTGCACACTGTGGTCGGCGCGGGCGGCTCCGGCGACGGCTCGATGGACGCCGGCAACATGCTCAAGCCCATGCTCGCCCGCGGCGAGCTGCGCATGGTCGGCGCGACCACGCTGGACGAGTACCGCGAGAACATCGAGAAGGACCCCGCGCTCGAGCGCCGCTTCCAGCAGGTGCTGGTGGGGGAGCCGAGCGTCGAGGACACCGTGACGATCCTGCGCGGTCTGAAGGACAAGTACGAGGCGCACCACAAGGTCACCATCACCGACTCCGCACTGGTCGCCGCGGCCTCCCTCTCCGACCGGTTCATCGCCGGGCGCCAGCTGCCGGACAAGGCGATCGACCTGGTGGACGAGGCCGCCTCGCGCCAGCGCATGGAGCTGGACTCCTCCCCCGAGGAGCTGGACATCCTGCGGCGCCAGGTGGACCGGCTGAAGATGGAGGAGCTCGCGCTCGACGGGAGCGACGACCCGGGCTCGCTGGCCCGCCTGGACTCCGTCCGCTCCCAGCTCGCCGACCGCACCGAGGCGATGCAGGAGCTCTCCGCCCGCTGGGAGCGCGAGAAGGCCGGGCTGAACCTGGTCGGCGACCTCAAGGCGCAGCTCGAGCAGCTGCGGATGCAGGCCGACCGGGCGCAGCGCGAGGGCGACCTCACCGCGGCCTCGAAGATCCTCTACGGCGACATCCCCTCCCTAAAGCAGCAACTGCGCGAGGCCGAGGAGCAGGAGGGCCGCGCAGAGGGCGAGGACGAGCGGCCGATGGTCGCCGACCATGTCGGCCCCGATGACATCGCCGACGTGGTCGCCGCCTGGACGGGCATCCCCGCCGGGCGCCTGATGCAGGGGGAGACGGAGAAGCTGCTGCAGATGGAGCAGCTGATCGGCAAGCGGCTGATCGGGCAGGAGCGTGCGGTCTCCGAGGTCTCCGACGCGGTGCGACGGGCCCGGGCCGGGATCTCCGACCCGAACCGTCCCACCGGCTCGTTCCTGTTCCTCGGCCCGACGGGCGTGGGCAAGACCGAGCTGGCCAAGGCGCTGGCCGAGTTCCTCTTCGACGACGAGCGGGCGATGATCCGCATCGACATGTCGGAGTACTCCGAGAAGCACACCGTCGCACGGCTGGTCGGTGCGCCTCCGGGCTACGTCGGCTACGACGAGGGCGGCCAGCTCACCGAGGCGGTGCGGCGACGCCCCTACTCGGTGGTGCTGCTGGACGAGATCGAGAAGGCGCACCCGGACGTGTTCGACGTGCTGCTGCAGGTGCTCGACGACGGCCGGCTCACCGACGGTCAGGGCCGGACCGTGGACTTCCGCTCCACGATCCTGATCCTCACCTCGAACCTCGGCGCCCATGCTCTGCAGGATGCGGCGCTGACCGAGCAGGAGAAGCACGACCGCGTGATGCAGGTGGTGCGCGCCTCCTTCAAGCCCGAGTTCCTCAACCGGCTCGACGACATCGTGCTGTTCGACGCGCTCTCCCGCGAGCAGCTCGGCAGCATCGTCACCCTGCAGATCCAGGAGGTCGCGGAGCGTCTGGCCGAACGGCGCATCGCGCTGCAGGTCGACGAGGCGGCCACGCGCTGGCTCGCCGAGGAGGGCTTCGACCCGATGTACGGGGCGCGGCCGCTCAAGCGCCTGGTCCAGAAGGAGATCGGGGACGGCCTCGCTCGTCTCATCCTGCGCGGTCAGGTGCAGGACGGCCAGACGGTCACGGTGACCACTGCGGCCGACGGCGACGGGCTCGTGCTCGGCACGTCTGTCGAGGACGACGTCCCTGCATCCCGGGAGGAATGACCTCGGCACCTCTCTGCGGGATCGAGGTCCCGGTGCGGGCTCAGCCCTGCACCGGGACCTCGTCGTGCTCGGTCAAGCGATCTCGGACTTCGTCAGTCCCGTGAGTTCCAGACGCCGCTGGCCTGGTTCAGGAAACCTGTCGGGCCGAAGGCCGAGAACGTCGTCCACCCGGCGACTCCGCCGCCCGAGGTGATCAGGTTGTCCATCGTGCCTTCGTCCTCGAAACCCAGCAGGTGCGAGATGTCGCCCCCGACCTTCTCGCCGTAGCGCGCGCCGAAGCTCTCCTCCTGGATCTGTCCCCACTTCTCGAAGGGGGAGGTGGCGTCCTCGCCGGGACCCGTGAACTCCTCGTTCGCCATGGATCCGAGAGCCGCGACCGGGTGGGGAGCAGCACCCCAGACGATCTCGAAGCCATCGCCGATCGCAAGGCCGGTCTCGCCCGCGGCGAGGTGCTGGTACATCTCTTCCATCTCGGGGTACACGTTGACTCCGGCGGCGACTCCCTTCGTCAGTCGCCGCGCCCAGGTGGGCAGCTCCCGAGAGTCGCCGACCTTGTCCGCGACCTTGTTGAAGATCTCCTTCGAGACCTCCCGGAACTTCTCCTCGGCATCCGAGGTCCCGTCGGAGCTGGACAGGCCACCGAAGATCCGGCGTATCCGGTCGAGAGGGGTCGGGCCGCCCGGTCCGGCATCGGCACCCGCACCGCCGCCGGACGACGCTTCATCCTGCTCCTCGGCCTCCTGCTCGAGTCGGGAACCACGCTCGGCGACGTCCGATGCGGTCACGTCGGCCTGCTGCACGAGGCGCTCGAAGTCGGAGCGGAAGCGGTCGGCGTCCGGTCCCTGCCAGTCGACCGCGCTCACGACACCGGACAGGGTGGTCAGCAGCGTCTCGAGCGAGGTGGCGCCGCGCTCGAAGGCGGTGGCGGTCGCTCGCAACCGATCGGTGTCGGCACCCTGGAAGGTCATGGCGCAATATCATGCCGTGCTGCGTCGCAGCGGTCGATGGGGACTGCTCCCCATGCCGAGCCGGGGCGGCACGACGGAGATGCACGGCTCTGTCCCGCGTGTCAGCCCTGAGGGTCCCAGGGCATCGGCGCGTAGCGACGGCGTGCGTCGTACCAGGTCTCCCCGTCGGTGAGAGTCTCGCGGTAGTCCGTGAGGCCCTCGACGTCCTCCCGGACCGTGGCCTCGGCGCTCTCCAGCCCGGCAGCCGCCTCCGGGCTGATCCCGCGGACCGCGTCGGCCCCCTCGCCGAGGAGATCCGCGCCCGACTCCGCATAGGCCGGGATCGGCGAGATCGTGAGCAGATCCGCGGAGTTCTCCGCGCTGCGGAACAGCCCGCGCTCGCCGGCGCGCGCGGCCGCGGCGAGGTCGCCCTCGCCGACGGCAGCGGTCACCTCGGAACCGGTCTGGAGGACGTTCGCCCAGCTCCGATCGAGGTTTTCCGCCAGCTGACCGGCGGTGGAGCCCTCGCCGAGCACCGGTTCGGTCACGGTGTGGGGAACTCGCGCCACGCGGGCCAGGGGCTCGAAGACCGTGCCGCCGGCCGCCTCGTCGAGGCGATCGTTGAGGTGCCCGACCTCCTCGTGCAGGCCGAGCGCGGTCTGGATGTGACCGGCGACCGGGACGGAGCCGAGGGCGAGCTCACGGTCGCCACGCGCCTCGGCGACGATCTCCGGATCCAGTGCGAACTGCTCACCCTCGGGCAGCGGCCCCGACACCATGGGCGGAGGCGGGGAGGGCATGAAGGGCCCGCCGATCCACGGACCCCAGCCGCCGGACGGGGTCGGCAGAGATGGCAGCGGGGTCGTCGGGTCCGCCGGAGCCATCGGCCCTCCGATCCACGGGCCCCATCCCCCGGGCGGCGTCGGCAGGCCGCGCGGCCCGCGGAGACCGGGCAGCGGGTCGAGCGGGTCCGAGGGCGCCATCGGACCGCCGAGCCAGCGGCCGGGATCCGCGAAGATCCCCTCACCGGCCCCGTCCCCGGGGAGCTCGGCCCGCACCGCGGCTCCGGGGTCGAGCTCCGAGGCCCGCTCCTGCTCCCACGCATGGCGTCTCAGCTCCAGCGCCTTCGCGCGCAGGTCGGCGCCGGCGGCGAGGCCGTGCTCGGCCATCGTCGCGGTGCGGTGACGGTGGGCGTCGGCGTCCGGACCGGTCCAGTCGACCGACTCGGCGGCCTCGCGCAGCAGCTCGATCAGCTGGATCAGGCGCAGCGCGCCCTCGCGCACCCGCTTGGCCAGATCGTCCAGGGTCTCGGTGTCGCATCCGCAGAAGGTGTCCATGGCGCGAGGCTAGGGATCGCTCGGTCCGTGCCGCCCGGGGCCGGGCCTCGATGTGGACGACGGCCGGATGTGGAGGAACGGTCGCAGGCCCTCGGCCCGAGCCCGAGCCTGAGCCCGAGCCCGACACGACCACGGCCACGACCACGACCACGTCCGGACATGCGACGGCCCCGCCGCTCCAGGGAGCGACGGGGCCGTCGGTCGCCCGGTCTCAGACCACGATGTTCACGATCTTCGGGGCGCGGACGATCACCTTGCGCACCGTCTGCCCCTGGAGCAGCTCCTTGACCCGGTCCTCGGCCATGACGGCGGCCTCGAGGTCCTCGGCGGAGATCTCCGGGTCGACCTCGATCCGGTGGCGGACCTTGCCCTTGACCTGGACGACGCAGGTGACCTGCTCGGCCTTCAGCAGCTCCGGGTCCGCGACCGGGTACGCCACGCGGGAGATCCCGCCGGAGCGGCCCAGGCGCACCCACAGCTCCTCGGCCAGGTGCGGGGCCAGCGGCGAGACCATCAGCACCAGCGGCTCCACGGCCTCGCGCGGCACGGTTCCGGTCGAGGTGAGCTGCTTGGTGAGGTGGTTGACCAGCTCGATGAGCTTCGCGATCGCAGTGTTGAACTGCATCCGGTCCATGTCGCGGCGCACGCCGTCGATCGCGCGGTGCACGGCCTGCTTCGTGGGCAGGTCGGCCGGCTCGTCGGAGACGGTCAGCGTCCCGGTCTCCTCGTCGATCACGAGGCGCCACAGGCGCTGCAGGAAGCGCTGCGAGCCGACCACGGCGCGGGTCTCCCACGGGCGGGAGAGGTCCAGCGGCCCCATCGACATCTCGTACACGCGCAGGGTGTCCGCGCCGTACTCCTCGTACATGTCGTCGGGCGCGACCGCGTTCTTCAGCGACTTGCCCATCTTCCCGTACTCCTGGGTGACCGGCTCGCCCTGGTAGGTGAAGGTGCCGTCTGCCTCCGCGACGACCTCCTCGGCCGGCACGTGCACGCCGCGGGAGTCGGTGTAGGCGTAGGCCTGGATGTAGCCCTGGTTGAACAGGCGGTGGAAGGGCTCCTGGCTGGTCACGTCGCCGCGGTCGAAGAGCACCTTGTGCCAGAACCGCGCGTACAGCAGGTGCAGCACCGCGTGCTCCACGCCGCCGACGTAGAGGTCCACGCCGCCGACGCCGCCCTCCTCACGGGCGCCCAGCCAGTACTTCTCGTTCTCGGGCCGCACCAGGACCTCGTCCTCGGTGGGGTCGATGTAGCGCAGGTGGTACCAGGACGAACCCGCCCACTGCGGCATCGTGTTGGTCTCGCGCAGGTAGGTCTTCGGCCCCTCGCCGAGGTCCAGCTCCACCTCGACCCAGTCCTCGGCGCGCGAGAGCGGGGTCTGCGGCTCGGTATCGGCGTCCATCGGGTCGAAGGTCTTCGGGGAGAAGTCCGCGACCTCCGGCAGGTCCACCGGCAGCATCGACTCCGGCAGCGCGATCGGGGTCTCGGGATCCGCGGGGTCGTAGACGATCGGGAAGGGCTCGCCCCAGTAGCGCTGCCGGGAGAACAGCCAGTCCCGGAGGCGGTAGGTGGTGCGGGCCCGGCCGAAGCCCTTCTGCTCGGCGTAGGCGGTGGCGCGCGCCTTCGCCTCGTCCTTGTCCAGGCCGTTCAGATCCAGGTCCGCGGAGGCGGAGTTGATCTTCTCGCCCTCGCCGGTCCAGGCCCCGCCCTCGAAGTCCTCCGGCGGGCGGACGGTGCGGATCACGGGCAGCTCGAAGCGGTCCGCGAACGCGAAGTCGCGCTCGTCCTCGGCGGGCACGGCCATGATCGCGCCGGTGCCGTAGCCCATCAGCACGTAGTCGGCGGTGAACACGGGCAGCTCGCGGCCGTCCATCGGGTTCGTCGCGTACAGGCCGGTGAACACGCCGGTCTTCTCGCGGCCCTCCTCGGTGCGCTCGTCCTCGTCCAGCGAGGCGGCGCGCGCCTGGTAGGCGGCGACGGCCTCGCGGGGGCTCGCGGCGCCGCCGGTCCACGCCTCCTGCGTGCCCTCGGGCCACGCCTCCGGCAGGGCGGAGACGTCCGTCAGCAGGGAGTGCTCGGGGGAGAGGACGCAGAAGGTCGCGCCGAACAGGGTGTCGGCGCGCGTGGTGAACACGTCGAAGCCGGCGTCCTCGTGGTCCGCGAGACCGGCGACGGGGAAGCTGATCTGGGCGCCGTGGCTGCGGCCGATCCAGTTGCGCTGCATGGAGCGGATCGACTCGGGCCAGTCCACCCGGTCCAGGTCGTCGACCAGGCGGTCGCCATAGGCGGTGATGCGCATGTTCCACTGGCGCAGGCGGCGGGTGAAGACGGGGAAGTTGCCGCGCTCGGAGCGGCCCTCGGCGGTGACCTCCTCGTTGGCCAGCACCGTGCCGAGGCCGGGGCACCAGTTCACGGGGGTCTCGGAGATGTAGGCCAGGCGGAAGCCGTCGGCGAGCTGCGCGATCTCCGCGTCGGTGGCGCCGGGGACCTCGGCGGCGCTGCGGCCCTGCCAGGAGGCGGGGATCTCAAGGCCCTGGCGGCCCGCGAGGGCGAAGGGGTCGATCGTGCCGGCGCGCAGCTCCTCGCGCAGCTCGGCGATCGGGCGGGCGCGCCCGGTGACGCCGTCGGCGTTCGGGGCGTCCGGGTCGTACCAGGAGTCGAAGATGCGCAGGAAGATCCACTGCGTCCACTTCACGAACTCGGGGTCCGTGGTCGCGAGCGAGCGGCGCGGGTCATGGGACAGGCCCAGGCGGTGCAGCTGGCGGCGCATGTTCGCAACGTTCGCCTCGGTGGTGGTGCGCGGATGGGTGCCGGTCTGGACGGCGTACTGCTCGGCGGGCAGGCCGAAGGCGTCGTAGCCCATCGTGTACAGCACGTTCTTGCCGAGCATGCGCTGGTGGCGGGCGACCACGTCGGTCGCGATGTAGCCCAGCGGGTGGCCGACGTGCAGCCCCGACCCCGAGGGGTAGGGGAACATGTCCATGATGTACATCTTCTCGGACGAGGAGGTGGCTGCGGCGGTGGCCTCCTCGAGCGAGGGGGCGGTGCCGCGCAGCTCGCCGACGGGGTTGTCGGCGTAAAAGGTGCCCTCCTCGTCCCAGCGCTGCTGCCAGCGCAGCTCGATCTCGTCCGCCATCGCGGCCGTGTACCGGTGGGGTGCCTCGCTCATGGGTGGATCGTCCTCCGAAGGATCAGTGCGGCCGGGGCCGCCAGGCAGTGGGTCAGGCAGTGGGGTGATGGCCTCGTGACATGAAAAAACCCTCGCGCAGGCGAGGGGAGCCGCGTCGGTGCCTCGTCGTCGCCGGGCGCTCGCTCAGGAGCGCGACACGGTCGCGGGCCTTGTCCGACGCGGCTGCATAAGCAGCAGCCGTTCCGTCACCGGGCCATCCTAGCGCGCCCGTCGCGGAGGGCCCGGCCCGATCAGACCTCGAGCACCGCGGAGATGAGCAGCAGCACGAGCACCGTGCCGATCGTCGTGATGAGCACCGTGTCCCGGGCGAGGTTCTCCGAGGCGCGGTAGCGGGCGGCGGCGACGTACACGTTCTGCGCGGTGGGCAGCGCCGCCATCACGACGACCTCGTACAGATGGGCGCCCCGCATCCCCAGCAGCAGTCCGATCCCGAGCGCGATCAGCGGCATGGCGAGGAGCTTCGCACCGGAGGCGACGGCGATCAGCCCGCGATATCCGTCGTCCTTCGCGAGCGGGCGCGAGCCGTGCAGGGACAGTCCGTAGGCCAGCAGCATCGCCGGGATCGCCATGTCGGCCAGGGACTGGACCGGCTCGAGCACCACCCCGGGGACCTTCACCCCGATCAGCACGAGCACCAGCCCGATGGCCGAGGCGATGATGACGGGGTTCGCGACGATGCTGCGCAGCACCCCGGCCGCGCCCTGGGCGTCCTTCTCCGTGACCCGGTGCAGGACGAAGAGATAGAGGGGCGTGTAGACCGCCTGCTGGAAGAGGATCACCGGCAGGGCGTGGGAGATGTCCCCGAGCACGTAGGCGGCGATCGGGAAGCCCATGTTCGCGCCGTTGACGACGGAGCCGCTGATCGCGGTGACCACCAGGTCCGCGCCGCGCCGCTTCGTGAACAGGGCCACCCCGGCGATGAGCAGCGCGCCCGTGCCGAGCCCGGACAGCCCGGCCACCAGCATCGGCAGGGAGAACACGGAGCGTACGTCGGAGCCGAGCAGCCCCACCAGCACCAGCGCAGGGGAGGCGACGAAGAAGGTGGTGCGGTTCAGGACGTAGCGGCCGTGGGCGCCGAGCACGCCGGTGCGTCCCACCACCCAGCCCACGCCGATCATGGACCAGACGATGAAGAAGCCCGCGAGGACGCCGCTCACTGGGGAGGACGGGGCGAGGAGGAGGTCACCGCACCGATCCTATAGGGCGGGGCGGAAAGGGGCTTCCTGCGTTCGCGGGTCGGACACCGGCCGACGGGGAGGGCGCGAACCCGTGCCCGCCTCCGGGACCGTGCGGCCGGACGCCGCGGAGACGAGGAGTCAGCGGATGCCGTGCGAGGTACGGCCGTCGATCTGATCGGGCATGCCGGGGACGGGCTGCGCGCCGTCCTCGCCGATCGCGACGATGCGGTTGTCCTCGTCGACGTGGACCACGCGCGGGTGATGGGAGGCGACCTCGGCCGCGTCCAGCTGTCCGTAGGCCATGATGATCACGAGGTCGCCGGGGGAGACCAGGTGCGCCGCCGCCCCGTTGATGCCGATCACGCCGCTGCCGCGCTCGCCCTCGATCACGTAGGTGGTCAGGCGGTGGCCGTTGGCGATGTCCACGATCGTGACCTGCTCGTGCTCGACGAGACCCGCGGCCTCGGAGAGGACAGGGTCGATCGTCACCGAGCCCACGTAGTGCAGGTCCGCCTGCGTGACCGTGGCCCGGTGGATCTTCGAGGTCATGAGAGTGCGCAACATCGCTCCCATTATCCCATGAGTGCGAGATGCTGGATGATGGGAGTGCACGTCGTCGTCAGGAGGATCACCATGCCCAAGGCTCGCCGCCGCTCCGCCCATCTCTCGGAGCGGTTCGAGGACATGGCGCTGCCCGACGAGCTGCTCGGCGTGCTCGCCTCGCAGGGGCTCGAGCGCGCCTTCGAGATCCAGTCCGCGATCCTCCCCGACGCCCTCGCTGGCCGCGACGTGCTCGCCCGCGCGGAGACCGGCTCCGGCAAGACCCTCGCCTTCACCCTCGCGATGACCTCCCGCTTCCGCGGCCGCAAGGTGCATCGCCGTCGGCCGCTCGGCGTGGTGCTCGTGCCCACCCGCGAGCTCGCGGTGCAGGTCGTCGACACGATCCACCCCTTCGCCCGCGCGGTCGGGATCTCCGCCCAGCTGGTCTCCGGCGGCATGAACATCGAGAAGCAGGCCGACGCGGTCGCCCGCGGCGTCGGCATCGTGGTGGCGACCCCGGGACGCCTGATCGACCTCGCCGAGCGCGGCGCGCTGCAGCTGGACCTAGTGGAGTCGACCGTGATCGACGAGGCCGACCACATGTCCGACCTCGGGTTCCTGCCCGACGTGCGCGACATCCTCGCCGCCGTCCCGATGGGCACCCAGAAGATGCTCTTCTCCGCGACGCTCGACGGGCAGGTCGAGGACATCGTCGACACCTTCCTCGTCGACCCCATCAGCCACGAGACCACTCCGGTCACCGCGGCGGTGAAGACCATGGACCACACCGTCCTGGCGATCGCCCCGGCCGCGAAGCGCGCCGTGACCGCCCAGCTCGGCGCCCGCGAGGGACGCACCCTGATGTTCACCCGCACCCAGCTCGGCGCCGAGCGCGTCGCCCAGGAGCTCGTCGAGGTGGGGATCGGCGCCGCGGCCCTGCACGGCAACAAGCAGCAGGGGCTGCGCACGAACGTGCTGGCCGGCTTCCGCCAGGGAGCCTTCCCCGTGCTGGTCGCGACCGACGTCGCCGCCCGCGGCCTGCACATCGACGACGTCACGATGGTGGTGCACGTGGACCCCTCGGACGACGTGAAGGAGTACGTCCACCGCTCCGGCCGCACGGCCCGCGCCGGCGCCGCCGGCAGCGTGGTCACCCTCGCCCTGCCCCATCAGACCCGGCAGGCCCGTCGGATCCTGGGCGAGGCGGAGGTCGAGCCGCGCTGGGCGGAGGACGTCGAGAACGCCGAGCACCCCGTGCTCGAGGAGCTCGGCGGCCGCACCCCGGCCGGGGAGCCCGTCGAGGACCCTGCCCGCGTGAAGTACAAGGGCGCGCCCCGCAAGCTCGACCTCTCCCGCTCCCGCGGCGCCGACGAGCGCAAGGCCGAGGCACGACGCACGAACGAAGAGCGCCGCGCCTCCTGGGAGGAGGAGCCGTCGCAGGAGCGCCGCGCGGGACCGCGGCGCGGCGGCGCTCCCGGCCGGGGCAAGGGCGCGGGCGCCGGACGTGGCGGGGCGCAGGGACCCCGCGGCGGCGGGCGAGGTGCGGGCAAGGGCTCGGGCGCCGGTAAGGGGTCCGGCGGCAAGGGCTCCGGCGGCACCGGTCGCGGCGGCAGGGACTCCGGCGGCACAGGTCGCGGCCAGGACTCCGGCCAGGGCCGGGGCACCGGACGCACGGGCGGCCGCGGCCGCTCCGGCGCGCCGAGCCGCGGCCCGCGACGGCACGGGGGGCGATGATCGTCGTGCCGTGACGCGTCGGGGGAGAGCACTCCCGGTCACGGCACGCAGTGCCCGGCCGCATGCGCGGCGGGCACGACCGACACGACGAGGACGTCGAGGAGGACTGCGGTGAGCATCAGCACGTTCGACATGTTCAAGATCGGCATCGGCCCGTCGAGCTCCCACACGGTGGGGCCGATGCGGGCGGCGGCGCAGTTCGCGCACGAGGTGCTCTCGGACCCGGAGACGGGGCCGCGGGTCGCCGAGGTGGAGGTCCATCTGTACGGCTCGCTCGCCGCGACCGGCGAGGGGCACGGCACGCTCTCCGCGATCGTGATGGGCCTGGAGGGCTCGGATCCGGAGACCGTGGACCCGGTCGCGGGCAGGGAGCGCGTCGAGCGGATCGAGGCGGAGGGCGGGCTGCTGCTCGACGGCCGGCTCGAGGTGTCGCTGCGACCTTCCTCGATCGTGCTGCACCCGCTGACCTTCCTGCCCCAGCACTCCAACGGGATGACCTTCATCGCCCAGGACTCGGGCGGCGCCGAGCTCGTGCGCCGTCCGATGTTCTCCGTCGGCGGAGGCTTCGTCGTCGACGAGGCGGACATGGACCGCTCGATCGCGGAGGTCGCCGCGGAGGACGAGGGCCGCACCATCTTCACCACCGGGGCCGAGCTGCTGCGGGTGTGCGAGGACCGGGGCATCTCGATCTCCGACGCGATGCTGCTGCGCGAGAGGCAGTGGCGGGACGACGAGGAGATCCGCGAGGGCCTGCTGAGGATCTGGCGCACCATGGACGACTGCATCCAGCGCGGCATCCGCACCCCCGGGATCCTCCCCGGCGGGCTCGAGGTCAAGCGCCGCGCCGCCTCCTGGTACGACTCGCTCTCCGCCGAGGACCCGGCGCGTCTGCCCATGAACTCCTTCGAATGGGTCTCCCTCGCCGCGCTCGCCGTGAACGAGGAGAACGCCGCCGGCGGCCGCGTCGTCACCGCGCCGACCAACGGGGCCGCCGGGATCATCCCGGCCGTGCTCTTCTTCGCGACCAACTACATCGAGGGCGTGGACCCCGACGAGATCGCGGTGCGCTTCCTGCTGACCGCCGGGGCGATCGGCTCGCTCTACAAGGAGCACGCCTCGATCTCCGGCGCCGAGGTGGGCTGCCAGGGCGAGGTGGGCTCGGCCTGCTCGATGGCGGCCGCGGCGCTGTGCGAGGTGATGGGCGGCAAGCCCGCCCAGGTCGAGAACGCCGCCGAGATCGCGATGGAGCACAACCTGGGCCTGACCTGCGACCCCGTCGGCGGTCTGGTGCAGGTGCCCTGCATCGAGCGCAATGCGATGGCCGCCGTCAAGGCGATCACCGCGGCGCGCTTCGCGCTGCGCGGCACCGGCGAGCACTTCGTCTCCCTCGACACCGTCATCGAGACGATGCGGCTGACGGGCAAGGACATGTCCGAGCGGTACAAGGAGACCGCCATGGGCGGGCTCGCGGTCACCGCGGTGCCGGTCAGCGTCCCGGACTGCTGAGCGGAACGTCCATCGGCCCGCCGGGGCCCCAGGGGGCCGAGGGGCCCTCTCCCGACGGCGCGGGCCCCTCGCCGTCGGGTCCCGACGGCGCCGCGCTCGCCGCGCCCGGCGGCAGGATCCGCACCTCGCGGGGCACCGCCGCGGCGCCCAGCCGGTCCCGCACCAGGGTCCGGAGCTCCTCGGCGCTCGGCGGCACCGCGTCCGCCGCGGCGGGGGCGAGGACCACCTCGGCGAGGGTCCGCACGCCGAAGCGCGCATCGGGCACCACCTGCAGGCGCGCCGAGGCGACGCCGGGAGCGGAGCGCAGCACGCGCACCGTCGCGGCGGGGTCGTGGAGCATCCCGCCGGAGGAGACCGAGCCGTCCGCCCGGCCCAGCACCCGCACCCTCCCATCGGCCGTGATCTCCCCGCGGTCGGTGACCAGCTCCCGACCGCCCGTGAACGGGGTGCGGGCGCACAGCAGCCCGTCGAGCTCCCGCAGGTGCACGCCGTGCAGAGGGCGACCGTCCACGCACAGCGAGCCGGTCTCGGTGGTGCCGTAGACGTCGTGGACCCGGGCCCGGAAGTGGCGCGCGAGATCCGCGCGCAGCACGGGGGAGAGCGCGTCGGAGCCCGCGACGACGCGGTCGATCGCGAGCGGACGCCCGCCGCCGAGCTCCCGGTCAGCGCGCAGCAGGTCCGCGAGGTGCACCGGCACCCCGGTGAGCAGCGCGGGCGAGGTGCGGTGCAGCAGGGCGACGCGCTCCGCGGCGGGCAGATGGGTGAGGTCCACGAGCGGGGCGCCGAGGGCGAGGGCGCCCAGCGTCGCGACCAGTCCGTGGCCGTGCACCCCCGGCGCTGCGCAGGCCGTGACCCGGCCCGGCCGCAGCCCGATCCGACGGGCGAGGTCCACCAGGGAGAGCAGCTGCGCGGGGGAGAGGGGACCGCGCCGCTGCGGCCGGGGAGCACCGGTGGAGCCGCTCGAGCGCAGCTCCAGCATCTCGGGGCCGGCGAGCACCGCGGCGAGCACCTGGCGCAGCGAGGCCTCGGCCGGCAGGGCGGCGAGTCCGGCGCGGTCCGCCGTGGCGGTGCCGCTGCGGTGCAGACGCACGAGGTCCAGCAGCTCGTCTCCGGTGAGCGTGCCGTGACGGTCCACGAGCACCACGGCGCGCGGCCTCGCCCCGACCCGCGCGCGCAGCGCGGCGCCGACGTCCAGGGCGGGCAGGACCAGGGGAGCGCGGGGGAGGGAGGCCCGGGCCCGGGCCGCCCTCCCGCTGCCCCGGAGCCCGGCCGGCGTCCGGTGCCTCATCGCCGTCGCTCCTGGTCGGCGCGGCCCTGCCCGCCGGGTCCCCGGCCCTGCCCCTCGCGGCCGCACGGAGCGGAGGTGCGGGCGGCGAGCCTCCGTGCGACCTCCGCCCCGGCGCCCGCACCACGGGCCGCGAGGGCGGGTGCGGCCTGCGAGAGCACCGCGGCGAGCCGTGCCCAGGGCGGGGAGACCATCGCCGGGGCGCGGTCCAGCCCCCGCAGCACCCGGGCGGCGGCCTGCGCGGGCGTGAGCGCTCCCCGGGGCCGGTCGCCGTAGGTCGGGGCGGCCATCGCGGTCGCCACCAGCGGCAGCTCGACCACGGTGATCCGCACCCCGGCCTGCTCCGCCTCGGGCCGGATCGCCCGCAGCCAGGCGTCCATCCCCGCCTTCGAGGCGCCGTAGGCGGCCCAGCCCGGGGTCGGGATCCGGGCGGAGGCGCTGGTGGCCACGAGGAGCCGTCCCCCGCCGGCGCGGCTCATCGGCGCGAGCAGGGCGAGCAGCAGCGCGGCCGGGCCGAGCATGTTCGTACCCGTGAGACGCACGAGGTCGTGCGGGCGCCCGATCGTGTCGGCGAGGGGGCGGCGCAGCGAGTGGCCAGCGAGGGAGACGACGGCGGAGGGTGCCCCGTGCAGCGCGAGCACCTCCGCGGCGAGCTCCGCGACCGCCTCCTGGTCCCGCAGATCGCAGGGGTGGACCGTGGCGGTGCCGCCCGCCGCGCGCACCCGCTCGGCCAGCGCCTCGAGCCTGCCCCGATCCCGGGCGGTGAGCGCGAGGTCCTCGCCGCGCGCGGCCAGCTCCAGGCACAGCGCGGTGCCGACGCCGCCGCTCGCCCCGGTCACCAGGATCATCGTCGACCTGCCGTGCCGCTCACCAGGAGCCGCGGTGGTAGGCGCCGGGGTAGAGCGCAGGATCGCGCACCCCCAGCTCGTGCGCGGCGCGCTGGGGCCAGCCCGGCTCGCGCAGGGCCGCCCGGCCCACGGCCACGAAGTCGGCGTCCCCGCGCTCGAGCACCTCCTGGGCGCCGTGCGGATCGGTGATCAGGCCGACGGCCGCGACCGGCATCGAGACGGCATCGCGCAGCGTCCGTGCGAAGCCGACCTGGTACTCGGGGCCCACCGCGATGTCCGCGATGACGGCACCGCCGGTGGAGACGTGCAGCGCGTCGACGCCGACCTCCTCGAGCTCGCGGGCGAGCTCGACGGACTGGGTGATGTCCCAGCCCCCGTCGATCCAGTCGG
The DNA here is from genome assembly GCF_004362645.1 of Brachybacterium sp. AG952. Taxonomy (NCBI): domain Bacteria; kingdom Bacillati; phylum Actinomycetota; class Actinomycetes; order Micrococcales; family Dermabacteraceae; genus Brachybacterium; species Brachybacterium sp. AG952. The sequence continues at coordinate 90,012 of NZ_SNXV01000005.1, read as the reverse complement.
TCGCGCTGATGCGCACGATCAGCGGGCGGTCGGCCGGCCAGGCCTCGCGCACCGCCGCGGCGATCTCCCGGGCCAGGCGGCGCCGTCCCGGCCCGTCGCCCCCGTACTCGTCGGTGCGCGTGTTCACCAGCGGCGAGAGGAACTCGTGGACGAGATAGCCGTGGGCGAAGTGCAGCTCGACCGCATCGAAGCCCGCCTCCTCGGCCCGGCCGGTGGCGGCGACGAAGTCGGCGACCACCCCGGCGATCTCCTCCTTCCCCAGAGCATCGGGCGCATCCAGCCCCGGGAAGGGCTCCGGGGTGGGGCCGACGGTGCGCCAGCCCGCGGCGAACTCCGGCACCGTGCCGCGCCGCGCGCGGTAGCGGGGCAGGGCCGGCCAGGTGGAGGCCTTGCGGCCGGCATGGGCGAGCTGCACGGCGATGCGGGCGCCCTGGCCCTGGCAGAAGGAGGTGATCTGCCGCCACGCGTCAGTCTGCTCGCGGTTCCACAGCCCTGTGTCCTGGGGGCTGATGCGCCCCTCCGGGGAGACCGCCGTCGCCTCCGTGACGATCATCCCGAAGCCGCCCGCGGCCCGCGCGCCGAGGTGCACCAGGTGCCAGTCGGTGGGCACGCCGTCCCGCTCCTCGACCATGTACTGGCACATCGGGGCGAGCCAGATGCGGTTGCGCATCTCGAGACGGCGCAGCTGCGCCGGGGCGAGCAGGGCGGGGGCGACGGAGGGGTCTGGGGCCATGGTCCCCCACGGTAGTCGGCCCGGCCGGGAGGGCGTCGGTCCGCCCATGACCGTCGTGAGCGTGACGTGCATCTCCTGCGATACGGTGTTCGCGTCCATCCGCCCCGGTCGCCCCGGGGCCCGTGAAGCAGGAGTGTTCATGACTGACGAGGCCGTCACCGGGATCGAGAACCTCTCCCAGGAGACCCGCACCTTCTCCCCGCCCACCGAGTTCGTGCAGGACGCGGTCGCCCGCCCCTCGCTCTACGAGGAGGCCGAGCGGGACCGCGTCGCGTTCTGGCGCTCGCGCGCGAGCCTGCTGAGCTGGGAGACGCCCTTCACCGAGACGCTGGACTGGTCGAACCCGCCCTTCGCGCGCTGGTTCGCCGACGGCACCCTCAACGTCGCCTACAACTGCGTGGACCGCCACGTCGAGTCCGGCCACGGCGACCAGGTCGCACTGCTGGCCGAGTACGAGGACGGCTCCGACGCCACGTTCACCTATGCGGACGTCAAGGACGAGATCTCCCGCATGGCGAACGCGCTCGTCGACCTCGGCGTGAGGACCGGCGACCGCGTCGCGATCTACCTGCCGATGATCCCCGAGGCCGTCTTCGCGATGCTCGCCTGCGCCCGCCTCGGCGCGCCCCACTCCGTCGTCTTCGGCGGCTTCAGCGCCGACGCGCTGCGCTCCCGGATCGAGGACGCCGAGGCGCGCGTGGTGATCACCGCCGACGGGCAGAACCGCCGCGGCAAGCAGCTCCCGCTCAAGCCCGCCGTCGACGAGGCGCTCGCCGGCGGCGCGGACTCCGTGGAGAAGGTCCTCGTGGTGCGCCGCACCGGCGGGGACGTGGAGTGGACCGAGGGCCGTGACGTGTGGTGGCACGAGGCGAGGGAGACCGCCTCGACCGAGCACGCGCCGGTGCCGGTGGAGGCCGAGCACCCGCTGTTCATCCTCTACACCTCCGGCACCACCGGGAAGCCCAAGGGCATCGTCCACACCACCGGCGGGTATCTCACCCAGGCCGCGTACACCCACCGCAACGTCTTCGACCTCAAGCCGAGGTCCGACGTGTACTGGTGCACCGCCGACGTCGGCTGGATCACCGGGCACACCTACGTCGTCTACGGCCCGATGGCCAACCGCGCCACGCAGGTGATCTACGAGGGCACCCCGGACACCCCGCACCAGGGCCGCTGGTGGGAGATCGTCGAGAAGCACGGGGTCACCCTGTTCTACTCCTCGCCCACCGCGATCCGCACCGCCATGAAGTGGGGCGAGGACATCCCCGCGAAGCACGACCTCTCCTCGCTGCGCCTGCTCGGCAGCGTCGGCGAGGCGATCAACCCCGAGGCGTGGATGTGGTACCGCCGCGTGATCGGCGGGGACCGCTGCCCGATCGTGGACACCTGGTGGCAGACCGAGACCGGCGGCATCATGATCTCGCCGCTGCCCGGCATCACCGCCACCAAGCCCGGCTCCGCGCAGGTGCCGCTGCCCGGGATCGGCGCGGACGTCGTGGACGAGAGCGGGACGTCGGTCGCGAACGGCGAGGGCGGCTATCTCGTGCTCGACAAGCCCTGGCCCGGCATGCTCCGCGGCATCTGGGGCGACCCGGAGCGCTTCAAGGAAACCTACTGGTCCCGCTTCGAGGGCCTCTACTTCGCCGGCGACGGCGCCAAGCGCGACGAGGACGGCGACATCTGGCTGCTGGGCCGTGTGGACGACGTCATGAACGTCTCAGGCCACCGCCTCTCGACCATGGAGATCGAGTCCGCGCTGGTCAGCCACGACTGGGTCGCCGAGGCCGCGGTGGTCGGCGCGAACGACGAGACCACGGGGCAGGCGCCCGTCGCCTTCGTGATCCTGCGCGGCGGCAGCGCGGAGGAGATCGCGGCCGCCGGCGGCGAGGAGAAGGTCCCCGAGCTGCTGCGGGCCCATGTGGGCAAGGAGATCGGCCCGATCGCGAAGCCGAAGCGGGTGCTGGTGGTCACCGAGCTGCCCAAGACCCGCTCGGGCAAGATCATGCGCCGCCTGCTGCGTGACGTCGCCGAGAACCGCCAGGTGGGGGACACCCAGACCCTCGCCGACGCCTCGGTGATGGACCTGATCCAGCAGGGGATGTCCGGGAAGTCCTGAGGGACGCCGGGCCCGGGGACGTTCAGCGCGTGAGCGTGACGTCCCCGGTCTCGGTGACGGCGGTCAGCGTGCCCGCGGACTCCGCCTCGGAGCCGCGGAGCGCGGGGTCCACGGTGACCTCGCCCAGCGAGCTGCGCGTCTCGACCTGCCACGTCGAGGTGCCCCCGACCGCGATCCGCACGTCGCCGAGCTCGGTCACCGCCCCGACCGCTCCGCTCGCCTCCGCGGGGAGCTGCAGGGAGATGTCCCCGAGGGTCGAGGAGAGGTCCACGGCCGTAGGGCCGGGGGCGGCGAGGTCGGCCTCGATCCCCCCGACCTCGGTCGAGACGGTGACGTCCTCCGCGATGCTCGTGGTGCCCAGGTGCACGTCGCCCACGTCGGAGCGCACCGCGAGGGAGCCGAAGTCGCCCTCGGCGACCACGTCCCCCACATCGGTGCGGAGGTCGAGGTCCAACTCGTGCCCGACCGGGACCAGCACGAGCACGTCGCGGGTGTCGTCGAGGCCGGGCCAGGTGGAGTAGCTCTCGGGCTGGCTCACGGCGATGGCCACGGCGGAGCCCGTGCCGCCGCGCTCGAGGCGGGCGTGGACCTGCTCCCCGGCCGGCGACGGGACCGTGGTGCCCGGGGTGACGAGCGAGAGCGTCACCTCGTCGACCTCCTCGGAGGGCTGCACCCGCACATCGCCGAGGGTGCTGGTCAGCTGCAGCGAGGAGGGGGTCCCGAGACCCGCGGTCGCGGGGACGTCCTGGTAGGCGCGGCCGTTCCACCAGGTGAAGGCTGTCGAGGCGGCCAGGAACAGGATCACCACCAGCATCACGGCGCCGCCGGCGAGGACCACGCCCCGGCGCCAGGGGCGGTCGCGCTCGCGGGAGGGAGTGAGCCGGCGCGGCGGGTCGTATCGACGCTCCGGGGGCAGGCCGCGCCCCGCCCCCGAGGCGCCGTCGCCCACCACGGCGGCGTCCACCTCCCGCAGCGCACCGCCGTCCGACGCGGCATCGCCGCGCGCGGCGAGCCCGCGGTCCACGGTGCTCACGTCCGGTCCTCCGACTCCAGATAGCGCAGCACCGCCATGACCCGTCGGTTCTCGCCGTCCACGGGCGGCAGGTCCAGCTTCGTGAGCAGGGAGGAGATGTGCTTCTCGACGCTTCCGGCGGAGACGAACAGCGCATCGGCGATCGCCTGGTTCGAGCGGCCCTGCGCCATCAGGGAGAGCACCTCGCGCTCCCGCGGGGTGAGCGCCTCGAGGGTGCGGCGCCGGCGGGAGCGGACGAAGATCTGCTGGACCACCTCGGGGTCCAGCCAGGTCCCGCCCTCGCCGACGTCGGCCACCACCCCGAGGAACTCCTCCACGTCCGCGACCCGGTCCTTGAGCACGTAGCCCAGGCCGTGCGAGGAGTCGGCGATGAGATCGGAGGCGTAGCGCTCCTCGACGTACTGGGAGAGCACCAGCAGCGCCACCTCGGGATCCTGCTGCCGGATCAGCACCGCGGCCCGCACGCCCTCGTCGGTGAACGTCGGCGGCATCCGCACGTCGATCACCGCGAGGTCGGGCCGGTGGTGGGAGACAGCGGCGAGCAGGCCCGCCGCGTCGCCCACCGCGGCGACCACCTCGTGGCCGGCGTCGGTCAGGAGCCTCTCGAGCCCGGCGCGCAGCAGCACGGCGTCGTCGGCGATCACGATCCTCATCGGGGGACCTCCAGGGTCTGGTCTCGGGTCCCGGTCCCGTCGGCCGGGCGCGGGAGGGGGACGGCGGTCAGGTCGGCGGACAGGGCCGGTCGCAGGGGAGCGGCGCCGGAGGCCGGCGCGCCGGTGGGCAGGACGGCCTCGAGCACGGTGCCGCCGCCGACGGGGCTGCTGATCCCGAGCACGCCGCCGGTCGCGCGGACCCGGTCGGTGAGCCCGGCGAGGCCGGTGGAGAGCCCGTCGCGGCGCACCCGCGCCCCGCCGCGCCCGTCGTCCTCGATCCGCACCCGCAGCGCGTGCGGGTCCTGGCGCACGCTCACGGAGACCTGCTCGGCCTCCGCGTGCTTGGCGATGTTGGTCAGCGCCTCGGCGACCACGAAGTAGGCCACGCCCTCCCGCTCCCGGTCCAGCCCGGCGTGCGCCGGCCCCAGCAGGGAGACGTCGAGGTCGACGGGGATGCGGGAGCGGGCGGCGAGGGCGGAGAGCGCCGCATCCAGGCCCCGGTCGGTGAGCACCGCCGGGTGGATCCCGCGGGCGAGCTGGCGCAGGTCGGTCATCACGGCCTTCGCCTCCGCATGCGCCTCACCGACGAGCCGCTCGGCCCGGTCCGGGTCGGTGCGGATCGCGGTGCGGGCGAGACCCAGGGTCATGGCGAGGTTCACCAGACGCGGCTGCACCCCGTCGTGGAGATCCCGCTCGATGCGCAGCCGCTCCTGGGCGGCGGCGTCGACCGCGCCCTGACGCCGTTCGGCGAGGTCCGCCACCTGCTCCCGCAGCTCCTCCTCGGAGCCGGAGATCAGGCCGCGGGCGAGACCGCGGTCGGCGAGCGCGCCGAGGGCGAGCAGCACCGCGCAGAGCGCCAGGGCCGCGGTGCCGAGCACGGCGAGGGCCCAGCGGGACAGCTCCAGGCTCGCGATCCGGACGGGGCCGTGCAGCAGCGCGAGCTCCCAGCCGGACCAGCCCAGCCACAGCATCGCGAGGGAGACGAGCAGGAACGCCCCGGCCACGATCATCGCGAGGTGGTGGTGGAGGACCCCGCGCCAGAACCCGCCGGTGCCGAGCTCGAACCAGCGGTCCTGCAGCCAGCCGGTCGCACCGCGACGCAGCGAGCGGCGCCGAGCGGGGATGTTCACCCCGATGCCGTGCACCGCGACCGCGCGGCGCCGCTCGATCCGCACCGCGACCTGCATCAGCAGCAGCCACGGGACCAGCAGCAGCAGCCCGCTGCCCAGCGCGGGCAGGGCGCTCAGCCCCGCCACGAGCATGACGATGCTCGCCACGCACCAGGTGAGGCTCAGCACCCCGCCGACGACCACCGAGGCCAGCGCGGCGGGGGAGATCCGGGACCGGGCGGGCGCCCCGGTCCTCTCGCTCGTGTCGTCCATGGGTCGACACTAGACGGGCCCTCGCGACCGGTCCCACCGGGTCCGCCGTCGGCATGCGCGGGGGATATCCCCCGCGCCGCCGGCGCCGGGTGAGCCATCCCGCACCGACCGCACCCGCGGACCTGCCGCCGCGGCCGCCGCCGATGCGGTTCAATGGAGGCCATGAGCAGTGACGCCACCTCCTCCGACAGCTCCCTGGACCCCCACAACGACGCGGCCGCCGCCCAGGCCGACGACGGCTCGACCGGCCAGATGGTCGAGAACGTGGAGTCGACCGCCGCCGAGCTCGACGCCGACGGCGCCTCCCGCGGCACCCTCCGCGACGTCGCGAACTCGCTGGGGATCTCCAGCGCGGTCGCGCTGCGCGCCCTGCGCGGCGCCGACGAGATCAAGCCCCGGATGGTGGAGCGCGTGCGCGAGGCCGCCGAGCGCCTGCACTTCCCGCTCGAGGAGCTCAGCGGGGAGACGGAGCACCGCGGCGTCGTCGCCGTGCTCGTGAACACCATGCGCAACACCTGGATCTCCGACCTCGTCCGCTCGATCCGCATCGAGCTCGCCGCGACCGGCCGCACCGCCGTGGTCGTGCCCACCCGTCGGCGCCTGCCGGAGTACCCGGTCGCCGTGGACACCGACGCGATCGAGAACCTCGTCCACCTCGGCGTGGACGGCTTCCTGATGGTCTCCGATCTCGCCGACATGGACGAGGTCCTCGAGGCCACCGGCAACCGCCCCCTGGTCGGGATCGGCTGCTCGAAGGAGCTCGTCGGCCGGATCGACACGGTCCGCATCGACGACGAGGTCGGGCAGGGCCTCCTGGTCGACCACCTGGTGAGCCTCGGCCACCGCGAGATCGCTCACGTCGGCGGGGTCGGCGCGGCCGTCGCCCGCGAGCGCGCCGACGCCTTCCGCGCCGCGATGGCGCGCCACGGCCTGGCGGACTCGGCCCGGGTCGAGCCGGGCGACTTCACCGAGCAGGTCGGCCAGACCGCCGGGTCGATGCTGCTGCGCGGGAGCCAGGTCCCCACCGCGGTCACCTGCGCCAACGACGTCACCGCCGTCGGCGTGCTCTCCGCGGCCCGCGAGGCCGGCTATGACGTGCCGGAGGCCTTCGCGGTCGCCGGCTACGGCAACACCTCGCTCGCCTCCTCCGGCGTCGCGGAGCTGACCAGCGTGGACCCGAACTCGGAGCGGCTCGGCGCCCTGGCGGCCCAGATGCTGGTGGACCGCGTCTCCGGCCACGAGGGACCCTTCCGGGACGTCGCGGTCGCCCCCTCCCTGGTGGCGCGCCGCACCACCGCCGCCGGCCCCCGCCCCGAGACCACCCGCCGCAAGCGGATCTCGGTGGACTGAGCCCTCGGCCCGCTCCCTCGATCCGGCACGATCCGACACAGAAACGCCCGCACCCTGCGATAGGCTCCGATCATGATCAACACCACGAACGACCCGAGCACGCCGCCCACCCAGCGGTCCATCGGCGAGCTCGTCCAGTCCATCCGCGATGAGCTCCTGGGCGTCGTCCATCACGAGATCGACATCGCCAAGAAGGAGATCACCGCCCTCGGCATCAAGATCGGCATCATCGCCGCAATGGCCGCCGTGCTGCTGTTCCTCCTGCTGTCGGCCTGGGTCATGCTGCTCTTCGCGGCCGCGACCGGCCTGCAGGCGCTCGGGCTGCCGGCCTGGGGCTCGTTCCTCATCGTCGCCGGCGTGTTCATCCTCCTCGGCGCGATCGCCGGTCTCGTCGCCTTCCTGGTCTCCAAGAAGCTGAAGGCCCCCGAGACCACGATCGAGACCGCCCAGTCCGCGGTCCAGGCCGTCCAGGGCAAGCGCCGCAGCAACGCCGTCTCCTACGACGACACCTTCGAGGAGCTCTACGGCAAGCAGGTCAGCGCCCGCACCGAGTGACCGCCCAGGGGCTAATCGCCCCGACCGCGCGCGCCCGACGAACGCTCTGAGCGGAGACGGCGCCACCAGGCAGTACCCTGGGGACGTGACTCTCCACCTGCACGACACCGCCACCCGCACCACTGCACCGTTCACCCCGGTGCGCGAGGGGGCGGTGTCGCTGTACGTCTGCGGTCCCACCACGCAGGGCGCGCCCCACCTCGGGCACCTGCGCACCTTCCTCTCCTTCGACGTGCTGGTGCGCTGGCTCGAGCGCAGCGGCTACGAGGTCGCGCACGTCCGCAACGTCACCGACATCGACGACAAGATCCTCGCGAAGTCCGCCGAGGCGGGCGCCGAGTGGTTCGCCTGGTCGCTGCGCTTCGAGCGCGAGTTCCAGGACGTGCTGGACCGGATCGGGAACCGCCGCCCCACCTACGAGCCGCGCGCCACCGGGCACGTGCCCGAGATGATCGAGCTCATGCAGCGCCTGATCGAGCGCGGCCACGCCTACGCCGACGGCGCCGGCTCGGTCTACTTCGACGTCGCCTCGCTGCCCGCCTACGGCGCGCTGACCCGCCAGTCCCTCGAGGACATGCAGGACGCGGGCGAGGAGATGGAGCCGGGCAAGCGCGACCGCCGTGACTTCGCCCTGTGGAAGGCGGCGAAGGCGACCGAGCCGGAGACCGCCTCCTGGGACACGCCCTTCGGCCGCGGACGGCCCGGCTGGCACCTCGAGTGCTCCGCCATGAGCCGCAAGTACCTCGGCGAGACCTTCGACATCCACGCCGGCGGGCTCGACCTGCGCTTCCCCCACCACGAGAACGAGCAGGCGCAGTCCCACGCCGCCGGCTACGGCTTCGCCCAACGCTGGATGCACTCCGGCATGGTCACGGTCGACGGGCTGAAGATGGGCAAGAGCCTGGACAACTTCGTCACCGCCGCCGATGCGCTCGGCGAGCACCCCGCCGCGGCGGTGCGCCTCGCCCTCGTCGGCGGCCACTACCGCGCGACGATCGAGTACAACACCACCGCGATGCGGGAGGCGGAGACGGTGTGGGAGCGGTTCTCCGCGACCGCGCGCCGCGCCGCCGAGCAGCTCGAGGGAGCCCCGATCGCCGCGGCCGACGCCGACCTGCGCGCCGTGGAGCTGCCGCAGGAGTTCGTCGCGGCGATGGACGACGACCTCTCCGTCCCCGAGGCGCTCGCGGTGATCCATCGCGAGCAGGCGGCGCTGAACACGCTCCTGGCCGCGCGCGGCGGGGCGGACGGCGCCCAGGTCGCCGAGGGCCTCGGCCGTCTGCGGGCCATGCTCGACGTGCTGGGGCTGGACCCGCTGGGGGAGCAGTGGGGTGGGGAGGCAGGCGCCGCCGGGGCGGAGCATGCGGCGCTCGAAGCACTGATCTCCGCGCAGCTCACCGCCCGCGAGGCGGCGCGCGCCGAGAAGGACTGGGCCCGGGCCGACGCGCTGCGTGATGCGCTGACCGCCGCCGGGATCCGCATCGAGGACGGCCAGGGCGGCGCCCGCTGGACCCTCGAGACCCGAGACTGAGCAGGACTGAGGAGACGATCCATGGCAGGCAACAGCTCGCGCCGCGGCGCGGTGCGCAAGGGCAAGAAGGGCGCGACCGTCGGCTCCGGCGGTGTGCGTCGACGGGGTCTGGAGGGCAAGGGCCCCACCCCGAAGGCCGAGGAGCGCCCGAACCACAAGAAGTACGCCGGCGGCTCGGGTTCCGGCGCCGCGGGACGACGCGGCGGGCCCAAGGCCAAGGGCAAGGCGCCCGGCAGCGACCAGGTCGCCGGGCGCAATGCGGTGCTGGAGGCGCTGCGGGAGGAGATCCCCGCCACTCAGCTGACCCTCATGGTGCGGATCGACGCCGACGAGCGCGTGCGGGAGATCATGCGCCTGGCCGCGGCGCGGGCGCTGCCGGTCGTCGAGGCGACCCGCACCGACCTCGACCGCATGACCGACCACTCGGTGCACCAGGGCGTGGCGCTGACGATCCCGCCCTACGAGTACGCCGAGGTCGACGAGCTGCTCGAGATCGCCGCGGACCGCTTCGAGCCGCCGCTGCTGGTCGCGCTCGACGGCATCACCGACCCCCGCAACCTCGGCGCGATCCTCCGCTCCGCCGACGCCTTCGGCGCGCACGGCGTGATCCTGCCGGAGCGGCGCAGCGTGTCGATGACCGCGAGCGTGTGGAAGGTCGCGGCGGGCGCCGCCGGCCGCGTCCGCGTCGCCCAGGTCACGAACCTCAACCGCACCCTCGCCGCCCTCAAGGAGCAGGACGTGTTCGTGCTCGGCCTCGACGCGGACGGCGACGTCACCTCGCGCGAGCTCGAGCTCGGCACCCAGCCGACCGTGCTCGTCGTCGGCGCCGAGGGCAAGGGCCTCTCCCGCCTCGCGCGGGAGACCAGCGACCAGGTGGTCTCGATCCCGATGGCGGGGCGCTCCGAGTCGCTGAACGCCTCGGTCGCCGCAGCGATCGCGCTCTACGAGATCTCCGGGGTCCGAGACCAGCACGGCCTGGCCTGACCCTCCCGGACTGGCCTGACCCTTCCGGCTCGGCCTGCCGCGAGAGTCCCGGCCTGGCCCGAGAGCCCCGGCCCGCGCGCCTCAGCGCGCGGCGCCGGGCTCCCTGCCCCGCACCGAGCGGACCGGGATCAGCATGTGGGGCAGCACCAGCTGGATGACGGGGCCGAGCGCGATCGCGTAGACGACGGTGCCGAGCCCGAGCGGTCCGCCCAGCAGCCATCCGGTCACCAGCACGATCACCTCGAGCACGATCCGCACCGGCCCGACGGGCCGGGAGAGCACCCGGCTGAGCGCCGTCATCAGCCCGTCGCGGGCGCCCGCACCGAGCTGCGCGCCGATGTAGACGGCGCCGCTGATCCCGTTGACCACCACGCCGAGCAGCATGAGGGCGATCGCGACGGGCAGCGAGCTCGCCTCCGGCAGGATCAGCATCCCGAGGTCGATGCTGACCCCCACCCAGATCGCGTTCGCGATCGTGCCGATCCCGAGCCGCTCGCGCAGCGGGATCCACAGCAGGAGCAGCACGAAGCTCACCGCGATGCTCATCGACCCCACGGTCGCGCCGAGCCGCTCGGCGAGCGCCGCGTGGAAGACGTCCCAGGGCGCGCCGCCCAGCCCCGAGCGCAGCAGCATCGCCAGCGACAGCCCGAAGCCGGTCAGCCCGATCATCATCTGGACGAGCCGGCGCGCCAGCCGGTCCACGCCCAGCTGATCGCGCAGGGACAGGTTGTCGAGCCGGGGATGCCGGCGCCGCTCCGACGCAGCCACGTCTCGTCCCGGTCTCCTCCCGGCCCGCTCAGGCCTCGACGATCGGCAGGGCCGAGGTCTCGGTGGTCACCAGCGATTTCTCGTCGGGCCGGTGGATGAGCTCGTTGAGGATGTAGTGCCGCACGGTGTCGTCGAGGCTCACGTCGACTCCGGCCTGCTCGGAGAGGAACCACTTGTGCTCGAGCACCTCGTGGAAGAACTCCGGCGGCTCGAGCTTCGAGCGCATCGACCGGGGGATCGCCCGGACCACGGGCTCGTACTGATCCTTGAGCCACTCGTGGGCGACGAACTCCTCCTCCTCGGCCTGCTGCTCCGTGTCCGCGCGGAACTGGTCGAGATCGTTCAGGAGTCGACGTGCCTGGTTCTCCTGGGCGTCGATGCCGGTCAGGCGCATCAGGCGCCTCGAGTGGTGACCGGCGTCGACGACCTTGGGGCGGATCGAGAGGGTCGTGCCGTCGAGGTCGGTGGTGATCTCGAGCTCGCCCACGTCGAAGCCGAGCTTGTTCAGCCGCTCGATCCGGGCGGAGACGCGCCAGCGCTCGTCGGCGGAGAAGCGCTCCGAGGAGGTCAGCGCCTCCCACAGCTCCTCGTAGCGGGCCACGAGGTCGTCGCCGATCTCGACAGGGTCGACCTCGGGGCCGATCATGTCGCCGGCCTGCAGGTCCATCAGCTCGCCGATGATGTTGGTGCGGGCCAGGTCGAGGTCGTAGTGGCGCTGCCCGGTCGTGAGCGTCTCGTGCAGGGAACCGGTCTCGACATCGACGATGTAGGCGGCGAAGGCCCCCGCGTCACGGCGGAACAGCGTGTTCGACAGCGACACATCGCCCCAGTAGAAGCCCTCCAGATGCAGCCGCACCAGCAGCACGGCGAGCGCGTCGAGCAGGCGCTGGGCGGTGTTCTGGCGCGAGACCTGGCTGAACACGGCCCGGTAGGGGAGGGAGAACTGCAGATGGCGGGTGATCAGCACGGCGTCCAGCGCCTCGCCGGAGCGGCCCGTGCGACCGGAGACCACGGCGAAGGGCTCGACCGAGGGGATGCCGATCCGGCCGAGCACCTTGAGCGTGTCGTACTCGCGCTGGGCGAGGTGGTGGTTGATCTCCTTGAGCGCGAGCACCCGCCCCGAGACCCGGACGAAGCGGACCACATGGCGGGAGATGCCGCGGGGGAGCGCGGCCAGGATCTCGTCGGGCCACTGCTCCAGCGGCGTCTCCCAGGGCAGATCCAGCAGTGCAGGGTCTGCACGGGACGCGGTGATCTCCAGGGGTGCCATGGGTCCATTCTCTCCCGAGCGTGAGGGCCAGGCCCATACGCTTCCACATTTCACGTCGGACCGACGGGAAGATCACGGCTCAGGACTTCGTGTCGTCGCGGCCCCGAGGTCCCCGGGAACCGTCCCGGAGCCGATGGGCGAGGCGCCGAGGCCGCCGGGGACGGACGACGGGCGCCCGGCCGGAGCCGGACGCCCGTCGCGCGGAGCGGGGGTGCTCAGTCGCCGAGGCGCTTGCCCGACTTCGCGTCGAAGAGGTGCAGGTGGCCCTCCTTGGGACGGAAGTAGACGGTCTCGCCCTTGGCCGGGGGACGGCGGCCGTCGACGCGCGCGATGAACGGCTTGGCGGTCTCGTCGCTGCCGGCGCGGCGACCGTAGATGAACGCGTCCGCGCCGAGCTCCTCGACCACGTCGACCTCGACCGCGATGCCCTGCTCGTCGCCGACGAGCTCGAGGTCCTCGGGGCGCACGCCCACGGTGACGGTGGACTGGTCGGTGTCCGAGAGGGTCGCACGGTCCACGGGCAGCACGGCGCCGCCGAACTGGACGCCCTGGTCGGTGAGCTTCTCCTCGAGCAGGTTCATGGCGGGGGAGCCGATGAAGCCGGCCACGAACACGTTGTTCGGGTGGTCGTACATGCGGCGCGGGGAGTCGATCTGCTGGAGCACGCCGCGGTCGAGGACGGCCACGCGGTCGCCCATCGTCATCGCCTCGGTCTGGTCGTGGGTGACGTACACGGTGGTGACGCCGAGACGACGCTGCAGCGAGGCGATCTGGGTACGGGTCGAGACGCGCAGCTTCGCATCGAGGTTCGACAGCGGCTCGTCCATGAGGAACACCTGCGGGGAGCGCACGATCGCACGGCCCATGGCCACACGCTGGCGCTGACCGCCGGAGAGCGCCTTCGGCTTGCGGTCGAGGTACTCGGTGAGGTCCAGGATCGCCGCGGCGTCCTCGACGCGCTTGCGGATCTCCGCCTTCGGGGTGCCGGCGATCTTCAGGGCGAAGCCCATGTTGTCGGCGACCGTCATGTGCGGGTACAGCGCGTAGTTCTGGAACACCATGGCGATGTCGCGGTCCTTCGGCGGGACGTCGGTGACGTCACGATCGCCGATGAGGATGCGGCCCGCGTCGATCTCCTCGAGACCGGCGAGCATGCGCAGGGAGGTCGACTTGCCGCAGCCCGAGGGGCCGACGAGGACGAGGAACTCGCCGTCGCCGATCTCGATGTTGAGGTTGTCGACCGCGGGGCGCTCCTGGCCCGGGTAGACCCGGGAGGCGTTGTCGAACGTGACTGTTGCCATGGTGGTTCTCCTTCACCGGCAGGTACGTGCCGGACGATCCGTTGTGAAGTGACTGTGACACCGGTTCGGGGAGCTCCTCGGGGGTGCTCCATCGCACCGGCACGGCAGAGTGTATCCCACGTCTCACCCTCCCGGTCCGCCCTGCCACCGGCGGCGCGCCGCCTACCCGGCCGCGCCTCGACGGGACCGTCCCTCCGCCGCGTCCGCTCCTCGGCAGGACCCGGCCCGGCGCGCTCCCGGGCACGGCGCCGGGCACGGGATACTGGGGAGGTGGACACTGCTGAGCTGACCCGGAAGATCCTGGACCGACGCCCCCGCGAGGGCGCCCCGCTGCGCATCGTGCAGGCAGGGCATCCCGCCCTCCGCCGCACCGCCGTCGCCGCCCGCGACCGCCTCGAGCCCGCGCTCCTGGCGGAGCTCGCGGACGCCATGACCGTGACGATGAGGGACGCTCCCGGCGTCGGTCTCGCCGCCCCGCAGATCGGGCTGCCGCTGAGCTTCTACGTCGTCGAGGACCCCTTCGCCGCCGAGGAGGGGGAGGACCCCGAGGACGAGCTGCTCGAGCGCCGCCCGCTCGCGCTGCGCGCCCTGCTGGACCCCGTCGTCGATCCCGTAGGGGACGAGACCGTCTTCGCCTTCGAGGGCTGCCTCTCGGTCGACGGCTGGCAGTCGATCGTGCCCCGCTCGCGCCGGGTGCGCCTGCGCGCCCACGAGCTGCTGCCCGGCGGCTCCCTGCGCGAGATCGACGAGGAGCACGTGGGCTGGACCGCGCGGATCCTCCAGCACGAGACGGACCACCTGGGCGGGACCCTCTGCCACGACCGGATGGTGGCGCGCTCCTTCGTGGAGGCCGGCTACGTCCACCACTACGCCGACCTCGGCGAGGCCGTGCGCCGCCTGGGCCTGAGCGGCGACATCACCGAGCTCGGCGAGGGAGAGGTCGTGCTGCGCCGCTGAGGCGCCGCGCCGCCCCGTCCGCGCTGCCCCTTCCGCACTGCCCGGTCCGCGCCGGGGGTGTCCGGCGCTCGCGGTGTCGCCCCGTCCCCGTCGGGCGGGGAGCCGACCGGGGGCCGGGCGCCCGCCGTGCGCACCCGCCCTCCAGGAGCGCGGCCCCGTGCGCGATACCGTTGCCCTGTTCAGGACCCCGACGAATGGAGGCCCAGGTGGCCACGAACTCCCCGCAGCCCGTCCCGCGCGACCACGGCGCCGCCGCGACGCGACCCGACGACCTGCCCCTCGAGGAGGGCACCCTCGACGAGCAGCTCGACGAGCGCTGGCTCTCGCTGATCGACGCCGCGCTCAAGGTCCAGGCGCCGCTGGCCCGCACCTACGTCGAGCACCTGCGCGCCAAGCACCCGGAGGCGAGCGACCGTCAGCTGCTGGAGAAGGTCACCACGCGCTTCACCGCGCTGACCACCGCGACCGGCGCCGGCATCGGCGGCGTCGCGGCGCTGCCGGGCCTCGGCACCGCCGCCGCGATCGGCCTCACCGTGGGGGAGGGCCTCTCCTTCGCGGAGTCCTGCGCCTTCCTCACCCTCGCCGCCGCCGACATCCACGGCGTCGACATGACCGACCGCGAGACCCGACGTCTCGTGCTGCTGGGCGTGCTCGGCGGCGAGCGCGGCGCCGAGATCATCGGCAAGGCGCTCGGCCGGCAGGGCATGCGCTGGAACTCGGTCCTCGGCGGCGGGGGCCTCCTGCCCGGCTTCGTCACCAAGCAGGTCAACAAGTACGTGCGGCGCCGGGTCGTGGCCCGCACCGGCGGTCTGTGGCTCGCACGCCTGGTGCCCTTCGGGATCGGCGCGGTCCTCGGCGGCCTCGGCGCCCGCGTCGTGGCCCGCTCCGTGGTCGAGGCGATGCTCGAGATCTTCGGCCAGAGGACGCAGGGCCCGGAGGGCGAGCTCACCCGGCGCTGAGCGGGAGGCCCGGGCGTCGCGCCCGCGGCCCCGCCCGCACATGACGACGGGGCCGGTCCCTCAGGACCGGCCCCGTCGTCGTGCGTCCTGCGCGGACGGACCGCGCTCAGACCTCCTGCGTGAACTCGTTGGCGTGCTCGGTGCCGACCGCACGCTGGTAGGAGCGGCGGATCTCCGCCTCCGCGTCGCTGCGGCCCTCCCAGTGCGCGCCCTCGACGCTCTTGCCCGGCTCGAGATCCTTGTAGACCTCGAAGAAGTGCTGGATCTCCAGACGGTGGAACTCCGAGACATCGGTCAGCTCCTGGCGACGCACCTGACGGCGATCGCCCACGGGCACCGCGACGATCTTGTCGTCGCCGCCGGCCTCGTCGCGCATGCGGAACATGCCCAGCGCGCGGCAGCGGATCAGGCAGCCCGGGAAGGTCGGCTCCTCGAGCAGGACCAGGCAGTCCAGCGGGTCGCCGTCCTCGCCGAGGGTGCCCTCGATGAAGCCGTAGTCGTCCGGATAGCGCGTCGCGGTGAAGAGCATCCGGTCCAGGCGGATCCGCCCGTTGTGGTGGTCCACCTCGTACTTGTTCCGGTTCCCGCGAGGGATCTCGATGGTCACGTCGAATTCCACGACAGCCGCTCCATTGCTCCGGCCCCGTGGGCCACTTCATTGCTCCGGCCCCAGGGGCCGCTTCCGATGACCGGGACACCATATCGTGGGGACATGGCCCTTCGAGCAACCGAGCGCATGTGGCGCACCGTCGCCGTCGTGATGTGCGCGGCACTGCCCGTGAGCTTCTACGTCCTCGGCGACCTGATGGACGCCTTCCCCGGGTTTCTCACCGTGCGCAGCGCCGAGGGGGACCCCGGCTCCGGCCCCCGCGCCGTCGCGGAGGACTGGGAGCGGGTCGATCCGGCCGAGGCCGTGGCGCCCGTCGGCTCCTCGCCCTCCCCGGTCGATCCCACCGACCTGCAGCAGCGCATGGCCGCGAAGGCCGAGCTGCCCGTCGTGGGCGGGGGCCTGGCCTTCAGCGTCGTCGGGGCCGAGGACGGCCAGGTGCTCGCCGAGCGGGACTCGTCCAGCGCCCTCGTGCCCGCCTCGACCCTCAAGCTGCTCACCGCCGCGGCCGTGCTGCGGCAGTACACGGGGGATGAGGTGCTGGTCACCCGCGCGACCGTCCAGGACGGCGTGGTGACCCTGGCGGGAGAGGGTGACATGACCCTCACCGAGGAGGATCTGCGCGAGCTCGCCGCGCAGACGGCGGCGCTGGCGGCCGAGCAGGGGACCTCTTCCGTCGCCCTCGCCCTGGACGACTCGTACATCGTGGGCGGGGCGAACCCGGCCTGGGGGGACAACGGCACGGCGGGCGGCTGGGTCACGCCCACCGCCTCCCTCGCACTCGAGGAGGGATGGCTCGACGGGGAGCAGTACGGCCCGAAGTCCGCCGATCCCGCCGGCGACGCCGCCCGGCGCTTCGCCGAGCTGCTCGGCGAGGAGGGCCTCGAGGTGACCGGCGGGATCACCGCGGCCGCCGCCCCGGAGGGCGCGCCCGCCGCGGAGATCTCCTCCGATCCGCTCTCGGAGATCGTGCGCCACACCCTGCTCATCTCCGACAACACCACCGCCGAGCTCCTCGCGCACCTGGTGGCGCTCTCCCGCGGCGAGGAGGCCACCCCCGCCGGCGCCGCCGCCGCCGTCGAGGCGGAGATCCGCGAGCTCGGCGCCGAGATGGGGCTGCCCGAGGAGGACCTCGCCGGGCTCGACCTCCACGACGGCTCCGGCCTCTCGCGGGAGAACCGGGTCCCGCCGGCGCTGCTCGCCGCGGTGCTCGCCCAGGTCGCCTCCGGCGAGGTGCCCGCCCTCGAGCAGATCCTCTACGACGTGCCCGTCGCGGCGCTCTCGGGCACGCTCGCGGACCGCTTCGGCCACGGCGACGACACGGCCGCCGCCGGACAGGTGCGCGGCAAGACCGGCTATCTCGGCGGTGCCGCGACCCTCGCCGGCGTGACCGTGCTCCCCGACGGTCGCACCGTCGGCTACTCGATCGTGGTCCACGGCTTCGACGGAGCCGACGCGGACGCCGCCCGCGCCGCGGTCGACGACGTCGCCGCCGAGATGGTGCAGGTCGACTGATGGCCGGCCCTCCTCCCGTGGTCGCCCGTGCCCGCCGCGCCGTGCGCGCCGCCCTCGCCGAGCGGCTCGAGCAGCTCGCCGACGACACCGGCTCCGGCCACCTCTCCCCGCGCCTGCTGGTCGGCGTCTCCGGGGGCGCCGACTCGCTCGCGCTGCTGGCGACCACCTGCTGGGTGGGGGAGCGGATGGGGCTCGCGACCGAGGCCGCGATCGTCGACCACGGGCTCCAGGACGGCTCCGCCTCCGTCGCCGCGCGCGCCGCCGCGCAGGCCGAGCGGCTGGGCGCCGAGGCGCACGTGCTCACGCCGTCCGTCGACCTCGCCGCGCCCGGCGGTCTCGAGAACGCCGCCCGCACCGCCCGACACGACGCCCTCGAGCACCTCGCCCGGGAGCGCGGTGCGCTCGCCGTGCTGCTGGGCCACACCCTCGACGACCAGGCGGAGCAGGTCCTGATGGCCCTCGCCCGCGGCGCCGGGCCCCGGGCGCTCGCCGGGATCCGCCGCAGCCGCGGCCACCTGCTGCGCCCCTTCCTCGGCACCGGCCGCGACGAGACCACGGCCCTGCGACGCGCCGACACCGAGGAGATCTGCACCCTCCACGACCTCGAGTGGTGGGAGGACCCGATGAACGCGGATCCCGAGCTGCTGCGCTCGCGGGTGCGCCACCGGGCCCTGCCGCTGCTGCGAGAGATCCTCGGGGAGCAGATCGACGAGAACCTCGCCCGCAGCGCCGACCTGGTCCGCCCCGATGTGGACCATCTCGACGAGGAGGCGCGGGCGCTGCTGCCCGCCCTGCGCCGCGACGCCGGGGAGCTCGCCGAGGAGGGAGACCTGCTGCACCTCGACGTCCACGCCCTCGCCGCCGTCCCCGCCCCCGTGCGCACCCGCGTGCTGCGTGACGCCTCCCGTTCCGCTCAACGCGCAATCGATGCAGGTGACGCAGGTGGATCCACGAAATCGCTGCTGCGCAGGCAGGTGCTCGCGCTGGATGCGCTGGTCGTCTCATGGCACGGTCAGGCAGCGGTGCCCGTTCCGGGTAGGATCGAGGTCGCTCGCCGTGACGGCCTGTTGGTGTGGCGCCGTCCCGCTCCGTGAGCCGCGGCGGACGCACCCACCACATCACCTGGAGGAGATCCGCGTGCCCCAGACGCACCCCCACCCCGATGTCGACCGCGTGCTGCTGGACGAACAGCAGATCCGTGACCGGCTCGCCGAGATCGGCGCGCAGATCGCCGCGGACTACGCCGAGGAGCCCCCGATCCTGGTGGGCGTCCTCAAGGGGGCGGTGATGGTGATGGCGGACCTCGCCCGTTCCATCGACCTCAAGGTCGAGATGGACTGGATGGCGGTCTCCTCCTACGGCTCGGGCACGAAGTCCTCGGGCGTGGTGCGGATCCTCAAGGACCTCTCCGGCGACATCACCGGGCGCAACGTCCTGATCGTCGAGGACATCATCGACTCGGGCCTGACCCTGAAGTGGCTGCTGGCCAACCTCCGCTCCCGCGGGCCGAAGTCCGTGGAGATCGCGACGCTGCTGCGCAAGCCCGAGGCCGCGCGCGTCGAGATCGACGTGAAGTACGTCGGCTTCGACATCCCCAACGAGTTCGTCATCGGGTACGGGCTCGACCATGCGGAGAACTACCGCAACCTTCCCTACGTGGGCGTCCTCGCACGCTCGGTCTACGAGGACTGAACCGGTGGCAGATTCCCCCAAGAGCACGGGCCGCGGCTCGGGCGGCAGGAAGCGCCGCCCCTTCACCTCCGTCGCCCTCTGGATCGTCGTCGCGCTGCTGCTGGGCATGGCGCTGTTCTCCCTGCTGGGCCGTGACGGCTACCAGCAGATCGACACCGAGCAGGGCCTCGAGCTGCTGCAGGGCGACACCGTCCAGCAGGCGAAGATCATCGGCGGCAACCAGCAGCGCGTCGACCTGGTCCTGACCGAGGACTTCACCGACGGCGAGGAGAACAAGGGCACCCGGGTGCGCTTCGCCTACGTCGACGCGCGCGGCGAGTCGATCGTCTCCGCGGTCGAGGAGTCCGCCCCCTCCGGCGGCTACACCGACGAGATCGCCACCAGCTCGTGGTGGTCCACGCTGCTGCTGTCCTTCCTGCCGCTGCTGATCTTCATCGGCCTGTTCTGGTTCCTCATCATGAACGCCCAGGGCGGCGGCCGGGCGATGCAGTTCGGCAAGTCCAAGGCCAAGCTGTTCAACAAGGAGGCCCCGAAGGTCACCTTCGCCGACGTCGCCGGCGCCGAGGAGGCCGTCGAGGAGCTCGACGAGATCAAGCAGTTCCTCGTGGACCCGGGCCGCTACCAGGCCGTCGGCGCGAAGATCCCCAAGGGCGTGCTGCTCTACGGCCCGCCCGGCACCGGCAAGACGCTGCTGGCCAAGGCCGTCGCCGGCGAGGCGAACGTGCCCTTCTACTCGATCTCCGGCTCGGACTTCGTGGAGATGTTCGTGGGCGTCGGCGCGAGCCGCGTGCGCGACCTGTTCAACACCGCGAAGGAGAACTCCCCGGCGATCATCTTCATCGACGAGATCGACGCCGTCGGCCGCCACCGCGGCGCCGGCATGGGCGGCGGCCACGACGAGCGCGAGCAGACGCTGAACCAGATGCTCGTGGAGATGGACGGGTTCGACGAGAACCAGAACGTCATCCTCATCGCCGCGACCAACCGCGTGGACATCCTCGACCCGGCGCTGCTGCGCCCGGGCCGCTTCGACCGCCAGATCGCGGTGACCGCCCCGGACCTCAAGGGCCGGCTGCACATCCTCGGCGTGCACGCCAAGGGCAAGCCGCTGGCCCACGACGTGGACCTCGAGGCCGTCGCCAAGCGCACCATCGGCATGTCCGGTGCGGACCTCGCCAACGTGCTGAACGAGGCGGCGCTGCTCACCGCCCGCTCGGGCAACCAGATCATCGACAACCGCGCACTGGACGAGGCGATCGACCGCGTCTCCATGGGCCCGCAGCGCTACTCCAAGGTGATGACCGAGCGCGAGCGCCAGATGACCGCGTACCACGAGGGCGGTCACGCCCTGGTCGCGGCGGCGATGAACAACTCCGCCCCGGTCACCAAGGTGACGATCCTGCCGCGCGGTCAGGCCGGCGGCTACACGATGGTGGTCCCCACCCAGGACCGCAACTACCAGTCCCGCAACGAGCTGCTGGACCGCCTCGCCTACGCGATGGGCGGCTACGCGGTGGAGGAGTCGATCTTCCACGACGTCACCACCGGCCCCAGCTCCGACCTCCAGAACGCCACCAAGATCGCCCGCACCATGGTCATGCAGCTGGGCATGAGCGCGGCCGTCGGCCAGGTCGCCCTCTCGGGCGACCAGGACGAGGTGTTCGTGGGCATGCAGCAGGGGCAGGGCCCCCGCTTCTCCGGCGAGACCGCGAGCATCGTGGACCAGGAGGTGCGCACGCTCCTGGACAACGCCCTGGACGAGGCCTGGTCCGTGATCGTGCAGAACCGTCACGTGCTGGACCGCCTGGTCGAGGAGCTGCTGGAGAAGGAGACGCTGAACGAGCACGAGCTCGCCGCGATCTTCGCGGACGTCACCAAGCTGCCGCCGCGCGAGGTGTGGGTCTCCAGCGAGGAGCGCCCCTCCCTCGAGGCGCCGTCGGTCGGCTCGACCACCACCGGCACCGGCACCGAGGAGCACGACGCGGGCGAGCCGCTGCAGCCCGGCGCCCCCGAGCTGCCCCATCCGGGCGGCGACGGACCCGACATCCCCGGCGCCCCGCACGGAGGTGCCCCCGGCGGCTCCGGCCAGCCCGGTCCCGGTCAGGGCTACGGCTACGGCGACCACGACGAGACGGAGCGCTGAGATGGCGGTGGACCGGCCTCGGGTCGAGGCGGCCGTGCGGGAGCTCCTCGCCGGGATCGGCGAGGACCCCGACCGCGACGGCCTCCTGGACACCCCCGCGCGGGTGGCGCGAATGTACGCGGAGGTCTTCGAGGGGCTGGAGCAGGACGCGCACGAGCCGCTGTCGACGACCTTCGACATCGAGCACCAGGAGCTGGTGCTCGTGCGCGACATCGCCTTCCACTCGATGTGCGAGCACCACCTGCTGCCCTTCCACGGGATGGCGCATGTGGGGTACATCCCCGGCGGCGGTGCCGTCACGGGGCTGAGCAAGCTCGCCCGCCTGGTCCACGTCTACGCCCGACGGCCGCAGGTGCAGGAGCGGCTCACCTTCCAGATCGCCGATGCGCTGATGGACGAGCTCGGTGCGGCCGGCGCGATCGTCGTGATCGAGGCGGAGCACATGTGCATGTCGATGCGCGGCGTGCGCGCCGCCGGGGCCCGAACCATCACCAGCGCCGTGCGCGGCATGCTCCGGGACAGCTCGAGCACCCGCAGCGAGGCCATGGCCCTGATCAACGGACGGTGAGCTCGTGACCATCCCCGTGCATCGCCCCGAGGGCCTGCCGGACCGCCTCGGCGGGGACGACACCCTCGTCATGGGGGTCCTGAACGTCACCCCCGACTCCTTCTCCGACGGCGGGGAGCACGACAGCGCCCCCGACGCGATCGCCCACGGCCGCCGCCTGGTCGCCGAGGGCGCCGCGATCATCGACATCGGCGGGGAGTCCACCCGCCCCGGCGCCCCGCGCGTCCCCGAGGAGGAGGAGCTGCGCCGGGTGATCCCCGTGGTCGAGGCCCTCGCCGCCGAGGACGTCGTGCTCAGCGTGGACACCATGCGCGCCTCCGTCGCCGCCGCGAGCATCGCGGCCGGGGCCCTCATCGTCAACGACGTCTCCGCCGGCCAGGCCGACGTGCGGATGGGGGCGCAGGTCGCCGAGCTGCGGACGCGTCTGGGCACCCCGCCGGTGTTCATCGCGATGCACTGGCGCGGCCACAGCGACGTCATGAACGACCTCGCCCGGTACGAGGACGTCGCCCACGACAGCACCGCCGAGCTCGGCGACCGCCTCAGCACGCTGCGCGAGGCCGGGATCGAGGACCGCTTCCTCGTCGCCGATCCCGGCCTCGGCTTCTCCAAGACGGGGGAGCAGAACTGGGACCTGCTGGCGGACTGGGACGCGATCGCCTCCCACGGCCTTCCCGTCCTCATCGGCGCCTCGCGCAAGCGCTTCGTCAGCGCCCTCGACGTGGACCGCGACGCGGCGACCGCCGCGATCAGCGCCTACAGCGCCGAGCACGGCGCCTGGGCGGTGCGCGTCCACGAGGTCCCCTCCAACCTCGCCGCGGTGCGGGTCGGGGACCGGCTGCGTCGGAGCAGGCGCCGATGAACCCGCACGATGGCAGCGCGCATCACGGCTCCGCGCCGGCGTCGATCGGACGCCTGGACCGCATCGAGGTCACCGGCATCCGCGCCTGGGGCCATCATGGCGTCCTCGCCGCGGAGAAGGAGATCGGCCAGGAGTTCGCGGTCGACGTCGTCCTGCACGTCTCGACCGCCGCGGCCGGCCGCACCGACGTCCTCTCCCGCACCGTGAACTACGCCGAGGTCGTCACGGCCGTGCACGAGGAGATCGGCGCCGGCCCCCACGACCTCGTCGAGACCCTCGCCGAGCAGATCGCCTCGAGGATCCTCGAGGAGACCGGCCACCCGCTGGTGCGCCGCGTCGGCGTGCGCGTGCACAAGCCCGCCGCCCCGGTCGGTCTGCCCGTCGGCGGGGTGGCCGTCGCGATCGAGCGCGACGCGCGCCCCGTCCTCGCCGTGCTCGCGCTCGGCAGCAACCTCGGCAACCGCGAGACGCATCTGCGCGGGGCGCTCGACGTGCTCGCCTCCCACCCGGGCACCGAGGTCGCCTGGACCTCGCCCGTGCTCGAGACCGCCCCCGTCGGCGGGCCGGACGGCCAGGGCGCCTATCTCAACGCCGTGGTCGGCGTGACCACCGAGCTCGGTCCCCACGACCTCCTCGCCCTGGCCCACCGCGCCGAGCGGGCCGCCGGACGGCAGCGACTGGTGCGCTGGGGGGAGCGGACCCTCGACGTCGACGTGATCGCCTACGGCGACTGGCGCAGCGAGGACCCCGACCTCACCGTGCCCCACCCCCGCGCCCACGAGCGCGCCTTCGTGCTCGGCCCCTGGCATGCCGCGGACCCCGCCGCCGAGCTGCCCGGCCAGGGACCGGTCGAGGCGCTCCTCGCCTGCGCCGCGGACCGCGAGGACCTGCGCCCGGGCCCGGCCCTCGAGGGCTTCGACGACCCGCCCTCCCGGACGGGGGAGGGAGCGGCGGAGACGTGAGGCCCCTGAACATCCCCGTGCTCGTGCTGATCCTCGTGATCGGCGCGGGCTTCGGGGCCCAGATGCTCGAGGCCCTCGCGGCCCGAGGCCACTCCCTTCCGGTCGCGGGATGGCTGACCACCCTGGTGCTGCTGGCGCTGGCCGCGGTGCTGCTCGCCTACGGCCTCCCGATGCGCCGCTACCTCCAGGAGAGCGAGGAGCGTCGCGACAAGCCCTCCTACGCGCCGCGCCGGCACCAGATCGACCTGCCCACCGCCTATCGCACGGTCCTGCTGGCCCGGGCCTGCGCCTACACCGGCGCGATCATGGGCGGGATCTTCGCCGGCCAGGCGCTGTTCCTGCTGATCACCGGCACCGGCGACCTGCTCGGCGCGATCCTTCCGACCGCCGCCGCCGCGGTCTCCGGCATCGTGCTGGGTGTGCTCGGGGTGACCGTGGAGCGATGGGGAAAGCTCCCGCCCGACGGCGACGGCTCCGCCGAGGGCGCGGAAGCCGGGTCCTGACCGCTCGCGACGCGCACCTCCGACTCCGCCGGACGGCGGGCTTCCGACCTGCCGGTCGCCGGAGCGGGGCACGGGCGAGGACCGACCTTCGGCGGGGCGGACAGCGCCGAGCGTCGCACGGCGTCTCCGCCCCGGGATGACACGATGTCCCCATGACCTCCTCCGCTCCCGATGCCCGCCCGCCGCTCCCCACGGCGACGCCCCACGATGCCCCGCCGACCGAGGTCTCCGACGCCCCCGGGGCGCGACTCGGCGAGCAGGGGCTGCAGCCGGTCTCGCCGAAGCTCGTCCCGGCCCGCTATCTCGCGGGGATCCCCGGCTACGTGATCGGGGTGCTGCTGACCATCGGTGCGATCGTCGCGGCGGCCCTGACAGGATGGTGGTGGCTGGGGCTGATCGGCATCGTGCCGCTGGTGCTGGTGGTGCAGGGCCTCGCGCTCACCCCGCGACGGGTGCGGGCGATCGGCTATCGCGAGGGGGAGGAGGACCTCACCGTCGCCCTCGGGATCATGTTCCGCTCCGTGCACACGATCCCCTACGGCCGCGTGCAGTCGGTGAAGATCGACGAGGGGCCGGTGGACCGCCGCTACGGCCTCGCGAAGCTCACGCTCAGCACCGCCCATGACGGCGCCGGCGTCACCCTGCCCGGCCTGCCGAAGGACGAGGCCGAGCGCCTGCGCGCCCTGCTCACCGCGCGCGGCGTCGAGCTGATGGCGGCGCTGTGACCGCCCCCGGCCCCGATCCCGATCCCGTCCCGGGAGCGCCCCGCCACCGCACGCATCCGATCACGCCGCTGGTGACCGGCTGGAAGGTCGTCGTGGGCATCATCGCGGTGCTCACCGCCCAGAACATCGCCCAGCTGGCGAACGAGTTCACGATCCGTCGCGCGCTGATCGGACTGGGCATCCTGCTCGTCGTCGTCCTCGTGGCGATCGTCCTGTCGGCCCTCAGCTGGTGGTTCACCACCTATGCGGTGGACGAGGACGGCGTCTCCGTCCACAGCGGCATGATCAGCCGCTCCCGCGAGTACGCGCCGCGGGCACGCATCGAGTCCGTCTCGATCGAGCGCCCGCTGCTGGCCCGCCTGCTGGGACTGGCGAAGGTGCGCGTCGAGGTCGCCGGCGGCGGCGAGTCGTATCTCGACATCGAGTACGTCTCCTCCGCCCGCGCCGAGGAGCTGCGCCTGGGCATCCTCGAGGTCGCGGCCGGGACGTCGGCCGCGAGCTCCTCCGCCGTTCCCGTCGAGGGCGCTCCGGCCGACGGGACGGGCGCGGAGGCCCGCGCAGCCCTCGCCGGCGGCCCGACCGCGGGCTCCTCCGCCGCGGCGGACCATCAGGACTCCGGCGACGCCGCGCGCGAGCACGGCGGTCGTCTCGAGGAGGTCCTGTACGACGGGGTGACCGACGGCGAGCTCATCGCGAGGATCCCCACCGAGCGGCTCGTCCGCTCCCTCGTGCGGGACCTCGGATTCCTCACCGGGATCGTCATGAGCGTCGTCGGCGTGGTCGTCGCGGTGCTCCTCGCCCTGTGGCAGGAGGGCTTCTCGATCGCGATCCTGGTCGCCCTGGCACCCACCGCGATCGCGGTGCCGAAGTACGTCTTCGGCCGGATCGACTCCGGCTGGGGTTTCGTCTCCCGCTTCAGCGAGCGCGGGCTGCGGATGCGGCGGGGCCTGGCCAACACGCGCACCGACAACATCGCCGCCGGTCGCATCCAGCGCTTCGACCTGCGCCGACCCTTCCTGTGGCGCGGCCCCGGCTGGACCGCCGTCTCCGCGACCGTGGCCGGGATCGATGACGACGACGAGAACGGCGCGACCAGCGTGCTCCCGGTCGGCACCCGCGAGGAGCTGCGGCAGACCCTCGGCCGGCTCAGCGCGCCGCTGGGCACCGACGACGACCTCGCGACCCTCGAGCACCTGCTGACCGCCCGCGCCCGCGACCTGCCCGGGCTGCGCACCCCGGTGCGCTGGTACTGGATCGCCCGCCGCACCGAGGTGAGCATCCTGCTGCCGGGTGCGCTCGTGCACCGCAGCGGCCTCGTGTCCCGCAAGCTCAGCATCGTCCCCCGCGAGAGGATCCAGGAGCTGAGGCTCGAGGACGGCCCGCTCGCCCGCCGTCTCGGCGTGCTGGACCTCCACGTCGAAGGGGCCGGGGACTCGCTCCTGCTGGAGAACCTGCGCCGCGATGACGCCCTCGCCGTGCACGCCGTGCTCGCCGCCGATGCCCGCACCCTGCGCCGCTACCGGGACCGGGAGAGCTGGCCCCGCCCCGCGCTCGCGCCCGTCGGCACCGCCGCGCCGGCGCCCGGCAGTGACCCCGCGAGCGCCCCCGGGAACGCCCCCGAGCAGGAGCGGCCCGCCGCATCCGCCCCCGGCCCGCGCCCCGACGGGCGGGAGACCCGATGACCCCGCCCCGCCTCGGCATCGGTGTGATCGGCGCCGGACGCGTCGGCGCCGTCCTCGGCGCCGCGCTGCGCGCCGAGGGGCACGCGCTCACCGGCGCCTACGCCGTCTCCGACGCCTCCCGTGAGCGGGCCGCCGAGCTCCTGCCCGGTGTGCCGCTGCTGGACGTCCCCGCCCTCGTCGAGCGCAGCGAGATGCTGCTCCTGGCCGTGCCCGACGACCAGCTCGGACCGCTCGCGAGCGGGATCGCCGCGACCGGACTCGCCCCCGGCGGGCAGCTCGTCGTCCACACCTCCGGCCGCTACGGCACCGAGGTGCTCGCCCCGCTCGCCCGCGCCGGCGCCGCGACCCTCGCGATCCACCCGGCGATGACCTTCACCGGCACCCGCACGGACCTGCGCCGGCTCGTCGGATGCCCGATGGGGATCACTGCCACCGAGGAGTTCCTGCCCGTCGCCGCCGCGCTCGTGGTGGAGATGGGCGGCGAGGCCGTCGTCATCGCCGAGGGCGACCGCCCGCTCTACCACGCCTCCCTCGCCCACGCCGCGAACCATCTCGTGGTCCTCGTGGACCAGTCCCGCAGGGCGCTGGCCCGGCTCGGCATCGAGGACCCCGGCGCCTACCTCCGCCCGCTGCTCGAGGCGGCGCTCGAGGAGTCGCTGCAGCGGGGGAGCGGGGCGCTGACCGGACCGGTGGTCCGCGGGGACGCCGGCACCGTCGCCGCCCACCTCGACGCCCTCGCCGATCTCGACGCGACCGCCGCCCCGCTCGAGCCCGGCGACGTGAGCGACACCTACCGCGCCCTCGCCCTCGCGGCGCTCGCGCGTGCGAGACTCCCCGAGGGCGACCGGGAGACGATCCGGGCGCTGCTGGAGGCGGCCCCGCCCCCGGAGGAGAGCTGAGGAAGGACCCCGCCGTGCCCGAGAGCACCCCGCGCACCACGCTCGTCACCACCAAGTCCGCGCTGCGCGAGCACCGCGTCGCGATGGACGGGACGGTCGCGGCGGTGCTCACCATGGGCTCCCTCCATGCCGGGCACCTGGCCCTGGTCGAGAGGGCCCGCGAGCTCGCCGACCACGTGATCCTCACCGACTTCGTCAACCCCCTCCAGTTCGGTCCCGGGGAGGACTACGAGGCCTATCCCCGCGACCTCGAGGCGGATCTCGCCCTCGTCGACGGGCTCGTCGACCTCGTCTTCGCCCCGGGCGTGGAGGAGATGTACCCCGTCATGCCGCCGACGGTCTCGGTGAGCGCGGGACGCGCCGGCACGGTCCTCGAGGGCGCCGCCCGGCCCGGCCACTTCGACGGCGTGGTCACCGTCGTCGCGAAGCTGCTGCGCCTGACGGATCCGCACCTGAGCGTGTTCGGGCGCAAGGACACCCAGCAGCTCGCGATCATCCAGCGCCTGGTCACCGACCTCGACCTGCCCGTGCGGATCGAGCCCGTGGAGATCCAGCGGGAGGAGACGGGCCTCGCCCGCTCCAGCCGCAACGCCTATCTCTCCGCGGCCGGGAAGGAGCAGGCCCTGGCCCTGTCCCGCACGATCGCCGCGGCGCTCGCGGCCGCCCCCTCCCTCTCCGGCATCCAGGACGCGCTGGAGGCCGCGCGGGAGCGGGCGGAGATCGACTGGGACTACGCGCTCGCCCTGGACCCCGCGACCCTCGAGCCCGCCGGCCCCGACCACCGCGGCGAGGTGCTCGTCGTGCTCGCCGGACGCGTCGAGGGCACCCGGTTGCTGGACGCCGCTGTGGCGGTGGCGACAGCACCCTGATCCCTGAGGACGTCACGCGCGCGGTGATGAGACAATCGCAGCCATGAGCGAGAACCCCCCTGCCTCCGAGGTGACCGACAGCTCCGACCAGATCGCGGTCCGACGGTCCAAGCGGGAGCGCCTGCTGGCGCGCGGGGAGGAGCCCTATCCCGTCTCCGTCCCCGTGACCGCCACGATCGCCGAGGTCCGCGCGGAGTACGGCCACCTCGAGGCCGGCGTGGAGACGGACGACGAGGTCGGCGTCTCCGGTCGCGTCGTCTTCCAGCGCAACACGGGCAAGCTCGCCTTCGTCACCCTCCAGGACGGCGCCGGGGAGCGTCTGCAGATCATGGCCTCGCAGGCCGTGATCGGCGAGGAGCGCCTCGCCGATCTCAAGGCCGACGTCGATCTCGGCGACCACGTCTTCTTCCACGGCCGGGTCGGTGCGTCCCGTCGCGGCGAGCTGAGCATCTTCGCCGACTCCTGGCAGATGGCCGCGAAGGCGGTGCGCCCTCTCCCGGTGCTCCACGCGGACCTCTCCGAGGAGTCGCGGGTGCGCCGCCGCTACGTCGACCTGATCGTGCGCCAGGAGGCGCGGGACGCGGTGCGCCTGCGCTCCGAGGTCATGCACTCCCTGCGCGAGTCCCTCCGCGGCCGGGAGTTCGTCGAGGTCGAGACCCCGATGCTGCAGGTGATCCCCTCGGGTGCGGCGGCACGGCCGTTCGTCACCCACATGAACGCCTTCGACCTGGACCTGTACCTGCGGATCGCGCCGGAGCTCTTCCTCAAGCGCGCCGCGGTGGGCGGGCTCGAGAAGGTCTACGAGATCAACCGCAATTTCCGGAACGAGGGCGCCGATTCCACGCATTCGCCCGAGTTCGCGATGCTCGAGTCCTACCAGGCCTACGGGGATTACGACTCGATCGGCGAGCTCACGCAGTCGCTGATCCAGGAGGCCGCCGAGGCCGCCACCGGCTCCCAGGTCGTCACCCTCGCCGACGGCACCGAATACGACTTCTCCGGGGAATGGGCGAAGATCACCGTCTACGGCTCGCTCTCCGAATCCCTCGGCGAGGAGATCACCCCCGAGACCACCCCGGCGCGCCTGCGGGAGATCGCCCGCTCGCTCGAGCTGGACCTCGACCACCCGAAGTACGGCCACGGCAAGCTCGTCGAGGAGCTCTTCGAGCATCGCGTGGGCGACCACCTGCACGAGCCGACCTTCGTGCGCGACTTCCCGGTGGAGACCAGCCCGCTGGTGCGCGCCCATCGCAGCACGCCCGGCGTGGTCGAGAAGTGGGACCTGTACGTGCGCGGCTTCGAGCTCGCCACCGGCTACTCCGAGCTGGTCGATCCCGTCATCCAGCGCGAGCGCTTCGCCCAGCAGGCGGAGCTCGCCGCCCAGGGCGACGACGAGGCGATGCGCCTGGACGAGGACTTCCTCGAGGCGATGGAGTACGCGCTGCCGCCGACGGGAGGCATGGGCATGGGCGTGGACCGCCTGCTCATGGCCCTGACGGGGCTCGGCATCCGCGAGACGATCCTGTTCCCGCTCGTGAAGCCGGGGGCCTGAGATGGACTCCGGGTTCTGGTTCGAGGCCGGTGCGCTGCTGCCCTCGATCGGCGTGGGGCTGCTGTTCTGGTTCGTGATCCGCTCGCTGCTGCGGGCCGACCGCCGCGAGCGGGAGGCCGAGCGCCAGGCGGAGCAGGAGCTGCTCGAGCGGAAGCAGCCCCGGAAAGATCCCTGAGACGGCGGCGCGAGTGACGAGGAATGCCCCTTCGTCCACACGCCTCGTAATCAGATTGAAATGACCGGCCTCGTAATGGATACTGGGCGATATCGTGAACACCGCATGCGTTCATGACGAAGTCCGGAAACCACCAGCGAGGGAGAACCCCTATGGCACGGAAGACCTACGTGGAGCTCATCGACGACATCAACGGTGACAAGGCCGAGGAGACGGTGAGCTTCGCCCTGGACGGCGTCGCCTACGAGATCGACCTGACGGCCGAGAACGCGGAGAAGCTCCGCGAGGAGCTGAGCGGCTGGGTCGGCAAGGCGCGCCGCGTCGGGGGTCGCCGCACCCGCGGCACCGCCTCCGGCTCCCGTGCGAGCTCGAACGACTCCTCGCGCATCCGCGAGTGGGCGCGTGAGGCGGGCTACGAGGTCCCCGATCGCGGCCGGATCTCCGGCGCGATCCGCAAGGCGTACGAGGAGACCCACGGGGAGTGATCCCCGCCCGGCGGCCGTGAGCCGCCGACGCCTTCGACGAGGGCCCGCGACCATGACGGTCACGGGCCCTCGTCCTGTCCTGGGCCGCGCTTCGTGCGGCGCGCCGGCGCGGCGTCCCCCGCCCGCCGTCGGGCCGGCCGCGCCGATCAGCCGGTCACCAGCCGCGGATGCTCCAGGAGGCGGCGTGCTCGTCGCCCGGGGCCAGGCGCACCACGTCGGTGCCGCTGCGGAAGGCGTCCGGCGGGCAGGTCATCGGCTCGACCGCGAGGCCGCGGCGGTGGTGCTCCGGCTCGGGGCGGTCCCCGGTGTGGATCTGGAGCCACGGGCACTCGGGACCGGCGGTGAGCTCCACCCCGGTGCCGCCGGGAGCGGTGACGGCGACATCCAGGCGCCCCTCCGCGTCCCGGCCGAGGTCGGTGAAGGCGTGGTCGATGAACAGGTCGCCCAGCACGCGCGGAGCGGAGAAGTCGAAGGGATCGCCGGGCGGGACCGGCGCGGTGCCGGTGGGCAGCAGCCGGTCCTCGGTCACCGTCAGCACCGTGCCCGCCGCGACCTGCAGCGACCACTCGTCCAGCGGCTCGGGGCCGGCGACGAGATAGGGATGCGGGCACACCCCGTAGGGGGCATCGCGTCGGCCGAGATTCCGGGCGGTGACCGTGGTGGTCAGCCCGGCCTCGGCGGAGAGGGAGTACCGGACCGTGAGCAGCAGGTGGAAGGGGTAGCCGGGGGTGGGGAACAGCTCGGTGCGCAGCACCGCCTCGTCGTCGTCCACCGACGCGGGGGTGAAGGACTGGAAGGAGACGAGCCCGTGGAGGGCGTTGCCGCGCTCGGGCTCGCTGAGCGGGGTGCGCAGCTCCTCGCCGTCCCACACGTAGGTGCCGTCCCCGATCCGGTTCGGCCAGGGCGCCACGATCGCGCCCCGGTAGAACATCATCGGCCCCTCCTCGGGGCTGCGGAGCACGAGATCCCGACCGCCGACGGTGAGGGACTCGAGGGTCGCGCCGACGGTGGAGATCTCGGCGCGGTAGTCCCCGGCGACGAGGACCAGCAGGTCGCCGCGATCGCGGGCGGCACGGCCCGCGTCCCCGGGAGCGTCTGCGGGGGCGCCGAGGTCGGCGGGCGTGAGGGGAGTGGTCATCGGCTGCTCTCCTGGGAGGTGGGGGTGGTGGGGCCGCTGTCGGCCGGAGGGCGGGCGGGGGCGTCGGGGCCGGGCTCCGGTGCGGGCGCGGGCGACAGCTCGGGTGTCGGCTCGGGCTCGGGTGTCGGCGTCGGCTCGGGCTCGACGAGCACGACCTCGAGACGGCGCGGTCCGTGCACGCCCTCGACACGGTCGAGCTCGATGTCGCTGGTCGCGCTCGGCCCGGAGATCATCGTCCACGCGGCACGGGGATCCTCGGCCATGCGCTCGATGCCGCGCGGCACCCCGAGCACGACCTGCTCGGCCTCGACGACCACGACGTGCCGGTCCGGGACCAGCGAGATCGCGCGCCGGCCGCCGAGGTCGTCGCCCCGCAGCACGATCGTGCCGGTCAGCGCGATGGCGGTGTGGCAGCCGGTGAGCACGGCGTCGATCCCGTCGAGCTCGCGGGGCGAGGCGGTGCCGTCGTCGACGGTGACCGCGACGCCGGGCGGCGGCCTCCACTCGGGCGGCAGACCGGCGGGGACCACCGCCGAGGCGGCGTCGCCGAGCGCCGCGGCGATCGCGGCCGACAGCTCCGACGCCGTGGTGCGGTGCACCACCGCGGTGTAGTCCTCGAGCCGCTGGACGAGCACGTCGCGCACCTTCTCCGGGGCGGTGCCGAGCTCCTGCCTGTCATCGGAGCGCTGGTAGTCGCGGGGCACGTCCTCCGCCTCCGTCACCGCATCGCGGCGCGGAGCCGCGAGCGCGGTGCGCACGCGCGCGAGGATCTCCTCCTTCGCGCTCATCCCCGGCGTGCGGGCGGGGCGGGCGTCGGTCCAGTCGTTCACGGCTGCTCCTCCCCGTCAAGGGCGCCGGCGGCCGAGGCGTCGCCGTCCGGGGCGGGCCCGTCGGCCGGCCGCGCGCGGCCGTTCTCGCCGGGCCCGTCGGACGCCGGTCCCTCCGGGCCCCGAGCGACGCGCTCCTTCTCGCGCTCGTCCCACCAGGACCGGAAGGACTGCGGGGGGCTGGGCAGGTCACGGTGGTCGGTCCAGCCCGGGATGATCGGCAGGGCCCCCGGCAGCCGTCCGATGTTCGCGCCGGGCAGCAGCGAGGACAGCGGCTTCGCCGAGCGGACGGCGAGGTCGTAGGCGCGAGGGGAGGACATCAGGCGGCTCGCGCCCTTCAGCGCCAGGTCCCAGCTGCCGTGGAACTCGCCGCGCGCCTCGCGGCGCCGGTCCACGTCCTTCGCACGCAGGTGCACGAGGATCTCGGGGATGTCGATCTTCACCGGGCACACGTCGTAGCAGGCGCCGCACAGGCTCGAGGCGTAGGGGAGGGTCGAGTTCGGGTCGTCGGTGCCGCTCATGCCCGTCATCTGCGGGGAGAGGATCGCGCCGATCGGGCCGGGATAGGTAGAACCGTAGGCGTGGCCGCCCGTGCGCGCATAGACCGGGCACACGTTCAGGCAGGCCGAGCAGCGGATGCAGTGCAGGGCGCTGCGCCCCTCGGGGTCCTCCAGCACCGACGATCGCCCGTTGTCCAGCAGCACCAGATGGAACTCCTCGGGGCCGTCGCCCTCGTGCACGCCCGTGAACAGGGTGGTGTACGGGTTCATCCGCTCTCCGGTCGAGGAGCGGGGCAGCAGCTGCAGGAACACCTCGAGGTCCTGGAAGGTGGGGACGATCTTCTCGATCCCGACCACGGAGATCAGGGTCCGCGGCAGGGTCAGGCACATCCTCCCGTTGCCCTCGGACTCCACGACCACCAGCGTGCCCGTCTCGGCGACCGCGAAGTTCGCCCCGCAGATCGCGACCGAGCCGGGCATGTCCAGGAACTTCTCGCGCAGGAAGCGGCGCGCCGCCTCCGCGAGCTCGGCCGGGTCGTCGGTGATGGACGGATCGAGATCCGGCATCGCCGCCAGGAAGATCTCGCGGATCTCCGCGCGGTTGCGGTGGATCGCGGGGACCAGGATGTGGGAGGGGGTGTCGTCCGCGAGCTGGACGATGAGCTCCGCGAGATCGGACTCGAGCGCCCGGATGCCCGCATGTGCGAGCGCCTCGTTCAGGCCGATCTCCTGGGTCGCCATCGACTTGACCTTCAGCACCTCCCGGGCATCGCGCTCGAGGGCGAGGCGGGTGACGATCTCGGAGGCCTCCTCGGCATCGCGGGCCCAGTGCACGACGCCCCCTGCGGCTGCTACCGACTCCTCGAGCTGCTCGAGCAGCTCCGGGAGATGATCGGTGACCTGCCACTTCAGGGCGCTGCCGGCGCTGCGGAGCTTCTGCCAGTCGCGCACCTCGCGCACCGCCCCGGCGCGCTTGGCCTGGATCGTCGAGGTCGCGTGGCGCATGTTCGCGCGCAGGGTCGCATCGCCCAGCGCCTCCCGCGCCGCCTCCGGGAACCCGCGCTCGCCCCGCAGGGTCGAGACGGGCGAGGCGTGCTGGGGGCGGACGGTCGGCATGCCCAGCTGGACGGTGCTCATGCGACCATCTCCTCCCGCTCGTTCCTCGCAGTTCGTCGACCGGCGGAGCGGTTCTCGACCATCTCCTCCCGCTCGTTCCTCGCAGTTCGTCGACCGGTCCAGATATTCATGACGCCCTCCCGAGGATGGTCTCCGACGGGACGAAGGGGTCCTCCTTCGTCGAGGCGAGGATCTGCGCGAGATGCACCGACCGCGGTGCCGCCCCGGTGCGGTGCAGCTTCCCGCCGATGTTCATCAGGCACGAGGCATCGCCCGCGACCACGAACTCCGCACCGGAGGCGACGACGTTCGCGGCCTTGTCGGTGACCATCGCGTCGCTGGTGGCGTCGTTCTTCACCGAGAAGGTGCCGCCGAAGCCGCAGCAGGTGTCGGACTCGGGCAGGTTCTTCACCTCGATGCCCTCGACCGCGCGCAGCAGCTTCAGCGGGCGCGGCCCCACCTTCAGGAAGCGCATCGAGTGGCAGGTGGGGTGGTAGGTGACCGAATGGGGGAAGAACGCGCCCACGTCGGTCACCTTCAGCACGTCCACCAGCAGCTCGGAGAGCTCGTAGGTCCTCGCGGCGACCGCGGCGGCGCGCTCCTCGAGCGCCGTGTCGCCCTCGTGCCGGGCGACCAGCGCGTGCTGGTCGCGGACGCAGCCGGTGCAGGAGCCCGAGGGCATCACGATCGCGTCGACCCGATCGAGCGCCGGCTCGAAGGTGTCCACGAAGGAGCGCACGATCGGCGCGGCCTCGGTGTAGTAGCCGGAGTTGGTGTGCATCTGGCCGCAGCAGGTCTGCCGCCTGTCGAACACCACCTCGTGGCCCAGCCGCTCCAGGAGGGTGACGGTGGCCCGGGCGACGTCCGGGGCCATCACGTCCACCAGACAGGTGGTCATCAGCGAGATCCGCATGAGCTCTCCTGGAGCGGCGAGGCGTCGTCGTCGACGCGCAGTGGGCGAGGCCGGGTGGCTCTCAGTGGGCGAGGTCGAGGGCGGCGGCGGTCCGCTCGAGGGTGCGGTGCGCGAGCTCCGCGTCCTCCGAGAGGTGGGTGCCCCAGCTGGGGACCATCTGCTGCAGCGCGGGTCGCCACGCCTCGATGCGCTGGGGGAACATCTTCTCGAGCATCGTGAGCATGATGCTCGTCGCGGTCGACGCGCCGGGGGAGGCGCCGAGCATGCCGCCGATCGACCCGTCGGCCGCGGTGATCAGCTGGGTGCCGAACTGCAGCACGCCGTGCTTCTTCCTGTCGGGGGCGATCACCTGGACGCGCTGCCCGGCGGTGACCTCCTCCCAGTCGGACATCTCGGCGTCCGGCATGTACTCCAGCAGGGCCTCGAAGCGCTTGTGGGTGGTCGCGGCGAGCTGCGAGCCGAGGTAGACCATGAGGTCGAGGTTCGGCGGCGCGACCGCCATCATCTGGGTGAGGTTCGAGGGCTTGATCGACTCGAAGAGGTCCGTGTAGGAGCCGGACTTGAGGAACTTCGGCGACCAGCCCGCGTACGGGCCGAACATCAGCGAGCGCTTCCCGCCGACGTACCGGGTGTCCAGGTGCGGGACGCTCATCGGCGGGGCGCCGACGGCGGCCTTTCCGTACACCTTCGCGTCGTGCCGCGCGATGACGGCCGGGTCGGTGCAGCGCAGCCACTGGCCCGAGATCGGGAAGCCGCCGAAGCCGCGGATCTCCTCGATCCCGGACTTCTGCAGCAGCGGCAGGGCGTAGCCGCCCGCGCCGACGAACACGAACGGCGCACGCACCACGCGCAGGGAGTCTTCGGCAGTGCTGCGCACCATGACGCCCCAGTCGTTGCCCATGCGGCGCAGGTCCACGACCTCGGAGCCGGTGGCGACGGTGGTCCCGGCGCGGGAGGCGAAGTCGAGCATCTCCCGGGTCAGGGCCCCGAAGTCGACGTCGGTGCCGTCGGGCGACCAGGTCGCGGCGATGGTCTCGGTGACCGGGCGTCCCTCGGAGACCAGCGGCGCCCACTCGGCGAGCCGGGCGTGCTCGGTGGTGAACTCCATGCGGTCGAAGAGCGGGTTGGCGACGAGCGCCTCGTGGCGGCGTCGCAGGTAGTCCGCGTTCTCCATCCCGTGCACGAAGCTCATGTGCGGGACGGTGTGGATGAAGCGGGAGGGGTCGCCGATCCGGTCGTTCTCCACGAGGTGGGTCCAGAACTGGCGAGAGACCTGGAACTGCTCGTTGATCGCGATGGCCTTGGCGGGGCTGACGGAGCCGTCCACGTCCTGCGGGGTGTAGTTCAGCTCGCACAGCGCGCTGTGCCCGGTCCCGGCGTTGTTCCATGCGTCGCTGGACTCCGCGCCGAGGGAGTCCAGGCGCTCGAGGACCACGATGTCCCAGTCCGGCTCGAGCTCGGTGAGCATCGCGGCGAGGGTCGCGCTGGCGATGCCGCCGCCGATCAGCACCGCATCCGCGCGGGTCACGTCCAGGTCTGCCATGTCTCTCCGTTCGCTGCTCGTCACTCGCCTCGCGGCCGGTCGGCGTGCTGCCTCGCGCGGCCCCGGGCGGTCGTGCCCATCAGCGTATCTCGTGTCCGCAGGCGTCCGCCCGGGGTCGCCGCGCCCGCGCCGGGCGCCTCGCCGCCTGCACAGCGACGAGGCGGCACCCCTCACAGGGGCTGCCGCCTCGGTCGGGTCGTGACCCTCAGACGTTCGGCGGGGGGTCGCGGCGCTCGGAGACGCTGTGCCCCGGAGCGTTCTGGGTGTCCACCACGGTCTTGCGCGAGCGCAGCATCAGCAGCAGGCCGACGAGGAACAGCACCGCTCCCGCGACCATCAGGATGGTGCCGAGCATGGCCGAGTCCACCCCCGGCATGTCGATCTCGAGGGCGAAGCGCGCGATGGCTCCCAGGACGAAGAGGATGATTCCGCCGACGATGGCGCCCATGAGGTGCTCCTTGAGGAAGGGGGTGTGACGCACGCCATGATACGGGGCGGTCCCGATCGTCCCGTGGCACCCGACCGGCGGGTCGGCGGCGCGTGTCGGGATCCCGCGGCCACCGGTGGAGCGGGTCGTCATGCCCACGGCGAACAGCCATCACGCCCGCGGCGAACACACGGGGAATCCCCGCCCGATCCGCGTACTCTCGATCCATCACCACCACCGAATGGGGGAGGACCATGTTCGAACGGTTCACCGACCGGGCGCGTCGCGTCGTCGTCCTGGCGCAGGACGAGGCCCGCCTGCTCAACCACAACTACATCGGCACCGAGCACATCCTGCTGGGCCTGATCCACGAGAACGAGGGCGTCGGCGCGAAGGCGCTCGAGGCCCTCGGCGTGACGCTCGACGCCGTGCGCGAGCAGGTCCGGGACATCATCGGCGAGGGCAACCAGACCCCCTCGGGCCACATCCCCTTCACCCCGCGCGCCAAGAAGGTGCTCGAGCTGAGCCTGCGCGAGGCGCTCCAGCTCGGCCACAACTACATCGGCACCGAGCACATCCTGCTCGGCCTGCTGCGCGAGGGCGAGGGCACCGCCGTCAAGGTGCTCTCCCGCCTCAAGGCCGAGCCGTCGGCCGTGCGCCAGGAGGTCATCGAGCGCCTCTCCGGCTACCAGGGCAAGGAGCCGGCCAACGCCGGCGGCCCCTCCGAGGGCCAGCCCTCGGGCTCGCTCGTGCTGGACCAGTTCGGCCGCAACCTCACCCAGGCCGCCCGCGACGGCAAGCTCGACCCGGTCATCGGGCGCGAGAGCGAGGCCGAGCGGGTCATGCAGGTGCTCAGCCGCCGCACCAAGAACAACCCCGTCCTGATCGGCGAGCCCGGCGTCGGAAAGAGCGCCGTCGTGGAGGGCCTCGCCCAGTCGATCGTCGCCGGGGACGTCCCCGAGACGCTCAAGGACAAGCAGCTCTACACCCTCGACCTCGGCTCCCTGGTCGCGGGCTCCCGCTACCGCGGCGACTTCGAGGAGCGCCTGAAGAAGGTGCTCAAGGAGATCCGCACCCGCGGCGACATCATCCTGTTCATCGACGAGATCCACACCCTCGTCGGGGCCGGTGCCGCCGAGGGCGCGATCGACGCCGCCAGCATCCTCAAGCCCATGCTGGCCCGCGGCGAGCTGCAGACCATCGGTGCGACCACCCTCGAGGAGTACCGCAAGCACATCGAGAAGGACGCCGCGCTCGAGCGCCGCTTCCAGCCGATCCAGGTCGACGAGCCCTCGGTCGCGCACACCGTCGAGATCCTCAAGGGCCTGCGCGACCGCTACGAGGCGCACCACAAGGTGACCATCACCGACTCCGCCCTCGTCGCCGCGGCGAACCTCGCCGACCGCTACGTCAACGACCGCTTCCTGCCGGACAAGGCGATCGACCTGATCGACGAGGCCGGTGCCCGGCTGCGCATCCGCCGCCTGACCGCGCCGCCGGAGCTCAAGGAGTTCGACTCCCGCATCGAGGAGGCGCGGAAGAAGAAGGAGGAGGCGATCGACGGGCAGGACTTCGAGCTCGCCGCGAACCTCCGCGACGAGGAGCAGAAGCTCAAGTCCGAGCGGGACGAGAAGGAGAAGGCCTGGCGCCACGGCGAGTCCGACGCGGTGACCACCGTCTCCGAGGAGGTCATCGCCGAGGTCCTCGCCGCCTCCACCGGCATCCCGATCGTGAAGCTCACCGAGGAGGAGTCCTCGCGCCTGCTGAACATGGAGGACGAGCTGCACAAGCGCGTCATCGGGCAGGACGAGGCCATCAAGGCCATCTCCCGGGCGATCCGCCGCACCCGTGCGGGCCTGAAGGATCCCAAGCGCCCCGGCGGCTCGTTCATCTTCGCCGGGCCCACCGGCGTCGGCAAGACGGAGCTGGCCAAGGCCCTGGCCGAGTTCCTCTTCGGCGACGAGGAAGCGCTCATCCAGCTGGACATGTCGGAGTTCGGCGAGAAGCACACCGCCTCGCGCCTGTTCGGCTCGCCCCCCGGCTACGTCGGCTACGACGAGGGCGGCCAGCTCACCGAGAAGGTGCGCCGCAAGCCGTTCTCCGTCGTGCTGTTCGACGAGGTGGAGAAGGCCCACGTGGACATCTTCAACTCGCTGCTGCAGATCCTGGAGGACGGCCGCCTGACCGACTCCCAGGGCCGCGTGGTGGACTTCAAGAACACCATCATCATCATGACCACCAACCTCGGCACCCGGGACATCGCCAAGGGCGTCTCCATGGGCTTCACCGCGGGCGGCGACCTCTCCACCGACTACGAGCGGATGAAGTCGAAGGTCCACGAGGAGCTCAAGCAGCACTTCAAGCCCGAGTTCCTCAACCGCGTCGACGACGTGGTGGTCTTCCCGCAGCTGTCCAGGACCGAGATCATCCAGATCGTCGATCTCGAGGTCGCGAAGCTCTCGCGTCGCCTGCAGGACCGCGACATGACGCTCGAGCTCACGCAGCCGGCGAAGGATCTGCTGGCCGAGAAGGGCTACGACCCCGTGCTGGGCGCGCGGCCGCTGCGCCGCACCATCCAGCGCGACATCGAGGACTCCCTCTCCGAGCGGATCCTGTTCGGCCAGGTCCAGGTCGGCGACCAGATCGTGGTCGACGCCGAGGGCGAGGGCCTGCTGGGCGATCTCACCTTCGCCCGCCGCGGCGAGGACGGCTCCCTCGAGCCGATCTCCGATGTGGTCGACGTGGAGTCGATGACCCAGGCCCGCGCCGAGGACGTCACCCACGCGGACGGCGCGGACGGCGCCGACAGCACGCCCGACAGCGCGGAGGCCAGCACCTCCTGAGCTCGGGCCACGGCCCGGCCCCCGTCCGCGGGAGCCGGGCCGTGACCGATCCCGCCTCCGGTCGCTCGCCGGAGCGCGGAGCACTCCCGGACCGGGATCACCGGTCACGGGATCACGTCCCGGAGCGCAGCGGCCCCCATGGGGCCGCGGGACCCCTGACCGGAAGGACCCATGGGAGAGCTGCTCGATCGTCTCCTCTCGCTGACCGGCGTCCTGGAGGACTGGATCCTCCAGATCGGCGACGCCTGGTGGGTCCACCTCGTCGTCTACGCCTTCGCCGCCCTGGACGGCTTCTTCCCGACCGTCCCCAGCGAGTCGACGATCGTGTCCCTGTCCTCGCTGTGGTCGAGCTCCGGAAGACCCTCGATCATCCTGATCGGGCTGGCGGCCTGGGCCGGCGCCTTCACCGGGGACAACCTCGGCTATCTCCTGGGCAATAAGATCGGCTGGGAGCGCTTCCGCTTCCTGCGCGGGGGCAAGGGTCGACGCGCGGTCGAGGCCGCGGAGAACGGGCTGCGCAAGCGGGCCCTGGTCTTCCTCATGACGGCCCGCTACATCCCCTTCGGTCGCACCGCCGTGAACCTCGTCGCGGGCGCCGTGCACTACCCGCACCGCCTGTTCTGGCCCCGCTCGCTGCTGTCCACCTTCGTGTGGGCGGTGTACTCCTGCGCGATCGGCGCGGTCGCCGGCGCCTGGTTCGAGAACAACCACCTGCTCGCGATCACCGTGGCGCTCGTCGCCGCGATCGTGATGGCACTGGTGGTCGAGCGGATCATCGCGGCCGTGCACCGCTGGCTCGACCGTCGCGCCGAGCGCCGCGATGCCGAGCGTCGCGACGCCGAGGCCGACGCAGAGGCCGGCTCCGCCGTCGAGACCGGCACAGGCGTCGGCACCGGTTCCGCCGTCGGCGCCGGCTCCGCCGTCGGCGCCGGCTCCGCCGTCGGCACCGGCCCCGGCGCGGACGCCGAGGCCGACGCCGCCACCACCGTCCACGGAGAGGACAGCCCCGCATGACCTCAGGCACCGCCGCGCAGATCCGTCCCGCGCTCCCGGCCGACGTCCGCGCCATCAACGCGATCGTCGAGCCGATGACCCATACCGGGATCCTGCTGGGCAAGGACCTCGTCTCCTACTACGAGGCCGTCCAGGAGTTCCTCGTCGCGGTCGACGAGGACGGCACGGTGGTGGGGTGCGGCGCCCTGCACGTGATGTGGGAGGACCTCGCGGAGGTGCGCACCCTCGCCGTGTCCGACACGGTGCGCGGCACGGGCCTCGGCCACCGGATGCTCGAGGCGCTGCTGGACCGGGCCGTGCAGCTCGGCCTCGAGCGCGTGTTCTGCCTGACCTTCGAGGTCGAGTTCTTCGCACGGCACGGCTTCGAGGAGATGGCCGAGACGGTCGACCCGGAGATCTACAGCCAGCTGCTGCGCTCCCCGGACGAGGGGATCGCGGAGTTCCTGGACCTCGCCCGGGTCAAGCCCAACACCCTGGGCAACACCCGCATGATCAAGCAGCTCGACCGGAGCGCCTGAGCCCGTCGGCGCCGTGCTTCAGGGCTTGCGCGGTGCCTCAGGGCAGACGCAGGCCGGGGAGCGCGCCGGCGTCGCCCGCCGCGGCGGCCCCTCCCGCCTCCTCCGCCACCGCTGCGAGCCCGTCGGCCAGCAGGGAGCGCACGCAGCGCTCCACCCGCACCGGATCCTCGGGATCCAGCGCTGCGAGCATCGCAGGACCGGCCGCGCCCTGCTCGCGCAGCAGCGCCATGATCCGACCGCGCATCTGCCGGTCCGTCCCCTCGAAGGACTGACGGCGTCGCGTGTCCTCCTCGGGGTCGGGGCGGCCCGCGGCGACCCACGCGCAGCCGACCCTCGCGAGGGGGCACTGGGCGCAGCGGGGCGTCCGCGCAGTGCACACCAGCGCGCCGAGCTCCATCACGGCCTGGTTCCACGCCACCGACCGCTCACGCTCCGCGGGCAGCGTGTGCGTGGCGAGCGCCCGTTCGGCGGCGGAGTAGGAGCGGTCCGACAGCGCCCTGCCGCGGACGGCGCGGGCGAGGACGCGCCGGATGTTGGTGTCCACGACCACGGCGCGGTCGTGGTGGGCGAAGGCGGTGACCGCGGCGGCGGTGTACTCGCCGATCCCGGGCAGCGACCGCAGCCGCTCCTCGCCGCGCGGGACCACGCCCCCGTGCGCGCGCACGATCTCGCGCGCGCACTCCTGCAGACGCAGCGCGCGTCGCGGATAGCCGAGCCGATCCCAGGCGCGCAGCACCTCGGAGGTCGGGGCATCGGCGAGGTCGGCCGGTTCGGGCCAGCGCTGCATCCACTCCAGCCAGCGCGGCAGCACCCGCACCACGGGGGTCTGCTGCAGCATCACCTCGGAGACGAGGATCCCCCAGGGCGTCGCGTCGGGAGAGCGCCAGGGGAGGTCGCGGGCGGTCTCCGCGTACCAGGCGATCGTCGCCTCGATCATCGCCTCGAGAGCGGGACCGGCCGCAGCGGCCACGTCCTCCGTGCCCGGGACGGCGGGCGCCCCGGGGCGGGTGGTGCCCTTCGGGGCGGTGGGGGAGCGGGTCACCCGGGGGACGGTATCGCATCCCGCCCCGGCGCCGGGGCGGGCACCGGTCTCGCGCGCGGGGCCCGCCCGGGTAACGACGTCCACCCCGGGAACGGCGACGGGGGCGGCACCGCACGGTGCCGCCCCCGTCGTGGGGTGCGCGGGCGATGCCGCGCCGGGGTGGATCAGACCTGGGGGTTGCCGCCCTGGGGGTTCTGGGTCTTGAGCAGGTCGCGGATCTCGGAGAGGAGCACGATGTCCTCGGGAGCCGCCTCGACCTCCTCCTCGACGCCCTTGCGACGGTTGGCCGCCTCGCGGGCCTTGGTCATCGGCATCACGAAGACGAAGTAGACGACGGCTGCGGTGATCAGGAAGGTGATGATCGCGGAGATCACCGCACCGAAGTTGATGAAGGTCGCCTCGTTGTTCTCGAAGATCTTGAAGCCGAAGCCCTCGACGCTGTCCGCGCCGCCCGCGGCGGCGACGACCGGGTTGATGAGGTTGTCGACGAAGGCGGTGACCAGCGCGGTGAACGCGCCGCCGATCACGACACCGACCGCGAGGTCGATGACGTTGCCCTGCATGACGAAGTCCTTGAAGCCCTTCATGGGGAGTTCCTTCTCAAGATGGGGGATGAGGGAGAACCGAAGTCACGGCCCGCTCGGACTCTAGCGGATCACGGACACCGTGACGTTCGACGTACCGAGAGCGTGAGCGACTTCTCCGGACCGCTGCCGGTCCACGAGGACAAGCGCCTGGACACCGGTATCGGTCCCTGTGCTGAGCGCTCCCGGGCTCGTCGCGGCGGCGGAGAGGGAACGGATCTCCGCGGGGATGCGGGTCGCGGACCCGTCCACGGGATCGCTCATCAGCAGCTCGATCCGCGTCCCCGATCGGAGATGCGGCAGCAGC
The DNA here is from genome assembly GCF_004362645.1 of Brachybacterium sp. AG952. Classification (NCBI taxonomy): domain Bacteria; kingdom Bacillati; phylum Actinomycetota; class Actinomycetes; order Micrococcales; family Dermabacteraceae; genus Brachybacterium; species Brachybacterium sp. AG952. The sequence goes on along the minus strand of NZ_SNXV01000005.1, from coordinate 46,406 downwards.
ACCTCCGGCACGGGGACGGCCAGCAGCGCCGTCCCCTCGGGGAGGGGGTCCTCGCCGGTGGCGAGGAGATCCCCGGAGAGGATCGGGCCGTCCGCGGCGACCGGGGCGGCGAGGCGCTCGCCCACGAGGTCCTCCACCGCGGTCGCGGCACCGGAGGGCACCAGCGAGCTCGCGACCTCGACGGTGCGCATCTGCTCCGCCTCCAGGGCGGTGCCGGTCGGCAGGTCCTCGGCGGCGACCACCACCTCCGTCCCCGTCACCGAGCCCGGCACGAGCGAGGGCACCAGCAGCACCGCGGCGGCGGCCACGACGAGCACGGCCAGGGTGCGGCGCCGACGGCGCAGGGCCCGGCGCCATGTCGGCAGGTGAGGGAGCAGTCGAGTGAGCATGCCCCGACGCTAGGGCCGCCTCCGCGACGGCGCGAGGGATCGCGCCCCGCAGTGGACGGCGGGGCGGTGGGGAGGAGAGGTCAGGAGGCCGCGGCGGCGGGCTGCGAGGCGGAGCCCGCCGAGGACCCGCCCGAGGAGGGGCCGGCCGAGGACGAGGGGGCCGATCCCTCCGAGGACGAGGCGGAGCCGCCCACCCCGTCGGAAGAGGAGCCCCCGCCCACGGTGGAGGCGCCCGAGGTCGCCGAGTCCGTCGAGTAGAAGCCCGATCCCTTGAAGACGATGCCCACCGAGTCGAAGACCTTCCGCAGGGCTTCCTGCGCGCACTCGGGGCAGGTGGTCAGCGAGTCCTCGCTGAAGCTCTGGTACTGCTCGAAACGATGTCCGCAGTTCTTGCAGGCATAGACGTACGTGGGCACGCGGGTCCTCCGGGATGGTCGATGTGCGGGCCGCGCACGGGCGGCCGCAGGAAGTCTACGACCGCGCGGCGCTCAGGCGGGATCGGAGGTGACCAGCGAGACGATCCCGTCGGCCGTCAGCACCTCGCGGATCGGCACGTCGTGCTCCTCGCGGGGGAGCGTCCCGGCCGCGAGCAGCTCGTGCGGATGGATCACGACCACCACCCGCGCCTCGGCCGGAAGGGTGGTCAGCGCCCTGTCGTAGTAGCCGGCGCCGTGCCCGATCCGGGTGCCGGAGCGGTCCACGGAGAGCGCGGGGGCGAGCACGAGCACCGCCTCGGAGAGCGCATCGGGCCCGAGCCGCTCGCCCCGGGGCTCCTTCCCGAAGCCGCGGCCGGGGGAGTCGGCGAAGGCGGAATGGCCGTCCCAGCGGATCCACTCGAGCTCCGGCCCGGCGGCGGCGGGGAACACGAGCTCCGCGCCCCGCGCGGCGAGGGCGGAGGCCAGCGGCATCACGTCGGCCTCCGTCGGGGTGGGATGGAAGGCGGCGACGCGAGGGGCCGGGTCCCCGGCCTCCTCGCGACGTGCGGCCAGCGCCTCGATGTCCGCGACGATCCCCGCGGCATGCGCGAGGATCGCCTCCGCCTCGCGGGAGCGCCGGCCGGGGTCCTCGCCGTACACGGCACGCCGGTCCGCGCGCAGCGTCGTGCGCAGCGCCTTCTTCTCCGACTGCTTGTCCACGAGCTGCTCGTCCACGAGTGCCTCCTTCTCCTGCTGCGCGCTCTGCAACTGCGCAGGCGCCCGCTCGCCGCCCGGCGCGCCGACCCGGGGGTGGGAGGCCCCGGGCTGCGGCGCATCGGCCGAGGCCGGGCGTCCACGGCCCAGAGTCGCACACGGCGGGAGAACGCGCAGGCGAGTCCGTGGGACGTCTACGATGACGCGATGGTTCACGTGTGGCCCCTGGTCCTGCGCGATGGGGAGCTGACGCTGCGCCCGCTGCGACGGCGCGACCGCGGAGACTTCGAGCGGCTGCGCGCCCGCAGCGCCGACTGGCTGCGGCCGTGGGACGCGACGGACCCGCTGAGCGAGCGCGGGCCCGCGGACTTCCGCACCCTGCGCCGCTGGGCCGACGAGCAGGCGCGGCTGGGGACCTCCCTCCCGCTCGCGATGGTCGTCGGCGGACGGGTGATCGGGCAGATCACCGCGGGCCCCATCCAGTACGGGGCGGTGCGTTCGGCGGTGCTCGGCTACTGGGTGGACCGGGAGATGGCCGGCCGCGGACTGGCGCCGCGCGCGGCGGCGCTGGTGATCGACCACCTCTTCGCCGAGCTGGGCCTGCACCGGGTCGAGGTGACCGTGCGGCCCGAGAACGCGCCGAGCCTGCGCGTGGTCCAGAAGCTGAACCTGCGCCCCGAGGGGATGCGTCGCGCGGCGATCCACGTCGACGGCGGCTGGCGCGACCACCTCGTCTTCGCGCTGACCGCCGAGGAGGTCGCGACCGACCACGCCGGCTACGGGGTCCTGCGCCGCCTGCAGCGCGAGCATCCGAGCCCCGCACCGACCGGCTGAGCCCCGCGGTGGCACGGCGCACGGAATTGCTCGCCGACACGCCCGTTCCGTGACCAGGCGAATCACATCGGTGTCATTACTGTGGCGGTGTGGAGTCGATCAATCTCGGTGCCGTCCTCTTCGGCGGCCTGCTGCTGCTGTGGCTGGTGTACGCGCTGCCGCGCACCGCGGCCCGTCGCGAGGTGATGGGCCGCGCCCGCGCCGCGGACGAGGCCGGGATGACGCCCCAGGCCCGGGATCTCTCCGAGGCCGTCCACGCCCGCCGCTCGTCTGCCGAGGTGACCACCCCCATGCCCCAGGACCGCCTGCTCATGCGTCCCGCCGATCCGACCCGTCGGCCCCGCTTCGACACCGACCCCGGCACCCGCGTCGACCTCGGCGAGGAGCGCGGACGCTCGCGCCGTCTCATGCGCGGGGTGCTGATCGGGCTGATCGTCCTCACCGCCGCGCTGGTCGTCGGCGCGGTCGCGAACGTGCTGCCCTGGTGGCCGCCGGTCCTCGGCGCGGTCGTGCTCGGCGTGTTCCTGGTGGGGCTGCGCCGTGCCGAGCTGGAGCGTCGGGCCCGCCTCACCCGCGCCGCGACCCGCGCCCGTCAGGAGCGGGCCGAGGCCGAGACCGCGCCTCGACGCGCCGAGCAGGCGCCAGCGAGCGCCGGGCGCGAGCTGTCCGCCCCGTCGGCCGTCTCCGCCGCGCAGCACCCCGCCGCGTCCGCGGAGGCCGAGACCGCCTCCGCGTCCGTGCTCGAGACCGCCTCGGAGCGCGCGGCCGAGCAGGTCACGCGGCCGGGGGAGTGGACGCCCCGCCCGGTGCCGCGGCCCACCTACGCCCTGCGCGGCGAGGTCGACGACCTCGCCAGCCGTCACGCCGCCCACCGCCGCAGCATGCTCCCGGAGTCCGTGCCGCTGGAGCGCGCCCACGTCGAGGAGGCGGAGGCGGTCGAGGAGAGCTTCGCCCCCGCCCAGGACCTCCACCTCGACGAGATCCTCGCCCGCCGCCGCGCCTGAGGCGGACCCGGTGCGCGACCTCGCAGGGCTCGACGGACTGCTGGCCCGGGCGGGATGGTCCGAGCGGCCCCTCGCGGTCCTCGACCTCGACGCCGTCGACGCCAATGCCGACGACCTCCTCCGCCGCGCCGGCGGCACCCCGGTGCGCATCGCCTCGAAGTCGCTGCGGGTGCGGGGGCTGCTCGACCGGCTCCTCGCCCGCCCCGGCATCGCCGGGATCCTCGCCTTCACCCTCCCCGAGGCCCTGTGGCTCGTCGCCCACGGGGCACGGGACGTGCTGGTCGCCTATCCGACCGCGGAGCGCGGGGCGCTGCGCCGCCTCGCCGCCTCGCCCGAGGCGTTGGGCGCGATCACGCTCATGGTCGACGAGACCGCGCAGCTGGACCTGATCCTCGACGCCACCGCCGACCTCCCTCCCCGCACGGGCGGACGCAGGATCCGCGTGGCGCTCGAGCTCGACGTCTCCTTTGCCCCGCTGCCCGGGATCCGCTTCGGCGCCCTGCGCTCGCCGGTGCGTACGGCGGGCCAGGCCGTCGACCTCGCCCGCGCGGTGCTCGCCCGGCCCCGGCTCCGGCTGGTGGGCCTGATGGCCTACGAGGGCCACATCGCCGGGGTCACCGACGCCGCCCCCACCCCCTACGGCGCCGCGGTCCGCGCGATGAAGCGCCTGTCCCGCCCCGAGATCGCCGCACGCCGCGCCGAGGTGGTCGCCGCCGTCCGGGCGCTCGCCCCGCTCGAGTTCGTCAACGCCGGCGGCACCGGCTCGCTCGAGTCCAGCGCCGCCGAGGAGGCCGTCACCGAGGTTGCGGCCGGCTCGGGACTGATCGGGCCGGGCCTCTTCGACCATTACCGCGGCTTCACCCCGCAGCCCGCGCTGTGGCTGGGCACCTCCGTCGTGCGCCGCCCCGCCCAGGGCGTCGCGACCGTGCTCGGCGGCGGGTGGATCGCCTCCGGCCCGCCCGGCACGGACCGCCTGCCCACCATCGCCCATCCGCCCGGACTCGCCTTCGCTCCGCAGGAGGCGGCCGGCGAGGTGCAGACCCCCGTGATCGGACCCGCCGCCGAGGACCTGCGCGTCGGCGACACGGTGTGGCTGCGGCACGCCAAGTCGGGCGAGCCCGCCGAGCACTTCTCCCACTACCTGCCCGTCCAGGGCGAGCAGGTCCTGGACCCGATGCCCACCTACCGCGGCGAGGGCCGGACCTTCCTCTGACCCCCGGCCCGCAGCGCCCTGCCGCCCCTGTCCCGGAAGGAGCCGTCGATGACGACGAGCCCGAGCCGCCGCCCGCGCACCGACCGCCCCCGACCGCGCCGCAACTGGTCCGGCGCGGTCCGCTTCACCCCGCACGAGATCCTCGCCCCCACCAGCGAGGACGAGGTCACCGCCGCGCTCCGGGAGGCACGCTCCCGCGGTCTCCCGCTGCGCGTGCTCGGCGGCGGCCACTCCTTCTCCCCGCTGGTGGCGACCGACGGGCTGCTCCTCACCCTCGACGGCTATCAGGGTCTGGTCCGCGCCGATCCCGCGACCGGCCTGGTGACCCTGCGCGGCGGCACCCGGCTCTGGACGGTCGCCGAGCTCCTCGCCCCGCACGGCCTGGCGCTGGAGACGATGGGGGACATCGACCGGCAGTCGATCGCCGGCGCGATCCAGACCGGCACCCACGGCACCGGCGCGCGCTACACCGGCTTCGCGGGCACGGTGCGCGCACTGCGGATCGCCCTGCCCGACGGCTCCGTCCTCGACACCTCGCCGGCCCGGGACCAGGACCTCTTCGAGGCGGCACGGCTCGGCCTCGGCACGATCGGGGTGATCCTCGAGGTGACCCTGCAGTGCGTGCCCGCCTACCGGCTCGAGATGGTCGAGACCACCCGGCCCCTCGACGAGGCGGCCGGCGAGTTCCTCGCGACCTGCGAGAGCGAGGACCACCACGAGATCTTCTGGTTCCCCCGCACCGACCGCGCGACCGTGCGCACCATGCGCCGTCTCCCGGCCGACGCGTCCCGGCAGCGGCCCTCGCGCGCCGCCGAGCTGCTGCAGCGCGAGGTGCTCGGCAACGGCGCCTGGGAGATGCTGTGCCGCGCCGCCGCCCTCGCCCCGCCGCTGTCGAGGCCCGTCGCCGAGATCGCCTCCCACGTCTTCGCAGGGCCGCGCACCGTCGACGACTCCGCCGCGGTGTACGCCGCACCGCGCCGCGTGCGCTTCCACGAGTCGGAGTGGGCGCTGCCGGCCGAGCACCTCGAGGCGGCGCTCACGGCGCTGCGCGCCCGCTTCACGGCCGAGGACGTGCGCGTCACTTTCCCCCTCGAGATTCGCCGGGCCGCGGCCGACGACGTCTGGCTCTCCACGGCGTTCGAGCGGGAGACCGTGTACATCGCCGCGCACCGGTACCACCGCGAGGAGGCCGGGCCCTACCTGCTGCTCGTCCAGCGAACCCTCGCCGACTTCGGGGCGAGGCCCCACTGGGGCAAGATGCACTGGCTGGGCGCCCGCGAGCTCTCCCGGCTCTACCCGCGCTTCGAGGACTTCCGCGCCGTGCGCCGCGCCGCGGACCCGGACGGCCAGCTCATGACGCCTGCGCTGCGCCATCTTCTCGGGGCATGACCCGGCGATGCCGTGGAGGGCCGGTCGAGGAAGGGGAGGCGTCCGTGCTCCGGGCCGTCGCCCCGAGGCTGACCAGGGCGGACTAGCCTGGCGGTGATGAACACCACCGATTCCTCCGCCCCGTCTCCGGCCCAGCTGCTCGAGCACGCCCTCACCGCCGCGCATGCCGCCGCCGAGTACCTCCGCGGCCTCGACCGCGACGACCTCTCCCGCGAGTACAAGACCTCCAGCCACGACATCGTCACCGAGCACGACCGCCGCAGCGAGGAGATCATCGTCTCCGAGCTGCGCCGTCTGCTGCCCAGCGCCCGCATCGTCGGCGAGGAGGGCGGCGAGCGCCCCGCCGCGGAGCACTCCGGTCCCGAGCAGGTCAGCTTCTACGTCGACCCGATCGACGGCACCAGCAACTTCGCCGCCGGCCTGCCGCTGTTCTGCATCTCGATCGGCGTCACCATCGGCGACGAGCTGGTCGCCGGCGTGATCGACGCGCCGGTGCTCGGCCAGGTCTTCGCCGCGGCCGACGGCCCCGCGACCCTGAACGGCCGCGAGATCATCCCGCGCGATACCCGCCCGGCCCCCGATGCCCTCGTGCTCTCCGGCTACCCCGGCCAGCGCACCGGCTCCCGCTTCCCGGAGTACGCCGCGAACGCCGTCCGCACCCTCGAGGACTCGGTCTCCGCGGTGCGCCACCTGGGCTCCGCCGCGCTCGAGCTCGCCTACGTCGCCGCGGGATGGGCGGACGCCACCGCGCTGACCGCGATCAACTCCTGGGACGTCGCGGCCGGCTTCCACATCCTCCGCCGCGCCGGAGGCTCCCTGCGCACCTGGCCCGGAGAGGAGGTCGCCGAGCGGCCCGACCACCTCCAGCCCGCCTACGTCGCCTGCTCCGGCCAGGGGCGGCTCGAGGTGCTCGACGGTCTGCAGGACGAGCTGCAGGCCCTGCGGGTCGGGAGCTGAACGCCCGCTCTGTGACCTTCGTCAAGAGGCCCGCCTCGATGCGACAGCATCCCTGGTGGGGTGCTAATCTGATGCGGTCGCCGAGCGACATGGGGCTATGGCGCAGTTGGTAGCGCGTCTCGTTCGCAATGAGAAGGTCGGGGGTTCGAATCCCCCTAGCTCCACAAAATCACCCCGCTGGTCTCCGGACCGGCGGGGTTCTTCGTGCCGGCGAACGGGACGACCGCGGCGATGCCGCCATCGATTCCGTCCCGTCCCTTGCGCCTCGACGTGTGACCGGGTTCACTCGGTCGTGCATCGGTCCGACGACACCGAGGGGGACACCATGACCGACGCACGCTCCACCTACGATCCCGACGGCGGGTACGACCCGGACGGCGGGTATGACCCGGATGGCGGGTATGACCCGGATGGCGGGTATGACCCGGACGGGGGCTATGACCCGGATGGCGGGTATGACCCGGACGGGGGCTACGACCCCGATGGTGGGTATGACCCGGACGGGGGCTACGACCCCGATGGTGGGTACGACCCGGACGGGGGCTACGACCCGGACGGCGGCTATGACCCGGATGGCGGCCTTATCTGAGTCGACCACGGTGCGGCGTCCGCGACGAGCGGGCGCCGCACCGTCATGTCCAGCCCGTCAGTCGCGTGCCAGCAGCGCTCGCAGCACAGCCCGGTCATCGTGCGGCACGCGCTGCGTCCCCACCAGCTGCTCCGTCTCGTCGCCCTTGCCGGCCACCAGTACCACGTCGCCGCTGCGCGCCATCTCCCAGGCGGCGCGGATCGCATCGGCCCGGCGCGGCACCTCGATCGAGTCCGGGCAGCCCTCCCGCACCTCGGCGCGGATCCGGGCGGGCGGCTCCCGGCGCGGGTTGTCGTCGGTGAGGACGACGAGGTCCGCGAGTTCGGCCGCGATCTCGCCCATCGGGGCGCGCTTGGCCCGGTCGCGCTCCCCGCCGGCACCGACCACCAGGAGCACCCTGCCCTCGGTCCGGTCCCGCACCGCCGTGAGCGCTGTGCGCAGCGCCGCGGGGTTGTGCGCGGTGTCGACCATCGCGGTGACGCCGCCGCGGCGCCCGATCACCTCGAGCCGACCCGGGGGAGGAGCCACCCCGGCCAGCGCCTCGGCCACCGTCCCGGGCCCCGCACCGAGGGCGATCACCGCGCTCGCCGCGAGCAGAAGGTTCATCACCGCCACCGCGTGCACCGTCGGCAGCAGCACCGGGAGACGCTGCGAGCCCACGCACAGCACCCCCTCGAGCCGCACCGCCCCGTCGGCCGCGGCGACCTCCTCGGCCTCCTCGAGCACCACGTCACCGCCGGGACCGACCGTCACCAGGCGCGCCCCGCGCCGCGCCGCCGCGTCCCGCACCAGATCCCCCTGCGCGCAGTCCGTCGCCAGCACCGCCACCCCGTCGGGCCGCAGGTGCTCCTCGAACAGCCGCAACTTCGCGCCCCAGTACGCCTCGAGGCTGCCGTGCACGTCGAGATGGTCGCGCTCGAGCCCGGTGCACACCGCCACGTCGACCTCGACGTGCTCGAGCAGCCCGTCCTTGAGGATCCCCACGAAGGCCTCGAGCGAGATCGCCTCCGCACCGAGCGCGACCTGCTCGGCGATGAGGTCCGGCAGGAACTGCGCAGAGCGCCGGAACTGCGCGGGCCTCACCGCACCGTGCACGTCGTCGATCCCGGTCGAGTCGCAGCCGGCCGCGCGCAGCCCCGCCGCGCGCAGCAGCTGCAGGGTCGCGGTCGCGACGGTGGTCTTGCCGTTGGTGCCGGTGACTGCGCTGACGAGCGGGCGGCCGACGGGTGCGGTGACGGGCTGGATCATCGTTCTCCCCCTGGGACGACGGCAGCACGCGCGGACGGCGCACCGCTCTCATCCCACCACACGACCAGGGCCCGTCCCAGGCCCGGCACTCGTCATCAGGCCCCGGAGCGTGAGGGCGGGATCGGACGGAACCGTCCGCCCGCACCGCGGCTCAGCACCACGGCGCTCGCCGGAGCGACCTCGCACACGGTCTCCTCGAGATGCCGGGCCACCGCCGCGAGGGCCCGCCGTGCCGACTCGTCCTCCTCCGCCCGGGAGCTCGGATCCACGCCGAAGCGCAGCACCACCCGGCCGACGCGCCGGCCCGCGACGAGCGGCGCCTCGACGTCCTTCCGCTCCACGGCGTGGAGGGAGCCGAGCGCGAGCGCGGCCTGCTCGAGCACGTCGGCGGGGGAGGAGCCGGCGCGCAGCGCACCGATCGGCAGGTGGAGGCGGTAGCTCGGCATCGTCCCAGGCTAGTCCCGCTCCGAGAGCTCCGGTACGCTCCGTGCGGGACGGGCCGCAGAGGACCGGGGGAGGGGACGCCGTGACTCGGAGCATCGTGCTGATCCACGCCGTGCGCTCCTCGCGCACCATGTGGAAGGGCCAGGTGCGCCGTCTGCGCGACCGCGGCTACGAGGTGATCGCCCCGGACCTGCCCGGCCACGGCGCCCGCCGCGGCGAGCCCTTCACCCTCGAGTCCGCGCTCGCCACGATCGACGAGGCCGTCTCCCGCTGCCAGCAGCCGCCGCTGCTCGTCGGCCTCTCGCTCGGCGGCTATCTCACCCTCCACTTCGCCGGCACGAACCCCGGCCGGCTCGCGGGCGTCGTCGCCGCGGACTGCACGATCGTGCCCGGACCCGCGATGGCGCGGATGTACGGGCTGTGGATGACGATGAAGGACTGGCTGCCCGGCGACTCCGATGCCCGCGTCGCCCGCTCCTTCGCCCGGCGCCACACCCGCAAGGCCGCGAAGCGCTACTACGGAGGCGGCCGCGCCCACGGCGTGATCCGCACCGTGGTGCGCACGATCGGCGCCCTCGACCTGCTCGCCGACGTCGCCGCGATCGACGTGCCGATCACCTTCGTCAACGGCGAGCACGACCCCTTCCGCCGCCACGAGGCGCTCTTCGTCGAGGCCGCCCGCGACGGCGAGCTCGTGATCCTCCAGGACGCCGGGCACATCGCGAACCTCTCCCGCCCCAAGCGCTTCGCGAAGGTGCTGCACCGCTGCGCGGCGGCGACGGTGCCGGCGTGAGCGACCCCGCCGCGACCCGCCCCGCCGGGCCCGCACGTCCCTGGCCCGTCGTGCTCGTGCACGGCGCCCGCACCTCCCACAGCCAGTGGGACCCGCAGGTGCCCGCGCTCCGCGCCGCCGGCCACCACGTCCTCGCCCCGGACCTGCCCGGGCACGGCGCACGCCGCGGCGAGAACTTCACCCTCGAGGCCGCGCAGTCCGTCATCGAGGGCGCGGCGCGCACCGCGCACGAGGCGACCGCTCTGCCCGTCCACCTCGTCGGCAGCTCGCTCGGCGGGATGCTCGCGATCCGCTCCGCGGCGCGGCTCGGCGCGGCGGACCGGGCCGACGCCGGCACCGACTTGGCCGGTGCATCCCCCGTCCTCGGCTCCCTCGTCGCCTGCGGCGCCGCGGTGCAGCCCACCCCACTCACCGCCCGGCTCTACGCCCGCCTGATCACCGCCACCGACCTGCTGCCCGCGATGCGCAGCGGCTCCGAGGCCTTCCCCTTTACCTGGCTGCTGGGCCGGGACGGGGCCCGCGCCTACCTGCGCGGCGGTCGGGCCGACATCGACGTGGTCGCCCCCGCCTTCACCGCCGTCGGCTCCCTGGACCTGCGCGGCGAGCTGTCCCGCATCCCGGTGCCGGTGACCTTCCTCCACGGCCGCTTCGAGCAGCTGCGACTGCACGAGCGCTCGTTCGCCGCCGCCGCCCCGCAGGGCCGGCTCGAGCTGCTGCCCTACGGCAACCACATGCTGAACCTCGTCCGCGCCGAGCGCTTCACCCCGGACCTGCTGCGCGTCCTCGCCCGCGCCGAACGACCGACGAGCCCCGGGACGACCCAGGACCGTCTCGGGCCCTAGTCTGGTCCCATGCACCACACCACCCTGCGCGTCGGCTTCGTGCCCGGCGTCGAGCCCGACCGCTTCCTGCGCCGCTGGAAGTCCGGCCGCCGCGATGCCTGGCTCGAGCTCGTCCCCGTGCCGCTGTCCCGCCAGACGGAGGCGCTGATCGGCGGCGAGGTCGACATGTGCTTCGTGCGCCTCCCGCTGCCGGAGCAGTCGGGCGAGCAGCTGCACCGGGTGGCGCTGTGGGAGGAGCGCGCCTGCGTGGTGGTCGGCGACGAGGACGTGCTGAGCCTGCAGGACGACATCGTCGAGGCCGACCTCGAGGGGCAGACCGAGATCCGGCAGGAGCACCTCGACGATGCCGCCTCGCGGATCGCCGTGGCCGCGAGCGGAGTCGGCTTCGCGCGGGTCCCGCTCTCCCTCGCCCGCCTCCACCGTCGCAAGGACGCCGTCGCCCTCCCTCTGCGGGACGGCGAACCGACACGCATCGCGCTCGCCTGGCCGCGCGCGGCCGACGACGAGATCCGTCAGGAGTTTGTCGGTGTCGTCCGCGGCCGCACCTCCCGCTCGAGCCGCTGACCGAGCCGCGCAGAGCGCCTGCGTCGCGCCTCCGCACCCGCCGACGGCGCACCGGCCCCGTCGGCCCCTGAACCCTCCGCCCACACCCGATCAGAGGAGAACCATGACCGAGCAGCCCCGTATGAACGTCGAGAGCTTCAACCTCGACCACCGCACCGTCGCCGCGCCCTACCTGCGCATCGCCGATCGCAAGGAGCTGCCCGGCGGCGACGTGCTCACCAAGTTCGACGTCCGCTTCACCCAGCCGAACCTCGCCCATCTCGAGTCCGCGACGGTCCACTCCCTCGAGCACATTATGGCCGAGCACATGCGCAACCACTCCGGGGACGTCCTGGACGTCTCCCCGATGGGCTGCCGCACCGGGTTCTACGTGCTGCTGGTGGGGGACCACGACGCAGACGGCTTCGCCCCGATCCTCGAGGCGACACTGCGGGACCTGCTCGCGGCCGACGAGGTCCCCGCCGCGAACGAGGTCCAGTGCGGCTGGGGCGCCCACCACAGCCTCGAGGGCGCCCAGGCCGCGGCCCGCGCCTTCCTCGAGGCGCGCGAGGAGTGGGGCACCGTCACCGCCTCCTGAGCCTGCCCCGCCGATGACGCAGCCCCGCCTCTCACGATCACGGGAGGCGGGGCTGCGTCGTCGAGCGTCCCGGCGGGCGGAGGAGAGCGGGCTCAGCGCCCGCCGATCCCCTCCCGCACCGCGGCGAGCAGCCGTGCGGTGCGGGGATCGGTCGCGATCTCGTCGAGGCCGACGGGCCGGCCGGCCGGGTCCGCGAGCGGGATCCGCCAGTTGGGGTACTCCTCGTCGGTGCCCGGCTGGTTCTGGATCCGTCGCTCGCCCACGCAGTCCACGAGCGAGACCCCGAGCAGCATCGACGGGGTGCGGGCCAGGTGCCGGTGCAGCGCGATCACCGTCTCCTCGACGTCGCCTGCCGGGCCCGGGGCCAGCAGCCCCTCGGCCCGCAGCACGTCCAGCACCTCCTCGCGTCCGGCGGCGTCGGTCGCGAGCTCCTCGTCCAGCGGCCGCTCCAGCAGCCCGAGCTCGTGGCGGAGGGTGACGTGGTCGCCGGCGAGATAGCCGGCCGTCGGCGGCAGGTCGTGGGTGTTCACCGAGGCCATGCACAGGGTGCGGTAGTCCTCGGCGCGCAGCGGCTTCCCCTCGCCGTCGTACTCGAACCACAGGATCGAGGTGCCCATGATCCCGCGATCGACGAGATAGTCCCGGACCCATGGCTCGAAGGTGCCCAGGTCCTCGCCGACGACGAGGGTGCCCGAGCGCTGCGCCTCCAGCGCGAGGATCCCGATCATCGCCTCGTGGTCGTAGGAGACGTAGGCGCCGTCGGCCGCCCGGTGCCCCTCGGGGATCCACCACAGCCGGAACAGGCCCAGCACGTGGTCGATCCGCAGCGCACCGGCGTGCCGCATCAGGGTGCGCAGCATGTCCCGCCACGGCCGGTAGGACGCCTCGCGCAGGCGCTCGGGGTGCCAGGGCGGCTGCGACCAGTTCTGGCCCTGCTGGTTGTACTGGTCGGCGGGGGCGCCGACGGTCGCGCCGCGCGCGAGCACGTCCTGCAGCGCCCAGGAGTCCGCGCCGACCTGCTCGACGCCGACGGCGAGGTCGTGCATGATCCCGATCCGCATCCCGGCCTCGCGCGAGGCGGCCTGGGCGGCGGCCATCTGCTCGTCCAGCCACCACTGCACGCGGACGTGGAACTCGATCCGGTCGGCGAGCTCTGTCCGTGCCTGCTCGAGGACCGCCTCGTCGAGATGCTGCAGCACGGTCTCCCTGGGCGTGCCGCGCACCGACTCCGCGATCGCGGACCACAGGGCGAAGTCCTCGAGCCCCTGCCCCTCCCGCGCCCGGTAGGCGTCCAGCAGCGCGGCCCGGCCCGCCGTCAGCGGCACCGCGAACAGCTCCTCGAGCGCCTCGAGCTTCGCCGACAGCACGGCGTCGCGCTCGAGCCGGTCCCCGCGCGTGTTGCGGTCCGCGACCGTGCCGCGCAGCAGCTCGACCTTCTGCCGGGCGACCTCGGTGAGGGAGCGGTGCTCGGGCACCTCCTCGATGCGCAGGTACAGCGGGGCGGTGAAGCGCCGGGTGACCGGGAGATAGGGGGAGGGCTCCACGGGCGGGGTCGGGTAGGAGGCGTGCAGCGGGTTCACCAGCAGGAAGTCCGCGCCGTGGCGGGCGCCGGTGATCGCGGCGAGGTCGCGCATGTCGGCGAGATCGCCGATGCCCCACGACCGCTCGGAGCGGACCGAGTACAGCTGCGCCTGGACGCCGAAGGCGCGCCGGGCCGCGTACTGCTCGTGGACGGTGAGCCGTGCCGGGGTGACCACGAGGTCCGCCTCGGCGGGACCGGCGGCGGTCTCGGCGACCAGCCGGTGCCAGCCCAGCGGCAGCCCCTCCGGCAGCAGGAAGCGGGCGCGACCGCGCAGCGTGCCGTCGAGGTCGTGGGCAGGGGTGTGGTCCTCGCCCTGGACGAGGTCGACCCGGCCGCCCTCCTCGAGCAGGACGTGCACGGAGACGGGGGTGCCGTGGTCGACGTGCACGGGGACGCTCGAGGCCCGGTCCTCGCGCATCACCGTCACGGGCGGGAGGGTGCGTTCCCACGGGGCGCGCTCGCGGCGGGCGCGGACGGCGGCGATGTCCTCGTCGGAGGCGAGCGGGGAGCCGAGCGCGGCGAGGATCGCGTGCAGGGTGGAGTCGGCGACATCCTTCTCGGTGCCGTCCCACCCCCAGTACCGGGTGCTGACACCGAGGTCGTGGGCGAGAGCTCGCAGCGCTGAGGGGTCCGTGGCCATGGCGTCATCGTAGCGGCGGGCAGGGGCCGTGATGCACCGGACTGCGGGGTTGCCGCACGGGATGCCGGCGCGCCCGCGGTCTGTCAGGTCCAGGACGGCAGCCACATCCGGTACTGCCACTGCTCCACGTCCAGCACCTGCCCGGTCCACACCGGCCAGAAGAACGCCGAGACCATCACGATGAGCACCAGCAGCGAGCCGACGAACAGCCCGCCGGCCAGGCGCCGCTCCGGCTCCGCGCCCGGCGGACCGATCACGAGGCTGAGCATGTAGGTCAGGCACAGGATCAGCCACGGCTCGAAGGCGATCGCGTAGAAGGTGAAGATGGTGCGGTCTGTGTACAGCAGCCACGGCAGGTAGCCGGCGACGATCCCCGACAGCGACGCCCACGCCCGCCCGTCGCGATGCACGATCCCGAGCACCACGGCGACGAGGATCGCCAGCGCTCCCAGCCACCAGATCAGCGGATTGCCGACGTCGAGGATGTGCGCGCCGCAGCGGGCGACCTCGCAGCCGTTCTCCCCGTAGTCGTAGGAGCGGTAGTAGAAGTTCGTCGGCCGCAGCTGCAGCAGCCAGCCCGCGGGATGCGCCGCGTACGGGTGCTCGGAGTCGAGGCCGACGTGGAAGTCGTAGGCCTGGCGGTGGTACAGCCACAGCGAGATCAGCGCATCGAGCGGACCGAACCCGGTGGCGACGCCCTCGTCGGCCGCGAGGTGCCGGTTGTACCCGATCGAGGAGGCGAACCAGCCGGCCCAGGAGACGAGGTAGGTCAGCAGCGCCGTGCCGACCACCGCGAAGAACGCGGGGATCGCGTCCTTCACCAGCCCGACGAGGAACCAGCGGGGCTGGGCGATCGTGCGGCGCGCCCACCAGTCCCACAGCACGGTCATGATCCCGAAGACCGCCACGAAGTACAGCCCCGACCACTTCACCGCGCAGGCCGCCCCCAGCAGCGCCCCGGCCAGGATCCGCCAGGGCCGCAGCCCGCCTGAGGCCCCGAGCGGGGGCGGCGCCTCGGAGGCCAGCTGCATCCGGGCGGCGGTCAGCGCGAGATGCTCCCGGAACCGGTCGCGGTCGATGAGCAGCGCGCCGAAGGCGGCGAGCACGAACACCATCAGGAAGGGGTCCAGGAGGCTCGTGCGCGCATGGACCAGCGCCATCCCGTCCACGGCGAACAGGAGCCCCGCGATGAGGCCCGCGGTGGTGGAGCGGAACAGCCGCCGCGCGATGAAGGTCAGCATCAGCACCGCGAGGGAGCCGAGAACGGCGGAGGAGATCCGCCAGCCCCAGGGGCTGTCCGCTCCCAGCAGCGTCATGCCAGCACCGATCAGCCATTTCCCGAGCGGCGGATGGACGACGTAGGAGGCGGTCTCCTCGTAGGAGTCGACGTCCCCGGCCTCGAAGGCCGCATCGGGCTCCTCGGGCCAGTCCATCTCCACGCCCTGCTGGGTCAGGGTGTAGCCGTCCTTGACGTAGTAGGTCTCGTCGAAGATCAGCTCCCCGATGGACCCCAGCCCCCACAGCCTCAGCACGAGCGCGAGGCCGAACACGGCCATCGCCCCGGCCCAGGCCATCCGCGAGACCGGCAGGTCGACGGCGCGCAGACGCCGGCGGTATGAGGCCAGCAGCGCGCCCGGCTCGTCCTCGACGGCCGCACGACGACGGGCCCCCGCCGCGGACTCCTCCTCGGACAGCTCGGTGCGCACCCGGTCATGCTAGGTGATCGGCAGGCCGCGGCACGGACAGCACGCGGCGCCCGACGTCGTCGAGGGGACCGTCACCGACGGCACTAGCATGGCGGGATGCTCGAGCCCGGAGTCCTCACCCTCGCCGCCACCCCGATCGGGAACCCCCTGGACGCCTCGGTGCGCCTGCTGCGGGCCCTCGGGTCCGCGGACCTCATCGCCGCCGAGGACACCCGGCGCCTGCACCGGCTGATGACCGACCTCGAGGTCTCCACGAGCGCGAGGATCCTCTCCTACCACGAGCACAACGAGGCCGAGCGGACCGCGACGCTCCTCGAGGCGGTCCGCGCCGGGCAGCGGGTGCTGGTGGTCACCGACGCCGGGATGCCGGTGGTCTCCGATCCCGGTTTCGAGGCCGTGCGCGCCGCCGCGGAGGAGGGCCTGCCCGTCACGGTGATCCCCGGCCCCTCGGCCGTGCTCACCGCGCTCGCCGCCTCGGGGATCGCCCCGGACCGCTTCACCTTCGAGGGCTTCCCGCCCCGGCGCGGCGGCCGGCGCGCGAGCGCCCTCGAGCCGCTCGCGGGCGAGCGCCGCACCATGGTCTTCTTCGAATCGCCGCGGCGCACCGCCGCGACACTCGCCGCGATGGCGGAGGCCTTCGGCGAGGGCCGACGGGCGGCCGTGGCCCGCGAGCTGACCAAGACGCACGAGGAGATCCTGCGCGGCACCCTCGCCGAGCTGGCCCGTTGGGCGGAGGGCACCGAGGTGCTCGGCGAGATCGTGATCGTGGTCGCCGGGGCCGAGCCGGTCGCCGCCTCCGCGGAGGACCTCGTCGACGAGGTGCTCGAGCGGGCGGCCGCGGGGGAGCGGCTCAAGGACGCGGCGAAGGAGATCGCCCGGACTCACGAGGGTGTCGGCGCGAGCGAGCTCTACGACCTCGCGCTCGCCGCTCGTCGGCGGTGAGGACGCCGGTGGTAGGGGCGCCGGGCGCGTGAGCGCCCCGTGGCGCGCCGGCCCCGCATGCGAGAACGCCCCCGGCACCAGGTGCCGGGGGCGTTCTCGAAGGTCCTGCACGCGGGCCGTGCCCGCGCGGGATCAGTCCTCGATCTGGAGGAGGCCGCGCTGGTAGGCCTTCGCGAGGCGGCGCGGGACGTTGGCGGTGCGGCCGCGGACCGTCACCTGCACGAGGTCGGCGTTGTTCGCCTTCCACTGCGAGCGGCGGGAGTGCGTGCGCGCACGGGACATCTTGAACTTGGGCACTGCCATGGGACGCTCCTTGGACGGTCCGGAGGATGAACGGCGTTGGCGTCCGTCCCGAGCAGCGACCCGAACCCGCTGCAGTGTCCGGGGACACGACGATCGGGGCGCTCGGGTGCACGAAAGGGCGCGCAACGACGACCCATTCTGCCACATCCGCATCGATTCCGCGCCCTCGCGCTCCGTGAGGTAGCACACCGGCGGTGCAGGACACAGCCGGTCTGGCGCCTCCGCGGCGCTTCGCGGCAGCGCGACAGCCGTCGGCCCCGCAGGCCGCGGGGGCGCTTCCGAGGACACGGTGCGGAGCAGTGCGGCGACCCTCCTACGATGGTCGCATGCCGTCACCGCACGAGAACACCCCCGCCTCCGCGCTCCCGCCGGTGCGCGACCGCGAGGACATCGATCCGCGCGGGAAGACGCGCGACCGCTCCTGGCCGCCCGCGCCCGAGCCGCTGCCGTCCCCGGTGATCGACAACCACTGCCACCTCGACTTCGCCGACGGGGACACGCAGCTCAGCGTCCATGACCACGTGGACCGCGCCGCCGCCGCCGGCATCGACGCGCAGATCACGATCGGCTCCGACCTCGAGGCGGTGCGCTGGACCGCGGCGCTGCTGGCCGCCCCGGACTGCCCGCCCTCCCTGCGCGGCGGCGTCGCCGTGCACCCCAACGAGGCGGCGCTGCACGCCCGCGGCCACGACCACGAGGGGCGCGGGATCGTCGGCCTCGACGCCGCGATCGCGGAGGTCTCGGAGCTGCTGCGGGGCCCCGGCATGGTCGTGGTGGGGGAGACGGGCCTGGACTGGTTCCGCACCTCCCGCAAGGACGAGCAGGCGCGGGAGGCGCAGATCTCCTCCTTCCGCGCCCACATCGCGCTCGCCAAGGAGCTCGACCTCCCGCTCCAGATCCACGACCGCGACGCGCACCGCGACGTGCTCGAGATCCTCGAGGCCGACGGCGCCCCCGAGCGGACCGTCTTCCACTGCTTCTCCGGCGACGCGGAGTTCGCGCGCCGGTGCGCGGACCGCGGCTGGTACCTCTCCTTCGCCGGCACCGTCACCTTCAAGAACGCGACGGACCTCCGCGCCGCGCTCGCCGAGGTCGGCCTCGGACAGGTCATGGTCGAGACCGACGCGCCCTTCCTCACCCCCGTGCCCTATCGCGGCCGGCCGAACTCCTCCTACCTGATCCCGCTGACCATGGCGACGATCGCGGAGACCACCGGTGTCTCCCTCGAGAAGGCCTGCCGCGCGGTGCGGGCGACCACCCAGGACGTGTACGGCTGGCCCGAGGCGGCCGCGGCATGAGCACGGGGGAGCAGGGGCGCGGGGGCGAGCAGGACGGCGCCGGCCTGCTGCTGACCCACCGCGACATCCGCGAGCTCGCCGAGGCCGCGGGGATCCGCCCGTCGAAGCAGCGCGGTCAGAACTTCGTGATGGACCCGAACACGGTGCGCACCATCGTCGGACGTGCCGGCGTCGAGCCCGGTCAGGCAGTGCTCGAGGTGGGGCCGGGTCTGGGCTCCCTCACCCTCGGCCTGCTCGAGGCGCAGGCGGACGTCGTCGCGGTCGAGCTCGACCGCGGCCTCGCCGAGCTGCTGCCCCTGACCCTGCGCGCCCGCGGCGTCGAGGAGGAGCGCTTCCGCCTCGTCCACGCCGACGCCCTCCAGGTCACCGAGCTGCCCGGGCTGCCCCGCGCGGGGGAGCCGACGATGCTGGTCGCGAACTTGCCCTACAACGTCGCCACCCCCATCCTGCTGACCATGCTGGAGCGCTTCGACTCGCTCCGCTCGGCGCTGGTCATGGTCCAGTCCGAGGTCGTCGACCGCCTCACCGCCGGGCCCGGCTCCCGCACCTACGGCGGTCCGAGCGTGAAGGCCGCCTGGTACGGCCGGGCCGTCCACGCCGGACGGATCTCGCGCCAGATCTTCTGGCCCGTCCCCAACGTCGACTCCGCACTCGTTCAGCTGGTCCGTCACGAGCAGCCGCTCGGCTCCGCGGCGGAGCGGGAGCAGGTCTTCGCCGTGATCGATGCGGCCTTCGCCCAGCGCCGCAAGACCCTGCGCGCCGCGCTCGCCGGCTGGGCGGGCACCGCGGCACGCGCCGAGGAGATCCTCCGCGCCGCCGGGATCGACCCGTCGGCTCGAGGAGAGACCCTCGAGGTCGAGCAGTTCCGCGCCATCGCGCACGCCGCGGTGGAGCAGGCCGAGGGCGAGGTCGGGACGGATGGTCCGACAGGGGGCCCCGCGCCCGAGGACGACGCGACGGGAGCCGAGGGGTGAGCGGCGCCCTCGAACGGGTGGTCGTGCGCGCCCCAGGCAAGATCAACCTGTCCCTGCACGTCGGCGGCGTGGACGGCCGCGGCTACCACGCGCTCGCGACGGTGTTCCAGGCGGTCGACCTCTACGAGACAGTCACAGCGTCCCGCGCCGACGAGATGAGCCTCGAGATCACCTCCGAGGTGCCGGGGGAGGTGCCGCTGGACGGCACCAACCTCGCCCTGCGCGCCGCCGAGCTGCTGCGCACCGAGTGCGGGGTGCGGGAGGCGGCGGCGCTCCACGTCCGCAAGCAGGTCCCCGTCGCCGGCGGCATGGCGGGCGGCTCGGCCGATGCGGCGGCGGTGCTCGTGGCGCTGGACCGGCTGTGGGGGCTGGGCCTCGGCGCCGAGGCGCTGCGCACGCTCGGGGCACGGCTCGGCGCCGACGTGCCCTTCTCGATGCTCGGCCACACCGCGCTCGGCCGCGGCAATGGTGCGGACCTCACCACGGTGCTCACCCACGGCGAGTGGACCTGGCTGCTCGCCGTCCCCGGCGGGCACCTCTCCACCCCGGAGGTCTTCCGGCGCTTCGACGAGCTCGTGCTCGCGGGCGGCCGGGTGCCGCCGGAGCGACCCGAGATCGACGAGCGACAGCTCCAGGCGCTCAGCGGCGGCAACCTCGAACTGCTCGCCGACACCCTCCACAACGATCTCCAGGCCGCGGCGTTCGCCCTGCATCCCCGGCTCGAGGAGGTCGTCGAGGCCGCCGAGCGGCTCGGCGCGATCGGGGCGATCGTCAGCGGCTCCGGGCCGACGGTCGCCGCGCTGGTCGAGGACGAGGCTGCCGCGCGCACCATCGCGGCAGGCCTGACGGAGGGCGGGCTGGTGGAGTCCTGCCTGATCGCGCGGGGCTCGGCGCCCGGCGCGAGCGTGCTCGAGGAGAGCTGAGCGGGGCTGCGGCCCGCCCCTCCGGGCGCGGCCCCGTCCCGGTGCGGCTTGGACGGTTCCTCCACGAAGCGGAGTCATCCACAGCGTCGTGTCGAGGGTTCCTCCCCACGTATTGGTTTTCCACAGTGCGCTGTCCGCAATTCGGTGCGGAAGACCGTGGACGGCAGCCGAGTTATCCACAGGAATCGACGCCGCTTGACATTCCCCCTCGGATCCAGACGCGCAGTCGAGGGCCTGAGATGGGTGTGTCTCTGCAGTTCGGCGGGCGGGTGCTGGTGCCGCTGCCTGCTGCGACCGTCGACCTGTCCTCCCCACGTCCGGGTTGTCCACACAGCGAAGTTCCTGGTCGGTAGCTGCATTGTGGGTCTTCTCTTCCTCGAATGGCCGTGCGAAAATTGAGGCATGTCGAAGGAATCCTCGAACGAGCGCGAGATCCCCGAAGGTGCCGCCGGCGCCTCCGGCGGTCACGGCCGCCCGTCCGGGGAACATGGTCGCCCGTCCGGGGAGCACTTCCGCCCGTCCGGGGATCCGGCCGGCGAGCTCCCTCCTCGTGCGGACCGCCCGATCCAGGTCGACGCCGAGCAGCTGACCATCGGCGAGCTCGACCTCCTCGCCGCCCGCGAGGTCCTCGCCGAGCTCGGTGCGCGGGGCTCCGCGCCCCTGGACTCGCTGGACATCGACGGGACGATGACGCTCCTCGAGACCATCGTCGGCCTGGAAGGAGCGCTCGAGTCGCTGCGCGCGCGGACAGCGGTGCACCTCGAGGACGCGGTGAAGGCGGACTGCCTCCGACGGGAGGAGAGCCCCAGGCAGGCCGCGCTGGTGGCCCGCGCCGAAGCGTCGCGGGCGCTGAAGTCCTCCCGCGCGGTCGCAGGGCGCACGCTGGCGACCTCCCGCCGGCTCGTCCGCAGCATGCCCGGGATGATCTCGGCGCTCTCCTCCGCGCGCATGCTCCCGCAGTCCGCCCACAAGGTCGGCTCGGTCCTGGGCCCGGCGACCCCGGAGCAGCGTCGACAGGTCGATGCGATCCTCACCTCCCGGCTCGCCGAGCTCGAAGGGTGCGGGCCGCAGCAGTGGGGCGACGAGGCGGCGAGGATCCTCCACGCCCTCGACCCTGCCGGTGCCGCCGCGCGCCACCAGGCCGCGAAGCGGGAGCGGCACGTGACGGTGCGGCGCACCGACCACGGGATGGCGCGGATCACCGCCCTCGTCCCCGGCATCGACGGCGCTCGGATCCGCAAGGGACTCGACGTCGCGGCCGAGAGCGCCCGCGCCCAGGGGGACCGGCGCGGGCACCAGCAGATCATGGCCGACCTCTTCGCCGACGCGCTGATCGGCCGCGGCGACGGCATCGACCCCACGACGCTCGATGTCGGGATCGTCATCACCGACCGCTCCCTCCTCGCCCCCGCGCACGCCGACGCCGCCCTGGTCGAAGGATTCGGGTCCGTGCCCTACGACCATGTGCGCGAGGAGATGCTCCGCGCAGCCCAGTCCGAGGAGGACACCGACCTCGCGCTCACGATCCGTCAGCTCTACGCCGATCTCGACCACGGCAATCTGGTCGCGGTGGAGTCACGATCGCGGGCGTTCCCCGCAGCGCTGACCAGGTTCCTCACCCTCGCCCACCAGACCTGCCGCGGACCCCATTGCGACGCCCCGATACGGCAGATCGACCACATCACGCCGTGGTCCCAGGGTGGTGCGACGTCCCTCGACAACGGCAACGGCCTCTGCGCCGCATGCAACCAGAAGGAGCTCGCCGGGGAGACCGCACGCGTGGTCCGCGACGAGGACGGCGTGCGCCGCACCGTCCGCTGGACCACCCGTCACGGCCGCAGCGCGACCCGCGGGGCGATCAACCTCGATCCGCTCGGCACCTACCGACGACGATGCGCATCCGCGAGCCGCGCATCCGACACCGATGTTCCGAGAAGCCACGCGACGGCAGAGCATGCGGCGAGGGAACGGATGACGGAGCACCGCACGACCGGCGAGCGCGTGGACCGCCGATGCGACGCGATCAACCCTGGGAACAGCGGGCGCGAGAGACTGCCGCTGGCGAACGACGAGCCCGGAGAGCTGATGACCCTGCAGCGCGCGCTCACGGATCTGCGCCTGCGGCTCACGGACATCCCGGATCCACACCGGATCCACCGTCTCCCGGGCTACCCGGGTGACTGGATCGTGCGACGCGGCAGTCGGGGGAGATAGTCGGGAGGAGATGAGCAGATCCGGGAATCGCGGATCCCGAGTGCCGTGCACCGGCCGACCTCAGCCGGGCGTCGACGCTCAGCCGAGCTGCTCGGACAGCTCCAGCCAGCGCTCCTCGAGCTCCTCGTTCTCCCGCTCGACCTCCTGCAGCTGTGCGGTGATCTCCTGCAGCCCCTGGTAGTCCGACTGGTCGTGCCCGGCGAGCTTCGCGTGCAGGGACTCCGTCTGCTTCTCGAGCTTCTGCATCCGCCGCTCGATCGCGCCGAGCTCCTTCTGCGCCGCATGCGCCTCGGCGCCGGAGAGGGCAGGGGCAACCGCGGAGCTGCCGCCGGACCCGGAGCCGGCAGCGCCGGAGGAGCCCGCGCCGGTCGCCCTGCTCGAGGCCGAACCCGCCGCGGCCTCCTCGCTCGCGGCGCGCAGCGCGAGATACTGCTCCACACCGCCCGGCACGTGCCGCACCGTGCCGTCCAGCACCGCGTACTGCGTGTCCGTGATGCGCTCGAGCAGGTAGCGGTCGTGCGAGACCACCAGCAGCGGGCCGGGCCAGGTGTCCAGCAGGTCCTCCATCGCCGCGAGCATGTCCGTGTCCATGTCGTTGGTCGGCTCGTCCAGGACCAGCACGTTCGGCTCCTCGAGCAGCGTCAGCAGCAGGTCCAGGCGACGCTGCTGACCACCCGAGAGCGCCTTGACCTGCACCTTCTGATGCGCCGCGGTGAAGCCCAGGCGCTCGAGCAGCTGACCGGGGGAGACCTCGTCCTTGCCGGCCGTGAACGTGGTGCGGTATCGCCCCACGACATCGCTGACCCGGGAGTCCAGATGCTCCTGCAGCCCCTCGAGCCGCTGGGACACCTGCCGCACGGTCACCGTCTTGCCGCGCTTGACCCGTCCGGCGAGCGGCTCGAGGTCCCCGGTGATCAGCGCGAGCAGCGTCGACTTCCCGGCCCCGTTCGGGCCGAGGATCCCGATCCGGTCCGCCGGGCCGATGTGCAGGGTCACGTCCTCCAGCACGGTCGTGCCGCCGTAGCCGGCGTCGACGTCGAGCACGTCGATCACGTCGCGGCCCAGCCGCGAGGTCGCCAGCTGGGTCAGTGCGACCGTGTCGCGCACGGGTGGCTCGCCGGCGATGAGCTCGTTCGCCGCGTCGATGCGGAACTTCGGCTTCGAGGTCCGCGCCGGGGCCCCACGGCGCAGCCACGCGAGCTCCTTGCGCATCAGGTTCTGCCGCTTCGACTCGATCGCGGCGGCCTGTCGGTCGCGCTCGACCCGCTGGAGGACGTAGGCGGCGTAGCCGCCCTCGAAGGGCTCGACGATCCCGTCGTGCACCTCCCACATCCGGGTGCACACCGCGTCGAGGAACCAGCGATCGTGCGTGATCACCACGAGCCCGCCGTCCTTCGCGCTCCAGCGCCGCCGCAGGTGCTCGGCGAGCCAGGCGATGCCCTCGACGTCGAGATGGTTCGTCGGCTCGTCCAGCAGCAGCACGTCCCAGTCGCCGACCAGCAGCTCCGCCAGATGCACGCGGCGCAGCTGCCCGCCCGAGAGGTCCGTGAGCGGTGCATCGAGATCGATGCCGCCGAGCAGACCCGCGAGCACGTCGCGGATCCGCGCGTCGGAGGCCCATTCGTACTCGGGCCGGTCGCCCACCACGCGGTCGCGGACGCTCGCCCCGACCGTCGCCTCGTCCTGCTGGGTCAGCACGCCGACGCGCACCCCGCCCCGCACCGTCACGCGTCCCTCGTCGGGCTCCTGCGCGCGGGCGAGCAGGCGCAGCAGCGTCGACTTTCCGTCTCCGTTGCGGCCGACGACGCCGATACGGTCGCCCTCGTCGATGCCGACGGTGACGTCGTCGAGCAGCACGCGATCGGGCAGCGCGACGTGGAGGGACTGGGTACCGAGCAGATGAGCCATGCGGGTGGGGTCCTCCTGGGGACGGGGAGCGGGGTCGGAGGGTGCCGGGCGGCGCGGGAGCGGACGCTCACCGGGCGCCGTGCGCCGGCCTCAGCCTCCGAGGGGGTCGTCGGACTCGAAGGTGAGCAGCAGGGTGCGTAGCATGCCCGCGAGCTCCGCCTGCTCGGCCGCGGCGAGCGGGCCGAGCAGCTCCCGCTCCGCCTCGAGCAGGCGCTCCATCGCGGCGTCGACACGGGCCACGCCGTCGGGACGCAGCCGCACCTCGACCGCTCGGCCGTCGTGCGGGCTGCGGTTCTTCGAGACCAGGCCGCGGGTGACCAGCTTGTCGATGCGGGTGGTCATGGTGCCGCTGGTCACGAGCGTCTCGTGCATGAGCGCGCCGGGGGAGAGGGCGTCCTCGCCGCTGCGGCGCAGGGCGGAGAGCATGTCGAACTCCCAGCCTTCGAGCCCGGCCTCGGAGAAGGCCTCGCGCCGGGCGATCTCGAGATAGCGGGTCAGTCGCGAGACGCGGGAGAGGACCGCGAGCGGCGAGACGTCGAGGTCCTCGCGCGCGAGCTCCCAGCCCGCGAGGATGCGGTCGACCTCGTCATGGGGCGGCGCGGCGTCGTGCGCAGGCGTGGTGGGCATGGGGCGAGTCTAGGTTCTCGGTCCGGGCCGCGGTCGACATGGGTGACGCGGGCGACGCGGGCGACGTGCTGCTCAGGCCGCGCAGCTCAGCCCTTCGTCTCCCCGCGCAGCTCGGGCTTCTTCTCCAGCGAGCTCAGCCCGAACCAGGAGAGGTTCACCATCCGCGCGGCGACGACCTCCTTCGAGGGCTTGCGGGTTTCGAGCCACCACTGGCCGGTGTACGCGACCATGCCCACCAGCATCTGCGCGTACAGCGCGGCGTCCTTGATCGGGTACGAGTGCAGCCGCAGCTGCCTCGCCAGGATCACCTCGACGCGGCGCGAGACGTCCGTGAGCAGGGAGGAGAAGGTCCCCACGGAATGGCTGACGGGGGAGTCGCGCACGAGGATCCGGAAGCCGTCCTCGTTCTCGTCGATGTAGGCGAGGAAGGCCAGCGCCGCGCGCTCCATCAGCATCCGCGGATGGGCGCGCTGATCGGAGAGGGACTCCTCGAGCGCGGTGAGCAGGGTGGAGACCTCGCGGTCCACGACGACCGCGTACAGGCCCTCCTTGCCGCCGAAGTGCTCGTAGACGATCGGCTTGGAGACCTTCGCACGCGAGGCGATCTCCTCGACCGCGGTCATGTCGAAGCCCTTCTCGGCGAACACCCGCCGGCCGACGAGCACGAGCTGCTCCCGCCGCTCCTTGCCCGTCATCCGGGTCGACCGACCGCGAGGGGCCCCGTTCTCCGCCATGCGGCGAGTCTCCCACACGGCGACCGCACGGTGACCGGCGGGTCAGCGGAGCCCCCGAGCGCGTCGACGGGCGCTGGCCGGGGGCGCCCGGGCGGTAGGATCGCCCCGCGTCCGTGCGCCCGTCGGCCCCGTCCGGCGGTGCCCCGCGCCTGCTCGCAGGCGCTCCGCGACGGGCGCGCTCCGCCATGGTGTAATCGGCAACACCTCAGATTTTGGTTCTGAAGTTTCAGGTTCGAGTCCTGATGGCGGAACGCTCACCGTCCTCCGGGGCGGCGCGGCCGACACCCGTCGATCCCACCCTCGATCTCTAGGAGCTGCCGACGTGGCCACTGCCGAGACCACCGCACCCGCCGCCGTCATCGTCCTGGCCGCCGGCGCCGGGACCCGCATGAAGTCCCGCACCCCCAAGGTGCTCCACGAGATCGGCGGTCGCTCGCTCCTCGTGCACGCGCTCACCGCCGCCGAGGGCACCGGCCCCGGCGAGCTCGTCGTCGTGCTGCGCCACGAGCGCGAGCGCGTCGCCGAGCACCTCGCCGAGCACGCCTCCGAGGTGCGGGTCGCCGACCAGGACGAGATCCCCGGCACCGGCCGCGCCGTCCAGTGCGGCCTCGAGCAGGTCGCCGCGGGCGAGGGCACCGTGCTGGTGACCTACGGCGACGTGCCGCTGCTGGACCCCGCGACGCTGCGCGAGCTGGTCGCCGCCCACGAGGCCGAGGGCGCCGCCGTCACCGTGCTCAGCGCCCGCGTCCCGGACCCCGCCGGCTACGGCCGCATCCTGCGCAGCGAGGACGGCTCCGAGGTGCTCGGCATCGTCGAGCACAAGGACGCGACCGACGAGCAGCGCGCGATCGACGAGATCAACTCCGGCATCTACGCCTTCGACCTCGCCGTGCTGCGCGACGCGCTCGGCCGCATCACGACGGACAACGCCCAGGGCGAGATGTACCTCACCGACGTCCTCTCGATCGCGCGGGCCGACGGCCGCTCCGTGCGGGCCGTGGTCACCGAGGACGTGATGATGGTCGAGGGCGTCAACGACCGCGTCCAGCTCGCCCAGCTCGGCGCCGAGATGAACCGCCGCATCCTCGAGCGCCACATGCGCGCCGGCGTCACGATCGTCGACCCCGCCACCACCTGGATCGACGCCGACGTCACCATCGGCCAGGATGCGACGATCCTCCCCGGCGTCCAGCTGCACGGCGCCAGCGACATCGGCGCCGAGGCCGTGATCGGCCCGGACACCACCCTGCGCGACACCGAGGTCGGCGCCGGCGCCGAGGTGGTCCGCTCCCACGCGCTGCTCGCCGTGATCGGCGAGGGCGCGACCGTCGGCCCCTTCTCCTACCTGCGCGCCGGCACGGACCTCGGCGCGAAGGGCAAGATCGGCGGCTTCGTCGAGACGAAGAACGCGGTGATCGGCGAGGGCGCGAAGGTGCCCCACCTCAGCTACGTCGGCGACGCCGAGATCGGCGAGGGCACCAACATCGGCGCCGGCACGATCGTGGCGAACTACGACGGGGTGAACAAGCACCGCACCACCGTCGGCCGCCACGTGCGCGTGGGCTCGGACAACGTGCTCGTCGCCCCGGTCACGATCGGCGACGGCGCCGCGACCGGCGCCGGCACCACCGTGCGCAAGGACGTCCCCGCCGGAGCGCTGGGCGTGAACGCTGTCTCGCAGCGGAACATGGAAGGATGGACCCTGCGACGCCGTGCGGGGACCCCGGCCGAGAGCGCGGCCCGGGCCGCCCTCGACGCCGAGCAGGGGTCCGCGGCACAGACGCCCGCAGGAACTGCCGCCGAGGAGCACAAGGAGCACGAGCAGCGATGAGCGGAATCGTCACCACCGGGGAGAAGCGACTGGTCCTCGCCTCAGGACGGGCCCACCCGGTGCTCGCCCAGGAGGTCGCCGAGGAGCTCGGCGTCGAGGTCCTCCCCATGGACGCCTGGGACTTCGCCAACGGGGAGATCTACGTGCGCTACGGCGAGTCCGTGCGCGGCACCGACGTCTTCGTGCTCCAGTCCCACCCCGCTCCCATCAACACCTGGGTGATGGAGCACCTCATCATGATCGACGCGCTCAAGCGCGCCTCCGCCAAGCGCATCACCGCCATCGCGCCGAGCTTCCCCTACGCCCGCCAGGACAAGAAGCACCGCGGCCGCGAGCCGATCTCCGCCCGCCTCATGGCGGACCTCTACGAGACCGCCGGCGTGGACCGCATGATCTCCGTGGACCTCCACGCCCCGCAGGTGCAGGGCTACTTCAACCGGCCGCTGGACCACCTGATGGCGCTGCCGATCCTCGCCGACTACGTGCAGAGGAAGTACGGCGAGGAGGACATCGCCGTGGTCTCCCCGGACGCCGGCCGGATCCGCGTCGCGGAGCAGTGGTCCAAGCGGCTCGGCGGCGTGAACCTCGCCTTCATCCACAAGACCCGCGACACGACGCGCCCCAACCAGGCCGTCGCCAAGCGCGTGATCGGCGACGTCACGGGGAAGACCTGCATCCTCGTCGACGACATGATCGACACCGCCGGCACCATCGTCCAGGCCTCCGACGCGCTGATCGCCAACGGCGCCGCCTCCGTCGTCATCGCCACCACCCACCCGATCCTCTCGGACCCGGCGACCGAGCGGCTGAAGAACTCCCAGGTGCGCGAGGTCGTGTGCACGAACACCCTCCCGGTCCCGCCGGAGAAGCAGTTCGACCGCCTCACCCAGCTCTCCATCGCCCCGCTCCTGGCGCGGGCGATCCGCGCCGTGTTCGACGACGGCTCGGTGACGAGCCTCTTCGACGGCGAGGTCTGAGCCGACGCGGTCCGGGCCGGCTTTTCCTGCGGGCGCGACGCCCCGCGCCGCACGCGGCCGACGGGGAAGCGGCCCCGTTCCCACCGGGGAACGGGGCCGCTTCGTCGTGCGGCGGGGTGGTGCCGGGGCTCAGATCAGGAACCGGTTGCCCTTGACGAGGCGGCTCCACTGCCTGCCGAGGCCGATGTGGTCACCGGCGGCCAGGCCCGCCATCGCGAGGACGGCGACCGCGAGCAGCAGGTGGGTGTCGTAGAGCGGATTGGTCGACATCGGGAACGCGGCGAGGTACATGAGCGTGTACATCGCGGCGGCCGAGACGGCGGCGACGCGGGTGCCGATGCCGAGCATGAACGCCAGGCCCACGCCGAGCAGGCCGAGCATGAACAGCACGTCCGTGAGCGGGTTGATCGAGAGGAAGACGCTCCACACGTCCGCGAAGGGGTTGCCGCCCTCGATCGAGCCGCCGAGGAAGCCCGCGGTGGGGGAGCCGCCGTTCAGCCAGGCGCCCTCTGGCGGGGTCGCGAAGCCGAGGCCGAAGGTCTTGTCCAGGAAGGCCCACAGGAAGGTGAAGCCGACCATCAGGCGCGTCACGCCCAGGAGCGTGTAGCCCCAGCCGGCCTTCCGCGTGGCGGTCAGCTCGGCGGCGGGGCGGGCGGGAGTCGCAGCGGCGGGGGTGGCGGCGGTGGCGCTCACGGCAGGTGCCTTTCGGTGTCGACCCGGTCGGTGCCGGATCTCGGTGATGTCGATGATGTCCATGTCAGCGGTGTCGTCCTGACAAGAACAACGGTAGGTCCGACCGGCCGGTCCGCGCGAGGACCAAGGTCACCTATTCGTCCTCCTGACCTGCAGGGACGTAGGTCCCGTCGGGGAGCGGGACGGGTGGAGGTCGGGGTGGGGCGGCGCGGTGCTGGGTCTCCTCCTCGTGCGGCGCCGCTCACGTCCGCCCGATTCCCCGGCGCCGGGGGGACGACTGCGTGGTAGTGTCTGCGCGTCACTTCGGCGAGGGAGGGGTCCTGCCCCTCCGTGATCGACGCGGTGCGGATCTCCGGGAGGCGTGCCCTCCCTGTGCCCCGTGGCGTCGCTCATCGTCGAGCCCCGCATCCACGAGGAGCACCACCATGGCTGAGAAGCTGAACGTCGAACTGCGCGAGGACTTCGGCAAGGGCGCTGCCCGCCGTCTGCGCGCCGAGAGCCGCGTCCCCGCCGTCCTGTACGGCCACGGCGAGGCCCCGCTGCACCTGTCGCTGCCCGGTCACGAGACCGCGCTCGCGGCCCGCAACCCCAACGCCCTCCTCGAGCTGCAGCTCGCCGACGGCACCTCCCACCTGGCCCTGATCAAGGAGATCCAGCGCCACCCGCTCAAGCGCTCGCTGAACCACCTCGATCTGATCATCGTCAAGAAGGGCGAGAAGGTCGAGGTCGACATCCCCGTCGTACTGGCCGGTGAGGCCGTGTCCCCCGCGGTCGCGATGGTCGACCTGCAGTCGCTGACCCTCTCGGTCGACGCGCTCAAGGTCCCCGAGCAGATCGAGATCGACGTCGAGGGCAAGGAGGAGGGCTACCAGCTCTTCGCCGGCGACGTCGTCCTCCCGGGCGACGCCGAGCTCGTCACCGACGCCGAGATCCTCGTGGTCTCCGTCATGGTGCCGCACGTGGCCGAGGAGGACCTCGAGCCGGTCGTCGACGAGGACGCCGAGGGCGCCGAGAGCGAGACCGAGGCCGAGGGCGCCGAGTCCTCCGAGGGCTCCGAGGAGGAGTGACCCCTCCGGGACGGGGAGCGCGGGCAGGACGCCCGTCGGCTCCCCGTCCCGCTCCGTTGCTCACACACCGCCTGCCGGGGCGTCGCGCATCGCGCGGCGCCCCGGTACGGTGTCCGGGGTCGTGCGCCGCCGCGCACCGGTGAGAACGAGGAGCATCATGACCGTGAGCGAGCGCCGCCCCGGGCCGTATCTGGTGGTGGGCCTGGGCAACCCCGGCCCGAAGTACGCCGCGACCAGGCACAACATCGGCCAGATGGTCCTGGACCACATCGCCGACGCCGCCGGCGGGCGATTCGCCGCCGCCAAGCGGGCGCAGGCCGTCGTGCTGGAGGGCCGCCTCGGCGCCCCCGGCGCCGGCGAGCGGGTGATCCTCGCGAAGACCACCACCTACATGAACGTCTCCGGCGGTCCGGTGAAGGCGCTGGCCGCGTACTACGGCATCGACCCCGAGCAGGTCGTCGTCGTCCACGACGAGGTCGACATCCCCTTCGACGCGGTGCGCCTGAAGCGCGGCGGTGGCGAGGGCGGCCACAACGGCCTGCGCGACATCTCCAAGGCGCTGGGAACCAAGGACTACCTGCGCGTCCGCGTCGGGGTGGGCCGGCCTCCGGGCGGCCGCGACACCGCCGATCACGTGCTCGCCCCCTTCACCTCCACCGAGCGCCGCACGCTCGAGCTGCTGATCTCGGACGCCGCCGACGCCGTCGAGGCCGTCGTCCTCGAGGGCCTCACCGCCGCTCAGCAGCGCTTCCACTCCCGGGAGGGCCGATGACCGCACCGATCGACGCCGCACGCACCGGCCGGGCCGCCGGCGCAGGCCCCGATGCCGTGGGCGGCGAGCGGTCCGCCCCGCCGCTCGCCCCGCTGCTCGCGCGCCTCGCCGAGGGCGCCGACCTCACCGCGATCCGCGAGCTCGTCGAGTCCGCCGGCGCGGACGAGGACCGTGGCCCGGGCGGGGACATCGTCGCCGCGACCGCGCTGTTCCCCTTCGCCGTCGCGGACCTCGCACGACGCGCGAGCGCCGAGTCGCCGCTGGTCGTGGTCACCTCCACCACCCGCGCCGCCGAGGATCTCCGGGCGGCGCTGAGCGTCCTCGTCGGCACCGCGCACGTCGCCGAGCTGCCCGCCTGGGAGACCCTGCCCCATGAGCGGCTCTCCCCGCGCGCCGACACCGTCGCCAAGCGCTTGAAGACCCTGCGCCGCATCGCCCATCCGGAGACCGAGGACCCGGTGCACGTGCTGCTGATGCCCGTGCGCTCCCTGCTCCAGCCGATCGCGACCGGCCTCGGCGACCTCCGTCCCGTTCGGGCGCTGGTGGGGGAGGAGCACCCCCTCGAGGACCTGGAGCAGGAGCTCGTCGACGCCGCCTACGTGCGCGTGGACATGGTCGAGAAGCGCGGCGAGTTCGCGGTGCGCGGCGGGATCCTGGACGTCTTCCCGCCCACCGAGCCGCATCCCGTGCGCGTGGACCTCTTCGGGGACGAGATCGACGACGTGCGGTACTTCGCCGTCGCCGACCAGCGCTCGCTCGATCCCGTCCCGCACGGGCTCGACGCCCCGCCCTGCCGCGAGATCCTGCTGACCCCCTCGGTGCGCGAGCGCGCCCGCGCCCGCGCCGAGGAGCTGCCCGGTGTGCGCGACCTGCTGCTGCGCATCGCCGACGGCATCGCCGCCGACGGCATGGAATCCCTCAGCCCCGTCCTCGTGGACGGCATGGAGCAGGTCGCCGACGTGCTCCCCGCCGGCGCCCGCTTCCTCGTCGTCGACCCGGAGAAGGCGCGCGCCCGCTCCGAGGAGCTCGTCGCCACGACCGACGAGTTCCTCGCCGCGGCCTGGTCCAGCGCCGCCGCCGGCGGCGGACTCCCGATCGACGTGGGGGCGGCGAGCTTCGTGCCCCTGTCGGAGGCGAAGGGCCACGCCCTCGAGGGCGGCCGCGCCTGGTTCACCCTGGCCGCCTTCGGCCTCGACGCCGACCTCGACCTGACCACCTCCGGCACGTCCACCCACCCCGGTTACTCCGGCAAGCCCGCCGACGCCGCGAAGGACCTCGAGCGCCGCCGCGCCGACGGCTGGTCCGTCCTCGCGACCATGGCCGGCACGGGCGGGGCCCGCCACGCCGCCGAGAACCTCCGCGGCGAGGGCATGGCGGCCGTCTTCGCCGAGCGGCTCGAGGGACCCGTCGAGCCCGGCGAGGCCGTCGTCACCGTCGGCCCCTTCGCCGAGGGGCTCGTCGCCGAGGACCTGAAGCTGGTCCTCGCCTCCGAGCGCGACCTCACCGGCAAGTCCGGGGCGCGCCGCGGCGAGGAGCGGAGGATGCCCTCCCGCCGCCGCAACGTCGTCGACCCGCTCCAGCTGCGGCCCGGCGACCACGTCGTCCACGCCCACCACGGCGTGGGCCGCTTCGTGGAGATGACCAGCCGCACCGTCGGCACCGGCGCGAAGCGCACCACCCGCGAGTACCTCGTCATCGAGTACGCGGCCTCGAAGAAGGGCCAGCCCGGCGACCGGCTCTACGTCCCCTCCGACCAGCTCGACCAGGTCACCAAGTACGTCGGCGGCGAGGAGCCGTCCGTCAACCGCATGGGCGGCGCCGACTGGGCGAAGACCAAGTCGAAGGCCCGCAAGGCGATCCGCGAGATCGCCGACGAGCTGGTGCGCCTGTACTCCGCCCGGCAGTCCGCGCCCGGCCACGCCTTCGGCCCCGACACCCCCTGGCAGCGGGAGCTCGAGGACTCCTTCGAGTTCGTCGAGACCCCGGACCAGCTCTCCACCATCGAGGACGTCAAGAAGGACATGGAGAAGCCGGTCCCGATGGACCGCCTGATCCTCGGCGACGTCGGCTACGGGAAGACGGAGATCGCGGTGCGCGCCGCCTTCAAGGCCGTCCAGGACGGCAAGCAGGTCGCCGTGCTCGCCCCGACGACGCTGCTGGCCCAGCAGCATCTCGACACCTTCTCCGAGCGGTACACGGGCTTCCCCGTGACCGTGAAGGGGCTCAGCCGCTTCCAGTCCGCCGCCGACTCCGAGGCGACGGTCGAGGGGCTGCGCGAGGGGAGCGTCGACATCGTGATCGGCACCCACCGCCTGCTCACCGGCAACGTGCGCTTCAAGGACCTGGGGCTGCTGATCATCGACGAGGAGCAGCGCTTCGGCGTCGAGCACAAGGAGACGCTCAAGGCGCTGCGCACGAACGTGGACGTGCTGTCGATGTCGGCGACCCCCATCCCGCGCACCCTCGAGATGGCCGTGACCGGCATCCGGGAGATGTCCATCCTCGCGACCCCGCCCGAGGAGCGGCATCCGGTGCTGACCTACGTCGGCGCCGACGAGGACCGCCAGATCGCCGCCGCGATCCGGCGCGAGCTGCTGCGCGAGGGGCAGGTCTTCTACATCCACAACCGGGTCGAGGACATCGACCGCGTCGCCGCGCACCTGCGCGAGCTGGTGCCGGACGCCCGCGTCGCCGTCGCCCACGGCAAGATGAACGAGCACCAGCTCGAGCGCGTGATCGTCGACTTCTGGGAGCGGGACTTCGACGTGCTCGTGTGCACCACGATCGTCGAGACGGGCCTGGACATCGCCAACGCCAACACCCTGATCGTCGAGAACGCGGACCGCTTCGGGCTCTCGCAGCTGCACCAGCTGCGCGGGCGCGTGGGCCGCTCGAGCGAGCGCGCCTACGCCTACTTCCTCTACAACGCGGGCAAGCCGCTCACCGAGACCGCCCACGACCGCCTCACCACCCTCGCCACCAACACCGACCTCGGCGCCGGCATGCAGGTGGCGATGAAGGACCTCGAGATCCGCGGCGCCGGCAACCTGCTCGGCGGCGAGCAGTCCGGGCACATCGCCGGCGTGGGCTTCGACCTGTACGTGCGCATGGTCGGGGAGGCCGTCGCGGCCTTCCGCGGCGAGGCGAGCGCGCCGGAGAAGGAGATCCGGGTCGAGCTGCCGCTGGACGCGCACGTCCCGCACGACTACATAGGCTCCGAGCGTCTGCGTCTGGAGGCCTATGCGAAGCTGTCCGCGGTGCGCGAGGTCTCCGAGATCGAGCAGGTCCGCGCCGAGCTCGCCGACCGCTACGGCCCGCTGCCCGCGCCGGTGGAGGT
Organism: Brachybacterium sp. AG952; assembly: GCF_004362645.1. NCBI lineage: Bacteria > Bacillati > Actinomycetota > Actinomycetes > Micrococcales > Dermabacteraceae > Brachybacterium > Brachybacterium sp. AG952. The sequence goes on along the minus strand of NZ_SNXV01000005.1, from coordinate 11,905 downwards.
GCTGCTGGACGTGGCCCGCTTCCGGATCGACGCCCGTGCCGCAGGGGTCGACGAGGTCCAGGCGCAGGGGAAGATGATCCGCTTCGCCCACCTCGAGCCCGCCGACTCCGTCGCGATGCGGATGAAGCGCCTGTACCCGGGCACGCTGCTCAAGCCCGCCCTGCGCCAGGTGCTCGTGCCCCGCCCGATGACCTCCCGCTTCGGCGGCACCGAGCTGCGCGACCACGCGCTGCTCGAGTGGGCGCGCGAGGTGCTGCGCGTGCTCGTGCCCTCCGCGGCCGAGCAGATCTCCGCGCCCGTCGTGCAGGCGGAGGCGGGGTCGGGGCCGGCGAGGAAGTAGCCTCGCCCCCGTGAGCACCGCGCAGCGCCCCGACCCGACCGATCCCGCACCGCGCGGCAGCGCCCTGCTGCGGGCCGTGGAGGTGATGGAGGCGCTGCGGGCGCCGAGCGGCGACGCCTGGACCCACCGGCAGACCCACGCCTCGCTCGCCCGCTACCTCCTCGAGGAGACCCACGAGGTGCTCGAGGTGATCGACGACCCCTCCGGCCACGGCCCCGGGGCGCTGCCCGACGAGCTCGGCGACCTGCTCTTCCAGATCCTCTTCCACGCGCGCATGGGCCAGGAGGAGGAGCCGGCCTGGGACGTGGACGACGTGGCCCGCTCCTTCGTCGCAAAGATGGAGCGGCGCAACCCGCACGTCTTCGGCGACGCGCCCGAGCAGGCGCTCGAGGACCCCGCCGACGTCGATCAGATCATCGCGCAGTGGCACGCCGTCAAGGCTCAGGAGAAGCAGCAGGTCCAGCAGGACCGGCAGGACCTGGAGAGCTCCGGGGCTGCTCCGACGCGCCCCCGAGGCTGGGCCGAGGGGATCCCCGCCGAGCTGCCCGCCCTGCAGACCGCGGCGAAGATCGTCCACCGCGCGCGATCGGCCGGCGGGCTCGAGCAGCTCCTCGCGGCGGCCGACGCCGCGGCCTCGGCCGAGGATGCCGGCGACTGGGGCGGCGACCTCGGCCGGGCGCTGCTCGACCTGGTCGTGGCCGCCGAGGGCCGGGACGACGATCCCGAGACCGCGCTGCGCGCCCTGCTCGCGAGGACCGTCCGCGAGCTCGAGCAGGGCACCGGCGCCTGACCGGGTACTCCTCCTCCGTAGGCCCCTCCGGGCGCAACCGCGGGCACGGGGGCGCGTGGCGGGCGTCGCTCGGCCTAGACTGTCGGGCGGACGGTCAGCGCCGACCGGACGATTCGAACTTCATCACCGAAGGAAGGAACAGCCCATGGCAGCCCTGATCGAAGCACTCCTCGCCCGAGAGATCCTCGACTCCCGCGGCAACCCCACCGTCGAGGTCGAGATCCTGCTCGACGACGGCACGTTCGAGCGCGCGGCGGTCCCCTCCGGCGCCTCGACTGGCCAGTTCGAGGCCGTCGAGCGCCGCGACGGCGACAAGGACCGCTACCTCGGCAAGGGCACGCTCGACGCCGTCAACGCCGTGATCACCGAGATCCTGCCGGCGATCCACGGCATGGACGTCCAGGAGCAGCGCGCGATCGATCAGGCGATGCTCGATCTCGACGGCACCAAGAACAAGGGCACCCTCGGCGCGAACGCCATCCTCGGCGTCTCCCTCGCCGTGGCGCGCGCCGCCGCGGCCTCCGCGGGCGTGCCGCTGTACCAGTACGTCGGCGGCCCGAACGCGCACATCCTGCCCGTCCCGATGATGAACATCCTCAACGGCGGCTCCCACGCGGACTCCAACGTCGACATCCAGGAGTTCATGATCGCGCCGATCGGCGCGGAGACCTTCTCCGAGGCCATGCGCGTCGGCGCCGAGGTCTACCACGCGCTGAAGGCCGTGCTCAAGGAGCGGGGCCTGGCGACCGGTCTCGGCGACGAGGGCGGCTTCGCCCCGAACCTCGACTCCAACCGCGCCGCGCTCGACCTGATCGTCGAGGCCATCGGCAAGGCCGGCTTCGAGGCCGGCAAGGATGTCGCGCTCGCGCTCGACGTCGCGGCCTCCGAGTTCTTCGAGGACGGCGCCTACACCTTCGAGGGCGCCAAGAAGACCTCCGCCGAGATGGTGGACTACTACGCCGAGCTCGTCGACGCCTACCCGCTGGTCTCCATCGAGGACCCGCTGGACGAGGAGGACTGGGACGGCTGGAAGGCCATCACCGAGCGCCTCGGCACCAAGACGCAGCTCGTGGGCGACGACCTCTTCGTCACCAACCCCGAGCGCCTCGGCCGCGGCATCGACGAGGGCGCCGGCAACGCGCTGCTGGTCAAGGTCAACCAGATCGGCTCGCTCTCCGAGACCCTCGACGCCGTGGACCTCGCGCACCGCGCGGGCTTCAAGGCCATGATGTCCCACCGCTCCGGCGAGACCGAGGACACCACCATCGCCGACCTGTCCGTGGCGACCAACTGCGGCCAGATCAAGTCGGGCGCCCCCGCCCGCGGCGAGCGCGTGGCCAAGTACAACCAGCTGCTCCGCATCGAGGAGGAGCTCGGCGAGGCCGCCCGCTACGCCGGCGCCTCCGCCTTCCCGCGCTACACGGCGTGATCGCCGCCGCCCGGGCGCACCGCGTTTCCCGCGCGGCGCGTCCAGGCGGAGGCCGTATCCTCTAGCGCATGAGCAGCAGACGACCGGGCGCCCCGCGATCGACGAGGCGCCCGGTCGCCGCGTCCGGGGCCCGTCGCACCGGTGCGCGCTCGACCTCGCGCCCGTCGGCCGCCCCCGGCCGCGGCGGCGCCGCTCGCCCCGGCGGGACCAGGCAGTCCGCCTCCGCCGGCACCGGCGGCGACCGCAGCCGGGGCCCCGCCGCCGCCTCCCGCCCCGCCACCGCCCCGTCCCGCGCCGACGGCCCGGACGGGCCCGGCATCACGATCACGCGCCGCACCCTCGTGCTGGTCGCTCTCGTCGTGGTGGCGCTGGCGGCCCTCGTGCCGACGGTGAACTCCTACGTGGCCCAGCGCCAGAAGCTGTCCGACCTGCAGGGCCAGGTCGCCCAGCAGGAGGCGGAGGTCGAGGACCTGCGCGAGCAGGTCGCGCAGTGGGAGGACCCCACCTATGTCGCCGCCCGTGCCCGCGAGCGCCTCCTGTTCGCGATGCCGGGGGAGACCCAGTACCGCCTCACCGACACCTCCGGCCAGGACGTCCCTCTCACCGAGGCGCAGCAGGCCGAGGAGGCCGCGAAGGAGGGCGAGTGGTACTCGACCCTCTGGGAGAGCGTCGAGGGCTCGAGCCGCCTGACCCCCGAGGACATCCCCGACGAGACCGGCTCGACCGACGAGGACGTCCCGGCCGAGGACCCCGCCGACACCACCGATCAGGACGACGACCAGTGACCTCACTCGCCCCTCTTCCCCACGAGACGCCCGCCTCGCCGAGCGACCTCGAGATCATGCGCCTCCAGCTCGGCCGCGACATGCGCGGCGTCGTCTCGATCGCGCGGCGCTGCGGCTGCGGGCGCCCCGCCGTGGTGCGCACCGCGCCGCGCCTCGAGGACGGCACCCCGTTCCCGACCTCGCTGTACCTCACCCTTCCCTGGCTCACCCTCGAGCTCTCCCGGCTCGAGGCGACCGGGCTGATGGCCGAGCTCACCGAGCGCCTCGAGAGCGACGAGCAGCTCGCCGCCCCGTACCGGGCGGCGCACGAGCGCTATCTCGCGCGCCGCGCCGAGATCGGCGAGGCGGAGGAGGTCGCGCACGTCAGCGCCGGCGGCATGCCCACGCGCGTCAAGTGCCTCCACGCCCTCGCGGGCCAGTCCCTCGCCGAGGGTCCGGGCGTCAACCCGGTCGGCGACGAGGTGCTCGCGATGATCGACGGCGCCGTGCCCGAGCTCGTCTGCCGCTGCCAGGACGAGGAGCCCGGGACCGACCCCGACGAGCACCGCACCGACGAGGGCGAGGAGGGACGATGAGCGCGCCCGTCGCCGCGATCGACTGCGGCACCAACTCGATCCGCCTGCTGATCGCCCGGCGCGACGAGGCCACCGGGCGCCTCGTCGACCTCGAGCGGCACCTGGAGATGGTCCGCCTCGGGCTCGGCGTGGACCGCACCGGACGCTTCGACCCCGTCGCCGTCGAGCGCACGCTGGACGCCGCCCGCCGCTACCAGGCGCTGGTGGAGCACCACGGCGTGCGCCGCGAGGACGTCCGCTTCGTGGCCACCTCCGCGACCCGCGACGCCTCCAACCGCGAGGACTTCATCTCCGGCATCCGCGCGATCCTCGGCATCGACCCCGAGGTCATCTCCGGCCAGGAGGAGGCGGAGCTGTCCTACCGCGGCGCGGTCAGCACCGTCGAGGGCCTGCCCGCCGGACCCGCGCTGGTGGTCGACATCGGCGGCGGCTCCACCGAGCTGGTGCTCGGCACCACCGCCCCCACCCACCGGATCAGCCTGGACATGGGATCGGTCCGCCTCACCGAGCGCCACCTGCGCTCCGACCCGCCCGCCGCCGACGAGATCGCCGCCGCCACGGCGGACATCGATGCCCTGCTGGACGAGGCCGCGGAGGCGATCCCGCTGGAGCGGGTCGCCTCGCTCGTCGGCGTCGCCGGGACCGTGACCACGGTCACCGCGGTCGCCACCGGGATCCGGGACTATCGTCCCGATGTCACCCACGGCGCCGCCCTCCCCGTCGACGAGGTCCGTGCGCTGTGCGAGACGCTGCTGCGGGAGACCCGCGAGGAACGGTCGCGCCACCAGGTGATCCATCCCGGGCGCATCGACGTCATCGGCGCGGGCGCACTGATCTGGTCGCGCATCGTCGAGCGCGTCGCCGCAGCCTCCGGCATCACCGAGACCCGCACGAGCGAGCACGACATCCTCGACGGGATGGCGCTGGATCTGCTCGACCACGTGCCCTGAGACCCTCCGCGCGTGGGGCGGTGACCACCTGACGAGGTGCTTTTGTCTCAGCGACCATACGGTCCTAGGCTGTGGTCCATGACCAACACCTTCGGCGGCAAGCCCCATGTCCTCATCCTCGGCGGCGGTTCCGTCGGCATGACCACCGCATCCGAGCTGCGCAAGACGCTCGGAGCGGAGGTCGCGATCACCGTCGTCGACCCGCGCCCGTACATGACCTACGCGCCCTTCCTCCCCGAGGTCGGCGCCGGGAGCATCGATCCCCGCAACGTGCTCGCGCCGCTGCGCAAGATCCTCACCGGCACCAAGGTCGTCACCGGCTCCGTCGCGGCGATCCGCAGCGCCGAGCACACCGTGGTGGTCGACACCGAGGAGGGCGAGCAGCTCGAGATCTCCTACGACTACCTCGTCGTGGGCCTCGGCGCCGTCCCGCGTCTGCTCCCGATCCCCGGCCTCGCCGAGAACGCGATCGGCTTCAAGCAGGTCGAGGAGGCCGCGGCCGTCCGCGACCGCATCCTCGCCAACCTCGCCGAGGCGGCGACCACGAAGGATCCCAAGCTCCGCAAGCGCCTGCTCACCTTCACCTTCATCGGCGGCGGCTTCGCCGGCGGCGAGGCCGTGTCCGAGGCCGAGGACATGGTGCGCGACGCCCTGCGCTACTACCCCGACCTCCACGCCTCCGACATCCGCTTCGTGCTCGTCGACGGCGCCCCCTTCATCTTCCCGGAGCTCACCGAGGACCAGCGCGCCTACGTGCTGAACCAGCTGCGCGAGCGCGGCATCGAGGTCAAGCTCGAGACCTTCCTGAACTCCGCCGAGAACGGCGTGATCAAGACCAGCGACGGCGACGAGTTCGAGACCGACCTGCTCGTGTGGAACGCGGGCGTCAAGCCGAACCCGGTGCTCTTCGACGAGGAGACCTCCGATCTCCCGATCGTCACCGAGCGCGGCCCGCTCATGGGCAAGGTCCAGGTCCTGCCCGACCTGCGCGTCAACGGCGAGGACGGCCCCTTCGACGACGTCTTCGCCGCCGGCGACTGCGCCGCCGTGCCGGACCTCGCCTCGGGCGAGGGCAAGTTCTGCCCGCCCAACGCCCAGCACGCGGTGCGCCAGGCCAAGCGCCTGGCCGACAACATCGCGCGCTCCGTCCAGGGCCGCCCGCTGGTGGACTACTACCACAAGAACCTCGGCGTCTTCGCGACCCTCGGCATGTACAAGGGCGTCGGCCGCCTGATGCTCGGCGAGAAGGAGCTGGACATCCGCGGCCTCCCGGCCTGGGCGATGGCCCGCTCGTACCACCTGTACGCGATGCCGACCCTCGGCCGGAAGGTCTCCGTGGCCGCTGGCTGGGTGGGCAACCTCGTCTCCCGCCGCGACATCATCGGCATCCCGCAGGCGGAGACCCCGCGCGCCGCCTTCGAGCTCGCCGCGAGCTCCGGCAAGAAGAAGTGAGCCGCGCGGGACGCCGCTGAGCGTCCCCCGACACGACGCCGTCGCCCCTCAGGGGGCGGCGGCGTCGTCATGTTCGAGGCCCGTGTGAGCGAGTATCCTCGGATGGTCACGCAAACGAGCACGATCGCGCACGCGGCAGCGGCGCGGCGCAGAGCATCCGGCGCACGGCCGGAGAGGGGCAGGACCATGCAGATCCACATCGTGGAGGACGCCGCGGCCGGAGGCGTCGTCGTCGCCGACGAGATCCAGCGCGTCCTCGAGCAGGCGGACGACCGGGGCCCGGTGCTGGGCCTGGCGACCGGCTCCTCGCCGCTGCCCGCGTACCAGGAGCTGATCCGCCGCCACCGCGAGGAGGGGCTCTCCTTCGCCGATGCGCGCGCCTTCCTCCTCGACGAGTACGTGGGCCTGCCTGACGAGCACGAGCAGAGCTACCACCGCTTCATCCGCGAGAACCTCGTCTCCCACATCGACCTGCCGGAGGACAGGGTCTGCTCCCCGGACGGCACCGCCGAGGACCCGCACGCCGAGGCCGTGGCCTATGACGGACGGATCCGGGACGCCGGGGGAGTGGACGTGCAGATCCTCGGCATCGGCTCCAACGGCCACATCGCCTTCAACGAGCCCGGCAGCTCCCTCGGCTCCCGCACCCGCGTGGTGGGCCTGACACGCTCGACCATCGCCGACAACTCGCGCTACTTCGCCAGCCGCGAGGACGTCCCGATCCAGGCCCTCAGCCAGGGCCTGGGGACCATCCTCGAGGCGCGTCGGATCGTGCTGGTCGCCTCCGGGGAGAACAAGGCCGCGGCCATCGCCCAGCTCGTCGAGGGCGGGATCAGCGCGCGCTGGCCCGCGACCGTGCTGCAGATGCACCCCGAGGTCGTCGTCGTCGCCGACGAGGCCGCCGCCTCCCGCCTCGAGCTGCACGAGGACTACCGCCACGAGCGCCGCCTCGAGGAGGCCGAGCGCGCCGCGCGCTCCCACTGAGACCGATACCACCGGGTCCCGGGCGGGACCACCCTCCCCGGCAGGGGCCCGGTGGGCGCAGGGCCGATACGATCGCCCTCATGCAGCAGGCCGATCCCTCCCCCTCCTCCTCTCGCACAGCCCCCGACGCCGCGACCACGGCCCCCGAGGCGCCGCGCGGCGCCTTGGACCGCTGGTTCCACATCACCGCACGCGGCTCGACGATCCCCCGGGAGATCCGCGGCGGCATCGTCACCTTCTTCTCGATGTGCTACATCGTGGTGCTGAACCCCCTGATCATCGGCACGGTCCCGGACTCGACCGGGATGTACCTCGGCGGCGGCACCGAGCCGAACCTCCCCGCCGTCGCCGCCGGCACCGCGCTCATCGCAGGACTGCTGAGCATCTTCATGGGGGCGTGGGCGAAGTTCCCGCTGGCACTGGCCGCCGGGCTCGGGCTGAACGCCTATCTCGCCTACTCCGTCGTCCCGCTGCCGGGCATGACCTGGGGCGGCGCCATGGGCCTCGTCGTCATCGAGGGCGTCGTCATCCTGCTGCTGGTGCTCAGCGGCTTCCGCAAGGCCGTCTTCGACGCCGTCCCGGCCTTCCTCAAGACCGCGATCGCCGTCGGCATCGGGCTGTTCATCGCCTTCCTGGGCCTGTACAACGCGAAGTTCGTGACGACCGCGAACGGCACCCCGGTCCAGCTCGGCAACGACGGGTCCCTCACCGGCTGGCCCACCTTCGTGTTCGTCGCCGGGCTGCTGCTCATGTTCGTGCTGTGGGTGCGCAAGGTCCCCGGCGCGATCCTCATCGCCATCGTCACCGCGACCGCGCTGTCGATCGTGATCGAGCGCGTGCTCCACCTGGGCGCCTTCGCCCCGGCCGGCGCCGACGGCCCCGGCAATCCGGGCGGGTGGGCGATGAACGTCCCGGCCGTCTCCGAGTTCCCGGTCCAGCTGCCCGACTTCTCCACGCTGCTGACCGTCGACCCGATCAGCGGGATCACCGCCGCGGGAGCGGTCGGCGCGAGCGTCATCGTCTTCTCGCTGCTGCTGGCCGACTTCTTCGACACCATGGGCACCATGGTCGGGGTCGCCGCGGGCGCGGACCTCGTCGACGAGCAGGGCGACATCCCGCACTCCCAGCGGATCCTCGTGGTCGACTCCGCGGCGGCGATCGCCGGCGGCATGGGCGGCGTCTCCTCGAACACGAGCTTCGTCGAGTCCACCTCCGGCGTCGCCGAGGGCGCGCGCACCGGGCTGTCCGCGGTGGTCGTCGGCGTGCTGTTCCTGCTCTCGACCTTCCTCTCGCCGCTCGTGGGGATGGTGCCCTACGAGGCGGCGACCCCGGCGCTGGTGATGGTCGGCTTCCTGATGATGACCCAGATCACCGACATCGACTTCACCGACGTCGAGATCGCGATCCCCGCCTTCCTCACGATCATCCTGATGCCCTTCGCGTACTCGATCACCGTGGGCATGGGCGCCGGCTTCATCATGTACGTGCTGCTGAAGCTGGTGCGGGGCAAGGCACGCTCGATCCACTGGCTGATGTACGTGATCGCCCTGATGTTCGTCGCGTACTTCCTGCGCGGCGCGGTCGAGGGCCTGCTGCTGTGACCGATCCCGGGGCGGAGGCCGAGATCGCCGAGCTCGCCGCCGAGCTGCAGCGCCTGCTGCTGGTCTCCTCGCGGATCCTGCGCTCGCACACCGCCTCGCACGCGGTCTCCGCCTCGCAGTTCTCGGTGCTCGCGCACCTGGACCGGGCGGCGGAGTCCACCCCGGGGACGCTGGCCGACTTCGAGCACGTGAGCCCTCCGGTGATGACCCGCGTGCTCGGCCGCCTCGAGGAGGCGGGGCTCGTCCGCCGCTCCGCCCACCCCGAGGACGGCCGGCAGGTGCGGGTGACCCTCACCGACCGGGGCAGGGAGCTGGTGCGGGCCGGCCGCGCGGAGCGGGATGCCTGGCTGCGCTCCCGTCTCGACGGGATCAGCGCCGAGGAGCGGGAGAGCCTGCGCGAGGCGACAGGCCTGCTGCGGCGCACGCTGGTCCCGCCGCGGGACTGACGGGGCGCGGAGGGACGCAGAGACGGTGGCGCCGGGATGCCGTCGCGGGCGAGCGGGGCGCCGCCCTGGGATCACAGCGACGCAGAAGCAAGGCGACGCAGAAGCGCGGCACCGCCTCCGCCCGCACCGCGAAGAGCCTCGCCGCGGCCCTGCATCGACTCCCCGCTTGCACGTGCCGCGCGCACGAAGGGCCCCGTCCGAGGACGGGGCCCTTCGTGGTCTGCGGGACGCGTGATCCCCGCGCTCGGGCGGGCCGACGCAGCGGTCAGCGCGCGGCAGTCGCCCGGCCCGGCGAGCTGCTCAGGAGACGGCGTCGGCCGAGCGGTCGAGTACGTGGTCCAGGACCGCGATCAGCGCGGCGACGTCCTGCTCGTCCACGGCCGGGAAGGTCGCGATGCGCAGCTGGTTGCGTCCGAGCTTGCGGTAAGGCTCGATGTCGACGATCCCGTGGGCCCGCAGCACGGAGGTGATCGCCGTGGCGTCGATCGAGTCGTCGACGTCGAGGGTGGTCACGACCTGCGAGCGCGCCGCCGGGTCCGCGACGAAGGGGGTGATCTCCCCGCGCCGCTCCGCCCAGGCCTGGAGCATGCCGCTGGTCGTGCGGGTGCGGGAGTCCGCCCAGGCGAGACCGCCCTGGGAGAGCATCCATTCGATCTGCTCGGCCATCAGCACCAGGGTCGCCACCGCCGGGGTGTTGAGCGTCTGGTCCTTGCGGGAGTTGTCGATCGCGGCCGTGAGGGAGAGGAACGACGGGACCCAGCGGTCCTCCGCCGTGCCGAGCCGCTCCGCGCGCTCGATCGCGGCGGGGGAGAGGATCGCGAGCCACAGCCCGCCGTCGGAGGCGAAGGCCTTCTGCGGGGCGAAGTAGTACGCGTCCGTCGCCGAGACGTCCACCTGCGCGGCGCCGGCCACGGAGGTCGCGTCCACGAGCACGAGCTGGTCCTCGCGCGCGCCCTCGGGACGGGCGACCGGGACCATCACGCCGGTCGAGGTCTCGTTGTGCGGCCAGGCATAGGCGTCCACGTCCTCGGAGACGCGCGGGGCGGGGCAGCTCCCCGGCTCGGCGCGGATGACCTCGGGCTCGGCGAGATGCGGTGCGCCGGCGGCCTCTGCGGCGAACTTCTGCGAGAACTCGCCGAGCACGAGGTGCTGGGAGCGCTTCTCGATCAGCCCGTAGGCGGCCACGTCCCAGAACGCGGTGGAGCCTCCGTTGCCGAGCACCACCTCGTACCCCTCGGGAAGGGAGAAGAGCTCGGCCAGGCCCTGACGGACCCGAGCGACGACCTGCTTGACCGGCGCCTGACGGTGGGAGGTGCCCATCACCGTGCGGGACACCGAGGAGAGCGCCTCCATCTGCGCATCGCGTACCCGGGAGGGACCGGAGCCGAAGCGTCCGTCGGAGGGCAGCAGCTCCGAGGGGATGGTCAGGGCGCGCAGGGCGTCGGTGCGAGCGGTGCTGGCAGCGGTCATTCGAGCTCTCCTCACGAGGACGGTCCGGGCCGCCCGGTGACGAGGCGGCCCGGGGGCATTCTTCCAGGAACCTGCTTCGACGCCTCGTTCGGTCCGGGGAGCGTCGGGGTGCGGGCCGACGTGCGCTCCCGGGGCACGGTCCGTGCGAGGATCAGGGCATGAGCCGTGCCGATCTCGAGAAGCAGCCGTACGACGTCGCGACGATGTTCGACGGCATCGCCCGCCGCTACGACCTGATGAACGATGTCGCCGCGATGGGGCAGGTCGGGATGTGGCGCGAGAAGATGGTCGAGTCCCTCGACATCGCTGCGGGGGACCAGGTCCTGGACCTCGCCGCCGGCACCGGCACCTCGAGTGCCGCCATCGCCCGCGCCGGCGCGCAGGTGGTCGCCGCCGACTTCTCGCTCGGGATGATGACCGAGGGCCGCCGACGAGGTGCGCCGGTCCCGTTCGTGGGCGCCGACGCCCAACACCTCCCCTTCGCGGACGACTCCTTCGAGGCCGCGGTGATCTCCTTCGGCCTGCGCAACGTCCATGAGCCGCGCCTGGCGCTCGCGGAGATGTCCCGGGTGGTGCGCCCGGGCGGCCGCGTCGTGGTGTGCGAGTTCTCGACGCCGACGTGGCGTCCTTTCCGGGCGGTCTACGAGAACTACCTGCTGCGTGCGCTGCCGGCCGTGGCACGCCGCGTCGCCACGAGCGCCGACGCCTACGACTACCTGGCCGAGTCGATCCTGGACTGGCCGGACCAGGAGGCGCTGCGCGGGTGGTTCGCACAGGCCGGCCTCGAGCAGGTGCAGTACAGGAACCTCAGCGGGGGCATCGTCGCCCTGCACCGTGGAGTGGTGCCCGCTCGCTGACCTCCCTCGATCCTCGAGCTGACCTGCACGGACAGGCGAGGCGAGGATAGGCATTAGGGCCGATGCGCGCCTCGACGGGGAGCGATGTGGTCGAGGCCACCTCGAAAAGGGTCGTTCTGGCTTGACGGGGACTCGGAACCCCCGTAATGTTCTTCCTCGTGCCCAGGAGATCGGGACAGCGGATCGGCCCATGGTCGAGAGGTTGGAACTGGTCCTGACCTGGGAC
>NZ_SNXV01000004.1:171856-465368 GCF_004362645.1 Brachybacterium sp. AG952 | reverse complement strand
CTCGATTACCAGAACGTGAAGGCGGACTACGTCAAGGCGATCTGGAACATCGTGAACTGGGCCGACGTCCAGGCCCGCTTCGAGGCCGCGCGCTCCTCGGCGTCCGGGCTCGTCGTGCCGCAGGCCTGATCCCTCGGGCGTCGTGCCCTGAACACAGCTGGCTCCGGCCCGTGTCCCCTGACGCAGGGGGCGCGGGCCGGTGTCATGCCGCGGGCCGGCGTCATGCCGGGGATCTCCGCACAGCCGCGTCCTGCGTCGCGCGAACTCGCTCGCGCCGCTCCGGCAGTCCGCCGACACCCCGTCCGGACCAGGCCTCCTGCAACTCGTTCGCGGACCCTCCTGACGCCGGGAGCGCGCTGGAGTAGGGTCACCGGCACCTCGCCGACGCACGGCGGCCCGGACCCGTCGTGCGTCGGCGTCGGCATGTCGAGGGACAGCGGGACCCGCGCGGCGCCGCGGCTCAGGCGCCCGGCTCCTCCACCCGCCCGTCGCGCAGGGTGATCACGCGGTCCGCGTCCTCGGCGAACTCGCGGTCGTGGGTGACCATCACGGTCGCGACCTTCAGCTCGCGGGTGATCCCCACCAGCAGGTCCACGACCTCGCGGGAGCGCTCGTGGTCCAGGGCGCTGGTCGGCTCGTCCACCAGCAGCACCGCCGGATCGGTGAACAGGGCGCGGGCGATGTTGACCCGCTGGCGCTGACCGCCGGAGAGCTCGTGCGGTCGACGGTCCGCGTACTGGCCCATCCCGACGCGCTCGAGCATCGCCTCGGCGCGGTCTCGTTCTGCGCGGAGGCGTCGACCGCGCACGCCGGCGAGATGCTTCGTGACCAGCAGCTGGTCGCGAACGGTGAGGGCGGGCAGCAGGTTCGGCTGCTGGAAGACGACGCTGATCCGGTCACGGCGCATAGCGGTGCGGCGCTTCTCGTCCAGGGCGGTGAGGTCGGTGCCCTCGATCTCGACGGAGCCGGAGTCCGGGACGACCAGCCCCGCGGCGACGCTGAGCAGGGTGGACTTGCCCGAGCCGGAGGGGCCGAGGATCACCGCGAACTCGCCGCGGGCCACGTCGAGGCTCGCCTGGTGCAGCACGGTGTTCAGGCGCTCGCTGCCGTCGGGGTTCCTGCCGTCGGGATAGGTGACGGTGACGTCCCGCACGCAGAGCGCGGGGGCGGTCGTGGTGGTGTCGGGGGCGTTGGTGGCGGCGGTGGTGGTCATGGGGTTCAGTTCCCTCCGAGGGCGAGCAGCGGATCGACACGGGTGACGCGCCGGGTGGCGAGGACGGAGCCGAGCAGGCCGATCACGAGCACTCCCGCGACGGGCAGCAGCACGGTCACCGCCGAGGACTCGAACGGGGCGACGGTCGCGAGCGCCGCACCGCCGGCCCCGCCGACGATCCCGCCGACCGCCGCACCGACGGCGAGCAGGATCGCGGCCTGGCCGACGGTGTCGCGCAGGACGTAGCGGGCGGTCGCGCCGAGGGCGCGCAGCACGGCGATGTCGCGGGTGCGCTGGATCGTCCAGACGGACAGGAAGGCGATCGTGACCAGGGCGGAGATGCCGTAGAGGAAGCCCTGGATGAGGGTCAGCGAGCCGTTCTCCGAGGAGTAGGACGGCAGCGCGGCGAGTGAGTCGGAGACGCTCACGGCGCGGGTGCCGGAGTCCCAGGCGGCCTGCTCGACGACGGCGTCGTCCGGTCCGGCGCCGTGGACCAGCAGGGCGGAGCCGGCGGTGTCCTCGGCCTGGTGGGCGAGGTCCTTGAAGGTGGTGACGTCGACGTAGCCGACGGGGGAGTGGGAGTACCAGGAGGTCGGGGCGGTTCCGGCGACGGTGAGGTCCTGGCCGTTGACCTGCACGGTGTCCCCGGCCGTGACGTCGAGGTCGGCGGCGACGTCCTCGGGCAGCAGCGCCTCGCCCGGGGCGGGCGCCGAGAGCAGCGCCTGCGCGGCCTCGCCCTCAGGGGCGATGCCGAACAGGGCCAGCGAGGTCACGGCGTCGCCGGCCTCGATGCGCATCTGCCCGACGGACAGCGGCTCGGCGGTGATCCCGTCGGCCGCCTCCCAGGTCGCGGCCTGCTCGGTCGAGACCTGCGAGTCGGACCAGGAGATCTCGTCCCCGAGGGTGGGGGTGAGCACGACCGCGTCGGCCGGCAGGTTCTCGATGGCGGAGATGTTCTGGTGGGCGAGGCCGCGGGTGAGGCCGGTCAGCAGCACCAGCAGCAGCGTGAGCAGGGCGATCACCCCGATCATGAGGGTGAATCGACCCTTGGCGTGGACGATGTCCTTGAGTGCGACGAACATGGCTCCATGCCATCGCGGATCCCGGCCCGCGACATCGCCTGTGCGGGATGGTCCCCGATGACCCGAAGGATGAGCGCCGAGTCGTCCTTTCGGACGATGCCGTGAGCGGGGGCGGGGGGCGGGCCTGGCCCTAGAGTGTCGAGGGTGAACGCAGAGCCGGTCCCGGAGCAGAAGTCGGGCCGTCCCCGGATCGGGGAGGACCCCGCGCCGACGGGCGACACCTCCACCGCCCTCGCCGCCACCCTGCGCGGCGCGATGCACATCGCGTTCCTGGTGCTGCCGGTGGTGGGCGCGGTCCGCGCGATCACGGCCGACGGGGTCCCCGCGCCGCTCGCGATCCTGTGCGCCGCCGTGCTCGCCGTGATCTATCTGCTCGGCTCGCAGCGGGCCCTGCGCCGCGGCGACGCCGGACGCGCCGACACCACCGACCTGCTGCTCCCGTCGGCGCCGTGGGTGCTCGCGCTGACCGCCGCCTGGATGGCGACCACCTTCGTCTCCCCGTCGTTCGTGTGGATCGCCTTCACGCTGTTCTTCCTGGTCCTGTTCGCGCTGGGACCCGTCGGCGGGCCCCTCGCGCTCGCGCTGGTGACCCTGTGGGCGATCGTCTCCCCGGTGCTCGGGCGGGACGAGGACCTGCTGGGGGTGGGCGAGATCCTCGGACCGCTCATCGGCGCCGTGTTCTCCCTGGTCGCGCACGCCGTCTACCGGCGCCTGCTGCGCGAGACGGATCGCAGCCGGGTGCTCGTCACGCAGCTCCGCGCCGCCCAGGCCGAGCTCGCCGACTCCGAGCGGAGGAAGGGCGTGGCCGAGGAGCGGCAGCGCCTGGCCAGCGACATCCACGACTCCCTCGCCCAGGGCCTGAACTCGATCGTCATGCTCTCCCGCTCCGCGGGCGCCGCCCACCCGTCGGCCGCCGAGGAGTTCTCCCGGATCGAGCGCACCGCCCGCGAGAACCTCGCCGACGCACGCGGCCTGGTCCGCGATCTCGCGGACCGTGCCCCTCGCACCACCCTCGAGCAGGCGCTGCGCGAGGTGATCGCCCGTGTCGAGATCCTCGGCGGGCCGACCCGCTGGGAGCTGCGAGTCGACGGGACCCCGATCGAGCTCGCGCCCGAGCAGGTGGAGACCCTGCACCGCGCGGCGCAGTCGCTGGTCGCGAACGTGCAGCGGCATGCGGAGGCGCAGCGCTGCGTGCTCACGCTGGCCTGGTGGCCCGACCGGGTGAGCCTCGACGTGGTCGACGACGGGCGCGGCTTCGACCCGTCGGCCGTGGGCTGGGCGGCCGGCGGCGCTGCCACCGGCGACGCCGCGCGCACCGCCCCCGCCGCCCGCTCGGCGGACGCCCCCGCCGCCGGGCCGGCCGTCGGCGCCCCTGCGCCCGCTCGCGCCGAAGGCGGCGACGGGCTGCGCCTGCTGCGCGCCCGGATGGACCGGGCCGGGGGTACCGTGACGATCGACTCGACCCCGGGGGAGGGCACCGCCGTCGGCCTGACCCTTCCGCTGCGCGACCAGGAGGCCCGACCGTGAGCATCCGCCTGATGATGGTCGACGACCACCCCGTCGTCCGCACCGGGCTGCGCGCCCTGCTCGAGGCCGATGCGGAGGTCGAGGTCGTCGCCGACGTCGGCTCGGGCGACGAGGCGCTGCAGGCGCTGGACCGGCTGGTGACCACCGGTGACGGCGCTCCCGACCTGGTGCTGATGGACCTGAACCTCGGCGACGGGATCGGCGGGATCGAGACCACGCGGAAGCTCCGTGCGCAGCACCCGGGCGTGCAGGTCCTCGCCGTGACCACCTTCGACGCGGAGGCCGACGTGGTCGGCGCGCTCGAGGCCGGCGCGACCGGCTACGTGCTCAAGGACGCGCCCACCGAGGCGCTGCTGGACGCCGTGCGCGAGGCCGCCGCCGGCCGCTCCGTGCTCGCCCCCGAGGTGCAGCAGCTGCTGGTGCGGCGCATGGCCGAGCCCCGCACCGCCCTGTCACCGCGCGAGACCGAGATCCTCGAGGTGCTCGCGACCGGTGCGACGAATCGCGAGGCGGCCAAGCGGCTGTTCATCTCCGAGTCGACCGTGAAGACCCACCTCGTCCACCTCTACGAGAAGCTCGGGGTCGAGAGCCGCACTGCGGCGCTGCGGGTCGCGCGGGAGCGTCGGCTGATCCGCTGAGAGGGCGGACGGGCGCAGGTCACGCCGAGAGCACGGCGTCGGAAGCAGGGCATGCCGGCGGCTCCTGACCGTCGGAGGTGACGTCCGTGCAGGTCGCAGGCGTGGACGCCCGGCTCGGCCCCGGGCGCTGCGCCCTATCCTGAGCAGCTGCGCCCGTCCCGGGGCGCCCGTGGACGGAGAGAGGTGGCCCTGTGCGCATCGAGATGACGCGATCGCTGGGAGTGGCCGGCATCGTGCTGATGGTGGTCGCCGCCGCGGCCCCGATCACCGTGGTGGTAGCGAACTTCCCGCTGATCCTGCTGGAGTCCGGGAGCATCGGCGCGCCGCTGATGATCCTCGCGGCCACGCTGATCCTGCTGCTCTTCGCCGTCGGCTTCACCTGGATGACCCCGCACGTCCCCGACGCCGGCGCCTTCTACGCCTACGTCCACCAGGGCCTCGGGCGGCGGGCGGGCCTCGGCACCGCGGCGGTCGCCCTGCTCAGCTACGTGCTGCTGACCGTGTCGATGACCTGCTATCTCGGCGTGCAGGCCGGGAACCTGCTCGCCCTGTGGACCGGGATCGAGCTGCCGTGGTGGCTGATCTCCGCGCTGATGATCGCCGTGGTGGGCGTGCTCGCGCATCGCCGCATCGACCTCTCCGCCGCGGTGCTCGGCGTGGTGCTGGTGCTGGAGATCCTCGCGGTGCTCGCGATCGACCTCGGCGTGCTCGCCTCCGGCCGCGAGCTCACCCCGGTGCCGTTCAGCCCCGCCGAGGCGCTCTCGGGCGCGCCGGGGCTCGGGCTCCTCTTCGCGTTCCTCGGCTTCTTCGGCTTCGAGGCGACCGCCGTGTTCCGCCACGAGGCCCGCGACCCGCTGCGCACCATCCCGCGCGCCACCTACGTCGCGGTGCTGCTGATCGGCGTGCTCTACACCGTCTCCTCGTGGCTGGTGATCTCCGGGCTCGGCGCCGAGGACGCCCTCGACGCCGCGGCGGCGAGCCCCGACTCGATGGTGGTCGCGCTCGCCGGGGACGTGGTCGCGCCGATCATGCGCGACGTGACCCAGGTCCTGGTCGTGACCAGCATGTTCGCGTGCATGCTGGGGTTCCACAACATCGTCTCCCGCTACCTGTTCACCCTCGGTCGGCGCGGGGTGCTGCCCTCCGCGCTCGGGCAGGTGCACCCGGTGCACCGCGCCCCCTCCCGCGCCTCGCTCGCCGTCACCGGCATCACCGCCGTGATCGTGCTGGTCTCGGCGCTCGCGCAGCTGGACCCCGTGGTCGAGATCTACACCTGGTACTCCGGCCTCGGCGCGATCGGGGTGATCGCGATGATGGCGCTGACCGCGCTCGCGGTGCTCCGCTTCGGCGGCCGACGGGATTCCGGCGATCGCTCGGCTCCCGGCGATCACTCGGCTCCCGGCGTGCGATCGGCTCCCGGCGAGGCCCGGGGCTCGGGCGGCCGACGGGCAGGAGCCGTCACCCTCGCCGCGACCGGACTCGGCGGGCTGGGCCTGTTCGTCGTGCTCGGCATCTCGCTGGCGAACTTCCCGCTGATGGTGGGCGGGACCGTCGCGGCGATCGTGTGCGCCGCCCTCCTCGTCGGCGCCTTCCTGCTGGGCGCCGTCGCCGGGCCGACGCGCAGCGCCGGCGCCCCCGAGGACGGGGACGCCGGTGCAAAGACGTCCGCCGGCGAGGCGGCTGCCGACGCCGAGGTGCCGGTGGACGGCGAGGACGAGGATCCGGAGCTCACCAGCGATGGGCGACGTCGATGACCAGGCGTGAGCCGTCGCCGGGGCCGTCGAGCACGAAGGCCCGCATCGGGAGCCGGGCGCGGACGCCGAGCCCGATGAGGGTCTGCCCCTCGAAGCTGCCGGTGAAGGCGACCTGGCGGAAGGTGCGATAGCCGGTCACGTCCACCGCGCGCGACGGGGTGCGCGGCGAATAGGTCGCCTCGCCGCGGTCGTCGTAGGCCGCGGCCTCGACCAGCACCTGCAGGTCCGCGGCGCCCGAGAGCGGGACGACCTGCCCGGAGCCGAGCTGCTCCACACGGCTCACGTAGGAGACGGAGTACCCGGTGACGGTGCCGTCCAGGTCCACGACGAGCCGGTCGAAGCAGTCGTGGCGGCCGGAGCGGAGGTTCTCGACCTGGGCCGAGGTGGTGGCGGTGACCGACTCGGGGAGCGACCCCCAGCGGATCCCGCAGTACGGCGCGGCCGACGCGGTGGCCGGGGCGATGGCGCCCAGCCCCACCAGCAGCGCGCCTGAGGCGAGGGCGGACAGGATTCTCTTCTTCACGGCTGCCTCCTCCAGGAGACGGCGAAGGCCACGGCGGCCAGGGCCGTATGACGGGATTGTCCGCTCCCGCGCGAGCGCGATCCAGTGACCGGCAGGTCATGACGACTGAATCGTGATCTGGAGATGACATGCGGGAGCGGAGCCGTCCGCGGCCATCGCGTCGGCCGGTGCCGAGGGAGATCGACACCTGATGCCCGATGCACGGCACGAGCGGCTGCTGGCGGCGGACCTCGGTCCCGCATGTCGCGGCCGAGGGGCTGGCACGATGCCTCGTATGACAGCGCTCGTCGCCTACGCGACCCACTCCGGAGCCACCCGCACCCTCGCCGAGACCCTCGCCGACGCCCTGCGCGAGGCAGGACTCGACTGCGAGCTCGTCGACCTCGAGGAGGCGCCGGATCCGGCCGGCTACGACGCCGTCGTGCTCGGCTCGGGCGTGCGCGTCGAGTCCATCGAGAAGAGCGCCGCGGCCTGGGCGAAGCAGCACGCCGATGCCCTCGTGACCAGGCCCTTCGCCTTCTTCTCCTGCTCCGGCTCCGCCTCCGACCCCGCCAAGGGCGGGAAGCAGAAGGCGACCGACGCGTTCCTCGCGACCCTCGACCACACCCCCGTCGCGACGAAGAACTTCCCCGGCTGGGTGCTCATGGACCGCATCCCGCTGCACGAGCGCGTGCTGCTGAAGTCCATGCGCACCCCCACCGGGGACTTCCGCGATCTGCCCGCCGTCGCAGCGTGGGGGAGGGAGATCGCGCCGCTGCTGCAGGGGTGAGTCGCGGCCGCGGGCGTCAGCTTTCGCGCACGACCTGTAGGAACAGCTCGTGGAAGCGCGTCTCGCCGGTCGACTCCGGGTGGAAGGCGAGCCCGAGCACCCGTCCCTGCCGCGCCGCGACCGCCCGCCCGTCCGGCAGCGCGGCGAGCAGCTCCGCGGCGGGGCCGATCTCCTCGATCAGCGGGGCGCGGATGAACGCGGCCCGCACCGGCGGCCCGTCGGCCCCGGGCCCCTCGAGCGCGGGGACCACGAGATCCGTCTCGAAGGACTCCGTCTGCCGGCCGAAGGCGTTGCGGCGCACGGTCACGTCCAGCCCGCCGAAGGTCTCCTGTCCCGGGCCGCCGTCCCGCAGCCGAGCGGCCAGCAGGATCAGCCCCGCGCAGGTGCCGAGCACCGGCAGCCCGCCCGCGATCGCCTCCCGCAGCGGCTCCCGCAGGTCGGTGAGCCGGGCGAGGCGATCGATCACCGTGGACTCCCCGCCGGGGAGCACGAGGCCGTCGACCTCGGCCAGCTCCGCCGGCCGCCGCACCGGCATGACCTGCGCGCCGAGGTGCGCGAGCATCCGGGAGTGCTCGCGCACGTCGCCCTGGAGGGCGAGCACCCCGATGCGCGGGCCGGCCGCGCCGCCGCCCGTCGTCGCGTCTGGCGCAGCGGCGGTCGGAGCGTCGGCTGACGTGACGCCGGGCGCCTCGGTGACCGTCGGGCCCCTGCTCACCAGCCGCGCTCGGCGAGGCGGTGCGGGGCGGGGAGGTCGGCGACGTTGATGCCGACCATCGCCTCGCCGAGGCCGCGCGAGACCTCCGCGATCACGGAGGGGTCGTCGTAGGAGGCGGTGGCCCGCACGACGGCGGCGGCGCGCTTCGCGGGCTCGCCGGACTTGAAGATCCCCGAGCCGACGAACACCCCGTCGGCCCCGAGCTGCATCATCATCGCGGCGTCCGCCGGGGTCGCGACCCCGCCCGCAGTGAACATCGGCACGGGCAGCGCGCCCGCCTCCGCGACCTCCTTGACCAGGGCGTACGGGGCCTGGAGGTCTTTCGCCGCGAGGTAGAGCTCGTCCTCCGAGCGGGCGGCCAGCGCCCGGATCTCGGCGCTGATGGTGCGGATGTGCTTCGTCGCCTCGGAGACGTCGCCGGTGCCGGCCTCGCCCTTGGAGCGGATCATCGCCGCACCCTCGGTGATGCGGCGCAGCGCCTCCCCGAGGTTCGTCGCCCCGCACACGAAGGGCACGGTGAAGCGGTGCTTGTCGATGTGGTGGACGTAGTCGGCGGGGGAGAGCACCTCGGACTCGTCGATGAAGTCGACGCCCAGCTCCTGCAGCACCTGCGCCTCGACGAAGTGGCCGATCCGCGCCTTGGCCATCACCGGGATCGAGACCGCCTCGACGATCCCGTCGATCATGTCGGGGTCGGACATGCGGGAGACGCCGCCCTGGGCGCGGATGTCGGCGGGGACCCGCTCGAGCGCCATGACGGCGACGGCGCCGGCGTCCTCGGCGATCCGCGCCTGCTCGGGGGTGACGACGTCCATGATCACGCCGCCCTTGAGCATCTCGGCCAGGCCGCGCTTGACGGTGCCGGTGCCGGTGGAGTGGGGGGTGCCGTTCGACGGAGTGGGGGCAGGGGCGCTCATGAGAGCTCCTTCTCAGCTCGCGCGGCGCGGGCCGACGGCTCCTGACGCCGCGACCCTCCCTGCACCACTTTGATCTAGGCCAAAACGTAGCATGGGGTGGGGCGGGCGGTCGCAAGGGTCCGCCACCTGGAAGTCGGCCCTAGACTCGGGCGGGTGGAGACCCCCTCGGCAGCACGGCGCAGCGGCACTGCCGCGCCGGGCACCGGTGCCGCCGCGCAGATCAGCGGCAGCACCGCCGCGGAGATCGCCGGCAGCGTGCGCGGCCTGGTCGACCGCGGCGAGCTGGTTCCCGGCGACCTGCTGCCGCCGGTGCGCACGCTCGCCGAGCAGCTGGGCGTCAATCGCAACACCGCCGTCGCCGCGTACCGGAAGCTCGCCCGCGACGGCGCCGTCGTCGCGCAGGGTCGTGCCGGGACCCGCATCGCCGGACCGCAGGCGGTGGCGCAGGAGGGCTTCGCCGCCTCGGGCGCGCTCACGGTCCCCATCGACCGCGCCGCTCGCGCAGGCTCCACGGGTCCCGATGGACTGGGCACCCCCGAAGCTCCCGACGTCTCCGCGAGAGCAGGCCGGGGTGCCGGGGACGTTCCCGCGGGAACGCTCCGCGACCTCGGCACCGGCAATCCCGACCCCGCCCTCATCCCGGACCTCGCCCCGGCGCTCGCCGGCGCCGTCGGCCGCCCGGTGCTCTACGGTGAACCGGTGATCGACCCCGGCTTCGAGGCCTGGGCACGGGAGTGGGTCGCGCCCGATGTGCCCACCGGCGCCGATGCGCATCTCACGCCGACCAGCGGCGCCGTCGACGCGATCGAGCGGCTGCTGGCGCAGTCCCTGGTGCGCGACGATGCCGTGGCGCTGGAGGACCCCTGCTTCCTCGCCAGCATCCAGACCGTCCGCCACTCCGGCTACCGGGCCATCCCCGTCCCCGTCGACGCGGAGGGCATGTCCGCGGACGGGCTCCGCGCCGCGCTCGAGGCCGGGGCCCGCGCCGTCGTGCTCACGCCGCGGGCCCAGAACCCGACCGGCGCCTCGCTCAGCGCCCGCCGCGCGGAGGAGCTGCGGGCAGTGCTCGCCGAGCACCCCTACGTTCTCGTCGTGCTCGACGACTACTACTCGTTCCTCTCCCGTCGGCCCTTCCGCTCGCCGCTGCCGCGCGGGCACCGCCGCTGGGCGCTGGTGCGCTCGGTCTCGAAGTTCCTCGGCCCCGATCTCTGCCTCGCGGTCGCCGCGACCGACCCGGAGACCGCCGCCCGGCTCGCGCTGCGGCTAAGCCCCGGCACCACCTGGGTCAGCCACCTCCTGCAGCGCCTCGCCCACGGGGTCCTCGCCGACGACGCGTCCCGCGCCCTCGTCGAGCGCGCCGGAGAGCACTACGCCGCCCGGAACGCCGAGGTCGCCGGCCTGCTCACGGCGCACGGTCTCCCCGCCGAGGCGGCCGACGGGATGAGCCTGTGGGTCCCGGTGCCGCGCCCCGCCCGGGAGGTCGCGGCGGAGCTCGCCCGTCGAGGATGGCGCGTGCGCACCGGCGACGAGTTCCGCCTCGCCCCGGGCTCTGCGGGTGCCGATCCCTCTCGGCACCTCCGCCTGACCGTCCACGACCTCACCGGCGCCGAGGCGCAGCGGTTCGCGACGGATCTCGTCGGTGCGGCCGGTGGAGCGCCTGCGGCGGCCGACAGGGCGTAGGTCGAGCATCAGCGCGGGGGAAGGCCTGGTGGCCAGTGCTCCGCGAGGCGTGCCGCCGCCCGATCGTCCTGGCCGGCGGGACGAGAGGGCGGCGCGCCCGGGTCAGTCGCGCTGCAGGACGGCTAAGGTGGTGGCCGAGAGCTGCTCGTTGACGCCCAGGTTCGAGATCCGCGCATCGGTGATCCCGAAGGAGTCCAGCCGCTGGGTGTGCTTGTGGATGTATCGCTCGGCGGACTCCTCGTCGGCGAACAGATAGGCGCCGCCCGCCACGGACGTCCGCGGGTCCTCGGTCCAGACCTTCCAGATCAGACCGTCCTCCGCGGCGATGTCGTCGGCCAGCTCCGCGTAGGCGGCAGCGGCCTCCGCGCCGAAGGGGCCGTCGGACGAGAACTCGATGGAGACGAGGCGAGGCATGGGGATCACTCCTGGAGGTCGAGGATGAGCGGATCCCTACCGCATCACGCCATCGGGGCCGCGTCGAGTGATCGCTGCCGATTGCCCACCGGGTCGAGCCCTACCGGCGCTCCTCGATCGTCCCGACGATCCGCTCGGCGATCTCCCGCATCCGGCGGAGCTGTTCGGGATCGAGCGGGTCGATCGCGAGGTCGAGCACCTCGGCGGCATGGCCCGGCGCGGTGGCCACGACCTTCTCGAGGCCGGCGTCGGTGAGCACGGCGAGGGTGGTGCGTCCGTCGGCCGGGTCGGGCAGGCGCTCCACCCAGCCCTTCGTCTCCAGGCGGGTGACCACCTGCGAGAGGCGCTGGAGGCTCGAGTCCGCGCGCGCCGCGAGCTCGCGCAGGCGCAGGCGGCGCTCCGGCTGCTCGGAGAGCTGCGAGAGCACCTGGTAGTCGAAGTGGGTGATCCCCGCGTCGCGACGCAGCTGTGCGTCGAGCGCCGCGGGCAGCCGCACGAGGAGGCTCGTGAGAGCCCGCCAGGTGGCCTGCTCCTCGGGCGTCAGCCAGCGCGGGTCCTCGATGGTCACCCGGGAGATCTTACCCGTGGCGGCGGTGGCGGCCCCGGCCGGCCCGTCCCCGCCCGCCCGGACGAGGATCGAGTGGCGCATCTCGACCGCTTCGGCTGGGCCGGTTCAGTCGGTGAGTGCGACTGTGGTGATCAGTTCGTCGAGTGTCTCACTGGGAGTAGCCCCGTCGAGGACCACTCGGGGTCTTGCGTTGAGCATGTCCTGAACGGTGCGAAGTTCGTCGTCGGTGACGTGGTTGAAGTCGGTGCCCGTGGGGTATTCCCAGCGGAGCTGGCCGTTGAGGTTCTCGTTCGTGGGACGCTGCCAGGGCGAATGAGGATCGCAGAAGAACACCGGGCAGCCCGTGGCCACGGTGAACCGGGAGTGCTGGGCCATCTCGGTTCCCTGGTCCCAGGTGATCGAGCGTTTCACCGCCTCGGGCCGGTCCTCGACCATGCTGGTGAGCACGTCGATCACGGTGGCGGAGTCACGAGTCCCGGGCAGTCGTCCCAGGAGCGTGAACCGGGAGGCCCGTTCGACCAGCGTGATGATCCCGGAGTTGTTCGGCCCCACGACCAGGTCTCCCTCCCAGTGGCCGGGAATCTTCCTGCCCGCGTGCTCGGCCGCGAGCATCTCCTCTCGATCGGCCAGCCGGTGCCCGTCCAGCCAGCGGCGCTTGTTCCGGGCCGGCAGCTTCGAGGACGGGATACGACCCTTGCGACCGGAACGGATCGCGCCCTCGACCGTCAGCTCGTGACGCAGCGCGCCCGCGCCCTGGACGTAAAGAGCCTGGTAGAGGGTCTCGTGGCTGATCTGCATGTCCTTATCGTCCGGGAACAACCGCCGCAGACGCACGCTCACCTGCTGCGGCGACAGCTTCTGATCCAGCAGCGCCACGACCACCCGGCGCAGCAACGGCAGGGTCTTGAGCTTGAACGCCTTCGGGCGCGCCCGGGCCTGATCAGCCCAGAACTGTGCCAGCGCGGCACTGTAATGAGCATCGTCATGGCCCCACCGGCCGTCCTCCGCGATCAGGCTGTGACGAGCGATCTCGCGGAACACGGTCGAGCGATGCACCCGCAGGCCAGACGCGATCTCGCCAGAACTGCGGCCCTGGAAGATGCCCAGCTCGATGAGCACCCGGTCAGCGAGCTGGAGCCTACGCCCATTCCCCGATGCCGCGCCGAAACTCTCCGCAGACGGAGGGAGGATGACCGAGGACGAGGCGTGACTGCTGGGCATTCCGCGTTTGAGCATCACCCCAGCCTGCCGCAGCCACTTCCTCAGCCGGGAACAGCTCATACCTGCTTCTCGCGCAGCGACCATCGCCGGCTTCCCCGCTATGACTGTCTCGATGACCTCCGCTCGAAACGACGCAGGCAACATCGGCAACTCCCTCCTCGGGAGTCGCACTCACCCATTGAAGCGGCCCTGCGAATACCGGTCGAGATGCACCACTCGATGAGGGGCATCGCCTGCATCCCTCCGACCGGATCAGACGCTCTCTTCAGGAGGAAGATCGAACCACCCGATCTGTCCAGGTCCGGGACGGCGCCCGCCGAGTGCCTGCCACACGGTGCCTACGTGCTCAACGACTGCCTCGACTGGTTCCGGCGCGGGGTGGAAGCCGGTATCGTCGATCGATCCGGCCACAAGGTCCCCGCGAACCAGAAGTCGTGCCAGGACATCGATCCCGCGTCGCTCGATCTCTCGATCATCACTCACTCCGGAGCGGAGCAGTGTCGAGACGACGTCGCCGGGACTCACCCAGTCGTCGGCAGCAGCATTGAGCACGGCCTGTTCGACCTCGTCTGGCGAAGAAGCCGCCCACTCATCCAGGGCTTGGGGCGTTGCAAACCTAGGTCCGGTCGCCGGGCGGCGGCCTATGTGGCCGTCTGCGCGTGCGGCGATCGCGGCACCGAGGGGGAACTCGAGAGCCCATGGTGCCCGGGTCGTGATGAGCATCGTGTTGCCGCTGTCGGGACGCGCGAGAGCGAGTGTCAATACACCGTCAGGGGCAAGCGTTGATGCTGTGATCACAGAGCCAAGCAGTCGACTGTCGTCCGTGAGCAGTGCGCCTCCAGAAGTAGGCGACTTTCCGTGCAGAACGGCTCCACGACTAGTGACCAGTCGAGTCTGTCCGGCATCGATGTCCAGCGCTTCGACCCATTGCCCGCGTAAGGTCTCGAATGCACCGCTCAGAGAATCCTCATGCAAGCTCATCGGATGTGCACCTTCTCAGTCGTTCCATCAGGGTGGCGTACGTCGATCGTGCGACCCCCGGAGCGTGAACTCTCACGTAGTCCGATCTCGGTCCCGTCCGGTTGCCTGACCCATTCTCTGGCGAGGTGACGCCGGGAACTGAGGGTTGTTCACCGCCTCTGCGAAAAGGATCCCGCCCCCGGCTGCCGTGACGGCAGCGCCTGCAGCTATGAGTTCAGCCGATCCGACCATGACGACGCCGCCGGCTGCGGTTCCCCCTCCGAAGGTGACCAGCCCAGTCGGAAGCAACGCGATTCCGACACCCTCTCCCGCAGCTCCAAGTGCCATCATGCCGAGTCCGAGGAGCATTGTTCCGGTTGCTGCAGGATTGTCGATCATCGCCTGGCCGAAGGATGCCAGACCGTTCACAACCGGTACACCGATGTTGTCCCAGGTCCATCCTGCGGCTTCCTCGGCGGTGCCGAGGACCCAGTCCAGAGGGTCGAACTCGTCGAGCGGGCGCTCGAGGCGGCCGCCTCGCTCGAGGCCGACGGGGTGGGCGTCGCCGTGCTGCACAGCCCCACCCTCAAGCCCTTCGACGAGGAGTCGCTGCTGGCCCAGCTCGGCAAGGGCCGCCTGGTGCTCACCGCCGAGAACCACTCGGTGGTCGGCGGGCTGTTCGACATCGTCGCCCGCACCGTCGCCGCGCACGGGCTGGGGGAGAGGATCTACCCCATCGCCCTGCCCGACGAGTTCCTCGACGCCGGCGCGCTGCCGACCCTCGCGGATCGGTACGGGGTCAGCACCGGCGCGATCGTGGAGAAGGTGCGCGGGCTGCTCTGAGGCCTGGGCTGCTCTGAGCGGCCGGCCGCCAGGACCGACATCGAGTGGCAGGTTTCGACCGCTTCGAGTGCGCTGAAGCGGTCGAAACCTGCCACTCGATGCGGGAACGGCACGCTCGGGGCCGACCCCGCCCGTCCCGGACGCTCCTGGGCCGGGTCCGCAGGGGCGGGGTCGGTGGTGGGGCGCCGCTGCCGGACCGCGTTGGCCGCCGCCGCGGCCGCGTGACTAGGATCGACGGCGACCGTGACCGCTCCGACGACGGAGAGCACCCATGTCCCTGCAGGACCCGCCGGCCGCGCTGCGCGTCGGCATCGTCGGCACCGGGGGGATCTCCCGGGCCCATCTGCCCGGCTGGCAGGCGCTCGGCGCCGAGCTGCACTGCACCAGCCCCGAGGGCGCCGAGGCATTCGCCGCCGAGGCCGGGGCGCGCGTGCACCCGGACCTCGACGCGCTGCTCGCGGCGGTGGACGTCGTGGACGTCTGCACCCCCACCCCCTCGCACCCCGGCATCGTCCGCGCCGCCCTCGATGCAGGGAAGGACGTGCTCTGCGAGAAGCCGCTCGCGCTGACCGGCGAGGAGGCGCGCGAGCTGGTCGCGCACGCCGAGCGCGTCGGCCGCCTGCTGTTCCCCGCGCACGTCGTGCGCTGGTTCCCGCAGTACGCCGCCGCGAAGCGCGCCGTCGACACGGGCGCGATCGGCACCCCCGCCGTGCTGCGCTTCGAGCGCACCGGCGCCCTGCCGGACCGGGACTGGTACGCCGACGAGGAGCGCTCCGGCGGCATCGTGATGGACCAGATGATCCACGACATCGACCAGGCGCTCTGGCTCGCCGGCGACGCGGAGTCGGTCCACGCCCGCCAGCAGGTCGCCGCCTCCGACAGGGCCGTGCGCACCGCCCACGTGGTCCTCACCCACCGCTCCGGCGCGCTCAGCCACTGCCGCGGCTTCTGGGGCCCGGGCGGCACACGGTTCCGCTACACCTTCGACCTCGCCGGTGACCGCGGCCGCCTCCGGTACGACAGCGCCGGCGACGCGGGCATCACCTTCGACGACGTCGCCTCCGCCCGGCAGGCGAGCGGTGACGGCTTCCTGCCCGACGTCTCCACCATGGAGGACCCCTACGCCGCCGAGATCGCCGAGTTCGCCCGCGCGGTCACCGTCGGCGGCGCCACCCGCGTCGAGGCGGCCGACGGCGCCCGCGCCGTGGAGGTCTCCCGCGCCGCCCTCGACTCCCTGCGCACCGGACGGAGCATCCCATGCTGAACGCCCCAGGTCAGGACGCCGCGAACGCATCGGCCGACGCCCAGCTGCGCGTGGCGCTGATGAGCTGCGCCCACACCCACGCCTTCTCCTACGCGGCGCTGCTCGAGGCCCGCGCCGACGTGGACCTCGTCGTCGCCGACCCCGACGGCTACGGGGACGTGCGCGGGGTGCGGGTCGTCGGCAGCTACCAGGACGCCTGGGAGGCCTGGCCGGAAGGCCCCGACGCCATCGTCGTCACCAGTGCGAACGCCCACCACCGCGAGCTCGTTCTCGAGGCCGCTCGCCGCGGCGTGCACGTGCTGTGCGAGAAGCCGCTGGCGACCGCCGTGGCCGACGCCGAGGAGATGGTCGCCGCCTGCCGTGAGGCGGGCGTGGTGCTGATGACCGCCTTCCCCGTCCACTTCTCGCCCGCCGTCCAGGCGCTGCGCGCCGCGGTCGCCGACGGCACCCTCGGCGAGATCGTCGGCCTCACCGGCACGAACAACGGCAAGCTCCCCGCGGGGCGCGACTGGTTCACCGACGTCGAGCTCGCCGGCGGCGGCTCCCTCGTGGACCACACCGTGCACCTCGCCGAGATCCTCGACTCCGTGCTCGGGGAGCCCGAGAGCGTCCACGCCGTCTCCAACCGGATCCTGTACGCGGACCGTGCGGGGGAGGGCGCCGAGACCGGCGGGCTCGTCACCCTCACCTATGCCTCCGGCGTCGTCGCCACCATCGACTGCTCCTGGTCGATGCCGGCCGACGCGCCCACCTGGGGCGGGCTCACCCTCCAGGCCCTCGGCACCGGCGGTCAGCTCCAGATCGACGCCTTCGCCCAGCACGTGGGCGGGCCCGGCCAGTGGCTGCCCTACGGCACCGACCTCGACGCCCTGCTGCTGGACGCCTTCCTCGACGCCGTGCGCGCGGGCGAGGCGGTGGAGCCGACGGGCGAGGTGGGGCTGCGGACCGTCCGCATCGTCGCCGCCGCGCAGGAGTCCGTGCGCACCGGGCAGCCGGTGGCGCTCGCGGAGGACTGACGTGCCGGCCAGCGCCCTCACCGCTCCAGGTCGCGCTCCAGCACCGGGGCGAGGCGGAAGGGGATCAGCTCGCCCATCGCGAGCGAGGTGTCGGTGCGGATCACGCCGTCGCAGCCCAGCACGAGCTTGTTGACCCGGTAGAGGTCCTCGGCGTCCCGACACACGCAGCGCACCAGGATGTCGTTCAGACCGGACAGGCCATGCACCTGCACCACCTCGGGGATCTCCCGCAGCTGC
Organism: Brachybacterium sp. AG952; assembly: GCF_004362645.1. NCBI lineage: Bacteria > Bacillati > Actinomycetota > Actinomycetes > Micrococcales > Dermabacteraceae > Brachybacterium > Brachybacterium sp. AG952. The sequence continues at coordinate 448,027 of NZ_SNXV01000004.1, read as the reverse complement.
GCGATCACCTGCTCGAGCTTCGGCTGGTCCACCTGCGTCTCCATGAAAACCGTCAGCGGATAGCCGAGCGAGGCGGCGTGCAGGCGCCGGTCGTAGCCCTGCAGCGCCTGCCCCGCCTCGAGCGCCGCCAGACGCGCCTGGACCGTGTTCCGGGAGAGCCCCAGCTTCTGCGCGACGGAGACGATCGTGGCCCGCGGATTCTCCGTCATCGCCAGCAGGATGCGACGGTCGGTGTCATCGACGATGTGCATAGTGCACGATCCTACGGCACCGTAGCCAGGATTGTTGAGCATTCTGCACTCATTCGGGACAAGTGATTGATCGTCCTGCACGTGCGGCGTAGCGTGGACGGGGACGATGACGTCCCTGCGGCACCACACCCCGGTGCCCCCTCGGTGCTCACGAGGCGCCACGGATCTTGGAGGTCCGCATGTCGACGACGATGTCCGCCGGCTCCACCCGGTCACCCCGGGACGAGCGGCCCAGCACGCAGCATCCCGCCGCGCCTGCGCGCGGCGCGGCCGAGCCCGATCACGACGCGACCGCTCCGGACCCGGCCGAGCCCGACCACGTCCTCGCCGGCGCCCTCGACCAGCCCCTGCGACTCCTCGCCGAGGACGGCACCCGCCGCTCCGACGCCCAGCTCGACCCCTATCTGCGGGACGTCGACCAGGAGAAGCTCGTCGCGCTGCTGCACGACATGACCGTGATCCGCGCGCTCGACGACGAGGCCGTGGCCCTGCAGCGCCAGGGCGAGCTGGGGCTCTGGCCCCCGCTGCGCGGGCAGGAGGCGGCGCAGATCGGCCTCGCCCGCGCCCTGCCGGAGACCGACTTCTTCTTCACCTCCTACCGCGAGAACGGCATCGCCTGGTGCCGCGGCGTCGAGCCCGCCGAGATGCTCTCCGTCTGGCGCGGCACGACCCTGTCCGGCTGGGACCCCTTCGCCCGCCGCATGGCCACCCCGCAGGTCATCATCGGCGCGCAGACCCATCACGCCGTCGGCCACGCGATGGCGACCAGCGCCCGCGGCGAGGACGGCATCTCCGTGGCCTGCTTCGGCGACGGCGCGATGAGCCAGGGCGATGTGAACGAGGCGATGGTCTTCGCCTCCTCCTTCCGCGTCCCCGTGCTGTTCTTCTGCCAGAACAACCACTACGCGATCTCCGAGCCGGTCGCCCTGCAGAGCACCGTCCCGCTCTCCCACCGCCCCGCCGGCTTCGGCATCCCCTCCCTGCGCGTGGACGGCAACGACGTCCTCGCCGTCCACGCCGCGACCCGGCTCGCCGCCGAGCGGATCCGCTCCGGCGCCGGGCCCCTGTTCCTCGAAGCCGTCACCTACCGGATCGGCCCCCACACCACGAGCGACGACCCCACCCGCTACCGCGACGAGGACGAGCTCGCCGCCTGGCGCAGGCGAGATCCGCTCCTGCGCCTGGAGCGGCACCTCGAGCAGCTCGGCGCCCCGGTCGAGGAGCTGCGCGCCGAGGCCGCACGGCGCGGGCAGGAGGCGGCCGACGCCCTCCACGCCGCCGTCCCGCAGATCCCGACCCCCTCGCCGGAGTCGCTCTTCGACCACGTGCTGACCACCGAGACCGCGCAGCTCGCCCGCCAGCGGGAGCAGCTCGCCGCGCTCGAGGCCTCGCTCGCCCCCGCGGAGCGTGCGTCATGACCGCGCCGACCACCGGACCGTCGGCCTCGACCCCGCAGGCCACGACCTCGATGACCATGGCCGCCGCGCTGAACACGGCGCTCGGTGACGCGCTCGCCGCCGACGAGGACGTGCTCCTGATCGGCGAGGACATCGGCACCCTCGGCGGCGTCTTCCGCATCACCGACGGATTGAAGGACCGCTTCGGCGGCCGGCGCGTGATCGACTCGCCGCTGGCCGAGTCCGGGATCGTCGGCACCGCCGTCGGCATGGCGTACGCCGGGATGCGGCCGGTGTGCGAGATCCAGTTCGACGGCTTCGTGTTCCCGGCCTTCGACCAGCTCGTCGCGCAGGTCGCCCGCCTGCACTACCGCACCGGCGGGAAGGTGCGGATGCCGCTCGTCATCCGGATCCCCTTCGGCGGCGGGATCGGCGCCGTCGAGCACCACTCCGAGTCCCCGGAGGCGTACTTCGCCCACACCCCGGGCCTGCGCGTGGTCACCGTCGCCGATCCGCAGGACGCCTACTCCACGATGCGCGCCGCGATCGACTGCGACGACCCCGTCATCCTCCTCGAGCCGAAGCGCCGCTACTGGGGCAAGGGCGAGGTGGACACCACCCGCACCGCCGACCTCTCCACGGCCCGGGTGCTGCGGCAGGGACGGGACGCGACCCTCGTCGCCTACGGCCCGCTCGTGGTCACCGCGCTCGAGGCGGCCGTGGCCGCGGAGGACGACGGCATCGACCTCGAGGTCATCGACCTGCGTTCCCTCGCGCCGCTGGACCGCGACACGGTCGCCGCGAGCGTGCGCCGCACCGGACGGCTGATCGTCGCCCATGAGGCGCCCGGGAACGTCTCGGTCTCCTCCGAGGTGATCACCTCCGTGATCGAGGACTGCTTCGAGCATCTCGAGGCCGCGCCCGAGCGCGTGACCGGCTACGACGTGCCCTACCCGCCGGCGGCGCTCGAGGAGCACCACCTGCCCGGCATCGACCGGATCCTGGACTCGGTGGACCGCACGCTCGGCCGCCGCAGCTCGAGAGAGGCGGCATGATGAGCGACTTCCTGCTCCCGGACCTCGGCGAGGGACTCACCGAGGCCACCATCATCGCCTGGCATGTCAAGGTCGGCGACGAGGTCACGCGCAACCAGGCGCTCGCCGAGGTCGAGACCGCGAAGGCGCTGGTCGAGCTCCCGAGCCCCCGCGCCGGACGGATCACGGCGCTGCACGCCGAGGAGGGGCAGACCCTCGACGTCGGCTCCCCGCTCGTCGGCTTCGCCGAAGTGGGTGCGGCACCGGAGCCCGGGACCGGCGGGAATGCGGCCGACGGGTCCGTCGCCGACGAGCCCGCCGGTGGGTCCGCGGCCGACGGATCCGCCGACGGGCCCGCCGTCGACGAGGCTGTGACCAGCGGGTCCGTGGCCGAGGAGCCTGCCGCGGTGCCGGTCGGAGTCGGCGCGAGCGTCGACGGCTCGTACGAGGCCACCGCCTCCGCGGAGCCTGCGGCGCGGCCGCAGCGCCAGCAGGTGCTGGTCGGGTACGGGCCCGTGCTGCCCGGCACCGGCAGACCCCGCCGTCGGCCGCGCGCCTTCGCCACCACGCCCTACGAGCGCCCCTCGCGCCAGGCAGGGGAGGGCCCGACGCCGCGGGCCATGCCGCCCGTGCGTCGACGGGCCCGCGACCTGGGCGTCGACCTCCGCAGCGTGCACGGTAGCGGCCCGGGCGGGCGGATCCTCCGCGCGGACGTCGAGGCCCGTGCGCAGGGGCTGCCCGGCAGCGCCACCCGTGCGCCGGGCTCCCACACGATCCCGGTCACCGGACTGCGGAAGCAGACCGCGCAGGCGATGTCCGCCTCCGCCTTCACCGCCCCGCACGCCTCCGTGCACGTCACGATCGACGTCACCGACACCCTCGAGCTGCTCGGCCGCGGCACCCGGGAGGGCGGACGCACCTCCTTCCTCGCGAGCGTGTGCCGGGCGATCCTGCCCGCCGCCGCCCGCACCCCCGCGGCGAACGCCCGCTACGACGCGGAGGCGGGTGAGATCGAGATGTTCGACCAGGTCAGGCTCGGGATCGCGGTCGCCACCGACCGCGGCCTGCTCGTCGCGACCCTCCCCGAGATCGACGCCGACGGGCACCAGGATCCGTCGGGCCCCGCCCTCACCGCCGCGATCGCCGAGACCGCGCAGAAGGCCCGCGACGGGGCGCTCACCCCGGGCGAGGTCACCGGCTCGACCCTCACCGTCACCAACGTCGGCGTGTTCGGCGTCGACGGCGGCACCCCGATCCTCAACCCCGGCCAGTCGACGATCCTCGCGATCGGGGCGCTGCGCCGCCAGCCGTGGGAGCACCGCGGCGAGATCGCGCTGCGCACCGTCGTGACGCTCACCCTCTCTTTCGACCACCGCGTGCTCGACGGCGCCGAGGCCTCCGCCTTCCTGACGGACATCGCCGAGACCCTCGCCGATCCCGCGACCCTGCTGGTGCGGTGAGCGCCATGGAGCAGCTGCGCACCGCCGTCGACCCCGCCTCGCCGGAGGCCACGGCCCGCGCCGCCTCGATGGACGCCCTGGTCGCCGAGCTGCGGGAGCGTCTCGCGGCCGCGGCCCGGGGCGGGTCCGAGGCGGCGCGGGAGAAGCACCGCGCCCGCGGCAAGCTCCTCGCCCGCGAGCGGATCGACCAGCTCCTGGACCCCGGCAGCCCCTTCCTCGAGATCGCACCGCTCGCGGCGGAGGGGATGTACGACGGGGCCGCGCCAGGCGCCGGGGTCGTCGCCGGGATCGGGATGGTCCACGGCCGCCACTGCCTCGTCCTCGCCAACGATGCGACCGTCAAGGGCGGCACCTACTTCCCGATGACGGTGAAGAAGCACCTGCGCGCCCAGGAGATCGCGCAGGAGAACCGCCTGCCCTGCCTCTACCTCGTCGACTCCGGCGGCGCCTATCTGCCGATGCAGGACGAGGTGTTCCCCGACCGCGACCACTTCGGGAGGATCTTCTACCACCAGGCGCGGATGAGCGGTGAGGGGATCGCGCAGATCTCCGTCGTGATGGGCTCCTCCACCGCGGGCGGCGCGTACGTCCCCGCGATGAGCGACCAGACCGTCATCGTCCGCGACCAGGGCACGATCTTCCTCGGCGGGCCGCCGCTGGTGAAGGCCGCGACCGGCGAGGAGGTCAGCGCCGAGGAGCTCGGCGGCGGGCAGATGCACACCGAGGTCTCCGGCGTCGCCGACCACCTCGCCGAGGACGACGCCCACGCCCTTCAGATCGTGCGGGACATCGTCGGGACCCTGCCGGACCTCGCCCCTTCGGCGACCGTCCCGGGTCCGGCGCCTGCGGAGCCCGTCGTGGATACTGCCACGATGGGGGCGGCCGTCCCCTCGGACCTCGCCACCCCCTACGACGTCCGCGAGGTGATCGCGAGGATCGTCGACGCGGGAGAGTTCTCCGAGTTCAAGCCCTCCTACGGCACCACCCTCGTCACCGGCTTCGCCCGGATCCACGGCCACCGCGTCGGGATCGTCGCGAACAACGGGGTGCTGTTCAGCGAGTCCGCGCTCAAGGGCGCCCACTTCGTCCAGCTCTGCGACCAGCGAGCGATCCCGCTGGTGTTCCTGCAGAACATCGCCGGGTTCATGGTCGGTGCCGAGTACGAGCGCGGCGGCATCGCCAAGGACGGCGCGAAGATGGTCACCGCCGTCGCCTGCGCCCGCGTCCCCAAGCTCACCGTCGTCATCGGCGGCTCCTTCGGTGCCGGCACCTACTCGATGTGCGGCCGCGCCTACTCGCCCCGCTTCCTGTGGCTGTGGCCGAACGCGCGCGTGTCCGTCATGGGCGGGCCCCAGGCCGCCGCCGTGCTCGCCACCGTGCGCCGGGACAGCATCGAGGCGGGCGGCGGCACCTGGTCCGTCGAGGACGAGGCGGAGTTCCGTCGGCCGATCGAGGAGGACTACGACCGGCAGGGCAGCCCCTACTACTCCACCGCCCGGCTCTGGGACGACGGCGTGATCGAGCCTGCCCAGACCCGCACCGTGCTCGGCCTCGCCCTCGACGTAGTCACCCGCACCCCGCTGCCCGCGATCCGCCGCGGCGTCCTCCGGATGTGAGGGAATCATGAGCCTCCGCACCGTCCTGATCGCCAACCGCGGCGAGATCGCCCTGCGCATCCTGCGCAGCGTCCACGCGCTGGGCATGGCCGGCATCGCCGTCCACACCGACGAGGACGCCGCCTCCCCGCACGTCGCCGCGGCCGACGCCGCCATGCGCATCGACTCCTATCTCTCCGTCGACGAGGTGCTGCGCGCCGCCCGCACCAGCGGGGCCGAGGCGCTCCACCCCGGCTACGGCTTCCTCTCCGAGCGCGCCGAGCTCGCGGCCGCCTGCGCCGCGGCGGGCATCGCCTTCGTCGGCCCGCCCGCCGCCGCGATCGCGACCATGGGCGACAAGATCACCGCCCGCGAGACCGTCGCCGCCCGCGGCGTGCCCGTCGTGCCGGGCCTGGCCGCGCCCGGGCTGGACGACGCGGCGCTGCTCGCCGGCGCCGCCGAGATCGGGGTCCCGCTGCTGATCAAGCCCGCCGCCGGCGGAGGCGGGAAGGGCATGCACCGCGTGGAGGACCTCGCCGAGCTGCCCGCCGCGCTCGAGACCGCGCGGCGCGAGGCCGCCGGGGCCTTCGGCGACGACACCCTCTTCCTCGAGCGCTGGATCACCGCGCCCCGCCACCTCGAGGTGCAGATCCTCGCCGACACCCACGGCCATGTCATCCACCTGGGGGAGCGCGAGTGCTCCCTCCAGCGCCGCCACCAGAAGGTGGTCGAGGAGGCGCCGAGCCCCACCCTCACCCCCGCCCAGCGCGAGCAGCTCGGGCAGATCGCGGTCGAGGCGGCGCGGGCGGTGGACTACGTGGGCGCAGGCACCGTCGAGTTCATCGTCGACGCGCACGCCCCCGACGAGCCGTTCTTCCTCGAGATGAACACCCGCCTCCAGGTCGAGCACGCCGTCACCGAGGCCGTCACCGGCATCGACCTCGTCGCCGCGCAGCTCCGCATCGCCGCGGGGGAGCAGCTCGGCGTCGCGCAGGAGGACGTGCAGCTCAGCGGCCATGCGATCGAGGCCCGGGTCTACGCCGAGGACCCGGACTCCGGCTTCCTCCCCACCGGCGGGAGGATCCTCGACCTCGCCCTGCCCCGCGGGGCGCGCGTGGACCACGCGCTCGCCGAGGGCCTCGAGGTCTCCACCTCCTACGACCCGATGCTCGCCAAGGTCATCACCCACGCCCCGACCCGCGAGGCCGCGCTCGCCGCCCTGGATCGTGCGCTCGCGGGCACGCACCTGCTGGGTGTCGTCACCAACATCGCCTTCCTCCGCGCCCTGCTCTCCCTGCCTGAGGTGGTGGAAGGACGGCTCGACACGGGGCTCATCGAGCGGCACCTTCCGGAGCTGCGACGGGGGCCGGTCAGCGACCGCGCCCTCGCCGTCGCCGCGCTGGTGCACCGTGAAAGGCTCGATACGGCCCGGCCCGAGGGGCTCTGGCATCGCCCCTCCGGCTGGCGGCTCGGGGAGCCGGCGCCCTTCCGGGTGCGGTTCGCGGCGGCCGACGGGGGAGCGGTCACCATGGCGCTGACCGGGCCGTCCACGCAGGCCATGGCGAAGATCGAGCGCGAGGACCAGTCCGGCGCACTGAGCCTCGCCCTCCACGACGGTGCCGTCACCGTGGACGGGCTGCGCCTGCCGCTGCGCCACCACGCGAGCGAGGACGCGGTCTGGATCGGCCTGCCCGGCGAGGACCGCGAGCTCGTGCTGCACCGCCCCGCCCGTGCCGGCTCCCGTAGAGAGACCGCTCCCACCCTCGACTCCCCGATGCCGGGCGCGGTCACCGCCGTGCTCGTCGCCGACGGGGACCAGGTCCAAGAGGGCCAGGCCGTGCTCGTCGTCGAGGCGATGAAGATGGAGCACACCCTCCACGCCCCGTCGGCCGGCACCTTGCGCCTCCACGTCAGCGCAGGTCAGCGCGTCACCCGCGGGCAGGAGCTCGCGCTGGTGGAGGCGGAAACCGGTGACGACGCGACCCCCGACCTCAGCCTCGAGGAGGCTTCCTGATGACTGCTGACCCCGACCGTCCACGGATCGTGCAGCGCGGCCTCTACGCCGAGGAGCTGCAGATCGGCGCGGTCTACGCCCACCGCCCCGGCCGCACCCTCACCGAGGCGGACAACGTCCTGTTCACCACCATGACCATGAACCCGCAGGCCCTCCACCTCGACGCAGCCTGGGCCGAGACCACAGAGTTCGGGCAGCGGCTCGTGAACTCGATGCTCACCCTCGCCACCGTCGTCGGCGCCTCGGTCGCCCAGCTCACTCAGGGCACGCTGGTGGCGAACCTCGGCTTCTCCGAGATCAGCTTCCCCAGGCCCCTCCACCACGGCGACACCCTCTACTCCGAGACCGAGATCCTCTCCGTCCGGGAGTCCCGCTCGCGGCCCGGGCAGTCCGTCGTCTCCCTCGTCCACACGGGCCGTGACCAGCACGGGGACATCGTCGTCCGCGCCGCCCGCACCACCCTCATGCACACCCGGGAGCCCTCATGACCCTCGCCGACCACACCCTGCACCGCCCCGTCGGCCGACCCGCCGGAGCCGCCGAGCAGACAGCCCAGGAGCCGCTGTCCGTCGGCCCCGCGCTGCTGTTCTGCCCCGGCGACCGCCCCGACCGCTTCGCGAAGGCCGCCGCCCGCGCCGACGCCGTGATCCTCGACCTCGAGGACGCCGTCGCCCCCGACCACAAGCAGGCCGCCCGCGAGGCCGTCGCCGCGCACCAGCTCGACCCCGCCCGCACGATCGTGCGCGTGAACCCGCCCGCCACCTCCGACTTCACCGCCGACGTGAACGCGCTCGCCGCCCTGCGCCCCCGCTGGGTGATGCTCCCCAAGGCCGGCTCCGTCGCCGAGGTGGACCGGCTCGTCGCCGCGGTCCCGAGCGCGAAGGTGCTGGTGCTGTGCGAGACGGCTCGGGGGATCCTCGCCGCGCCCGCGCTCGCCGCCCATCCGGACGTGGTCGCGCTGATGTGGGGCGGGGAGGACCTCGTGGCCGACCTCGGCGGCACCTCCTCCCGCGGCGAGGACGGCTCTTACCGCGAGGTGGTCCGCCACGCCCGCTCCGCCGTGCTGCTCGCCGCTCGTGCGCACGGCAAGTCCGCGATCGACGCCGTCCACCTCGATCTCCCCGATCACGACGGCCTGCGCGCTGAGGCGGTCGACGCCGCCGCGAGCGGCTTCACCGCGACCGCCTGCCTGCACCCGGACCAGGTCGGCGTGGTGCGCGCCGCCTACGCGCCGTCGGCCGAGGAGGTCGAGCGCGCCCGGGAGCTGCTCGACGCCGCCGAGCGGGCCGGGAGCGGTGTCTTCGCCCACGACGGGCGGATGGTCGACGGGCCGCTGCTGCGCCACGCCCGCACCCTGCTCGCCCGCGCCGCGGCGGCCGCGCCCGAGGCAGCTCCCGCCGCGTCCACCGTCGGCCCGTCGGCCGCACCCACCGTCGGCCCATCGGCCTCGCCCGCCGGCGAGGACCCGTCGGCCGCCCCTGCCGCACCACCCGCCCCCGCCGCGTCGCCCGACACCGACGTCCGGCCCGAGAAGGAGACCCTCCGATGAGCGCCCTGCTGACCCCCGCCCCGCCCGCCGGCACCGAGATGCTCCCGCAGGAGCACCAGCGCCTGGCCGCCCAGGTGCGCGACTTCGCCGACGAGGTCGTCGCCCCCGCCAGCTACGAGTACGACACCGCCCGCCGCCTGCCGATGGAGATCATCGCCGAGATGGGGAGGATGGGCCTGTTCGGCCTGCCCATCCCGCGCGAGTACGACGGGCAGGGCCGCGACTACCTCTCCCTCTGCGTCGCCGTCGAGCAGCTCGCCCGCGTGGACCAGTCCATCGCCGTGACCCTCGAGGCCGGGCTGGGCCTCGGCGCCATGCCGATCCTCTCCCACGGCACCGAGGCGCAGAAGCGCCGCTACCTGCCCGCCCTCGCCCGCGGCGAGGAGCTCGCGGCCTTCGGCCTCACCGAGGCGGAGGCCGGCTCCGACGCGGGCGCCACCCGCACCACCGCGCGGCGCGAGGGCGCGCAGTGGGTGATCGACGGGTCCAAGCAGTTCATCACCAACTCCGGCACCCCCATCACCTCGCTGGTCACGATCACCGCCGTCACCGGGCAGAAGCGCGCGGCCGACGGACGCACCGTCCCGGAGCTCTCCAGCATCATCGTCCCCACCGGCACCCCGGGGCTGACCGTGCTGCCGAGCTACGACAAGGTCGGCTGGCACACCTCCGACACCCACCCCCTCCTGCTCGAGGGCGTGCGCGTGCCCGAGGAGAACCTGCTCGGCCAGCAGGGCCGCGGCTTCGCGAACTTCCTGGCGAGCCTGGACCAGGGGCGCGTCGCGATCGCGGCGCTGTGCGTCGGCGCCGCCCAGGGCTGTCTCGAGCAGGCCGTCGAGCGGGCGAGGAGCCGCATCGTCTTCGACAAGCCGCTGGGTGAGCACCAGCACATCGCCTTCACCCTCGCCCGCATGCAGGCCCGCGTCGCCTCCGCCCGCGCCCTCATGCACGAGGCCGCCCGCCGCCTCGACGCCGGCATCCCCTTCTCGCAGGAAGCCTCGATCGCGAAGCTCGTGGGCAGCCACGCCGCTGCGGACAACGCCCGCGACGCCTGCCAGATCTGGGGCGGCTACGGTTTCCTCAACGAGAACGTCGTCTCCCGCCACTACCGGGACTCGCGGGTGCTGCAGGTGGGGGAGGGGACCGACGAGGTCCAGCTCGGGATCATCGCCAAGCACCTCGGCTTCCCTGGGGCGCTCGCGGGGTGAGGGGAGCGGTGCTGGGCATCGTGCGGTGCTGCGAGACCAGCGGTGCTGAGGGCCGCACGGGGCCGGGGCGTGAGGTGCAGGGCCGAGAGGTGCCGGGGCGTGAGGTGCCGGGCCGCAGCGATCCGTCGGCCCCACAGCCACACTTCCTATAGGGTGCCGGTCGAGCGGGTGCGTCGCCGAGAGCGGCCCGCCCGTGCGACGATCGACGCCGCCGGGACAGGCGATGACGCAGGGCCCGGGAAGAGAGGGGAGTGCTGTGATGGCTGTGCGACGGCAGGTGCTGCGCGCCGAGGTCGAGGAGCTAATCCTGCAGCGGCTGCTGGAGGCGCGCTGGCCGCCGGGGGCGCGGCTGAGCATCGACGGGCTGGCCCGAGACCTCGAGGTCTCCCCGACACCGGTGCGGGAGGCGATGGTGTCCCTCGAGCGCTCCGGGCTGGTGGAGTACGTGGCGCTGCGAGGCTACGTCGTCGCGCCGATGCTCGACGCCGAGCAGATGACCGAGCTGCTCGATGCCCGACGCGTCGTCGAGACCGCCGCGCTCGGCCGAGCCTTCGAGGACGTGGATGCGCTGCTCGCCGCCCTCGAGGAGGCGCACGCCGCCCACGGCGCCGTCATCGCCCGGATCGAGGCCGCCGGCGAGGTGACCATCGAGCTGCTCCAGGAGCACTTCCACGCCGACTGGTCCTTCCACCAGGCCCTCTTCGACCACTCCGGGAACCGCTACCTCTCCACGATGGTCGAGACGGTCCGCGCCCACACCCATCGCATGCGGCAGACCTGGGTGGGCGGCCCCGCCGCGCTCGACGTCCACGAGGCCTACACCGAGCACGGCAGGATCCTCGAGAAGGTGCGCCGCCACCACCACGACGGGGCGCTGCAGGCCCTGGACGAGCATCTCGCCGCCGTTCTCGAGCGCTCCCACGTCGTCGCCGAGGCCGAGGAGTCCGGCGGCACCGCGAAGGGCTGACGGGACGCGATCTCAGCGGTCGGCGGCCGGATCCGCCGACGGCTCCGAGAAGCGGGCGCGCAGGAACTCCGAGTGCACGTCGAGGGTGCGCGAGACGCCGGAGACGACCTCGTGCTCGAGCCGGTCCAGGCGCCCGTCCAGCACGGCGAGCTGCTCGTCGATGCGCTGCAGGTTCCCCGCCGCGCGGGTGCGGGTGTCCTCCGTCGAGGTGGGGGTCAGGAAGGCGACCGTGTCCTCGAGCGCGCCCACCAGCTCGGGGACGTAGCGCTCGGTCATGCCCTCCAGCAGCATCACGTCGGGGTCCGAGGCGCGACGGGACTGCAGCGCCGCCGAGCCCAGCAGCGCGTCGACCCGCAGCAGGAGGGTCTCGGCGCGGTCCAGCAGGCGCTTCTCCGTCGGCCCCTGGACGTGGCGCCGCATCCGATGGATGCGTCGGCGCTGCTGGGTGGAGTCCTTGACGATCTTCTCCAGCATCGCCCGGGTGCCGGAGGAGATCTCCTCCGCGGAGCGGCCCAGGCGCGTCGGCCTCGGCCGACGGTTGCGCAGCAGGAAGGCGCTGCCGCCGCCCGCGACCGCGGCGATGCCGAGGCTCGCCAGGAAGGGGGTGAGCAGACCGGCACCGCCCACCAGGGCGCTCACGCCGAGGAGCATGAAGCTGCTGATCCCGAGCACGCCCGCGAGCACCACCGGCACGCCGACGGTCAGCCAGCGCCCTCGCCTGCGGGGCAGCGAGACCGAGCGGGAGCGCGGGGCGTGGACCGTGCCCTCGAGGGGTGCGGTGCCAGCGGCCCACGACCCGGGCGCGGGCGGCGCCGGGGCGCGCAGGCCAGGGTGCCCGCCCGGACCGGGGCGCGAAGGCGTCCCGCCGGGACGGGCCGGGTGCCGGCGGGGCGAGGGGCTCTGGGGGCTCATGGGAACCGCGGACCTCTCTGTGGACGGAGCTGAGGCCATCGACGGGGAGGGCGCGGGGGTCCGGTCCCGGGGCGATCGCGCGAGGCGACCAGCCCGGACGCGGACGGGGCGCGGACCCTCGTCGTCGACGGCTCCCAGGCTATCGCGGCACCGTGAGGATCCCCTGGGGGATGTCCCCCCGATTCTCGGCGGGAGGTCCCGGAGGCGTCCGCGCGCGGGCGGCGACCGTCGGCCGTGCGGGGCGGCCGGGTCCCAGAGCCCGGTCCCGGCCTTGACGGAATTAGTGAGCCGCTCCTAATCTCCGTCCACCGGCACGCAGCCCCGAAGTGCCGGCCCGGATGCCATGGACGAAGGAGTCCCTCACATGCGCACCACCCTGCCCCGCCGTTCCCTCCTCACCGCCGGAGCCGTCGGCACTGCCGTCGGCGCGACAGCCCTTCTTCCCGTCTGCGCCCAGGCCGCCCCGCCCGGCCGCGGCGGGTACGCGGAGACTCGTTTCGACCTGCGCGCCGAGGTGCTCGACGGCGGCGAGCAGGTCGTCTCCGTGGCGCTGAGATCCCCGGCCCTCGCCCCCGTGGCCCGCGAGTCCCTCACCGTGGACACCTTCGCCGTCCACGTCCGGGCGACCAGTCCGCTGGACGGCACGCTCGTCTACGAGCAGGACCGCGCTGTGACGGCCGTGCGATGGTCGGGACGGGACGCGGTGCTCGAGCTCGAGCACGGCCAGGACGTCACGGGCGCGTCGACTCTGCTGTACACCTCGGGCCGCAACGTCCGGCTCGACCTCGAGTACACGATCACCCAGGCAGCGCCCCTGCGGAAGCGTGGCAGCGGGGCCGCGGTCGAGCTCGGCTCCTTCGTCCAGGGTGAGCTCGTCTCCCCGGAGGTCGACGCCTTCACCCACCACCAGGTCGACGGCGGGCTCAAGTACCGCCTGTTCACCCCCTCCTCGAAGGGGCCGAAGGGCGCCGGCCGACGGAAGGGCCGGGCGCTGGTGGTGTGGCTGCACGGCGGCGGCGAGGGCGGGCTCCTCACCGGCGGCCACGACTACTACGACAACGAGACCACCCTGCGGGCGAACCGCGGCGCCCTCGGCCTCGCGACCGACGAGGCGCAGGAGGCGTTCGGCGGCGCCTACGTCCTCGCCCCGCAGTCGACCTCGGCGTGGATGCAGGACGGCGACGGCTTCGCCCCGCAGATCCAGGCCGTGATCGACGAGGTCGTGGCCCGGGAGGACATCGACGAGGACCGCATCCACGTGCTCGGCTGCTCCAACGGGGGCTTCATGACGCTGAAGATGGTCGCCGAGCAGCCCGGGCGCTTCGCCTCGCAGGTCCCGATCTGCGGCGCGGTGAGCGGCCCCGAGGGCACCTACCACCTCTCCGACGACACCCTGCGCTCGCTCGCCGGGACCCCGACCTGGCTGGTCGCCGCCGCGAACGACGACACGATCGACGCCGAGGCGAACACCGTGCGCTTCCACGAGCTGATCGAGGGCTCGATCCTCAGCCTCTACCCGACCGTCGAGTGGGACGGGGTCGAGTACCCCGGCCACTGGTCGTGGATCTACGTGGCCCGCAACGACCCGCAGCACGAGGGCATGCGGATCTGGGACTGGATGGCGGCCCAGCAGCGCTGAGCGGCGGGGCGGCGCCGGTCCCGTGACCAGCGCTGAAGCCGGCGCGGAGACCGACTGTGCTGGGTCGCGGGGCCGCTCCGCATGGCACGGTCCCGCGACTCGGCGGCGCGGCTCAGCGGTCGCCGGGGAGGGCTCAGCGGCCGGCGGCCTTCGTGTGCAGCGCCCGGACCTCCGCGGAGAGCTCCGGGTCCGGGCCTGCGACGACGATCCCCGGTGCGACCTCCGCGATCCGCAGCGGGGCGACGGGCCCGGCGGGGACGCCGAGCTCGCCCTGCCACTGGAGCAGCTGCTCGGTGCTGGAGGCGTAGACGATCCGGCCCAGCCCCACCCAGGCATGGGCCGCCGCGCACATCGCGCAGTGCTCGCCCGAGGTGTACGTCGTCGACTCCCGCCGCTCCTCGGGCGTGAGGTGTGCGGCTGCCCAGCGGGCGATCTCGAACTCGGGATGACGGGTGTGGTCGCCGCCGGCGACGCGGTTGCGGTCGGCGAAGCGCTCGACGCCGTCGGCATCGACGAGCACCGAGCCGAAGGGCTCGTCACCCGCCGCGAGCGCCTCGGCGGCGAGGTCGACGCAGCGGCGCAGGTGACGGCGGTCGTCGGCGGTGAGGGCGGAGGGTGTGTGCATGCCCCCACCACAGCACATCCGTGCCCGCGGCGCGACGTCGCCGGCCGCCGGTCCGAGGCGCTGTGGACGCCTGGCCCGTCAGGAGGCCGCGTGCGCCCCGGCGATCCGCAGCAGCTCGAGATAGCCCTCGAGCTTCCACGCGGTGCGGCCGACGAACAGGCCGGTCACGCGCTCGATCCCGAGCAGGTCCGCGGCGTTGTCGAGGTTGACCGACCCGCCGTAGAGCAGCCCCGCGACCTTCCCCGAGTACTGCTCGCCGAGCGCGGCGAAGGGCTCGACGAGCTCCTCGACCGTGGCGGGGCGGCCCTTCTCGCCGATCGCCCAGATCGGCTCGTAGGCGATCACCAAGCGGGCGAGCTCCTCGGCGGAGAGCCCCTCGAGCGCGCCCGCGGCCTGCTCGAGGATGAACGCACTGGAGCCGCCGGCCTCCTTCACCTCGGCGCTCTCCCCGATGCACAGCAGCGGGGTGAGGCCGTGACGCAGCGCCGCGGCGACCTTCAGGCGCGTGGTCTCCACCGTCTCGCCGAAGTGCTCGCGCCGCTCCGAGTGCCCGATCTCGACGACCTGGGCGCCGGCATCCTTGGCCTGCGGCACGGAGACCTCGCCCGTCCACGCGCCCTCGTCCTCCCAGTGCGCGTTCTGCACGCCGAGCAGCACGGGGGAGCCCTCGCCGAGGACGCTGCGCACCGTCGTGGTGGCGGTGAAGGAGGGGATCACGAAGGGCTGCACGCCCGAGGGGGCCTGCCCGCCGTGCTCGCTCGCGAGGTGATCGCGCAGGCCCTCGGCCCAGGCGCGGCCCTCGGCGAGGGTCTTGGTCATCTTCCAGCTGGTGCCGATCCAGAGGGGGGACATGCTGCTCCTTCGACGAGACGTTCCATGGGGGCGGGGGTTGTTCGACGTCCGGTACCGCAGCGCGAGAGTCGTTCGACGTCCGGTGCCTCGTCGCGGGGGTTGTTCGACGTCTAGTACCACGTCGCGGGGGTTGTTCGACGTCCGGTACCAGTTTCCTGGTAACGGACGTCGAACAACTGGCAGGGCCTGGTACCCGACGTCGCACAACTGGCAGGGCCTGGTATCGGACGTCGATCAAGCGGCGGGGTGCCGGTGCCGGGGTCGGGTGAAGTCCCGGTCGGGGGTGCCGGGGTCGGGTGAAGTCCCGGTCAGGGGTGCCGTGCCGTGCCCGGGCTCAGCTCACTTGTCGAGGGAGCCGTCGTAGGCGCAGATCGCATCGACCTTCGCCGCGGAGCTCGACTCCGGGTCGAACTCGAGGTCGAGCCACACCTTCACCAGCTCCTTCGCGAGCTCCAGCCCGATCACGCGCTCGCCCATGCAGAGGACCTGCGCGTTGTTCGAGAGCACCGAGCGCTGCACGGAGTAGAGGTCGTGCGCGGTCACGGCGCGGATGCCGGAGACCTTGTTCGCCGCGATCGCGACGCCCAGACCGGTGCCGCAGACCAGCAGGGCCCGGTCGGCCTCGCCGGCGGCGACCTTCTCGGCGGCGGCGACGGCGATGTTGGGGTAGAGCTCGTTGTCCTCACGCCCGGTGACGCCGACGTCGATGACCTTCCCGACGCGGGGATCGTTCTCGAGCAGCTCCTTGAGCGCGGACTTGTGGCCGTGGCCGGCGTTGTCGGAACCGGTGACGATGGTGAGAGCCATGATGTTCTCCTTCGGGTGATGCGTGACGGATGTGCAGGTGGCGGGTACGGATCGGGGGTCGAGGCGGTGGGTCCCTCCGTCCTGGGTGGTGGGGTCCTTCGTCCCAGCATGCCCGGGACGGGATCGCGGCGTGAACCCGCGGTCGGTGCGAGTCCCGGGGCGAAGCCGCGGCGGGGGAGGGACTCTCCCGTCCGTGGGGGCCCTGGCCGGGAGGGGAGCTGATCACCCTCCCGGCCAGGAGGATTCAGGGGCGAGCAGGTCAGGACAGGTGCTGGCCGAGCTCGCGCATGAGGATCGAGAAGGAGATCGCCCCCGGGTCCGGGGTGCCGACCGACTTCTCGCCGAGCACGCGGGCACGGCCCAGGGTCGCAGTGATCTCGGCGGTCGCGTCGGCCGCCTCGCGGGCCACGTCCGCGGCCTGCAGGATCGCCTCGGCCGCGTTCTCGCCGGTGAAGGCCTTCGCGAGCTCCTCGCGGAAGGGCGCGGCGGCGTCGACCATGGTCTTGTCGCCCACCTGGGCGCCGCCGAGGCGCTGGATCGCGTCGATCCCGGCGTCGACCGCGTCCACGACGGTGCGCGCCTCCGAACCGGCCTGGTCGTCGTAGACGGCGCCGGCCGCGATGAGGGCCGCGCCCCAGAGCGCGCCGGAGGTGCCGCCGGCGGACTCGGACCAGGCCTCACCGGCGCGGACCAGCAGGGTGCGAGCCCCTGCGCCGTCCTCGAGCGCCTGGCGTGCGGCGGCCGCGGCGCCCTTGGAGCCGTAGGCCATGCCCTGGCCGTGGTCGCCGTCGCCCGCGATCGCGTCGATGCGGCCCAGCTCCGCCTCCTCGCGCGCGCACACGCCCGCGAACAGGTCCAGCACGCCGGCGACCTTCTCGGCGACCTCGCGGGACTCGCTGCTCGCCGCAGGGGTCTCGTCGGCCCCGGCCTCCCAGAAGGAGGTGCGGCGGGGCCGCTCCACGGCCGGCATCGCGCCGCGGTGGAAGGCGGGGGTGTCGACCGGCGCGAGCCAGTGCTGCTCGAGCTCCTCGTCGAGGAACACCAGGGTCAGCGACAGCCCGGCCATGTCGAGGCTGGTCACGAGCTCGCCCACCTCGGGGCGGACGGGGGTGATGCCCGCGTCCTCGAGCAGCGCGGCGACCTTCGCGTAGACGACGAAGAGCTCCTCGTACTTCACGGTGCCGAGGCCGTTGACCAGCACCGCGGCGCGGCCCTGGTAGCCGCCCTCCGTGCGCTCGGGCTGTTCGGCGAGGACGCCCTCGACCAGCATCGTCGCGATCTCGTCAGCGGTGCCGATCGGCTCGTCGCGCACGCCGGGCTCGCCGTGGATGCCCAGGCCCACGCCCATCTGGCCGTCGGGCACGTGGAAGAGGGCGCCGGCGGCGCCGGGGAGGGTCGGGCCGTCGAAGGCGACGCCGAAGGAGCGGGTCGCGTCGTTGGCCTTCCACGCGAGGCGCTCGGCCTCGTCGAGGTCCGCGCCGGCCTCGATCGCGGCACCGGCGATCTTGAAGACGGGCAGGTCGCCCGCGATCCCGCGGCGGTCGCGGTGGTTCTCGGGGGTGTTGGAGACGATGTCGTCGCTGACCTTGATGATCCGCACGTCGATGCCCTCGGCGCGCAGCTTCTCGGCCGCGGCGCCGAAGTGGAGCACGTCGCCGGCGTAGTTGCCGAAGCCGAGGACCACGCCGCCGCCGTTCTCGGCGTTGCGCGCGACGGAGTACACCTGCGAGGCCGACGGGGAGGCGAACACGTTGCCGCAGGGGGCGCCGTGGCCCATACCGGGGCCGACCCAGCCCGCGAAGGCGGGATAGTGGCCGGAGCCGCCGCCGATCACGAGGGCAGGCTGGCCGGCGGGGGTCTCGGTCGCGCGGACCACACCGCCGTGGACCACGGCCACGTGATCGGGATGGGACAGGGCCAGGCCCTGGACCGCGTCGGCGGCGAAGGCGGCCGGGTCGTTGAAGAGGTACGTCATCGTGGATTCCTCCGGGAGCTGCCGTGCGGGGGTCGACGGCGCGGGGTCGTGGGGAAGCCGGGCGCACCGCGCCGCAGCATATTGATCCTATAGGAAATGTACAGGGTGGGGCAGGGGGCGCCGAGCGGCAGGAGAGTCCCGTCGGGCGGAGGCTCCCCTGGAGCGGAGCGCCCTGCCCGACCCCTGATCATGCGGTGCCGGCCCTCCGGGCGGAGAGCCACCGGGAAATGGTCAGACCACCATCCACACCAGCGACAGCAGGAGCATGCTCGTGAAGCCCAGGACCGAGGTGAGAACCGTCCAGGTGCGCAGACCGTCGGCCACCGAGAGGCCCAGGAACTTCGTGGCGATCCAGAAGCCCGAGTCGTTGATGTGGGAGAGCGAGACCGATCCCAGCCCGATCGCGAGGATGATCAGCACGACCTGCATCGACGAGTAGTCCCCGCCCATCACCGTGCCCTGGACGATGCCCGCGGCCGAGAGGGTCGCGACGGTGCCGGAGCCCTGGGCGACCTTGAAGGCGAGCGCGACGAGGAAGGCGAGCAGCAGGATCGGCACGCCCGCGTCCAGGAGCAGGCCGGAGACCGCATTGCCCACGCCGGTCTCCGTCAGCACCTTCGCGAAGACGCCGCCGGCGCCGGTGACCAGGATGACGATCGCGGCCGGGCCGAGCGCGCCGTCCATGACCTCGCTGATCTGGGCTCTGCCCCAGCCGTGCATCATCCCCAGCAAATACATCGCCGCGAGCGTCGCGACCAGCAGCGCGAAGGCGGGGGCGCCGAGGAAGGAGACCACGTGCGCGGCGGTCGAGCCCTCGGTCAGCAGGAGCCCGCCGACGGTCCCGAGCGCGATCAGCAGGATCGGCAGCAGGATCAGCGCGATCACCAGGCCGGCCGACGGGCGACGCCCGGCGAGCTCCCCGTCGGCCGACGACACGGCGGTCGAGCCGCCGCCGGTGAAGTCGTCGCCCGTGCGGGCGTCCGCGGGGGCGAGGGCGAGGGACGAGGCAGCGGCGACGTGCGAGGAGCCGGAGGCGCCGTCGACCGCTGCGCCGTCGTTCCCACCGACGGCGGCGCGGCGACCGTGCCCCGCGCCGCCGAGCTCAGCCGCGCCGGTGCCGGCGTACTTCTCCGCGATCTCCGGGGAGAGCGCGAAGACCGTCGAGGTCACACGCTTGCCGACGAGATGGACGAGCAGGCACATCGGGATCGCGAGCACGATGCCGGAGAGGGTCACCAGGCCCATCAGGTCCTCGCCCAGCAGGGTGGTGGAGCCGACGATGCCGGGGTGCGGCGGCACGGTGTTGTGGATGAACACCATGAACACGGCGACCGGCATGCCGATCGCGACCGGTCCGCGATGCCCGGCCGCCTTCGCGAAGGCGAAGATGATCGGGACCAGGATGATGAAGGCGACGTCGAAGAAGATCGGGATCGCCACCAGGCCCGAGGCGATCAGCAGCGCCTGCGCGAGGCGCTTCTCGCCCAGCGCCTCGGCGGCCGCGTGGGCGATGACCTCGGCGCCGCCGGTGCGCTCGATGATCCCGCCGAGCATCGCGCCGAGCCCGACGAGCAGGGCGACGCTGCCGAGCGTGCCGCCCATGCCCTCGATCATCAGGGGGACGACGTCCTGGACGGGGATGCCGCCGGCGAGCGCCGTCAGCACCGCGACGACGAGCAGGGCGACGAAGGCGGGCCACTTGAGCTTGATGACCGTGAACAGCAGGATCGCGATCGCGCCGGCGGCGATGCCGACGAGGAGAAGGGGGTCCATCGGAACCTCTCGGAACGGGCCGGGGCGGTCGTCAGCGACCGCCCCGGCGTGAGGGTGTGCTGGTCAGCGCTCGATCTTGTCGAGATTGAGCATCTGGGCGAGGACCTTGTCGAGCTCCTCGTCGTCCCAGACCTTCGTCCAGTCGGGCTTGATGATGGACTCGCGGCCGTAGTCCATCGCGCGCAGGCACGCCTCGGAGAAGGGGTTCGAGCCGCGCAGCGCGTTGGTGAGCGAGATGAAGATGTGGCCGTAGAACAGAGCCTTCACGGCCTTCTCGGGGATGCCGACCTCGTTGATCGCGTGGTCCATCGAGTCCTTGAGGAACTGGCCGATCATGCAGCCGGTGGTCTCCACCAGGGTGGGCTCGAGCTGGGCGAGCTGCTTGACCGTCACCCAGTGCACGTCGATGACGGGGGCGTAGATCGCGCGGATCACCTCGGCGGTGCGCTCGCGGACCTGCTCGTCCCCGCCCTCGTAGGCGGCGACGACCTCCTGCGGCGCGGCGATCCCGCCGAAGGTGTCGGCCCACTCCTCGGGCGTGGTGCGCTCGAGGAAGACCGACGGGTGGGCGGGGTGCGCGCAGGCCTGGTGGACGCCTTCGCGCTCGGCGAGCAGGCCCGCGTAGGCGGCCGCCGGGTCCAGGGTCAGCAGCACCGAACCGTCCTTCAACAGCGGCACGACCTGCTCGGAGATCTTCCCGAGGACCACGTCGGGGACCGCGAGGATCACGACGTCGGCCGCGGTCGCGGCGTCCTCGAGGGTGGAGACCTCGCGGCCGAGCTCCTTCAGGCGCTGCTGGCCCGCCTCGGAGGCCTCGACGTAGAGGATCGGGGCGTCGGTGAGGCCCAGGTTGTTCGAGACGCGGGTACCCATCTTCCCGGCCGCGCCGACGACGGCGACGGTGATCGACGGATCGAGCTCCACGGTCTTGCCGTACAGGGGGTTCAGTTCCTTGCTGCTGGTCATCGGTGACTCCTTCTGGTGGGGCGACGGGTGTCGCAGGGGGTGCGGCGGGGCCGCGGGGCGGCGCGACACGAGGTCGCGGGGCGGGGACCGGTGGGGCCGGTGCTGGTCGGGGCGGGCCGACGGTGTCGTCGTCGGCCGACGGGTCAGGCGGCGGAGAGGCGGTGCGTCTCGCGCCAGTCGCGCAGCGCCGCGAGGGTGCGGTCGGTCCAGGCGCGCTCGGTCTCGAGCGTGGTCTCGAGATCGCCCTGCCAGGGCAGCCAGTGCTCGACGATCGCGGACGGGGCGCGGCCGACGGCCGACGCGGCGCGATCGCCGGAGTAGACGTGGCGCAGCTCGTGGTCGAGGTCGAGCAGGCCCTCGCCGAGCGGGGCGCCGGAGTAGGTGAAGCCCACCCAGCCCTCCTGGCGTGCGAAGGCGAAGTCCTTCACGTGCAGGTTCACGGTGCGCGGGGCGCAGGCCTCGACCACGTCCTTCGGGTGCTCGAGCGCGGAGACGCAGTTGGCCGGGTCCAGGCAGATCCCCACGTGCGGGGAGTCCAGCTCCTCGACGATGCCGAGCAGGGTGGAGGTGGTGACCTGCTCGTAGGTCTCCAGCGCGAGGGAGACGCCTGCCGCCTCGAGGCGGGGGAGCGAGGCGCGCAGCTCGGAGACCGCCTCCTCGGAGCCGGAGGCGACCTCCTGGGACTGGATCATCGAGCGCAGGGTGCGGGCGCCGAGCGCCTCGGCGATGTCGAGGTAGCGGCCCAGATGGTCCCGGCCGATCGTGCGGGTGCCCAGCTCGAGCTCGACGCCGAGCAGCTCGGCCCGCTCGCGCAGGTCGTGCAGGCCGGCGGTGTCGAGCTGCTCGACGCGCGGGTCGTCGCAGATCTGGAAGACCTCGCAGCCCAGGCGCGCGGCCCGGTCGACCATCGCGGGGATGTCGAGCGGGGCGGGGTTGCGGCTCTCGAACTCCCAGAACAGGGAGTAGGTGCCGATGCCGATCTTCATTGTCCGGGGGACTCCGTCGTTGGTGTCGGGCAGGTGCGTGGTGGTCACCGTAGACGGAAGAACCGCAACTGGTCAACCGGTTGGCCATAGATGGGCCCGCGGGAGGGCGGTTCAGAGTGTCGGGGTGCCGAAGGTGGCGAGGTGTTGCGCCGTTGCCAGCACAGGGGCGCCGAGGCGCGGTCGAGCGAGAGCGCGCGTCTCGGGTGGGGTGTGCTGGCTCTGCTCGCGTCGATACATCCCGTCTGAGGTGTCGGAATCACCCGGTCATTCGGGCAGCTCAGACGGGACGGACCCCCGTAGCGACACCTCAGGAGGGATGGGCCTCGAGAACGGCCCAGCAGGGTGAGCGGGGCGAGCGGCTGGGTCAGCCCGCGTCGACGCCCTCGTCGGACCTCGCCCCGGCGACCTCTGCGACCCGCAGCAGCCGAGCCCGGGCGGTGGCCATGTGGGCGATCATCGCGGAGGCCGCGCGGTCGCCGTCGTGCGCCTCGAGCGCCTCGAGGATCGCGGCGTGCTCCTCCAGCGCGATGCGCATGTCCTCGGCCTCGTGCACGGAGCGATCGTTGTAGACGCGCAGAAGCTGCCGGCTCATGGCGAGCAGGTCAGTGACGATCGGGTTCTGCGCGGCGGCGCCGAGCACGGCGTGGAAGGCCGCGTCGGCGGTGACGAAGGTGTCGAGGTCCTCGAAGCCCTCGCGCATGCCCTCGATCGACTCGCGCAGAGCGTCGATCTGCTCGGAGGAGATCCGCTCGGCGGCCAGGCGGGCACAGAAGCTCTCGAGGCCCGCTCGCAGCTCCATCAGCTGGTCGGTGCTGCGCTCGCCGATCATCAGGCCCCAGCTGAGGGTCTGGGGGAGCAGCTCGCTCGCCGTGCCGCGCAGATAGGTGCCCGAGCCGGGGCGCACGTCGACGATGCCGAGGATCTCGAGGGCCGCGAGCGCCTCGCGGATGGCCGAGCGGCCGACGCCGAGGGCGGAGGCGAGCTGGCGCTCCGGGGGGAGGCGGGTGCCGGGCTCGAGGTCACCGCCCGTGAACAGCTCGAGCATCCGCCCGGCGACGCCGGAGACCGGCGTGCCCGCGGGGACGGCCGACAGCGCCACGGCGAGGGCGTCGGAGGTGCTGTCGGAGAAGGCGGGCATGCCTGGGAAGGTATCAAGAGGAGGGACGATGCGGTCGTCGTGCACGCCGAGGCCCTTGACATCCGTGCCGCTGACCCTAAGATGATCCACGATCCTATTGGATAGTGAGTTTGCAGCGACGCGGCATGCCGGTCTGCGCCTCCGCTCACGGACCGACGACGGAAGAGGACGATGATGCCCGCCCCCGCCCCCCGCATTGCGATGACCTTCGGCGACTTCTCGGGCATCGGCCCCGAGCTCGCCGTCCGCCTGCTCGCCGAGCCCGGCAACCTCGACAAGGCCCAGGTGCTCGCCCTCGTCTCCCGTGAGGAGTTCGACCGCGCCTGCGCGGCCGCCGGCGTGAACGTGCCCGTCGCGGATTCCCCCACCACCGGTGCGGTGCACCTGGTCGGCTCGCCCCGCCAAGACATCGAGGTCGAGGTCGCGAAGACCTCGGTCGCCGCCGGTGCGCGGGTGATGGAGGACCTCGAGAAGGCGCTGGCCATGTTCAAGGACGGGCAGGTCGACTCGATCATGTTCCTGCCGCTGAACAAGACCTCGCTGCACCTGGCCGGGATGCACGAGGAGGACGAGCTGCGCTGGTTCGCCAAGGAGCTCGGCTTCGACGGTTTCACCAGCGAGCTGAACTTCGTGCCCGGGCTGACGACCTCGCGCGTCACCTCGCACATCCCTATCTCCGAGGTCGCCCAGCACATCAGCGCCGGCCGGGTGCGCCAGGCGATCCAGCTGCTGAACCAGGTCGTGCTCGGCACCGGGGTCGAGAAGCCCCGCATCGCGGTCGCGGCCCTCAACCCCCACGCGGGCGAGAACGGCCAGTTCGGCCGCGAGGAGATCGACCACATCGCCCCCGGTGTGGAGCTCGCCCGTGAGGTCGACGGCATCGACGTGAAGGGTCCCTTCCCGAGCGACACCCTGTTCATCAAGGCGCGCGATGGCCAGTTCGACGGCGTCGTCACGATGTACCACGACCAGGGCCAGATCGCCGTGAAGCTAATGGGCTTCGACAAGGGCGTGACGGTTCAGGGCGGCCTTCCCGTCCCGATCGCCACCCCTGCGCACGGCACCGCCTACGAGATCGTCGGCAAGAACGTGGCGCACCTCGGCCCCAGCCAGCGGGCTTTCGACATCTCCGTCGGACTCGGCGCTCAGACCGCGGAGTCCCGCATCGCCTGAGCTCAGCGCAGGGCGCTCCGGAGGGCCGGTCGGGACGCCCTGCATCCGGCACCCCAGGGGTGTCGGCACCCGGGCGGACGTCCGGGTCGAGGGCCGGAGAGCTCTGAGGTCATCCGGGTCGTGCTCGGCAGTCGTTGCGCGAACGAGACCTCTTACTCCACATTTCCAATAGGATCCTCGGTATCGTCGTCTCCGAACGGCGCTCCGCGGACCGCCACCCTTCGGTCGACGACGCGTCGGCCGCCCGTCTCAACGAGGAGATCTGATCATGAAGCGACGCTCCGTACTCACCGCAGGCGCCATCGGCACCGTCGGCCTTGCACTCTCCGCCTGCTCCGGCGGCTCCGGCGGAGGTAGCTCCGCCGACGGGGAGTTCGACCCCGGCAACCGCGTGACGATGATCGTCCCGTTCTCCGCCGGCGGCGGCTCTGACATCGCCGGACGCGCGATCGCCGCAGGCCTCGAGGAGGCCACCGGCGCGACCATCACCGTGGAGAACCGGGTGGGCGGCTCCGGCGCCGTGGGCTACTCCGGGCTCGTCAACGCCGAGGGCGACGGAACCATGCTGCTCGCGAGCGAGACCGCGCTGATCACCCTCCCGATCGTGCAGGACGTCGACTTCACCTACGAGTCCTTCACCCCGATCATGAAGGCGGGGGAGGACTACAACCTCGTCGTCGTCGCTTCGGACTCGCCCTTCCAGTCGATCACCGACGTGATCGAGGCCGCGAAGACCGAGCAGCTCAACGCCGCCGTCTCCGGCGCGACCGGACCGGACCACATCGCCTGGAGCCTCATCGAGCAGGAGCAGGGAATCACCCTGGAGCGCGTGACCTTCGAGTCCAGCTCTGAGGTGCTCGCGGCACTCATGGGCGGCCACGTCCAGGTCGCCGCCTCGAGCCCCGGTGAGCTCACCGGCCAGCTCGAGTCCGGCGACATCCGCGCCCTGTGCGCCCTGGCCCCGGAGCGCTACGAGTACGACCTGCTCGCCGACATCCCCACGGGCTCCGAGGAGGGCGTAGAGGTCACCTTCGCCCAGTGGCGCGGCTTCATCGCGCCCGGCGGCATCGACGACGCCGCCAAGGAGTACTGGATCGCGAAGGCCAAGGAGTACGAGCAGAGCGACGCGTACAAGGAGTTCATCGAGTCCAACATGCTGCAGCCGGTCACGGCCTACGGCGACGACTTCGTGGAGTACCTCCATCAGTATGCCGCCGACGTCGAGTCCGTGCTCGGGAACTGACGGGGAGAGCCATGACCGATTCGACGATCGAGACGCCGCGAGCCCGTTCGATGCCGAAGACGAGCGACCTCGTCGGCACGGGGATCCTCGCGCTGGTGGGCCTCGTCGCGGTGCTGATGGGATTCGGGTACGGGTTCATCGGGGACAACGGCCAGATCGGGCCTGGCTTCATGCCCGTGCTGACCGGCGCGTTCATCCTCGTCGCCTCGCTCGCCGAGATCGGTCGGCTCTTCCTGGCGCCGAAGGACGGCTCGACCGCCGGCCTCGGCGGAGTGGCTGAGGAGCTCTCCGCCGAGGCCGCGGCCGCGCAGGCGGCGGCCAGGTCGGAGCTCGGGCACGACGCCGACGGGCAGGGGAGCGGTGCGCAGGACGCCGACGAGGAGCGGGACGTCTTCGGCCGCACCGCCAAGCAGCGCAACCGCACGGTGCCGCTGGTCTTCGCGATCATCCTCGGCGCCGTGTTGCTCACCCAGGTGCTCGGGATGCTGCTCTCCCTCGCGCTGATGATGTTCGTCATCGTCTTCCTGATCGAGAAGAAGCCGCTGGTCCCGTCCCTGCTGACGTCCCTCGCCGTGCTCGCGGCCGCCTATCTGATCTTCGCCGTCATGCTCGGGGTGCCGCTGCCCCAGGGCATGCTCGGCATCCTGTGAGGAACTCCCGATGATCGACAATCTGATGCTGGGGCTCGAGACCGCGGTCAGCCCCGAGAACCTCCTGTGGTGCGCGATCGGCGTGGTCCTGGGCACCGTGATCGGTATGATGCCCGGACTGGGCTCCGCCACCGGTGTCGCGATCCTGTTGCCGGTGACCCTCACCATGGAGCCCGTGACCGCGCTGATCATGCTGGCCGGGATCTACTACGGCAGCCAGTACGGCGCCTCCACCAGCTCGATCCTGATCTCTACGCCAGGCGACTCCTCCTCCGTGGTGCTGACGCTCGACGGCTACCAGATGGCGCGCAAGGGACGCGCCGGTGCGGCTCTCGCGATCTCCGCGATCGCCTCGTTCATCGCGGCGATCATCTCGCTGATCGTAATGCTCGCGATCGCCGCCCCCATCGCGTCCTGGGCGTTGAACTTCGGACCGCCGGAGACCCTCGCGATCATCCTGCTCGGCATGGCCACGATCGTGACCTTCGCCGGCGAGAACATGCTGCGCGGCATCATCATGGCCGCCGTCGGCCTGCTCCTGTCGATGATCGGCATCGCCTCCGGGTTCACCACCGCCCGCTTCACCTTCGGCAGCGTGGAGCTGCTCAGCGGGCTCGAGTTCGTCGCGGTGATGATCGGCATTTTCGCCCTCGGCGAGGTGCTCCACCAGATCCAGCGCGGCGGCGAGAAGCCGATCCGCGCCGGGTTCCGCGACCTGCTGCTGAAGAAGGACGAGGCCAAGCGCATCCCCGGCCCCGCCCTGCGCGGCACCTTCCTCGGCACCGCGCTCGGCGTGCTGCCCGGTGCGGGAGCCACACTCGCCTCGTTCATGTCCTACGGCCTCGAGGGCCGCGTGGGCAAGCACCGTAAGGAGCTCGGCACCGGCGCCGTCGAGGGCGTCGCCGCCCCGGAGGCGTCGAACAACGCCGCCGCGAACGCGAGCTTCATCCCCACTCTTGCGCTCGGCATCCCCGGGTCCGGCACCACCGCTATTCTCCTCGGCGCCTTCGTGATCTTCGGTCTGCAGCCCGGGCCGATGCTCTTCGAGCAGCAGCCCGACCTGGTCTGGGGCCTGCTGGTCTCGTTCTTCTTCGGGAACCTGCTGCTGCTGGTCCTGAACCTGCCGCTCGCCCCCGTCTTCGCCCAGGTGCTCCGCGTCCCGTACAGCTACCTGTACCCGATCATCATCGTGCTGAGCCTCGTGGGCGCCTACGCCGTCGGCAACAGCCTGTTCGCCGTGTGGGTCGTGTTCTTCGCCGGTGTGCTCGGCTTCTTCATGAAGAAGTACGACTTCCCGGCGGCGCCGCTCGTGCTGGGCCTGGTGCTCGGCCCGATGCTGGAGCGCACCTTGGTGCAGACCTCGTCCATGGGTCACGGCAACCTGCTGATCGTGTTCGAGCGCCCGCTGTCGGCGTTCTTCATGGTCGTGGCGATCCTCGCCTTCGTCGTCCCGCCGCTGTGGACGGCCATCCAGGGTCGTCGCCAGAAGGCTCGGGCAGAGAAGACCGCCGTCGACGCCTGAGACGGCACCCGAGCATTCCATCCCATCTCCCAGGACCGGACCCGGTCCTGCATCTTCCCGGAAGGACCCCCATGCACACCGCTGAGACCTGGCCGATCGGTGCCAACATGCTCTCGTTCGGCAGCACCACGCCGGACGGCACTCCCACCCTCGAGGCCTCGTCGAGTGTCTGGGCCTCGCAGCTGCGACAGGTCAAGGAGCTCGGCGTCGACCAGATCGACCCCACCGACGCCTGGCTGCCGCTGGCGAAGCTCAGCGACGAGCGCGTCGAGGAGTTCCGTCGGGTGCTCGACGGCGAGGGACTGACCCTCTCCTCGATCTCCATGACCCGCAACTCCGTCGTCGACGTCGAGAACGGCGAGGAGAACCTCGCCGACGCGCTGCGCTTCATCGAGCTGGCCCCGAGCTTCGGCGTGACCGTCGTGAACACCGGCTTCATGCAGGCCCTCACCGAGGAGCAGGCCGCGGCGATCTGGTTCTGGCTCGCCGACGGGCACGTCGACGACCCGGCGCTGCGTGACCTCGCGATCGAGCGGGTCCGCACCCTCGGCGACGCCGCGAAGGCGCAGGGCATCGAGGTCAGCCTCGAGATGTACGAGGACACCTACATCGGTACGGCCGACGATGCCGTCGCCTTCCTGCGCGACGTCGACCACGAGGCCGTCGGTCTGAACCCGGACCTCGGCAACCTCGTGCGCCTGCACCGCGAGGTCGAGCCGTGGGCGGACATGTTCGAGAAGGTGCTGCCGCACTCGAACTTCTGGCACATCAAGAACTACACGCGCGATCTGGATCCGGCCACCGGCGCCTACTCGAGCGCGCCCATGCCGCTGAAGTACGGCTACATCAACTACCGCCAGGTCATCCGCCGCGCCCTCGACCTGGGCTACACCGGACCGTTCTGCTGCGAGCACTACGGCTCCGACTCCCTCGGCGTGATCGCCGAGAACGTGCAGTACATCCGGCAGGTGCTGAGCTCGGCGCTGGCCGAGACCGCCTGAGCCCCCGGCCCGAGACCCCCGTTCGAAGGAGAACACCATGACCCTCGAGATCACTCGCGTCCAGCCCTTCCCCGAGGCCCGCACCGCCGTCGTCACCGGCGCCGGCGCCGAGCGCGGCATCGGCCGACGCGTCGTCCGCAAGCTCGTCGCCGACGGCTGGAGCGTCGCCGCGGCCGACATCGACGGCGCCGCCGTCGAGGCCTTCGCGGCGCAGCTGAACGACGAGATCCCCGCGGAGTCCGGCCGGAAGGTGCTCGGCGTCGGCATCGACGTGGCCGACCCCGAGTCCGTCGAGGCGGGCTTCTCCCGCATCGACCGCGAGCTGCCTCAGGTCGTGGCGCTGGTGAACCTCGCCGGCATCCCCTCCCCGCAGCCGCTCATGGAGATCACCCCGGAGAGCTGGGACCGCGTCATGGGCGTCAACGCCAAGGGCGCGCTGCTGATGACCCAGGCCGCGGCGCGCCGCATGATCGACGGCGGTGTCGGCGGCCGCATCGTGAACACCTCCTCGATCACCGCCCTCGACGGCGGCGGCACCTTCTCCAAGACCGGCTACGCCGCGGCGAAGGCCGCCGTGCAGGGCCTGACCCGCGGCACGGCGCGCGAGCTCGGCGTCCACGGCATCACCGCCAACGTCATCCTGCCCGGTCCGATCGACACCGACATCATGGGCGGCACCCTCACCGACGAGCGCAAGGAGGGGATGAGCTCGAACATCCCGCTGCAGCGCGTGGGACAGCCCGAGGAGGTCGCCGGCCTGATCGCGTTCCTCGTCGGCGAGGACTCGAGCTTCGTCAGCGGCACGTCGATCAACGTCGACGGCGGCAAGCACATGCACTGACCTGCGCGGCAGACAGGGGCAAGGCGCCCATAAGGCGCCTCGGTCCTCGGCTCTGAGGCTTTATCACGTCGTAGGACCGCCCTGGTCAATATCCAATAGGATAGCTAGAATGGCTGTCGCGAGCCCACGGAACGCCTTCGCGAAGGCGGCGTTCGGCGTGGCAGCGCCGGCGCCCTTGTCCGAGAGGCGCCCCCGGACGAAGGAGTTCCCCCGAATGACCATCTCGACCATCTCGACCGTCACCATCGTCGGCGCCGGATACATGGGCGGCGGCATCGCCCAGGTCCTCGCCATCGCCGGCTTCGACGTGACCATCGCCGACGTCAGCGTCGAGAACGCGAACGCCTCCCTCGAGCGCCTGCAGCGCGAGGCGCGCGAGTTCGAGGAGCAGGGCCTGTTCTCGCCCGGCTCCGCGGACCTCGTCGCGAAGAACATCTCCGCCGGCAAGAGCCTCGAGGAGGCCGTCGCGGACGTGGACTTCATCGAGGAGGCCGTCTTCGAGCGCCTCGACGTCAAGCGCGACGTGCTCGGCACGATCTCCGCCCACGCCCGTCCCGACGCGATCATCGGCACCAACACCTCGACCATCCCGGTCAAGGAGCTGGTCAGCGCCGTGAAGAACCCCGAGCGCTTCCTCACCGTCCACTTCTCCAACCCCGCCCCCTTCATCCCCGGCGTCGAGCTCGTCGCGGGCGAGGCCACGACGCCCGAGACCGTCGCCGCGGTCAAGGAGCTGCTGGAGAAGTCGGGGAACGAGGGCGCCCAGGTCGCCGACACCCCCGGCATGGTCCTGAACCGCCTCCAGTACGCGCTGCTGAAGGAGGCGACCTCCATCGTCGAGGAGGGCGTCGCCACCGCCGAGGACGTCGACACCATCGTCCGCACCACCTTCGGCTTCCGACTGGGCTTCTTCGGCCCCTTCGCGATCGCCGACCAGGCCGGCCTGGACGTCTACGCCAACTGCTTCGTGACCTTCGAGGACGCCTTCGGCGACCGCCTCGCCACCCCGACGATCCTCACCGACGCCGTCGCCGCGGACCGCAAGGGCGTCAAGAACGGCAAGGGCCTGCTCGGCGACTACGACGAGGCGACCGCCGCGGAGCTGATCGCCTACCGCAACAAGGCCTACGCGAAGATGTCGCAGCTCCTGGCCGAGCTCGGTCCCGCGCCGAAGGCGACGCCGAAGGACTCCTGACGACGTGGGCCGGCCGACGCCCCATCGGCCGGCCCCGCGCCGCACCTCTTCGAGCAGTCCTGCGGGCTCTGTCCGTCGGACAGGATCACGCCGTAACCCACCCATCCATCCTGCGGGCTCCGCCCGTCGGCCGGGCATCGACGCCCGGGACTCGAGCGAGCGCTCGGGACCCGCGCGCCGACCCGGGTCCCGAGCGCTCCGGCGTGACGGCACCCGACGAGCACCGCCACCACACCCCTGGAGACACTCCCGTGGAAGAACTCGTCCTCGCGGAGCGGCCTGTCTGGCTGCTCCTGACGATCGCGGTCGTCGCGATCGCCTTCCTGCTGTTCCTGATCATCAAGACCCGTCTGCACGCCTTCTTCTCGCTGCTGATCGTCGCTGTTCTGACCGGCCTCGCCGCCGGCATCGGCGTCGCCGACGTGATCGACGTGGTCATCGCCGGCTTCAGCAGCACCGTGGGCACAGTCGCCCTGCTCGTGGGCTTCGGCGCGGTCCTCGGACGCATCATCGAGGTCACCGGCGGCGCGCAGGTGCTCGCCGACAAGATGCTCGACACCTTCGGGGAGAAGCGGGCGCCGCTCGCCCTCTCGGTCGCCTCGCTGTTCTACGCGTTCCCGATCTTCCTGGACGCCGGCTTCATCGTGATGCTGCCGGTCATCTATACGGTCGCCCGACGCCTCGGCGGCTCGTTCATGCTCTACGTGCTCCCCTCGATCGCGTCGTTCATGATGATGCACGCGCTGCTGCCGCCCCACCCCGGGCCCACGGCCGCCGCGACGGTGATGGGCGCGGACATCGGTCTCGTGATCCTCGTCGGGCTTCTGATCGGGCTTCCCACCTGGTACTTCGGCGGCTACCTGGTCGCCCGGGCGATCTCGAAGCGCTTCCCGGACACCCCGGTGCCGGCCCTGCTCGGCGAGCCGCGCGAGGTCCCGGTCGGGGAACGGCCCGCCTTCGGGGCGATCCTGCTGGTCCTCCTCATGCCGCTGGTGCTGATCTTCTTCAACACCGGGCTCTCGACCATGGAGGCCTCCGGCTCCGTCTCCGATCAGAACGTCCTCTACCAGCTCTCCCGACTAGTGGGGGCGACCCCGGTCGCGATGTCCTTGTCCGCGCTGACCGCGATGGTGCTGCTCTATGTGATCCCGCGCCGTCGCTCCGGTCAGCAGGTGGGCGGACTTCTCGAGGAGCTCGTGGACGACGCGCTCGCCCCCGTCTGCTCGATCATCCTGATCACCGGCGCCGGCGGCGCCTTCGGCCGCGTCCTCACCGAGACCGGCATCGGCGGACAGGTCGCCGAGGGCCTGGATGCGATGGGGCTCCCGCTGATCATCGCCGCGTACCTCGTGACCATGGCGATGCGCATCGCGCAGGGCTCGGCGACCGTCGCCGCGACCACCGGCGCCTCGATCATGGCGCCGGCGATCATGGCCGGCGACTTCGGGACCATCGCGGTCGCCGCCGTCGTCATCGCGATCGGCGCCGCGTCCATCGGCTGGTCGCACGTGAACGACTCCGGCTTCTGGCTGATCGGCAAGTTCTGCGGCTTCGACACGATCACGACGTTCAAGACCTGGTCGCTGGTCGGCACGACGATCTCGCTGCTCGGCTTCGCGCTGTCCTCGGTCGTGTTCCTGATCGCCGCGTAGACGACCGGTGCAGATCTGACAAGGTGGGAGCAGGGGCGCTCGTCGTCCCTGCTCCGCCTCGTCCCGGCCCTGCTCGTGAAGCGGCATCTGCCCCGTGCTGCCCGCCTCGTCCCGCCCCCTGGAAGAAGGACCCGTGACCGCGACCTCGCCCTCCGACCGTCGCCTGCTGATCCTCGACGACGACCCCACCGGCTCGCAGTGCGTCGCCGGGATCGATGTCGCCTTCGACCTCGACCCGGCGATCCCCGTCGGCGTCCTCGAGCAGCCCGGCAGCGCCTGCTTCGTCCTGACGAACACGCGCGCGCTCGACGAGCAGGAGGCGGTCGCGCTGAACCGGCGCGTCCTGGCCGGGGTGCTCGACGGGGGAGTGCCCGCCACCGGGCTCCACGTCGTCTCCCGCTCCGACTCGACCCTGCGCGGGCACGTCATCGCCGAACCGGTCGCGATCGCCGACGAGCTCGCCGCGCGCGGCATCGACGTCGACGCCTTCGTGCTCTGCCCCGCGATGCTCGAGGCGGGCCGGTTCACCGAGCGCGACGTCCACTACGCCACCGTCGACGGCGAGGCCGTCGAGGTCGCCGAGACGGACTTCGCCCGCGACGCCACCTTCGGGTTCACCAGCTCCGACCTGCGCGCCTTCCTCGAGGAGCGCTCCGGGGGAGCGGTGCGCGCGGCCGACGTCCTCTCCGTCTCCCTCGAGGACATCCGCGCCGGCGCAGGCCGGGTGCGGGAGATCCTCGCCGACGCCCGGGACCGCCGCTGGGTGGTCGTCAACGCCACCGAGTACACCGATCTCAAGGTCGTCGCCGAGGCCATGGCGCTGCTGGAGGCGGAGGGGCGCACCTTCGTCACCCGCTGCGCGCCCTCCTTCGTGCGCCCACTGGTCGGGCAGCAGGGCGCACGCGTCGTCGACCCCGACTCGATCACGATCCCCGAGGGGCGGCTCGACCACGGCCTGGTCGTCGTCGGCTCCCACGTCGGACTGACCACCACGCAGCTGCGCGCCGTCCAGCAGCGCGGCACCCTCGCCGAGGTCGAGATCCACGTCCCCTCCGTGCTCGACGAGCGCCGCGAGCACCACCTCGCCGACGTCGCCGCGCAGGCGACGGCGACCCTCCGCACTTCCGACTGCGTCGTCTTTACCAGCCGCGACCTGGTGCGCACCGACGATCCCGCCGAGTCCCTCGCCATCGCCCGCAGCGTCTCCGACGCCGTGGTCGAGGTGGTCCGGCGGGTGCGCGCGGCGAAGCCCGCCTGGGTGGTCGCCAAGGGCGGGATCACCTCCCACGAGGTCGCCGAGAACGGCCTCGGGATCCGTCGCGCCCGCGTCGAGGGACAGTTCTGGCCCGGGCAGGTCTCGCTGTTCTCCGCCCAGGAGGCGCCGGACGAGGTCATGGGTGCGCCCTACGTCGTCTTCCCCGGCAACGTCGGCGGCGAGCAGGCCCTCGCCGACGTGGTCGACGTGCTCACCGCCGCCGTCGCCGCCCGCTGACGCCGACCGCCACCCTGCCGTCTCCAGCCCCCGACCTGAGGAGCTCCCGATGACCACCACCCCCGCTGTCGCCTGGATCGGACTGGGCGCGATCGGCGCCCCCATGGCCCGCGCCCTCGCCGGCGCAGGACTGCCCGTGACCACCTACGACCTGTTCCCCGCGGCCCGTGAGGCGATCGCCGAGGTCGCCGCCACGACGGAGACAGCGCGCGAGGCCGCGCGAGGCGCCGACGTCGTCGCCGTCATGGTCGCGACCCCCGACCAGCTGGACGCCGTCCTCTTCGGCGAGGAGGACGGGATCGCCGGCGAGCTCGCCGACGGGACCATCCTGCTGATCATGTCGACCGTCGGCCCCGCCGCCCTCGACGCGACCGCGACCCGTCTGGCGGGCACGGGCGTGCGGATCGTGGACGCGCCCGTCTCCGGCGGGGCCGCCCGCGCGGCCGACGGCGACCTGCTGGTCATGGTCGGCGGTGCGGAGTCAGACGTCGCGGCCGCGCGCCCGGTCCTGGACGCCCTGGCCTCGAACGCCCCCGTCGTCGGCCCGAAGCCCGGGGACGGGCAGCGCTTCAAGATCGTCAACCAGCTGCTGTGCGGCGTGCACATCGCCGCCGCCGGCGAGGCGCTCGCGCTCGCCGACTCGATGGGCCTGGACCTCCGCCAGGTCCACGGGGTGCTCGGCACCGGCGCGGCCGCCTCATTCATGTTCGGCGACCGCGGCGCACGCATGGTCGAGGGCGCCTACGACGACGTCCGCACCGCGTTGAACATCTTCGTCAAGGACATGGGGCTGGTCGCCGAGGCCGCAGAGGAGGTGGACCAGCAGGTGCCGCTCGCGACCGCCGCACAGCAGCTCTACCGCCGCGGCAGCGAGCTCGGCTGGGACCGCCGCGACGACTCGATCGTGTACCGGGTGCTGCGGGAGGGCTGAGCAAGGAGGACACTCGGACCAAGCCTGCACGCCCGACTCGAAGGAGAGCCCCACCGCCATGAGCGACCCCTCGACCTGGGATTCCCTCCCGCAGCGACTGCCCGAGTGGTTCTGCGACGCCCCGCTCGGCATCTTCATCCACTGGGGCCCGTACTCCGTGCCCGCCTGGGCCGAGCCCACCGCAGAGCTCGGCGCGGTCCCCGACGACGCCGGCTGGTTCGCCCACAACCCCTACGCCGAGTGGTACTTCAACACGATCCGCATCGAGGGCTCCCCGGCGGCCGAGCACCACCGGGAGGTCCACGGCGACGCGCCCTACGACGACTTCCTGGACCAGTGGGACACCTCCGACTTCGACCCCGCCGCCTGGGCCGACCTGTTCCGCCGCGCCGGCGCGGACTACGTCGTGCCCACCACCAAGCACCACGACGGCGTGACCCTGTGGGACGCCCCCGGCACCGGGGACCGCAACACCGTGCACCGCGGCCCGCAGCGGGACCTCGTCGGCGAGATCGCGAGCGCGGTGACCGAGGCGGGCATGCGCTTCGGCGTCTACTACTCCGGCGGTCTGGACTGGCACGTCCGGCCGACGGAGCCGCTGGTCAGCGGTGAGGACGTGCACGACCTGAAGCGTCCGCGGGACGACGAGTACGGGAAGTACTGCGCCTCCCACGTCCGCGACCTCATCGACCGCTACTCACCCGACGTCTTCTGGAACGACATCGGCTGGCCCGACGAGAACTTCCACTTCGAGGAGGGCGGGCTCGGCCAGCTGCTCGAGCACTTCTACGCGGAGCGGCCCGAGGGCCTGATCAACGACCGCTTCGCCGGCGCGCACCAGGACTTCGTGACCACCGAGTACCAGGCCGGCGAGATCCCCGAGGGGCTGCCCTGGGAGAACTGCCGCGGCGTGGGCCTGTCCTTCGGGTACAACCAGGTCGAGGACGCCTCCCAGTACATGTCCGGCGCAGAGGCCGTGCGCCATGTCGTCGACGCGGTCTCCAAGGGCGGCCGGGTGCTGCTGAACGTCGGCCCCCGCGCCGACGGCTCCCTCCACGAGCTGCAGGTCGCGGCGCTCGAGTCGCTCGGCGAGTTCATGGCCGAGCACAAGGCGCACCTGGCCGGCTCCCGCGGCCTCGGCGAGCTCACGCTCGACGGCGTCGACTGGGCGCGGGCGGTCGAGAAGGACGGGATGTGCCACGTCTTCCTCAGCGGCCCCGCGGGCGAGGTGCGGATCGACGCCGCGGCGCTGCCCGCCGGCTACGACTGGCCGACAGGCGGGGTCGAGGTGAGCCTCGTCGGTGTGGAGGCGGCACCGGTCGCGGTCTCGGCGGCACGGGCGGACTGAGGCGACCGGAACGTCGGCGGCGCGCCTGCGCCGAACGGGCTGACGCCGCTCACCTCTTCGGGCGTGCACAATTCGGCGACCCCCGCGTGACCTCAGCGCGCACAGGGCGGTGAGATCACGCAGGGGACGCAGAATTGTGCGCTGCAGCGAGGACGGTGCCGGCGTGGGCGGGAGCTGTCACCCGGGCGCCGTCAGTCCTGGACGACGTCCTCCCAGCTGCGGGAGGCGGCCGAGCGCACGATCGCCTCGCAGATCTCGGCGGCGCTGAGCCCGTCCTCCGCGGTCGGCGCGAGCTGCGTGCCGTGGACCGCGTCGGAGAGGAAGGCGGCGCCCTCGATGGTCTTGAGGTCGTCGAAGCTCATGGGGATGCCGGGGCCGGGCTGGAAGCGGGCGTAGTCCCCGTGGCCGGGGCCGGCGAGCACGGTGGTATAGCCGTGCTCGGTGCCGCCCTCGCCGATCATCACCTCGAACTCGTTCATGCGGGTGAAGGACCAGCGGGCCGAGCCCTCGGTGCCGAACACCTCCAGCGCGTAGTCGCTGCGGTGGCCGCGGGCGACGCGGGAGGACTCGAGCGTTGCATGCGCACCGCCGTCGAGGGTGGCGAGCGCCGCGACCCAGTCCTCGTTCTCGACCTCTCCTCGCTCCTCGCCCACCTCGAAGCCGCCGTGGCCCACGCCGAGCTTCGTCGGGACCGGCCGGTCGCGGACGAAGATGTCGGTGGTCGCGGAGACCTCGGCGATCCGCTGACCGGTGACGTGCTGGACCAGGTCCGCGCCGTGCGAGAGCAGGTCGCCTATCACACCGCTGCCACCCTTGGCGCGGTCGTAGCGCCAGGTCAGCGGGCCTTCGGGGGAGGAGGCGTAGTCGGCGATCAGCCAGCAGCGCACGTTCGTGATCCGCCCCAGCCGCCCACCGCGGACGAGCTCGCGCAGGTGCGCGATCGCGGGGGCATGGCGGTAGTTGAAGCCCACCGCGGTCGCGATGCCGGCGCCGTCCCGCGCCGCCGCCGCGGCGTCGCGGATCTCGCGGGACTGCTCGGCGGAGACGCCCATCGGCTTCTCGATCCAGAAGGGCTTGCCCGCCGTGGCCGCCTTCACCGCGAAGTCGCGGTGGAGGAAGTTCGGGGAGCAGATCGAGACGACGTCCACTTCCGGATCGGCGAGCACCTCGTCGATCGAGGCGACGGCCTTCTCGAAGCCGAACTGCTCCACGGCGGCCTGCTGGTTCTCCTCGATCGGGTCCGCCGCGACCACGAGCCGCGGACGGATGCCGAGCTCCGGGAAGCGGGAGGGGATCCGCTGGTAGGACGCGGAATGCAGCCGCCCCATCCAGCCGAGGCTCACCACGCCGATGCCGATCTCACGCATGTCGTCTCCTTCGAGGGTCGAGGTCGGGCCGCCGGGGCTCAGTCGGCGCCGAGCTCCTTCTGGATCCGTTCGCGCATCCGCACGTTGATCGCGTCGGCCTCCTCCTCCCAGCCGAACACGCACACGGACACGGGCCCGTCGTACTCGCGTTCGCGCAGGTAGGCGAAGGCGGCGTCCCAGTCGATCTCGCCGTTGCCGATCTCGTTGTGCTGGTGGATGCGGGCGTCGACCCCCGGCGGGTTCATGATGTAGCGGTTGCCGACGTTCGCGGTGTGGTCGAAGACGTCCGCGATGTGCAGGTGCTTCAGCCGGTCACCGGCGTAGTCCATCATCTCGCGCGGATCCCGCGCGCCCTGGCCCAGGTGGTAGGCGTGCGGGAAGCAGAACTCGTAGTTGAGCCAGTCGCGGTCCACGCCGCGGATGATCTGCACGGCCCGGTCGTTCTCCTCGACGAAGTCGTAGGGGTGCGCCTCGATCGTGCACTCCAGGCCGTACTTCTCGAAGACGGGGATCAGCTCCTCCATCGACCTGTAGAACTGCCCCTCGCTCTGCCGGGGACGGTTCGGGTCGCCGGAGAACTCGGTCGCGATCAGCGGCACCTCGAGGGCGTCGGCGATCTCCAGCAGCCGCTTCCAGTTGCGCACCTGAGCCTGGCGCTCCTGCTCGTCGGGGCTCGCCCAGTCGAAGACGGGGTTGAAGGTCCAGATCTTCACTCCGGTGTCCTTCATCGCCTGCTTCACCTCGGCGATCTGGTGGCGGTCCACCTTGGGGTAGTGGTGCCACTCGTGGAAGTCGGCGCGGGGCGAGAGCTCGAGGTACTCGAAGCCGAGCTCGGCGGCCTTCGCGAGCTCCTCGGCGACGCTGAGGTGGGGGTGGTACATGGACGGGTCAAGCAGGATCTTCACCATGGGAGGTCTCCTCTCACTTCACGCCCAGGCCGCACTCGGCCAGGAACTCGCGGGTCGCGATGGCGTTGGGCAGCGGGAGCGACGGATCGCAGGGATAGAGGTCCTGCTCGCAGATCACGTACAGCTCCTTGTCGAGGGTGACCAGCTTCTGGACCAGGTCCTTCATGTCCGGCAGGCCCGCCGGCGGCTTCACCGAGGCGCCCTTGGCGACGGCCTCGCCGAAGGGCCAGTCCTTCTCGTGCGCCTCGCGGGTGATGTCCGGGTCGAAGGCCTTGATGTGCACGTAGCCGATCCGCTCGGGGTACTCGTCGATCATCGAGATCGGGTCGCCGCCGCCGTAGACGATGTGGCCGGTGTCCAGGCAGAAGCTGACCAGCTCCGGGTCGGTCGCCTCGAAGACGCGGGCGATCTCCTCGGGGGTCTCGATGTGGGAGTCGCCGTGGGGGTGCAGCACCATCGTGAGGCCGTAGTCCTGCTTCATGATGCGGCCCAGCTCGTTCGCGTTCTCGACGTAGCGCCGCCACGCCTCGCCGGTCAGCTCCCGATCGTCGGTGAACTCCCAGGTCTTCTCGTCGCGGTACATCGGCGGCAGGTGCACCATGTACTCCGCGCCGACGGCGGCGTGTGTCTCGGCGATCGCGCGGAAGGTCCTCTCCGTCTCCGGCCAGGCCTCCTCCTTGTGCAGGATGCCCCAGCCGGTCCCGGCCACGACGCGGAAGCCGTGCTCGTCCATCACGGACTTCAGCTCCTTCGCGTCCTTCGGGAAGTAGCCCCACGGCCCGGTCTCCATCACGGAGAAGCCGGCCTCGGCCATCTCGCCGAGCGCGGTGCGCCACGGGATCTGCTTCTCGTCCTCGGGGAACCACACGCCCCACTGGTCGGGGCACACGCCGATCGTGAGCTTGTCGTAGGGCGCTTCGGGATTGCGCGACTTGTCGCCGGCGGCGGGGGAGGGCGAGGTGGTGGTCAAGACTCTGCTCCTTCGGAGGTCATGCGGGGCGTGGGGCCGGCGGTGCCGGCCGTGGAACCGGCGGCTGCGCGGCTGCTGATTAGGTTTTGCTGTCGCTACGACTCATGCGGGTGCTGCTATGAGTCGTAGCGGACGCAAAACCTGCGGGGCCGGGAACCGGGGGCCGACGGGACGCGCCATGCGGCTGAAGCGCCGGACTGAGCGGCCAGCGGGACGGTCCAGGTGGCTGACGGGACGGGTCGGATGGCCGACGGGCGGGCGGCTGACAGGACAGGTCGAATGTTCGACGGGGCCGGGCGGCCGACGGAGCCCGCCTGGCCCCGTCGGCCGCCCGTGCAGCTGCTCAGTGGTGGGTCGGGAAGCTCATCGAGGACTCGACCGTCTCGTTCTGCGAGGGCCAGCGGGTGGTGACGGCCTTCTGGCGGGTGTAGAAGGACACGCCCTCGGGGCCGTGGGCGTGGTGCTCGCCGAACAGCGAGTCCTTCCAGCCGCCGAAGGAGTAGTAGCCCACCGGGGTCGGGATCGGCACGTTGATGCCGATCATGCCCACCTGGATCTCGTCCTCGAAGCGGCGCGCGTAGTGGCCGGAGTCGGTGAAGATCGCGGTGCCGTTGCCGAACGGCGAGGCGTTGACCAGGTCGATCGCCTCGTCGAAGTTGTTCACGTGCATCACCACGAGCACCGGGCCGAAGACCTCCTCGGTGTAGGTCGGGTGGTCGGCGGCCAGATTGGTGATGATCGTCGGCCCCACGAAGTTGCCGTTCTCGTGGCCCTCGACCACGAGGCCGCGGCCGTCGACGACGATGGTGGCGCCGGCCTGCTCGGCCTCGTCGGTCATGCGGATCACGCGCGCCTTCGCGTCGGGCGTGATGACCGGCGGCATGTCGGTCCTCTCGTCGTCGCCCGGGCCGACCACGAGCTTCTCGGCCTCGGCCTTGATCGCGGCGAGGAACTCCTCGTGCACGTCGCCCACGGTCACCGCGACCGGGACGGCCATGCAGCGCTCGCCGGCGGAGCCGAAGGCGCCCGAGGCGACCTGCGCGGCGGCGAACTCGACGTTCGCATCCGGCATCACCACGGCGTGGTTGTTCGCGCCGCCGAGGGCCTGGACCCGCTTGCCGGCCGCGGAGGCGGTGGCGTGGACGTGCTTGGCGATCGGGGTGGAGCCGACGAAGGAAACGGCTGCGACGCCGTCATGCTCGCACAGCGCGTCGACGACGGTCTTGCCGCCGTGGACCACCTGGAACACGCCGTCGGGCAGGCCGGCCTCCTGGTAGAGGCGGGCGACGATGTTCGAGGCGGAGGGATCGCGCTCGGAGGGCTTGAGGATGAAAGCGTTGCCGGTCGCGATCGCGATCGGGTGCATCCAGAAGGGCACCATCGCCGGGAAGTTGAAGGGGGTGATCCCGGCGACGACGCCGAGCGGCTGGCGCAGGGTGTGGCCGTCCACGCCGGTGGAGATGTTCTGGGAGAAGCCGCCCTTGAGGTCCTGCGTGATGGAGGTGGCGAACTCGAGCGTTTCCAGGCCGCGGGCGATCTCGCCCTTCGCGTCGCCGACGGTCTTGCCGTGCTCGCGGGAGATCACGACGGCGATCTCGTCGGTGTTCTCGATCATCAGCTGCCGCATGCGGTAGAGGATCTGGGTGCGCTTGGCGAGCGAGACCTTCGCCCACTCCTTCTGCGCGCGCCGGGCGACCTCGACGGCCTGGTCGACGGTGGAGGCGTCGCCGAGCTGCAGCGTGCCGACCTCGCCGCCGGTGGCGGGGTTCATGATCGGCTGGGTGGAGCCGGCTCCGGCGACCTCGCGGCCGTCGATCCAGTGAGTGATCTCGTATCCCATGGTGTCTCTCCTCGGAGGTGGGGTGTCGTGGTGGTCTGCGGTGGATCAGAGGTAGTGGCGCTGCGCGAACTTCTGCGCTCCAGGCGTGACCTCAGGACGTATATGGAGTTAAGGCCACGCACAGGACGCAGAATCGTGCGCGGCCTGGAACGGTTCAGAGGTAGTGGCGCTGCGGGACGAGGTCCTGCTCGTACTGGGCGCGGGCCTGCTGGGTGGACTCCAGGCGGGAGACGGCGCTGACCGGCACGTCCCACCAGCCGATCCCGGGCGGGTTCGGGCCGTACAGGTTCGTGTTGACCACGATCGCGGTCGCCTCCTCGGACTGCTCCGCCCGGCGGTACGCCTCGCGGAAGGACTCGGTGTCGGAGACCTCCTGCACCTCGAGCCCGTAGGAGCGGATGTTCGCGGGGATGTCGAAGGGGAGCTTGTCGCCGTCGAGCATCCCGCTGTTCTCGTCGCGCATGCGGTACTTGGTGCCGAAGCGCTGGCTGCCGTGGGACTCCGAGAGGGAGCCGATCGAGGACCAGCCGTGGTTCTGCAGGATCACCAGGATGACCTTGATCCGCTCGGCGACGATGGTCGCGATCTCCTGCGGCGCCATCTGGAAGGTGCCGTCGCCGATGATCGCGACGACCTCCGACTCCGGCGCGGCCATCTTCGCGCCGAGCGAGGCCGGCAGCTCGTAGCCCATGCAGGAGTAGCCGTACTCGAGGTGGTACTGCTGCGGGGAGCGGGCCTTCCACAGCGCCTGCAGGTCGCCGGGCATGGACCCGGCGGCGTTGATGACGATGTCGGTGTCGCCCATCAGCTCGTTCAGCGCGCCGAAGATCTCGGTCTGGGCGGGCAGCTCCTGGTCGTGGGGCCGGAAGCAGGGCTCGACGAGCTGCTCCCAGTCGGCGCGGAGCTGCCTGGCCCGCTCGCCGTGCGCGGCCGGGGCCTGCCAGCCGGAGAGCCCGGCCTGCAGGGCGGCGAGGCCCTCGCGGGCGTCGGCCACCAGCATGGTCGCGGCGTGCTTCGCGGCGTCGAAGGCCTTGACGTTGAGGTTCACGAAGCGCACGTCGGGGTTGCGGAAGGCGGTGTGGGAGGCGGTGGTGAAGTCGGTGTAGCGGGTGCCCACGCCGATCACCACGTCGGCCTCCGCGGCGAGGGTGTTCGCCGCGTCGTTGCCGGTCGCGCCGACGCCGCCGATGCACAGCGGGTGGTCGGCGCTGAGGGCGCCCTTGCCGGCCTGAGTGTCCAGCACCGGGATGCCGGTCGCGTCGGTGAAGGCCGCGAGCGCCTCGCTCGCCTCGGAGTAGATCGCGCCGCCGCCGGCGATGACGACGGGGCGCTCCGCCCCGCGGATCACCTCGAGGGCGCGGTCCAGCGCCGCGGGCTCCGGCACGGGGCGGCCGACGTGCCAGGTGCGCTCGGCGAACAGCTCCACGGGCCAGTCGTGCGCCTCGGCCTGCACGTCCTGGGGGAGGCAGAGGGTCACGGCGCCGGTCTCGGCGGGGTCGGTGAGCACGCGCATCGCGGCCAGCAGCGAGGGGATCAGCTGCTCGGGGCGCCAGATGCGGTCGAAGTAGCGCGAGACGGGGCGGAAGGCGTCGTTGACGGTGACGTCCATGGCCCGCTCGTCCTCGAGCTGCTGCAGCACAGGGTCCACGGCGCGGTTGGCGAAGACGTCGCTGGGCAGGATCAGCACGGGGATCCGGTCGATGGTGGCGAGGGCCGCGCCGGTGACCATGTTCGTCGAGCCCGGGCCGATCGAGGCGGTGCACGCCATGGCCTGCAGACGGTTCTTCGTGCGCGCGTAGGCCACGGCCGTGTGGACCATGTTCTGCTCGTTGCGGGCCTGGTAGTAGGGCATCTCCGCCTCGGCGGGGATGGCGGCCTCGGCCGGCGCGCCGGCCTCGGCGGGGGCGGGGTCCAGCGCGTTCTGCAGGAGCGCCTGGCCGACGCCCGCGACGTTGCCGTGGCCGAAGATGCCGAAGGTGCCGGGGATCAGACGCTGTCGCACGCCGTCGCGCTCGCTGTGCTGAGCGGCGAGGAAGCGCACCAGGGCCTGGGCGACGGTGAGCCGGATCGTGCCGGCGGGGGCCGACGATGCGCCGGCGGCCGACGCCGCGGCAGGGGCCGAAGGATTCTCGCTCATGCTGCCTCCGTGATGCTGGATCCGTCTTGGACGGGCCGTGGGTGACACCATCTGTCGCTCGGACTCGACGGTGAGTTCAGATGGGACCAGCATGACGAGACATGACAGCAGCTGTCAAGTATTTGTCAGGACATATGCCGTCGTGTGAGTGACCCGGGTTGTCCGGCGCGCCCCGCGCGTCGTTCTCAGCCCCTTAGGAGCTCCATCAGCGCCTCCTTGCCTTCCTTCAACGCCTGGGTCGAGGACACCGTGCCGCGCAGCCCCTGTTCGATCGCCTCGTCATGAGCGCGCTGCGCCGATGAGCCGATCGGGAAGTCCCACAGCGGATTGCGCCGGGCGGACGCCACCACGACGCGGTTCCACTGCTCGTGGAAGCTGTCCTCGGCGAACCACGGCGACTCGATCGCCTCGATCGTCGTGGGCGGGTTCCCCAGTCCCTCGAAGGCGATCTGTTGCGTGCGGAGATCCGTGCTGAAGATGCGCAGGGCCTCCACGGTGGCCTCGCTGTCGTCCAGCGCGACCAGAGGCTGGCTCCAGATCAGGTTGTGGCCCTCGCCGTCTCGTGCGGGGCGCCGCACCACCTCCATCTTGGACGCGATGTCGGGATCGCTGGACTGCGGCGGTATGACCCCGATGGCCTGCGGGGCGTCATCGTAGATCGCTGTCCGCTGCTGAGCGAAGAGGGTCCGGGCGCCCTCACGGTCCATGCCCGCCTGGATCAGCCCGTCGTCGAGCAGCATCTTCCAGTAGTCCAGAGCATCTTTCGAGCCCGGGTCGCCGAGCGTGACCTCGCCGCTCTCGTA
Source organism: Brachybacterium sp. AG952 (assembly GCF_004362645.1). Classification (NCBI taxonomy): domain Bacteria; kingdom Bacillati; phylum Actinomycetota; class Actinomycetes; order Micrococcales; family Dermabacteraceae; genus Brachybacterium; species Brachybacterium sp. AG952. The sequence goes on along the minus strand of NZ_SNXV01000004.1, from coordinate 403,806 downwards.
CACGGTCCCGCCGAACGCCCAGATCCAGGGAATGAAGTCCTTGAGTTGGGTGACCGCGGAGCAGGGGGCGTAGGGGATCAGCGAACCATCGGAATCCTTGATGCGCCGCAGCGCACGGGTGAACCCGTCGATGTCGTCGAAGGTCGAAGTGTCGATCCCGAGATCGCGGAGCATCGGACCGTTCGTCACGATCCCGAGGGCGGACTGCGTCCAGGGCATGGCGTACCGCACGCCGTCGTAGCTGCCGGCCTTGTCGATCACCCGGGGGTAGAGCGCGGTGTCCACGTGAGGATTGAGATCCTTGATGACCTCCGCGGTCGCGAGGGCGCTCATCCACTCCTCGTCGATGTGGACGATCCCTGTCATCCGACCACCGCGCGCGGAGAGGACGAGCTGGTTGAGGTACTTGTCGTACGGATACACCCGTTCATCGACCGTCAGGCCCGTGGTTTCCGTGTAGACCTCGCAGGCCTCTCGCATGGCCGTGCTGCTCCGGGTCTCGGCGAACCCCCAGGAGGTGAAGGACAAGGTGTCGTCAGCACCGCTGCGATCGGCCGTGGAGCAGGAGGCCGAACCCGCCAGCAGTGCGCCGGCGGCACCGGCCGCGCACGTGCGCAGGAAGCCGCGTCGATCCGTAGTGGAGTTCATTTCACCGCTCCTGTCATGGCACCGCTGACGAAGTGTTTCTGCAGCGCGAAGAAGATGACCACTACCGGCAGGGAGGTGAGGATGGAGGCCGCCATCATCTCGCCGTACGCGTTCTGGAACTCCCCCGTGAAGGCGAGCGCGAGACCGGCGGGGAGCGTCTGCCTCTCCGTGCTGACCAGCGTGAGTGCGAAGGGCAGGTCGTTCCAGGCCCGGATGAAGGAGAAGAGGCAGATCGCGATCATCGGCGTGCGCACCGCCGGGAGCATCACGCTGAACATCGTGCGCAGCTCGTCGGCCCCGTCGAGACGGGCCGCCTCCAGGAGGGCGTCGGGGAGCGCATCGAAGGAGTTCTTCATCATCATGACCGACAGCGGGAGCGTGAACGTCGTGTACGAGAGCACGAGCGCCAGATAGGTATCGATCATGCCCACCGCGTCGAACAGCGTGTACAGGGTGATGAGCAGCAGCACCTGCGGGACCATCTGGGCGGTCAGGATGAGGAACATCATGGTCGCGCGTCCGCGGAACCGGAACTTCGAGAACGCGTACCCGGCGAAGGATCCGACGACGAGACTGCACAGGCACGTCAGGCCCGAGACCAGGATGCCGTTGGCGACGAAGCCGAGCAGCGTCGCATCCGTGAGGACGAAGAGGAAGTTGTCGAGCGTGTAGTCCCGCGCCAGTGTCGGAGGGAACTGGAAGATGTCCGTGTCCGAGGTCATCGACGTGATGACCATCCAGACAACGGGTACGAGCGCGAACAGCCCGACGACGATCAGGGTCAGATAGGGAGCGGTGGGGCGCGCCTGCAGTCTCGAGCGGCCGTGCCGCGGCGTCACTGTGGGTGATGTCTTTATCGCGGTCATCACTTCGCCTCCCTCTCCTGCCGTGCGGTGTAGAGCAGATAGACGACGACGATGGCCGACATGAGGATCGTCCACAGCACGCCGATGGCGCCCGCCTCGCCCAGATCGAAGCGCTCGAACGCGGCCTGGTAGAGATCGACCGACAGCGTCGTCGTAGATCCAACGGGCCCGCCGCCCGTCATCACGTAGGGGATCTCGAAGTGCTGGAATCCCCAGATGCACTCGAGGAGCAGCGTGAGCGCGATCGCGGGCTTGATCTGCGGCAGAATGACGTGCCACTGCTTCTTCCAGCCGGAGGCGCCGTCGACCGCGGACGCGTCGTGCACCTCGTCGGGTACACCCTGCAGAGCTGCCAGCAGCAGCACGGCCATCCAGGGGAACGTCGTCCACACCTTGGCGAGGATGACGCCGGCCATCGCGAAGACCGGGGAGTCGAGCCAATTCATCGTCCCGTCCCCGCCGAGCAGTGCGATGACGCCGTTGAGGAGGCCGTAGTTCGCGTTGAGGATCCACGCCCACAGGAACGAGACGACGACCCCCGGCAGCAACCACGGGATGAGGAGCGCCGAACGCCACACCGCGACCGCGCGGATAGGGGCGTTCAGTCCCAGGGCCATCGCCAGCGCGAGGACGAAGGATCCGCCGGTGGATCCCACGACGAAGATCACCGTCTGTGCGACCACGCGCCAGAACTCCGGATCGGTGAGCTTCGCGGTGATGCCCACGAGGCCGATGAAGCCGCCCTCCCGATCCAGCAGGCTCTGATCGGTGAAGCCGTACCAGAGCGCCTGGAGCAGCGGGTACGCGATCACCACGACGAACAGAACCAGCGCGGGCGCCGCGAGGGCGTAGGCGAACCCGCGCTTGCTCCACCCCCTGCGGTGATGGCTCTGCTCGCGGTGCGCCGTCGCGGCGCCCTGGGCGACGCTCACCTGTCGGCCCTCGAAAGGGCGGGAGGTCGGACCGACCTCGAGGGTGCCATCTGCGATCTCATGTCTCTCAAGCCTCTCCTCGTCGAGCACTGCTTGCAGCGGGTGACGGGTCGATCGATCATTCGATCCGCCCGGCGCGGGTGGCGACTGCCTGGGAGTCGCCCTGTGGGGCTAAGCGGGGGTCGTCTCGCGACCCGAGAACGAGGGCTCCGTGCATACCGAGTCGGCATAGGCGCGGAACTCGTACACCCCGGCGGAGGGGTCGCCGTGGGTCGCCAGCGCCACCAGGCGCAGGCGGTCGCTCCTCACGGGGGTGTCGAGGGTGTGCACGACCCGGGTGGCCGTGTTGTCCTCCACCCGGATGATCGTCCGCCATCCTTCCCCCTCGGGGACCTGGAGATCGTAGTCCCGGACGCACTGCGGGTCCCGGTAGAACGGGGGATACGCGTGGTACTCGCGCAGGAGGTGGCCCGCGAAGGTCAGCTGGACCTGCCGCAGATACTGCGGCTCCGTCCAGCTCAGCTGCAACCACTGTGGCAGGGGCTCTGCCGGATCGGAGCGCCACTGGTTCGTGGAGCGGCGCGGACGGGTGCAGCCGGAGGTCACCTGGGCGGGCTCGTAGGCACGCTGCGCCGGGGTAAGGCGGAAGCTCAGAGTCTGGCCCGAGCCGAACCGGCGATAGTGGCCCGGTCGATCCTCGAAGGCGGCGATCTGTCCCGGCTGCACCGCCGGGGAGATGTGCCACTCGACACCGTCGGCCGGTCGGAGATCGATGCGCACGTAGTCGCTCTCCGCGGCCTCGGGCAGCCCGATGTCCCAGTCCAGCCAGGCCGGCCCCCCCGGGGGGACCATCAGCTCGGCGGTCGCCAGCGGCTCTCCCGGCTCCGTGCGGTAGTCCCAGATGCCGTCGACCGCGTGGACGGTCGCCGACACTGCGACGGGAGCGTCGTGGTGGTTGGACAGGCACAGGCCGATCGTCTCCAGGTGCTGGCCCTGCCCGCGTGCGATCCACTGGCCGACGCGGCGCTCCAGCTTACCGCTGTAGGGGAAGAGCGGATAGTTGCGCCAGTAGTCGAGTCCGCCGAGGCGAGCCGCGGTCGCCGGCCCGACACCGCGTACGACGTCGGTGGAGCTTGCGGTCACCTCGGCGGAGCGCGCGAGGTCAGCGGGATCATGATTGCTGACACCCACGAGGAACGCCCCGTCGCGCAGCAGCGACTGCTGGATCCCGTCGATGTCCGCGAAGGCGGCGTCGAGGACCTTCGGAGCGGCGAAGTTCCGGGCCGCCGCGACCCCCACCGCCTGGCCCATGGACGCGGCGGTGCCCATCACGCGGGTGGCGGACATCGCAACATGCGAGGCCGAGATGTTGCGCCCCGCGAAGAGGAGGTTGTCCAGGCTGCCGGAGGTCAGCGCACCCAGGGGGATCCCGAACGGTCTGACGTACTTCGATCCCATCGACGCCGTGGCCGGATCAGCCCACTGCTTCTGCGTCGAGGGCTCGGCGACCTCCTTCAGGAGTCCGCCGATGGTGTGGAGATCCATGTACCAGCCGCCGAACGCGACCTCGTCCTCGAACACCCGGTTCTCGATGAGGTCCTGCTCGACGAGCATGTGGCGCCCCTCGAGACGACGGGATTCGCGCTTGCCGGGCACCTGCCCCACCCAGTCCAGGGCGAGGTTCTCGGCACGCGGGGACCAGTAGGGGTGGCGGTTCTTGAGGTAGTCCCAGATGCCCAGGACATGGCGGGTGAGTTCGTGGCGCAGCGTCTCGTTCTCGTACAGGGTGTCCCACGGAGCACCCAGCTCGATCCACCAGTATCCGCTCACCAACGTCTGGATCTTCCTCCCGCCCTTGACGAGAAAGTCGTCGTTGTCGTAGCGCTCTGCCCAGTCGGGAGCGCGGAACTGCGTGGGCACACCGGTGTCGACAGTCTTGAAATGCAGCGAGGATCCCATGGTTCCCGAGCCCGCCTCCTCGGGCGCATAGGTCTCACCGAACTCCGCGGCGGCCTCCATGCCCTGGCGCGACGGGTTGCCGGCGAGCGCTCCGAGCGTCCCGTCGCCGGTGCAGTCGATGAACGCCGATCCGGTGATCTCGTGGATCAGCTCCGCACCCCAGGTGCGCGCCGTGATGGCGGCGATCCTGCCGTTCGCCACCACGGCGGACTCGACACCGGTGTTGAGGAGCAGGGTGAGGTGCGGCGTGCGGACCGCCATGTCGTACAGGATCATGTCCCAGACCGAGTTGGTCCAGCCGTTCTCCTCGATCGGGACGTGGTTGGTCGCCCGGTCCTGGATCAGGGCTTCGGAGATGATGCCGGTCTCGCGGGCATACCCGTGGAAGGCCGCCGCGCCGTGCGGGGTGACTCTCACCTCCGAGGACGAGTTGCCGCCGAGTACCGGACGGTCCTGGACCAGGACCGTCCGGGCCCCATGCCGCGCGGAGGACAGGGCGGCCGAGAATCCGGCCAGCCCTCCTCCGCACACGACGACGTCGTACTCCTCCGCGACTGTGCGCATCGGCTCTTCCTCCGTTAGCGTGGAAGTCGTCCACGACCATGTGGACCGGTCCACAAGCCGTGGACCGGTCCACAACGTACATCGGCGTTTCATGTCCTGTCAATGTTCTGCTGGAGGTTGACTTCTCTTCCGGAGACCGCCGGTGACGGCTCGAGAGGTCTGCGTGCGGGCGGTGCTCCGGGTGCGCCGGGAGCTCCCGACCGGTGGGGTCGCCGAGCGCTCCCGCGCTCCTCGGCTCCCGCGCTCAGCGCCGCGGCGGAGGGCCCGTCGTGGAACGCTCCACCAGGCGCGGTGCCACGCGGATCTGCTGCGGCGGGGACCCCTGCGTCGGGCCCGCATCGAGCAGGGCCTCCGCCGCCGCCGCACCAATCGCCTGATTGTCGGGATCGACGGTCGTCAGCCGCGCCAGGTGATAGGCCGAGGCCGGAGCGTTTCCGTAGCCGACCACGGACGTCCCTGACCCCTCCTCGCGCACGGCCGCCAGGACCCCCAGCGCCGCATGGTCCCCTGCCGTGGTGATCGCCGTCGGCGGCTCGGGCAGCGCGAGGAGACGTCGAGCCGCTGCGTAGCCCGCCTCCTCCTCGAAGTCGGCCCGGTCGATCAGGACGTGCCCGGCGAGACCGCTGCTCTCCATGGCATGCTCATATGCCCTGGCACGAGCCTCGCCGACCCGCCCGATCCCGGAGGTGTGCGCGATCCGCCGATGGCCCAGGCCCGCCAGGTGGTCGATGACGGCGAGCATCCCGGCCTCGTCATCGGTTGACACCTCCGCCGCGGCGGCGATGCCGGCGTCCCTGGTCCCGGCGATGACGGTGGGCTCGAGCTTCCCCAGGGGCTCCAGGCTGGACTCGTCCCGCACCGCGCCCACGATCAGGAGGCTCTGGGGGCGCAGATCGCCCAAAAAGGCGATCGCGGCCTTCTCGAGGGCGCGATCGGCTCCCGGCTGGTTCAAGCTCGCCGAGCAGAGGAGCACACGACGGCCGGCCGCTTCGAGCCGTCGATGCGCCCCGATGACGATGGGAGCCAGCGCCGGCGAGTACAGATCCGAGACGACGATGCCCGTGAAACCCCCGTCGGAGCTGTTCAGCGCCCTGGCCGGCCAGCTGGGCCGGAAGCCGAGCTGATCGGCCGCCTCCATGATCCGTCGCAGGCTGTCCTCGCCGACGCGTCCGGGGGACGCGAAAGCCCGCGACACCAGGGACTTCGAGACCCCCGCCACCGCCGCGACGTCACGGATTGTCGGCCGTTGCGGCACCGCCTGGGGGGAGGGAGGCATGAGTGCGAGCATAACGAAGGCCCGTCGGGAGCGGGTGGCCCGCGGTGCGGGGGTGGAGCGGCGGAATGCCGCCGGAGGCCAACCGTTAGCCGCCGACGCCCCGGCCTGTTTGTCTGTACAAATAGCGTCGGAAATGTCACAATGGAGATATCGAGCGACATCGTCGGCCGGGTCACCCCGGGTAGCCGACCCGTTCCGTCAGCAGAGAGGCCACGAGACCCATGGCAGCACCCGATCTCGACATCATCACGCTCGGCCGCAGCGGCGTGGACATCTACCCCTTGGAGATCGAGAAGGGTCTCGAGGACATCCACAGCTTTGGCAAGTTCCTCGGCGGCAGCCCCACCAACGTCGCCGTCGCGGCGGCGCGGCTCGGGCACGCGCCCGCCGTGATCACGGGCGTGGGCGATGACCCCTTCGGCCGCTACGTGGTCAAGGAGATGGAGCGCCTGGGCGTCTCCGGCCGCTACGTCGTGAAGGACGACGAGCTGAACACCCCGATCACGCTGTGCGAGATCTTCCCGCCGGACGACTTCCCGCTGTACTTCTACCGCAAGCCCAGCGCCCCCGACCTGCAGGTCGCGCCCGAGCACCTCGACCTGGACGCGATCCGCGAGGTCCCGCTGTTCTGGTTCTCCGGCACCGGCCTCTCCGAGGAGCCCAGCCGCTCCGCCCATCACGCGGCGCTCGAGGCCCGCGGCCGCGACGGGGGCCCGAACGCCGGGCACACCGTCTTCGACCTCGACTACCGGCCCATGTTCTGGTCCTCGATCGAGGAGGCCCGGGAGCAGTACCGCGAGGCGCTGAAGTTTACGACGGTCGCCGTCGGCAACAAGGAGGAGTGCGAGGTCGCCGTCGGCGAGACCGAGCCCGAGCGCGCGGCCGACGCGCTGCTCGAGGCCGGCGTGAAGGTCGCGATCGTCAAGCAGGGCCCCAAGGGCGTGCTCGGGAAGACCGCCGACGAGCGCGTGGTCGTCGCCCCGAACATGATCCAGGTGATCAACGGCCTCGGCGCCGGCGACAGCTTCGGCGGTTCGCTCTGCCACGGCCTGCTTACCGGCCAGTCCCTCGAGGAGACGCTGATCCGCTGCAATGCGGCCGGCGCCATCGTCACCAGCCGCCTCGAGTGCTCCACCGCCATGCCCACCACCGAGGAGATCGACCTGCTCATCGCGGGCGGCGATCCCAACAAGGGGCAGACGGTCGACGAGATGCTCGGGGCCCTGCGGCGTCGCGGCGCCGTCGGGGCGGAGCAGCGATGACCACCAGCCCCACCGCCGTCGGAGCCGGCGCCTTCGTCTCGACCTACGACGAGGTCACGCGCGTGCGGATCGAGGATCCGGGCCGCTTCGCCCGCCTCGCCGCCGCGCGGAAGCGCCGCACCGTCGCCGACACCGACGGCACGATGATGATCATCGCCGCCGACCACCCCGCCCGCGGCGCCCTCGGCGTCGGCTCCCGCGACCAGGCCATGGCCTCCCGCACCGAGCTGCTGGACCGCATGCGCGAGGCGCTGGCCGTGCCCGGCGTGGACGGGGTGCTCGGCACCGCCGACATCCTCGAGGACCTGCTGGTCATGGGCGCGCTCGAGGACAAGGTCGTGTTCGCCTCCATGAACCGGGGTGGCCTGCAGGGCGGGTCCTGGGAGATCGAGGACCGCTTCACCGCCTACGACGCCGCCTCGATCAAGCAGGCCGGCTTCGACGGCGGGAAGATGCTCACCCGCATCGACCTTGACGACGACCGCACCTCCTTCATCCTCGAGGCGAGCGCGAACGCCGTCACCGACCTCGCCCGCCACGAGCTGATCGCCATGGTCGAGCCGTTCATGTCCTCCCGCCCCGGCGGGCCGGGCACGAAGGTCGTCAACGACCTCTCCCCGGAGGCGGTCATCAAGTCCATCCACATCGCCCAGGGCCTCGGCGCCACCAGCGCCTACACCTGGCTGAAGCTCCCGGCGGTCGAGGACATGGAGCGGGTCATGGACGCGACCACCATGCCCACCCTGATCCTCGGCGGCGACCCGGTGGACGACGATCCCGAGACGATCCGCGCCTCGTGGGGGAGGGCGCTGGCCCGTCCGAACGTGCGCGGCCTCGTCGTCGGCCGGACGCTGCTGTACCCGGCGGGGGACGACGTCACCGCGGCGGTCTCCGCCTCGGTCGACATGATCCGCTCCGCGAGCGCGTCCTGACGATCCCGCTCCCAGCATCGAGAACAGGAGAGCATCCATGAGCACCACCGAGCAGCTCCACCTGCCGGCCGGGTCCACCGGCCGCGGGAACTACGAGACGATCATCGATCCCGGCGCCCGCGAGGGCTGGGTCCACACGGGCCTGCGCGTCCTCGCCCTCGCCCCGGGCGGCAGCGAGCTGGTCACCGCGGGCGGCGTCGAGGCGATGGTCGTGCCGCTGAACGGGGCGTGCGACGTCACCGTGGCCGGCGAGACCCATCGCCTGCGCGGCCGCGAGGACGTCTTCGCCTCCGCGACCGACGTGCTCTACGTCCCCGTCGGCTCCCAGCTGACGATCTCCTCCGAGGAGGGCGGCCGCTTCGCGCTCGCCACCGCCGTCGCCACCGGCGCCCACCCCGTCGCGCTGATCCGCGCCGAGGACGTGCCCGTCGAGATCCGCGGCGGCGGGAACATGACCCGCAAGGTGCGCAACTTCGGCACCGTCGGCGCTTTCGACCAGATGGACTCCCTCATCGCCTGCGAGGTCATCACCCCCGGCGGGAACTGGTCCAGCTATCCCGCGCACAAGCACGACGAGACGACCGAGACGGAATCGGAGCTGGAGGAGATCTACTACTACGAGATCCAGGACGGCCCGGCCGGTCCCGGCTTCGGCTTCCACCAGACCACCTCCAGCGGCGAGGACACGCCGATCGACGTGCTCACCGAGGTGCGCAGCGGCGACACGGTCCTGGTCCCGCACGGCTGGCACGGCCCCTGCGCCGCCGCGCCCGGCCACGACATGTACTACCTCAACGTCATGGCCGGCCCCGAGGCGGAGCGGGCCTGGAACATCACCGACCATCCCGAGCAGGGCTGGGTGCGCGACACCTGGGCCGACGCCGGGATCGACCCGCGACTCGAAGGAGAGGCCCGATGACCGCAGAGCATGCAGCCCCGTTGCAGCAGAACGCGGCGCCGCAGACCGCACCCCCGCAGGACGTCCGCGTCGGCGTGATCGGCGTGGGCCGGATGGGCGCCGACCACGTCGAGCGCATCACCCGGCGCATCAAGGGCGCCCGGGTGAGCGTGCTCAGCGACTACCTGCGCGAGACCGCCGAGAAGGTCTCCGCCACCGCCGCCGGCTCCCGCGTGGTCGACACCTGGCAGGAGGTCGTCGCGGCCGAGGACGTCGACGCCGTGCTCATCGCCAGCCCCGGCGAGTTCCACCGCGAGCAGGTCCTGGCCTGCATCGAGGCGGGCAAGCCGGTGCTCTGCGAGAAGCCGCTGGCGATGAACCCCTCCGACGCCTACGACGTGGTCCGCGCCGAGGCCGAGGCCGGCACCCCGCTGGTCTCCCTCGGCTTCATGCGCCGCTTCGACGTCGGCTACGGCGAACTGAAGGACGCCCTCGAGGCGGGCGAGCTCGGCACGCCGATGCTGCTGAACTGCAAGCACCGCAACGCCTCGGTGCTGCCCGGCTTCACCGACACCCACATGGTCTACGACTCGGCCGTGCACGAGATCGACGCGATCTCCTTCTTCCTCGAGGAGCCGGTGGTCTCGGTGCAGACCGTCATGCCGCGCAGCACCGAGAAGGCGCCCGAGGGGCTGCACGACCCGCTGCTGTTCCTGTTCCGCACCGCCTCCGGCACCGTCGTCACCGACGAGCTGTGGGTCAGCACCGACGCCGGCTACGAGGTCCGCACCGAGCTCGTCGGCTCGAAGGGCGCGGCGACCGTGGGCCAGGAGGCCGGGATGGTCACCACCCAGCAGGCCGGCTCCCGCTGGGGCGGGCAGGTGCCGCTGGACTTCCGCCCCCGCTTCATCGCCGCCTACGACGCGGAGGTGCAGGCGTGGGTCGCCGCGGTGGCCGACGGCAGCAACATCGCGCCCCGCTCGGCGACCGCCTGGGACGGCTATGCCGCAGCCGCGGTGTGCGAAGCGGCGGAGCGGTCGCTCACGGCCGAGGGCGCCGTGGACGTGACCCTGCAGGAGCGCCCCGCCTGAGGCGGCGCGGTCGAGGAGCCCCGCCCGCGGCCCCACGGCTCAGCCCGCCCCGTATCCTGCGGGGCGGGCCCGCGCCGCGGCGGGGGAGGACCCGGAACTCCCTGGGGAGACCCGGAGGACGAGGAGACAGACGTGGACAGCGAGAGCACGAGCGACGCCATCGAGAGCACGACGGAGCACGCGGCGCCGGGGAACGGCGCGGCGGGCAGCGCCGCGTCGGAGAACGGCACGATCACCCTGGACCTCACGATCGAGCGCGATACCAGCACCCCGCTGTACCTGCAGCTCGCCGGCGGCATCGAGGACGCGATCCGCTCCGGCGTGCTGCCCCCGGGCAGCCGCCTCGAGAACGAGCTGGCCCTCTCCAAGCGGCTGAAGCTCTCCCGGCCCACCGTGCGCCAGGGCATCCAGGAGCTCGTGGACAAGGGCATGCTGGTGCGCAAGCGCGGCGTCGGCACCCAGGTGGTGCAGGCCCCCGTGAACCGGCAGGTCGCGCTGACCTCGCTGTACGACGACCTGCGCACCGCCGGGAAAGCCCCGCGCACCGAGATCATCGAGTACCGCATCGGCCGGCCCTCCCCGGAGGCGCTGGACCGCCTGCAGCTCTCCCCGGGCGAGCAGGTGCTGGACCTGATCCGCGTCCGCTACGCCGACGGGGAGCCCCTCGCCCTCATGCGCAACACGATCCCCGAGCGGATCGCGCCCTCCCGCGAGGCGCTCGCCGCCTCCGGCCTGTACGCCTGCCTGCGCGAGCGCGGCATCACCACCGTCCTCGCCCATGAGCGGATCGGCGCGACCGTCGCCGACGAGGAGCACGCCGAGCTGCTCGAGGAGGAGATCGGCGCGCCGCTGCTGACCATGGAGCGGAAGTCCTTCGCCAATGACGGCGGCGTGATCGAGTTCGGGTACCACGTGTACCGCGCGTCCCGGTACTCGTTCGAGGTCACGCTGGTCGATTCCTGAGGGTGGGCGACAGCGCTCGGTCACGTCACGGGCAACGCGAGAGTGCACGTCACCCGTTCACGACCATACCGTCGGTGCCTCGGGAACACAGCCATCTCGGCGCGATGAGGTCTACCGCCCGTCGGCCCTCGGCCATACGCTTCCCCCGAGTCCCCGCACCGGCGCGGGACCGCATCGGAGAGGATCCGCCATGACCGAGAACTCCGCACAGGCCGGCACCGCAGGCAGCGCCGACGGCGACTCCGCGCAGGGCCAGGACTGGTCGAAGGGCCGCCCCGTCCACTTCGAGATCCAGGCCGCCGATCCGCAGCGCGCCGTCGAGTTCTACACGAGCGTGTTCGGGTGGACGACCGAGGACTGGTCCGACTTCGCCGGCATGCCCTACTTCGGCGTCACCACCGGCACCGGCCCCGGCATCGACGGCGCGATCCTCGGCCGCCCGGGCGGGGAGAACGCCGAGGTGGGCGGCCCGGTCATGGGCGCCACCCTGACCATGGGCGTTGCCGACTTCGACGAGGTCGCCGAGAAGATCACCGCCGCGGGCGGCACGGTCGCGCTGCCGAAGTACGCGCTGCCGGGCATGGCCTGGCAGGGCTACTTCCACGACACCGAGAACAACGTCTTCGGCATCCACCAGCCGGATCCCGAGGCGAAGTGAGCGCCGCGGCCCGGCGTGCGGGGCCGGGCCGCAGCCGGGCGTCAGGAGTGCTCAGCGGCCGAAGAGGTCGCCGAGGCCGAAATCGGAGATCCGGTCGCCGAAGCCGGTGAGCTGCTCGCCGAGGTCGGTGACGCCGCCGCCGATCCCGTCGGCCGCGCCGTCGAGGCCATCGATGCCGCCGAAGTCGCCCATTCCCTCGAGCCCCTCCATGCCCTCGAATCCGTCGGTGAAGCCCGCGAGCTGCTCGGAGAGGTCGGGGGCGAGGGCGTCGACGTCGATCCCGTCACCGATCGCCGCCTCGAGCAGCGATCCGCCGACGGAGCTGAGCACCGCGCCGCCTGCGACGGCCGCGAGCAGGCCCGCCGCACCGACTCCCGCCGCCCCGAGGCCGACGGCACCGGCACCGAGCGCGGCCTTGCCGATCCCGCCGGAGGGGCGCCCGCCCGCGCCGTCGCGGCTGGAGTCGTCCGCGCCCGAGCCGTCCCCGTTTGCACGGGAGGGGCCGACGCCGCCGGAGCGGCCCAGCAGACGCGTGAGCCGGCGCGGATCCAGCACGCCGAGGCGGGTCGCGGAGCGGGCGAGGTCCTGCGGGTCCTCGGAGCGCGGCCGCTCGCCCTCGGGCAGCTCGCTGCGCATCGTCGTGCCCAGCTGCTGCCGCTGCGCCGGGGTGAGGCGCTCGAACGCCTCGCGGTGCACGCGCTCGAGCTGATCGGGCTCCGCGGTGCGCACCAGGTAGTCGTAGCGGGCGATCGCCCGACGGTCCTCCGCGGTGACCTCCGCCGCCCCCGCCGCGCCGGCGGCTCGGGCTGCGCCGGCGGGCCCGGTGGCGCCCGTGTGCGCGCCGCTGCCGGAGCCGTGGACGGAGCGGTCCCCGGCGAGGGACGGCATGGACGTCGTCGGGATGCCCACGTCCGTCCCGCGCGAGGAGTCCGCGGCCCGGTGGTCCCGGCGCGGGCCGTCGCCCCGGGAGGGCGAGGGGTCGTGAGCGGTGCGCTGTGAGTCACCGTCCCCGGTGAGGGCATCGGCGGCGCCGCGCACGAGGGAGCGCCAGTCCGAGCCCCCTCCCGAGCGGGAGCGGCCCGAGCTCTGCTGGTCCAGGGCCTTCTGGGCGGTGCCGATCAGGCGGCGGAACGTGCTCATGAGGGTCCTTCCGGTGGGGCGCGCCCGGGGCTCCGGGCAGGGGACGAGAGTGACGGCGCCGCCTCCGTACCCGCCGGGATGTCCCTGGACCGCGCCTGGGAGGACTCCCGTAAAGGGTCCGCGATCATCGAGGGTGAGGGTGGCGGTATCCGCGAGGTCTTCCGCGCATGCAAGGAGAGGGGCCTGTCTCGCCCGCAGCTGATCGATACCGGTGTGCAGTCCAAAGCCCTTCTCTGGCGACCCGCTAGAGAAGGTGGCGAGGGGGCGCAATCGGGAATGCGTCAGATCGTCGACGAGAAGAGCCGGCGGCCCTCCAGAGCTCCATGCATACGCGGCATGAAGCGCTGGTGCTCAGCAACCTTCGTGATCACGGCCCCTGCGCACTTCGGGACCTTGCCGTCGACTCCGGTCTGAACCTCGGTCAGCTTCGGGATGCGTTGGTACGACCGATGGAGGAGGGCCTTGTGGTCATGGACAGTGGGCAAGGGGCGAGGACCACTGGCTATCGCCTCGCTCCACGGTGATGGTGAGATGACGAGGAGGAAGCCCCCGGCTGCCGCCGCCGCGCTCACGGGGCGCCGCTGCGCAGCATGCCCTCATGACGATGCCCGGGACGACGGAGGTGGGTACCGGGGATCCCGCCCGGATCCGGCTGCGCCCCGTGCGGAGCGCAGACGCGGACCTCTACCTCCGCCTGCGCTGCGATCCCGCGCTGATGGCGGAGCTCGGCGGCGCGCTGCCGGCGGAGCGGGTCCTCGCCAGCCTGCGACGCGAGGTGGAGGAGACCGAGCAGGGTCGCGCCCGTGTGGTCGTCGTCGAAGTGCGCGGCGGGGCGACCTGGCACGGCGCGGGCAGCATCACGCTCGTGCCCGGGTCTGCCACCACAGGACGTGGTGAGCGCCGGCGGCGGCCGACCAGTCGGACGATCGTTGTCGACCCGGAGCCCGCAGTCATAGGCTGGGCCGGCAAACGCATACCGAGGAGGCTCCGCCCATGACCGCTGTTCCCGCTCTGCCCTTCCACGACGGCAGGTCCGTCCCCCAGCTCGGCTACGGCGTCTGGCAGGTCGAGGACGATGTCGCGGCCGACGTCGTCCGCCAGGCGATCGACGCCGGCTACCGGCACATCGACACCGCGGCCGGCTACCAGAACGAAGGCGGCGTGGGCCGCGCCGTGAAGGCCGCGGACGTCCCGCGCGAGGACCTGTTCATCACCACCAAGCTCGCCAATGAGGACCAGGGATTCGACTCCGCGAAGGCGGCTCTCGACGCCTCGCTCGAGAAGCTCGACACGGATTACGTGGACCTCTATCTCATCCACTGGGCCAGCCCCCAGCGCGGGAAGTACCTCGAGTCCTGGAAGGCCCTGATCGAGCTGCAGCAGGAGGGGAAGGCGAAGTCCATCGGCGTCTCGAACTTCCCGATCCCGCAGCTCGAGGAGATCATCGCCGAGACCGGAGTGGTCCCCGGGATGCACCAGATCGAGCTGCACCCGCAGTTCCAGCAGTCCGAGCTGCGTCGTTACCACGCCGAGAAGGGCATCCTCACCGAGGCGTGGTCGCCGCTGGGGCAGGGCGGCGACATCCTGAAGGATCCGGTGATCACCGCGATCGCCGAGGCCCACGGCGTCGACGCCGGCCAGGTGATCATCGCCTGGCACCTGGCGATCGGGAACGTCGTGATCCCGAAGACCGTCACGCCCGAGCGGATCGTCTCGAACCTCGCCGCCGCGCAGCTCGTCCTCACCGACGAGGAGGTCGAGCGCATCGACGGCCTGGACCGGGCGGACGGACGGATCGGCGCGGACCCCTCGAACCCCGGGTTCTGACTCGCCCGGTCCCGACGAGCTGGGCCGGGTGGGGTCAGAACCGCTGGGCCGGTCAGCTGGGTCCGGTGCCATTGTGCCGGGGAGCTGAATCCGGAGCTGTTGGGCCGGGCGGCCGGGTCCGGAGCTGTTCGTGTCCGCCGAAGGGACGTGAGGAGCAGGTGGCCTGTCATAGGCAGGCCGCGTGCCGCTGACGTCCCTTCGGTGGACACACCCTGCGGAGAGGCCGACGGCGGGGCCAGGGCCGGGCGGACCTCTGCACCGTGGCCAGCCCGGGCAGGGCTCGGCAGAGGGTGCGGGCCACGGCCGGGCACCTGTGAGGGATCGGCCCGGGATCAGCGGCCGGAGAGCAGCGCCGCGATCTGCGGGTGTCCGGCCTCGTAGCCCTCGAGCAGCTTCCGGCCCAGCTCCGGGGAGCTGACCAGCGGATGCGTGGAGAAGCCCTGCCAGGCCGCCTCCCGCGAACCGGTCACCGCGGCCTCGAGGATCGCCCGCTCGGATGAGCGCAGCGCGCTCATCATCCCGAGCCGGCCCAGCTCCACCGGTGCCACGGGCAGAGGGTGGATCCCGTCGCCGTCCACCTCGCACAGCACCTCGAGCACGCAGTCTGCGGGCAGCTCGGGCACGATCCGCTCGCTCGCAGGGGCCTCCTCGCGGCCGGCGCCGATGTTGCCGACGTCCAGGATCATCCGCTCGGGACGGCCGGTGGCGAGCGCGGTCATGAGTCGCATCGCGACCTCCTGGTAGCCGCCGCCGGCGACGTCCTCCTCGCGCCGCTCCTCGTCGCGGGACTCGGCCATGTAGGTCGCCTCCCGCTCGTGGAGGGTCTCGCGCCAGAGGTCCAGCGGCGAGATGCAGCAGGCGCTGCCCGCGGCGTCGTGCGTGCCGGCATCGTGCGGCCCGGCCGACCCGTCGTCGGTGCCCGTGCCGGCTGCTCCGGCGGCGGATGTCGTGCCGCTCCCGCCCGGCCCGCGCCCGTCGGCCTCCGCGGCGGCGAGATAGAAGTCGCCCTGCTGCTTGGCGAGGAACTCCCCGCGCGTGGTCGCAGCGCCGGTGATCCGCTCGATCGCGTCGGCGGTGTGGAGGTAGTAGAAGAGGTACTCGTTGGGCAGCGCGCCATCGGCCCGCACCCAGTCCTTGCCGATCAGCCGCGCCTCCTCGATCTCCTCGAGGGCGGCGTCGTCGGCGAGCAGGCCGGGGAGGCGCTCGGTCCCCTCCAGCCGCACCGAGCGCAGCCAGCCGAGGTGGTTCAGGCCCACGTAGTCGACCTCCGCGCCGCGCTCGCCGGCGACGAGGTCCGCCCCCAGCAGCCGGCCGACGCGACGCACCAGCCCGATCGGGGTGTCGCAGATGCCGACGACGCGGTCGCCGAGCACGGAGTGCATCGCCTCGGTGACGATCCCGGCGGGGTTGGTGAAGTTGATGGTCCACGCCGTCGGCGCGAGCTCGGCGATGGTCCGGGCGATCTCGAGGGCCACGGGGATCGTGCGCAACGCATAGGCGAGTCCGCCCGGGCCGATCGTCTCCTGGCCCAGCAGGCCGAGGCCGAGCGCGACCCGCTCGTCGACGGTGCGGGCCTCCGCCCCGCCCACGCGCACGGCGCTGAACACGAAGTCCGCGCCGGTCACGGCCTCGCGCAGGTCGGTGGTGGCGATCAGGCGGGGGAGGGCGACGGCTCGTCCCTCGGCGGCCAGGCGCGCGCCCTGCTCCTCGATGACGGCGCTGATGGTCGCCAGGCGCTCCGGGTCGACGTCGTGCAGCGCGATCTCGTCGACGGTGAGGCCGGTGGCGGCGGTGGCGACCGCCTCGTGGACGAGGGGGACGCGGAACCCTCCGCCTCCCAGGATGGTGAGCTTCATGGCAGCAGGACCTCCACGGCCTCCCCCTCGGGGAGGCCGATCTCGATGGGCAGGGGGCGGTCGGTGAGCAGGGCGGTGAAGCGCGGCAGGCGGGCGACCTCGAGGAAGCCGGAGCCGGGGAACTTCTCGTGGTCGGCCAGCAGGTAGGAGCAGGTCGCGACCTCGAGCAGGCCCCGCTTGACGGGGACCTCGCTGGGGGTGGAGTCGAGCACCGCGCCGTCGGCCCGCACCCCGGCGGTGCCGAGGAAGGCGCGATCCACGCGCAGCTGGCGCAGCGCCGATTCGGTGAGGGTGCCGACGAGGGAGTCGTAGTTGGGGCGCAGCAGCCCGCCGAGCACGACGATGTCGATCGCCGGCGCGCTCGCGAGCGCCCGCACCACGGCGAGGGAGGCGGTGACCACGGTGAGGGAGCGCTCGGCCAGCAGCGGGCACATCGCGGCGACGGTGGTGCCGATGTCCAGCGCGATCACCTCGCCGTCGCGGATCTGGGTGCAGGCGAGCGCCGCGATCGCCTGCTTCGCGGCGGGGGCGGAGGCGGCGACGTCCGCGAAGGAGCGCGGATCGGCCTCGGGGCGCACGGAGCCGCGCGGATCGGTGGCGCCACCGCGGACCCGTCGGACCAGGCCCTGCTCGGCGAGCGCGTCGAGGTCCCGACGGATCGTCGCCTCGGAGACCTGCAGGTCAGCGCTGAGAGCGGCGACGGTCGCCGCACCGCCGCGACGGATCGCCGACACGATCGCCCGGTGGCGCTCCTCGCTCAGCATGGCGATACCGTAGCACCGAGCACGCAACTTCACGCAGCTTCGAACAGGAACGTGCAGTCCCGCGCAGATCATGCCATCATGGTGCCGTGCACCACACCCGGGTGCTCGCACGGGCGGACGCGACGGAGCGGCACCGCCGACCCTTCAGGAGGACACCATGCGACGACGTCATTTCCTCGGGACCAGCGCAGCGCTCGGCGGCCTGGGGCTCCTCGCGGCCTGCGCCCCCGGCTCGGACGGCGGCGGCGGGGACGCCTCCGACGGCGGCGGCCCGGCGGCCGGCGACGTCGAGACCGACATCGCCTCCCTCGGGGACGTGACCCTCACGGTCTGGGACCAGGAGGTCCGCGGCGCGCAGAACGACGCGATCGAAGCCCTGATCACCGCGTTCCAGGAGACGTACCCCAATGTCACCGTGGACCGGCAGAGCCAGTCCTTCGACGACCTCCAGCAGCAGACGGGCCTGGCCCTGTCCGGCAACGACGTGCCCGACGTGCTCCAGGTCAACAACGCCCGCGGCGACATGGGCGCCTACGTCGCCGACCAGCTGCTCACCGACCTCACCGGCTACGCCGAGGCCTACGGCTGGGAGGACCGCTTCAGCGACAGCGTGCTGGCGAAGATGCGCTACTCGGCCGACGGGGTCACCTTCGGCGAGGGCGCCCTCTACGGCCTCGCCCAGACCGGCGAGATTTGCGGCATCTACTACTCCCAGAAGAAGCTCGACGAGCTCGGCCTCGAGGCCCCCGCCACCTGGGACGAGCTCTTCGCCCTGGTCGACGCCGCGAAGGAGGCCGGGGAGCAGCCGATCGTGCTCGGCAACCTCGACCAGTGGCCGGCCCTGCACGTCTTCGGCCCGCTGCAGGCCAACTTCGTGCCCGCCGAGGAGATCGTCACCCTCGGCATGGGCAACGCCGGCGCCGACTGGACCAGCGAGCAGAACGTCGCCGCCCTCACCCAGCTCGCCGAATGGGGCACCTCCGGCGCGATGGGCGACTCCCCCAACGGCCTCGCCTACGACGACGCCTGGCCGCTGTACACCAAGGGCACCGGCGTGCTCCTCATCGGCGGCTCCTGGCTCGCCCCCGACATGGAGGCCGTGATGGGCGAGGACCTGCGCTTCATGGCCCCGCCGCCCGGGGCCGACGGCGCGGTCGCCACCACCGGTGGCACCGGCATCCCCTTCTCGATCCCCGCCGCCGCCGAGAACAAGGACGTCGCCGCCGCCTACATCGACTTCCTCACCAGCGACGAGGCGATGCAGCTCATCGCCGACAACGGCGGCATGCCCGTGAACCGCACCGCCGAGCTCGCCCCCGAGTCCGGGGTGAACAAGGACGTCTACGAGGCCTTCGACGCGGTCTCCACCGACGGCACCCTGCTGCCCTATCTCGACTACGCCACCCCGTCCTTCGCCGACACCGCCGGGGCCACCCTGCAGGAGGTGATCGGCGGGCAGACCGAGCCCGCGGCCGCCGCCGACGCGCTGCAGGAGGACTACGCCGCGTTCACCGAGGGGTCCTGACCACATGGCGTCAGCTCACGGGAGCACGGCCCGGGCAGGAGGAGGGGCCGACGGGTCGGGTGCGCGCGCGTCGGGCGACGGAGCGGCCGTGCGCCCGTCCGCCGACGGAGCGGCCGTGCGCGCGTCCGCCGACGGGGCGCCCGCCCGTCCGTCGGCCGGCGGGACGCGGGTGACACGACGTGGCACATATGCCACGTCGCGCCGTCAGCGTCCCTCGGCCGTGGCCCGCTCGCGGGCCACACCGCTGCTGTTCCTGCTGCCTGCCTTCGCGGTCTACGCCGCGTTCGCGCTCTACCCGCTGGGCCGCGCCGCGCAGTTCTCCCTCTTCGAGTGGCGCGGCTTCGGAGCGTCCACCTTCGTGGGCCTCCAGAACTACGTCGACCTCGCCGGGGACGCCGCCTTCCGCGCCGCGATCGGGAACGCCCTGGTCCTGATCGTGTTCTACGCGGTGATCCCGCTGGTCGTCGGCCTCGTGCTCGCCGCGATCCTGCGCCGCGGCCAGGTGCGCGGGATGGGCTTCTTCCGCACCGTGATCTTCCTGCCGCAGGTGATCGCGCTGGTCGTCGTCGCGGTCGCGTGGCGGCAGATCTACTCGCCCGTCGGCCCGCTGAACCAGGTGCTGGAGGCCGTCGGGCTCGGCGGGCTCACCCGCGGCTGGCTCGGCGACCCGGGCACGGCGCTCGCGTCCGTCGGCTTCATCGGCACCTGGGTCGAGATGGGGCTGGTGATGCTGCTGATGCTGTCCGGTATGAGCCGCATCCCCGCCGAGCTGTTCGAGGCGGCGCGGCTGGACGGCGCCGGACCCGTGAAGGAGTTCTTCGCGATCACCCTGCCCGCAGTGCGCGGCGAGATCACCGTCGCGCTCGTGCTGACCATTATCGCGGCGCTGAAGACCTTCGACCTCGTCTACATGACCACCTCCGGCGGCCCCGGCAACTCCACCACCGTGCCCAGCTACGAGGTGTACTTCCGCGCCTTCGACCTGCGCGAGGTCGGCTCCGCGAGCGCCGTCGCGATCGTGCTGACACTGCTGATCTTCGCGATCAACGTAGGCGTCACCCGCATCGGGGAGCGTGAGTCATGAGGGTCTCCCGCGGCGAGGTCGTGATGAACTACGTCCTCCTGATCGCCTTCGCGCTGTTCGCGCTCGCGCCCGTGCTGACGATCCTGATCGGCTCCGTCTCGGCGCCGCTGGGGGAGCCGGCCGGCTTCTACCCCGGCAACTACCTCGAGGCGTGGACGGTGGGCGGCTTCGGCAGCTCGCTCGGCAACTCCGTCGTGGTCGCCGCGATCGTGGTGGGCCTGGCGACCGTGCTCTCGATCGGCTCCGGCTATGCGCTGGGCACCATGCGCTTCCCCGGCGCGACGGTGCTCTTCTACCTGTTCCTGCTGGGCATGATGATCCCCGCCGAGGCGACGATCATCCCGCTGTTCTTCGACCTGCGCACCCTGGGCCTGACCGACACCTATCTCGCGATCGCCCTGCCGCAGGTCGCCCAGTCCATCGCCTTCGGCACCTTCTGGCTGCGGGCGCAGTTCCGCTCGATGCCGACGAGCCTGCTCGAGGCCGCCGCGCTCGACGGCGCAGGCCCCCTGCGCGCGCTGCGCAGCATCCTCGTGCCCGCCTCCCGGCCCGCGATCGTGACGCTCGTGGTGCTGGTGTTCATGTGGACGTGGAACGAGTTCCTCATCGCCCTGATCATGACCCCGAGCGGCAGCCGACGCACCGCCCCGCTGGGCCTGGCGACCTTCCAGGGCCAGTACACCTCCGAGACCGCGCTGCTCGCCGCGGCCGCCGTGATCATCGCCCTGCCCACTGTGATCCTGTTCCTGTTCCTCCAGCGCCACTTCATCCGCGGGATGCTCGAAGGAGTCGCCAAGTGATGACCGAACGCCCCGACGCCCTGACCGACGGGTCCGCCGCCGCCTCGCATGCCCCGGGCGCCGCGACCCCGGCCCCGCCCGAGGCCGCCGAGCGGCAGGACTGGGACCCGCTGGCCTCGCTGCGCGCCCCGTCGGACCCGCCGCTGGACGTGCTGCTCTCCGGCACCGTGTTCTTCGACATCGTCTTCACCGGCATGGACCGCCTGCCCCAGCCCGGCGAGGAGCTGTGGTCCAAGGGGATGGGCTCGAGCCCCGGAGGGATCGCGAACCTCGCCACCGCCGCCGCCCGGCTCGGCCTGCGCACGGGCCTGGTCGCCGGCTTCGGCGACGACGCCTACGGCGACTGGATGTGGCAGACCCTCGCCGAGGAGGAGGGCATCGACCTCTCGGCCTCGCGACGCTTCGACGACTTCCACTCGGCGCTGACCGTCTCCATCGCCGCCCACGGCGACCGGGCCATGGCCACCCACGGCCACGACCTGCCCGAGCCGCTGTCGGCGATGATCGCCCGCGCCCCTGCCGCCCGCGCCGCCGTCGTGGACCTCGCGGGGGAGACCTCCTGGTGGGCGGAGCTCGCCCGCGGCGGCGCGCTGATCTTCGCCGACATCGGCTTCGACGCGACCGGCCGCTGGGACCCCGCGGACCTCGCCCCGCTCGCCCACTGCCACGCCTTCACCCCCAACGCCCTGGAGGCCACGGCCTACACCCGCACCGACAGCCCCGGCCGCGCCGTGCGGGCGCTCGCCGAGATGGTGCCGCTGGCGGTGGTGACCGACGGGGTCGACGGCGCCTACGCGATCGACGCCTCCACCGGCGAGGAGGCGTTCTGCCCCGCCGTGCCCGTCCACGCCATCGACACCACCGGCGCCGGGGACGTCTTCGCCGCCGGGCTCGTGCTGGGCACCCTGGCGGAGTGGCCGCTCGAGCAGCGGCTGCGCTTCGCCTCCCTGTGCTCGGCGCTGGCCGTGCAGCAGTTCGGCGGCTCCCTCGCCGCGCCCGGCTGGGGCGACATCACCGACTGGTGGCGCCATCTCAGCGACGCCTCCGCCGACGGGGACCTCCGCGCCGCCTACACCCGCGGCGGCTACGAGTTCCTCGCCGGCATCGTCCCCGACCACCCCGTCCTCGGCCGACGCCGCGCCCAGGGCACCTTCGCGCTCCGCTCCGACGCCGGCCGGCACTGACCCCGGCCCGGCCCGTACGACCCCGACCCATCCACCGGTGCATCGACGCACCGCCGCACGAGAGAAGTCAGGAACCATGTCGCACCCTCCCCTCCCCGCCCGCCCCGCGTCTGCCGCGCCCGTCCCCGACGCCCCCGCCCCGCGCGGACTCTCCCGCCGTCGCCTCCTGCAGGGCTCGGCCGTGCTCGGCCTCGCCGCCGGGGCCACCGCCCTGGACCTCAGCGGGCTGCCGCCGATGGAGCGCGCCCTCGCCGACGGCGGCGTCGACCTCGACATCCTTTACATCGGCGCCCACCCCGACGACGAGGCCTGGACGCTGGCCGCCTTCGGGCAGTGGAACGAGTACGAGGACCAGAGGGCCGGGGTCATCACCATCACCCGCGGCGAGGGCGGCGGGAACGCCGTCGGCCTCGAGGAGGGCCCGGCGCTGGGCCTGATCCGCGAGGGCGAGGAGCGCACCGCCGTCGGCTTCGCCGGGATCGAGCACGTCTTCAACCTCGACGCGGTCGACTTCTTCTACACCCTCTCCGCCCCGCTCAGCCACGAGGTGTGGGGCGGGCGGGACGTGCTCAGCCGCGTGATCCGCGTCGTGCGCGCGACCCGGCCGGACGTGATCGTGACGATGAACCCCTCGGCCGTGCAGGGCAACCACGGCAACCACCAGCAGGCCGCGATGTTCGCCGTCGAGGCGTACCTCCTCGCCGGTCGCGAGGACGTCTTCCCCGAGCACTTCGACGAGGGCCTGAAGCCCTTCGCCCCGAAGCGTCTGCTGCGCTCCGGCTCCGACGGGCAGGCCCCGACCGGGCCCGACGCCGTCGCGACCGGGTTCACGCCGCTGGTGGCGAGCGACGTCGTGTTCGGGGCGTGGAACGGCACCGTGTCCGAGACGCACGGCAAGCGCTGGTCGGCCGTGCGCGACGACTCGATCCACGCCTACCGCACCCAGGGCTGGCACGTCTTCCCGCCCACCACCACGGACCCCGCGAAGATCCCCGCCGCCTGGTTCACCCTCATCGACTCCCGCACCCCGTTCCCGGACCCGACCAGCGGCGACACCGCGGCGCTCGGCGGGGCGAGCCTCCCGGTCGAGGGCGGGCTGCCGCTCGGCACCACGCTCGAGCTGCGCAGCGAGCAGTTCGCCGTGCAGACCGGCGGCAGCGTCGAGGTCGAGGTGGAGATCGGCTCCCCGGGCAGCGCCCTGCCCGGCGTGCAGATCGAGCTCGAGGTCCCGGACGGATGGGACGCCGGGCGCCGACAGGTCCTCGGCACGATCCCCGCGAAGCAGTCCCGCACCGCGACCTTCACCGTCGAGGTGCCGGAGAGTGCGACCCCCGGCGAGCACGTGCTGCTGCGCGCCCGCGTCACCTCCCGTAAGGGCACCGGCGAGAACGTGCTCCCGCTGCGCACCGCCGGCGTGGTCGAGGCCGGGATCGCCGACCGCGCCGAGATCGCCGCCTTCCTCGAGTGGACCGAGGAGCTCGGCATGCAGCGCCTCGACGCGCTCGTGCCCACCCGGCGCTCGCTCGGCCAGGGCCGCGCCGAGGAGTTCGAGATCGTGGTGCGCAACCGCTCCGAGCAGGTCCAGGACGCGGAGGTCACCCTCACCCTGCCCGACGGCTTCACGGCCGAGCCCGCCCAGCTGCTGGTGGAGGGGGTGCCCGCGCTCGGCGAGTCGACGGCCACGGTGCGGATCGAGAACACCGACCCCTCGCTGCCGACGGCGAACCGCGCCCCGGACGGCGGCGTCTACGCCGTGACGGTCACCGCGTCGGCCGGAGGCGTCGCCGCCGCGACGGCGCAGGGCCTGCACCTCGTGCCGCGGCTGGTCGCCTCCCGCACCGAGGGCGTCGAGGTCGACGCGGTGCGCGGCACCGGGGAGTACCCCGGCGAGCCGATCGACATCGGCACCCTGTGGGAGGGGTCGGAGGTCACCCCCGAGGACGCCTCCGGCTCCACCTGGGTCACCTACGACGACGCCGCGCTGCACGTGTTCGTGCAGGTCACCGACGACGTGCTCGGCACGCTGCTGCCGCCGGAGGACAACAAGCAGCGCTTCCGCACCGACTCGGTCGAGATCATGATCGATCCGCGCGGCACCTCCGACCACACCGCCACCACCTTCATCCTCGGGGCGCTGCCCGGCACGGACGACGGCGCGGGCGGGATCGGCGGACCGGTCGCCGGGCGCGACCACGACAACCGCCAGGGCCCGATCGAGGAGGTCGCGCCCTCGGTGAGGATCGCCGCCGAGATCTCCGAGCCCTACCAGGGCTACGTCCTCGAGACGACGATCCCCTTCGCGGAGCTGCCGGACGGCATCGACCCCACCCGCATGGGCTTCAACGTGGTCGTCTACGACTCCGACACCCAGGACCGCACCGGCCAGTCCCGCATCGGCTGGTCCACCTTCCCCGGCGTGCAGGCCGACCCCTTCCGCTGGGGCGTGCTCGAGCTGCCGGGGCTCGAGGCCGCGCCGTCGGCGCCGGTCGAGCCCAGGATCCCGAACACCTCGGCCCGCTCCGTCGCCTCGCCCCAGTCGATCCTGCAGTCCGCGGCCGACGGGGTGGGGCTCGGCGGCTTCCCCTCGCTCGGCGCGGACGCGGTGCGGGTGGACAAGGCGACCCGCCGACGCCGCGAGATCAGCGCCGTGGTGCGCACCGGGGCGCCCGGCACCCGGCGCGTGTTCGTCTGGGACGGGGAGCGGACCGTCGGCGAGCTCGAGGCCACCGACGTCCGCTCCGCCCGCGAGGTCGTGACGATCCCGCTGGTCGGGGACGTGCCGGCGGATGCGACGCTGACGGTGGCCGTGTCGCTGGAGAACGAGGACGGCGCCGGCGCGGGTGCCGCGACGGTGCGCTGAGCGGGCGGCGGCTACTGCGCCGTTACCGCCCGCTCGAGCGCGGCGAGGGACTCCTCGAGGAAGCTCGGCGGGAACGGCGGCAGGCCGAACTCCTCCCGGAGCGGGTCGGGCACGGCGCTCCAGTCGTAGGTCAGCGTGACCTCGGTGGCTGAGTCCCCGTCGCCCGCGCCGCCTGCCGGGGCGAGGTCGTAGCGCCAGGTCCAGCCGCCGGTGCCGAGCTCGCCGTCCGGGCCGTACTGCCCCGGCTCCCACGCGATCGTCCGGTCCTGCGCGAAGGCGATCACGCGGTTGTGCATGTCGTAGCGGCCGTGGGCGTTCTCGTGGAACATCTCGATGCCGAACACCTGCCCCACCCCGATCAGCGGGGCGGGGTCCTCCTCGAGGGAGCCGCGGACCCAGTCCGTCGGCTCGGTCTCGTGGTGCCGGGCCGGGTCGGCGAGCAGGGCGAACACCGCCTCGGGCGGAGCGGCGATCATGCGGGTGACGGCGTAGCGGGTGCCGGTGTCCGGGGTGGAGGGGTCGGCGGTGGTCATGAGCGGTCCTTCCGGGAGGTCCAGCGGGTGTAGGTGACGCCGGAGGCGAAGGCGTGGTGCTCGACGAGCTCGAGCCGCTCGGTGTGCCCGTCGGGGAAGAGTCGGCGCCCGCGCCCCTGCACGTACGGGTAGGTCCACAGGCAGTACCCGTCCACGAGCCCGGCGGCGATGAGCGCGTGGCAGAGGGTGATCGAGCCGGTCAGCGAGATCTCCGCGCCCTCGGTCTGCTTCAGGGCGCGCACCTGCGCGACCGGGTCGCCGGTGAGGATCGTGGAGTTCTGCCAGTCGGGGTCCGTCATCGTGGAGCTGACCACGTACTTCTGCAGGGTGTTCAGCTCGTCGGAGACGCCGGTGGTGTCCTCGGTCTGCTCCGGCCAGAAGCCGCGGAAGTCTTCGAAGGTCTGCCGGCCCAGCAGGATCGCGTCGCAGGCGGCGCTGTCGCGGGCGACGATCCGGGCCTGGTCGGCGTGCTGGGACATCGGGTCGAACCAGTCGTCGAGCATCTCGATGCTGCCGTCGGCGGTGATGTTCTGGGTGAGGATCAAGGGGCGCACGGGACCTCCTCCGGTCGGTGCCTCGGAGCGCCCACGCTAGCGGGGCGGGGAGGCGCAGGTGCATCCGATCCTGCGCAGTCCGGGCCAGTCGCCGCGGCCGGCAGAAATGCGCAGTCCGGGGACCGTCGTCGCGGCCGGCAGAAAGGGGCTCCCAGCGGCACGCCGCGGAGCTCAGCTCCACGGCGTGCCGCTCAGAGCCCCATTGTGCAGATCACCTGCCGCCGCAGGCTGATCCGGGAGACGCCGGCCGGTGCCGCCGCAGGTAGACTCCGGCCGTCCCGCCAGGTCAGCGGTCCTCGATCTCCAGCAGGCTCGCCGCGCTCTCGATCTCCTCGTGCTCGGGGCGCTCCTTCTGCATCCGCTCCATGTACGGCCGCGCCCGCTCGACCTGCTGCTCCAGGTTCGTCACCGTGGTGAGGAAGTTCTGGTTGGCCTGGGTGCGGAAGGAGTCGATGCCGTCCATCGTGGTGAACAGGTTGTCGAAGGCCTTCTGCAGCGTCTCGGCGGAGACGCCGGAGCTCGCGGCCTGCTGCTGCACCTTCACCGAGTTGTCGGCGAGCATCTTCGAGGTGGAGGAGATGAGGTTGTCGGTGGTGGCGTTGACCGCGTCGATCTGGTCGAGCACGAGCTTCTGGTTCTCGAGCGCCTGCGCGGTGATCACGGCGGTGCGCAGGGCGGTGACGGTGGTGGTGCGGGCCCGCTCCACGCCCTGCTGGAGCTTGGTGTTGTTGTCCTCGATGACACCCATCGAGAGGTAGGCCTGCACGGTCACCGCGATCTGGGTGGCGACGTCCTGGCGGCGCTGGCGGACGGCGAAGAGCACGTCCCGCTCGAGCGCGTCGGCATCGGCCTGCTTGCCGGAGGCGCGCATCTCCTCGGCCTTGCGCACGGCCCGATCATCCAGCAGCCCTAGCAGGTGGGAGGCCTTCTGGAGGGCGCCGAGGTCCTCCCAGAGGGCGCGGCGCTCGACGGCGAGCTCGGCGTTGTCGCGCTGGAGCCCCTCCTGGCCGCGGGAGAGCGCGCCGAGGACGTGGTCGAGCTGGTCCTGGTTCGACTCGAAGCTGCGGAAGTAGCGCTTGGCGCGGTTGCGGCCGGGCAGGAAGCCGAGCGCCTTGTCGGCGAAGGTCTCCTCCTTCGGCGCGAGCTCCTCCATGGTGGTGCGCAGCTCGGTGAGCGACTTCGCGACGTTCTCCTGGGCGCTGCCCTTCTTGTCCTTCGCGTCCCGCAGCGACTGCTCCATGAAGCGCGAGGAGGTCTGCGAGGTGCGTTCGAAGGTGCGTCGCGCGACGGCGCCGAGGGCGTTGACCTGCGCGGTGAACTCCTGGGAGTGGGGGTTCAGGGCGGAGACCTGGTCGACCCAGGCGTCGGCCCGCTGCTCGAGCTCCTGCTGCTTCTCGGCGGGGAGATCGGGGAGCACGGAGACCGCGTCGTCGTCGCTGATCTCCTCGACCGGCTCTGCCGGGGTGATCTCCTGGGCGGGGGTGGGCGGCTGGAGCTTGTCCATCGGTGCCTCCTGGGCGGGTCGCGGGTGATGGCTGGTGGTCGATGCCGGCGGGGCCGGGCATCTCTCGGGCGGATGGTCGGTGAGTGCGGTGGGTCGGCGGTGGTGCGGAGGGGCGGCGGCGCGGTCGGCGGGCTCCTCCCGCGGCGGCCGACGGGGCGGGTCAGACGTCGATGATCGGGTCCAGGTGCTGGTCGGCGAAGCGCTGGCGCAGGAACTCGGAGTGCACCTCGAGCGAATGGGAGACGCCGCCGACGAGGTCGCTCTCGATCCGCTCGACGCCCTCGGCGAGCACGTCGAGCTGCCGGTCGATCGAGGCGAGGTTCGCCAGCGCCTCCTCGCGGGCGGAGCCGGCGAACGTGCGCAGGAAGCCGATGATCTCCGCGGCGGCGTCGACGAGGTCCGGCACGTAGCGGGTGGCGATGCCCTCCAGCATCGTCACCTCGCCGGCCGACGGGCGCATCTCCTGCAGCTGCTCCGCGCCGACGAGCGCGTCGATCCTGGTCAGCAGCGCGTCGACGTCGTCGAGCACCTGAGTTGCGGGGGCCGCGGAGGCCTGCGGACGCAGCTGCGCGACGCGGTCGCGGGTGGCGGCATCGGCCTCGAGGATCCGCTCGAGCACCTCGCGGGTGCCGCCGGCGACGCTCGCATCGATCACGGGGCGCTCGGCGGATCCCGACCGGGGACGGTTCACGGCCACGCCGACCCCGCCGAGGGCGACGGCGCCGACGCCGACCGCGGCGCCGAGGGCCAGCACGGGCCCGCCGAGGCCGGTGCCGAGCACGACCAGCAGGGTCGCGAGGCCGGCCAGACCGCCGAGGACGACGGGCGCGCCGAGCCGCACCAGCCACGACGGACGCGGCGCGGACATCTCACGGGAGGCGGGGCCGCGGACCGTGCCCTCGAGCGCCGTCTGCTTCGGGCCCCACAGGTCGCGCCGCTCCGCCGTCGCCTTCCACGGCAGGTCCTGGGCGCCGGGGGCGACCGGCCTGTCGGCCGACGGCTCGGTGGGTCGTGTATCGGCCGACGCGGTGGCCGGGTGGAGAGGAGGCGCCGAGGCGCCGACCGACGGGACAGGTGCTGGTGGGCGGAGCCGCTCGTCGCCGGCAGCGGAGCCGACGGCCGGGTCGGCGACCTGCGGGCCGGACTGCTGGGACGGAGAGCCGGACTGCTGCGCCGGAGGGCGGGGCTGGCGGGCCTGCGGGGGCGGCGAGTCGGGCGCGAAGGGGTCCGGGAACCGGCTGCTCCCGCTGCTCGGCTGCTCGGCCGAGGGTGTCTCTCCTGCGCTCACTGCGATTCGCTGTCCTCCCCGGGACGGTGACGAGGTCCGAGCGTCGGCCCGTGCAGGCGGGGGACCGCCTCGAGGGCCGTGCGCACGCCTCGTCCTGGGCGTGCTGGAAGGCTACCGCGAGCAGCTGGACCGCAGGTGGGCGCGGGCTGGATTCGGGGGATGGCCGGGGGAGGGCATGGGGAGTTCTCCCCAGGCAGTTCGCCCCATCGCGCATTTCCAGCACCCGTCATAGATTCCAGGCACTGGGTGCGGGACTCTCGGGGGAGAGGGATGGTGGCCCTCCGCGGGGGCGGAGGCCGGCGCCGGGCCCGTGGCCCAGCGGAGGCGGGAGACGGATCGGGGGATCCGCTCCCGCCTCCATGCCGTCCGCGCTGTGCAGGTCCTCGCACAGCGGCGCTGCCGCTCGGCGGCATCGTCGAGGGCGCCGCGCAGATGCTCGGGCAGGGAGGAGCCGCGGGAGGATCGGCCGCGTCGGTCTCGTCGGTCATGGGACCCTCTTCCGACGTCCACGGTGACCGTCGGCGGCCGACGGTGCGGGGTACGGCGTGGGGTGTGCGGGCAGGTGGGACCGACTGAAGGCCCCGGCCTCCGGCGCAGTGCGGAGAGGGGCAGGACGGGCGACGAGCAGTGCGCCCGAGGCGGTGTGATCCCGCTGACGGGTGCTGGACAGCTCTTTCGCGCGCGCCCGCGAGGACCCTACCCTTGACCGGTGCGCCCAGGCGCACGATTCCCCCGACTGACCTGGCAGGACACGTCTTGCACCAGGCGCGTCCCACACACCGCTGAAGGAGGCCTCCGGCATGGACTCTCGCACCGATATCCACCTCGGTCACGATCTGACCCCGACGACCCATACCGGGCCCATCCCGGTCGTGTCCGCGAGCGCCGACGCGGGACAGCGGGACTCCTCCGCGCGCACCACCATCGCGGTGGCCATCGCGCTCGTGCTCGCCTTCGCGGGCATCGTGCTGATGGGGCTCTGAGCCCGGACGCCCTCCGACGGGCGGGCGCTCAGCCGCCGGCCTGATCCCCGGGGTCGGGCGTCGCGCCGGCGTCGGACCGTGCTCCGCCGTCGTCGGCCCCTGCCTGCCGCGCGAGCACGTACGCGCGGCGCAGCACCTCGACCTGGGCCGGGTTGTGGAGCTCGGCCACGACCTGGGTGAGATCCGGCAGGGACGAGCGCCGCTCCGGCCCGAGCGGCGGGTTCCTCGTGCCGGGGTGCTCCTCGTGGATCGTGCGCAGCACCGGAGCGAGATCTGCGGCGACGGCGTCGATCTCCTCCTCGTCCGCGTCGGCCGGCAGGGCGTCGAACGCGTCGTCGGCCTCCTGGTGCTCCGCGGCGATCTCTCGGAGGTCCTCCATGCCCTGCTCGTCGAACAGGCGCTCGCTGATCATGACGATCGCCCGGTCGGCCGGGGTGAGGGCGTCTGCGACGGAGGCGAAGCCCGCCGGGACGTCGGCCTCGGCATGGTGCTCGAGCAGCTCGGCGATCTCGGCGCGCAGCTCCCGGCTGCGAGCGATCGACTCGGCGAGCTGCGCATCGAGGGTGCGCAGGGTCTGCGTGAAGGTCTCCCCGGAGGTCTCGAGCTCGGCGATGTCCGCCAGCGGCATACCCAGCTCCCGCAGCCGCGCGATCTGCAGCAGACGCACCAGGTGCGCGGTCTCGTACTGCTTGTAGCCGTTCCCGGCACGACTGGGCTCCTCGAGCAGCCCGATCGCGTGATAGTGCCGGATCGTCTTGATCGTGGTGCCCGCGAGCTGGGCGAGGCGACGCGTGCTCCAGGCCATCATGTCTCGCTGCGGGGTGCGGGCATGGGGGCCATCCTCCCTTCTCGACGGCGGGCGGGGAAGGGCGTCCTTGACCGTGCCCCCGGGGCACGGTGTGCGGTGCGGGCATCGCCATCGAGACCGAGGAGACGCTCATGACCGCCCGCCCCGACCCCCGCCCCGCCGCTCCGGCCCCCCGCCGGCTCGAGGCGGCGGACCTGTTCCGAGACCCCGCCTTCTCCCACCCCGTGATCTCGCCCGACGGCGAATCGCTCGCCTATCTGGCACCGTCCGGCGGGCGGAGGAACGTCTGGGTGCGCGACATCGACCAGGAGCACGAGGACGCCCGCCGCGTCACCCACGACACCCGACGCGGGATCCTGACCTTCTTCTGGTCCGACGACCCGCGCTGGCTGCTCTACCTGCAGGACACCGACGGGAACGAGGACTGGCACCTGTTCCGGGTGGACCTCGAGGACCCGTCGGCCGTGGCCGAGGACCTGACTCCGCTGGAGCCGGGATCGCGGGTCTTCTCCGCCGAACCGCTGCCCGCTCGTCCCGGGACGGTGCTGGTCACGATGAACCCGCGGCCTGCGAGCTTCGACATGTTCCTCATCGACGTGTGCACGGGCGAGACCACGCTGCTGCACGAGCAGACGGAGCCCGGGGTGGATCTGCTGCTGGACCGGGAGGGGGAGCCCGCCTTCGCCTCGCGCGTCACGGCCGACGGGAGCACCGAGTTCTCCGCGATCGACCCGGACACCGGCGAGCGGCGCCCGCTGCTGCGCGCCGGCGGCCCGGAGCAGCCCCTGGGGGTCGAGGTGCAGCGCTCCACCCCCGACGGCACGGGCCTGCTCCTGAGCCTCTACCTCGACGGCGATGACCTGCAGCTGGTGCGCGTGGACCGCGAGAGCGCCGAGGTGAGCGTGCTGGCCGCCGTTCCCGGCCGGAGTCTGGACATCATGGGCATGCTGGCCCCCGGCGTGCTCCCGCCTCCCCTCTACATCGATCGCGGGACGGGGGAGGTCCTCGCCGCCCGCTTCGCGGGACCCCGCGCCCACATCGAGGTGGTCGATCCGGACTTCACCGAGGTCCACTCGGCGCTCGCCGCGCTCTCCGACGGGGTGCTCGGCACGCTGAGCTCGGACCTCACCGGGACCCGCTGGGTCGCGACCTTCGTCCACGATCGGGAGCCGGAGGCGTGGCTGTACGACCACGCCACCGGGGACAGCCGTCGGCTGTTCCGGCCGCACCCGCACCTGGACCCCGCGCATCTCGCCCCGATGGAGCCCGTCTCGTTCCCCGCCGGGGACGGACTCGAGCTGCATGGCTACCTCACCCTGCCCGTCGGCGTTCCTGCCCGGGACCTACCGCTCGTGCTCACGGTCCACGGCGGGCCATGGGCGCATGACGCCTGGGGCTTCAGTCCGCAGGCGCAGTTCCTGGCCGACCGCGGGCACGCCGTGCTGCAGGTGAACTTCCGCGGCTCCACCGGACACGGCCGACGTCACACCCTCGCCGCGCAGGGAGAGTTCGCCGGCGCCATGAACACCGATCTCCTGGACGCGGTGGACTGGGCCGTCGGACGCGGCCTCGCCGACCCGGACCGGGTCGGGATCATGGGCGGCTCCTACGGCGGGTACGCCGCGCTGGTCGGAGCGGCCTTCACCCCGGAGCGCTTCGCCGCGGCCGTGGACCTCGTCGGCATCGCGGACCTGACGAGCTTCGTCCGCGCCCTCCCGCCCTTCAGCCGCCCGTACCTCGCCAGCAACTGGCTCGCGTATGCCGGAGACCCCGACGATCCCGAGCAGGAGGCGGACATGATCGCCCGCTCCCCGATCAGCCGGGTCGAGGAGATCACGACCCCGCTGCTGATCGCCCACGGCGCGAACGACGCACGGGTCATGCAGACCGAGTCCGACCGGATCGTCGCCTCGCTGCGCGAGCGCGGGGTGCCGGTCGAGTACCTGGTGGCGGACGACGAGGGCCACGGCTTCGGCAACCCCGAGAACGAGATCCGCCTGCAGCGCGCGATCGCCGCCCACTTCGACCGTCACCTGAGCTGAACCGCTGATCGCACACCGCGCACGACCCGACCGGAAGGACCGTCATGACCACCCCAGCCACCTCCGACCGCTCCGTGGACCGCAGTGGTCCCGTCGACCCCGCCCGCCCCTTCGGGGCCCATCTCGTCATGAGCTGGTGGAAGCCCGTGCTGATGACGGTCGTCGTGGTCGGCGCGCTCTATCTGTTGCAGATCCTGTTCCTGGCGGTCGCCGCGATCGTCGAGGTGCGCGTGCTGGGCAAGGATCCCGCCGACGAATCCCTCACCCCGCTCACCTATCTCGCGCTGAACCTGTCGATCATCCTGCTGGTCCCGATCGCGCTTCCCGTGCTGCGCCTGATGACCGGTACGTCCTGGCGGGACGTGCTCGCGGTGGGCCGACGCTTCTCCTGGCGGCGCCTGGGCCGCTGGACCGCCGTGTTCGCCGGACTGATGGCGGTGGCGAACCTGATCCTCCCGCTCGTGCAGCCTTCTCCGCTCACCGCCGTCGCGGTCACCGGCACCACGGTCGCGCTGCTGGCGATCGTGCTGCTCACCACGCCGCTGCAGGCCGCGGCGGAGGAGATCGTGTTCCGCGGCGTGCTCACCGCCGCCTACGGCTCCTGGCTGCGCGCGGCCCGGCCCGCGCTCGCCCTCGGGATCAGCCTCTCCACCGTCCTGTTCGCCCTGGTGCACACCTCCGCGGACTCGTGGATGCTGCTGAACTACCTCGGCCTCGGCGCGAGCACGGCGCTCATGGCGCTGCTCAGCCGCGGCCTCGAGGCCTCCATCGCCTTCCACGCCATGAACAACGTGTTCGCGATGGGGATCGGCGCGGTCTTCGCCTACGGGGGCGGCATCGCCCAGGACCGCTCCGCTGGCGCGGGCGGCTCGTACATGCTGCTGTTCCTGCTCGCGCAGGCCGTGGGGGTGCTGATCGTGTGGCGGGTGGAGAAGCGGCGGGCCGCAGCGCTCCGGGACTGACTCGCTGTCACGGGCTCCTGCAGCGCGAGGGCGGCGGGCACCATCGCGCGGCGTCGGGCATCACCGGGGAAGGATCCGTCGGCCGACGGCGTTTCCCCCTGGCACCCCGAGGCGCCCGGCCCCTGGGGCACGAGGAGAGGACCATCCCATGATCGACCTGGACCTGACCGGCAGGACGGCCTTCGTCAGCGGCTCCACGCAGGGCATCGGCCTCGCGATCGCGCAGCGGCTCGCGCTCGCCGGTGCGCGGGTGGCCGTCAACGGCCGCAGCGCAGAGCGGGTGCAGGAGGCGCTCGATGCCCTGGTCGGCGCCGGGGTCGACCCGTCGCGGCTGATCGCGGCGCCCGGCGACGTCACTGCGCAGGACGGTCTCGCCGCCGCGCTCGAGGCCGCCGGCGAGGTGGACGTGCTGGTGAACAACCTCGGCATCTTCGGCGCCGCACCGGCGCTCGAGATCACCGACGAGCAGTGGCAGCGCTACTGGGACGTGAACGTGATGGCCGCGGTGCGGCTGATCCGCGCGACCCTGCCCGGCATGAAGGAGCGCGGCTGGGGAAGGGTGCTGAACATCGCCAGCGACTCCGCGATCGTCACCCCGGCCGAGATGATCCACTACGGCGTCTCCAAGACGGCGCTGCTGGCCGTCTCCCGCGGCTTCGCGAAGGACGCCGCCGGCACCGGCGTCACCGTGAACTCCGTGATCGCCGGGCCCACGTACACCGAGGGCGTGCAGGACTTCGTCTACGAGCTGGTGGATCCGTCCCTGCCCTGGGAGGAGGCGGAGGCCGAGTTCATGCGCCTGCACCGTCCGCAGTCGCTGCTGCAGCGCCTGATCCGGCCCGAGGAGATCGCCAACATGGTCGTCTACCTCGCCTCGCCGCTCGCGTCGGCCACGACCGGTGGGGCGCTGCGAGTGGACGGCGGGTACACCGACGCGATCCTGCCGTGAACGACGGGCGGCGCATGGCGGAGGGCCCCGCCGCCTCGGTACGGTGCCTGCAGGGCCCGCGCCGGCGCGACGACCGAGGAGACGACATGACGGAGAATTCGCTGACGCTCCACGCACTGCTTGCCCTGGAGCACCGCGGTTGGGAGTCCCTCACCCGGCACGACGGAGGCCGCTTCTACGGCGCGCTGATGACGGCCGACGCGGTGATGATCCTCGTCAACGGCATGGTCCTGGACCGCGACACCGTCGCCGCGACCCTCGACGACTCGCCCGCCTGGAGCGCCTTCACCCTCGAGGACGCACGCCTGGTGCCGACGGGGGAGGGCAGCGCGGCGCTGGTCTATCGGGCGACCGCCGCCCGTGACGGCGAGGAGGAGCCCTTCGTGGCCCTGATGTCGAGCCACTACACGCTGGTGGACGGCCGGCTGGCGCTCACGCTGTACCAGCAGACGACGGTGACGCATTGACCGGTTCCGGCGTCGACGGGGGGACGGACGATTCCCGCGGTCGCCTGGGCCAGAAGGGCAGGAGCGTGCTCCGCAGTTTTTCTGCACAACGGTGTGATGTCGGCGGCGTCGGACGAAAGTCCTGCTCATCCGTGGTCGTTGAACAGTATTCTTCAGGTGTCTCCGGTGGGGAGACGAGGGGGACGAGCGCATGCCGCCGACGCCCAGGTCCGTGCCGCGCACGGACATCGGTGACGATCACGAAGGATGCGCATGACCACGCGCCACCAGACCCTGCGACGACCTCTCCAGGAGTCTGCCAGGAACTCCTTCATCGCCCGGGCGTTCATGGTCGCCTTGGCCTTCGTGGCCGCGGTCGCTCTCGCCGCGTGCGGCCCGACGGTCCCGCAGGACGAGATCGACGGCGGTGAGCCCGCCGTCCTCGAATCGCCGGCGGGCCCGGCGGACGAGGCCGATGCCTCGACGCCGACGACGGCCGCCCCGACGACGGTGGCGCCGACCACTCCGGCGCCCACCACGACGCCCACCACGGCCCCGGAGCCCGTCGCCGCGGAGGGCACTGCGCTCGCAGTCCTCGGGGGACTCGACGAGAAGGGTCGCGCCCCGACGACTGACTACGACCGCGAGCTGTTCGGCTGGCGCGACGACATGGACCGCAACGGGTGCGACACCCGCAACGACATCCTGCGCCGCGACCTCACCGCGATCACCCTCAAGGGCGGCACGAACGGCTGCGTCGTCCAGCGCGGCACTCTCGCCTCCCCGTACAGCGGCGACCCCCTCGCCTTCGACCGCGAGAACAGCACCGTCGACATCGATCACGTCGTCGCGCTCTCCGACGCCTGGCAGACCGGCGCCGCCAGCTGGGACGAGCAGACCCGCCGCGAGTTCGCCAACGACCCGCTGAACCTCCTCGCGGTCGAGTCGAGCCTGAACCGGCAGAAGGGCGACGGCGACGCCGCCACCTGGCTCCCGCCGCTGAAGGACTACCGCTGCGAGTACGTCGCCCGGCAGATCGCCGTGAAGGACAAGTACGACCTCTGGGTGAAGCCCGCTGAGGCCGACGCCATGGAGCGCGTGCTCGGCGACTGCGAGGGCTTCCTCGCGATCGAGGACGACGACCAGTGGCCCGCGACCGGCGAGGGCGACGTCGTCGCGACCGAGGAGGAGCCCGCGCCGGAGCCTGAGCCTGAGCCGGCCCCCGAGCCCGAGCCGGCCCCCGAGCCCGAGCCGGCCCCTGAGCCCGAGCCTGCTCCGGAACCCGAGCCCGAGCCCGCTCCCGCGTACGAGCCTGCCCCGACGGAGGAGTCGAACGACAGCGGCTCCGGTGGCGGCAGCGCCTATTACAAGAACTGCGACGCCGCGCGCGCGGCCGGTGCGGCACCCGTGTATGCCGGCGACCCCGGCTACAGCAGGAAGCTGGACCGCGACGGCGACGGGGTCGGCTGCGAGTGAGGTAGTGGAGTATTTTCGTGCGCTATCGTGACTGCCTGACTGCAGGCAACCAGTCAAAAGTGTTCTAGAGGCCGGTCATTTCCATTCGTAATTTTGAAGACTCGGCGACTAGACCTTCGAGGGACGCAATTAGGCCTGCGTCGCGATCCCCCTCGTAGGGTAAAATCTCTACTCCGTAAGCCTCGCGAAGAATCTTCTTATCCGTGTCGGAGTGGCTCTTATTGTGCGCCAGCATGAAATGCCCAGCAGAATCTCCGGCGGCGCCGAACTGATTCTCTAGAATTAACTGCAGATCCGGATCTCCAAGGCTGTACCCTGTGAACAGTACAGTTCGGGTCATGAATAGCGCTTCGAGTAACTCCAGGGAGCGTCGCCCTTGTCGGCGGAGCCTAGTGAAGTCGAGGCGAGTTAGAACGAGGCCTTGTGGGTCATCCTTGGTTCCATGGATCTTAAGGATGGTGTACGCCCCAGTCCTTATGCTGTCCCCGAGAGAGGTCGACTCGTATGTCACGGTACGGTACCCCTCCGAAAACTTCCGCTCTAGGATATTATCATAATTTGTAGTAACTATGGTTCTAGGGTTGAGTTCGGCAATTAAATCGTGTGCCACTGAAGGCATAAATGGATTGCCGGAAGGTCCATCAACGGTCTCGGCAATCAACTTCCGAAAGTCGGCCGACAGTCCTTTGTCCATGTATATAGATTCAATTGACTGCGCCGCCCCTAGGTAGTCGCCCGAGTTGATTAGGGACCGAATCCGCGACCTCGCAGACGATCTTCTAACTTCGGACTTTGGGACAATGTTCTCGAGTAAGTGTTCTAGGAGGGCCCTCCAGCCAACGGGTGAAGCTTCCGACTCTCCTGCCTGCTTAGCATGGCGGCTTATCCCCGCCCCAATAAAAATCATACACTCACCGCGGGCGACTGCGTCTATTAGCGCCGAAGGCCATCTCAGGTTGCTCTGACTCATTTGTTGCCACCCGCTACCTGAGCCTCGGCAGTTGACAAGTTGCTGGCAAGGTGGCTTCCGAGCTCATTGAGTTGCTCTAAATACTTCTTCTGTTGACTGAACTGCGATCCTCTTAGTCCGTCGGCCGAGGTGAGGGAAGCGATTGGCGCATTGCGGCTCTGTGCAAGTGGAACCATCGAGAACATGTGTGGGACAGTTCCTAGGTCAAGATTCTCGATTGGAAGTGGACGAAGAGTGGAAGCCAGACGCGAAGCGCGAGATGGGATTTGTTTGCGGTAATAGTCGTAGCTACGTACCCCGCGGCGCTTTCCATCGCTCGTACTCTTCGTTACGTATTGTTGGATAGTGTATCCAAGGTACCCAGCACGCAATGAGCCGTCTGGCTGTAATGCGAGTTCTTCGGCGTCATCCGGGAACTCTTCAAAGACGCGTTCCATGGATTGTTGATAGCGACGCCCCCAATGTTTGATCCACTCGTCAATATTGTCAATCGCATTCACACTGAATAGATCTGCGGCTGTCGGCGTTAGAATGTAATCAGAGCCGATTGCAACAGTCCTGTTCAACGCGCCGAGACTAGGTCCAACATCCATTAAAACAATATCGTACTCGCCGCTAGCGCCCTCAACGACTCGTTGGATCCAATGGGTGCGGCGAGCTCCGCCCAAATCTCCTCGCAGTGTCCCTTCCCACGAGCTACTAAGTGTATCCTCGTGAAGTGAAAGCGACGGGTGCCCTAGAAGTACATCTACCTCGAATCTCTTTGAGTGCACTGGCTCGAAGTTGGATGGGACGGTACTCTCGCCCTTCCGAATGTCGCCAAGTGCGTACAAGACTGTGCGTGGATCTTTGTGTGCAGCTCGATTGGCGAACAGTTCGGCAATCGAATCCGTCTCGATGAGCAACTGTGTTGCATTGCACTGCGGATCGAGGTCAATTAGAAGCACCTTGAGGCCTTCGGAGGCGCTAAGGTAGTGGGCCATATTGCAGGCTAGGGTCGTTTTGCCTACTCCGCCCTTATTGTTCATGAATGTAAGGCTCCGCGCCTCGACGCTTCGCGCCATGTGGTCCTGCTTTCGTTTGTAATAGGACGAACAGACTTGCCTTGAGCTCGCAATCGCCATGCTGAGGTATGTGTGCCGGCTGAGGTCACCTCCCGTGTGTCGGATGGGTGGAGATGCTTTCGAGGATTCTGAAAGCGGAGACTTGGAGGATGTCTGCTGAGCTTGTGCTAGCCATCGCGAAACGTTCCGCCCCTAGGAGCCTACCCAAAGGGCATGAGTTCTACTTCGATGTTGAGCAATTCAGGAGCACCAGCACCGCGTCGAGATGCTCGCCCGCCGAGCCGTCGGGCGCCGTGGCGGCGCGGGGCCGGTCCTCGGCGATCCGCACTTCCCACGCGTCGTCCGGCAGGGCGAGCTGCGCGACGTCCTCCTCGGCACCGACCATCCGCGCAGGATGATCCGTCGCCCAGGACGGAGGCGCGGCGTGGGAGACGATCACGAGATGACCGCCGGACCGGATCGCGGCGGCGGCACGGCGCAGGATCGTGATGCGGTCCAGCGCCACGTTCGACTGGAAGAAGCTCGCGGTGACCAGGTCGACCGATGCAGGCTCCGGCTCCCAGGCGTCTAGGTCGACTGCCTCGAAGCTCGCCCCGTCCAGCCCCCGCGCGGCGGCCTCGTCACGGGCCCGGCCGACGGCAGTGGCGGAGATGTCGAGACCGAGCGCAGTCCATCCCTGCTCGGCGAGCCACAGCACGTCCCCGCCCTCCCCGCAGCCGAGGTCGATCGCCGTGCCCGGTGACAGCTCGGCGACGACCGACGCCATGGTCGCGTTGACCTTCCCCGACCAGACCCGCTCGCTGCCGGAGTAGCGCTGCTCCCAGTACTCGGTGGGGGACAGATCGGGGTTCGGCTCGGCGTGCGCGGGCGCGTGGGCGTGCGAGGCGTGATGGTGTGCGGTCATGGGCTGAGCCTCGCAGAGCCTGCCGTAGCGTGGAAGCACTCTTGCGGGGGACGCCAGAGCGAGCCGGTCCCGCGTGCGGAGTGCGGATCTCGGGGTAGATTGTCGCCACTTCCAGCGGCTCCGCCGCCGCAGGGACGAGGGGAGGGGACCCGATGACGAGCACGCGCCCGAGCCGCGCCGAGAAGGTGGACGCCGCGACGCCCGCGAGCCGTAATCGCGTGGTCGACTTCCTCCGCGCCGCCGCGATCACCGTGGTGGTCCTCGGGCACTGGACGATCATCGCCGTCGACCCCGACGGAGGGATCCTCCCGCACGGCGTCCTCGATGGTGCGAGGTGGACGCACCCGTTGACCTGGCTGTTCCAGGTCATGCCGATCTTCTTCCTCGTCGGCGGGTACTCCAACGGCCTCTCCTGGCGCTCCGCGAGGCGCAAGGGGATCGCCTACGCCGAGTGGCTGCGCACGAGGCTCCGCCGCCTCAGCATCCCGTTGATCCCGCTGCTGCTGGCCTGGCTCGTGATCGGCGTGGTCGCGGTCGCGCTCGGAGCCCCGCACGCCACCGTGCAGCTCGCCTCGCAGATGGCGCTGATCCCCACCTGGTTCCTCGCCGCGTACCTGATGGTGATCCTCGTGGGGCCGCCGTGCCTGTGGCTGTGGGAACGCTTCGGGTGGTGGTCGATCGTGGGCGGCATCGCACTCGCCGGGATCGTCGACGCGATCAGCATCGCCGCCGACCAGCCACTGCTCGGCTTCCCGAACTACCTCCTCGTGTGGGCGGCGTTCCACCAGGTCGGCTACGCCTGGCTCGACGGCCGGCTCTCCGGCATCGGCCGACGGATGCTGCTGGCCGCGATCGGTCTGGTCGGTCTGCTGCTGCTCGTGCTGGTGGGCCCTTATCCGGTCTCGATGATCACCGCCGGGGGAGACGCGATCTCCAACTCGAGCCCGACGCGCGTGACCATGGCGTTCCTCGGCATGCTCCAGGCCGGGCTCGTGTTGTCCCTCGAGAAGCCGCTCGAGGCTCTGCTGCGCCGGCCGAAGCTGTGGTTCGTTACCGTGCTCGTGAACCAGCGGATCATGACCTGGTTCCTGTGGCACCTCACTGTCATGGTGGGACTCGCCCACCTGCTGCTCGCGCTCGATGCGCGGGCGCTGCTGCCCGAGCCGCTGACGGGGCTGTGGTGGGCGACCCGGCCGCTGTGGGCGCTCGTGCTGCTCGCCCTGACCGGCCTCGTGGTGTTGGTGATGGGCCGCTTCGAGGATCCGCGCGCCGACGACCGCCCAGCCCCGCCCGTGTGGAAGCCGATCGCCGCGGCGGTGTGCGTCATCGCGGGACTCGCCGTGATGGCGTCCGTGGGCGTGGCGGGGGAGAGCGGTGTGACCTGGTGGTGGCCGCTATTGCCGGTGGCTGGCCTGTGGGGATTACAAGTCGTGGGCACAGAACGCAGGCGATTCTCTGGAGGGATGGGTGCTTAGTAACAGTGTCCAACGGCCGGGTTATTGCGTGAGTTCATGATTCTTGAGATGGGCAGCCAGCCCCTGTATGTCCGGATAGATGTATGACGAACGGTACCCGAACCTGGATTCCATGTAGGTGCGAATCTCTGCTTTTGCTTCGGATGTTATCCGGAAGCTAAAAGTGGGTGCCAGGTTTGCCGCATTGTGTGTCGGCTTCCTGGTGCTTTTGAACATCTTAAGATAGATCGACGAGGCGGCCAAGAGGTCGGCGCGGGCCCAGGGTTTGTTGCCGTCAATTTTGAAGTGGCGAGCTGTCTTCGATGTTGTCATCGGAACTCCGTCGAAGATAAACCCAGCGTTCTGTGCAGATATTCTATCGCTATACGCTGGAGGGATCCAGAGCCTTCTAAGTGATCCGGTGCCCCAGTCGTACGCTTGGCGCGCCTTGTTGTCTACCAAATGATGCCAAAATGGTTCACGGCTAGAGCCAATGTCATCCATGTGGATCTCCCCATCGGGCGACTCGTCGTCGTCAGCCCTGGGTACCGGGCGAGTTGAAATTGCGAAAAGTCTTCCATCTCGATCTTCAAGCTTCTCATTATATTCCACTGCAAACCAAGCTGCAACGTAAGGATTCTTGGTGACGTCGATCAATCGAGTGGGTCCACCGACATGTTGAAGTTGCGCAAATGTCTCCAGGGCATTAAGGTTGTCGAAGCGCCAATCTGACCGGGCAATCCGAAGTATTTCCTTCTCTGCCGCAACCATCTGGTCTTCATCGGGATAGGGCTGGTCTCCAATAGGGTCGTCTTGTGGGAGCTTCACGCCATTGTCGTCGAGGAGTCTGCGATACAGGCTGCTGTACATCCCCCAGTCGGCGTCTCCGACTCCGCGCCAGACCAAGGGGAGTGACGGAGTCTTCTCAATAAGTTTGGAGATCGCATTATTGAGATCCGCCAGACTGCTTACGGTGCGTTCGGTAGACTTGAAGTATGTTCCAGGCGTTTCGAGTTCGGGAGAGTATGAACCTGCAGGTTCGTCCTCTGCGGCGAAGTCGCCTGCTCGGGAAAGGCTCGGCCACGTCGCAAGTTGCTTCAGTACGGCATCCAGGCCGGGTGAAAAGAGGGACGTCGTGTACTGGCGGGGAATGGCGCGGAGGATTGAATCAATTGCCGACTGATTATTGCGAGCGATCATGTCGGCAATGGGTTGCGTTATGGCGAGTAGGTATTTGGATGTCTGCTCATCGTTGCGCAACGCATGTTGGTTTATGTTCGTCAGGTCGCGAGAGCTCTCCTCGGTGTTACCGACACCACTTGGGGCATTTTCACCTTCATTCATTTCGGCGCTATTGGACTCGGGTGTACTCTCTGGAGAGTTCTTCGTCACGGTCGGGTGCCTCGTTTCGCACAAAGGGTTAATAGTGCTTGTTGGTTTCAGCAGGTAGAGCTTGCTAGGGGCGCGATGATATTGGTTAAGCCACGGCTCGAGCTTCCATGAAGAGCTCAGCCGGCATCGACCGGTCCAGTCGCCACACGATCTGCATCGGGCGTGACCCCGTCGCATGCTGGAACTGCGCCGTGCCGAGGCACGTGTACGGTTCGGTGCCGATATCGCCAGTCTTCGCGCGCCGCACGAAGAGTGCGACGCTGGATCCGTGCGAAGCGTGATTGATGTATCGCTGACCAGTGCGACTCTCCACGCTCGTCGTGCTCTGGGATTCCCAGTGGAAGAGCTGCTGGTTGATGGCGTAGTCGCGGTACATGGTGGTGGGGGAGTAGTCCGCTTCGGACTTCTTGAGCGTCACCAGTAGCGCGTCCACGGTCATGCCGGGGAGCCATTTCACGCCTTCGCGGATCGAGCCCGGCGCGCCGGCGTCCAAGGTGCCAAGCCCCAGTCCGGCCAGGAGCTCCTCGCGGGAGTAGCGCGCGTGCGAGCGCAACGGTGAGTCCGCGACTGAACCAGGCAGTGCTTCCGGGCGGACTCGAGAAGTCTGCTCCCGGAACGCGAGCAGGTGGAGTAGTTCTTCGACTACCGGGGCGTGCGAACGTAGCTCGTCGAGGCCCAAACGAATACTCCGCTCCCCGGCGGGCCAGAAGGAGTACACCAGCATCGCGGCGTGCAGATCCTTCTCAATCCCGGTGGGGAGAGTCGGTGTGGTGAGTAGCCGGCGGTACGCCTGGATCCGCTCAGGATCGTCGATGTGAGTCAGCGTGCCTACGCGGCGCAGGAGGGCGTCGGCCGAGTCTGAGAGTGGCTCTCCCCGGTTGGCAGGGAAGGCCCAGTCCACGAGAGTGGACCAGCTCGCTGAGCGCTTGTGGCTGTTCAAGCTGCGCGTCCCCGGACCGTAGATGTCAGCGAGGGACCGCTCTGCCGCGTGCAGGTAGGAACCCAAGCCGTAGTCCGAGGGAGTGGCGTCGGCCGGTTTGTGCTGACGAACGTCCGCCACCAGGTCCCGCGTGGAGAGCTTGAGTTGCTTCTTCACGTTCGAGAGCACGATGTCCTGCGCGACGCGGTCGAAGACGATCTGCGTTCCGGGAGGGAGGAACGGGAACCCCTCGCGAATGCTGCGCTCGAGCCGGTTCCGCGAGAGACCAGTGAGTGCCCGGTATTTTAGGTCGAAGCGGAAGCTTGTGTGCTGGAGCCCCACGAAGTCGAGGACCGTCAGCACGGCCTTGTTGTCCGCGCGCCGGAGGCCTCGGCCGAGCTGTTGGAGGAAGATCGTCGCGGACTGCGTCGGGCGCAGCATCAGGACCGTGTCGATCATCGGGATATCGAGGCCCTCATTGAAGAGGTCGACAGCGAACAGGCCGACGATCTCGCCGCGCCGCAGCTTTGCGAGCCCCTCCTGACGCTCGTCGGCCCCCGAGGCGCCGCTGAGCGCTAGCGAGGGGAGCCCGGCATGACGGAACACTTCGGCCATGTAGTGGGCGTGCTCGACGCTGACGCAGAATCCAAGCGCTCTCATTCGGCTCGGATCGCTGACCTTGTCTCGCAGGGCCTGAAGCACCTTGGCGGCTCGAGCATCGTTGCCGGTGTACAAGCTGTTCAGCTGGTCAATGTTGTACGCACCGCGGGTGAATCGCAGCCCGCTGAGATCCACGCCGTCGGCGATCCCGAAGTAGTGGAACGGAACAAGCAGGTCGGCGCTGAGCGCGTCCCAGAGCCGCAGCTCGCTCGCCACGCGACCGTCGAAGAATTCCTGAGCCACGTCCACCCCGTCGGCCCTCTCGGGTGTCGCAGTGAGCCCGAGGAGCTCCCTAGGGGTGAAGTAGTCGAGGACCTTTCGGTACGTTGCCGCCTCGGCGTGATGGAACTCGTCGATGACGATGATGTCGAAGTGGTCGCGCGCCCATCGCTCGA
Source organism: Brachybacterium sp. AG952 (assembly GCF_004362645.1). Classification (NCBI taxonomy): domain Bacteria; kingdom Bacillati; phylum Actinomycetota; class Actinomycetes; order Micrococcales; family Dermabacteraceae; genus Brachybacterium; species Brachybacterium sp. AG952. The sequence continues at coordinate 359,414 of NZ_SNXV01000004.1, read as the reverse complement.
GCTCGCCGGCCTGCTGCAACGACTGGATCGAGGCGAAGACATGCCGCCGCCGGATGGGCTTCCGCCCGTCGACGAACAGTTCCCCGAACGCGCCGTCCTTCAGAACGTCGCGGTAGGTCCTCAAGGACTGCTCGAGGATCTCCTTGCGGTGCGCGACAAAGAGGATGGTCGGTTGGTCGGCGTCCGATGTCCGCAAGCGCTTGTAGTCGAGCGCTGCAACCACGGTCTTGCCCGTGCCTGTTGCTGCGACAAGCAGGTTGCGATGTCGATCGTGCACCTCCCGCTCGGCGGCGAGGTCATCCAGCATCTCTGTTTGATGCGGGTATGGACGCACGTCGAGATGGCTGATCGACAGGTCTGTCGCGGAGGCGCGGCCGCTGTTCTTCGCGAGGAGTGCATCGAGGAATTCGGCGTCAGTGTCTGGGTTGTACGGCGCAAACGCCGCGTCGTCCCAGTAGGTCTCGAAGGTCGACTCAAACTTGTCGACCAGGGTCGGAGTCGCGAGGTGCGAGAGACGGACGTTCCATTCCAGTCCGTCGACGAGCGCTGCCCGGCTCATGTTCGAGCTGCCCACATACGCGGTGGTGTAACCGCTGGACCGATGGAACATCCACGCCTTCGCGTGGAGATGGGTGGACTGCGCGTCGTAGTTCACCCGCACTTCGGCGTTCAGAGAGCGCACGAAGTAGTCCAGCGCCTTCCGGTCCGTGGCACCGATATACGTGGTAGTCAGAACCCGGATGGGCACTCCGCGCTCAGCCGCCTCGCGCAAAGCTGATTCCAGCACGCGGATCCCGCTCCACTGCACAAACGCGCACAGCAGGTCAATGCGATCCGCGCTCGCCATCTCGAGGCGCAGTTCCGAGCCGAGCTGCGGATCCATTCGTGAGTTCGTGAAGAGCGCGACGTCGCTGAGCGGTGTCGACGGACGGGGCAAGAGGGGTGTCTCCGGTGGCGTCACCGAGGTGAGAAGGCGCGGCCCAGGAGACACTTCGGGATCCGGGGCAGTGGAGGGCAACGCCGAGAGGAGACGGTTCGCGAGGGCGATGCGCTCCTCACGGGGTGCAGTCTTCAACGCCTGCTCGACGGTTCGTGCGACGTGCTGGGAGAGGACATGCACGACATCCGCGTCGTCCACGTCCTCCGTCGGAGTGAGGAAGCCCTGCTCTTCGGTCGACTGCACCGCATCAGTGAGGCCCGTGGTGAGGAGCAGTTCGTAGAGGCCGGGATCCAGGGCCGGCTGCGCCTCCATCACTTCGCCTTGGACTCGTCGCGGAGAGTTGCGAGCCGCTCTGGCAAGCCCTCGAGGAGTGGGACATCGCTAGGCGCCCACTGCAGCGAGGACAACTCCGTGAGAGGCACCCACTGCATCGCGTCGTGGTCGCTGCTGGTAGTCGGATCCTCGCCCGTGAACTGCGCGGCGTAGCAGGAGAGTTCGATGCGCGCGGTGCCAACATCGCTCAGGCTCCGGTCGACGAACGGGCCAACAGCGACGTCGACACCCAGCTCCTCCTGAAGCTCGCGGCGCAGTGCGGCCTCGGGCGTCTCGCCGGTTTCGATCTTGCCGCCGGGGAATTCCCACAGCCCGCCGGCGCTGCGCTCGGCGTTGCGTCGAGCGGCGAAGACCGCGCCGTTTCGTTCGACGATGGCGCCGACGACTCGGATGACTGGATTCTCCACCGCGCAATCTCCTCTGCCTGGGCCGACACCGTCGATCGTACGAAGCGGCGGTGACATGCGCAGCGAAAGCCGAGGGTCGAGAGGTGCCGCGGCTGGGGAAGCGAGGGTTCTCAAGTGTCTCGAGGCGCATGGCATGTGGATCTTCGACCGGCGGCCGTCGGCCCCCTCTGTCATGATCACGCCATGAACCAGGCGGACCTGCTGAAGCTGTCCAACCACGAGATCGAGGCCCGAGCCATCGAGGCCGTGATCGCCTTCGAGCGCGCTGCAGGACGCACTGCTGTCGACTTACGCAGCAGGAAGGACGCCCTGGTCGACGTCGAGTCCATCGACGACACCACCGGTGAGAAGCGCCTGATCGAGATCAAGGCCTTCGGCGGCGCCGGACGCGGTGACTTCCTGTGGCTCGAGCCCAACCAGGTCAAGGCCTTCGAAGAGGACCCCGCCGCGCACCTCTACCTCGTCACGAACGTCCGCTCGGCGGACCCATCGGCGATCCGGATCCTCGATCTCACGGGGGAGCAGCTGCGCGAGAGGCTCGGGAAGAAGCGCGAGAAGCACTACTTCGAGGTGCCGATGCCCGTCGCCGTCTACGACGACCTCGTCGCGAACGCCGCCGCGCTGCCCACCCTGGACGGCGCCGGCTTCCTCCTGCAGATCCTGGACGGCGTCCTCGCCCTGCACGAGCGCGGCTATCACCGGACCCGCTTCGCGGTGACATGGGCGCCCGACGGGCTCCACGCCCGCCTGCACGTCGGCCGGGAGTCGGAGATGCCGGGCGACCCGCTCCAGGTGACGACCTCGGATCTGATCCTGTCCACCTCGCTCGACGACGTGCAGAGGACGGCCCGCGAGTTCGCGGGCGTCATGATCCCCGCCTGGTGGGACCGCGACCAGATCGCCGACCAGCTCCTCGCCGCGCTCCCGCCGATGGAGCCGGCCGGTGACGATCCGGAGTACCGGGATCACCTGCGCGAGCTGTACGAGCGCCACCGCGCCGCGGGCACGCTCCCGCTCACCGACGGCGAGGGCGGCGCCTGGGGCTGATCCCGCAGACGCCGCCCGTCGGCCGAGCGCGACGCCCTCAGCGTCGCCCCGCCCGCACGCCCAGCACCCACGCCCCCACCAGCGCCACCACGATCCCGTTCAGCGGTGCGATGCCGATCCCGTACTCATTGCTCACCCACGCCACCCCGCAGCCGAGCACGTACGGCACGAGCGCCTGCCAGCGCACCTTCTCGGTGAGCGTGGACAGCGGCGGCTGCCCGTGGCGCCAGCGCGCGATCCAGTCGCCGATCAGCACGCCGCCCACCGGCGGGATGAGAATGCCGATGAGGCTGAGGTAGCCCACGATGTGCCCCTCGACGCCGAGCAGCGCCAGCACGGTGCCGATGGCGACGCCGCCGATGATGAAGGGGCCCTTGCGCCTCGCGTTGGCGAGCTCGGCCCCGGCGACGCCGAAGGCGTAGGCGGCGTCGGCGTTGGACTTCCACAGGTTGCCGAACAGGAAGAACAGGCCCCAGCCGATCATGCCCATGCCCAGCAGGAGGGTGGTGAAGTCGCCTTCGCCGAAGGCGAGGGCGGAGACGGCGCCGAAGAACACCATCAGGCCGTTGCCGATCACGAAGCCGAGCCCGCAGGCGATGACGGCGTCGCGGCCGCGCCTCGCGAACCGGGTCCAGTTCGCGGCCTGGGTGCCGGCGGAGGCGAAGGTGCCCACCACGGTCGTCACGGCCGCGGCCCAGGTCATGGAGGTGGTGGGGGCGATGTCGAACAGGCCCCGCCAGCCGCCCACCTCGGTGAGCGCGAGCGCGGTGATCCAGAAGGCGAGCACCAGGATCAGCGGCGTGGAGATCAGCGAGACCCAGTACATGCCCTCGTAGCCGTACAGCGCCGTGAGCATCATTAGGGCGGAGACGCCGATCATCACCAGTCCCGGCGCCCAGGCGCTCTGCCAGCCGAAGGCCAGCGCCGTCATCTGTCCGATCGAGCCGACCGCCACCCCGTACCAGCCGATCTGCGTGCCGCCCAGCAGCACCGAGACCAGCTTCGACCCGGCGGTGCCGAAGGTGTAGCGGGACATGACCACGGTGGTCAGGCCCGTGCGGGCGCCGAGGAAGCCGATCGCGGCGACGTACGCGCCGAGCACCACCGAGCCCACCAGCAGCACGGCCAGGAATTCGGAGAAGCGGAAGGCCGCCCCGATCGAGGCGCCGGCCATGAGCGTCGGCGCGAAGACGGTGAACCCGATCAGCACCACCGAGATCGAGACGACGCCCCGACGGGCGGAGCGGGGGACCGGCATGACCGGGTAGTCCGGGTCGACGGGCTCGGCGGCGGTGCCCTCCTCGAGCTCGACCGCGGTCACCGGCCCTGACCCTCGCCGTCGGCCCCGCCCTCGGCGGCCCCGTCCGAGGCCGGCGCGCCGAGCTCGCCTGTCTCCACGCCGATGTCCTCGCTCCAGATCTCGGGCCGCTCGGCGATCATCCGCTCCATCAGCGCCACGCACTCGGGATCATCGAGCACGTCCACGGTGACGCCCCGCTCGCGCAGCAGGTCCTCGGCCATCTCGAAGGTGCGGTTCTCGCCCACCACGATCCGCGGGATCTCGTACAGCAGCGCGGTGCCGGAGCACATGATGCACGGCGACAGGGTCGTGTACAGCACCGACTCCCGGTACACGCTCGCGCGCAGACGCCCCGCCTTCTCGATCGTGTCGGTCTCGCCGTGGAGGATCGCGGAATCCTTCTGCACGCGCTGGTTGTGACCGGCGGCGAGCACCTCCCCGTCGTGCACGAGCACCGCGCCGATCGGCACCCCGCCCTCGTCCCAGCTCTTCTGCGCCTGCTCGATCGCGAGGGAGAGGAAGCGGCGGTCGTCCTCGGCGGTGGGGGTCCAGGTCATGGCGGAGTGCTCCTGCGGGGTGGGGGAGGGGTCGCAGGTGATCGTAGAGCTGATCATTCCCTCACCGCACTCCCAGCTCCTGCAGCGAGACCGGGCGGACTCGCCCTGACCTGCACCCTCTCCGAATCGGTCGGAACCTGTCCGAATCGTCCCTTGAGACGCACGGCGCCCCGTGGTGGGCTATGGCGCATGACCCACCTCACACGACGACGTGTCATCGGTGCCATGACTGCGCTCCCCCTCCTCACCCTCCCCGCCGCGGCCCACGCCGTGGGCAAGGGCCCCGAATGGGGCGGCAACGGAAACATCACCACCGCCCACCTCTCCACCTACGACGACGTCGCGGCGTTCCTCCACAAGCAGGCCGACAAGCAGCCGGCGATGCAGCTGGACGTCATCGGGCAGTCGGTGAAGGGCCGCGACCTCTACCTCGCCTCGTGGATCGGCGACCCCGCGAACCCCACGATCCTCTTCCTCACCCAGCAGCACGGCAACGAGCAGCTCACCACCGAAGGGGCGCTCGAGTTCATCAAGCACCTCGGCACCGGCCGCAACCGCGATGTGCTCGACGGCGTCAACGTGCTCGTCGTCCCGATGCTCAACCCCGACGGCGCGATGGGCGACGTCGACTTCTCCCTCGACGGCTACATCGCCCACGGCGACCGCCACCTCACCCGCTACAACGCCCGCGAAGTCGATCTCAACCGCGATCACGTCGACCGGCTCCAGCCCGAGACCCAGGCGCTGCACGAGAACGTGCTGGGCGCCTACGACATCGACTACATGATCGACCTCCACCACCAGGGCGCCTACAGCGCGATCGGCGAGGATTGGGTCTCCGGCTCGATCCTGTACCCCACCGCCCCGAACGCCTCCGCCGAGCTCGTCGAGCGCTCCAAGCAGCTCGGCGCCGTCGTGTACGACGCGGTCAACTCGACCGGCTGGGGGCTGATCGGCAAGTACAACGGCGGCTCCGCCGAGACCATCAGTCGCAACGGCCTCGCCGTCGAGTACGACATCGCCACGCTCCTGTTCGAGATGCGCGGCATGGCCGACCACTCCGGCGAGAGCTACGTGCTCGGTGCCCGCAGCAGCGGCTACCTCATCCGGCAGACGGTCATCACCCTCGAGGAGACGACCCGCGCGATCGCCGACGGGTCCATCCGGGCCGCCGACGCCTCCTTCTGGGACACCCTCCCCACCCAGGGGCGGTACGACCCCGACGAGTGAGGGCGGCGGCGCAGGCCGCGGCCGAGGGGGACCCTCACTCCATGTACGCCTCCGCCAGCAGCTCCGCCGACCGCAGCCGCTGCTCCAGCCGCGGGCCCTGGTGGGCGATGATCAGCTCGTCGGCGCCGGTGGCCTCGGCGAACTCGGCGACCTGGTCCCGCACCACGTCGGCGGTGCCGACGGCGCTGTAGGTCGCCATCTGGTGCAGGTGCTGGGCCTGGGGAGCGGCGAGCAGCTCGTCGGCCTGCTCGTCGGTGTACTCGGTGCCCGGGCGCAGCAGCAGCGCCACCCGGCTGCGCATCATCTCGTGCTGCTGGCGCTCGGCATCGGCCCGATCGTCGGCGGCGATCACGTTGAAGCCGGCGATGACGTGGGGCGTCTCGAGCTGCTCGGAGGGCTGGAACTCGCGGCGGTAGAGCGCGATCGCCTCATGGAGGGCGCCGGGGGAGAAGTGCGAGGCGAAGGCATAGGGCAGGCCGAGCGCGGCGGCGAGGCCCGCGCCGAACAGCGAGGAGCCGAGGATGAACAGCGGGACGTCGGTGCCCTTGCCCGGGTAGGCGTCCACGCCCGGGATCCGCGACCGGCCCTGCAGGTAGCCCTGCAGCTCCATGACGTCCTCGGGGAAGGAGTCGGCGGAGGCGCCGCTGCGGCGCAGCGCACGCATCGTGTTCTGGTCGGTGCCCGGCGCACGGCCCAGGCCCAGATCGATCCGCCCCGGGTGGAGCGTCTCGAGGGTGCCGTACTGCTCCGCGATCACGAGCGGGGAGTGGTTGGGCAGCATGACGCCGCCCGCTCCGAGCCGGATCGTGCTGGTGTGCGCGGCGACATGGGCGATCAGCACCGAGGTCGCGGAGGAGGCGATCCTGACCATGTTGTGGTGCTCGGCGTACCAGACGCGCTCGTACCCGGTCTCCTCCGCCTTCCTGGCCAGGGCGACCGTCCCCTCGAGCGCCTCGGCCGGGGACTGGTCCCGGGCGGCGGTCGCGAGGTCGAGGATCGAGAGCGGGACGGGCATGGGGGCACCTTTCGTCGAGTGAGGGTGCCGTGCCGGCTGGCCCGGCACCCACGGGATCAACGCCTCACGTGCCGTTCCTCTTCCCGTGCTCCCGGGAGCAGCAGGGGGCTCCCGCCGCGGACCTCCCCTGAGACCCCATGTCACGAGAAGGTCACGGGCCCCTCCTGGTCTTCGCCCCCGGGCCCGGGAGCCACAGGATGGCCGCATCCCGCTGCAGGCGCACGGGACATGACCACTCTCCCCGAGTCCCAGGAGCTGCCATGTCCTACGTCCAGCCCGCCGACCTGGTGGACCGGCTCACCGCCGCCGGCGCCGCGAAGGCCTCCTACTCCACCGGCACCACGATCCTCCGCGCCATCATGGGCGGCGCGATCCTGGCGCTGGCCGCCGCGTTCGCCGTCACCGTCTCCACCCAGACCGGCCAGCCGCTGCTCGGCGCGCTGCTCTTCCCCGTCGGCTTCATCCTGCTGTACCTGATGGGCTTCGACCTGCTCACCGGAGTGTTCACCCTGGTGCCCCTCGCTTGGCTCGCCCGCCGAGACGGCGTCACCCTCCCCGCGATGCTGCGCAACTGGGGCCTGGTGTTCCTGGGCAACCTGATCGGCGCCGTCGCCGTCGCGGTGCTCATGGCCATCTACTTCACCTACGGCTTCGCCACCGAGCCCAGCGCCGTGGGCGAGGCGATCTCCGAGATCGGCCACGGCCGCACCGTCGGCTACGCCGAGTACGGCGCCGCCGGGATGCTCACCCTGTTCGTGCGCGGCGTGCTGTGCAACTGGATGGTCTCCACCGGCGTGGTCGGCGCGTTCATGTCCGACAGCATGCTCGGGAAGATCGCCTGCATGTGGATGCCGGTGATGCTCTTCTTCTACATGGGCTTCGAGCACTCCATCGTGAACATGTTCCTGTTCCCCTCGGGCCTCCTGCTCGGCGCGGACTTCACCCTGTTGGACTACCTGGTCTGGAACGAGATCCCCACCGTGGTCGGGAACCTCGTGGGCGGGCTGACCTTCGTCGCCCTTCCGCTCTTCCTCGCCCACCGCCGCCACGCCGCCGCTCCGGCCGACGTGCCTGCGGACACGGAGCCCGCCGCCACCTCCGCCGCGCCCGGCGCGACCGTGACCTCCGACGCGACCTCGGGTGCGTCCGCCGACCCGACCGAGCTCCGGGCGGCGTCGCCCGCCGCACCGGCCGCCGGCTCCACCGCCGACCCGTCGGCCGACGGACCCACCGAGACCGCCGACCTGGTGGGGGCGACCCGATGAGCGCCCGCATCGTCGTGATCGGCGCCGGCATGGCGGCGCACCGCCTGGTCGACTCCCTGGTGACCCGCGCGGAGGACCGTCTGGAGATCACCGTCCTCGGCGACGAGGCCCACCGCCCCTACGACCGGGTGGGCCTGACCCGCTTCTTCGACGGCGAGACCGCCGAGGATCTCACCCTCCCCGCCACGATCTTCGCCGACCCCCGCGTCACCCTCCACGAGGACGACCCGGCCACCGCGATCGACACCGGCGCCCGCACCGTCACCACCGCCTCCGGCACCGTCCACGCCTACGACCACCTGGTCCTCGCGACCGGCTCGGTCGCCGCCCGGCCCCCCGTCGAGGGCGCGGAGCTGCCCGGCAGCTTCGTCTACCGCACCCTGGCGGACGTCGAGGACCTGCGCCGCCACGTCCAGGAGCGGGCCGCGGCCCTGGACCGCCCCGTGCGCGGAGTCGTCGTCGGCGGTGGACTGCTCGGCCTCGAGGCCGCCGGCGCCCTGCAGGGCATGGACGTCGAGGCGACCGTGCTCCAGTCCAGCGACCGGCTCATGTCCGCGCAGCTGGACCTGCCCGCCGGGGCGGTGCTGCGCCGCCTCATCGAGGCCCGCGGCATCGCCGTGCGCACCGAGGCCCGTACCACCGCGCTCCGCCCCGGTCCCGACGGAGCGGTCGAGTCCGTCCTCCTCCGGGACGGCGACGAGGTGCCCGCCGACCTCGTCGTCCTCACCGTCGGCGTGCGCCCCCGCGACGAGCTCGCCCGTGCGGCGGGCCTTTCCTGCGAGGAGCGCGGCGGGGTGCGGATCGACGCGGCCTGCACCACCTCCGACCCCCGCATCCACGCGATCGGCGAGGTCGCCGCCTTCGACGGGCAGTGCGTGGGCCTGGTCGCCCCCGGATACGCCATGGCCGAGGTGGTCTGCGACCGGATCCTCGGCGGCGACGCGACCTTCGACGGCTACGACCTCTCCACCAAGCTCAAGCTCTCCGGCGTCGACGTCGCCAGCTTCGGTGACGCCTTCGCCACCACCCCAGGTGCCCTCGACGTCGTCTACACCGACCCCGTCAGCGGCGTCCACAAGAAGCTCGTCCTCTCCGACGACGCGAAGACCCTGCTCGGCGGGATGCTGGTGGGCGACGCCTCCGCCTACGGCTCCCTGCGCCCCCTCGTGGGCGGAGCGCTCGGCGCCGACCCGGCCGTGCACCTCCTGCCCGCCGGCGCCGGCTCCGCCCCCACCCCCGAGCTGCCGGATGAGGCGATCGTCTGCTCCTGCTCCTCCGTGAGCGCCGGGACGATCCGCCACGCCGTGCGCGAGCAGGGCTGCACCGATGCCGCCGAGGTCACCGCCTGCACCAAGGCCGGCGCCACCTGCGGCTCCTGCACCGTCATGGTGAAATCCCTGGTCACAGGCGAGCTCGCGAAGCTCGGCAAGGCCGTTTCCACGGGACTGTGCGAGCACTTCGACCTCTCTCGACGCCAGCTCTTCGACGCCGTGCACGTCTCGGGCCTCGACACCTTCAGCGCCGTCATCGAGCGGTTCGGCCGCGGCCGCGGCTGCGACGTGTGCAAGCCCGTCCTCGCCAGCATCCTCGCCGTCCTCGTCCCCGAGGGCCACGTGCTCGAGGGCGAGAACGCGACGCTGCAGGACACCAACGACCACGTCATGGCGAACCTGCAGAAGGACGGCACCTACTCCGTCGTCCCCCGCATGCCCGGCGGGGAGGTCACCCCCGAGGGCCTGATCACGGTGGGGGAGGTGGCCCGCGACTTCGGGCTGTACACCAAGATCACCGGCGGGCAGCGCGTGGACATGTTCGGCGCCCGCCTCGAGCAGCTGCCCCTGATCTGGCAGCGCCTGGTCGACGCAGGCTTCGAGTCCGGCCACGCCTACGGCAAGTCGTTGCGCACCGTGAAGTCCTGCGTCGGCTCCGCCTGGTGCCGCTACGGCGTGATGGACTCCACCGGCATGGCCGTCACCCTCGAGCTGCGCTACCGCGGACTGCGTGCCCCGCACAAGTTCAAGCTCGGCGTCTCCGGCTGCGCCCGCGAGTGCGCCGAGGCGCGCGGGAAGGACGCGGGCATCATCGCCACTGCCCAGGGCTGGAACCTGTACGTCGGCGGGAACGGCGGTGCGACCCCGCGCCACGCCGAGCTGCTCGCCGAGGGCCTGGACGACGACACCCTGATCCGCACCCTGGACCGCTACTTCATGTACTACATCCGCACCGCGGACAAGCTCCAGCGCACCGCCCCCTGGCTCGAGGCCCTCGACGGCGGGATCGACGGGCTGCGCGCGGTGATCCTCGAGGACTCCCTGGGCCTCGCGGCCGACCTCGACGCCGCGATGGCCCGCCACGTCGCCGGCTACCGCGACGAATGGGCAGAGACCCTCGCCGACCCGGCGAAGCTCGCGCGCTTCCGCTCCTTCGTCAACGCCCCCGCCACCCCCGACCCCGGCCTCGCGCACGTCCCCGAGCGCGGCCAGATCCGCCCCGCCCGGCCCGAGGAGCGCGACGGGGACTCCGTCCTTATCGCCGGCACGACCCTGGAGGTACGACGATGACCACGACCCTCACCACCCCCACCCTCGCCCCCCAGCTCGCCGCGAACTGGGAGCGCCTGTGCCCGCTGGAGGACCTCGAGGTCGAACGGGGCCGCGCCGCCCTCCTCGGCACCGAGCAGGTCGCCCTGTTCCTGCTGCCCGGCGGGGACGTCCGCGCCGTCGACAACCACGACCCCTACTCGGGTGCGAACGTCATCTCCCGCGGCATCGTCGGCTCCCGCGGCGGCCGCCCCACCGTCGCCTCCCCGATGTACAAGCAGGTCTTCGACCTGCGCTCGGGCACCTGCGTCGACACCCGCGGCAAGGAGGTCCGGCGCCTGCGCGTCTGGCCCGTGCGCACGCTCGAGGGGGACCTGTACGTGCTGCGCGGGGGCGCGAGATGACCGGCGTGCAGGGGGGCGGGACGCCCGGCGCGCGAGGCCAGGGGACGGCCGGGCGCGTCGCCCTCGTCGGCGGCGGGCCCGGACCGCTGGACCTGCTCACCGTGCGCGCCCTGCGGCTCCTGCGCGCGGCCGACGTGGTGATCGCCGACCGGCTCGGCCCCGCCGCCGAGATCCGGGCCGAGCTGCGGCCCGGCGCGCTCGTGATCGACGTGGGCAAGACGCCCGGCCACCACCCCGTCCCCCAGGACCGCATCGGCACGCTGCTCGTCGAGCACGCCCGCGCCGGCCGCGCCGTCGTGCGGCTCAAGGGCGGGGACCCCTTCGTGCTCGGCCGCGGCGGGGAGGAGGTGCTCGCCTGTCGGGCCGCCGGGATCGAGGTCGAGGTGGTCCCCGGGATCAGCAGCGCGCTCGCAGTTCCCCAGGCGGCGGACGTCCCCGTCACCCATCGCGGCGTCGCCGCCGGTGTGCACGTGGTCAGCGGGCACGACGCCGCCGGACCGCACGGCCCCTCCGTCGCGACCCTCGCCGCGCTCGCCGACGACACCCTCACCACCGTCGTGCTCATGGGCGTGGGGGCCCTGCCCGCCCTCGTCGGCGCCGCCCTCGCCCACGGCGTTCCGGGGGAGAGGCCTGTCGCGATCGTCGAGAACGGGCACACCCCGCGCCAGCGCACCACCCGCACCACCCTCGAGCGCGCCGTGCGCGCGGCCGAGGAGGCGCAGGTGCGCAGCCCTGCCGTGATCGTGATCGGTGAGGTCGCCCGGCCCGGGCTGCTCGGCGCGGAGGCCCCGGCGCTCGAGGAGGAGCCGGCGGTGCTCGGCGCGGGCGTCCTCGCGGGCGCCCCGGTCGGACTCTCGGCCGTGCCCCTTGCCCCGCCGGCCGTGACCCTTGCCCCGCCGGTCGCGCCTCGTGCCCCGTCGGTCGCGTCTCTCGCCCCGACGGTCGGTTCCGCCGATGCCTCGGCCCTGGTCACGGGGCTGTCGGCCACGGGGCCAGGGGCGTGAGCGCCCCCGCGCGCCTCTCGTCCGCGCTCGAGGGGCGGCGCCTCGTCCTGGCCCTGGACCGCAGGGCCGACGAGCTCGCCGCCGCGCTCCGGCGACACGGCGCCGCGATCCAGCACGCCCCCGCGATGAGCATGATCCCGCACGTCGACGACCCGCTGCTGCTGGAGCGCACCGCCGAGCTCGTCGCCCGCCCGCCGCAGCTGCTGGTCGCGACCACCGGGGTGGGGATGCGCGGCTGGTTCGAGGCGGCCGAGGCCGCCGGCATCGCCCCCGCTCTGCGCGCCGCGCTCGCCGGCACCCGCGTCCTCGCCCGCGGCCCGAAGGCCCGCGGCGCCGCCCAGGGCGCCGGCCTCGACGTCGACTGGGTCGCCGCCGACGGCACCTCCGCCGAGATCATCGACCACCTCGCCGGCCACGACCTGCGCGGCCTCCGCGCCGCCGTGCAGCACCACGGCTCCGGGGCCGACGGCCTCGACGAGGCGCTCGAGCGAGCCGGCGCGGAGGTGACGGCCCTGACCGTCTACCGGTGGGGGCCGCCGCGCGACCCCGCGGCCGTGCACCGCTCCGTGCTCGACGCCGCCGCCGGCGAGGTGGACGCGGTGCTGTTCACCGCCGCGCCCGGCACCGAGAACTGGCTGGTCGCCGCCGAACGGGCCGGCGCCCTGCCCGGCATCGCCGGCCATGCCCGCGCCGGACGGCTGCTGATGGCGGCCGTCGGCCCCCTCACCGCGGGTCCGCTCGAGGCGCGCGGCATCCCCGCGCTGCTGCCCGCGCGCAGCCGGATGGGCGCGCTCGTGCGCGCCGTGGTCCAGCACTTCGATCCCGCCCCCGCCGACGCCCACCAGCCCGCCGCCCCTCAGAGCCGCCGGCCCGCCCCTCACCAGGAGGACGCCCCATGACCACCCTGGTCGCCTGTTCCCACGGCACCCGCTCCCCGGCCGGCCGCACCGTCATCGCCCGGATCCGTGCCGCGCTCGCCGTCGCCGTGCCGGACGCCGCGGTGCGGGAGGCCTACGTCGACGTCGAGCAGCCCGAGGTCGCGGAGGTCGTCGCCGAGGCCGCGTCGCGCGGACCCGTGGTGGTGCTGCCGCTGCTGCTCTCGACCGGCTTCCACACCTCCGTCGACATCGCCGCCGCGGTCGCCCCGCATCCCGGCGCCGTGGCCGCCGAGCCCCTCGGCCCCGACGGGCACCTGGTGCGGGCCCTGCGCGACCGACTGGCGGCCGTGAGCGGCGGCGATGCCGGGCACCGACCAGGCGATCACGTGGTGCTCGCCGCCGCCGGCTCCACCGACCCGGCGGCCGCCCGCGCCGTGGAGCGGATGCGGGACCTGCTCTCCGCGCGCCTGCCCGCTCCCGTCACGACCGGTTACGGCGCCGGATGCGCGCCCGGTCTCCCGGAGGCCGTGGCCGCGGCCCGCGCGGCCGGGGCGCGCCGCGTGATCGCCGCGAGCTACGTCCTCGCTCCCGGGCACTTCGCGGGTCTCGTCCACCGGGCCGGCGCGGACCTCGTCTCCGCCCCGCTCGGCGACCACCCGGAGGTGATCGCCGTGGCCGCCCAGCGCTATCGGGAGGCTCGCGCCGCCCTCGCGCTGGCGGTGGGCTGAGGCCGCGGTCCGTGAGCGCCCACGAACGCGGCGCGCGAGGGCGCCTGCCGGTCTGGAAGACTCCTCTCCCGAGCGCCGCCCATCGAGGGGCGGCCCGGAGAACGCGAGGTCGACGATGTCCATGCAGCACCGCACCCCTGCCCGCCTCGGCCGCCCGCTGTCCGTGATCGGCCAGGGCTGCTGGCAGATCGGCGCGGACTGGGGCGAGGTCGGCGACGACGCCGCCCAGGAGGTGCTCGGCGTCGCCCTCGAAGCCGGGGTGACCTTCTTCGACACGGCCGACGTCTACGGCGACGGCCGCAGCGAACGGCTCGTCGGCGCGATGCGCGCCCGCGTCGCCGCCGACGCCACCGCCGCCGAGGGCCTCCCGTTCCTCGCCACCAAGGCGTCCCGACGCGCGGACCCCTTCGCGCCGGAGTCCTTCACCGAGGAGGCGCTGCGGGGCTGGGTGGAGCGGTCGCGGCAGAACCTCGCCATGGACACCCTGGACCTGGTGCAGCTGCACTGCCCGCCGCCGGCGATCTACCGCGACGACCGGGTGTTCGAGGCGCTCGACGCGCTGGTCGAGGAGGGGCGGATCGCCGCGTGGGGCGTCAGCGTCGAGACCTGCGAAGAGGCCCTGATCAGCCTCGAGCGCGAGCACCTCGCCTCGCTCCAGATCATCCTCAACCCCTTCCGCCTCAAGCCCCTGGACGAGGTGCTGCCCCTCGCGCGGGCCAAGGGCGTGGCGGTCATCGCCCGGGTCCCGCTGGCCTCCGGGCTGCTCACGGGCAAGTTCTCCGCGACGAGCGAGTTCGCCGAGAACGATCATCGCCGCTTCAACCGACACGGGGAGGCGTTCGACCAGGGCGAGACCTTCTCCGGCGTCGACTACGCGACGGGCCTGGAGGCCGTCGCCCGGCTCGAGCAGGCGCTCGACGGGGAGATGGCGCTGCCCGAGGCGAGCCTGCGCTGGATCCTCGCGCAGCCCGGGGTCACCACCGTCATCCCCGGCGCGAGCAGCGGCGAGCAGGCCCGGGCGAACGCCGCCGCGGGCTCCGCGCCCTCGACCGCGGAGCAGGACGTCCTGGCCCGGTTCGACGCGGCGGTGCACGAGACGTACGACGCCTTGCTGCGGGACAGCATCCATCCGCGATGGTGACCCCGCCGACCCCGAGCACCACGCCTCCGCCGACGACGGCGGGCGGACCCCGGAGCTAGAGCATCTTCGCCGCTGCGACGACGGGCTGGACAGCCCCGGTTCCTCGCACCTGGCCGACGGCGCGGTGATCTGCGGCGGCCCTCAGGCCTTCGCGTCGGCCGCGTCGTCGGCGGTCACGTCGTGCTCGGCATCGCGAAGCAGGTGCTCGCCGCCGACAGGGCTGGAGATCCAGTCCTCGACGCGCCAGCCCGCCGCCGGGTCCCCCACCAGGGTGACCAGGCCCGTGTTGTACAGCGGCCGCTCGGACAGCGAGGCGGCGCCGAGCCCGCCGGCGACCGAGGCGAACACGCGGATCGCGGCGCCGTGGCTGACCACGACGACGGTCGCGTCCTCGGCGTGCTGATCCGCGATGTGCCGCAGCGCCCGGGTCCAGCGGTCCCAGAACTCTCGGCCGGTCTCGCCGCCGGGCAGCCCGCCCTCGAGCTCGCCCGCGCTCCAGCGGTGGTGGTTGGCCTGATAGGCGTCGACGGCCTCCGCGTCCTGCTGGTCCTGGTGGATTCCGGCGCGGATCTCCTCGATCCCCTCGGTCAGGCGCGGGCTGAGCCCGCGCGAGGCGGCGAGCGGGGCCGCGGTCTCGTGGGTGCGCAGCAGGCGGGAGACGTGGATGGCGGCGATGTCCTCGTGCGCGAGCGCGGCGGGGACCGCACGGGCCTGGGTGTGGCCGAGCGTGGTCAGCCCCGGCCCGGGATAGGCGGCGTCGAGGATTCCCTCGACGTTGGAGGGCGTCTGGCCGTGGCGGAGAAGGAGGAGGCGCATGCTCAGCACCGTACGAGATCCGTCGTGAGCGTGCACGGGCGCGGTCTCGGCGGCGTTCTGCATCACAGCGCCCTCGACCCCGGCGGCGTTCTGCATCACAGCGCCCTCGACCTCGGCCGCTTCCCGGGGCGGCGCCTCCAGCGTCTCGCCGCCGCGCTCGCCGGTCGCCGGGGACCGCGCCCCCGCCGCAGGTCAGGACCGACGTGACCGACACTCCGCGGCCGTCTCTGTCCGACCCCTCGCCGCTGCCCCCGGGACCGTGCCGCCCACGACTCCCAGCGAGCTCCCCGACACCCTCCCGGCAGATCACGGATAGCTGACAGCGGCTCTACAGCCTGCGCTTCTAGCTTTCCGGCTCCACACCAGGAGACCGAGAGGACCCGTCATGGACATCACCGACCCCCGCCGCGTCGGCCGCCCCTATCCCGAGGCGCGCGAGCACACCGCCGCACAGAACTCCGCCGGATCGGTCCCCTCGGGCACCGCACCTCTCAACAGCTTCGAGGGCCGGCCCCTCCACCACCCGGCCGAGGACGTCGAGGACCAGGGTCTCACCTTCGACGTCGGCACTCTGGTCTCCCGCCGCGGCGCGCTCGGCGTGCTCGGCGCGGGCAGCGTCACCGCCGTCCTCGCCACCTGCACCGGTGGCTCCGCCTCCACCACCGGCGCCGCGAGCGATGGGGGAGGGGCGAGCGATGCCGGCGGCTCCAGCGCGACGTCCGAGCTCACCGAGATGCCCGGCGAGACTGCGGGCCCCTACCCGGGCGACGGCTCCAACGGCGCCGACGTGCTCGAGACCAGCGGCGTGGAGCGCTCCGACATCCGCTCCTCCATCGACTCGGACACCACCGCCGAGGGCATCCCCCTCGACATCACCATGACCATCATCGACATGGCCGGCGGCGACGTGCCGATGGAGGGCGCGGCCGTGTACCTGTGGCAGTGCGACGCCGCCGGGCAGTACTCGATGTACTCCGAGGGCGTGGAGGAGGAGACCTACCTGCGCGGCGTGCAGATCGCCGACGCGCAGGGCAAGGTCACCTTCACCTCCATCTTCCCCGGCTGCTACGCCGGCCGCTGGCCCCACCTCCACTTCGAGGTGTTCCCCGACGCGGAGTCGATCGTGGATGCGACCAACGCGATCCTCACCTCGCAGATCGCGCTGCCCCAGACGGAGGCGGACGGCGTCTACGAGCTCACCGAGTACGCGGGCAGCGCCGAGAACCTCTCCCAGCTCACCCTCGAGACCGACGGGATCTTCTCCGACGGCTACGAGCAGCAGCTCGCGGCCCTCTCCGGCGACCTCGAGAACGGCTTTTCCTTCGCCATCGACGTGCCGATCGACACCACCACCGAGCCCGAGGCCGGCGGGATGGGCGGCGGGGGGATGGGCGGCGGCGAGGGCGGCGAGCCCCCATCGGGCGGCGAGGGCGGACCCGGCGGCACCCCGCCCGAGGGTGCGCCGGGCGAGGGCGCACCGGGCGGTGCGACCTCGGAGGACGACAGCGGGACGTCGCAGAGCTGACGCGGCACCAGCAGGGATGATGCGGCGAGCAGGGCAGACGCGGCTCCGGTCGAGCTGATGCGGCCTGGAGAGAGGTGACCCGGCACGAGCAGGTCTGGCCCGGACGAGCTGCCCACGGCGGCAGGGTGATCAACAGAAAGGGAACTCCAGCGGCACGCTGCGGAGCTCAGCTCCTCGCCGTGCCGCTGGAGTCCCCTTTATGCAGGCACCTCCTCAAGAGGCAGCGCGCCAGGGGAACGGGACGTAGCCGATGATCATCCAGCTGCCGTTGAGGATGATCCCGATGACGGCCAGGAACAGCAGGGCGAAGCCGATCCGCATCACCGGGACCCTCGCGGAGATGCCGTGCCCGTTCTGCGGCGCGATGAAGCGCTCGGGCCGGTCGCGGTCGTGGAGCACGGTCACGCTCATGCCGCTGCGGTCCACGGTCCCGGCATCGCTGACCACCGGGTTCGCGCGGACCGTCTGCCCGCGGTCGGTCGTGAACTCGATCGTCTCGACGACGCGGCTGGAGCGGTCCTCCCGGGTGCCGCTGTAGTGCACGTGCGAGGAGATCACCCGCCCATCGGTCCGCATCCCGCTCGAGGCCAGACGCCGCGCCCGCAGCAGGTCCCGCACGGCCGAGAACATCATCCACAGCGCCACCAGCACCAGCAGCAGCACGACCAGCGCGAAGAGCGTCGCGAACGCGCCGAAGCCCAGGCGCACCCCGTCCATGGTCCCCCCTCGCCCCCACCCGTCGGCCCCCGCCGACGTGTCACTCCGACCGAGCGTACCGGGCACGGTGCGGCTCTGGGCGGCGGGGGCTAGAGTCGGGATCGAGCATCCGCCCGCGGGAAGGACCCTCATGCGACGCAGCATCGTCAACGACCCCGACCAGCTCGTCCCCGAGGCGCTGGAGGGCTTCGTCCTCAGCCATCCGGGCCGCCTCGCCCTCGACGCCGAGCACCGCTTCGTGCGCCGCGCCGAGCCCGCGAGGGGCAAGGTCGGCCTCGTCTCCGGCGGCGGCTCCGGCCACGAACCCCTGCACGCAGGCTTCGTCGGGAAGGGCATGCTCGACGTCGCGGTCGCCGGCGCCGTCTTCGCGAGCCCCACCGCGCTGCAGGTCCTCGAGGCGACCAAGGCCGCGGACTCCGGCCACGGCGTCGTCCAGATCGTCAAGAACTACACCGGCGACGTGCTGAACTTCCGCATCGCCGGCGAGATCAGCGGCGACTCCGAGGTGGAGACCGAGATCGTGCTGGTGGACGACGACCTCGCCACCGACACGGCCGACGGGGGAGGCCCGGGCCGCCGCGGCACCGCCGCCACCGTGATCGTCGAGAAGGTGTGCGGCGCCGCCGCCGAGGAGGGCCAGGACCTCGCCGCGGTCGCCGAGGTGGGCCGGCGCGCCGCCGCCTCCGCCCGCACCATGAGCCTCGCGCTGACCGCCGGCACCCACCCCGGCGACGAGGAGCCCCAGTTCGCCCTCGGCGACGACGAGGTCGAGCTCGGCGTCGGCATCCACGGCGAGCGCGCCGCCCGGCGGGTCCCCTTCACCAGCGCCGACGGACTCACCGACCTGCTCCTGGACCCTCTGCTGGAGGAGCTGGGCCTGGAGCGCGGCACCGAGGTGCTCGCGATCGTGGGCGGCCTCGGCGGCACCTACCCGCTCGAGCTGAACCTCGTCGCCCGTCGCCTCCACCACCGCCTGGGCGACGCCGGCCTCGCCGTCGGCCGCAGCCTCGTCGGCTCCTACGTGACCAGCCTCGACATGCACGGCGTCTCGCTGACGCTGATGCCGCTGGACGAGGAGCTGCGCCGTCTCTGGGACGCGCCCGTCCAGACCCCTGCCCTGACCTGGTGAGGAGCACCGCGATGACCGACCACGCCCTGCCCGACGACTTCGGCCGTCTCGTCGTCACGACCCTTCGCGAGAGCCTCGAGGGTGCCGCGCCCGCGCTCGGCGACCTCGACCGCCGTGCCGGAGACGGCGACTTCGGCGACAACGTCCGCGTCGCCATGAAGAACCTCGGCCGCGAGCTCGAGGGCGGCGAGCCCGCCGACTACCGCGGCTGGGTCACCGCCATGTCCCGCGCCTGGCTCGGCGTGGGCGGCACTTCCGGGCCGCTGTTCGGCATGTTCTACCGTGATCTCGCGAGGGCCGCCGGCGACGGCGAGGTCCCGGATCTCGCCGCGCTCGCCGAGGCGCTCGCGGCCGGGCAGGCCGTGGTCCAGAAGTACGGCGAGGCCGAGGTGGGCGACCGCACCATGGTCGACGCCCTCGCCCCGGCCGTCACCGCGCTGCGCGAGGCCGCCGGCTCCGGGGCCGATGCCGTGCACGCGCTCGGCGCCGCGGAGAAGGCCGCGATCGACGCCGCGAAGGGCACCGCCGAGCTCACCGCCCGACGCGGCCGCGCCAGCTACGTCGGCGACAGCGCGAAAGGCGTCATGGACCCCGGAGCCTGCGCGATGGCGCTGGTCGTCGGCGCGCTGCGCGCCGCGGCCGGGGCCGACGGGGGAGAGGTCCGCGCCGACTGGATCGGGTGAGGCCCGCGCATCGTCTCGTGCCTTCGAACTCAGCAGCTCGGCCGGCGACGGGCCATCGGCGGAACGCGGCGGATCGGTTCAGCGTCGTGCTCGACGCCGAGTCTTCCGCGGGTTCTCGGCGAGGATCCTGCGTGCTTTCATCGCGAACTCGTCGGCGAGCTCCAGGAACTCTGCGTCGAGACGGTCTTCCACGATGAAGCGCTCGTTGCCGCGGGACTCCATCTGCACGGTGTAGGTCCGAGCGCTGTCATCGGGGCGGGGACGGGAGCCGAGTGTCATCGCGATCTCCTCATGCTGGTTCGGACACGAGTCTACCGAGGAGCCCCGCACGGCCGGAAGGGATGGCGGGCGGCGCCGGCGCGCTCCGGGACATCTCGAGGATCTCCTGGATGAGGATCTCGTTCCGCAGGACTGTGGATGACGGCTCCGGACACCTCGCGCACCGCAGACTCGCCCGCTGGTAGGTTCGCTCTTCGTGTCCGACCTCGCCGCCCTGCTCCCCGATCTCAGCACCACCTCGTGGCTGCTGGTGGTGCTCGGCGCGCTGATCGTCGGCTTCTCCAAGACCGCGCTGCCCGGCGCAGGGACCCTCGCCGCAGGCGCGTTCGCACTGGCCATGCCTGCGAAGGAGTCCACCGCCGCGCTCCTGCTGCTGCTGATCCTCGGCGACATGACGGCGCTGTGGGTGTACCGACGCGAACCGGACTGGCGCACCCTCGTGCGACTCCTCCCCAGCGCCATGGTCGGCGTGATCATCGGCGTGTTCTTCTTCGCCGCGGTCGACGACACCACCGTGCGCGTCACCATCGGCGTGATCCTGCTGGCGCTGGTCACCCTCACCCTCGTCCGTCGCGCACAGGCCGCGCGGCGCACCGCGGCGGAGTCGGAGGCGTCGGACCACTCTTCGGCCCCCGGGCCCGCGACCCGTGCCGAGCAGGCCAGCGGCAGCCGCAAGGGCGCCGCCGCGACCGCGCAGGGCATCGGCTACGGCCTGCTCGGCGGCTTCACCACCATGGTCGCCAACGCCGCCGGGCCCGTCATGTCGCTGTACCTGCTGATGATGCGGATGCCGGTGCTGACCTTCCTGGGCACCTCGGCGTGGTTCTTCGCCGTGATCAACCTGTTCAAGCTGCCCTTCTCCGCAGGGCTCGGCCTGTTCACCGCCGAGACCCTCGCGATGGACGCGCTGCTCGTGCCGGTCGTGCTGCTGGCCGCCTTCGCGGGCGCGAAGGTCGCCCGCCGCATCTCCCAGTCGGTCTTCGACAAGCTGGTGCTGGGCCTGACGGTCCTCGCCGCGATCGGCCTGCTCATTCCCTGACCGGGGTCGGGCCCTCACCGCAGCTCGGCCCGTCACGGCTCCTCGTCGGCCCCCGCGCCAGCGCCCGGCCCGGCCGACGCCGCCCAGCGGCCGAGCCGTTCGATCTCCTCCAGCAGCGCGGGTGGATCGATAACCTCGACCGGCGCACCGATCCGGGCCAGGTGCAGCGCCACCCAGGTCAGGTCATCGGCGCCGGCGCGGAGCACGCAGGCGTCCTCCCCGTCGGCCTCGA
The DNA here is from genome assembly GCF_004362645.1 of Brachybacterium sp. AG952. Classification (NCBI taxonomy): domain Bacteria; kingdom Bacillati; phylum Actinomycetota; class Actinomycetes; order Micrococcales; family Dermabacteraceae; genus Brachybacterium; species Brachybacterium sp. AG952. The sequence continues at coordinate 338,205 of NZ_SNXV01000004.1, read as the reverse complement.
GCGTGCCGGAGCGTGCCGGGACGTGGGGTGCGATCTGGTCGTACGGGGCCAGGATCCGCACGGTGCAGGCGGTGGGGTAGGAGCTGACGGTGATCGACTCCCGCACCGCGGCCTCGATGTCCGGGACGGGGCGGTCGGTGATCGGCAGGGTCGAGGCGCTCACCTCGTGCATGCGGTCCAGGCGGAAGGTGCGCCAGTCCTCCCGCTCCAGGTCCCAGGCGAAGAGGTACCAGCGCCCCTCCATCGACAGCACCCGGCGCGGCTCGAGGCGCCGCTCGAACCGCTCCCCGTCGGCCCGCTCGTAGTCCACCCGCACCCGCACCCCGTCCCGCACCGCGGTGACCAGGGACAGCAGCACCTCCGAGCGGGCGCCGGGAGCGTGACGGGAGATCACGCCCATCGCCTCGGAGACCGCACCGACCTCCGCTCGCACGGACGCGGGCAGGATCCGGTCCAGTGCCGCGAGCGCCCGCAGCGCCTCCTCGTCCAGCCCGTCGATACCGGACGAGGCGGCGAGCCGCAGGCCGACGGCGACCGCGACCGCCTCCGGGGAGCTCAGCAGCAGCGGAGGCAGGGCCCGGCCCGCACCGAGCTGATACCCGCCGCCGTGCCCGGCCGAGGTCAGCACCGGATAGCCCATCTGCCGCAGCCGATCCACGTCCCGGCGGACGGTCCGCGTGGTCACGCCCATCTCGTCGGCCAGCTCGGGCCCGGTCCACACCGAGCGGGACTGCAGCAGCGCCAGCAGACGCAGCGCCCTCGTGGTCACGTCGCTCATCGCGCCTCCTCGTTCCGCGTCGACCGGTGTCCGGTCCTGGTGGTGCACAGTCTGCCCCGCTTCGCGGACAGGATCTGTCCGCATCGGTGCGGAGGGTGGGGCCTGTCAGCATCCGCACCCACCGAGGAGCACCCCATGCCTTTCCTGACCGCCGCGACCACCGACGAGCCAGACAGCCTCGCCACCTTCGCCCAGCAGCAGATCGAGCAGGTCGCCACCGCCCTGCACGGACTCGACCAGGAGCAGCTCGCCCTGGTCCCGAGCGCCTCCGGGGTGAGCCTCGGCGCGCTCGCCCGCCACGTCCTGCTGATCGCGGGCGGCGCGGCGCTGTCCATCGCCGCCGCCCCCGGACCGGGCTCCGACCCCGAGCGCACCCCGGAGCAGCTGCAGGCCGAGGGCGGGCTCGCCCCCGAAGCCCTGCGCCCCGAGGACACCCCGGAGTCCCTCATCGCGCAGCTGCACCAGGCGGGAGAGGAGCTCGCCGCCGCGATCCGCGCCGCCGACCTCGACATGCTCGCGCCCGTCCCCGACGCGCCCTGGTTCGAGGGCCGCACCCGCTGGAGCTTGCGCTGGTACGCCCTGCACCAGATCGAGGAGAACGCCCGGCACGCCGGCCACGCCGACATCCTGCGCGAGAGCATCGACGGGAAGGGCGCCTACGAGCTCAACGCGCTCGCCGCCGGCCAGGAGTGGCCGCCGGCAGGGTGGTGAGCGCAAGGCGCCTGCGCCCCGCCCCCGACCATCCCTGCACACGGGGGCGGCGCTGCTGCGCGACCTGTGGGCGCACCGGGTATGAGCGGCTGGGCGGCGGCGCGCGGCGAGCACAGACGCGCCGCCACCGAAGCGCCCTGCCGCCCGGACGGCCAGGGCGTGGACGTCCCTGGGCAGGGAAAACGCCTGCCCATAGGCTCGACAGGGTGAGCATCCCCGACGCCGAGCAGGCCCCGCCGACCCTGACCCGACGCCGCACCGCGGGGGCCCGCATCACGCTCACCCTCGCCGCGCTCGGCATGCTCGGCCCGTTCACGATCAACACCGTCTTCCCCGCGTTCGCGCAGATCGGCGAGGAGTTCGGCGCCTCCGACGTGGTCCTCCAGCAGCTGATCAGCGTCTACCTCGCGTCCTTCGCGGTGATGAGCGTGTTTCACGGCCCGCTCTCGGACGCCCTCGGCCGCAAGAAGGTCATGCTCACCGGGCTCGCGATCTACATCGTGGCGATGTTCGGGGCGGTGCTCGCCACCGGGCTCGGGGCGCTCATCGCTCTGCGGATCCTGCAGGGCGTCAGCGCCGGCGCGGCCACGATCGTCTCCCGCGTCGTGGTGCGGGACCTGTTCGCCGGCGCCGAGGCGCAGCGGCTGATGGCCCGGATCATGATGATCTTCGCGCTCGCCCCCGTGATCGCGCCCGTCCTCGGCGGCTGGCTGCTGCTGCTCGGCGACTGGCGCTGGGTGTTCGCCGGCGTCGGCCTCTACGGCGTGCTGGTCCTCGTGCTCACCGCCCTGATGCCCGAGTCGCTGCCGAAGGAGGCCCGGATCCCGCTCCGGATCGGCGCCGTGATCGGGTCCCTGTGGGAGGTGGGCCGCTCCCCGGTGATGCTGCGGATCGCGCTGGCCACCGCCTTCGGCTTCGCCGCCCACTTCGTGTTCGTCGCCGCCGCGCCGATCATCGTGGTGCGCCTGCTGGGCCTGGGCGAGCAGGACTTCTGGGTGCTCTTCGCCCCGCTGATCATCGAGATGATGGCCGGCTCCCTGGTCGTCGGTCGCGCGGCCGACGTGATGGACCGCAGCCGGCTGATCACGATCGGCTACATCGGCACCCTCGCCACCAGCGTGCTGAACCTCGTGCTCGTGCTGCTGGCGCCCGACCCGGCCGGCGGCCTGGACCTCACGCTGCTGCCCGTCCTCGTCGGCCCTGCGCTGATGTCCTTCACCGCCTCCCTCTTCTTCGCCCCGATGCAGCTGGAGATCCTCGAGCTGTTCCCGCACCAGCGCGGCGCCGCCGCCTCGATGGGCACCTTCTTCACCCTCGTGATGAACGCGCTGCTCTCCGGCGTGATCGCCCCGCTGATCACCGGCAGTCTCACGGTGGTGGCGCTCGCCGCGCTCGGCTGCGTGATCATCGGGGCGCTGCTGTGGGCCTGGCACCTGGCCGACCGTTCCCGTCGGCTGGCCGCCGCCGCATGAGCCGCCCGGCCGACGGGCGGACCGCTCGCCGCGGTGGGATCGACCCCGCCCCGTCCCCGGGCTACGGTGGTGCCGCCACCGCGCCGGCCCGGCCGCGACCGACCTCGGGAGAGCACATGAGCATCACCGGACGACTCGACGGCGGCGACCTGGTGCTGCGTCGCACGGTCCCCGCCTCGCGGATGCGGGTCTGGCAGCACCTCACCGACTCGGACCGCCTCGCCATCTGGTACGGGACCTACGCCGGCGACCCCGCGAGCGGCGTCGTCGAGGTGACCATGACCGCCGAGCCCGGCGAGCCGTCCACCTCGTCCTTCGCGATCCACGCCTGCGACCCGGAGCGCCTGCTCACCGTCAGCTCCGCACTCGGGGACCAGGTCTGGAAGCTCTCGCTCGAGCTCGAGGGCGGCTCCGACGGGGCCGGCGGCGCCGCGGGCGACCTCACCCACCTCGCGCTGCGCCACCACGACGTGCCCGCCGACATGGTCGAGCACATCGGCCCCGGCTGGGAGTGGTACCTCGACCGGCTCGTCGGCGCCGTCACCGGCTCCCGCGTGCCGGGCATGGACGTGTGGGACGCGGAGTACATGAGCCGCGCCCCCGAATACGCCGCGCTCGCCGGCTGAGGCGCGCCGCGCTCGCAGGAGCGGGCGGAGGCTCCGGTCGAGCGCGAGCAGCGCCCGGCCGCGAGCGCGGTCACCACGATCGCTGGGCGTCGGCGGCCTCGATCGTCGGGACGTCGATCAGAAGAAGCGCCCCAGGGCGTCGCGGAGGTCGTCGGCGGTGTGCTGGAGGAATCTGGTCACGACCTCGCGCTCGTCGGCGGTCAGGCTCGCCGCCGCGTGGAATCGCTGCGCCTGAGCCCTGCCCATCGACGCCATGGCCGCGGCCTTCGTCTGCTCGGAGAGTCGAATGGTGCGAGACCTGCGGTCGGTCGGGTGTGCCAGACGTTCGATGTGGCCACCACGCTCGAGACGGTCGAGCAGCTTCGTCACCGACGCATTCGATATTCCCAGGTGCGCGGAGAGGGCGCTCGCCGTGGGCGCCCCGCCCTTGTTCGCGGAGACGATCAGGAACTGGACCGCCTTCATGTCGGTCGTCCCGAGCCGCATGTACTCGCGGCCGGCGAGAGACAGTGCCTCCTCGGCTCGGCGCAGATCAGCCATGGCGCCCATCAGGCGACCGATCTGGACGATGTCCTCACGGCTCACGTGGTCGCGGGAGACGAGCTCGGACAGCGGATCGGTCGCGTCGAGGTCGTACAGCCAGCGATGCGCCCCGTCGCCCTCGGCGACGCCGCTCGCCCCCTCGCCGTCCTCCCGATCGTCCATCCGTAAACCGTACACCAGGGCATATGTATGCTGAGCGAATAACGTCGTCGGCTAACTAGTTTCAGGAGCCCCCTGTGCCACGCTCTCTCGCCCGCTGGCTGCGGGTTCTCGTACCGGCCGTGCTGATCGTCGCCTGGCTTGCCGCTGCCGCCGTGGGCGGGCCCTACTTCGGCCGGGTCGAGGAGGTCTCCTCGAACGATCAGACGACCTTCCTGCCGGAATCGGCTGATGCCACGGTCGTCCAGAGCAGACTCGACGAGTTCCAGGACAGCGACTCCCTGCCCGCGATCCTCGTCTTCACCTCGGACGAGAAGCTGTCGGAGAGCGCGCTCGGCGAGCTGCAGGAGAGCCTCGACCGGGCCGCCGGCGTCGACGGGGTGCTGGAGGGCGGCTCGCCGGCCATACCCTCCGAGGACGGGCTCGCCGTCCAGGCGATCCTGCCGCTGGACCCGGATGCCGAGACCGGCGAGGTGCTCACGGAGGTCGAGGACGCGGCCACGGACGGCATGCCGGAGGGGGTTCGCCTCCACATCACCGGCCCTGCGGGATTCTCCGCCGAGCTGAGCGAGGCGTTCGCCGGGATCGACGGCGTGCTGCTACTGGTCGCACTCGCAGCGGTGCTCGTCATCCTGGTGCTCGTCTACCGCTCAGTGATCCTCCCCATCGCGGTCCTGCTGACCAGCGTTCTCGCGCTCTCCGCCGCGCTGCTCGCCATCTGGTGGCTCGCGAAGGCCGGGGTCCTCCTTCTCAGCGGACAGACGCAGGGGATCCTGTTCATCCTCGTCATCGGCGCGGCGACCGACTACTCCCTTCTCTACGTCGCGCGATATCGCGAGGCTCTGCGGGAGAACCGGAGCAAGCGCATCGCCACCGGCGTCGCGCTCCGCGGCACCATCGAGCCGGTGCTGGCGTCCGGCGGCACCGTGATCGCGGGCCTGCTGTGCCTGCTGCTGAGCGACCTGCGGTCGAACAGCACCCTCGGGCCGGTCGCGGCGATCGGCATCGCGTTCGCGATGCTGGCTGCTCTGACGTTCCTCCCGGCAGTCCTCTACGCGCTGGGGCGGGTCGCGTTCTGGCCGCGGCGTCCGCACTACGATCCCGAGCTGTCCGCCTCCGGCGCCCAGGCCACCGCACGAGGGGTGTGGGCCGCCGTGGCACGCTTCGTGCGCCGCCACCCCCGACCGATCTGGATCATCACGACCCTGCTGCTGGTCGTCGGTGCATCCGGTCTGACGCAGCTGCGCGCCGACGGCGTCCCGCAGTCGGACCTGGTCCTCGGTGAGTCCCAGGCGCGAGATGGTCAGGTCGCGCTCGGCGAGCACTTCCCCGGAGGATCCGGTTCGCCGGTGTACGTCCTCGCGCCCGAAGAGGACATGGAGGAGGTGGCGGGGGTGCTCGCCGGGAGCGAGGCGATCGATGGAGTGACGATCACGGTCGACGGCTCCTCGTCCACCACCGCGACCCTGAGCGCTGACGGCGGCATCGAGTCGCTCGTCCCCGGCGAATCCCCGGCGGTGAGGGTCTCCCAGGGTGACGTGCTGATCCAGGCCACCCTGGTGGAAGCGGCGGACTCCGAGCAGGCCGCGAAGGACGTGCGCGCGCTCCGCGGGCCGCTGCACGAGATCTCCGAGCAGGTGTACGTGGGAGGGGTCACGGCCACCGCGGTCGACACGAACGACGCGGCCGTCCACGACCGCGATCTCATCATCCCGCTGGTCCTCGGAGTGATCTTCGTGATCCTCGTGCTCCTGCTGCGCTCCCTGCTCGCTCCGTTCCTCCTGATCCTCACGACCGTGCTCTCCTTCGGGACGGCGCTGGGCGTCTCGGCGATCGTGTTCAACCAGATCCTCGACTTCCCGGGCGCGGACGCGGCCGTGCCGCTGTACGGCTTCGTCTTCCTGGTGGCGCTGGGCATCGACTACAACATCTTCCTGATGACACGGGTCAGGGAGGAGGCCAAGGCGCACGGCACACGGGATGGCATCACGCGAGGTCTCGCCATCACCGGCGGCGTGATCACGTCCGCCGGGGTCGTGCTGGCCGCCACGTTCTCAGCGCTCGCCGTCATCCCGATCCTGTTCCTCGCGCAGCTCGCCTTCATCGTCGCGTTCGGAGTGCTGCTCGACACCTTCGTCGTGCGCTCCCTCCTGGTCCCGGCGCTGGCCGACGACATCGGCAAGAGGATCTGGTGGCCGTCTCGCCTCGCGCGTGCGGACGACTAGGCGCATCGCACACCGCGCTCGAAGGGGAGCGGGGCCGGCCCTCGACCACGTCGGACACAATGGCTCCGTGACCTCCACCGCCGCTCTCGACACCGTGCTCGACCTGTTGCGCGCCGATCCGCAGAGCGAGGCCGAGCTCGAGCACCTCGCCCGAGAGGCGCAGCTCCTGCCCACCGGGGAGCTCGTCTACCTCGTCGGCGCCCGCCCCGCGACCGAGGCCGCGCTGCTCTTCCGGGTGCTGGACAAGGCCCGCGCGCTCGCCGTTTTCGAGGGCCTCAGCCCCGGCCACCAGGCCGAGCTGATCTCCGCCCTGCGCACCCCGCAGGTCGCCGAGATCATCGGCGACCTCGACCCCGACGACCGCGCCTCGCTGTTCGACGAGCTGCCCGCCTCCGTCGCCGAGCGCCTCATGCACGGCCTGGACGCCGACGAGCGGGCGATGACCACCGCGGTGCTCGGCTACCCGCGCCATGCGATCGGGCGCTACATGTCCCCGGAGGTGCTCGCGCTGCGCCCCGAGCAGACCGTCGCCGAGGCGCTCGCCGAGGTGCGCGAGCGCGGCGAGGACGCGGAGACCGTGTACCTCCTGCCCGTCGTGGACTCCTCCCGCGTGCTGCTGGGGGTGGTGGGCCTGCGCCGTCTGCTGCTGACCGATCCGGAGGAGCGCGTGGGTGACCTCGCCCACGAGGCCGTCCGCGCCCTGGCGACCGACGACCGGGAGGAGGCCGCCCGGCGGTTCTTCGCCGCGAAGCTGCTGGCCATGCCGATCGTCGACGCGGAGGAGCGGCTCGTCGGTGTTCTCACCGTCGATGACGCGGTGGAGATCATCGAGCGGGAGAACGCGGAGGACTCCGCCCGCACCAGCGGCTCCGAGCCGCTGACCCGCTCCTATCTCGCCACCCCGATCCTGCGCGTGGTCCGCTCCCGCATCGTGTGGCTGCTGGTGCTGGCGGTCTCCGCGATCCTCACCGTGCAGGTGCTGGAGATCTTCGAGGACCGCCTCGAGCAGGTGGTCGTGCTCGCGCTGTTCATCCCGCTGCTGACCGGCACCGGCGGGAACACCGGCAACCAGGCCGCGACCACCGTCACCCGTGCCCTCGCCGTCGGCGAGGTGCGGGTGCGGGACCTGCCCCGCGTGGTGTGGAAGGAGCTGCGCGTCGGCGCCGTGCTGGGCGCGGTGCTCGGCTCCCTCGGGTTCGTGGTCTCCGGGCTCGTCTACGGCCTGTCGATCGGGGCCGTGATGGGGCTGACGCTGCTGTCCATCTGCATCATGGCCGCGATCGTCGGCGGGCTGATGCCGCTGGTCGCCAAGCGGATCGGCGCTGACCCGGCAGTGTTCTCCAACCCGTTCATCTCGACCTTCTGCGACGCGACGGGGCTGATCATCTACTTCACGATCGCGACGGTGGTGCTGGGGCTGTAGGGGCGGGGGACTCCTCAGGCCCGCTCCAGCCGGGCCCTGTCATCCGAATGCCAGCGCACATCGGCGTTGTCGGTGAAGGAGAGGCTTGTGACCTGGTACTTGCATCGCACCCCGCCCAACGTTTTGCATAACAGAACGCATGTTTCGGAACACGCAACAGCTTAGCAAGGCGGGCGTCCGACGGGAATCTCCACCACCGACGGCCCGACGAGCGGGGCCCCGGGACGCCTCCTCGCATCCCGGGGCCCCGCCCGTCGGCCGACCCGCGCACCGGCCGGCCTGCCGGCTCTCACACCTCGTCGCCGACGGTGATCGCCTCGGCCTCCTCGGCGGCGCTCAGGTGGTGCTCCTGGCCGATCGCGGCGAGGTGCCGTCGGCCGATCATCAGCATGGCCATGCTGAGCGCGAGGGTGAGCGCCGCGAGCAGGTAGGGGGCGCCGGCGGTGGTCGCCGCCGCGAGGGGGCCGGCCACGGCCGGGGCGATCGCGCCGCCCAGGAAGCGCACGCCGGAGTACGCCGAGCTCGCCACGCCGCGCGGCAGGTCGGTGGCCTCCATGACCGTCTCGGTCAACGCCGTGTTCATGATGCCCAGCAGCAGTCCGCCGATCACGATCAGCGCGATCATCGCGGTCATCGAGGTGTGGACCAGGGCGAGCGCCACCATCAGCACGGTGAGCAGGCCGAGCGTGGTCAGCAGCGTCGGGATCAGGCCCAGGCGGCGCGTCAGCACGGGCGCGGCGAACACCGAGGTGATCGCGAGCGCGAGGCCCCAGCCGAAGAACACCCCGCCGATGCCCATCGCACCGAATTCCATGCCGTGCGCGGCCGCGGCGGCCTCGAGCGGGAAGGGGGAGTATGCCAGTAGCGTGAAGAAGCCGAAGTTGTAGAAGATCGCGGTCAGCGCCAGGGTGCGCAGCGCCGGGTTCCCCAGCGCCCGCAGGGCCGCGAGCGGCGAGACGTGCGCGGGCTTCGCCTCGCGCTGCAGCAGCACCGCGATCGCGAGCGCGCCGATGCCCATCAGCACCGCGGTGCCGGCGAAGGGGGCGCGCCAGGAGACCGAGCCGAGCAGGCCGCCGAGCAGCGGACCGAGAGCCATGCCGATCCCGAGCGCCGTCTCGTAGAGGATGATCGCGCCGCCGCTCGGGCCCGCGGTGGCGCCGACGATCGCGGCGAGCGCGGTCGAGATGAACAGCGCGTTGCCGAGCCCCCAGCCCGCCCGCAGTCCGATGATCTCGTTGACCGACCCGGAGCCAGCGGCGAGCGCCGCGAAGAGCACCACGAGCACGAGGCCGATCATCAGTGTGCGCTTCACGCCGACGGCGGAGGCGAACCAGCTGGTGAAGAACATGGCGATCGCGGTGATGAAGAGATAGCTGGTGAACAGCAGCATCGCCTGCGAGGGGGAGGCGTCCAGCTGCGTGCTGATCGCGGGGAGGATCGGGTCCACCAGGCCGATACCCATGAAGGACACGGTCGCGGCGAAGGCGATCGCCCACACCGCGCGCGGCTGGTGGAAGGCGTCGCGCAGCGTGGGCGCCGACGGGGCCGCCTGCGCGGCGGCCGGGGTGGTCGTGGTCATGCGGGACTTCTTTCCGGGGAGGGGAAGGGGCGGGCGGGGTGCGGCGGCTCAGCCGTCGTGCGACTCGAGGATCCGGGCCAGCAGCTCGGAGGCGCGGGCGAGGGTCGCCAGATCCTCCTCGGGCAGGGGCTCGAGGAGGGCGCCGACGCCGGTGGCGAGCTGTCCGCGCCAGGCGGCCAGCTGCGTGGAGCCGGCCTCGGTGGTGCTGACCAGGGAGGAGCGGGAGTCGGTGGGGTCGGCCTCGCGGCGCACCAGGCCCTCCTCCTCCAGGCGCTTGATGACGGTGGTCGCGGTGGGGCGGGAGACCCTCTCGCGCTCGGCGATCTCGCTCAGCCGCAGCGGCCCGAGCCGCTCGATCGTCGCCACCACCCGCCAGGACACCGAGCCGACGCCCACCTCGGAGCGGCGCGCGGCGAGCCGGGCGAACTGGCTGCACACGAGCGCGAGGTGCTGGGGGAGCTCGGCGAGGACGGGGTCGACGGCCAACGGGGTCGCGGCGTCCAGTGCGGCATCGCCCTCCGGCCCCGACGTGGTGCCGGCAGGGGTCTGCGGGGAGGGGGTGGAAGGCGGTGTTCTGGTCACGACGACCGATAGTAGTTTGCATTGCTAACTATGGCAAGGGGGTGCTCGCCGCCTCGCCGCCCCTTGTTGTCCCGAGCACCCTCTTTGCCGTCCCGCACCTCGTCCCGTGCCCGCCCCCGCGACCGCTCCTCGTGGAGCGCGAAGCCGTCGGCCGTGCGTCTCGGCCTTCTTGCCGTCCGCCTTCTTCTCCTCCGCGCGAACTCGCGCCTGCGCGACCGTTCCTCCACAGCGGGCATCGATCCACATCGGCGCAGGTGGGGATGAACTCCAGGCCTTTCTCGACTGGACTGGAGGACCGCACTCCCGTCACTCGGTCGGAGGACGTCATGACCCTCATCGCCCCACCACCGCCCAGCCCCGACGTCGACCCGCCCTCGCCCGGCTCCGCTCCGCCCCCGCGGCTCGACCGCGAGCACGCCGAGCGGCTCGGCCGACGGATCCAGAACCAGGCCGCGGTGATCGCCCAGGCCACGTGCGAGTTCCTGCTGATGCTCGCGGAGTTCGACACGCGCGAGGGAGTGCGGTTCTACGAGGGGCTGAAGTCGACCGCGCACTGGCTCGGCTGGGCCTGCTCGATGGCCGCCGGCACCGCGCGGGAGCACCTCCGCGTCGCCCGCGCGCTGCCCGCGCTGCCGCTCACCGTCGCCGAGTTCCGTGCAGGGAGGCTCTCCTACTCCAAGGTCCGCGAGATCACCCGCGTCGCGGATCGCGTCGAGGAGGAGGTCCTGGTCGAGATGGCCCGCGCGATGACCGCCTCCCAGCTCGCGCGCACGGTCTCCTCGTTCCGGGCGGTCGACGGCTCCCGGCTCGACCAGGACTCGCGGCGCGAGGCGCGCTGGCATGTGCGGGAGGACGGCATGGTCGAGATCCGCGCGGTCCTGCCCGCGGAGACCGGCGCCGAGCTCCTCACCGCCCTCGAACTGGCGCTGGACCGCGACGGCACGGCCCCGCCCTCGAGCACTGAGACGGCCGCATGCTCCGCGATCGCCGAGCGCTGCGCCGAGATCACGACCGAGGCGACCCTCGACCAGCGTCGCGCCGACGCCCTCCACGACCTTGCCCGCACCTATCTCGCCGCCGAGCCAGATGACCGCTCCGGCGAGGACCGCCATCTCGTGGTCGTGCAGGTCAACGCCGAGTCACTCTCCGAAAGCGTTCCCGCGGGAACGCTTCCGCGCTGCGGAGTCGCAGGCGGCGGACCCCTCGAGCCCCGTACCGCCGAACGCCTCGCCTGCACCGGGAAGGTCTCGCTCGCCCTCGCCGACGTCCACGGCGAGATCCTCCACCTCGGCCGCGCCCGGCGCCTCGCCTCCCGGGCCCAGCGCCGCGCCCTGCGACTCCGCGACGGCACCTGCGTCTTCCCCGGCTGCCACCAGAGCAAGCACCTCGACGCCCACCACCTCACGCCCTGGTCGGAGGGCGGGCCGACGGATCTCGACGAGCTCGCGCTGCTGTGCCGGCGCCACCACGTGATGGTCCACGAGGGCGGGCTGCGGCTCGTGCGGTCGCGCTCGGGTTCGTCCGGCGCCGTCCCCGCGGGCCTCGGCCCCCGGTTCCTCGTGCTCGACGCCGACGGGCATCCGGTCCAGGCGCGCTGGCCCGCGATGCTCGAGCGGCTGATCCTCCGCCCCGATCCCGCGGAGGGCGATGTGGACCCGGAGGGTCCGGCGAGCGAAAGAATTCCGCAGAGCGGAGAGCTGCCGGGAAGCGAGGAGGCTCCGGGGAGCGGCAAGGACTCCGGGACGCCGAGCGGCCGCGACCCGGAACGGATCGCGGCCACCACGGGTGGGACGGGGTTCCGCCTCGCCGACTGCGTGCAGGCCCTGTGCGAGAACGTGCTCTCCCGCGTCGCCTGACCTCAGCCGACGAGCACCGACGCGCACATGCGCATCAGGCCCCTCTCGTGGTGGCCTCGGCCCGGCGGCCGACGAGTCCGCCGGCCGATGAGGCTCAGCGACCGGTGAGCTCCCGTGCCTGCTCCTGCGCCGTCAGCGCGAGCTCGACGGCCTTGAAGGCGTGCTCCTGGGTCATCGCGTTCTCGGTGCGGTGCAGCACGTCGAGCACCAGCTCGCCGAAGAAGGGGTAGCCCACCTTCCCGTCGGCCTCGAGGCGGTGCTCGCCCTCGGAATCCACCAGGATCACCTGGTTCGGGCCGTTGTCGGTGGCGACGTCGACGTACTTGCGCAGCTCGAGGTAGCCCTCGGTGCCCACCACGAAGGTGCGGCCGTCGCCCCAGGTGCGCAGGCCCGACGGGGTGAACCAGTCCACGCGGACGAAGCCCGTCGCCCCGGAGGAGAGCGCGACGTGCGCGTCGCCGAAGTCGTCGAGCTCGGGATGGTCGGGGTTGCCGAAGTTGCCGATCGAGGAGGAGAGGATCTCCGCGTCGTCCGAGCCGGTGAAGGTGAGCATCTGCTCGAAGTTGTGCGAGCCGATGTCGGTGAGGATGCCGCCGTAGCGGGCGCGCTCGAAGAACCAGTCGGGGCGGGAGGAGGGATCGCCCATGCGGTGCGGGCCCATGCCGGTGATCTGCAGGACCTTGCCGATCGCACCCTTCTGGATGAGCTGGGTGGCGAGCACCGCGGCCTCCACGTGGATGCGCTCGGAGTAGTAGACCATGTACTTCTTCCCGGTCCGCGCGACGGCCGCCTTCGCCTCGGCGAGCTGTTCGAGGGAGATCAGCGGGGTCTTGTCCGTGAAGTAGTCCTTGCCGGCCTCCATCACGCGGATGCCGAGCGGGGCCCGGTCCACGGGAACCGCCGCGGCGGCGACGAGGTGCACCTCCGGGTCGGAGAGCACCTCCTCCTCGCTCGAGGCGATGGTGACCTCGGGGAACTGCTCCTTGAACGCGGCGGCGCGCTCGGGCTGAGGGTCGTACACCCACTTCAGCGTGCCGCCCGCGCCGAGCAGACCCTGGGTCATCCCGCCGATGTGGCCGTGGTCGAGATGCATCGCGGCGAACACGAACTCCCCGGGCTCGACCACCGGCTTCGGCATCGCGGCGGGGGCGTAGTTGGCACCTTCGGAGACGGCCATCGACAGTCCTTTCGGTCGAGAGTGCGGGCTGGGGCCCGGTCATAGTCGCCACCAGTGTCGTGCACCACGAGGTGCGATGGCGCGGAGTGCCGGGGGTTGCCAGTCGCGCGGGGCGGCGCCGCCGCGCGGGCCGCGACCTCCGTCGGCCCTCCCTTCCGGCGTGACCTCGGACAACCCCGGCTCGTCGGGCACGGCCGACGGGCCTATCGTGGACCTGAACCCCCACACTGCGGTGCCCGTGCACGAGCGCGCCCGTCCCGCTCGAGGGCGGGCCCGGGAAGGACCCCCGTGATCGACGCCCTCGCGAACAGCCCCCTGCTCACGCTGTTCCTGGTCGTCGCGACCGGGGCCGTGCTCGGAGCGATCCCCTTCGGCCGGATGCGCTTCGGCGCCGCGGGCGCCCTGTTCACGGGCCTGGCGCTGTCCGCGATCGCCCCGCAGCTCGGCGACGGCATGCAGATCGTGCAGACCCTCGGGCTCGCCCTGTTCGTCTACACCGTCGGCATCTCCGCCGGCGCCACCTTCTTCGCCACGCTGAACAAGCAGCTGCCGCTGCTGGGCGCCGCGACCGTCGCCACCGTCATCGCCGCGCTCGCGACGATCCTGCTGGGCCACGCCCTCGGGATCGAGCGGGACCTGGGCCTGGGCCTGTTCACCGGCGCGCTCACCGCCGCGCCCGCGCTCGACGCTGCCTCGCGCCTGACCGGCACGGCGGGCCCGTCCGTCGGCTACTCCTTCGGCTATCCGATCGGCGTGATCGTCGGGATCGTGCTGGTCTCCATGGTCGTGAACCGTGCCTGGCCCGGACGGGGCGACACCCCCGCGCTCGCCGGGACCAGCCTCGCCTCCACCACCGTGCTCGTCCACCGCGCCGTGAACCTGCGCGACGTGCCGCAGTGGCACCAGCAGCGGGTGCGCTTCTCCTATCTGCGCCGGGACGGGAAGGTGCGCGTGATCGTGCCCGGCGAGGACCTGCTGGCCGGGGACGAGGTGGTCGCCGTCGGACTGCCGGGCGCGGTCGAGGAGGTCGTCGCCGAGCTCGGCGAGCGCTCGACCCGGCACGTCGCCCACGACCGCTCCCTGGTCGAGTTCACGCGACTGACCGTCTCGAACCCGGACCTCGCCTCCCGCTCCATCGCCGAGCTGAACCTGCCCGTCCGCTTCGGCGCCGTGGTCACCCGGGTGCGGCGCGGGGACCTCGAGCTGCTCGCCCGCGACGACCTCATCCTCGAGCCCGGGGACCGCATCGCCGTGGTCGTGGACCGGGCGGAGCTCGACGCCGTGCACCGCTTCCTCGGCGACTCCGACCGCCAGGTGAGCGAGCTGGACGTGCTCTCCCTCGGCCTCGGGCTGATGCTCGGCGTGGGCCTGGGCATGGTCACCGTGCCAATGCCGGGCGGGAGCGCCTTCTCCCTCGGCCCGGCCGCGGGGCCGCTGATCGTCGGTATGGCCCTCGGGGCGCTGCGCCGCACCGGCCCGATCGTCTGGTCCCTGCCGGGCGGTGCGAACACCACCGTGCGCCAGCTGGGGCTGCTGCTGTTCCTCGCCGCGCTCGGCCTCACCGCCGGGCCCGAGGTCGCCGCCGTCCTCGCCTCGCCGATGGCCTGGCGCGCCGCGCTGCTGTCCGTGGTCGTCTCCGCGCTCTCCTGCGTGGTGCTGCTGCTGGCCGCCCGCTGGGTGCTGGACCTCTCCGCCGCGCGCTCCGCCGGCGCCGTCGCCGGCTTCCTCGGCCAGCCCGCGGTGCTGGACGCCGCGAACTCCCGGAAGGCCGACGAGCGGATCGAGGCCGCCTACGCCACCCTGTTCGCCTTCGCCATGGTGGTGAAGATCCTGCTGGTCCCGGTCATCTGGAACGTGTAGGGCTAGCGTTTCTCCATGGAGCTGTTCACGACGAGCTGGGCCGCGCTGCGCCGCGCCGTCCACGAGCTGCCCGACGACGCCTTCGCCCTGCCCTCCGGATGCCGCGGCTGGCTGGTGCGCGACCTCGTCGGCCACCTCGTGATCGACGCCCAGGACGTGCTGATCACGTTGGCGACCCCGGCGGAGACCGCCCCGACCGCGGACGCGCTGAGCTGCTGGACGCCGATGCCCACCCCGCCCGACGGCACCGATCCGCACGACGCCCTCACCGTGCGCCTCGCCGCCGCGTACGAGGACCCGGGACTGCTGCGCGACCACCTGGAGGATCTCGGCGGGGCCGCCGAGCGGGCCGCGCTGCTCGCGGAGCCGGACCTCCCGGTCGCCACCCAGGCCATGAGCCTGACCGTGCGGGATTTCCTTCACGCCTACGTGCTCGAGTGGACGCTGCACCATCTGGACCTGCTCGCCCACCTCGGCCCCGAGGACGCCCCCGCCCCTCCGCCCGTCGAGGGTCTCGCCGAGGCGCGGGACATGGTCGAGCGCCGGCTGCGCCTGCGGCTCCCTGCGGGATGGTCCGACGCCGAGGCGCTGCGCCGCGCGACCGGGCGGGAGAGTCTCACCGGGGCGCAGCGGGCCGAGCTCGAGGAGCTCGGCCCGCGCGGGGGGATGCTGCCGCTGTCCTTCGGGTGAGCGGCCCCGCTGTCAGCCGGCGACCACCGCGCCGTCGGCCGCGGTCAGCGGCACCGCCGCCGGACGCTCCACGGTGCTGGTGATCTCGACGCGCGTGCCCGACGCGGCGGCCTCGAGCACCCCGTTCATCACCTCGAGCACGTGCTGGCCGAGCTCCCCGGAGGCCCGCAGGTCCGCGCCGCGCACGGCCATGTCCTGCAGCCCGATCCCGCGCCCGGCCTGCTCGAACCCGCCGGTCACGGGAAGGGTCTCCCAGCCCTCGCCGCCGAGCGGGTGCAGGCGCACGTCCCCGTCGAAGCGGTTCGGATCCGGGACGGCGAGGGTGCCGGCGGTGCCGTGGATCTCGATCGGGTGCGCGGTGGTCGCGACCGCGTCGAAGCTCATCACCAGCGTGGACAGCACCCCCGACTCGTGCACCAGCACGCCGGTGACGTGCGTGTCCGTGGTGACGGGGATGGTCTCGCCCTCGCGGGGCCCGGAGCCGATCGTGCGCTCGGTGCGCAGCCGGCTCGCCGCACCGATCACGGCCTCGACCGGTCCGAGCAGGGTGACCAGGGTGTGGATGTAGTACGGGCCCATGTCCAGCAGCGGGCCGCCGCCGGGGACGTAGTAGAAGTCCGGCTGCGGATGCCAGCGCTCGTGGCCCGGCGTGACCATCGTGGCGGTCGCCGCGATCGGGATGCCGATCACGCCGTCGTCGATCACGGCGCGCGCGGTCTGCGTGCCGGTGCCGAGCACGGTGTCCGGGGCGGAGCCGGTGAGGACCCCCGCCGCCGCGGCGGCCTCCAGCACGCGGGCACCCTCCTCGGTGGTGACCGCGAAGGGCTTCTCCGAGTAGACGTTCTTGCCCGCGGCGATCGCGCGCAGGTCCACCTCGGCGTGCGCGGCGGGGATGGTGAGGTTCAGGACGGTGTCCACCTCGGCGTCGGCGATCAGCTCGTCCACGCTCAGCACGCGCACCCCCTCGCGCCCCTCGGCCGCGGCCTCCGCGCGGACGCGGTCGAGGTCCGCGACGGCGACGAGCTGCACGTCGGGCAGACGGTCGAAGCTCTCCAGGTACTGGCGCGAGATGACCCCGCAGCCGATCATGCCGATCTTCATCGGGTCGCCTCCTTCACTCGGGTCCTGCTGTGGTCGCCGTAGGGCATGTCGCTGCCGCGCGCGGCCCAGAGCAGGCCTCGCTCGACGAGCGTGCGGACGTTCGGGTCCTCGAGCACCTCGACGCGGTGCCCGGGGGTGGTCACGAAGATCCGCCCCTTGCCCCACAGTCGCGTCCACAGCGCCGGGGAGGTGATCTCCCGGTGCCACGGGTCCCAGTCGCGGACCTTCTGGGTGGTGGTGGCGAGGACGTCGCAGTAGTCGTCGGCCAGCACCCAGTACTGCTCGGTGACCAGGTCGAAGTCGCTGATCCCGGCGGTGATCGGGTGGTCCGCCGCCTCCGGGAGCATGTTCACGGTGTAGGGGACGTAGTTGTCGGCCTGCTCGCCCTTGCGCTCGTCGGGGTGCTTGCCGGGATGGCAGCCGAACTGGCCGCCGATGAGGGTGAGGTAGTCGGACTCGCTGCGGTAGCTGTCGGCGATCCCGCCGTGCCAGCCGGCCATGCCGGTGCCGGCCTCGATCGCCGCGCGCAGCCCCTCGAACTGGGGCCGCTCGATGGTGCTCATGGTGTTGCACTGGACGATCAGGTCGACCGTGGCCATGTACTCGGCATCGGCGTAGATCGCCGGCGACTCCTCGATGCGGACGCTGAAGCCGTTCTCCTCGAGGAAGGGGAGGAACAGGTCGGTCGCCTCGACGGGCTGGTGGCCGTCCCAGCCGCCGCGGACGACGAGGGCGACTCGGGTGGGGGCGGTGCTCATGCGGTGGTCTCCTCGGTGGTGGGGTGCTGGGTGCCGACGGCGGTCCAGCGCGAGCCGTCGGCGTCGCTGGCCTCGACGGCGGCGAGGACGCGCTGGACGTGCAGCGCCTCGGCGAAGGACGGCGAGGGGTCGGTGCCCTCGCCGATGGCGCGGACCAGGTCGGCGATCTCGTGGGTGAAGGTGTGCTCGTAGCCGAGGCCGTGGCCGGTGGGCCACCAGGCCGCGGCGTAGGGGTGCTCCGGCTCGGTGGTGAGCACGCGGGTGAAGCCCTGACGGCCCGCCGGGGCGGTGGCGTCGTAGATCTCCAGCTCGTTCATCCGCTCGAAGTCGAAGGCGATCGAGCCCTTCGCACCGTTGATCTCCACGCGCATCGCGTTCTTGCGGCCCTGCGCCATGCGGGTCGCCTCGAAGGCGCCGAGCACGCCGCCGGCGAAGCGGGCGGAGAACAGGGCGACGTCGTCGACCGTGACCTGGCCGCGCTCGCCGGAGGCATCGCCCTTCCCGCCGAGGCCCTGCGCGGTCCCGGCCGCGGGGCGGGTGGGGACGACGGTGGCGAGGGTGCCGGAGACCTGCTCGATCTGGGTGCCGGTGATCCACTGGGTCAGGTCGATGACGTGCGCGCCGATGTCCCCGAGCGCCCCGGAGCCGGCCTTGTCCTTGTCGAGCCGCCAGGTCATCGGGGCGTCGGCGTCCGAGAGCCAGTCCTGCAGGTACTGGGCACGCACCTGCCGGATCTCGCCGACGAAGCCCTCCTCGACCAGCTGTCGGGCGTAGCCGAGCGCCGGGGTGCGGCGGTAGGAGAAGCCGCAGATCGAGCGGATGCCGCGGGTCGCGGCGTCGGCCGCGGCGCGGGCCATCTCCTCGGACTCTGCGACCGAGTTCGCCAGCGGCTTCTCGCACAGCACGTGCTTGCCCGCGGCGAGCGCGGCGAGCGCGATCTCGTGGTGGGTGTCGCCCGGGGTGCAGATGTCGATGACATGGATCTCGGGGACCTCGATCAGGTCCAGCCAGCGCGTGGTGTGGCGGGCGAAGCCGTACTGCTCGGCGGCATCGGCGACCGCGGACTCGGTGCGGCCCGCGATGGTGTGCAGCACCGGGGAGGCCGGCAGGTCGAAGAAGCGGTGCGCGGTGCGCCAGGCGTGGGAGTGGGCGGCGCCCATGAAGCCGTAGCCGATCAGGCCGACGTTCAGGGGGGTCGAGCGGGCAGGCGTCGAGGTCACGAGGGGACGTCTCCTTGCAGTTCGCGGGCGGGGTCGGGGGTCACTTGCCGGAGCCGGCGGTCATGCCGCTGACCAGGTAGCGGCGGCCGAAGGCGTACAGGATCACGATCGGGATCGAGGACAGCACCACGGCGGCCATCACGACCGGGACGTTGGTGGCGTACTCGCCCTGGAAGCTCCACAGTGCCAGCGGCAGGGTGCGCTTGTCCGGGCTCTGGGTGAGGATCAGCGGGAACAGGAAGCCGTTCCAGGACATCAGCGCCTGGTACACCGCGACCGTCACGAGCGCGGGGCGCACGATCGGGAAGGCGAGGCGCCACATCTTCTGCCACTCGGTGGAGCCGTCGACG
Source organism: Brachybacterium sp. AG952 (assembly GCF_004362645.1). NCBI lineage: Bacteria > Bacillati > Actinomycetota > Actinomycetes > Micrococcales > Dermabacteraceae > Brachybacterium > Brachybacterium sp. AG952. The sequence continues at coordinate 319,095 of NZ_SNXV01000004.1, read as the reverse complement.
TCCATCGCCTCGAAGAGCTCCCTCGGCACATCGCGCAGGGAGTTGGAGATGATCAGGATGCTCAGCGGCAGGCCGAAGGCGATCGCCGGGATCATCAGCGCGGCCAGGGAGTCGTACATCCGCATCGAGATGATCATCAGGTAGATCGGCACGATGGTGGCCTGCACGGGGATCGCCAGTCCCAGCAGGAACAGGCTCCGCATCGGGCTGAACACCCGGCGGGTCCCGCGCACGAGGGAGTAGCTGGCCATGAAGGCCATCAGGACCAGGGGGATCACGGTGCCCACGGCGACCAGCACGCTGTTGAGCAGGTACTGGGTGAAGTCTGCCTCGAGGACCGCGGTGACGTTCTCGAACGCCAGCGGCAGCGAGGGCAGCACCGGGTTGGAGCCGAAGTAGGTCGAGATCGACTTGAGGCTGGTGATCAGCACGAAGTAGATCGGGAGCAGCACGACGGCGAGCCACAGCCAGCCGAAGGCCCCACCTATCCAGTTGCGCTTCATGTCAGGCTCCTTCCATCTGGCTGGCGGCGGAGTCCTTGCCGCCGAGACGCTGCACGCCGAGGGCGAGACCCAGCCCGAGCACCACGAGCATCACGGCGAGAGCGCTCGCGACGCCCATCTCGTTGCCGCGGAAGCCGGTGAGGTACATGTCCAAGGGCAGGATCCGGGTGGCGGCGCCCGGGCCGCCCTGGGTGAGCACGAAGATGATGTCGAAGTAGGTCAGGGCACCCACCACCATCAGGGTCGAGCTGGTGATCAGGGTGTACTTCAGCTGGGGCAGAGTGATCGAGAAGAACTGTCGCACGCGGCCCGCCCCGTCGATCTCCGCCGCCTCGTACATCGAGCGGGGGATCTGCCGCACCGCGCCCTGGTAGATAAGGGTGTGGAAGGGGATGAACTGCCACGCGATGATGAACAGCAGCACCACCCAGACCAGCACGGAGTCGCCCAGCCAGTTCTGCTTGAGCAGCGGCATGTCCAGGCCGTTCGCCAGGCCGAAGTTGGGGTCCAGCAGCGACTTGAAGGTGATCGCGATCGCCGCGGAGGAGAGCAGCAGCGGCAGGAAGTACAGGATCGCGAGCACGTTGCGGTACCGCTGCGGGCCCGCCAGGAAGGCTCCGAGCAGGATGCTCATCGGGGTCTGCAGTAGCCACGTCGCGACGATCATGAGCAGGACCAGCCCGAGGCCGTTCCAGGTGCTGGACCTCCCGAGCGCCTCGATCCAGCTGGTCAGCCCGGTGAACTCGATGGCGCCGATCCCGTTCCAGGTGGTGAAGGAGAGCGCCACGACCCCCACCAGCGGCAGCAGGGCGAACACCGCGAAGAACAGCAGCGCCGGCAGGACGAAGAGGAGGTGGGAGATCTTCACCCGGTCCTCGCGAGGACGACGGACCGACGGGGTCGAGCGCGCCGACTCCGCGCGCTCGACCCCCGCCCCGGTGGCGGGGAGGGCGGACTCCCTGGACAGGGCCGTCATGCTCAGGCCCCCTTGCCGGTGCTCATGTTCTCGGCGAACTGTTCGGCGGTGATCGCGCCGAGGAATAGCTGCTCGGTGTTCACCAGCAGGGTCTCGGCGTCAGTGGGCTGCAGCGCCTGGTCCCAGGACTGCGTGAAGGCGGGGGCCTCCTGGATCGAGGAGTAGACCCACTGGAGGTACTCGGCGTCCTCGCTCGCGGCGAGGGCCTCGTCCTGCCCGACGATCACGGGGACCGAGCCGGCGGCGATCAGGTCGGAGGCGACCTGGTCGGACATCGCTCCGTCCTGGAGGAACGCCTTGGCGACCTCGATCTCCTCGTCGGCTGCGGCCGAGGAGAGCGAGAGGTAGTTGCAGGGGTTGCCGACCAGGTTCTTCAGCTCGCCGGCACCGCCCTCGATCGTGGGGAACGGGCCGAAGCCCAGATTGCCGCTCGGCACGAACTCCCCGCCGCTGGCCTTCATGCTGCCGAAGGTCCAGCCGCCGTGGAGCATGAGGGCGGCCTGGTCGGTCCAGAGCAGGGCCTGGTCCGTGTTGGAGTCGGCGGCCATGGACTCGAAGCCATCGGCGAAGGCCTTGATCTCGAGCAGCTCGTGGACCTTCTCGCCCATCGCGAGGACGGCGTCGTCGAGCCACGCCTCCTTGTCGCCGGCGGCGATCTTCGCGAAGACCTCGGGGCCGCCGACGCGGTCCAGGAGGTACTCGAGCCACATCATCGAGGTCCACCTCGACTGCCCGGCGAGCGAGATCGGCGCGATGCCGGCGGACTTCGCCTTCTCGACCACGCCCAGGAGGTCCTCCCAGGTCTCCGGCGCCTCGGCGCCGATGTCGCCGAGCACCTTCTTGTTGTGGAACAGGATGATGGGCTGAGTGGCGCCCTGGGGGAGGGCGTAGATCTTGTCGTCCACCGTCGCGGCGTCCCAGACGGACTCGACGAATCGGTTCTTGTAGTCCGCGTTCTCCTCGAGCCACGAGGTGACGTCCAGGACCTGCGATTCCTCGGCGTAGGTGCGCAGACCGCCGCCTCCCCATCCGTAGATGATCGTCGGCGCCTCGCCGGCACCGATCGCGGTGCGGATCTTCTGCTTGTAGGCGTCGTTCTGGAAGAACGTGACCTCGACCTGACCTGCATCACCCTCGTTGAAGGCTTCCACGGCATCGCCGTAGATCGTCTCGTTGGGCTCTCCGGACAGGGCCCAGTAGGAGGCGCTGTCGCCGCCTCCGCCGCCGGCACCGCCGGGTCCGGAGGTGCCGCAGGCGCCGAGGGTGAGGGCGGAGAGCCCGGCGGTGGCGCCGAGCAGGGAACGGCGGGAAAGCTTCTCGATGGTCATGACCTACTCTTGGTGTCGACGATGACGGGATGCGACGGCCTGGCGGGAGCGGACTGCTCCGGCGTGAGAGTCTTAACGTACGAACGGAAAGTCTTGCGGTCAAGCGCTGCGAATTTTCGAGACGGATGCCGGATCTGCTGCGGTCGCGCCGCTCGTGGGCGACCCGGGCGGCTCAGTCTGTCGCGCCGCTCGTCCGCACTGAGAAGTGCGGAGGGATTGACCGTCGGATCGCGTCTGCTCTAGCCTGTGCGCAGCCGAAAGTGGTCAGAAAGGTTTCTGACCGTACCCGCGTTCGGCGGGCGGACTGGGTGCTTCGCACCCTCCAGGACAGTGCGAAGGAGCACCCCATGACCGTTGCCCCGTGGAGAGTCCCTGCGCTGAGCGTCGAGGAGCGCGCGGAGGCGCTGCTCGCCGATCTCGCGCCCGAGGAGAAGATCGCCCAGCTCGGGAGCTACTGGAAGCGTCCCGAGATCGGCGACGCCGAGGGATTCGCCCCCATGCAGTCGACCTTCGACGAGGATCGCGACCCCTTCGAGGAGGCCGTGAAGAGCGGGCTCGGGCACATCACCCGCGCCTTCGGCAGTGCCCCGCTCACCTCCGAGGAGGGCGTGGCGACCCTGCGCCGCCTGCAGAGCGCCGTGGTCGCCGGTTCCCCCCACGGCATCCCCGCGATCGCGCACGAGGAGTGCCTGACCGGCCTCATGGCGCACCAGGCCACCACCTACCCGGCGGCCATCGCCTGGGGCGCGTCCTTCGCGCCCGAGGTGGTCGAGGAGATGGCCGCCCGCATCGGGCAGGACATGCGCGCGCTCGGCACCCACCACGGGCTCGCCCCGGTGCTCGACATCGTGCGCGACTACCGCTGGGGCCGCATCGAGGAGACCATGGGTGAGGACCCCTACCTCACCGGCACCCTGGCCACCGCCTACGTGAAGGGCCTGCAGAGTTCCGGCGTCATCGCGACCCTCAAGCACTTCGCCGGCCACGCCGCCTCCCGCGCCGGCCGCAACCACGCCCCCGTATCGATCGGCATTCGCGAGCTCCACGAGGTCGACCTGGTGCCCTTCGAGATGGCCGTGCGCCTGGGCGGCGCCCGGTCGGTGATGAACTCCTACGCCGACATCGACGGCATCGCCCCCGCCGCCAGCCGCTGGCTGCTCACCGAGCTGCTGCGCGAGACCTGGGGATTCGAGGGAACCGTGGTCTCGGACTACTGGGCCGTGAACTTCCTGCAGTCCATGCACCGGGTCGTGGAGAGCACGCGCGAGGCCGCCGTGACCACCCTGCGCGCCGGGATGGACGTGGAGCTTCCGGAGACGAACACCTTCCCCGAGCTGCTCGAGGCCATTGAGGCCGGGGAGCTCGAGGTCGAGGTGCTCGACGCCGCCGTCCGCCGCGTGCTGCGGCAGAAGATCGAGCTGGGACTGCTGGATCCCGACTTCGACCCCGCCACCACCGGCGAGGCGATCGACCTCGACCCCCCGCAGAACCGCGAGCTCGCACGCCGCGTCGCCGAGGAGTCGATCGTGCTGCTGCGCAACGACCGCGGGACGCTCCCGCTCGCCGCGCCCGGCCGCATCGCGCTGCTGGGCCCGGCCGCGGTCGAGCCCCGCAGCTTCCTGGGCTGCTACAGCTTCACCAACCACGTCCTCTCGCGTCTGGAGGACAACGGCACCTCGGTGGCCGTGCCCACTCTCGGCGAGGCCCTGCGCGTCGAGTACCCGGAGGCGACCGTCACCGAGGCTAGCGGCGTGCCCTTCCTCGAGCCCGACACATCGGGCATCGCCGAGGCCGTCGCCGCCGCCGAGGCCGCGGACGTCGCCGTGCTCGCGGTCGGGGACATCGCGGGCCTCTTCGGCGCCGGCACCTCCGGAGAGGGCTGCGACGTGGCGGACCTCCGCCTGCCCGGCGCCCAACACGAGCTGGTCGAGGCCGTGCTCGCCACCGGCACCCCGGTGGTGCTGGTGCTGGTCACCGGTCGTCCCTATGCGCTCGGGAACTACGTGGAGCGCTGCGCTGCGATCATCCAGGCCTTCATGCCGGGGGAGGAGGGCGGAAGCGCCCTGGCCGGGGTGCTCTCCGGCCGGGTCAACCCCTCCGGACGCCTCCCGATCGGCATCCCCGGCGGCATGGGAGGCCAGCCCGGCACCTATCTCGCCCCGGTCCTCGCCTGGGTCAGCGACGGCATCTCCAACATCGATCCCAAGCCCCTGTTCCCCTTCGGCTTCGGCCTCGGCTACACCCGCTTCGAGTACTCCGACCTGCAGGTCTCCTCCCCGGAGATCGCCGCCGACGGCACCGTGGAGATCTCCGCGACCATCACCAACGTCGGCGACCGCGACGGCAAGGAGGTCGCCCAGCTCTACCTCAGCGACCCCGTGGCCTCCGTGGTGCGGCCGCTCAAGCGGCTCGTCGGCTTCACCAAGATCGCCCTCGCGGCGGGGGAGGCCGCGCGGGTCACCTTCCGCCTGCACGCCGATCGCACCTCCTTCCTGGGCCCCGACCATCGACGGATCGTCGAGCCCGGTGAGTTCCGCGTGCGCGTGGGCTCCTCGAGCGAGGACATCACGCTCGAGGCCGGCTTCCGCGTGACCGGCCCGGTCCGCACCGTCGGCGACGGCGAGCGGGTGCTGGACACCCCGGTCGAGGTCACCCCTGTCCCCGTCGCTGCGGCGGCGGGCGAGGAGGCCCCCACGGCAGGTGTCCGATGAGCATCGGTCCGGCTCCCGCCGAGCGGGTCGAGACCCTCGAGGTCCAGCTGGTCGACGAGGCGGGCTCCCCGCGCGCCGGTGTCCACGTCTCCGCCGAGCAGACCGCGCACGCCTTCGGCTTCGGCTGCATCGCCTTCGGGATGCCGATCACGCAGGAACAGCGCGAACAGGACCCCGCCGGCGCCCAGCTCGCCGACCAGTGGCTGGAGCTGTTCAACGCCGCGACGCTCCCGTTCTACTGGCGCTGGTTCGAGCCGACGCCCGGCGGGCCGACGGACGCCCCGCGACTGCGCGCCCTCGCCGAGCACCTGCGCTCCCGCGGAGTGCGGCTGAAGGGGCACCCGTTGCTCTGGCACACCCTCGCCCCGACCTGGCTGATGGAAGGCGACGACGAGGCCGTCGAAGACGTGATCCGCGCCCGCATCGCCCGCGAGGCCGGCGACTTCGCCGGGCTCGTGGACCAGTGGGACGCGATCAACGAGACGGTCATCCTCCCGGTCTTCGAGGCGGAGGAGAACGCGGTGACGCGGCTCGCCCGGGCTCGAGGGCGGAGGCACGTCATCCGTCTGGCCTTCGAGGCCGCCCGCGCCGCGAACCCCGCGGCGCGTCTGGTGCTGAACGATTTCGACCTCACCCCCGACTACGAGGCCGTCATCGAGGAGTGCCTGGAGGCGGGTGTGCCGATCGACGCGATCGGTCTGCAGACCCACATGCACAAGGGGTATCGCGGTGAGGAGCAGATCGCCGAGGTCCTCGAGCGCTTCTCGCGCTTCGGCCTTCCGCTTCAGATGACGGAGACGACGCTGCTCTCCGGGGACCTGATGCCCGCGCACGTCGTGGACCTCAACGACCACCAGGTCGAGTCCTGGCCCTCCACGGCCGAGGGCGAGGAGCGACAGGCCGAGGAGCTCCTCAGCCACTACCGCACGGTGCTCGCGAACCCTGCCGTCGAGTCGCTGACCTACTGGGGCCTGGACGACGCCTCGGCGTGGCTGGGCGCCCCGGCCGGACTGGTGCGGGCCGACGGCACCGCCAAGCCCGGCTACGACGCGCTGAAGCAGCTGATCACCGAGGACTGGTGGCTGGGCCGCGAGGAGCACCGCAGCGATGCCGAGGGCCTCGTGCGGCTCCAGGGCTTCGCCGGCGACTACCGCCTGGAGATCGAGGGCGCCGTGCGCGAGGTGACGCTTCCGCGCGGCGGGGCGACCCTCCGCTTGGCGACCGACGGATCCGTCACGAGCCTGTCCTGACCTCGGGCGCCCCGGTCGTGAACTGCACGGTGAGCAGCTGGGCGACCGGGCGCTCCGAGGACCACAGGGCGAAGACCAGCAGGGAAGCGGTGGCCAGCAGCAGGAAATCGCCGACCGCCAGGACGATGCCGAGGGTCAGCACGCCGAGCGACAGCAGTGCCAGGGTCGACAGCGGCCGGACCAGCAGGGTGAACACGGACAGCCGGAGCACGTCCCGCACCCGGAAGCTGAACCGCGAGACGATCGCGAGCCCCCGGAGCAGCACCAGCAGCGCCGCCGCGCCCACCACCAGGAAGGCGGTCTCGCCGACACCGAGCCCGGGGGAGGAGCTCCGGGTCAGGTTGAACGCCGCGAGCGCCACCACGAGCAGCGCCGGGGTGCCGACCCTCAGGGAGTCGAGAGCGTTGAGCCGGTAGCCGCGCAGGAACTGCCGGGCGGGGCTCAGGTCGCGGTCCTCCCGCCAGGACCGACAGGCGTACAGGCCGGCGGAGAGCGCCGGCAGGAGCGGCAGCGCGGCGATCACGAACAGCAGCGACCCCAGGGGGCCCGGGGACATGACGGTCCACAGCAGGACTGTCGGCGCAGCGGCCACCAGGAGCATCACGTCGAGCACGAGGAACCAGTACACGCCCTCGGTGAGGTCGGTGAACAGCCCGCGGGAGCGGTGGGATGAGGTCATGGCTCCTCCAGGTCGTGCATGGGCGCACCGGGGGCTGCGGCGACGACTCGCACCCCACGGTGATCGAAACTTTCGGTCAGCAGACTTCCCGCGGACGTCCGGCCGTTATCAACTCGTAGTCTAGCGGCCAGGCCGCTGGGGCGGCACTCTGTCGGCCATAGCGCCAGTTGGGGGGCGAGTTCGAAGGGGTTGCCCACGAGCCGCAAGTTTTCGGGAAGTTCTTGACCAGAGTCGGTTCCACGGTTAGGTTAACCAGCACAACTAACGCATGACGAGAGTCACGTGGAGCCACTCGGCACGGTCGCCGGGCGGGGGCGCATCCCCTCGACTCCACAGTCGGACTCGGTCGGACGAGGGGGCCGTGAGGCCCGTCCCGCCGCCGAGGCATCTGCAGCACCGGTTCGATCTGCTTCGCCCCTCGCCGCACCATCCGGTCCGGCTCAGATCCTGATGAGGAGACGGCAATGACCACGCCCCACCACTTCCCCTTCGCCCCCAGTCGACGCGGATTCGTCGGCCTCTCCGCCGCGGCCTTCGCCACTGTGGCCATGTCCGCCTGCGGCTCCGGCTCCGGCGAGGAGATCGACGCCGAGGCGCAGAGCGTCGGTGCGATGGACGACTACGCGGCCGATATGCAGTTCAAGGCGACCGAGCCGATGCAGGTCAGCATGCTGTGGACCGACTGGCCCGAGGTCCCGGTCGAGGACACCTGGCGGCTCTTCGACCACATCAAGGAGCTCACCAACGTCGAGATCAAGCTGACGCACATCCCCTTCAGCGATGCGACCGAGAAGCGCTCGCTGCTGATCAGCGCCGGCGATGCACCCACCCTGATCCCGCTGGTCTACACCGGTGAGGACGCCCCGTTCGTCTCCTCCGGCGCCGTGGTGCCTCTGAGCGACTACGCGGACAAGATGCCCAACTTCCAGAAGTACCTCCAGGAGTGGGACCTGGCCGACATGATCGAGAACATCAAGCAGGCCGACGGCAAGTACTACATGATGCCCGGCCTGCAGGAGGTCTCCGTCCCCGCCTTCAGCCTCGTGGTCCGCAAGGACGTGTTCGAGGAGCTCACCGGCTCGGTGCCCAACACCTGGGAGGAGTTGCACGAGGGCCTGCGGATGATCAAGGAGGAGTACCCGGACGCGACCCCGCTCGCGGACGGCTTCGAGGGGCAGTCCATGCTCAACTACGCCTCCCACGCCTTCGGCACCAAGGCCGGCTGGGGCTTCGGCGACGGCATGATCGACAACGGCGGCGAGTTCGTCTACGCGGCGACCACCGACGAGTACAAGCAGATGGTCGAGTTCTTCCGCACCCTGGCCGAGGAGGGCCTGCTGGACCGCGAGTCCCTCACCGCCTCCAACGACGGCAGCGGCGCGGCGGGCGTCGACGAGAAGTTCGCGAACGAGACCTGCTTCGCGGCCTCGGGCTCCTCCGGCACCGCGATCGAGTTCGCGCAGGCGCTGAACGAGACGGTCGGTGAGGGCAACCACGACGTCGCTCTCATCCCACCGCCTGCCGGCCCTGCGGGCGAGAACATCGAGCCGCGCAACTTCTGGCACGGCTTCATGCTCAGCTCGCAGGTCACCCAGTCGGAGAACTTCCTGGCCACCCTGCAGTTCGTGGACTGGCTGTACTTCAACCCGGAGGCACGGGACATGCTGCGCTGGGGCGAGAAGGACGTCCACTTCACCAAGGCCGACGACGGATCCATCGAGCTGAAGCCTGAGTTCTCCCTCGACGACTACGCGATCAACCCCGACGGCGAGACCGACATCAAGGTGGACCTCGGCTACTCGACCTTCCCCGCGGAGTCCACCGAGTCCCGGGCGCTCAAGGAGTCCTACAGCACCGACGCGTTCGTCCAGTACATCGACGACGTGCTCACCGTCCGCACGCCCCGTGAGCCCTACCCGCCGGCGCCGCTCGACGAGATGGAGCTCGAGCAGGCCTCGCTCCTGGCGACCCCGATCAAGGACGCGGTGGACACCGCGACCCTGCAGTTCATCATGGGCGAGCGGGACATGGGCGAGTGGGACGCCTTCGTCGGCAAGCTCGAAGCGGCCGGTCTTCCCCGTTATCTCGAGCTGCTCAACGGCGCGCGCAAGCGGTTCGAAGAGGGGACCGGGTGATCGGCTCTACGACGACTGAGGAGGAGGGGAGCTCATGACCATTGCGGAGACCCGGGAGGTCGCGGCGCAGGAGCCTGCGCCGCGGCCCCCGGCCCCCAAGCGCCGTCCCGGAGGGTGGAAGCGTGCACTGCGGCGGGACTGGCCGCTGTACACCTTCGCCATCCTCCCGCTGATCTTCCTGGCGATCTTCCGGTACGTGCCGATGCTCGGCAACGTGATCGCCTTCCGACGCTTCCGCCCGGGCGGGAGCATCTTCGGCGACGAGTGGGTGGGAACCCTCTACGTCGACATGTTCATCCACGATCCCGCGTTCTGGAACGTCTTCTCGAACACGGTGATCATCGGCGCGATGACCCTCGTGGTCTGCTTCCCGCTGCCGATCATCCTCGCGCTGATGCTCAACGAGGTGCGGCGCAAGCACTTCAAGAAGATCGTCCAGTCGATCAGCTACCTGCCGCACTTCCTCTCGGTCGTGATCGTGGTGGGCATGGTCTACCAGCTGCTCTCGCTGCAGGGGACGGTCAACCAGATCACCGAGGCCTTCGGCGGCGAACCGGTCTCCTTCCTGCAGAAGCCCGAGTGGTTCCGGTTCATCTACGTGGCCTCCGAGGCCTGGCAGACCGTCGGCTGGGGGACGATCCTCTACCTCGCCGCGCTCACCGCCGTGGACGACGCCCTCTACGAGGCCGCACGCATCGACGGCGCGAACCGCTGGCAGCAGACCTGGCACGTGACCATCCCCGGGATCCGTCCCACGATGATCACGCTGCTGATCCTGAACATCGGCAACTTCCTCAACGTCGGGTTCGAGAAGGTGCTGCTGCTGTACAACCCCATGACCTACTCGACCGGTGACGTCATCTCGACGTACCTGTACCGCGTGGGTCTGGTGTCCAACAACCTCAGCTACGCGGCGGCCATCGGTCTGTTCCAGGCCATCATCGGATTCGCGATGGTCATGTCCGCGAACTACATCTCGAGACGATTGGTGGGGACGAGCCTGTGGTGATCGAAGCTATGGCCCCGGAGCGACCGCGCAAGGCGGCGGCGGCTCCGCGGTCCTCCCGCATCAAGGACTCCAGGTCCTACAAGGTCTTCACGGCCGTGAACACCATCGCGCTGCTGCTGATGTGCGCGGTGATGCTCTACCCGTTCATCATGCTGCTGGCGCAGTCGTTCAGCTCGGCCGGTGCGATCAACGCCGGGAAGGTCAACCTCTTCCCCGTCGACTTCAACCTCGACACCTATCGGGCCGTCGCGGACAACGACAGCTTCTGGCGCAGCTACGGCAACACCGTGCTCTACACGGTGATCGGCACGACCATCGCGATGGTGCTGACCACCACGTATGCGTTCGTGCTGTCGAAGAAGCACCTGCGCGGCCGCGGCCTGCTGATCGGCATCGCCGTGTTCACGATGTTCTTCAACGGCGGCATCGTCCCCAACTACGTGCTCGTCTCCTCCCTGGGCATGAAGAACACGATGTGGGCGGTGATCCTCCCGCCGGCGCTGTCGGTCTTCAACCTGCTGGTGATGAAGGCGTTCTTCGAGAACCTGCCCACCGAGCTCGAGGAGGCGGCGCACATCGACGGTCTGAGCTGGTTCGGGATCTTCTTCCGGATCACGCTGCCGCTGTCCAAGGCGGTGATCGCCACGATGGTGCTGTTCTACTCGGTGCAGTACTGGAACGACTGGTTCGCGGCGTTCCTCTACCTGGACCGCACCGAGCTGTTCCCCGTGACGCTGTTCCTGAGGAACCTGATCGCCGGAGCCTCGACAGCGGCCTCCGAGGGGGCCGCGGCCTCCGGCTCGACCGTCAGCGACATCAACGCCAACATCCAGTCGGTGACGATGATCCTGATCCTGATCCCCATCCTGTGCGTGTACCCGTTCGTGCAGCGGTACTTCGTCTCGGGGATCATGCTCGGCTCCGTCAAGGGCTGAGCGCCCTGCGCGCCGTCGGCTCTCCTCCGCCGGAGGGGTGCCCGTACGGGTCGTGGCAGTCCCGCAGTGAATCACCCGTCGAAGACGTCGAAGGAGACAGCATGAGACGCCGTCAGATACTTGCCGCCGGAGCAGTGGCCACGACGATGGCCGCCGTTGCACCGGCAGCGTCCGCCGCGCCCGGCGGAGGGCGTGGACCGACGCAGCCCCCGGGGGACGGGACGACGAAGCCCCCGGGCCTGGCGAAGAAGGACGACCTCGCCTTCGCCGCAGGCAGCACGCTGAAGATCGGCTGCGCCGTCGCCGGCGGCGGGCACCACACGGACGCGGACTATCCCGATCCGTTCACCGCCGACGAGCCCTACCGCGGCGTGCTCGCGACCGAGTTCACCTCGCTCTCGGCGGAGAACCAGATGAAGTGGGATCATCTGCGTCCGGCGCAGGACACGTACGACTTCGCCGACGCCGACGCGATCATGGACTTCGCCGAGGCGAACGGTCAGGTGGTGCGCGGCCACACCCTGATGTGGCACAGCCAGAACCCCGCCTGGCTCGCGGAGGGCGACTTCAGCCCCGAGCAGCTGCGCGAGATCCTGAAGGACCACATCACCACCGTGGTGGGCCGCTATGCGGGCCGGATGCAGCAGTGGGACGTGGTCAACGAGATCGTCGACGACAACGCCGAGCTGCGCCTCGAGGGGAACATCTGGCTGCGGGAGCTGGGCGTCGAGGTCATCGCCGACTGCTTCCGCTGGGCGCACGACGCCGATCCGCAGGCGCTGCTGTTCGTCAACGACTACAACGTCGACGGCATCAATCCCAAGTCCGATGCCTACTACGCTCTGATCCAGGACCTGCTCGCCGACGGCGTGCCCATCCACGGCTTCTCCACCCAGGGCCATCTGTCGATCCGCTACGGCTTCCCCGGCGATCTCGCGGAGAACCTCCAGCGCTTCGCCGACCTCGGCCTGCAGACCGCGATCACCGAGCTCGATGTGCGCATGGATCTGCCGGAGGGCGGGGAGCCGACGCAGGCGCAGCTCGAACAGCAGGCCGACTACTACCGCCGCGTCACCGAGGCGGCGCTGGCCGTGGACGGCTGCGACTCCCTGACCCTGTGGGGTGTGCTCGACAAGTACTCGTGGGTGCCGGGCACCTTCCCGGGGGAGGGCGCGGCGACCGTGCTGTGGGACGACTTCACCCGCAAGCCCGCCTACTACGCGGTGCAGGACGCGCTCGCTGAGGCGAGCGGACGGGCAGGGCACCCGGCGCTGCGGCGCTGAGAGCGCCGTTCACAGGCGGGCCCGCAGCCAGTCGAGCTGTCGGCGCTGCTGGGCGGGCCCGCCGCCCTCGTGGTGGTTGTACGGGTAGACGACCATCTCCCGCTGGGGATCGGTGCCGCTCGCGCTGCCGTAGAGGTTGTGGGCGGCGAAGACGGTCGACGGCGGGCAGATGGTGTCGCGCAGGGCCACCGAGAACATCGCGGGTGCGGTGGCCCTGCGGCCCAGGTGCAGGGCATCGACGTAGGACAGGGTGCGGAGAGTCTGCTGCTCGAGCTCCCGGTGCACCGCCAGGTAGCGCACGATCTCCTGGTACGGATCGGCGTCCGTGATGTCGATCGCGCGGCGCATGTGGGTCAGGAACGGGACGTTCGCGATCAGTGCGTCGACGTCGGGCACCAGGCCGGCGGCGCCGAGCGCGAGCCCGCCGCCCTGGCTGCTGCCGGTGACCGCCACCCGGCCGTCGACCCCGGGCAGCGCACGAGCCGTGTCCACGGCGCGCACCGCGTCGGTGAGCAGCCGCGTGAGATAGGAGGTGTGCGGGGACTCGATGCCGCGGGTCATCACGCCCAGAGCGGCCGGCCCCGAGCCGACGGGATCGGCGGTGTGACCGCCGGCGCCCCAGCTCGAGCCCTGGCCGCGCGTATCCATCAACAGGTGCGCGTACCCGGCAGCGGCCCAGGCCAGGCGCTCGAGCGGCTCGCCCCGGCCGCCTCCATAGCCGATGTACTCGACCACGACGGGCAGATCGCTCGAGGCGGCGGCGGGCCGGTTGTACCAGGCACGGACCGGGGTGCCGTCGTGCCCGGCGAAGCTCACGTCCCAGGTGTCCACGAGACTCAGTCCGTTGTCCACGCGCTCGAGGGAGAGCAGCGGTGCGGCGGCTTCGCGGGAGCGGGAGAGCGTGTCCTCCCAGAAGGAGTCGAGGTCACCGGGCTCGGCGACCTCGGGCCGGTACTCCCGCAGCGTCTCGAGGGACATGTCGAACAGCGCCATACGGGGAACCTCCACGTGAGCGCCGGGGAGAATGCTCCTGCGCCAGCGCACGAAAAAGACATGAAAATAGGCTGAAAGTTGCGTTCCGGTTTAGGCTAGGGCCGATGATGTGGCCGGTCAAGCACCCTTCGCCCGGTACTGTCCAGGGAGACGACCCCGGGTGTCGAGGCTTGGGAGCAGGGAGAGGTGAGGTCATGGCCCAGAGCAGCGCACGCAGCGAGCGCGTCACGCTGAAGGAGGTGGCAGAGAAGGCCGGGGTGTCCCTCGCGACCGCCTCCAAGGTGATGAACGGGCGTGCGGATGTGCGCCAGTCGACGCGCGAGACTGTCGCCCAGGCCGCCCGCGACCTCGGGTACCAGCCCAAGCGCCGTGAGAGCGACCGCCGACGCTCGGCGCTGATCCACTTCGACACGCTCACCAGCCCGTACTCGCTGCAGGTGCTCGAAGGGGCCGAGCAGGCCGCGCACCGCGCGGACGTCGACCTGATCGTCGTCAGCGGCGATCAGACGGCGGCCGGACTCTCCCGGGCGTGGATGGCAGAGGTGGCCTCCCGCGGTGTCGAGGGCGTCATCCTGGTGACCACGCCGATCGGTGCCCGCCATGCCCGCTGGAGCCGCGACCTCTCGCTGCCGCTGATCGCGATCGATCCCGTGTCCATCGACCCGGACGTCCAGGGCATCGTCACCATCTCGGCCACCAACTGGGAGGGCGGCGGAACCGCAGTCGAGCATCTGCTGGACCTCGGGCATCGCCGCATCGGCGTGCTCGCCGGCCCGGAGGACTCGGTCCCGGCGCGCCAGCGGCTCCAGGGCTACCACTCCGCGCTCGGCTCGGTCGGGGTGCAGTGGGAGCGGAGCCTGATCGAGCACGGAAGCTTCTCCTACGAGGACGGACAGCGGGGCGCCGAGCGTCTGCTGCAGCTCCCCGATCCGCCCACCGCCATCTTCGCCGTCGCGGACACCCTCGCGGTCGGGGCCCTGCGTGCTGCGCGCCAGCTCGGCGTCGAGGTGCCCGAGCAGCTCAGCGTGGTCAGCTTCGACGACACGATGATCGCGCAGTGGACGCACCCGCAGCTCACCGCGGTGCGCCAGCCCCTGTTCTCCATGGGGCAGGTCGCGATCGAGCGGCTGCTCGCCCTCTCCGCCGACCCCGGGCTCTTCGCCCATCCCTTCAAGCTGGAGACCGTGCTCATCGAGCGCGAGTCGACGACCCCGAAGGAGGAGCAGGGCTCCTGACCTCCGGGGCCGTCGGCTGCGCTGTCGGTCGGCGCCCGAAGACCCGCAGGCCCGTCGGTCGTAGACCCTCAGGATCCGTCGACGAACCGGTCGCGGGCGCCGTTGATCAGCTCCACGTAGCTCTCCAGCCCGGAGGCCTCGAGCTCGCCGAGGAAGGCGTCCCACTCGCCCATGTCCCGCTGGCCCAGGATGAACTGCAGCGTGGCGGTGTCCGCCACGGAGACGAGGGTGACGTGCTCGCCGTCGGCCGTGCGCACGCGATGCAGGGCGGCTCCGAGATCCAGCTCGCGCGGCCCCGGTGCGGCCCCCGGCACCTCGACCACGAGATCGCCGACGAGCTGGTACGCCTGGCTCCAGCTCGCGCCGAGAGCCGCCAGCACCTGCTCGGCCTCCGCCTCCCGGCCGGCGCGGAACAGGGCCCGGGCCTCGGCACGGGCCGCTGCGGCGGTCTCCGCGTCGGCGCGCCTATCGGAGTTCACGCCCGGCATGCCCGACTACAGTGTCGACTCGTGGAGCCCGAAGCGCGCGCGGGCCGGGTCGCCCCAGGCCATGGCGCCGAGACGGCCGTTGCCGAGCGGCAGTGCGTCGAGCCAGTCGTCGGCGGGTGAGCGGCGGGTCAGGACGGTCATCAGCTCTCCTTCTCGACCCAGCTCACCGGCGCGTCGAACACCGGCTGCAGCGCCGCGCGCGCCGCGCCGTGCAGCGCGGGGTCGGCGAGGGCGTCGGCCCGCTCGATCGCGACGGGCCCGGCCTCGGCGGCCAGGGCGTGGCGGTCCACGGTCTCCTGCACCACCGGCGTGATCTCCTCCGCGATCGGCGCGAGATAGCCGGAGAGCACCACGGTGGACAGGTCCAGCACGTTCAGGGCGTTGGCGATCGCGAGGCCGAGCGAGCGGCCGATCACGCCGATCACCTCGGCGCGGCTCGAGCTGCGCGCGAGCTCCTCGACGAGGTCCTCGATCCGCACCTCGTCGGAGAGACCCGCCTGGCGCACCAGAGAGAGGTAGGAGATGTAGGCCTCGAGGCAGCCGCGCCGCCCGCAGCGGCACTGCCGCCCGTCGGGCGCGACGACCGTGTGTCCGAACTCGCCGGCCCAGCCGTGCGCACCCTCGAGCACCGCGCCGTCCAGCACCACCGCGCCGCCGACGCCCGTCGAGCCGCGCACGTAGAGGAACGACTCGCCCGGGCGGCGGTCGATCTCGGTGAGCACCGAGAGGCGGTTGTCGTTCTGGGCGCCGACGGGCCAGGCCGCGGGCGCCAGCAGCTCCTGCAGTCGGGAGATCACGGGGACATCCGCCCAGTCCAGGCCCGGGGCGGAGAGGATCCGGCCGTCCTCGGGGGAGAGACGGCCCGGGATCGCGGCGGTCACGCCGACCACCGGCAGCTCCGGCGCCTCCTCCCGCACCTCGTGGACGAGCTGGGCCGCGAGCGCGAGGGCGTCCTCGGCCGTGCCCTCGGCGATGCGGTGGTAGGTGGTGCGGCGCGCGAGCTCGGCGCCGGTGAGGTCGATGCCGAGGCAGGAGATGTGGTCAGCGGCGATCTCGAGCCCGATCGCGAGCAGGGTCCCGGAGGCGGGTCGCAGCGGCACCATCGGCCGCCCGGCGCCCGCCGCGACCGGCTCTCCCTCGGCCACCAGGCCCGCGCCGATCAGCTCCTCGACGAGCTTGGAGACGGTGGGCTTGGTGAGCTGCGTGAGCGTCGCGAGGCCCGCGCGGGAGGTGGGGGAGGGGGTGGTCTGCAGGGCGCGCAGCACGGCGGAGAGGTTGTGCTCGCGCAGGTGGGTGGACTGCATCGCGTCCGTCCTCTCGTGCTCGTCCGTGCTCGTCGCTGTCGGCGTTCGGGGTTCGTCGGCTCCCCGGGTTGTGCGGGACAGCCTCCCATGCGTAGATTAGTAACGGAAACTTACTAAGGGAAGGGGTGCACCCCCGCCATGGCGGACCGCCGCCGTGCGCAGCACCCCCGACGACGCCGTCGACCACCACCGAGGAGCACCCCATGACCGCACCCACCCCCACCCGTGACGACAAGTTCTCCTTCGGCCTGTGGACCACGGGCTGGCAGGCGCAGGACCAGTTCGGCTCCGCCACCCGCCCGCCGCTCGAGCTCACCGCCCACGTCCGCAAGCTCGCGGAGCTCGGCGCCTGGGGCTTCACCTTCCACGACAACGACGTGATCCCCTTCGACGCCACCCCCGAGGAGCGCTCGCGGATCATCGACCAGCTCAAGAAGGTCACCGAGGAGACCGGCCTGGTGATCGAGATGGTCACCACCGACACCTTCGCCCACCCAGTCTTCAAGGACGGCGCCTTCACCTCCAACGACCGCTCCGTGCGCCGCTTCGGCCTGCGCAAGGTGCTCGCCAACGTCGACCTCGCCGCCGAGCTCGGCGCGAGCACCTTCGTGATGTGGGGCGGGCGCGAGGGCTCCGAGTACGACGGCTCCAAGGATCTCCACGCCGCGCTCGAGCGCTACCGCGAGGGCCTCGACACCGTCGCCGGCTACATCAAGGACAAGGGCTACGACCTGCGCATCGGCCTCGAGCCCAAGCCCAACGAGCCCCGCGGCAACATCTTCCTGCCCACCGTCGGCCACGCCCTGGCCTTCATCGAGCAGCTCGAGCACGGCGACATCGTCGGCATCAACCCCGAGACCGGCCACGAGCAGATGGCGACCCTGAACTACACCCACGGCCTCGCCCAGGCGCTGTGGAGCGACAAGCTCTTCCACATCGACCTCAACGGGCAGCACGGCCCGATGTACGACCAGGACCTCGTGTTCGGTCACGGCGACCTGATCAGCGCGTTCTTCACCGTGGACCTGCTCGAGAACGGCTTCCCCTCGAAGCCCGGCGCCTACGAGGGCGCTCGCCACTTCGACTTCAAGCCCTCCCGCACCGAGCACGAGCAGGGCCAGTACGACTCTGCGGCGGCGAACATGGAGATGTACCTGATGCTCAAGGAGCGCGCGATCGCGTTCCGTCAGGACTCCGAGGTGCAGGAGGCCATGGCCTACTCCGGCATCGAGGAGCTCTCCCAGCCCACCCTCGGCGAGGGCGAGACCCTCGCGGACCTCCTCGCGGACCGCTCCACCTTCGAGGACTTCGACGCCGACAAGGCCGGCGAGCGGAACTACGGCTTCGTGCGCCTGCAGCAGCTGGCCATGCAGCACCTCCTCGGCTTCCGCGCCTGAGGATCCAGGCCCGGGGCCCGAGGCTGGTCGGCGGGCGCCCTGCATCGGGCCCGTGTCTTCCACTGGCGCTCAGCCCGCAGCCATCGGCCATAGGCCGGGTGGCTGCGGGCTGAGCGCCACTGGATGCGGCGGCCGGGCCCGCGCACCCTCCGGCACCGCCCCGGCCCGAGGCCGGCTTCCGGGGGCGGCCGGTCGCTCCTCGCCCGTACCCTGGCCTCGTGCGCGGGGCGCGCCCGCGCCCCGCTGACCGCCTGACAGGCCCCCTCACCTGCCCTTCCGTCCCGACCCGCTCGCAAAGGACCCCTCATGGCCCCGCTCGTCCTCGGCATCGACTCCTCCACCCAGTCCACGAAGGCGCTGCTCGTCGACGCCGAGACCGGGCAGGTGCTCGAGGAGCGCCGCGCCTCCCATCCCGACGGCACCGAGGTCGACCCCCGCGCCTGGCTCCGGGCGGTCGACGAGGCGGCGGGCCCCCTGCTCGAGCGGGCCGACGCCCTCGCCGTCGGCGGCCAGCAGCACGGCATGGTGCTGCTCGACGAGGCGGGCGAGGTGGTGCGTGATGCGCTGCTGTGGAACGACACCCGCTCCGCCCCGCAGGCGCAGACCCTGATCGAGGAGATGGGCGGGGCCGCAGCCAGCGTCGAGGAGATCGGCAGCCTCATGGTCGCGTCCTTCACCGCGTCCAAGCTGCGCTGGGTGCGCGACGAGGAGCCCGAGAACGCGCGGCGTGCTGCGCAGGTGCTGCTCCCGCACGACTTTGTCTCCCTCCACCTCGCCGAGTCCGGCACCGCCCCGTTCACCGATCGCGGCGACGCCTCCGGCACCGGCTACTACTCCACCCGCGAGGAGGCATGGAAGCCCGAGCTCGTCGAGGCCGCGCTCGGGAAGGGCCTCGAGCTGCCGCGCCTGCCCGAGGCCCCGAACGAGGTCATGGCCCGCACCGCCTCCGGGGCCGCGATCGCGGCCGGCACCGGCGACAACATGGGCGCCGCGCTCGGCCTGTCGCTGGGCCCCGGCGACGTCTCCGTCTCGATCGGCACCTCCGGCGTGTGTGCGATGGTCAGCGATGCGCGACCCGGCGATGCCAGCGGCACGGTGACCGGCTTCGCCGATGCGACCGGCCGCTTCCTGCCTATGACCACCACCATCAACGCCTCCCGCATCCTCGAGGCCGGCCGCGCCCTGCTCGGCGTCAGCCACGACGAGATGGCCGAGCTGGCGCTCGCCTCCGAGCCCGGCGCGAACGGCGTGACCCTGCTGCCCTACTTCGACGGGGAGCGCACCCCGAACCGCCCCCACGCCCGCGCCACCCTGACCGGCATGAGCACCTCCACCACCCGCGAGGACGTGGCCCGCGCCTACGTCGAGGCCCTGCTGTGCTCCCTCGCCGACGGCATCACGTCCCTCGAAAAGCGCACCGGCACGGCCGCCCGCCGCATCACCCTGATCGGCGGCGGCGCCCGCTCCCGCGCTGTCCAGCAGCTCGCGCCCGCGATCTTCGGCCGTGAGGTCACGATCGCGCCCGACGGGGAGTTCGTCGCCCTCGGCGCCGCCCGTCAGGCCGCCTGGGCGCTCGCCGGCACCGAGGAGCCCCCCGCCTGGGAGATCAGCGGCTCGCGGATCGTCGACGCGGAGCCGACGCCCGAGGTGCTCGAGGCCTACCGCGAGCTGAAGGAGCGGACCGAGGGCTGGGGGTGAGGGCGCGGGCGGCGTTCCCGCGGGAACGCCGCCCGGCTCACCGCCGGCTCACCGTCGCCGCACCTGCTGACGCTCGGTGAGTACGCAGGTCGCGAGCGTCCAGCCGGGCAGAGCGACGGTGAGCTCCCGCTCCCCGGCGCGGACCCGGAGGGTGCGGGCGGGTGCATTGTTGTGCAGCACGACGACCACCGACCCGTCGGGGCGCAGACAGGCGACGTTCGGTAGGTCCTCGGCATCCGCTGAGGCGAGCACGGGGGAGCCCACCGGCACGAAGCGGGAGAAGTGAGCCATCACGTACAGCTCGGAGTTCGGGGTCAGGGCCCCGGTCGACTCGTCGATCTGGAACAGCCCCGTGCCGTTGGTGAAGGTCGCCGGTCCCGGCCCACCGTCCTGGTCCAGGACCAGGTTGAACAGGATGATCCCCTGGTGGTGGTGGCGCAGGGCCGGCAGGAACAGCTGGTTGGACATCCACCAGATCCCGTCGGCGAAGTCGGCCTTGTAGGGCTTGCCGGGATCCTGGGTCCCGGACTGCTCGGTGAACCAGATCGGGGAGTCCGGGTGGGCGGCGTGCAGCGGCTCGACCGCATCGGCGCTGCCCGCGTAGGCGTGGAAGGCGGACCCGACCCGCTGCGGGTCGATGCCCTGCCCGGCCAGCTCGTCGAGTACCTGCTGGGGGTAGTCGACGCGGTCCCAGTTGTGGTCGTAGGAGAGGATCCGGGTGTCCAGGCCGCGCTCGTCCAGCTCTTCGAGGAGGTGGGAGATGACCGACGTCTGGACCTCGGGCGACATGCCCATGCAGGGATAGGCGGCCGTGTCGTGCAGCGGCTCGTTCTGCACGGTCAGCGCCGAGACGTGCAGGCCCGGCGCCGCCGCCTCGTAGGCCTCCACGGCGCGCGCGAGGTACTCGGCCCAGAGCCGGCGGGTCTCCTCGTCCTCGTGCAGGGCGCCGCCGATCAGCGAGCCGTTCATCTTCATCCAGGCCGGGGCCGACCAGGGCGAGAGGACCACCTCGAGCTCCCCGGCGACCTCGAGGATCTCGCGCAGCACGGGCAGGATCGTCCCCTCGTCGCGCGAGAGGTCGAAGTGCGCAAGCGGGTCGGCCGACGGGCCGGGCTCGTCGGCGAGCGTGTAGTAGGTCCGCTCACCCTCGTTGGGGGCGAAGTCGCAGGTCCCGACGGGGATCCGCAGGGCACTCAGGCGCAGCGGGCCGTTCGGGGAGAACATCTCCTGCAGGAGCCGGCGGCGCCGGGCGGCGGGCATGCGCAGCAGCAGCCAGGCCGCCGAATGCGTGAGCGCGGGCCCGAAGCCGTCCAGGGTGTGCCGGCGGGAGGCGGTGTCGATCTCGAGCGTCGCGTCCGGGGCGGCGTCCGTGGTCGGGACCTGCTCCCACACGATCTCCCGCTCGCCCTGGGTGGCGACCACGCCGCCGGAGCGGTCCACCCGCACCTGTTGGGAGGGCATCCCCGTCGGCGGGCCGTCGGCATGGGCCGGGGCGGACAGGAGTGGCGCGGCGGCCGCGCCGGCGGTGGTGAGGCCGAGCGCTGTCAGGGCGGTGCGGCGGCGGAGGGGTGCGGTCATGGCGGGGTCCTTCCGGGGCATGGCGGGGCCCGGTGTCGTCGACCGTGCAGGTCAGCGCCTCGAGCAGCGGTGCCCGAGGTGATGCCCCGCGTCGGCGGAGGGGCAGTGACGGCGCCGACCCTAGCCGCGCGCCGCACCGGGCGGAACCCGGGTCGCGGGCGTCGGCGGCCCCTCGGTGCCTCCCCGACCCGCGCGCGCGAGGGCGCCGAATCCGTGACCCGATCGTGACGTGAGGCACCTCGGGCCGCCCGTGGGCCCGTCTAGACTCCCGGTCATCAACGCCTAATGACCGTTAGGCGTTTGCTCGGTTGTCGACCCGACCTCAAGGGAGAGCGTCATGCATCACGATTCCTCGCGCACCATCCGCCCCTCGCGCCGCAGCGTCCTCGCGCTCGGCGCGACCGCCCTTGGGGTCACCGGGCTCGCCGCCTGCAGCGGCGGGGGCGGCGGCTCCGCCGGCGGCTTCGAGCAGCAGGACCTCGAGCTGCCCACCTACGTCGAGCCGCCCGCCCCGGAGGGCGCGATCGTCTCCGAGGTCGAGGGCATGCCGATGATCATCACCGACCCCGTCAAGGAGTACTTCACCTCCGTGGGCGAGGTCCCCGGCAGCGGCGACGAGGTCACCACCTTCCAGGTGCTGTGGGCGGCACCGCCCCGGCCCCGCGAGCAGAACGTGTACTGGCAGGAGCTCGAGGAGCGGCTGAACGTCACCTTCACCCCCACCCTCACCGCCTCCGACGGCTACAACGACAAGTTCTCCACCACGATCGCCTCGGGCAGCGTCCCCGATCTCTCCTTCGTGCAGGACAATGACGCGATCGGGCAGCGAGCCCTGGCCGACGGCGCCTTCGCCGACCTCACCGAGGTGCTCGCCGGCGACAACATCCTCCAGTGGCCGAACCTCGCCAACGTCTCCACCAACGCCTGGCAGGTCTCCGCCAAGAACGGCCACCTCTACGGCATCCCCAACGAGAACCCCTATCTCACGAACTTCCCGATCATCCGCGGCGACCTCATGCGGATGGCCGGACACGACTCCTTGGGCACGAACACTGACGAGTTCCTGCAGGTCATGACGGACATCGCGGGGCTGAAGAAGGCGCACGGGAAGCAGATCTGGGCGCTCGCCGGGATCAGCGGCACGGTCCAGGCGATGTTCGAGTGGATGTTCCGCGCCGGCACCACCTGGCAGCTCGACGACGCCGGAAAGGTCACCAACGTCCTCATGACCGACGCCTTCGAGCAGGTCATGGAGTTCGAGACCAAGCTCTGGGAGGCCGGCGCCATCCACCCCGACGGCATCGGCGGCGACCTCCCTGACATGTTCACCCCGGGCCAGATCGCGCTCTCGGTCGACTCCTTCTCCGGCTTCTTCGGAAACCCCATCATCGGCCAGGTCGTCGAGGCGACCCCCGAGGCCGAGCTCGAGTTCTTCGTGCCCCCGGCCGTCGACGGCGGCGACCTCGTCATCCAGCGCGACGACGGTTACTGGGGCATCGTCGCGATCTCCGCGGCCGCCGCCGAGGACGAGGAGCGCCTGCACGAGCTGCTGAACATCGTCAACTACTGGCGCGCGCCCTTCGGCTCCGAGGAGGCGCTGTTCATCGGCACCGGCACCGAGGGCGTGAACTACGAGTTCGGGAAGGACCACGAGATCGTCGGTCTGAACGACGAGCAGGCGGACTCGGACCGCCTGGCCCTGCAGTGGCTGGGTGCCTTCAACTCGCCGATCTACTCGATCGGCTCGACCCTGCACGACTACGTCGACAACTTCCGCACCACCATGGAGTCGCTGATCTCCCAGACCGTGCCGAACCCGGTCGCGGGCATCATCGCCCCGAGCGCGGCGACGCTGAACGCGAAGCTCGACTCGATCAACGAGGACTACCGCAACGGCTTCGTCACCGGCCGTCGCCCGCTGAGCGAGATGCAGACCTATCGCGACGCATGGCTCAAGGGCGGCGGGCAGACCCTCTGCGACGAGTACACCGAAGCCCTCGACCAGGCGTCCTGAGCGATGCCCTCATCCGCTGTCGCGACCGGAGCCGTCGCGGAGGTCCGCCAGGATCGCCCGCACGGCCCGGCGCGTCACCGCGGCCATGTCCAACGACTCGGGCGCGAGCAGGAACTGGTACTGGATGCCGTCCATCACCGCCACGATCGCGGCCGCGGCCTCCAGCACGTCCTGCTCGTCGAGGGACGGATCGGCCACGGCGCTGAGCAGCGCGTCCCGCACCGGCGCCCGCAGCCCTTCGAACCGCGCCCGGAACGACTCCTGGGCGGGGTGGCCCTCGGTGATCGACTCGCCGAGCAGCACCGCGTACAGCTGGGTCAGACCGCGGTCGCGGGCGTTGAGCTCCGCGGTGTCCCCGAGGTGGTCCAGCAGCGCCTGGCCGCCCTCGTCGAAGGACGTCGGCCCGCCGCCGCGGGAGATCTCGTCGCGGTAGGCGATCAGCTCGGTGAGCAGGGACTCCTTGTTGCGGAAGTGGTGGAGCAGGGACGGCGCGGAGATGCCGACGTCCTGCGCGATCGCCGCGAGGGACGCCCCGGCGTAGCCGCGTCGGCCGATGGTGCGCGCCGCCGACTCGAGGATCTCCCGGCGCCGCAGCGCGGACCGTCGGGCGCGCGGACCCAGCGTCGGGTCGGTCGGGTCCGGGGAGGTGCTGGCCATGGCCCGCACCCTAGTGCGTCCCGCCCGGGACGCGGGGCACGCACAGGAGGAGAGCAGCAGTGACAGCGCAGAGGACCCACGCGACCGCGGCGCCCCGCGGGGCGTCGGCCGCGGACTTCCACCGCCGCGAGGGCACGGAGCTCATCGCGCCCGACGGGGCGCCCGCCTTCCGTCGCGGCATGGGCCTGGGCGGCTGGCTGCTGCCCGAGGGATACATGTGGGACCTCGAGGGCCACGTCGACTCCCCGCGCCGGATCGAGGCGATGGTCCAGGAGCTCGAGGGCGCCGAGGCGGCCGCCGACTTCTGGACCCGGTACCGCGCCCAGTTCATCACAGCCGAGGACATCGCCCTGATCGCCGCCGCCGGCTTCGACCACGTGCGCCTGCCGCTGAACGCCCGCCTGCTGCTGGACGGGGAGGGACTGCGCACGGAGGGCATCGCCCACGTCGACGACACCCTCGCCTGGTGTCGGGAGGCGGGGATCGGCTGTGTGCTGGACCTCCACGGCGCGCCCGGCGGGCAGACCGGCGCGAACATCGACGACTCCCCGCACCGACTGCCCGAGCTGTTCACCGACCCGGACGCCTACACGCAGGGCCTCGGCCTGTGGCGGCTGCTCGCCGCGCGGTACGCGCACGACCCCACCGTCATCGCCTACGACCTGCTCAACGAGCCGCTGCCCGAGCAGCACGCCCATCTCGTGCCGCGCCTGGCGGAGTTCTACCGCGACGTCATCGCCGAGATCCGCGCGGTCGACCCCCACCACCTACTCTCCATCGAGGGCTGGCACTGGTCCACCCGCTTCGACGGCCTCGAACGGGTCTGGGACGAGAACTCCTGCCTGCACTTCCACAAGTACTGGTCCGAGCCCACCACCGACAGCATCCGGCCCTATCTCGACCTGCGCGAGCGGCTCGGCCTGCCGCTGTGGATGGGGGAGAGCGGCGAGAACCAGGAGAGCTGGTACACCGAGGCCTTCTCCCTCTTCGAGCGCCACCAAATCCCCTGGACGTTCTGGACCTGGAAGAAGCTCGACCGCCCCACCTCGCCGCTGGTCATCGCCCGCCCCGAGCGCTGGGACGAGCTCGCCCGGTACGCCGCAGGCACCGGCCCCGCGCCCGAGCGCCCCGGCGAGATCCTCGAGCAGCTGCTCGAGCACCTCCCCGCCGCCCGCTGCCACCTCCGCAGCGCCGTCCTCGAGGCCCTCCCGGGCATCACCGCCCCCGGCGGGCCCGGCGCGGCCCGCCCCACCACCACCCAGGAAGGACGTCCGCGATGAGCATCGACGCCCAGGACCCCGCCCCGGCGCCGACGGCTCAGGCGCTCGCCGCCGTGCCGCCGCCGAAGAGCATCGCCCCGTCGGCCGACCCGTCGGCCACACCGCCCGTCGCGCCCCGCCGACGCAGCCTCCTGCAGCGGATGCGACGTGAATGGCAGATGTACGTGTTCATCGTGCCCGGCGTGCTGTTCTTCGCGGTTTTCGCCTATCTCCCGCTCGCCGGGAACGTGGTCGCCTTCCAGGACTACTCAGCCTTCCGCGGCGTCTTCGACTCGCAGTGGGTGGGGCTGCAGAACTTCGCGAATCTGCTCACCGACGACGAGGTGCTGCGCGCCCTGGTGAACACCCTGGTGATCTCGCTGCTGCAGATCGCCTTCGCGTTCCCCGCGCCGATCATCCTGGCCCTGTTCCTGAACTCGCTGCTCAGCGAGAGGATCAAACGCGCCATCCAGACCGTCGTCTACCTGCCGCACTTCATCTCCTGGGTGATCGTCATCGCGATCTGGCAGAAGATCCTCGGCGGTGCCGGGCCGATCGCCGAGATGTTCGAGCTGATCGGGCTGCACGGCGTGAACATCATGACCAACCCCGAGACCTTCAAGATCCTGGTGGTCAGCCAGGTCATCTGGAAGGACATCGGCTGGGGCACGATCATCTTCTTCGCCGCGATCTCCTCGATCCCCACCGAGCTGTACGAGTCCGCGGCCACCGACGGCGCCGGGTCCTGGCGGCGCATGTGGCACATCACCCTGCCCGGCCTCGTGCCCGTCATCTCGCTGCTGCTGATCCTCACCGTGGGCAACGTGCTCACCGTCGGGTTCGAGCAGCTGCTGCTCCAGCAGCCCGCCGTCGGCGCGAACGCCGCGCAGGTGCTGGACACCTTCGTCTACTACCGCGGCGTCGCCGGCGGGGACTGGGGGCTCTCGGCCGCGGCCGGGCTGCTCAAGGGCGTCATCGCAACAGTCCTCGTCATCGGCGCGAACCGCATCGCCAAGCGTCTCGGCACCGGAGGGATCTTCTGATGACCGTCATCGACCAGCTCGCCCAGCCCGACCCCACCCGGCGGCGTCCGCGCCGCACGGCCGCCGGCCGTCCCCCGTGGATGGACCGTCCCTCGCCCACCATGCAGTCGCTCAAGGTCGTCGCGATCGCCGCGATCGTGGTGGTGATGCTGTACCCGTTCCTCTACGTCATCATGTTCTCCTTCGCCGACGGACGCTCTGTCGGCTCGGGACAGCTGTGGCCCACCTCGTTCTCCACCTCGGCCTACGAGTCGATCTTCGCCGGGGGAGTGGTGACCCGCTCCCTGCTGGTCACCGCCGGCATCACGGTGGTCGGCACGCTCCTGTCGCTCGTGTTCACCTCGATGCTCGCCTACGGGCTGACCCGCACCCGCCAGGTGCCCTTCTCGAAGGCCGCGATGGTGATGGTGCTGTGCACGATGTTCTTCGGCGCCGGGATCATCCCCAACTACCTGCTCATCAAGCAGCTGGGGCTGCTGGACAGCTACTGGGCGCTGATCCTGCCGGGGCTGATCAGCGCGTTCAACATGATCGTGATGAGGAACTTCTTCATGGAGCTGCCGCAGGAGCTGCTCGAGTCCGCCCGGATCGACGGGGCCAGCGAGTTCCGGATCTTCGCCTCGATCGTGCTGCCGCTGTCGAAGGCGGTCCTCGCCGTGATCGCCCTGTTCTACGCGGTCGGCTACTGGAACTCCTTCTTCAACGCCCTTCTGTACATCAACGACACCACCAAGTGGCCGATCCAGCTGGTGCTGAACCAGTACGTGGTCCAGTCCAACGCGATGACGGATCTGCAGGCTCCGGATCGGCCCGCACCGCCCGCGCAGACGGTGCAGATGGCGATCGTCGTGGTCGCCACCCTGCCGATCCTCGTGGTCTACCCCTTCGCCCAGCGGTTCTTCACCAAGGGCGTGCTGACCGGGGCGATCAAGGGCTGACCCGGCCGCCTCCGCCCACCGACCCGCAGCGGCCCGCTCACGCGGCGCCGCCGACGAAAGCGCCTCCACCATGACCGATGCCCTGCTGTCCCAGCGCCCCACCGCCGTCCGCGCCGCGGCGGACGATGCCCTGCCCGAGGTCGATCCGGCCCTCGCCGCGCGCTGCCGCGAGCTCGCCGCCCGCGGCATCGTGCTGCTGCGCAACGACGGGGCGCTCCCGCTGCGGCCGGGAGCGGAGGTGGCGCTCTTCGGCCGCACCCAGAAGGACTGGATCGCGGTCGGCTACGGCTCCGGCGGCGACGTGAACCCGCCCTATGTCACGAACCTGCTGGACTCGCTGCGGGAGGGTGGGGCGGTCGCGGTCGACGAGGAGCTCGCCGCGCGCTACGAGTCCTGGACGGCGCGGCATCCGGCCGATCCCGGCGAGGAGTGGGGCCGCTGGCCGCGGCACTTCCCCGAGATGCCGCTCGAGGAGAGCGCGATCCGCGCGGCGGCCGAGCGCTGCGGGACCGCGGTCGTGGTCATCGGCCGCGCCGCCGGGGAGGACCGCGACAACGTCCTCGAGGAGGGCGGCTACCACCTCACCGGCGAGGAGCGGTCCCTGCTCGCCCGGGTCGGCGCCGCCTTCGCGCACATGGTGGTGCTGGTCGACACCGGCAACGTCATCGACCTCTCGTGGATAGACGAGTTCGAGCCCGCCGCCGTGCTGCTGGCCTGGTCCGGGGGCATGGAGGGCGCCCGCGCCGCCGCCGACGTGCTCACCGGCGCGAGCGAGCCCGGCGGACGGCTCACTGACACCATCGCCCGACGCTACGAAAGCCACCCCTCCGCCGGCCACTTCGGGCACACGGAGGCGACCGAGTACGTCGAGGACGTGTTCGTCGGCTACCGCCACTTCGAGACCTTCGCGCCCGGGGACGTGCTGTTCCCCTTCGGATACGGGCTCGGCTACACGCAGGTCGATCTGGGCGAGGTCACGGTCACGGTCTCCGGCGAGCAGGCGAGCGTGCAGGTCACCGCCGTGAACACGGGGCAGCGCAGCGGCTCCGAGGTGGTGCAGGTCTACCTCGGCGCGCCCGACGGGACGCTGGGCGGGCCCGCCCGCACCCTCGCCGCCTTCACCCGCACCCCGCAGCTCGCGCCCGGGGAGTCTGTGCGGCTCGAGCTCGCGGTCGACCTCGCCGAGCACGCCCGGTACGACGACTCCGGGGCGAGCGGGCACCGCAGCGCCTGGGTGCTGGAGGCCGGGGAGCACCGCCTGTTCGTCGGCCCCGACGTGCGCCGGGCCGTGCACGTCGGCTCCGCGCACGTGCCCTCCCTGCGGGTGGTGCGGCAGCTGGAGGAGGTCGCCGCGGTGCGGCCCGAGCACGCCTTCGAGCGGAGCGTGCTGCGCCGCGACGATGAGGGCCGGGCGCTCAGCGGGCGGGAGACGGTGCCGACGGCGAGGGTGGACCTCCCTCAGCGGATCCTGGACCGCCTTCCCGAGACGATCCCCCCGGCCGAGGACCCCACCGCCCGCTTCGAGGACGTCACCGCGGGACGGCTCGACCTGGACCGCTTCGTCGCCGCGCTCTCCCCGGAGGAGCTCGCCTCCCTCGCCTACGGGGACATCGTCATGGACAGCCCGCTCGGCGTGCCCGGGAACGCGGGGACGCTCGGCGGGGTCACCGAGGCGCTGCGCGCACGCGGCATCCCCGTGGTCACGACGACCGACGGACCCTCCGGGCTGCGGCTCGCCGCGACAGCGGCCCTGCTGCCGTGCGGGACCGCGCTCGCCTCCTCCTGGGACCCGGCCGCGGTGCAGGAGCTCGCCGCGCTGCACGGCGCCGAGATGGTCGCCAAAGGCTCCGACATGCTGCTCTCGCCCGGCATGAACATCCACCGCGACCCGCTGTGCGGCAGGAACTTCGAGTACTTCTCCGAGGACCCGCTGCTCACGGGCGAGATGGCGGTCGCGGTGGTCGCCGGGGTGCAGTCCCAGGGCGTCTCCGCCTGCCCGAAGCACTTCGCCGCGAACAACCAGGAGACCGCCCGCACCGTCAACGACTCCCGGGTCTCGGAGCGCGCCCTGCGCGAGATCTACCTGCGCGCCTTCGAGACGGTGGTGCGCGAGGCCCGCCCGCGAAACCTCATGACCTCCTACAACCGCATCAACGGGGTGTGGGGCCACTACCACTACGACCTGGTCACGACCGTGCTGCGCGGCGAGTGGGGGTACGAGGGCAACGTCGTCACCGACTGGTGGATGCGCATGGAGCCCGATCCGCACTTCTCGGCCCTGCGCGACAGCGCCTACCGGGTCCGGGCGCAGGTGGACGTGCTCATGCCCGGCTCGAAGGTCCACTTCGGCACCACCCGGGACGACGCGATCGAGGACTCCCTCGCCAGGGACGGCGGCATCACGCTGGGGGAGGTGCAGCGCACGGCGCGGAACGTGCTGCGGATGCTGCTGGAGCGGGAGACCGGCGCCGGCCGACGGGGCTGAGCGCGCGGGGCAGGGCCGGGGCTCCCGCCGGCGTCCCGCTCAGGCCCCCGTCACCGGCATCCGCACGCTCGCCTGCACCGGCAGGTGGTCGCTCGGGAACACCCCGCCCGGCCGCCCGGCGTTGATCGACGCCTCGAGCACTTCCACGCCGGGGCTCGCGAGGATCCAGTCGATGCGGAAGTCGGAGACCTCGACCTCGCCGAAGTGGGGGAAGGTGCCCCAGCCGGGCGTGGTGCGCTCGGCCGCCTCTCGCCAGGTGTCCTGCAGGCCGAACTCCTCGACCAGCACCTCGTAGGCGGGGGAGTCGGCGGCGACAGAGTTGAAGTCGCCGGTGACCAGCGCCGGCAGGTGCAGGAGGTGGAACTGGCGCAGGTGGTCGGCGATGAGCTGGGCGCCCTTGACCTTCGCCTGCGTGATCACGTGGTCGAGGTGGGTGTTGAGGTGCACGAGCTCCCCGCCGGTCTCGCGGTCGCGGAAGCGCGCCCACACCGCGACCCGCGGGCCGGCGTTCCCCCAGGTCGCCGAGCCGATCTCGCGCGGCCTGTCCGAGAGCCAGAACTGGTTCCACGCCACGAGCTCCAGGCGCCCGGCGTCGTAGAGGATCGGGTTGATCAGCCCGTCGCTGCCGCCGCGCGTGGCGGTGCCGAGCCGTCGGTATGCCTGCCCCAGTCCCTGCTCGACCGGGCCGAAGGTGTGCTCCTGCATCTCCTGCAGTCCCACCAGGTGGGGGCGCTCGGCGGCCAGCAGCGCCTCGATCGCGGGGGCGCGGTGGGGCCAGTGCCCGGGATCGGCCGCGGTGGTCGTGTCGGTCGCGAACAGCGCGTTGAAGCTCATCACCCGCAGCGGCGCGAGATCGGCCGACGGGGCGGGCAGGGCGGGGGTGGTCATGCAGGGGCTCCTGGGTGGGTGGCGTGCGGGAAGGGCGGAAGCGGGCGGGCGCGAGGAGCGTCGATGGCGGGACGGAGGGCGTGGGCGGGACCGCAGGCGTCAGGCGTCGGTCCGTCCCCGCTCACCAGTACCGTTCGAGCGCCTCCTCGACGGAGGAGAGCGCCTCGAGGGAGCGCTCGTGATGGCGCACCACCACCCCGCTGGCGAGCACGTCGGCGAGATACATCTCGGCGATCCGGCTGGTCAGCGTGCCGACGCGCAGCGGTGCACGGTCCTGCACGGCGAGCAGCACGTGGTCGGCGATCTCCGCGGCCGGGGAGCTGGACAGCCGCGTGATCAGCACCGTGAGGCAGCCGCGCCGCTTCGCCTCGGCCAGCTGCGGCACGGTCTCGCTCGCCGTGCCCGTCTCCGAGACCGCCACGAACACGTCCCCGGGCCGGGAGGCCGCTAGCCCGATCACGGCCGACGGCGGATCGTGGAAGGTGGTGGCCGGGATGCCGAGGCTGCGCAGCTTGTGCTCGAGGGAGACCGCGACCACGTGCGCTGAGCCGGCGCCCGTGGCGAACACCTGCCGGGCATCCCCGAGGGCCTGCACGATCGTGGCGACCTCGGCCGGGTCCAGCAGACGGGAGGTCTCCTCGATCGAGCCGGTGGAGAGCACGCCGAGGCTGGCGATCAGCTCCGGCAGCGGAGTCTCGGCCGTGATGTCCCCGGTGACCCGCGGGCCACCGCCGGCGGCGGGTCGCTCCGCGGCCAGCACCAGCTCGGTGCGCAGCGTCGTGAACCGCTCGATGCCGAGGGTGCGGCACAGGCGGGTCACCGAGGCGGCCGAGGCGCCAGCGCGCTCGGCGTACTCCGTGATGGTCATCCGCCCCACCTCGGCGGGGGACTCGAGGGCGAGCACCGCCAGGCGCTGCAGCTGCGGAGGCAGCGTCGGAAGCGAGGTGCGCAGCAGCGCGAGGACGGGCGGATGCGGCGTCCCCGGGGCGCCAGGTCCCGGTGCGTCGGGTGAGGTCGAGGGCATGGGGCCTTCCTGGTCGTGGGCTCCCGGACGGGGCCGGGCCCGTGTGCTGGGCATCATGGCATGTGGGGCAGGGCGAGCGGCGCGGGCAGGGCGGGCGACTCGGCGTCGGGTCCCGCGCGCTACTTCAGGGCGCCGGCGCTCAGACCCTCCTGCACCTGCCTCTGGAAGAGGACGTACACGATCAGCACCGGCACCATCGAGATGATCAGCCCGGCGAACAGCTGCGCCATCGACGTCGGTGAGGTCTCGTAGTTCTCCCCGAGGGCCAGGGCCGCCAGCCCCTGGCTGAGCACGAAGTTCGAGCGCTCCTCGTCCTGCTGCGGGTTCAGCACCTGCGGGAGCAGGAACTGGTTCCACTGCCCCAGCACGTTGAACACCCCGATCGAGATCAGCCCCGGCCGTGCCAGCGGCAGCATGATCCGGAAGAACACCCCGAAGTGCCCGGCTCCGTCGAGGAACGCCGCCTCGGCGAGCTCCTTGGGGAGGGTGCGGAAGAACCCGGTGAGGAAGAAGATCGAGAACGGCAGGGAGAACGCGGCGTAGACGAGCACCAGGCCCAGGTTCGTCGCGAACAGTCCGAGCCCCTGCACGATCCGCACCAGCGGCACGATCGCGAGGAACACCGGGAAGGTCATCCCCGCCAGGTACAGCCAGTACAGCACCCGGCTGCCGGGAAAGGGATAGCGCGCCATCACGTAGGCGGTCATCACCGACAGCAGCATCGTCAGCACCACTCCGCCGCTGACCACGATCACGGTGTTGGTGAAGAACGCGCCGATGTTCGCCTGCTGCCAGGCGTCGACGTACACGCCCAGTCGCAGCTCGCCCGGCAGGCCGAAGGGGTCGTTGTAGATCTCCTCGTTGGTCTTCAGCGAGGAGGCGAGGATCCAGACCAGCGGCACCAGCACCACGAGCGCCCAGGGCACGAGCATCAGGTGCGGCAGGCCCGAGCCGCGGGGTCGACGGGGTCGATGCGGCCGACGGGGACGGTGCGGCCCGTCGGCCGACGGAGACGTCGTCGTCGCCGACGAGGCGGACCCGCCCGGGGAGTGCCCGGCGGGCTCGCCCGCCGGCCGGTCGTCGAGCGCGGGGCCCGTCGGCGCGGAGCTGACCTCGGCGCGCGGCTGGGCCGGTGTGGACGAGGAGGTCGCGGGGGAGGGGGCCATCAGTACTCGAGCTCCTCGCGCTTGGTGAGGCGGAAGGTGACCAGGGCCAGCGCCACGGAGCCGAGCATCATCACGGTGCCCATCGCCGAGGCGTAGCCGAACTGGGAGTTGAAGGAGAACGCGGTGCGGTAGAGGTAGGTCGACATGACGTCGGCCCCCGAGTCCGCCGCCGTACCGGTCATCGACATCACGGCGACCAGCGCGTACGAGTCCAGGGTGCCGATCGCCAGATAGATCAGCGCGGTCTGGGCGTGCGACCAGATCAGCGGCAGGGTCACGTGCGCGAAGCTGCGCACCCGCCCCGCCCCGTCCAGCGACGCCGCCTCGTACAGCTCCTGCGGCACCCCGCTCATCGCGGAGAGGAACAGGACCATGTAGAAGCCGACCGAGGACCACACCGCCGCCAGCGCGATCGCGAGCAGGATCGTGCGCGGGTTCCCGAGGGGTCCGTTCGGCACGACCGCGAGGATGTCGGTGCCCACCAGGCGCAGCAGGCCGTCCAGCAGTCCGCCGCGGGAGGCGTAGATGTAGCTGAACATGATGCCGATGATCACCACCGGCACCACCTGCGGGAAGAAGAACAGCACCCGGTAGGCGCCCGCCCCGCGGACGGCCCGGAGCGTGCCCGAGCCGCCGCGGGTGATCAGCGTGGCGAGCAGCAGCGCGAGCCCGAGGGTGACCACCGGGATGATCACCAGCAGCACCGCATTGTGGGAGACCGCCCTCCACCACGCCCCGTCCCTCGCCATCCGCACGTAGTTGTCCAGCCCGACGTACTCGAGGGTGGGGGTGTAGCCCGTCCAGTTCGTGAACGAGATCTGCACCCCCTGCGCGAAGCTCGACAGGACGAACACCGAGTACAGGACCAGACCGGGCGTGATGAAGGTGAGGATCAGCCACCACCTGCCGCGCAGATGCATCAGCGGGTCTGCTTCGCGATCGCGTCGTCGCCGGCGACCTGGTCCGCCGCCT
The DNA here is from genome assembly GCF_004362645.1 of Brachybacterium sp. AG952. Classification (NCBI taxonomy): domain Bacteria; kingdom Bacillati; phylum Actinomycetota; class Actinomycetes; order Micrococcales; family Dermabacteraceae; genus Brachybacterium; species Brachybacterium sp. AG952. The sequence continues at coordinate 285,147 of NZ_SNXV01000004.1, read as the reverse complement.
TCTGGCAGCGGGTGAGGAAGCCGTCGACGTCGAGGTCGTCCAGCAGCAGCGCGATCAGCGCGGCGCGGGTCTCCTCCGCCATCGCCGGGTACCAGGTCGGGTACTTCACGACCTGCCAGGGCTCGACCGCGTTGGAGCGCTCGATCATCTCGGTCAGCGTCGTGAACGGGTCGCTGAGCTGCTGGTCGTCGTGCGCGCCGGCGACCATGGTCACGCTGTTGGAGAGCTCGGCGTAGTTCTGCGAGGACTCCTTCGACAGCAGCGCGCGCAGCAGCTCGAGGGCGGCGGGCTTGTTCGCGGCGCCCTCGGGCACGAACCAGCCGGCCCCGGGGTTGTTCGGGGTGAGGTCGGCCAGCGCCGGGTCCGGGGAGGGCAGCGCCGCGGCGGTCATGCGGAAGCCCTCGGGGATCGCGGACTTCATCTCGTTCTCCAGCCAGGCGCCGACGGGGATGAACACCGCCTCGTGGTTCAGCCACGCGGTCTGCGACTGGACGTGGGTCATCTGGGCGACGCCGGGGAGGATCAGCTCGTCGGTGCGCAGCTGCAGCAGCGCCTCGGCGGCCTCGCGCACGGCGTCCTGCTGCCAGGCGCCGTCCTCGAGATTGTCGATGCTCCTCCAGACCTCCTGCCCGCCGATCTTCGCCACCAGAGGCTGGAGGATGCCTTCATCGGGGTAGTTCGCGTGCTGGCCGGTGAAGGCGAACGGGAAGATCCCGTCGGCCTTGATCTCGGCGCAGAGCGACATCAGCTCGTCCCAGGTGGTCGGCGCCTCCCAGCCCTTCTCCTCGAGGAGGGCGGCGTCGTGCCAGAGCGCCCAGGCGTACTGGACGGTGTTCAGCCCGACGAGGGTGCCGTCGACGGTGCCCGCCTCGCGCACGCCCGGGTTCAGGGACTCCTCCACGGTGATCTCGGAGTCGTCCCAGCTGGGCGCGGCCATGAGGTCCTCGAGCGAGGCGAGCTGGCCGTTCGCGGTCAGCGAGGTGATGTCCAGGGCGCCGGCGCCGGAGTTCTGGAAGAGGTCCGGGGGAGTGCCGTTCACGAACTGGGGCTGGAGGGTGCTGAGGTCCTCCGTGCGCACGATGTCGGCTTCGAGCTCGGGGTGCTTCTCCTCGAGCAGCTGCTCGGTGAGGTCGAGATACGGCACCCCGCCGCCGCCGTCGAAGACGAAGGCCTTCAGCTCGCCGCCGGCGACGCCGAAGGGGTTCTCGGGGCTGGTCTCCGCGGCCCCGGCGGAGCCGCCGTCGGAGCCGCCCGCGCCGGCGCCCGGAGCGCCGGAGGTCGCGCAGGCGGAGAGGCCGGCCGCGCCGAGCGCCCCGGCGAGGCCGAGCAGCGCGCGGCGCGTGGTGCCGGGGCCGGCGCTGCCCGGGGCGGCGGGAGCGGGGGTGGTGCGGTGCGTGGAGAGGGCGGAGAGGCGGGAGGAGCGGGAGGAGCGAGGGGTGGACACGACGGGCCTTTCGACGTCCGAGGGGTGACGACGACAGCGTGGCGGGCCGAGATGACGAGCCGGTGACCTCGAGATGAAAAGCAGCACCACGTTGTGTCGGCACGATGGTAACTATTTCCATCCGTCGTCGGAAGGGGTGCGCCCTCGTCGGTGCGCCCGCCCAGGAGGCGGACGTGCCGCAGCTCCACGAGCTGGGAGGCAGCTCGACGAGATCGGGAGCGCCCCGCGGCCGGCGGCGGGTACAGTCGGTGATCGACACGGGGTGCCCCGCCAGGGGCTGAGAGCACACCCGGAGAACCTGATCGAGTTCATGCTCGCGGAGGGATGTCGTCGATGCGCTGTGCGCTGTCGCCCTGCAGGCCACGGTCCTGCGGGCCAGGGCCGTGCTGGTCGCGGACCGGCACGCTGCCGCCGTGCACGCCGCCATCCCCTCTCCCGGTCCCCGTGTCGCCTCCCGCGCAGCGCCGCGCCCCGATGCGGCTCTGCTCCGACCGCGACACGTTCCTCCCGCTCGGCGGCGGGCGTGCTCGCCTGCCCTGAAAGGACCGCACGACCATGACCCCCTCCACCCCGACCACCCGCGCCTCCCGTACCGCCCCGCCGCTCTCGACGCAGGTCGTGCTCGTCACCGGGGGCGCCCGCGGCCTCGGCCGGGCCCTCACTGAGGCGTTCCTCCGCGAGGGCGCCCGGGTCGTCGTCGACCACCTCACCAGCGAGGCCGCCGCCCGGGAGATCGCCGACGCGCACCCCGGCCGGGCGATCGCCGTGCGCGCCGACGTGCGCGAGCGCGACCAGGTCGAGGCCCTGTTCGCCCGGGCCGAGGCCGAGTTCGGCGACCCCGTCGACACCGTCGTGAACAACGCCCTGGCCGGCTTCTCCTTCGACGGGGACGCCCGCGCGAAGGCGCACGAGATCGGCTACGAGGCCTTCGCGGGACAGTTCTCCGGCGCCGTGCAGGGCGCGCTGCACACGATCCAGTCCGCCCTGCCCGGCTTCGACCGCGCCGGCTCGGGACGCGTCGTCAACATCGGCACGAACCTCCTCCAGCATCCCGTCGTGCCCTACCACGACTACACCGCGGCGAAGGCGGCGCTGCTGGCCCTGACCCGCACCTTCGCCGCCGACCTCGGCCCCCGCGGCATCACGGTGAACATGGTCAGCGGCGGCCTGCTGCGCACCACCGACGCGAGCTCCGCGACCCCGGGGGCGGTGTTCGACGCGATCGCCGCGAGCACCCCGCTGCGCTCTGTGACCACGCCCGCCGAGCTCGCCGACGCCGTGCTCCTCCTCGCCTCGCCCTGGGCACGGGCGATCACCGGGCAGAACCTCGTCGTCGACGGCGGGCTGGTGATGGACTGATGTCCACCCACGGCCACGCCCATGCCTCCGTGACCGGCGCCGCCCGCCGCCCGGTGCGACTGAACCTGTTCGCCCATGCCTGCGGCCACCACTCCGCGGCCTGGCGTGCGCCCGGCTCCTCGGTGGAGCGCCTCGCGGACATCACGTACTGGGAGGAGCTCGCCCGGATCGCGGAGCGGGGCCGGCTCGATGCGGTCTTCCTCGCCGACGGCCAGTCGATCGGCACGGCCGGCGTCGAGCGCGGTCCCGCCTGGATGCTCGAACCGCTCACCGTGCTCACCGCGATGGCCCGCGCCACGGAGCGGGTCGGGCTGGTCACGACGGTCTCCAGCACCTTCTGGGACCCGTTCCACGCCGCCCGGCTGCTGGCGAGCCTGGACCACATCTCGCGCGGCCGGGCCGGGGTCAACGTCGTCACCTCGATGACCGATGAGGAGGCTCGCAACCACTCCATGACCGCCCTGCCGGGCCATGCGCAGCGCTACGCCACGGCGGGGGAGTTCCTCGAGGTGCTCCAGGGGCTGTGGGAGTCCTGGCCGATGGACAGCATCCTCGCCGAACCGGACGGCGCCTACGTCGACCCCGCTCTCCTGCGTCCGCCGCTGCATCGCGGGGAGGCCTTCGCCGTCGACGGGCCCTTGAACGTGCCGACCCCGCCGCAGGGCCGCCCGGTCCTCTTCCAGGCCGGTGCCTCGGAGCCCGGGCGCGCGCTCGCCGCCCGACACGCCGAGGGGATCTACGCCGTGGCCTGGGATCTCGCCTCCGCCCGCACCTATCGCGGCGACATCCGCTCCCGCGCTGCGGCGCTCGGACGCGACCCCGACGCCCTCGCCGTCATGCCGGGGCTGGTCCCCTACGTCGCCTCGACCGAGGAGGAGGCGCGACGCCGCAAGGCCGAGCTCGACGCCCTGCTGCCCGTGCAGGACTCGCTGCGCCAGCTCTCCTTCTTCGTCGGCCAGGACACGTCGGACTGGGAGCTTGACGCCCCGGTCCCGCCGCTGCCGCCGCTGGAGGAGTTCACCGGGCCGAAGGGCCGCTACGCCACGGTGCTGCGCATCCTCGAGATCGCCCGCCCGACCGTCCGCGAGCTGCTGGGGCTCCTCGCCGCCGGCGGCGGCCACGCGACCGTGATCGGCACCCCGGAGCAGGTGGCCGACGAGATCGAGCGCTGGGTCGACGCAGGAGCGGCCGACGGCTTCAACCTCATGCCTCCCACCCTGCCGGGCGGCATCGAGGAGTTCGTCGGCCAGGTGGTGCCGGTGCTCCAGCGGCGTGGGCGCTTCCGCTGCGAGTACGAGGGGACGACCCTGCGCGACCATCTCGGCCTGCCGCGGCCGCCGCAGGGAATCCCGGCGCCGACGGGGAGCTGACCGACGCTGGCGAGCGGCCGGTCGGACGGGACCGCTGAGGGAGGGGACGGGGCCTGTTCGCGGCGCCGGCCCCTCCCGCGGAAGGGGCGTCGCCCCGAGCCCTCAGAGCGAGCGCTCGGGCTCCGTCGCTCGGACCCGCCCCAGGATCGCGTCGACGAAGAGCTCCGTCACCTCCGGAGCGAGGTGCAGGTTGTAGGTCGGCTCGAACAGCTCCGCCTCGATCAGCACCCGCCCGTGCTCGGCCGAGTCGACCAGGTCGATCCGCCCGTACAGCGGCGTGCCGAGGCCGGTCACCTCGGCGACCGCCGCGAGCACCCGCTCGGCGAAGGCCTGCTCGTCGGCCGAGGCCTCGACGAGCTGGGGGTTCTCCTGGTACTGGCCGCCGCGCAGTCCGCCGCCGCGGGCGAGCAGCGCGCCCTTGGCGACCGCATGGGTGAAGCGGCCGTCGAGGGTGTAGACCGCCTTCTCCAGGCCCTCGGAAAGCTCGGGCACCTCGGGCTGCACCATGACGGTCCCGCCCGCGTCGAGGATCTGCCGGGCGAGGGCGAGCGCGGCGGGGTCCTCGCGCGCGAACAGGCCCGTGCGCTGGGAGCCGGCCCCGACGGCCGGCTTCACGACCACGTGAGCGGCCTGCGTCGGCGCCGCGAGCGCGTCGCGGACCGGGTCGAGCGTGCGGTGGTAGGTCGTCGGGATCACGGGGATCCCCGCGGCCTCGAGCTCGAGGAGATAGTGCTTGTCCATGTTCCAGCGGACCAGCTCCGGCTCGTTGAGCACGTGGGTCTGCGTCCCCGCAAGCTCGAGCCACGCCGCGAACTCGGCGGGGTGCTGGGCGTAGTCCCAGGGGCTGCGGAGCACGGCGAGGTCCCAGGAGGCCCAGTCGATCGACGCGTCGTGCCAGTCCAGCGAGGCCGCCTCGACGCCGCGGTCGCGGAGGGCGGCGACCAGCGGGGCGCAGTCGCGGTCGGGATCGGCGGAGGTGAAGGCGCCGGGGGAGGTGGTCACGATGCCGATGCGCGTCATGATTTCGAGGGTAGGGCGCAGGGCGGGAGGTCCGACGCCGCGTCCGCCCGTGGGGCGGGCGGGAGCGAGCGCCCCCGGCCGAGGAGGGCGCCGACGGTCCTGCCGCAGGGGAGGGGCGCGCCGAGGGAACGTCCTGCATCTGTATGCGACGCATGCAGCCACGGTGCCCCGATCACCACCCTGCGAATGTCTGACAATCGGCAATCGCGTGTGACCTGCAGTAGTTACTCGTTCGTTACCGGCTGCCTGGCAATCCCCTGAGGGTTGTGCGAGTATCTATGCGACTCCACGCGTGATCGAGGGCGGGGGAGCGGCCCGGGAGGGCCCACCCGTCCCCGCCGTCAGGGCGCGCCCCATGCGGCGCTGAGGCGAGGCCTCGCCCGGGCGAGATTCGACGCGATTCGCGACGGGGTCGATCGCCGGTCGGCCCCGCGAGGGGCCCCGTCTGGCCCGATGCGCCCTGCGGCGCGGGGGACCGGCCGCACGTGACCGGTCCACCGCGACGAGAGGAAGTCCATGCCGCCCGCTCCCTCAGGCGAGATCATCCAGCTCGGGATCATCGGGATCGCCCTGCTCCTGCTCCTGTTCTACGGGGGCACGATGTGGATGTCCGTGGCGATCTCCCGCAAGCAGGAGAACGCCGACGACTACATGACCGCCGGCAACCGCATCGGCTTCGGCGTCTCCGCCGCCTCCATGACCGCCACCTGGATCTGGGCGTCCTCGATGTACGCCTCGGTGACCGCCGGGTACACCTACGGCGTCTCCGGCCCCATCCACTACGGGCTCTGGGGCGCGCTGATGATCCTGTTCATCTATCCCTTCGGCAAGCGGATCCGGAAGGTCGCCCCGCGCGCCCACACCCTCGCCGAGGTGATGTACGCCCGCCACGGCCGCTCCTCGCAGGTGATGCTCGCCGGCTCCAACGTGCTCGGCTCGGTCATCTCGCTGACCTCGAACTTCATCGCCGGCGGCGCGATCATCGCGATGCTCTCCCCGCTCAGCTTCGGCGCGGGCATCCTCATCATCGCCGGCGGTGTGCTGCTGTACACCCTGTGGTCCGGCTTCCGCGCCTCCGTCCTGACCGACTTCGCGCAGGTCATGGCGATGCTCGGCGCGGCCGTCGTGATCATCCCGGCGGTGTTCTTCCTCGCCGGCGGCCCCTCGATGTTCGCCGAGGGGGTCGCGGCCGGGCACGTCACCCCGCAGCAGGAGAGCTTCTTCTCCTCCGACGCGTTCATGAACCAGGGCGCCCCCTACATCGCCGCGGTGCTCGCCTATGCGATCGGCAACCAGACCATCGCCCAGCGCCTCTTCGCCGTGCGCGAGGACCTCATCAAGCCCACCTTCGTCACCGCCACCGTCGGCTACGGCGCGACCGTGATCGGCGTGGGCATGCTCGGCGTGATGGCGCTGTACCTGGGCGTGGAGCCGATGGGCGGTGACGTGAACAACCTGATGCCGCAGATGGTCGGCACCTACCTGCCCGTCGCCCTGGTCGCGCTCGCCTTCGTCATGATCGTCGGCTCGCTGTCCTCCACCGCGGACTCCGACCTCGCGGCGCTGAGCTCGATCGTGATGACCGACTTCTACGGCCAGTCCGTCGGCCGGAAGAACGTCGACCCGAAGCTCATGCTGCTCATCGGCCGGATCACGATGATCGTCGCGACGGGTCTCGCGCTCTACTTCGCCACCGCGCGCTTCAACATCCTCGACCTGCTGGTGTTCGTCGGCGCGCTGTGGGGCTGCCTCGTGTTCCCGGTCATCGCCTCCTTCTACTGGAAGAAGGTCACCAACCGCGCCTTCACCCTCTCCGTGATCGCCGCGCTCGTGGTGTTCCTTCCGGTGCGCTTCGAGCTCCTCCCGCTCGAGGGCGTCTGGGCGCTGGTGGTCGAGCTGCTGGCGATCGTCGGCGTGGGCGTGGTGCTGGGGATCATGGCGTTCGGCTTCTTCGGGCTGCGCGCCGCGATCGTGATCGGCGCGACGGCGACCATCGCGGTGCTGCCCTTCGGGTTCGGATACCTGCGTGACTTCGAGACCCTCTCGGGATCGCTGGTCGCCTACGCCGTCTCGTTCCTGGTGTGCTGGGCGCTCAGCGTCCGCTCCTCGCAGGACTTCGACTTCTCGGTGATCAAGAAGGTCACCGGCGACTTCGACGAGGAGACGCCCGCCTCCGAGCTCGAGGGCCTCGCCGACGACGACCGCATGGCGGGTCGCGGCCCGGTCCGCTGACCCGGCGGCACCCTCACCTCCGGCGGCCCCGTGACGACGGGGCCGCCCCGACCACCGCTCCTGCCGGCCGTGCGCCGGCCCCGCTCCCCGAAGGAGAAACCATGACCGCTCTGCTGACCGCCTACGTGCTCATGTGGCCCGTGCTCGTGCTCGGGATCCTCATCACGATCGTCCGCGGCTTCGCGAAGGACGCGCGCGAGGCCCGCAAGGAGGGCCGCTCGATCATCTGAGACCCGGCGGCCGACGGCTCAGTTCCCGACGCCGCTGCTGCGGTAGGCCTCCTTGAGGATCCGCAGCGAGTCCATCGCCTCGGCGGGCCCGATCCAGAACGGCCCCTCGGAGTCCAGCCCGGCGTAGAAGTCGCGGATCAGCTCCTCGTGGGAGACGCCCCAGTAGGAGCGGCCTCCCGCAGTCGCGACCCGGTCGGAGAAGCTGTCCACCCGGCCGTCCTTCCAGCGCACGGTGAGTCCGCCGACGCTGCCGGAGCGGACCTCGAGATAGGCGTTGTCGGTCTCCACCTCGAGCTCGACGGGCCGCGCGACCGGCGCGGTGAGCGTCGCGTAGAAGGTGGTGGTGATGCCGGAGGCGTGATGGAGCACGAGGTCGGCGGTGTCCTCGGTCTCGACGACGCCCGCGAACTTCTTCTGCGAGACGAGGCCCTCGGTCCGCTCGACCGGGCCCAGCAGCCACTGCACGAGGTCGAGGGTGTGGATCGCCTGGTTGATCAGCAGACCGCCGCCCGCGGTCTCCCACCGGCCGCGCCACGGCTTGGCCGCGTAGTACTCCGCCGTGCGCGACCAGACCACCGACGCATAGGCGCCGCGGACCGCTCCGAGCTCGCCGCTGGCCAGCAGGCGGCGCAGCTCCTGGCTGCCGCGGTTGTAGCGGTTCTGGAAGCAGATCGCGACCTTCGGCGCGCCCGCGCCGCCGTCTGCCCGCGGGGCGGAGACGGCGGCCAGCGCCTCGACCAGCCGGTCGCCCTCGGCGAGGGTGTGCGCGAGCGGCTTCTCCTGGAGCACGTGCACGCCCCGCTCGAGCGCGGCGAGGGAGGGGCCGACGTGCTGGTCGTGCGGGGTGGTGACGTGCACGGCGTCGGGACCGAGGGCGTCGATCAGCTCCTCGGCGCTCGCGAAGGTCGGCAGCCCCGTCTCGGCGGCGGCGCGCTCCCGCGCGGCGGGGTCGATGTCCGCGATGCCGACGAGCTCGAGCCCGTCGATCGCCTCGATCGCCCCGACGTGGACGACGGAGACGTCCCCGTAGCCGATCAGACCGATGCGACGCTGCGCCATGAGCCGTGCCTCCTCGCCGCTCCGCTGCGGCACCTGGGTGGATAGAGAGAATCCCGGCCATTCTCTCCGGTGGGGTGACGGAGCGGTATCCGTTGCCATGCGATGCCCGTCCTCGCCTGCCCGTGCCCGGGGACTTCTCCCCATCGACGGCGGCGCGGGGGTCGGCCAGACTGAAGCTGACGGCCCTGGGGAGGGTCGGCGTCGCATCGACCTCCAGGGGGAGCCATGACCGCAGGCCAGCGTTTCGAGGACCAGAGCACCATGCGTCCGGGGGACGCGCCGCGCAGCCTGTGGGTCGGGCTCGTCGTCGGCCTGCTCGCCTTCGTCCTGAAGCTGACGTTCTCCTCCACCCGCACCGTCAACGGCGCGATGGTCGAGTGCTCGTACTTCGACGCGGGCGCCCTGATCGCCGCTGGTGTGTGCCTGCTGTGCGGGATCCTCGCGATCACCTCGAAGCTGCGCCGCCCCCATCACTTCCCGATGCACGCCGGGGTCGTGCTCGGGGTGTCCGGGTTCGTGCTGCTCCTGGCCGTGGTGCATGTGCTGCGGGCGTTCGGGATCGTCGGCGGGATCTGCTGAGCGGGGCGCGCCGACGCGGGAGGGCGCTGCGGGCCCGGCTCAGGGCACGATCCACCCGGCCGCGCGGAACAGCTCGTACCACTCGGCGCGGGTCAGCGGGATGTCGGAGCCGGCGGCGGAGTCCGCGACGCGCTGCGGGGTGGTGGTGCCGAGCACCACCTGCATCTGCGCCGGGTGGCGGGTGATCCACGCGGTCGCGATGCCCTCGGGGGTCACGTCGTACTTCGCGGCCAGACGGTCGATGATGGCGTTCAGCTCCGCGTACTCGGGGTGCCCGAGGAACACCCCGTCGAAGAAGCCCGCCTGGAACGGGGACCAGGCCTGGATCGTGATGTCGTGCAGGCGGCAGAAGTCGAGGATCCCGCCGCCGTCGCGGACGATCGACTGGTTGCTGCCCTGCATGTTCGAGGCCACGCCCTGCGCGACGATCGTCGAGTGCGTGATCGACAGCTGCAGCTGGTTGGCGACGATCGGCTGGTCCAGGTGCTTCTGCAGCAGCTCGATCTGGCGCGGGGTGTGGTTGGAGACGCCGAAGTGGCGCACCTTGCCGCTCGCGTGCAGCTCGTCGAAGGCGCGCGCGACCTCCTCCGGCTCGACCAGGGCGTCGGGGCGGTGCAGCAGCAGGATGTCGATGCGGTCGGTGCGCAGCGCGCGCAGCGAGCCCTCGACCGACTCGACCAGGTGCTCGTAGCTGTAGTCGAAGTACGGACCCTCGGGCACGATCCCGGCCTTGGTCTGGATCGTGACCTGGTCGCGCTCCGACGGGGTCAGTGCGAGCGCCTCGGCGAAGCGCTCCTCGCAGCGGTGCTTCTGTCCGCCGTAGATGTCGGCGTGGTCGAGGAAGTCGATGCCGGCGTCGCGGGCCGTGCGGACCAGGGTGCGGATCTCCTCGTCGGACTTCTCGGCGATCCGCATCAGGCCGAGCACCACGTTCGGCGCGGTGATGTCGGTGTGGGGGAGGGTGAACTGCTTCATGGCATGACCTCGTCGGCATCGGGGGCGGGGCGCCGGCTCCCGGCGCAGGACGCCCGTGCGGCGCCGCCGCACAGAAGCCTACGCGCCCCCGCCGCGCGGCCTCTGCCTCCCCGGCCTCTGCTTCCCCGCCCTCTGCCTCCCCGCCCTCTGCCTCCGGTCCTGCCCAATTCCCGTCACCCTGCCCCCGCCGCCCGCAATCTTCTGCGCTCTCTGCGTGACCTCAATGCCCTATGGCGGTTGAGGTCACGCAGAGAGCGCATTTGTGTGCGGCAGGACGCGCACGTCGGCTGCGGCGGGGTCTGCGCGGCAGCGCGAGGGGAGGGTCAGCGCACGGCGGGAGAGAGCTCCCGCTGCAGGAACAGCGCCGCCGCGCCGAGCGCGCCGACCCCGTCGCCGAGCCGGGAGGACTCGATCACCACCTGCTCGGGTGGCGCGTCCCGACGCACCCGCTCCTCGATCCTCGCCAGCACGTGCGGGGCGAGCACGTCCCAGTGCGGCCCGCCGAGCACCACCCGGTGCGGGTCGTGGATGCCGACGAGGCTGCGCAGCGCCTCGCCGAGCGCGGTGCCGTAGCCCTCGAGCAGCGCCGCGGCGACCGGCTCCCCGTCCTGCGCCGCGCGGGCCAGCGGTGCGAGCGAGTCGGGGCACCCGTCGCCCGACCGCTCGGGGTCGGGCAGCCCCGCCTCCGCCATCGCGGCCAGCAGCACGGAGACGTCCGTGAACCGGCTCAGGCAGGCCCGGCGGCCGCAGCCGCACATCTCCCCGTCCAGCCCCGTCGGCAGGTGGCCGATCTCCCCGGCCAGCGCCGCGGCGCCGTGGTGGACGCGCCCGCCGACGCTCACCGCCGAGCCGATCCCGGCGCCGGCGAGGACGTACAGCACCGTCTCCTCCTGCGCCCTCTCCTCGGGCCGCTGCCCGGCGGACCAGTTCTCGGCCGTGAGCGCGGCGTTGGTGTCCTTGTCGAGCACCACCGGCAGCCCGGTCGCGGCGCCGAGCTCCTCCACCAGCGGCACTCCGCGCCAGCCCGGCAGCCAGGGCGGGTTCACCACCAGGCCGCGCCGCACGTCGATCCCGCCGGGGCTCGCGACGCCGATCCCGAGCATCGCCTCGCGCGCCGTGGCACCGCCGGGCGTGCGCCAGCCCTCCGCCTCGAGCGCCTCCTGCATCCCGCGCAGGGCGCCCGCGATCCGGGCGATGTCCTCGGCAGGGGAGTCTGTCGGCGCCGGCAGCGAGCGGTGCAGGACCGGCCTGCCCAGCAGGTCCACCACGACCAGCGCGATCTGCGAGGGGTCCAGGTGCACGCCGGCCGCGACCTGCGCCGTGGGCACGATCCGCAGCACTGTGCGGGGCTTGCCGCGGGAGCCGGCGAGTGTCCCGTCGGTCTCGATCAGGCCCCGCTCCCGCAGCCGCCGGGTGATCAGCGAGACCGCTTGGCGGGAGAGCCCGCTGGTGGTGACCACCTCGGACTGGGAGGTCCCCTCGGGGGCGCTGCGCACCGCGTCCAGCACGATCAGCTCGTTGCGCTGACCGAGGTCGAGCATCGTCCTGCCCTGCATCCTCACCACACCCTCGCCTCCCGGAATGTCCGGATCCCATCTGTGGAAACCGAGTATCTCCCCTCGGCCCCTTCCCTTTAGTCCAACGGTGTGAGTAATGTACGTCACCAGCGCCGCACCGCGGCGTCGGTCCCGGGATCGGAGGCGACTCCGCCCGGGTCGGGTGCCCGCCCCGCGCGGCCCCCTCGGCCCCGCAGCAGCGGCCGAGCACCTCACCGGCACGACATGGACGTCGTGCCCTTCAGTGGAAGGAGGGACCGATGAGCTCACCCCAGGCAGTCGACTCGCGCACCGCGGGTCCCGGCATCGCCGCAGCCCGGGCGGCCGTCGCAGCGCAGCCCGCGCGTCCCCGCCCGGGCAGGTCGACGGTCCGCCGTCGCAACCTGCGCACCGGGCTGCTGTTCATCTCGCCCTGGATCGTCGGCGTGCTGATCTTCATCGTCTACCCGGTCGCGTACTCGATCGGGCTGAGCTTCACGCGCTACTCGGGCATGGAGGCCCCCACCTGGGTGGGCCTGCAGAACTACGTCACCGCCTTCCTCGATCCGCTGGTGCGGACCTCGGTGGGCAACACCGTCTTCTACGCCGTGATCGCGGTGCCGCTGGGCCTGATCGTGGCGCTGTCCCTGGCGCTGGCGATGAACCAGAACGTGCGCGAGGTGGCGCTGTACCGCACGATCTTCTACGCCCCCTCGCTCATCCCGGCCTTCGCGATGTCGTTCATCTTCATCGTCTTCCTGAACCCGCAGTTCGGTGTGTTCAACCAGGTCCTGGGCCTCTTCGGCGGCTCGAACGTGAACCTGCTCGGCGATCCGACGGGCGTGAAGATCGCGATCATCCTGATGGCGCAGCTCGGCGCCGGCAACGCCGCGCTGATCTTCCTGGCGGGCCTGCGGAGCGTGCCCCGCACCGTCTACGAGGCGGCGCGCGTGGACGGTGCCGGCCCGATCCGGCAGTTCGTCTCGATCACCTTCCCGCTGCTGACCCCGGTGCTGCTGTTCAACCTGATCACCGGCGTCTCCGGCGCCCTGCAGGTGTTCACCGAGGCGTACATCGTCACCAACGGCACCGGCGACCCCGACGCGGGCGCGCTGTTCTACATGATGTACCTCTACAAGAACGCCTTCGGCTTCGCCGAGCTGGGCTACGCCTCCGCGCTCGCGGTGCTGCTGTTCCTGGTCGGCCTCGCCCTCGCCCTGCTGATCTTCTGGCTCTCGCGCCGGTTCGTGAACTACGACGTGGAGGCAGGCTGATGAGCAGCATGATCCAGACCGACACCTCGAGCGTCGTGCGCGCCAAGAAGGCGGGCGCCGAGCAGTACAACCGCCGGGCCGACGGCACGCCCCGCCCCTGGTACTCCACCGCCATCGCCCGCGTGGTGATGATCGCGCTGAGCCTGCTGTTCCTGCTCCCGCTGTACTGGATGATCGCCTCGGCGCTGAAGTCCGACGAGGAGCTGGCGCAGTTCCCGCCCACCCTGATCCCGCAGAGCTGGGAGTTCGGGAACTTCGTCGACGCGGTCACCGCGATGCCGTTCCTCCAGTTCTTCGCGAACTCCGCGATCATCACCGTCTCGGTGGTGGTGCTCTCGGTGCTGTCGAACTTCGTGATCGCCTACGGCTTCGCCTGCATCGACTGGCCGGGCCGCGACAGGATGTTCTACGTCGTCATCGCGACGCTGTTCCTGCCCTTCCCGGTCACGCTGATCCCGATGTTCGACCTGTGGGCGCGGCTGGGACTGGTCAACACGCTGTTCCCGCTGATCATCCCGGCGGCCTTCGGCTCCGCGTTCTACGTGTTCCTGCTGCGCCAGTTCATGCTGCAGATCCCCCGGGCGATGCTCGACGCCGCCCGCGTGGACGGCGCCAGCGAGTGGCGGATCCTGTGGACCATCGCGTTCCCGACCTCGCTGCCCGCGCTGACCACCGTCGCGATCTTCGCCGCGGTCGCCTCGTGGAACGACTTCATGGGACCGCTGATCTACCTGCAGGACCAGGACGTCCAGACCCTCTCGATCGGTCTGCAGGCGTTCCGCTCGGTCAATGCGCAGGACGTCTCCTTCAACCTGCTGATGGCCGCATCGTTCCTGGTGATCCTGCCCCTGCTGGTCCTGTTCTTCGTCTTCCAGCGGTACTTCATCCGCGGCATCACGATCGGAGGCTTCAAGTGATCTCGAGGCGATCCCTCCTCGCCGGCAGCGCCGCCGCCGGCCTCGGCCTGGGTCTCGGCGCCTGCGCCTCCTCGCCCGACGCGGGGCCGAACGTCATCCGCTACTGGGGCGTCGGCGCGGCCGACAAGGACAAGGACGAGCAGGTCCGCGACGCCTTCCTGAAGACCGACGCCGGGAAGGACGCCCAGATCTACATCGATCAGGTGCCCTCCTCCGGCGTGGCCGACATGTCCCAGATCATCACCGCGGTGCGCGGCGGGACCGCCCCGGACCTGTGGTGGATGGACCGCTTCAACGCGGTGCAGAACGCCTCCATCGGGCTGCTCGAGCCGCTGGACGACCTCATCGAGAAGTACGAGGACGTCTCCCCGGAGGAGTTCAAGTCCCAGTGGATCCAGTTCGCGGTCGACGAGCTGACCTACGACGGGAAGCTCTACGGACTGCCCTGCACCACCGACGCCCGCGGCCTGATGTACAACGAGGACGTGCTGCGGGACGCCGGCGTGGACCTGGACCTGTTCGAACCCGCGAAGCACGTCATCACCTGGGACCAGCTCGGCGACGTCGTCGAGCAGGTCGTCGAGACCGACGACCGCGGGAACTACACCCGCTTCGGCTTCGCGCCCTGGCTGGGCGAGGGCTGGCCGTACACCTGGGCCTTCGGGCTCGACGCCCAGGCGTACGACAACGACAGCGCGACCGTCACGCTCGACTCGCCCGAGTGGGAATCGGTGTTCCAGCTGTACGCGGACTGGGCCGAGCGCTTCCCGTACGCGACGGTCGACGCGTTCATGGCGACCTACCAGCCGCCGAACGCGCCGCCCACCCAGACGGCGATGTTCAGCGGGCGGCTCGCGATCGACATCACCGGCCCCTGGCAGATCTCCGGCAACGAGAAGTACGCCCCGGACCTGCCGCTGAAGTTCACCTATCTGCCCGTCGCGCAGGAGGGCGATCCGACGTACACCTGGTCCGGCGGGCAGTGCCTGGTGATCCCGGCCGGTGCGAACATCACGAGGACCCTCTGGGAGTTCCTGAAGTTCTACGCGGGCTTCCAGGGCCAGTCGACCGTGGTGCCGCAGTTCGGCAACCTCCCCACGAACCTCCGCGCCATCGAGGAGGGGACGTACAACCCCAAGGCCGAGCTGTTCCGGCAGATGCTGCCGAACTCGACCTCCCGCCCGCCGCTGCCCGTCGGCTCGGCGATGTGGGACACCCTCACCCGCGCCCGCTCTTCGGTGGCGCTGGGCTCCCGCAGCCCTGCCGCGGCGGTCGCAGACAACCAGTCGATGATCGCCCCGAAGATGGACCTCTTCGAGGGCTACCGCATGCCGGACACCTACGGGCAGCCGAGCCCCGTGCCGGGCAGCTGAGAACCACCACCACCCACGACGGGAAGAAGGACCCCACCTCATGACCCACCCCCTGCGCATCGCCGTGCTCTCCGCCTGGCACGTCCACGCCGAGGAGTACGGCCGCGCCGCGATCGACCACCCGGACACGGAGCTCGTGGCCGTCTGGGACGACGACGCGGAGCGCGGCCGCGAGCTCGCCGGCCGCCTCGGCGTCCCCTTCGAGGCGGACCTCGAGGCGCTGCTGGCCCGCGAGGACCTCGACGGCGTCACCTCCACCACCGCCACCACCGACCACGACGAGATCCTGGGCCGCGTGATCTCCGCCGGGAAGCACGTCTTCACCGAGAAGCTGCTCTCGCCCACGCTCGAGGGCTGCGATGACCTGACCAGCGCCGCGGAGGCCGCGGGCGTGCAGATCACCGTCTCCCTGCCGCGCCTCGCCCACGGCTACGCCCTCGCCCTGCGCGAGGTGCTCGAGGCGGGCCGGCTCGGCCGCCTCACCTACTCCCGCGTGCGCCTGGCCCACAACGGCTCGACCGCCGACTGGCTGCCCGAGCGCTTCTACGACCCGGCCGAGGCGATCGGTGGCGCGTTCTCCGACCTCGCCGCCCATCCCGTCTACCTCACCCAGCTGATCCTGGGGGAGGAGGCCGCGACCGTCACCGCGAGCTACACCGACATGACCGGCCGCGGCGTCGAGGACAACGCGGTCGTCACGATCACCACCCCGGACGGCGCGATCGGCGTGATCGAGACCGGCTTCGTCACCCCCGCCAGCCCCTTCTCGATCGAGGTGCAGGGCACCGCCGGGACCGTGCAGTACGACGACGCCGAGAAGCGGATGCGGCTCGGCACGGCCGACGGGTGGGAGGACCTCCCGCTCCCGGCCGACGGCCCCGCGCCCTTCGACCAGTGGGTCGAGGCGATCCGCACCGGCGTGCCGACGAGCGAGAACCTCGCCCGCGCCCGCGCGCTGACCGCCCTGACCATCGCCGCCAACAGCGCCGCGAACGCCTGACCCCGGCGGCCGACGGTCCGGGCCGTCGGCCGCCCCATGACCTGCCCGGCCCACGGGCCCGGTCTGCACGACCGCACCACAGACCTCCAAGGAGCACCCATGACCGTCACCCTCCCCGTCCGCATCGGCATCATCGGCGGCGGCGGCATCGCCAACGCCCACCTCACGGGCTACGCCGCCATCCCCGACCGCGCCCGCATCACCGCGATCGCCGACGTGAACCCCGAGGCCCTCGCCGCCCGCACCGAGGAGACCGGAGCGACCGGCTACGCCGACTTCCACGAGCTCGTGAAGGATCCCGAGGTCGACGCCGTCGACATCTGCCTGCCCCACCACCTGCACAAGGCGGCGATCGTCGCCGCGGCCGAGGCCGGCAAGCACATCCTGTGCGAGAAGCCGCTGTGCCTGACCGCCGAGGAGGCCGCCGAGGTGCGCGCCGCCGTCGAGAGGGCCGGCGTCACCCTCATGTGCGCCCACAACCAGCTGTTCCTCCCCGCCGTCGCCAAGGCGAAGGAGATCATCGACTCCGGGCAGCTGGGCGACGTCTACGAGGTGCGCACCACCGACTCGTTCTACAACGACTTCGACCCCGCGAACATGGGCTGGCGCGCCCACGCCGCGACCAGCGGCGGCGGCGAGTACATCGACACCGGCTACCACCCCACCTACCTGCTCATGCATCTCTCCGGCGGCAAGCCGGTCTCCGCCTTCGCGATGATGTCCACCCACCGCCTGAAGTTCATGGAGGGCGAGGACTCGGCGCAGGTGCTGGTCCGCTTCGACAACGGCTCGGTGGGGCAGCTGGTGACCTCGTGGGCGTACGAGGCGGCTCCCGGCACCGACCGCTTTTCGGTGGTGGGGGAGAAGGGCTCGCTCTCCTCCGACGGCACCACCCTGCGCGTGAAGCTGCGCGGCGGGGAGGAGCAGGTCTTCGAGCACGAGAGCGTGGACACCTTCGCCGCCGAGATCGCGGACTTCGTCACCTGCCTCGAGACGGGCCGCCGCCCGCTGAACACCGAGGACGAGGGCATCGCCGTGCTCGGCATCATCCTCGCCGCCTACGAGAGCTCCCGCACCGGGGCCGCCGCGGACGTGCTCTCCGTCTGAGCCGCTGCGGCTGCGCATGATTCCGCGTCCTCTCCGTGACCTCGCCCGCCATAGGGTGCCGAGGTCACGGGGAGGGCGCGGCAGTCTGCGCCCGGTGCTCGGCGGGCGCGTGCCCGGTGAGCATCGCGCGACCTCCCGGTGAGCGGCCGGTGACGGGCGGCCGTCCGTCCCGGCCCGACGCCGCGCCCGTCGGTTACAGTCGGACTCGCACGTCAGGCACCGATCGGCCTGTCGCCCCGGCAGGTCAGGACGCCCGGCGCACGCATGCGACGACCCGCACTCGACGACGAGGGAGACCCCCGATGACCACGCCTGCCTCCACACCCACCGCCCCCGATCGCAACCTCGCCCTCGAGCTCGTGCGCGTCACCGAGGCCGCCGCCATCGCCGGCGGCCGCTGGGTGGGCGCGGGCGACAAGAACCGGGCCGACGGCGCCGCCGTCGACGCCATGCGCTCCTTCATGGACACCGTCCGGATGAACGGCACGGTCGTGATCGGCGAGGGCGAGAAGGACGAGGCCCCGATGCTGTTCAACGGGGAGCAGGTCGGCGACGGCACGGGCCCCGACGTCGACGTCGCGGTCGACCCGATCGACGGCACCCGCCTCACCGCGCTCGGCTACAACAACGCCCTCGCCGTCTTCGCGGTCGCCGAGAAGGGCAGCATGTACGACCCCTCGGCCGTGTTCTACATGGAGAAGATGGTGGTGGGGCCCGAGGCGGCGGAGTACGTGGACCTCCGCCTGCCGATCGAGCAGAACATCAAGCTCGTCGCGAAGGCGCTGGACAAGCCCGTCAACCAGGTCACCGTGTGCGTGCTCGAGCGTCCGCGCCACGAGGCGCTGGTGCGCGAGATCCGAGAGGCCGGCGCGCGCGTCAAGTTCATCATGGACGGCGACGTGGCCGGAGCCATCGCCGCCGCCCGCGGCGCCGGGGTGGACATGCTGCTGGGCACCGGCGGCACCCCCGAGGGCATCATCGCGGCCTGCGCGGTGAAGGCCACCGGCGGCATGATCCAGGGCCGCCTCGCCCCGACCGACGACGAGGAGCGGCAGAGGGCGATCGACGCCGGCCACGACCTGGACCGCGTGCTGACCACGGACGACCTGGTCACCTCCGACAACTGCTACTTCGCGGCGACCGGCATCACCGACGGCGACCTGCTGCGCGGCGTGCGCTACCGCCACGACCGCATCGTCACCGAGTCGATCGTCATGCGCTCCACCTCCGGGACGGTCCGCCTGGTCGAGGCCGAGCACCGCGCCGACAAGTGGGGCCGCTGGCTCTCCGAGTGAGCCGGACGGGCCGACGGGCGACGCGCCGGGGCGCGCGACCCGTCGGCACCTGTCCGTGCAGGTCACGCGCCTGCGCGGAGATTACCTGTGAGTCGCCCGACCAACTGGTGTCACAGTGACCAGAACCCCGCCTATCGTGGACGCATGTCCTCCTCGCCCCAGAGCAGCGTCCCCGAGATCCACGTCGCGGTCGACCTGATCGTCCTGACGCTCCGCGGCGGTGAGCTGAGCGTGCTGCTGATCCAGCGCGACGACGAGCCGCACAAGGGGTCATGGGCGCTCCCGGGCGGCTTCATCGAATACGGCGAGGACCTCGACGGCGCCGCCTACCGGGTGCTCTCCGACGAGGCGTCCCTGGGCAGCGGCGCCGTGCACCTCGAGCAGGTGCGCACCTTCGGCGCCCCCGGCCGTGACCCGCGCGGGCACGTCGTCTCCGTCGCGTTCATGGCCCTCGGCGCGGACCTGCCCGACCCCCTGCGCGGCGAGGATGTGGCCGACGCGCGCTGGTGGTCGATCGCCGACCTCGACGGAATCTCCCTCGCCTTCGACCACGCCACCGTGCTCGAGGCCTCGGTCGAGCGGGCGCGCAGCAAGCTCGAGTACACGACCCTGGCGGTGACCTTCCTGCCCGAGGAGTTCACGATCTCGCAGCTGCGCGGGGTGTACGAGAGCGTCTGGGGCCGTTCGCTGGACGCCGGGAACTTCCACCGCAAGGCCACCCGCTCCGAGGGCTTCCTGGTGGAGCTGGACCGCCACGCGGCGCCGACGGGCGGACGCCCGGCCCGGCTGTACCGCGCGGGCTCCGGCACCTCGCTCGTCCCCCCGCTGCTGCGCGCCGGGGACTGACCCGGGCCGGCGCTGCGACCAGCAGCCTCCCGTGTCGTCGACGGGCCGAAGGCGGTGCGAGCCGGCCATGTATGCACCTCGCCTCACCATCGGCCCGTGCGCGGCACCGCCGGCAGAGCGGCGTCCGGTCGACGGGACCTGAGTCCCTCGGGACGAGCCCTCGACGGGCCTACTGTCTATTCATCGCCTCCCTCCGGCAACGGGGGTCGAGGCGGGAGGACCCCGGGTCGGCAGGGGAGAGCGGACTCGGCACGAGGGCGGTGAGCAGTGCTCACCGCCCTCGGTCCTGCCCGGGATCAGGTGTGCAGTGCCCTCCCCGTCGCATCCGACGCTATGGCGTGGAGCACGCGCGAACAGTTAATGGTTGAAGTTTCTATCAGGCCGACGCATGCTGGTCCCGACGCCCCCGCCGCACGAAAGGCTCGCCATGACCGCCTCGCCCCTGACCTCCTCCACCTCCGCCCGGACCGTCGGCGAGCAGCACCTCTCCGCCGACCTCGCCATGGACGCCGTGACCCTGCGCGTCGGCGACCTCGAGCTGATGAGCTCCTACTACGAGAACGCCCTCGCACTGCAGCCGATCGAGGAGCGCGCCCGCGTGGGCGGCGAGGTCCACCGCGTGCTCGGCCGCGGTGACGTCCCCTTCTTCCGCCTCGTCGCGACCCCGGGGCTGCCCGGCGTCGACCCGAGCCAGGCGGGCCTGTTCCACACCGCGATCCTCTTCGAGGACCAGGCGTCCCTCGCCGGCACCGTGCTGCGCGCCGCGCAGGACCCCCGCTCCCGCTTCGCCGGCACCGGCGACCACCTCGTCTCCGAGGCCTTCTACTTCACCGACCCCGAGGGCAACGGCATCGAGCTGTACTGGGATCGCCCCCGCGACCAGTGGCAGTGGACGAACGGCCAGGTCGCGATGGACACCCTGTTCATCGACCCGAACAAGTACCTCGCCGAGCACCTGACCGACGAGGTCGGCGCCACCCCGGGCATGCGCCCCGGCATCGTCGGCCACGTCCACCTGCAGGTCGGCGACGTGGACACCGCCCGCCGCTTCTACGTCGACACGCTCGGCTTCGAGACCACGGCCGGGTCCCACCCGGGCGCGCTCTTCGCCGCCGCAGGCGGCTATCACCACCACGTCGCGATGAACACCTGGAACAGCCGCGGCGCCGGCCCGCGTGCGACCGCCCTGGGTCTCGCCGACGTGGCGATCACCCTCCCCGACCGCGAGGATCTCGATGCGCTGGCCGCCCGCCTCAGCCGCGCGGGCCTCTCCTTCGCCGACACCGGCCGCTCGGTCCGGGTCGAGGACCCGTGGGGCACCCCCGTCACCCTGAGCCTGCCCGGCACCGACACCGAGGAGCTGCTCGCCCGCTGAGCACCCGCGGACGCGGAGCCGCCGCACACAGAACGGGACCGACCCCTCCGGAGGTCGGTCCCGTTCTGTGTGGAGGTCGTTCGGGAGTCGCGTCAGTCGCAGCTGCCGTCGGCGTCGCAGACCTGCCCACCCGCGTAGGATCCGCCCAGCAGCGAGGAGAGGGAGGTCAGAGGCTGCGGCGCGGCCTCGGGCTCGGTCGCCTCGGATCGGACGGTGCCGGCCTGTGCGGCGTCGGGCTGTGCGGGGTGGGCGCTGCTCGCGGGGCGGAGGGCTGCCTCGGCGGCGGCGTCGTCGTGCGTGCGGTCGGTGTCGCTCATGCCTGCTCCGCCTCGCCGCGCTCGGCCCGCGCTTCCTCGGCGATCTGTCGCAGCGCCTGACGGAAGGCGTCCGTCGGCAGCGCCCCGGGCGCCGTGTACTTGTCGTTGAACAGGAAGAACGGCACGCCGCGGGCGCCCATCGAGGCTGCCTCTCGCACCTCCGCCTCGACCGCCTCGTCGTGGGCGCCGCCCTCGAGCGCCTCGCGCGCGACCTGTTCCTCGAGACCGGCGGCGACTGCGCGGGAGAGGACCACGTCGGCCTCGAAGGGGTTCAGCGCGCCGGTGAAGTAGCCGCGCTGCAGCTCGAGGAAGAACGTGGTCGCGGCGTCGGCCCCGTGCGTCGCGCCGATCGCCTGCATCACGCGGTGCACGCCGCGGGTGTTCGCCATCGGCCGTTCGGTGGAGTACTCGCGACCGATCTCCTCGGCCATGGTCTTGATCTGCGCCTCCATCTCGCGCACCTGCTCGGCCGGCATGCCCTTGGCGCGCACCAGGTGCTCGATGTTGTCCTGCGAGCCGCCGACGGGAGAGGTGGGGTCGAGCTCGAAGGAGTGGGCGCGCACGTGCACCTGCCCGGTCAGGCCCTCGGCCTCGATCGCGTCCTGGAGGCGGGACTCGCCGATGTAGCACCACGGGCAGACCACGTCGGTCCACACGTCGACCGTGATCAGCGGGGCGGCGTCGGTCGGGGCGTCCTGGGACGTGCTCATCGGATCCTCCGGGTGGGGCGGGTGCGGCCGGGGCGCGAGGAGCGCAGGCCGACGGGGTGGTGAAGATGGTTCCTTGAAAACTGTACTGATGGGCTCCGGGTGCGGCCAGGGGAGCGCGACGAGTTTCGCTCGCGGCGCAGGCGCAGGCGCAGGCGCAGGTGCGGGAGCACGGGGAGGTGCGTGCGCGGAGCAGAGGCGGGCGGAGGCGCCTGCGCGGGAGCGAGCCAGGGGCCGACCGTCGGCGTCGCGATGCCGTGATGCCACACTGGAGGACGCTCCGCCGCCGCGCGGAGCGACGGAGACGAGCAGGAGACGAGCCGATGACCGCGCACGCCACCCCCGAGCAGCCGGGCCCCGAGCCGGCCGACGCGCCGGATCCGCACGACCCCGCGGCCGGGACGGTCTCGGAGAGGCCCTCGCCGCCCGTGTGGTCCGCGGCCGAGGCGCACGACGTCTGGTCCGAGCAGGGCGCCGACGGCGGCGCGGGCGCGCAGGACTGGCTGCAGGGTCCCGTGGAGCCGCGCCCCGAACCGCCCACCGACGAGCTGCCCGTCGCCGAGCCCGCCCCGGAGAGCTCCGCCCCGGCCGCACCCCTCGCGGCGGCGCCCGACGCGGCGACGGACCAGATCGACGCCCCGACCGCCCCCGACGTGGAGCCCGACCGCGACCCCGAGTCCGGCGAGCACTGGCACGTGGTCGACCAGCCGCTCGGCGCCGACCCGCAGAGCGCCGACACGCAGAACGCAGACCCGCAGGTCGCAGCACCGCAGCCCGGTGCCGCGCAGGCCGGCACCGTCCCGTCCGGCATGCCGCCCGTCGCCGGCGCCCCGTCGACGCGGCCCGCCGAGGACCACGCGCTGCCCGCCGACGCCCGCCGCGACACCGCAGGAGCGGACCCGCGGGACGGCAGGACCTCGGAGGACGGCGGCGCCGCCGCGCAGCGGATGCCGCATCGTCCCCCGCACCGCCCCTCGCAGCCCGGGGCGACCGCAGCCCACCACGACGAGGCCCCCGCCGCCCCTTCCCGCCCGGCCGACCTCGCCCCCGCGCCGCCCGCCCGCCCCGGCGGCACCCTCTCCGCCACCCTCGAGCTGCTCGCCCCGCACCTGCGCCCCCAGCGACCCGCGCTGGCCACGGGCGGGATCACCCTGGTCCTCGGCACGATCGCGCTGGCCCTGGCACCCCTCACCCTGCGCGGCGGCCTCGATGCGGCCAGCAGCGCCGGCGCCGGCCCGTCGGCCGCCCTCCCCGCCGCGATCGGCCTCGCCGCGGCCGCACTGATCGGGGTGGGGCTGCGCGCGATCGCGGCCACGTCCCTGGACGGCGCCGGCTCCCGCTCCGCGACCGGGCTGCGCTCCCGCCTGCTGCACCACCTCCACCGCCTCAGCCCCGGTCGGGACATCGAGGACCTCGAGGGCGCCGCCACCCCGCTGCTCGAGGACGTGGCGAGCCTGCGCGAGCTCGTCGGCCGTGCCGGACCGCGCCTCCTCGGCGCCGTGATCGCACTGGTCACGCTGCTGATCACGGTGCTCGTGATCGCCCCGGCCCTGGCTCCCGTGCCGATCCTGGCCGCGGTCCTCGCCGCCGTGGTCAGCATCCTCGCCGGGCGCAGCGGGACACGCCGCGAGACCGCCGCCAGGACGGACGCCGCCGCCCTCGCGGACACCGCCCAGGAGCTCCTCGCCGCGACCCGCACCGTGCAGTCCTACGGCCTCGAGGACCGCGCCGCCGGCACCCTCGCCGAGGTCGGGGCCCGTGCCGCCCGCTCCCGCTCCGCCGCCCGCCGCGGCCGGGTGCTGGGCCTGGCCGCGCACTCCCTCGTCGGCGCGGCCGGTGCGGTCGCCGTGCTCCTGCTCGCCGGGGCGCAGCCCGGGGGACCGAGCGCCGGCGACCTCGTCGTCGTGCTCGCCGCGACCCTCGCCGCGGTCCCGCTGGCCGGCGCGATCGTCCGCTCCCGCGCCGAGATCGCCGCCGCCGTCGCCGCCGCGTCCGGGCTCTCCGACCTCCTCTCCCGCACCGCCGCGATCGGCGAGCCGCCCCGCACCCTCGGCGTCGGCCGCCTGCGCGGCGAGGTCGTGTTCTCCGCGATCACCGCGCACTCCGAGCGCGGCCCCCGCTTCGACGGCATCTCCGTCGTCATCCCCGCCGGTCAGCGCGTCGCGCTCATGGACCGCAGCGGCGCCGAGGCCTCCGCCCTGCTGTCCTACCTGCTGCGCTTCGACCAGCCCGAGACCGGGCGGGTGCTGCTGGACCGCTACGACACCCGCTCCCTGTCGCTGGCCGACCTGCGCGGCGCCCTCGCCGTCGTCCAGCGCGAGCCGGCGCTGTTCTCCGAGACCGTGCGCGAGAACATCCGCGCCGGCCGGCCCGAGGCGGACGACCTGGAGGTCGCCGAGGCCGCACGCCGCAGCGGCGCCGACGTCCTCCACTCCGAGCTGCCGAACGGCTACGAGACCCTGCTGGTGCGCCGCGGCGCCGCGCTCACCGACGGGCGCCGACGACGCATCGCCATCGCCCGCGCCCTGCTGCGCGATGCGCCCGTGGTGCTGCTGGACCGCGCCGACGCCGAGCTCGCCCCGCGCGAGCGCGCCGAGGTGCTCGCCGCGCTCGATGCGCTGGGGGAGGGCCGCACCGTGCTGATCCACAGCCGCGACCCCGAGACCGTGCGCGGCGCCGACCGGGTGCTGTGGTTCGAGGACGGCCGCCTGGTCGAGGACGGCCACCCCGACCGCCTCGCCGACGACCCCGACAGCCGCCTGGCGACCTGGCTGCTGGAGGCCGACGACCCCGAGGCCTGACCCGCGCCCCGCCGGGCACCTGCTCCTCTCCTGCCCTCCATGCCCGCGACACCTCGATGACACCTGCGCCTGTCACGGTGACAGGGACTCGTCCGGGACCGGCCGCGGCCGCCAGTGGGAGGGAAGCGCAATGATCGTCTCCGTCATCGGTGTGGGATATCTGGGAGCGGTGCACGCCGCCGCGATGGCCGAGCTCGGCCACGACGTGATCGGCCTGGACGTGGACTCGGGCCGCGTCGCGGCCATGCAGGCGGGCCGGGCCCCCTTCCACGAGCCCGGCTTCGAGGAGATCCTCCGCCGCGGCCTGGCCGCCGGACGTCTCCGCTTCACCACCGACTACGCCGAGATCGCCCACGCCGACGTGCACTTCCTGGGCCTCGGCACCCCGCAGCGGGCCGACGGCTTCGGCGCCGACCTGCGCTCCCTCGAGGCCGCCGTCGCCTCCCTCGCCGCAGTGCTGCCCGCCCGCGGCGGCGCGCCGACCCTGGTCGTCGGCAAGTCCACCGTCCCCGCCGGCACCGCCCGCCGCCTGCGCGTCCAGCTCACCGCGGTGCCCGGCGCGGACCTGATGTGGAACCCCGAGTTCCTGCGCGAGGGCTTCGCCGTCCAGGACACCCTCGCCCCCGACCGTCTCGTCTACGGCGTCGCCGCGCCCGGCACCCCCGCGGCCGACGCGCAGATCGCGCTGCTGGATGCGGTCTACGCGCGGCTGATCGCCGCCGAGGTGCCGCGCCTGGTGATGGGCTTCGAGACCGCGGAGCTGGTGAAGGTCTCCGCCAACGCCTTCCTCGCCACGAAGATCTCCTTCATCAACGCGATCGCGGAGCTGTGCGAGGCCACCGGCGGCGACGTCACCGACGTCGCCCGCGCGATCGGCATGGACGACCGCATCGGCGGGAAGTTCCTGCGCGCGGGGATCGGCTTCGGCGGCGGCTGCCTGCCCAAGGACATCCGCGCCTTCATCGCCTCCGCCGAGGACCTCGGCGTGGGCGAGGCGCTCGGCTTCCTCCGCGAGGTCGACGCCGTCAACCAGCGCCGACGGGTGCGCGTGGTCGAGCTCGCCCGCGAGCTGCTCGGCGACCTCGCCGGCCGACGCATCACCGTGCTCGGCGCCGCGTTCAAGCCCGACAGCGACGACGTGCGCGACTCCCCGGCCCTCGAGGTCGTCTCCCGCCTGATGTCCGCGGGCGCCCATGTCACGGTCACCGACCCCGAGGCCCTGGACAACGCCGCGAAGCGCGTCCCCGGCCTGGTCGGCGAGGCCGACACCGAGCAGGCGCTCGCCGGCGCCGAGCTGGTGCTGCTGCTGACCGAGTGGCGCGAGTACAAGGGCCTGGACCCGGTGCGCGTGCGGAACCAGGTCGCCGCGCAGCGCATGATCGACGGCCGCAACGTTCTGGACCCGCGGGCGTGGCAGGACGCGGGCTGGGATATCCGCTCGCTGGGCCGCGGGACGGGACCCGCGACCGGGACCTCCGCCGTCGGCGGCCCCGCCGTCCGTCCGGACCTGCCGATCCCCGCCTGACCGGCCGGGCCCGGCCTGGCCTGCCGATCCCCGCCTGACCCGCCGCGTCCGGTCTGGCCTGCCGATCCCCGTCTGACCCGTCGCGTCCGGTCTGGCCTGCCGATCCCCGTCTGACCCGTCGCGTCCGGTCTGGCCTGCCGATCCCCGTCTGATCCGTCGCGTCCGGTTCGTCTGACCTGAGGAGGATGGACGGGTATTGGCGTGCAGCGTGCCGGTACGCCTATATAGGCATAGAGGTCCGCGCTGCGCCATGACCCGACCACGCCCGCCGCCACACCCCATGAGACGGCACGTTCAGGAGGCGAGGGGGCGGCGGTGCTCCCGTCGGCGGAGGATCGTGAGCAGCAGCTCGGAGGTCCGCTCCCATTCGAGGAAGACCTGTTCCCAGGTCAGCCTCGTCACGGTGTAGCGGCGGGCCTGCAGCTGCAGATCCCGTGCCCGGTCCAGGTGGTACTGGCGGGGGTTGTCGTGGAACTGGACGCTGTCGCACTCGATGATCCAGTTCTGGCCGAGCTTCAGGTCCACTCGTCCCACGCCCGGGACGACGACCTGAGGCGTGACCGGCACGTGCAGCGACTCGAGCCACCAGCGCACGGCCGTCTCGGTACCGGACTCGGCGAGCGGGGAGACACGGGCGAGCTGCCTCCGTCGGGAGGAGGGGAGACCGGAGACGATCCGCTGCGCCACATGCCAGGTCAGCAGCCCCTTGTTCAGCGCCGATTCGAACAGGATCGCCGCGTCCCGAACGGGGAGGCACCTGCCGGCGTGCTCGAGCGCCAGCTCGAGCTCGGCGACCGGATCGCGATCCGGCCAGCTCCGCATCTCACTGCCGTGCAGGATGAGCGATGTCGACCGACCAGAACCCGTTGGGGCGCGAGGACGGTAGACGTGCTCGCCGGCGTGGAGAGGGATCCACAGGCCGTGGTGCCGCGCAGCGCTGACGCAGGTCGGCCGCACTCCCTGCTCCAGAAGTGCGACAAGATTCGCCGGCGCCGTGCTCCGGACGTACCAGCAGTCCACCCTCTGCATGAGACCGCGCCGGAGGAATCGTCGGCGCGCCGCCTCGTCGATGCCGACAGTGCGCAGGTCTGAGCGATGGATGATCCCTGGAATCTGCATCGCCTCAGTACAGCCACGACATGACCGCTGTTGCGGAGCGGGGGCGGCGATGTGGACGAGGGAGGGCTGTGGAGGGGAGGTGCGGTGAACCGGCAGGGGCGGAGCCGAACAGGCCGAGGAGCAGGGAACCGGCAGGGGCGGCCGGGCCGATGGGGACTCAGGGCTCGGACCGACGTCGCCGAGCCTCGACGGAGGTTGCCGACCGATAATGCGGCGCCGTGGGTGACCGGGCGGAAGGGGGCGACCGGGGGCAAGAGGACCAGTGAGGGCAGGTGCTGAGGTGACGGGTATTGGCGCAGGGCGTACCACTACGCCTATATAGGCATAGTGGTACGCCCTGCGCCATGACCTGACCACGCTCCCGCCGGGGCACCGGGCACGGGGCACGGGGGGGGGCACCGGGCACGGGGCACCGGGCCGCCGGGCGCTTGGGTGCAGTGCCTGGCCTGTCGGGACCGACCCGGCGCGGCTGTCAAGGCGAAGCGCCGGCGCCTCAGGCGCGGGCGGCGGAGCCCGTGGAGGTCTCGGGCTTCTCCTCGTCCACGCCGTCCGGTCCGCCCTCGTCCGTGCCGAGCGTGCGCAGCGTGCGGCGCCGCTGGACGACCGCGCCGAGCAACCCCAGGACGACGCCGACCACCAGCCAGCCCGACAGCCAGGCGAGGTCCCCGGCCGGGTCGATCCAGCCCCCGCCGATCGCTCCGCGGAAGGCGTCGACCGCATGGGTCATCGGCAGGTACGGGTGGAGCATCTGGAAGAAGCCCGGCAGGGTCGGGACCGGGTAGGTGCCGCCCGCCCCGGAGATCTGCAGCGCGATCAGCACCAGGGCGACGAACTTCCCGACCGGCCCGAACAGGGCGCCGAAGCCGTGGTTCAGCGCGACGAACACCAGCGAGGTCAGCCCCGCGAGCCCGAACATCAGCGGCAGGTCGTCGATGGTGAGGCCGATCAGCCAGTGCAGAGCTCCGACGGCGATCAGCGTCTGGACGAGACCCAGCAGGAAGGCGGGGATGAGCCCGCCTGCCAGCAGTCGCACCGGCCCCGTCCCGCGCGCCATCGCTTCGGAGGAGAACGGCGGCATCATCAGGAAGATCGCCATGCCGCCGACCCACAGGCTGATCGCGAGGAACAGCGGAGCGAGGCCCTCGCCGAAGCGGCCCAGATCGTTCTGGCGCTCGAAGCTCATCTGCACCGGGTCCGAGGCGGTCCCAGCGAGCTCGCTGCTCTCCTCGTCGGTGTACGAGGGGACGTCGTCCTTCGAGTCGGCCAGGCCGTCGGCGAGCTCGGTCGAGCCGTCGTCGAGCTTCTCGGCGCCGTCGTCGAGGTCGGTCGCGCCGTCGGCGAGCTGCGTCGCGCCGTCGTCCACCTGGCGGGCGCCGTCGGCGAGCTCGGCCGAGCCGTCCGCGAGGGTGCCGGTGCCGTCGGCGAGCTGCTGCGCCCCGTCGCGGGCCTCGCCCGTCTTGTCGGCGAGCGTGCCGGCGCCGTCCCTGAGGGTGCCGGTGCCGTCGGCGAGCTGATCCGCGCCGTCGCGGGCCGAGCCGACGCCGTCGGTGTACTGGGTGACGCCGGAGGCGAGGTCCTGGGCGCCGTCGCGGGCGGTGCCCGTCGCGGCGGCGAGCTGGTCCGCGCCGGAGGCGACCTCGCGGGCGCCGGAGTTCAGACGGTGGATGTCCTGCACGCCCTGGTCCAGGGTGCGGTACGCCTCGGGCAGCGCGAGGGCGGCGGTGCGGGCCTGGTCGGCGAGCTCGCCGGCGAGGTCGGAGGCGCTCTGGCCGGGCTCGGCCGACGGGACGGCGGAGGCGAGGTCGTCCCGCGCCGTGCCGAGGTCGCTGCTGAGGGTCGAGGTGTCCTCGGCGATGGTCGAGGTGGTGCCCTCGAGAGCAGCGGCGCCCTCGGCGAGTGCAGAGGTGGTGGTGGAGAGGGTCTCGATGTACTCCTCGATATCGGAGGCGGCGTCGCTCATGCCCTCGGCGGTGTCGGCGACGTCGGTGGAGGTCTCCGCGGCGGTCCGGGCCAGGCGGTCGGCCTCGGCCGCGTCGGCGGTGGCGGTCTCGGCGTCCTCGCGGACCTTCTGCGTGGTGCCGGCGAGCTCCTCCGCCTTCTGGCAGACGGCTGACTCGGCCGCGGAAGGCTGCTCGGCCCCCTCGCCGCCCCCGTCGGACGCCTCGCCGGGGCCTCCGCCGGCCTCGGCGCAGAGTCCTGCGAGCTCGTCGACGCCGTCGGCGAGCTCCCCGGCGGAGCCCTCGGAGGTCTCGGCGGACTGCGCCGAGGTGGAGGTGGCCTCGGCCGCGTCCTGTACGGCCTGGTCGAGGGTCTCGACGTCACCGGCGATCGACTCGGCGCCCTCGCGCAGGGTGCGGGCGTCCTGGGCGCGATCGCCCGTGGACTCGTCGAGGTTCCGGGCGGTCTCGGCGAGCTCGCCGGCCTTCTCGTCGAGGCTCTCGGTGGTGGCTGCGATGGTGGCGGCGGCCTCGCCCGGGGCGTCCAGCAGCTCCGGCATCCCGTCGATCGCGCGCTCGAGGTCGTCGATCGCGGTGACCAGGTCCTCGCTCGTGGCCTGGACGCTCTCTTCGGTCACGCCCAGCTCGCGGGCGCGCTCGGCGGCGTCGGTGACGGTCTCGTCCAGCTGCTGGGTGCCGTCGGCGACCTGTCCCGCCCCGCCGGCGAGATCGCTCGCCCCGGTCGCGAGCTGTTCGGCGCCGCCGGCGAGCTCGTCCGCGCCGCTGCGCAGCGGCCGCCCCTTCTCGTCGAGGGTCGCCAGCCCGCCGGAGAGCTGCTGCGCACCGGCGTCCAGGGTCGCGACGCCGTTGCGCAGCGTGACCGCGCCGGAGGTGAGCTGATCCAGCCCGACCACGAGGTCGAGGCTGCCGGAGTGCAGGTCGACCGCGCCCGCGGCGAGCTCGGCGGACCCGTCCGCGAGCTGGCCGGTGCCGTCGGTGAGCTCAGCCGTGCCGTCGACCAGGTCGCCGGTGCCGTCGTGGAGATCGCTCGCTCCGTCCGAGAGCTCGGCGGCGCCGTCGGCCGCGTCGACGATCCCGTCATGGATCGTCGTGAAGCCGACGTAGATCTTGTCGAGGTACTCCTCGAGCACCGAGGCGCGCAGCGCGTCGGTCAGCGCGGTGCCGACGGACTTGGAGAAGTTGCCGCCGACGTAGTTCACCGAGTCGTTCGTGCTCACGGTGATCATCGCGGGGGCCGCTTCCATCGCGTCGCCGCCGAGCGAGGCGATGTTCTCGGAGAAGTCGGAGGGGATCGTGATGGTGGCGCCGAAGGTGCCGTCGGCCAGGCCGCGCTGCGCCTCGGCGGGGGAGGCCTCCACGAAGTGGTAGAGGTTCTCCTGGTCCTTCTCCAGCAGGGTTTCCGTGAACTCCTCGCCCACGTCGATGTGGGAGACCTCCCCGTCCGGACTCTCCGCGTCCGCGCCGGTGTCCTCGTTCACCACGGCTGCGGTGATGTGGTTCAGGTTGTTGCTCGGGTCGATGAACGACCAGGTCATGTTGCCGGAGTAGACCAGCGGCACGAGGGCCAGTCCGGTCACGAACAGCGCCGCGATCGGCTTCTTCCACTCCCGGGGCAGCAGGGCGACCGCGCCCCGCCCCGCGGCGGACGCGCCCCGCCCGAGGGCGGCACCGGCGGTGCCGAGAGCGGACAGGACGGCGTGCAGCGCGGAGGAGAGCGCGGTGAGGAGAGCACGGAGGTATCGCATCACACGGCGACGATACATCCGTGTATCGAGTTTTGTTACCCCCTCTGTGATGAAGTGTGGCGGGAGGAACCCGGCCGCTCCCCCCGGCTCCGATCGGCCGACG
Source organism: Brachybacterium sp. AG952 (assembly GCF_004362645.1). Classification (NCBI taxonomy): domain Bacteria; kingdom Bacillati; phylum Actinomycetota; class Actinomycetes; order Micrococcales; family Dermabacteraceae; genus Brachybacterium; species Brachybacterium sp. AG952. The sequence continues at coordinate 253,882 of NZ_SNXV01000004.1, read as the reverse complement.
GGGCCCGGCCCGGGCGGCTCAGGCCGGCAGATCCACCACCCACGGCCGACGGGACATCCCTGCCGGGTCCCAGGCCTCCAGCAGATCGGCCGCGGAGCGGCAGTCCGGCACTCCCAGCGAGTCCCCGATCCGCTCGACGACGTCGGCCGCGCTCTCCCCGGCGGCGAGCCGGTCCCGCAGCGTCACCGCGCCGTCGCGCTTGGCCAGGCGCGCGCCCGCGGTGTTCAGGGCGAGCGGGACGTGCGCGTAGGTCGGCTCGGGCAGGCCCAGCAGGTGCGCGAGATGGGCCTGGCGCGGGGCGGAGCTGAGCAGGTCGTCGCCGCGGACCACCTGGTCGACCCCGGCCGCGGCGTCGTCGACCACGACGGCGAGGTTGTAGGCGACCACGCCGTCGCCTCGGCGCAGCACGAGGTCGTCGACCGCGCCGCGGACCTCGCCCTCCCAGAGGTCCTGCACGCTCCACTCCGTCACCTCGGCGCGCAGCCGCAGCGCGGGTTCGCGTCGTAGCTCCCGCATCCGCTCGCGACCGGCCTCGCGCTCGGGGGAGGAGAGGTCGCGGCAGGTGCCGGGATAGGCGCCGGGCGGGGCGTGCGGGGCGCTCGGCGCCTCGAGGATCTCTCGCCGGGTGCAGTAGCACTCGTAGACGAGGCCCTGCGCCGTCAGGGAGCCGATCGCGGCCTCGTGGTCCGCGCCGCGCTCCGACTGGCGGACGACCTCGCCGTCCCAGTCCAGGCCCAGCGCCGCAAGGTCCTCCAGCTGGCGCTGCGCGGCGCCCTCCTGCACTCGATCGAGGTCCTCGACCCGCAGGTGGAAGGCGCGGCCGGTGCGGCGCGCGAGCACCCAGGCCAGGATCGCGGTGCGAAGGTTCCCCAGGTGCAGGTCGCCGCTGGGGGAGGGGGCGTAGCGGCCCGCCCCGGGGCCGGGCGTGGCAGCAGGCATGCGCGTCAGTCTAGGGAGGAGGGCCGACGAGTCATGGCGCGTGGCGTGCGGGTAGGCCCATATATCCGTACCGGCACGCCACACGCCAGTACCCGACCAGGGCCTCCTGGCCGACGTGACCTGTGGGCAGGGCCGGCGTGGTGCGAGGGGTGGGGTCGGGCCGGCGGGGGTGCGGGCGCCGGCGTGATCAGATGGTCGCCGACGGGTCCAGCAGCAGGAGCGCGTCGTCGGCGCGCCCGCCGGGCACAGGGCGGTCCGGCGGAGCTGGGCGGAAGCCGAGGCGCGCGGCGAGGGCGAGCGAGGCCGTGTTCCCGCGGTCCGTGATCGCGACGATCTCGAACGGGACCGTGCGGTCATCCTGGGCTGTGCTGTCGTCCAGGGCTGTGGCGTCGTCCAGGGCTCTGCCGTCGTGCGTGCCCGTGTCGCTGCCTGCCGCGTGGGGGCCGCGCCGTGCCCCTGCGGGCAGCGCCTCGAGCACCGCGCGCATCGCCTCGGTCGCGACGCCGCGACCGGTCACCTCGGGCGAGAGCCGCCAGTACGCGCTCAGCATGGTCCTGGCAGGGGCGGCGGTCGTGGCGCCGGAGCCGTCGGCGGCGCCAGGAGCGGGGCCGTGGGTCCGGCGTGCGTCCGTCGCCCGGTCCACGTCGCGCGCGAGCGGGACAAGACCCACCACGCCCAGCAGGCCGACCGGAAGGTCGGCGCCCTCCCGTGCCCGTACGGTCAGGTGGCCCGCCCCGTGGCGCTCCCAGCTCTCGCGCCACTGCGCGAGCACCCAGCGCATCTGCGCCGGGTCGGTCAGCGGCTCCGTCGAGTCCTCGACGAAGGCGCGCGGATCCGCATGGAGAGCGAACAGCTCCGCTTCGTCGGCCTCCGTGACCGGCGCGAGCCGCAGACGCTCCGTCCGGATCCTGCCGACCTCGCGACCGCTCGGTCCGCCGACTCCGCACGCACCACTGTGCTCGCCGGCGTCCCCGGACGCGCCGACGGCGCGGCGCTCCTCGTCCGGGGACGGGACCGCCGCGCCGTCGGGCACGTGCGTCACGCGAGTCGTTCGCGCTGGCTGGGGCCTGGGATCAGGCGTCGCCGCGGTGGTTGCCGCGCTTCTCCTCGTCGGCCGTGGCGGCTTCGGGATCCGAGTCCACCTTGACCTCCTTGGGGGTGGTGTCCCCGCCGTGGGAGTCGCCCTTCAGGGCGGAGGCGACGTCGCCGGCGTCGGCCGAGCCGACGGTGTCGGAGACGGTCGAGGAGTCGGACTCGGTGCCCGCCGAGGCGGGGTAGTGCGCGCGGGCGAAGTCCGCGGGCGGCGCCCACGGGTCCTCGACCGGACGGGTCTTCTGCCAGGCGATGTAGCCCGCGGCGGCACCGGCGGCGGCCAGGCCCAGGATGAGCAGCACCTTGCCGGCGCGGCCCTTCTTCTTCTGCGGGGTGGGCTCCACGATCGCGGAGCGGATGTCGCCCTGGCCCTTGTCGAGCTCCTTGCGCGCCGCGTCGACGGCGGCCTTGAGCACGGTGCCGGTGGTCTCGGCGGTCTTGCGGGCGCGGGGGAGGTAGTCGTCCTCGAGGTCGTGGCGGAGCTTGTCCGCGCGCGGACCGAGGTTCTGCGAGAGCTTGTCGCCCTGCTCGCGCAGCTTCTGCTGCGCCTCGGGGACGTACTGGCCGTACAGGTCGGTCGCCTTCGAGCGGGCCTCGCGGGCGCCCTCGGACACCACCGGACCCACCTGGGCTGCGAGCTTCTGCAGCTCCTCGACGGCCTTCTGGGCGTTCTGGCTGGACGCGCCAGCGGCCTCGACGGCCTTCGAGGCCTTCTTCTTGGCCTTCTTCGCCTCGGCCTTGGTTCCAAGCGCCATGGGGTTCCCCTTTCGGTCGAATCCGTCGGGTCGGGCCGACGGTGGTCCCTGGGCCGGGGCAGCCGACGACTGCCACGACCCGTGTGGCACAACCTTAACGCGACCACCCCGCGGCGTTCACAGCGGATGCGGAGTCGCGGAGGATGTGCCAGGCCGCGGCGATGTGGAGGATCGGTCCGGTCCGCGCAGCGTCCGTGCGCACGGCCTGCGCGCACGGTCTGTGGGAGGATTGCGCCATGTTCGCAACTCTGCACACCAACCACGGGGACATCCGCATCGAGCTGTTCCCGCACCACGCCCCCAAGACGGTCGAGAACTTCGTGGGCCTCGCCGAGGGCTCCAAGGAGTTCTCCGATCCGGAGACCGGCGAGAAGGTCACCCGTCCGTTCTACGACGGCGTCGTCTTCCACCGCATCATCTCCGGCTTCATGATCCAGGGCGGTGACCCGCTGGGCACCGGCACCGGCGGCCCCGGCTACACCTTCGACGACGAGATCTCCGAGAAGAACTTCAACGAGCCCTACGTCCTCGCCATGGCCAACGCCGGCACTCGCCGCAACGCGCTGACCGGTCGCCCCTCCGGCACCAACGGCTCGCAGTTCTTCATCACCGTCGGCCCCACCCCGCACCTGCAGGGCAAGCACACCGTGTTCGGCGAGGTCGCGGACGAGGACTCCAAGAAGGTCGTCGACGAGATCGCCGCGGTCAAGACCGACATGCGCGACCGTCCCCTCGAGGACGTCGTCATCGAGAAGGTCTCGCTCGAGAAGTGACCGGACGGGCGTGCTGAGCGCCCCCGGAACGACGCCGCCGGCGTCGCCGCATGTGCGGCGACCCGGCGGCGTCGTGCGTCTCAGGAGAAGGTGAGCGTCGCAGTGATCGGGTCCTCGACCTGCTCGAAGTCCTTGTCGATCACCTGGGTGAAGCGGGGCGAGAGGGTGAGCGTGGCGGAGCGCTCGTCCGCGGGGATCGTGAAGGTCGCGATGTGGGTGCCGTGGCTGTCGTAGAAGATCTGGTCCGTGTCCTGCGCGGGACGCAGCTCGGTGCCGTCCTCGAGGGTCAGCTTGGCCTCGGTCCGGTCGACGACGTTCGAGGAGAAGTCCATCTGCCAGTCCAGGTCCACCACGAGATGGAGCTCGTCCGCCGCTGCCCAGAACAGGTTGCCGCCGTAGTCGACGGTGTCGATGTATGGGGTGAGGAACGCGCTCTTCACCGTGCCGCGCACGGACATGACCCCGGAGACCCAGCCTTCGTCGACCTCCGTCTCGACGATGCCCGCATCCGTGACCTCGACGCCGAGCTCCCGTTCATAGAGCGACGGGGAAGGGGTGACGAGGATCGAGCCGTCCACGAGGGAGATCTCCGAGACCCCGTCGCGGATCTCGGCGCGCAGCCCCATCGCCTCGGGCGCGGGGTTGCGGTCCACGATCGCGAGCACGATCCCGCTGCGCTCGGCATCTCCCTCCGCGACCTGCGGCACGTGGATGTTCGTCGTGTTCCCTCCGTGCGTGATGTTCAGCGTCGTGGAGTTGTGCGTGAAGACCGCGGGCTGCCACTCGGAGTCGGTGGACTCCCAGGCGGCGAGGAGGAACTGCTTGCGCTCGCCGGGGAGGATCGTCTCCACCGCGGTGCCCTCCTCGGCGTCGTCGGCCGCAGGGGGCTCCTCGCCGGTGAGGGCGGTGTAGTCGGCGGCGGTGAGGCTGTCCACGAGTCCGCTCGCGGTGACCGTCGCCTTCACTCTGGGGGCGAGCAGGGTCTGGGATGCCTCGAGGCGGGACATGAGTCGGCCTGCGACCGCCTCGTCGGTGACGTCGGTGGGCTGCAGGTCGACGACCGCGCTGGTCGCCGGGTTCGCGGCTTGCGCGGCGCCGTCGGCCGCGCCCTCGTCCGCCTGCCCCGCGGCGGCATCGCCGCCCTTCTCGTCGTCCGTGCCGCCGGGGAGGAGGCCGCAGCCGGCGAGGAGGAGGGTCGGTGCCGCGAGCAGCACGCCGCGGCGGGCGAAGGGCGTGGCGGGGCGGCGGGAAGGGCGTCGGGTCGTCATGGCGCACTCTCGTCAGGGTGTGGAAAAGGGATGCCCGTCGAGGCTACTCATCGGACACCTGTCCGGAGGGGCCGTGCTCCGCGAGGTGACCAGGGGCACGACGGCCCGGCACCGCGGGAGGTGCCGGGCCGGGGCGTGAGCCGTGGGGCGCTCCGCGCGGTCAGCCGATCGCGACCCCGAGCGCCGCGCCGATCCCGTAGGTGACCAGGAGCGCGAGCACCCCGCCGATGATCGTGCGCACGGTGGCGGTGCGGGCGTCGGCCTGGCCGAGGCGGGCGCTGACCACGCCCAGCAGCGCGAGCGCGACCACGACGGCGACGAGCGTCGCGGGCAGGCGCAGCACGGGCGGGCTGGCGAGGATCGCGAGCAGCGGGATGATCCCCCCGAGGGTGAAGGAGAGCAGCGAGGCGAGCGCCGCCGACAGCGGCGAGACGACGGTGCCCTGCTCCACGCCGTGGCGGAAGCGGGTGTGGGCGGTGAGCGCGTCGTGGCGCTCCATCGAGTCGGCGACCTCACCCACCACGTCGCCCGGGATCCCTGACTCGGTGAGCGCCGCGAGCAGGTGCCGGTGCTCGCCGGCAGGGTCGGCGGCGAGGTCGGCGCGGGTGCGCGCGATGAGGGCGCGGTCGGTGTCGCGCTGGGTGGAGACGGAGACGTACTCGCCCATCGCCATGGACAGCGCGCCTGCGACCAGCGAGGCGAGTCCCGCGATCAGCAGCCAGCGGATGTCGGTGGTGGCGCCGGCGACGCCGACGGCGAGGCCCGCGACCGAGACGATGCCGTCGTTCGCTCCGAGCACCCCGGCGCGCAGCTGGTTGATGCGGTCCGAGCGCGTGGTGCGGTCCTCGGAGTGGTCACGCGAGACGGAGGTGCGCGGGTCCCGGTCGGCCGACGGGGCATGCGCATCGGCGGGCCCGGCGGACGACGCGGCGGGGGCGGGGGTGTCGGGGGAGTCGAGAGCGGGCGGGCGGCGAGGGGGCATGTCGAGGAGGCTCATGCCCCGAACCTACTCTTTGGACTAAATCCAATCAAGCTAGGGGAGGCTAGCCTGACCTCCAGGAACGTGGTGAGGGTAGCCTCTCCGAACCGGTCCCTGTCGGGTCCTCCGAGCCTGTTCCCGCCGGCTCCTCCGCACCGGTTCCCGTCGGCTCCTCCGACAAGGTCTCCCGCCTTGCCCCTCCTCCTCGCGGCGTCCCCGCCCTACCCTCGAGCCATGACCCCGCGCCACCTCGCCGGCCATCGCCTCGTCGCCCAGGGCCTCGTCGGTCCGCCCCGCAGCGAGGACCCCGCCGAGATCGCGCGCGCCTTCGCCGCGAGCCAGGGCCAGGACCTTCCCGGCGTCCTCTCCTCCCTCGTCCTGCGCAGCGGCGGCAGCATCGACCCCGTGCTCGCCGCCTTCGACGAGGGGAGGATCGTGCGCGGCTACCCGATGCGCGGCACCGTCTTCGCCGTCGCCGCCGACACCCTCGCCTGGCTCACCGAGCTCTGCGTCGCCGGCCCCCTGCGCGCCGCGATCGCGCGCCGCGGCCAGCTCGGACTCGACGAGGCGCAGGTGGACCGGGGCCGCGAGGTGCTCGAGCGGGTCGCCGCCCCGCACTCGGGCCCCGGCGGCCGGGGGACCCTGCGCGCCGAGCTGCGCCGGGCGTGGGAGGAGGCGGGCCTCGCCTGGGAGGGCGGCCGCGGCTACCACCTGCTGGCCGAGCTGATCTCGATGGGCGATGCCTGCTATGGGCCCTGGCGCGAGGGCGAGACCGCCGTGGTGCACGCCCCGACCTGGCTCCCCGCCGGCACCGACCTCGAGGGTGCCTTCAATGGCGACCGCACCGCCGCCGCGGCCGAGCTCGCCCGGCGCTACTTCACCAGCCGCGGCCCGGCGGGGGAGCGGGACCTCGCCTGGTTCTCCAAGCTCCCCCTCGGCCTGCTGCGCGAGGCGCTGCCGCAGGTCGAGGCCGAGCTCGAGAGCGGCTTCGCCGACGCTGACGGCCGCCTCCACACCACCGCCGAGGCCGCTCGCGGCGGGGACGGGGAGCGGCTGTTCTGGCGGCCCGGCCTGCGCGAGGAGTACCAGGCGCTCGAGAAGGAGGCTATGAAGGAGCTTCTGCTGCCCGGCTTCGACGAGCTCGTGCTCGGCTCCCGCGACCGGCTCTACCTCATGGACGAGGCGCGTCACGACGCGATCACCCCCGGCAACAACGGCGTCTTCCGCCGCACCGCGCTGCGCCGCGGCGAGGTCGTCGGCACCTGGGCGCGCAAGGGCTCCGGCGCCCGGCGCCGCCTCGACCTGACCGCGCTGCGCCCCGTGAGCGAGGCGCAGCGGAAGAGGTTCGAGCGCCTGTTCGCCGCGTTCCCCGCCGTCGGCTGAGCGCCTGCCCGCCGCCCCCGGCCGGAGCACCCCGCCCTCGACACCGCTCCCCGGAAGGGCGCTGCGCCCCGCCGGAGTGCCCCGGCTCCCTCCAGCCGCCCGTGGTGGAATGAGACCCATGGACAGACCCAGCTACGGCTACAGCGCCGCCGACGCCCCACCGCCGCAGGGCCCCGTGGGCGGCGGGCCGCAGGAGCAGCCGGTGTGCCCGCGCCACCCGGATCGCGTCAGCTACGTGCGCTGCAAGCGCTGCGACCGTCCGGCCTGCCCCGACTGCCAGCGACCCACCGACGTGGGCGTGCTGTGCGTGGACTGCGAGCGGGAGCTGGCAAGGGCGCAGGCCTCGACCCGGCCCCGCACCGCGATGGGCGGGCGCATGCGCACCGGCGCCCCGGTCGTCACGTACACGCTGATCGCGCTGTGCGTGCTCGCGTATCTCGGACAGATGGTCGCTCCGCAGATCGTCGAGCAGCTGGGCATCTTCGCCCCCTTCCGGGCGCTCGCGATGCCGTGGACCTTCCTCACCGCGGGCTTCCTGCACGGCGGGATCATGCACCTGGCGCTGAACATGTACGCGCTGTGGGCGATGGGACAGTTCCTCGAGCGGTCTCTCGGCCCCGCGCGCTTCGCCGCCATCTACTTCGTCTCGATGCTCGGCGGGCACACGGCGGTGTACGTCCTGGCCGATCCGATGGGGTACTCCTGGCTGACCGGCACCGTCGGCGCGAGCGGCGGCGTGTTCGGCCTGTTCGCCGCGGCGTTCATCGTCAACCGGCGCATGGGCGGGCAGGTCGCGCAGATCGGGGTGCTGATCGCCCTGAACCTGGTGATCACCTTCACCGTCCCCAACATCTCCTGGCAGGGCCACCTCGGCGGACTCCTGCTCGGCGCGGCGCTCACCGCGGGGATGTACGCGCTGCGCCCCAAGGCGGTGGCGGGTCAGGACCGGCAGGCCCTCGCCCGCCGCTCCGCCATCACGCACGGCGCGCTGGTGGTCGCCGCCGTGGTGCTGTGCGCGGTGCTCGTGGCGGTCAAGACGGTGCTCCTCCCCGGCCTCTGACCGGTACTGCGCGCGGCCTGTCCGTGGTTGACCGCGCGCGGCTCCTCCGGGGCCGACGGCGCGCGGCTCGAGCGCGGGGGCGCCCCTCCCGCCTGTCGGCCCACTCCTCCCGCACGACGGGGCGGCCCCTCCGGGCCGCCCCGTCGTTCGTCCTCGGGCCGTTCGCCGGCCGGTTCCCCCCCCAGGGGGCTCTCCGAGCCCCCTACGGGCCCTCGCTCCCGGGCGTTCCTCCGCGCCGTGCTTCGGGGCGCTCTCCGGGGCGACCCCGGCAGGTCGCCCGGGCCGTGCGCGAGAGCCCTGTCACGACACGGACGGAACTACACCGGTGTGGTTTTCCCCAGCTGTGGATCGCGCTGTGGATAACTCGCTCCTGCATTGGGGATGACGCGTTCTGGCTGTGGACAACTGCCGATGTGCTGTGGACGGACAGTGGGGACAGCGCAGGTCCATACACCGTGGATGCGGGGTGCGCAGACGTTCTCGACCACTGGGCGGAGATGATCCAGTGCCGAGGAGCGCGCGCAAAGTCCGATTCGAGCGCCCGACGGAAGCCTCATGACCTGCAGTGATTCCATGGAGTGCGAAGGTCGCCGGTGGGCTGCGGAGCGGTGCCGCGAGGATTGGTCGTCGCGCCGGCGCAATGCCGCGACACGCCCGGGACGACGCTCGTACGTGCGGAACTACAGGGATGTCATTTCTCCACCTCTGTGGAGAGCGCTGTGGATAACTTCCTGTGGGGGTGGACAGTGGGGATGTGCACACCCGTGCGGAGCCTCGTTTCCACCGAGTCACCGGCCCCGTCGGTGGACCACCTCGACGCTGTGCGCCCCCGTTCGCGGGATCGCGGCACGGCGGTGGCGGGGTCAGGGGGGGCGCCGGCAGCAAGGAGCCTCCCGCTCAGCCCCCGCCTTTCAGCGCCCGCCGCTCAGTGCTCGGCGCCGCCGGCGAGCCGGGCGTCGGTCTCCGTGGAGAGCACCACCTCGACCATCCGCACCAGCGCCCGTGCGGTGGCGGGGGAGTCGACGACGTCGGCCGAGGGGACGTGGACGAACCCGCCCCGGATCCCCTCGAGCGCAGGGTCGGTCGCCAGCAGGTGCTGCAGCGCGTAGAAGACGTCATTGCACACATAGGTCCCGGCGGTCTGCGACACCGCCGCAGGCACTCCGTCGGCCGCGAGCGAGGCGACCATCGCCTTGACCGGCAGGGTCGAGAAGCGGCCGACGGGCGCGCCCGGCACCACCGGCTCGTCCACCGGGCTCGCGCCCGCGTTGTCGGGGATCCGGGCGTCGCGGATGTTGATCGCGACCCGCTCCGGGGTGATCGCGGTGCGTCCGGCGGCGAGGCCGACGGCGACCACGAGCCGCGGACGCAGTCCCCGCACCGCCTCCTCCAGACGCTCCGAGGCGGTGCCGAACTCGACCGGCAGCTCGACCGCCTCCGCGTCCACGCCGCGCGCGACGAGGGCCGGGACCGCCTCCCGGACGGCCTCCCAGGACTCGTTCGTCGCCGCCCCGTCGAAGGGCGCGAAACCGGAGAGCAGAACGTCGATGGCCATCGGTACAGGGTACGGCGGGCCGCCCGCCGACGGGCTGCGCGCCACGACGATGCTCTCGCCGGCGTCGACCAGCGCTGCGTCCGTCGCGACATCGCCCCCGTCGCCCGCGACTAATCTGGGGCGATGTCCGAGCAGACCCGTGCTGAGCCGTTCCCCGCGCTGTCCGCGCTCTACCCCTCCCTCGGGCTCGTCGTCCGCGCCGGGGACCTGACCCTGCGGCCGCTGGCCGATGAGGACCTGCCCGAGTACGCCGCGCTGATCCGTCGGCCGATCTTCGAGGACCCGACCTCCCCGCAGGTGTTCCCCTGGTACCGCGCCGAGCCGGAGACGCGCGTGCGCGAAGCGCTGCGCTTCCAGTGGACGCTGCGCAGCGAGATCTCTCCCGAGCGCTGGACACTCGCCTTCGGCGTGTGGGCGGGAGGCCGGCTGATCGGTGCGCAGGACGTCTCCGCCCAGCGCTTCGCCGAGCGGCGCACCGTCACCTCCGGCTCCTGGCTGACCCTCGACGCCCACGGGAACGGGTACGGCAGGCTCATGCGCCAGGCGATGCTCGTGCTCGCCTTCGACCACCTCGGCGCATTGCGGGCCGAGTCCGCCGCCGTGGTCGGCAACGCCCCCTCCTACGGGGTCTCCCGCGCCTGCGGCTACATCGACAACGGCACCGAGATCTCCACGATCCCCGGCTCCAGCGAGGAGCAGCAGCGCTTCCTCGTCACGCCCGAGCTGCTGCGTCGGCCCGACGTGCCGGTGGAGGTCGAGGGGGTCACCCCCGCGCTGCGGGAGATGCTCGGCGCCTGACCGGGCGGCGGGAGATGACAGAACCGCCCGATGTGACGTTCCCGCGGGAACGCGTCGGGCGGCTCAGCCACAGGATTCTGACGGGTTGGAGGGTGATGACGTTCCCGCGGGAACGCTCCGTCGGGCGTCCGACGGGGATCCAACGCGGGATCTGACAGATCGGGCGCCGACGACGTTCCCGCGGGAACGCCTGCGGGGCCGACGGGACGCCGTCGGCCCCGCGCCGGCTCAGCAGTAGGCGGTCGTCTTGTCGCTGCGGGCGTAGGTCGACGAGCCCTTGTACGCGCCGCCCTTGTACCGGCAGGACTCGAGCAGCGTGCCCTTGGAGCTGTACAGGCGCGCGGTGTCGCCGGTGTTGTTCCAGATGTAGCTCGCCTTGCCCCAGTACAGGGTGGTGGAGGTGTTCTTCCCGGTGCCGGAGCGGATCGTGACGGTCTTGCCGGGGGCGATCTTGAAGCCCTTGGGGAAGGTGTACTTCTGGGGGCCGTTGTCGCGGATCACGTAGCCGGTGAGGGTCAGCGTGGTCTTCCCGGTGTTCTTGACCTGGATGTACTCCTTCACGTACTCGGAGTTCTTCGAGTAGTCCCGGCCGGGCGGGTCGTAGTAGACCTTCACGATGTCCAGCGGCTTCTTCACCGCGGCATCGGCGGGCGGGACGATCGCGAGCGGCACCGCGACCACGAGCGCGGCGAGCAGCAGCGCCAGGAATCGGGCGCGCGAGAGCAGGGGCAGGTGCATGGGATGACCTCTGAGGAGCAGGGGATCCGCGGGTGACGGCCGACTCTCGTCGGCTCTCCTCAGGATCGGGATCGGTATGACAGCAGGAAGATAACCGGCGCCGACCTCCTGCACCAGCGTTCCCGCACAACTGTCGTGGGAACTGCGCCACATCGGCTGCCGGGGGCGGGGCCCGTGCCGCGCGCTCCCGGTGCGAGGGGACGATCCCGGCGCGCTACATCGACTCCTGCCACGCCTGGTACAGCGCCGCGAAGCGGCCGCCGGCGGCGACGAGCTCGGCGGGGGAGCCGTCCTCGACGACCTGCCCGTCGTGCACCACCAGCACCCGGTCCGCGATCATCACGGTGGTCAGGCGATGGGCGATGATCAGCGAGGTGCGCCTGCCGAGCAGCTTCGTCAGCCCCTCCTGCACCATCCGCTCGGAGGGGATGTCCAGCGAGCTGGTCGCCTCGTCGAGGATCAGCACCCGCGGGTCGGCGAGGAAGGCGCGCGCGAAGGAGATCAGCTGCCGCTGACCGGCCGAGACCCGGCCGCCGCGCTTGTTCACGTCGGTGTCGTAGCCGTAGGGGAGCTTCTCGATGAACTCGTCGGCCCCGATCGCGCGGGCCGCCGCCTCGATCTCCTCGCGGGGCGCGCCGGGCCGGCCGAGCGCGATGTTGTCCGCGACGGTGCCGGAGAACAGGTACGCCTCCTGCGTGACCATGACGATGTTGCGGGTGAGGTCCTCCATGGACACCTCGCGCAGGTCCACGCCGTCGAGCCTCACCGCCCCCTCGGTCGCGTCGTAGAAGCGGGCGATGAGCTTCGCGACCGTGGACTTCCCGGCGCCGGTCTGGCCCACCAGCGCCACCGTCTGACCGGCGGGGATGTGCAGGTCCATCGGCTGCAGCACGAGCGGCCCGTCGTCCGAGTAGCGGAAGGAGACGTCCTCGAAGTCGATCTGCCCGTCCGAGCTGGGCAGCGGCGTCGGGGTCTGCGCCTCCTTCACGTGGGGCTGCACGGCCAGCAGGTTCGCGATCTTCTCGAGCGCCGCGACGGCGGACTGGAAGGCGTTGTAGAAGTTCGCGATCTCGTCGATCGGCTGGAAGAAGCGTCGCGAGTAGAGCACGAGCGCGACCAGCACGCCGACCTGCAGGTCGCCGCTGAGCACCCGGAATCCGCCGACGACCAGCACCGCGGCGATGGTGATGTTCGCGAGCACGCGCAGCGCCGGCTGGTAGATGCCGAAGACGTTGATCGAGCGCATCGACGCGTCGCGGTAGTCCTGGGCGAGGCGGTCGAACTCGGCGTGGTTGCGGTCCTCCTTGCGGAACGCCTTCACGGCGCGGATCCCGGCCATCGCCTCGACGAAGTGGACGATCAGCCGTGCCGAGTGGGTGCGGATCGCGCGGTACTCGACGCTCGAGCGCTTCTGGAACCACACCGTCAGCGCCACGCAGGGGATCAGCATCAGCAGCATGACCAGGCCCGTCACCGGATCCATGGTCACGATCAGCACGATCGTGAACACCATCGACAGCGACGCGCCGACCATGACGTTCACGCCCGAGTCCAGCAGCTCCCGCAGCGCCTCCATGTCGGAGGTCTGCCGCGAGACGATCCGGCCGGAGGTGTAGGACTCGTGGAACTCGAGGTCCTGCTTCTGGGTGAAGCGGAAGACCTTCCGCCGCAGGGAGAGCAGCATCCGCTGGCCGACGACGACGGACTGGCGCACGTACCCGAAGGTCAGCACGCCCCCGACGATCGCGGCGGCGACGGCGAGGGCCGCCGCCTGGAAGGCCGGCCACGGGTCGCCGTCCAGCAGCGCGGGCAGGCCGTGGTCGATGCCCCAGGCGATGATCGCGGGGCCCGCCACGACGGCGAGCTGCGCGATCACGACCATCACGGCCATGATCGCGAACTGTCCCTTGACCGGGGAGATCAGCTCGCCGAGCAGGGCGAAGGAGCGCATGCGGGAGGTGCGGGCCTCCTCGGCGGTGAGCGCGCCGCTGTCGGCGTCGTCGCGGTCCGTGGGTGCGGCGGCGGTCATCGTCCCTCCTCCTGGATGGCGCGGAGCTCGAGCTCGCCGGTGAGCGTCTCGATGTCCTGGTCGCGGCGCCGCTCCTCCTCCTGGTTCGCGATCACCCAGCGGTAGCGGGCCGAGCTCGCCATCAGCTCGGTGTGGGTGCCGACGGCGACCACTCGCCCGTCGTCCAGCAGCGCGACCCGGTCGGCCAGCGCCACGGTCGAGGTGCGGTGGGCGACGATCAGGGTGGTGGTCCCGGCGAGCACCTCCCGCAGGCGCGCGGTGACGGTCTCCTCGGTCTTGGTGTCGAGAGCGGAGAGCGGGTCGTCGAGCAGCAGCACGGCGGGCTTCGCCGCGATCGCGCGGGCCAGGGCCAGGCGCTGGCGCTGCCCGCCCGACAGGCTCATGCCCTCCTCGCCGATGCGGGTGTCGACCCCGTCCGGCAGCTCGTAGGCATAGGTCGCATCCGCCGTGCGCAGCGCGAGGTGCAGCAGATCCTCCGCCTCCTGCGCGGACAGGGCCGGGTCCGCGCCGAGCAGCACGTTGTCCCGCACCGAGTCGGAGAACAGGGTCGCGTCCTCGAAGGCGACGGCGGTGAGGGTGCGCAGCGTGGTGAGGTCCATGTCGCGGATGTCCACGCCGTCGATCGTGATCGCGCCGGCGGTCGTGTCGTACAGCCGCGGCACCAGCTGCAGCAGCGTCGACTTGCCGCTGCCGGTGACGCCGACCAGCGCCATCGTCTCCCCGGGGCGGACCTCGAGGTCCACCCCGTCCAGCACGTCGTCGACGTGCTCGGGGGCGTCGGCGTAGCGGAAGTGCACGCGGTCCAGGCGCACCGCCCCGATCGCCGCGGCCGGGTTCACCGGCACCGGGCGCTTGGGCGAGACGATCGTGTTCTCGGTGTCCATCACCTCGTAGTGGCGGTCCAGCGCGGTGCTCGCGTTCACGGCCTGGCCCAGCAGCATGCCGAGCATTCGCACCGGGCCGACCACCAGCGTGGCGGTCGCGAAGTAGGAGGCGAGCTGGCCGGTGGTGATGGACCCGTCGGCGGTCAGGTGCAGTCCCACCAGCAGCGCGACGCCGAGCGCGAGCTCGGGGAGCATGAACATGAACATGTCGAAGCGGGCGATGGCGGTCGCCTTCTTCACCTCGGTGCGGCGCAGCTCCTCAGCCTGCTCGGTGAAGCCCGCGAGCGCCGTCGGCCCGCGTCCGAAGGCCTTCAGCACGCGGATGCCCTGCACCGATTGCTCGATGGTGGTGGCGAGGTCGCCGTTCTGGTCCTGCGAGCGGCGGGAGAGGACCGAGAAGGTGCGGTTGAAGCGGTAGGCGATGATCGAGACGGGCACCGCGGCGATGAAGAAGATCAGCGCCAGCAGCGCGCTGGAGCGGATCAGCAGCATCATGCCCACCGCGATCGTCACCGCGTTGGTGACGGCCATGATCATGCCGAAGGCGATCCAGCGGCGGATCTGGTTGATGTCGCTCATCATGCGCGAGAGCAGCTGGCCCGAGCCCCAGCCGTCGTGGAAGGTGACGGGCAGGTGCTGGACCTTCTGGTAGAAGCCCACGCGGATCTGCTTCTCGACGGTGGTCGAGGGGGCGACGGCGAAGGTGCGGCGCAGCCAGATCAGGGTGGCCTCGACGATGCCGAGGCCCAGCACGATCGCGCCGCCGGTCCAGATGGTGATGGCGGTGGCGTCGCTGCCGAGCCGGTTGACGATGACCTCGAGGACCTGCGGGATCATCAGCGCCACGAGCGAGGCCGTCATGGCGCTGAGCAGGCCGAGGAAGAGGCGGATTCTGATGGGGCGGACCGTCTGCCAGAGGCGGCGCATGGTGCCGAGCATGGGGAGAGAGTTCCTCAGAGGGGAGTGCGCCCCGGCGGTCGGGGACGAGGACTTAGCCTAGTCAACGATCCCGACGGGTGACAGCGCATTCCGGGGGGCGGCCGCTCCGACAGGTCTCTCGTCTCGTCTGCCCTGGACGCGCTCCATCCCCTCTGAGCTGTCGGTGTGGGGCCGGATGCCGACAGCTCGGACGGGATGGGCTCAGGGTGCGCGGGGTGGCGGGCTGCTCCCTGCGGTGTCGCCGATGGGCGCGTAGTGACGCGATGTGGCGATATCGCCACGACGTGCCGTGGAGCGCCCGCCCTGGTCAGGCGTCGGCGTCGGCGGGCAGCCACTCGCCGTAGGCGGCGTCGGACAGCAGCGCCGCGGCGCCGGCCGAGGCGGCGGTCACCGTGAGGACCGCGGGCCAGGCCCCGATCTTCTTCGCCAGCGGGTGGGAGAGGCCGAAGCCGAGCACGTAGGTCGCGCCGAGCACGGCGGTGGTCGCGGGGCCGCGACGGGCGAGCCAGGTGCGGCCCGCGTAGATCCCGGCCGCGGCGAGGACCACGCCGCCGAGCGGGCGGATGCCGGTCTCCCTCGCGGTCAGCCAGCCGCCGATCAGCCCGGCGGCGACGACGGGGGCGGTGTTCACGGACTCGGCGGGCTTGATCGCGGTGCTCATGCCTCGAGCCTACGACGAGCGACCTGTGTGGTGAGCACCCGGCATTTGCCGGACGCCGCAGCACTACTTGCGTGGGCGGATCCGTCGTGCCAGGTCATGAGGGCATCAGGCTGTCCTGAGGCAGGCGAACACTTGCGTGCACCCTCTCTAGGACTTGCACGGCACCGGGCTGGCAGGGGCTGGAGGGCAGCGCGACGCCCGCTCAGCGCACCACCGCGATGCCGTGGGCGGGGACCGTCCCCTCGGCGGCGGGGCCGACGGCGTCGAGCATGTCCGCGCCGCTGACCGCCTCGAGCACCGCGCCAGGGGCGGGCAGGGCCTCGTCGCCGAGGTTCAGCACCAGCGTGAGAGGGGCGGGGCGCTCGCCGGAGGGGTCCGTCGCGTCGGCCGCGCGGTCGGCCGCCGCGGGCTCCCCGTCGGCCGTCGTGTCGAGCTCATTCGCCCCCGCGTCGTGCCCGCCGGCCGTCGGGGTCAGCACGATCTGGGCCCAGGTGTTCGTCAGCGTCGCCTCGTCCACGGCGACCGAGGCGGTGACGAGCCACCGTTCGCGTCGGCGCAGGGAGAGCAGGCGCTGGTGGGCCTCGAGGATCCGCCCCGCCGCCTCGGGGGCGAGCAGCTGCAGGGAGCGGGGCGACTCGTCGCCCGCGTCGGCGGCCTCGTGCGCGGCGACCACCTCGTCGGGCGAGCCGGGGAACCAGGGTCGGATCGCGTCGTCCCCGCCCTCGCGCTCCTCCTTCACGGCGGCGGCGCCGAACTCGTCCCCGGCGTAGACGGCCGGGATGCCGGGCAGCAGGGCGAGCAGCGCGGTCGCGGCGGCGAGGTCGCGGCCGTCCTCCAGCTGGGAGGCGATGCGGGTGGTGTCGTGGTTGCCCACGAAGGTCAGCGGCAGAGCGCCCGAGCCGGCCTCCCGGAACTGGTCGAGGAAGCCCTGGTGACGGCCGAGCGCGTGCGCGAGCTCGAAGAGGTTCCCGTCGCGCAGCGAGGACCAGATCGCCTTCCACAGCTCGTACTGGGTGATCGAGTCCGCGCCGGAGGCGGCGGCGAAGGCCGGGTACTCGCCGTGGATCACCTCGCCGAGGATCCACGCCTCGGGATGCGCGGCTCGGACCCGTTCGAGGATCGGCGCCCACGCCTCGGCGCCCGCGGCGTACATCGCGTCCAGCCGCCAGCCGTCGGCCCCGCGCTCGAGCCAGCGGCTCATGATCTCCACGATCCGGTCCTGGATGACGGGATCGGAGAGGTCCACCTCGACCAGGTCGTCGTTGCCTTCGAAGCCGTAGGGGCTCGTGCCCGCCCAGCGGATCCGGTCGCCCTCCTCGGTGCCGGGGCCGGCGGCGATCGCGCGGCGCGCGGTGGGGTGGAGGTGGGAGATGTGGTTGAAGACCCCGTCGAGCACGAGGCGGATCCCGCGCTCGCGACAACCCGCGACCAGCGCGTCGAAGTCCTCCTCGTCGCCGAGGCGCGGGTCGATCCGGCGGTGCTCGAGGGTGTCGTAGCCGTGGGAGACCGAGTCGAAGATCGGGTTCAGCAGCAGCACGTTCGCGCCGAGGGCCACGAGGTGGTCGAGCCAGCCGGTCAGCCGGCGCAGGCGGTGCACGACGTTCTCCCCGTCGGCCCCGCCGTAGGTCTCGCCGGTGAGGTCCTCGCGGTGGCGGGGCGCGCCGCAGAAGCCCAGCGGGTACACCTGCCAGCAGATCGCATCGCGGACCCAGGCAGGGGCGGCGTGCGGTGCGGGGGCGGCGGGAGCGGTCTCGGTCATGCCGCCATCGTAGGCATCGAGGGGCGCCGGGGCACCCGGAGGAGGGCGGTGCGCGAGCCGCGGCGCCTCCGGCGCCGCGAGGTTCTGCCACCGCCACGACTCATGTGCCGACGGACATGAGTCGTCACGGCAGCACAAGGTGAGGGGCGGGGTGGGATGCTGGGGCCGACGCCCGCCCGCTCATCGAGGAGAGACATGATCCGCCTGCGCACCGACTTCTTCGCCGAGTCCCTCGGCATGGGCACCTCGATGGTGGTGCTGATGCCGCAGGCCGCCTCCGGGATCGGGATGGAAGGGGCCGACGCGACCAGCGGGTCCGCGGCCGACGAGTCCGGCGTGCCGGTGCTCTACCTCCTGCACGGCCTCAGCGACGACTGCACCATCTGGGAGCGCCGCACCTCGATCGAGCGCTACGCGACGGAGAAGGGGATCGCCGTGGTGATGCCCGAGGTGCGCCGCTCCTTCTACACCGACGAGGCGGTGGGGGAGGCGTACTGGACCTTCGTGGCCGAAGAGCTGCCGCGGATCGTGGCGCGCACCTTCCGCGTCTCGACCGCGCGGGAGGACACTTTCGTCGCGGGCCTGTCGATGGGTGGCTTCGGCGCGTTCAAGTTGGCGCTGAACCATCCGGACCGCTTCGCGGCCGTGGCGAGCCTGTCCGGGGCGCTGGACCCTGCGAGCCTGTCGCTCGAGCTGAGCACCGGGCATCTCGCCGAGCGGGTCTGGGGCGGGCGCGAGATCGCCGGCACCGCCGACGACCTGCTCGGACTGGTCGGCCGGCGCGACCCCGCCGAGCTGCCCGCCCTGTTCCTCGACTGCGGCACCGAGGACCAGCTCATCGACCAGAACCGGCGCTTCCTCGCCGCGGCGGAGGACGCCGGGGTCGAGGTCGCCTCGCGCCTGCGCCCCGGAGCCCACACCTGGGAGTTCTGGGACGAGGGCATCCAGGACGTGCTGGACTGGCTGCCCGTCCAGGGCTGAGGCGGGGTGCTGCGGGCGGGGCAGTCGACCATCGCAGTGAGACGACGAGTCATGCCTGCCGGGGTGGAGCGGACGCCGACGGCTCGAGCCGGCAACGCACCCGGGCCCCGGACGTCCCGTCGGCCGCGGCGCGCGGTGCGGCAGGATGGGCGGGAGATCATCGGCCGGCATCGCCGTCGGCCGCCGCGCACCGAGGGGATCCCATGGCCGTCTTCGCCGTCCAGTACACCTACATCGACGACGCCCAGCGCCTGGCGACGTTCCGGCCCGAGCACCGCGAGCACCTCGCCGAGCTGCTCCGCGAGGGCACGCTGCTGCTGTCGGGCCCGCTGGACGACGGCTCGGAGGCGCTGCTGATCGTGGTCGCGGACTCCGCCGAGGACGCGCTCGCCAAGCTCGACGGCGACCCCTTCAAGCGCGAGCGTGCGATCGTGGACCGCGTCGCGCGCGAGTGGAAGGTCGTGATCGGGGAGCTGCCCGGCGCCTGAGCCGGGGACGGCCGCGCCCTCTCAGGCGCGCGGCGGGTCGGACTCGTCCTCGCCCGGCTCCTCGGTGTGCGCCGACGGGTCGGCGCCGGGGTCAGGCGTCGTCGGCCCCGCCCCCGCGGCGCCGCCGGGCGCACCGCCCTGCCGGGTCCGGTCCTGGAAGGCGAAGAGCTCGGAGACGTTGTCGATGCGCGCGGCGTCCTCGCCCTGCAGCGCGAGCGGCAGCATCCGCTCCCCGCCGTACCGGCCCAGCAGCTGCTGCGCCGCCGGGTCCTTGAACACGTTCACCCAGATCAGGTCCTCGCGCGGGGCACGGATCGCGGCCTGCAGACGCGCCGAGGCCGGATTCCCGGGCGCCCAGAGCACGATCGTCGGCGCCGTGCCGTCGGCCTCCCGCGCCCGTGCCTGCGCAGAGGCGAGCGGGGTGTGCGGGCCGGAGCGCAGCGGGCTCGTCCAGTACGCCATGAACAGGGAGAACGCGCCCACCGCGGTCGCGGCGATGAGCTGATCGGCCAGCACCATCAGCAGCGTGAGCAGAGCACCGCCGACGAGCAGCAGTGCAGGCCGCAGCCACGCCCGGGCAGGGGCGTGGGTCGTGGAGGTGGCGGGGGCGGGATCAGGACCGGGCATCTGACCAGAGTACGGACGACGCCTGGACCCGCGTCGAGAGCGATCTGCAGGAAGGGGACTCCAGCGGCACGCGCTGGAGCTCAGCTCCGCGGCGTGCTGCTGGAGTCCCCGTTGTGCAGGCGAGGCCGAGCCGCGGCGTCAGATCAAGGCGGCGGTGGCGAGGCGCCCGGTGGTCTCGGCGACCAGGGCGTCCTTCAGCGCGGCGACGGCCGGGATCGACAGTGCGCCGCGACGATTGATCAGGCCGATCATGCGGTCGTCGAGATCGGGCAGGTGGCGCACCACGAGGTCGTCGGTGGGCGGGGCGGCCTCGAGGGTGGTCTCGGGCATCAGCGCGACCCCGCCGCCGTGCGTGATCAGGCGCTGCACCACGATCGAGTCGTCGGTCGAGTGGCGCACCTGCGGCGTGAACCCCGCGCGGCGTGCGCTCGAGAGCAGGTTCGCGCGGCAGCGCTCGCAGCCCGCGATCCACGGCTCCTCGGCGAGGTCGGCGAGGGTGAGCTCGGGGTCCTGGGCGCGGGGATGGGCCGCCGGCAGCACCGCCATCACGCGGTCCTCCATCAGCGGGGTCCACTCCAGGGCCCCCTCGTCGCCGATGTCGCTGCAGGGATAGCGGAACACGAGCGCGAGATCGAGATCGCCCTCGCGCACGGCCGGCACCGCGTCCGGCGGCTCGAGCTCGTCGAAGGTGACGTCGAGGTCCGGGGCGCTCTCGCTCAGGCGCGCGAGCACGGGCGGGAGCAGCACCGCCGCGGCCGACGGGAAGGTGCCGAACTTGACGGTCCCGCGACGCAGGGCGGTGATGTCGGCGAGCTCCTCCTCCGCGGCGTGCAGCTGTGCGGCGATCGCCTCGGCGTGCAGGGCCAGGCGCGAGCCCGCCTCCGTGGGCGTGACGCCGGAGGAGGAGCGCAGCAGCAGCTGCGTGCCCACCTCCTTCTCGAGCGCGGCCAGGTGCTGGGAGACGGCCGGCTGGGTCCAGCCCAGCTCGCGCGCGCCCGCGCCGATCGAGCCGTTGCGCACGACGGTCCGGAAGATGAGAAGCCTGCGGGGGTCCATGACAGTCATGGTATCCGGCAGTGGCAAGCCTGGCTTATGACTTCGCCGACGGCGTTCTGGGCGGTTCGGAGGGAGAGGGCACAGGGTCCCGCTCGACGCTGTCGGACATCCCTCAGCAAAGGCGGGCGTATCGAGTCCTGATAACCCCACCGCTGCTGAGGGACATCTCGACCGACCCAGGACCGTCCCGGGGCAGTCCCGGACGTCTGGCAGCGCGGCGAGACGTGGCTTTGTGTCGGTATGAGGGGTCATTCCGGCAGGAAGCCACGTCTCGGCGACGGTGAGAGGGCGAACCCAGTGCCGTGCTGGGCCCGGATGAGCCGACGCGCGGCAGGTTTTGCTGCCGCGAGGACTCGTGTGGTGGGCCGGAAGAGTCGTGGCACCAGCAAACGGTGAGCGCAAGCGGCGACGCGGCGGGGAAGGGGCCAGGGCAGGGAAGGGACCAGGGTGGGGAAGGCGAAGGGGCGGGGGAGGGGCCGTGATCGGCTGCCCCGCCCCGCCCCGTTCACCGGGTCACAGCGGCGGGAGGCCCAGGTTCTCGCGCAGCGTGGTGCCGGCGTACTCGGCCGGGTAGACGCCGCGCTCCTGAAGGCGCGGGATGAGGTGGTCGACGATGTCGTCGAGCCCGGAGGGGATCAGCCATGGCGTGATGTTCAGGCCGTCGATCGCCCCGAGCCGCGCGAACTCCACGAGCCTGTCCGCGACGGCGTCGTAGCTGCCGGTGAACTCGCCGCGGCGCGCCCCGGACTTCGCCCGCGCGAACTCGAGGATGCTCTGGCCCTTCTCCGCCGCCTCCTCGCGCCACTGGCGGGTGAGCTGCTCGGCCTTCTCGAACTGGAAGCCGGCGCCGCGGGTCACGCCGGACTCGACGACCTCCGGCGGCACGTCCGGCAGCGGCCCCTCGGGGTCGAACTCGGAGAGGTCGCGGCCCCAGTACTGCTCGAGCAGGGCGATGGCCTGCTCGGGGCCGATCTGGTGGTCGCGCACCCAGCGCACCTTCTCGTCGGCCTCCGCCTCGGTGGGGGCGAGGATGATCTCGGCGCCCGGCAGGATCTTCACGGCGCTCGCGTCGCGGCCCGCGGCGACGGTGCGCTCGACGATGCTGCGGCGGAAATCCACAGCCGCGGCGAGGGAGCCGTGCGGGGAGAAGATGACGTCGGCTGTGCGGGCGGCGAAGTCCTGACCGGCGGGGGAGGCGCCGGCCTGGAAGAGGACGGGCCGGCCCTGCGCGGAGCGGGGCAGGTCGCCCTGGGCGCGCACCGTGTAGTGGGCGCCGTCGTGCGAGATCTTCTGGCCGGCCCAGTACTGCTCGGCGACCTGCAGGAACGCCTCGGCGTGGGTGTAGCGGTCGGCGTGGTCGAGGTAGCCGCCGCGGCGGAAGTTTTCTCCGGTCCAGGCGTTGTCGGTGGTGACGATGTTCCAGCCGGCGCGGCCGCCGGAGAGCAGGTCGAGGGTCTGCAGGCGCCGGGCGAGGTCGACCGGGTCGTTGTAGGTGGTGTTCTGCGTGGCGACCAGGCCGATCTTCTCGGTCACGCCGGCCAGCGCCGCGAGCAGCGTCTGGGCGTCGGGACGGCCGGCGACGTCGAGCTCGAAGGGCACGCCGCGGTGCTCGCGCAGCCGCAGGCCCTCGCCGAGGAAGAACGCCGCGAACCTGCCGCGCTCGGCGGTGCGGACCAGCGACTCGAAGGACTCCCACGCGACCTGGTCGCCGCTCTCGGGCAGGCGCCAGATCGTCGAGGAGTTCACGCCCTGGAAGAAGGCGCCGAAGGAGAGCTGCCCCGTGGGGGTGTGCGCGGGGTGGAGCGGGTGCTCGGCGGGGCCGGTCGCGAGCGCGGCGGCCTCCTCGGACAGCGGCGCGTCGGCCAGCGGGGTGGTGGCGGTGCTCATGCGTTCTCCTCGGAGGTGAGGCGGGCGCGGTCGGCGCGCCGGGCAGGATCGAGGCGGAAGGGGGTCTCGGGCAGGCCGAGCAGGTCGCGGAGAGTGCGGCCCGACGCCGGCACCGAGGCCGGGGCCGCGCCCGATGCGTCCGACGCGGCCGGGGCACCGGCCGGGGCGGGGGCGATCAGGCCGCGGGAGCGGAGCTCGTCCGCCAGCTGACGCACGGTGCCCAGCGGGTCGGCCTCGAGGTCCAGACCCACCAGGCGCACGAGCCGCACCTGCTGGGCAACGGCCGACGGACCGGCGCCGGCCTGCTCGAGGGCCGAGGCGATCTGGGCGGCGAGCTCCTCGGCGCGGGCGCCGCCGGAGACGTCGAGGTCCAGCACCCGTCCGTCGGCCAGCTCACCGCTGACGCGCTCGCCGGCGTCCGCGCGGTCGGTGTCGGCGACGAACACCGGCAGCAGGCCCTGCGGGGAGCGGGGCGTGATCGCGGGGCCGCGCACGGAGAAGGTCTCCGCCTCGACGTCCGCGTACTGCAGGCGCGAGGCGTCGACGTACACGCCGCGCTCGGTGTCGCGCACGACGGCGCCCGGCGCCCAGGTGCCCCAGATCGTGCGGGCGGCCTCGAGCACGTCGGCGGCCTCGCGGGCGGTCGCCTCCAGGCCCAGCACCTCGCGGCCCACCGCCTCGGCGGCCGACGGGTCGGTCTCGGCCTGCAGCAGCCAGCCGGCCCGGCCGTGGCTGATGTGGTCCAGGCTCATCAGCTGTGTGGCCAGGTGGAACGGCTCGACGTAGATCGCGTCGGTGCGGGGCAGCAGGCCGATCCCGCGGGTCAGCGGTGCGAGATGCGCGGCGACGTGGATCGGGTGCAGGCCACCGTCGCTGAGGGTCAGCGCGCCGATCCCGGCCTCCTCGAGGCCGCGGGTGAGCGGGGCGAGGCCCTCCAGCAGGGACGGGGCGGTGACGAGGTCGACGGCGAGGACGGGCAGCGCGCCTGCCCCGTCGACCGGACCTGCGGCGGGCGAGGTGCTCGACGAGGTGGTCTCGTCGGGCGTGACGGTGGTGCTCACGGATTCTCCTTGGTGTGGACGCGCGATTCGGTGAGGGCTTCCTCGGTCAGCTGCCACCGCTCGAGCACCTGCGCGTAGGTGCCGTCGGCGATCAGCGCGTTGAGCGCGGCGGCATAGGGCTCGGCGAGGCCGCTGCCGGCCGGGAAGGTGCCCGCGACGAGGGTCTCGTCGGGCCAGCCGGCGTTGACCCGGCCCTGCAGCTCGACGTCGTCGCGGCGGGAGGCGATGAAGCTCAGCGAGGCGAAGGGGGCGATGTAGCCGTCCACGCGGCCGGAGCCGAGGGCGAGCAGGGTGTCGGCCTCGGTGGAGTAGTTCTTCAGCTCCGCCGGGGCCTTCCCGGCCTTCTCGAGCTCGGCGTTCCAGTCGGTGAGGATCCGCTCCTGGTTGGTCGCGGCGCCGACGGCGATGATCTTCCCGGACAGCGAGTCGGCGTCCTCGAGCCAGCCTTCGGCTCCCTTCTTGACCAGGAAGGACATGTACGCGGCGCGGTAGGAGGCGAAGTCGAACTTCTGCAGGCGCTCGGCGTTGATGCCGATGTTGGCGTGGACCGCGTCGAACTCCCCGGCCTCGAGCTTCAGCGGCCAGTTCTCCCAGGTGGTGAGCTTCAGCTCGAAATCCAGGCCCAGCTTGTCGGCGACGATCCGGGCCACGTCGATCTCGGAGCCGATGTAGGTCTGGTTGTCGTCGGCCAGGAAGCTCAGCGGCGCGGAGGAGGTGCCGTTGATACCCACGCGCAGCACGCCGGACTCGGCGATCTCCGTCGGCAGCAGCGCGGCGACCTGCTCGTCGGCCTCGGCGCGGATCAGCTCCTGCGTGCCGGAGGTGTCGATGGCGGGGCCGGAGCCGCCGCCGTCGGAGGCGTCGGAGCCGGAGCCCTCGGCCGCGCCGGTCGCGGCGGGGGCCGGGTCGGAGCAGGCGGCGAGCAGGCCGAGCGGCAGCAGCAGGCCGCCTGCGGCGACGGTGCGTCGGGTGGGGTGCGCGGGGCGGGGAAGGGTCATGAGAGGTCCTCGGGGGTGGTGGCGGTGGGGGAGTCGGTGCGGACCCGCTGCAGGAAGGAGCGGGTGCGCTGATGGGTGGGGGAGTCGATGACCTGGGCGGGCGGGCCCTGCTCGACGATCCGGCCCTGGTCCATGAACACGACGGTGTCGGCGACGTCGCGGGCGAAGGAGATCTCGTGCGTGACGATCACGAGCGTGGTCCCGGCGCTGGCGAGGGAACGGATCACCGCGAGCACCTCGTCGACCAGCTCGGGGTCCAGTGCGCTGGTCGGCTCGTCGAACAGCAGCACCTTCGGGCGCAGGGCGAGCGCGCGGGCGATCGCGACGCGCTGCTGCTGGCCGCCGGAGAGCTGGCGCGGATAGGCGCCCGCCTTCTCGGACAGGCCCACCAGCGCGAGCAGCTCCCGGGCATGCGCCTCCGCCTCGGCGCGCTTCACGTCGAGCGCCCGACGGGGCGCCTCCGTGATGTTCTCCAGCGCCGTCATGTGGGCGAAGAGGTTGAAGGACTGGAACACCATCCCGATCGCGGTGCGCTGGCGCAGCACCTCGGGCTCGCGCAGCTCGTGCAGCAGGTCGCCGTCGCGGCGGTAGCCGATCACCTCGCCGTCCACGCTGATCAGGCCGCTCGTGACGGGCTCGAGGTGATTGATCGAGCGCAGCAGGGTGGACTTGCCGGAGCCCGAGGGGCCCAGGATCGCGGTCACCTCGCCGGGCGCGATCGTGAGGTCGATGCCGCGCAGCACCTCGAGGTCGCCGAAGGACTTGTGCACCCCGCGGATCTCGACGAGACCGCCGCGGGGACCGTCGGCCGACGGGGAGGGGAGGGCGGCCGACGGGCTGGTCGCGTCAGCCGGACGGGCGTCGACGGTCGACTGCACCCCGGCCGAACGGCGGCGGAGCAGGGAGGTCAGCGGGCTCATGCGGCGGCTCCTGCGGTGACGGGGCGGCGGCCGAGGCGGGCGCGGAGCCGCTGCAGCGGGGTGGGCGGCAGGGTGCGCACCGCGCCCTTGGAGTAGTGGCGCTCGATGTAGTACTGCCCGACCGAGAGCAGCGAGGTGATCACGACGTACCAGACCGTCGCGACCAGCAGCATCGGCAGCACCTGCTGGGTGCGGCCGTAGATCAGCTGCACGGTGAAGAACAGCTCGGCGTGCGCGAGGACGTACACGATCGAGGTGCCCTTCACCAGGCCGATGATCTCGTTGAACGCGGTGGGGAGGATCGCGCGCATCGCCTGGGGCAGCACGATCCGCAGGGAACGGTCGCGGGCGGGGATGCCCAGGGCGCTCGCGGCCTCGATCTGGCCCTGGTCCACCGACAGGATCCCGCCGCGGATGAGCTCGGCGGCGTAGGCGGCCTGGTGCAGGCCGAGCCCCAGGATCGCAGCGAGCATCGGGGTCATCAGGTCGCTGGTGCGGGTGTCGACGAAGGTCACGTCGGTCAGCGGGATGCCGAGCGTGATGCTCTCGTAGAGGTAGCCGAGGTTGTACCAGAGCAGCAGCTGCACCAGCAGCGGCGTGGAGCGGAAGATCCAGGAGAACGTCCAGCTCACCGACGAGATCAGCGAGGACTTCGACAGGCGCATCAGGGCGAGGACGAGCCCCAGCCCGAAGCCGACGGCGCCGGCGAGCACGGTGAGCTTCAGCGTCTCCAGCAGCCCGCGGATGATCGACTCGGCGAAGAACCACTGCGCGACCACGCCCCACTCCCAGCGCGGATTGGTCACGAAGGACCACAGCACTGTGGCCGCGAGCAGGCCCACCAGCACCGCGAGCACGATCCGGCCCGGGTGTCGGGCGGGGACGACGCGCAGGCGGGAGAGCTCCTCATCGCTGATCGGGCCGAGCGACGCACGATCCTCGGTGCCTGTCCCGGGCGGGCACGACATGATGTCGGTCCCCGAGGCGGCGCCGGGCGCGTCGGCGCGGCGGGCTGTGTCGTGGGTGACGACGGAGGAGGTCATGGTGTGCCTTCCGTGACGGAACGTGAACCACAGGCCGGTCGAGGCTTGCGAGGCTCGACGTTATAAGCGAATCTAATGGAGATGCAAGGTGACGACTATGACGCGTCACGTTGTGACACAGAGGAACCTCGGAAGGGACCCGCACGCATGAACTCTCGGCACAGCGCACTGACCCCCACCAGCACGGACGACGCCCGCCGCGGCGCCCAGATGCGCCTGGTGATGGTCGGCGGCGGGCCGCGCGCGATCGGCGTGCTCGAGCGGCTCGGCGCGAACGCCGGCGTGCCCGGAACGGCCGAGCGCCTCGCCGAGACGCCGCTCCACGTGGACATCGTCGACCCGCACATGCCCGGCGCCGGCCGGATCTGGCGGGCCGAGGAGAGCCCCCTGCTGCTGATGAACTCCCGCGCCGCGGACGTCTCGATCTTCACCGACGAGACCGTCGAGGCCGAGGGGCCCGTGGTCGCCGGTCCGTCGCTGGCCGAATGGGCCGACGGGATCCGCCGCGGCACGATCGCCGCGCCGACGGCCGGCACCGCCCGCCTCGCCGAGATCCACGCGCTCGGGCCCACGGACTTCGCCTCCCGCCGCGTCCAGGCGCTCTACCTCGAGTGGTTCTTCGGGCAGGTGCTCGCGGCGCTGCCCTCGACGGTGTCCGTGACCGTGCACCGCACCACCGCGACCGCCGTGCGCGCGGGCGACGGGCCCGCGACGTGGAGTGTCGATCTCGAGGACCGCTCCCCTCTGCGCGCCGACCTGCTGCTGCTGGCCGCCGGCCACACCGACGCCCGTCCGAACGCGGCCCGACACGAGCTCGCCGCCTTCGCCCGCCGTCACGGCGGCACCTATCTCGGCCCCTCCCAGGCCTCCGACGCGCAGGTCGAGCTGCTCGGCGCCGGGCAGGACGTGATCGTGCGCGGCATGGGACTCGCCTTCGTGGACCTCATGGCGCTGCTGACCGAGGGTCGCGGGGGCCGCTTCGTGCCCGCCGCCGAGGCGGAGAGCGCGGGCGAGGACGCGGCCGCCGAGCTGCGCGGCCGCCTGGACTACCTCCCCTCCGGCGAGGAGCCCCGACTCTGGGTCGGCTCCCGCCGCGGCGTCCCCTACCACTCGAAGGTCCGCGACGAGGGCGCCCCGACCGGGCTCGGCGAGCTCGTGCACGTCACTCCCGCGAGTCTCCGCGCCCGCGAGGACGAGCACGGCCTGCTCGACTTCCGCGCCGACGTGCTGCCGCTGATCGCCGCCGAGATCGCCCACCAGGTCCCCGGAGCGCCTCTCGCGCAGGAGGGGGAGGAGCCGCTGGCCTGGCTCGACGAGCCGCTCTCCGATCTCGGCGCGACCACGCTGCCCGGGTTCGCGGAACAGGCCACGCGCGATGCCGTCGTCGGCCACATCGAGGCGGACCTGCGCGACCGCATCGGCGGCGAGGTCACCGCCGCCCGCACCCTCTTCCAGCTGTTGCTGCGCCTGCACGGCGTGCTGGTGGACCAGCTGCCCGCGACCCGCCTGCGCGGCGGCGCCCGCGGCGACTACCCCCGCTGGTGGCACTCGCTGTTCAGCTTCGTCGACTCCGGCCCGCCCCCGCACCGCCTCCAGCAGCTGCTCGCCCTCGAGCGCGCGGGCATCATCCGCTTCCTCGGACCGGGCCTGCGGGTCACGGCCGACGAGACCAGCGGCCGGTTCCGCGCCCGCGGCGCCACCGGGATCGAGATCGCGGCCGACGCGCTCGTGGACGCCTTCCTGCCCGAGCCCTCGCTGGAGGAGTCCACGAACCCGCTGCTGCGCGATCTCGTCGCCGCTGGTGCGGAGGCAGCTGGCGGGGAGGCCGTGGGTCGAGAGTCCGCCTCCTCGCCCGGGACCCTCGACGTCGACGCGCGCCACCGCGTGCTCGGCCCCGACGGCACGCCGCGCGAGCGGCTGTGGGCGATCGGGCCCTGGACCTCGGAGCTGCCTATCGGCGCCTTCGCCCGGCCCCATACCAACGCCCCCTGCCACCGCCGCAACGACGCCCTCGCCCGCGAGGTGCTCGAGACCGCGCTGCGCGCGCACGCGCCCCGGCCGGAGGCCGAGCAGCACGGGGGCGAGGACGCTGACGGCGGCATCCCGGTGCTCGTGCCCGTCGCCGCTGCGGCGCCGGCCGCCGACGGACCCCCCGGGGTCACGCCCGCCGCCGCTTCGGCACAGGTCGCACTTGCGTCAGATGCGTCGGCCACTGCTGTCGCGCCCTTCCGGCTCCCCGCGGATCTCGCCGTCCGCGCCCCGCACACCCCGCGGCTCGGCGTGCTCGGCCCGGGCAAGATCGGCTCGGCGCTGACCCGCACGGCGCTGCGCCGTGGGGTCGAGGTCTCCGTCGCCGGCCGCTCCGCCCCGCCCGCGCTCGCCGCGAAGCTGCCCGGTGCTCTGCACGTCGGCCTCCCAGATCTCGCTGCGACCAGCGACGTCATCGCCCTGACCCTGCCGCTGCACGTCGCGCTGAGCCTCGAGGAGGGCGCCCTGCAGGGCGCGGTCGTGGTCGATGCGACCAACCCCTGGGGCGAGGCCGATGCGGCCGCCGTCGACGCCGCCCGCGCCGAGCTCGGCGACCACGCCGGCGAGCTCTCCACGAGCGAGCTGCTCGCCGCGCGCCTGCCCGGTGCGCACGTGGTCAAGACGCTGAACCACATCGGGTACCACGACGTCGAGGAGCACGGCCGCGATCACGGCGACCCGTCCCGTCGGGCGATCGCGCTCGCCGCCGACGACGACCGGGCCGCAGAGCTCGTCACCGCGCTGCTGCACCGCCTCGGCTACGAGCCCGTGCACCTCGGCGCCCTCGCCGCGGGCCGCGACCTCGAGCCGGGCGAGGCGCTGTTCAGCGGCTGGTCCACCTCCGCCGAGCTCGACCTCCGCCGCACCGAGCACATCCGCGCCGCCTGACCCTGCGCCGGGGCGGCCATCGGGCCTGGGCGCCTGACGGCTCGCCCCGGAGCAGCATCGAGACGTGGCTAGGTGTCGGTATCAGGGGCTGTACCGACACTTATCCACGTCTCGGCGAGCCGGGCACACGGAGGATCAGCGGGGATGCGTGCGACCGGGCGCTCAGGCCTCGAGGGCCTGACGTGCCCGCTCCACGTGGGAGCGGGCGTGCTCGAGGGCGCTGTCGACGTCGGTGAACAGGTGCTTGTGGTGGCGCAGCGCGGCGAGCACGCCGACGCGGCGGAACAGCGGCTCGTGCACCGTCTGCACGCCCTTGATCAGCACCGTCACCCCGCGACGCTCCAGCCCCCGCACGATCTCGGCGAGGACCTGGGCGCCGCTGGCGTCGACCCGTTCGAGGCGTGCCAGGCGCAGGATCACGACCGTCGGCCGGCCGACATCCATGACGGTCTCGAACACCCGCTCGGCCGAGACGAAGAACAGCGGCCCCTGGAAGCGGACCGCGACGATCGCGTCATCGAGCTCGCTCGGCTCGTCGGCCTCGATCCGCTCGAGGGAGACGCCGGTGGAGCGGGAGGCGGCGCGCAGGGCGACGACCGCCGCGAGGACCACGCCGATCAGCACCGCCCAGATCAGGTCGAAGGAGACCGTGATCAGCGCCGTGACCGCGAAGATCCAGGCATCGGAGCGGGTGGAGGTCATGATCGAACGGGCGACCTGCACGTTCACCATCCGGATCGCGGTCATGAACAGCACGCCCGCGAGCGCCGCCATCGGGATCATCCCGACGGGGCCGGAGGCGACGTAGACCACCGCCAGCAGCACCAGGGCGTGCACGATCGAGGCCGCGCGCGTGCGGGCCCCGGCCCGGATCGACACCGAGGTGCGGGCGATCGCGCCGGTCGCGGGCATGCCACCGAACAGGGACGCGCCGATCGAGGCGACGCCCTGGCCCACCAGCTCCCGGTCCGGGTCGAAGGCGCCGGTGTCCGCCATCGACCCGGCCACGCGCGCCGAGAGCAGCGACTCGATCGCCGCGAGCGCGGCGACGGTGGCGGCGGCCGGCAGCAGCACCCCCAGCATCTCCGGGTCGATCACGGGCAGGGACGGCGAGGGCAGCGAGGCGGGGATCGTCCCGATGGTCGCCAGCGGCGTCGGCAGCAGTCGGGCGAGCACCGCGACCACGGCGATCCCGATCAGCGAGCCCGGGATCGAGGGATGGATCCTCGGGGCGACCGCCATCACCGCGGCGACCACTAGAGCCGCGCCGACCGCCCAGGCGAGATGGATGAGATCGGCCCGCGCGAGCGACTGCACCGCTGCGACCAGCGCGTTCGAGCTGAGCTCACCCGGTGCGGCCGGAGTCGCCGAGGTGATCTGCGGGACCTGCTGCAGGAAGATGATGCAGGCGATGCCGAGGGTGAACCCCTCGATCACCGGCCAGGGGATGATCGAGACGACCTTCCCCAGCCGCAGCAGACCGGTCACGGTCACGATCAGTCCCGCGAGCAGGGTGACGGCGGCGATCGCCCCGACCCCGTAGGCCGCGACGATCGGCACGAGCACCACGACCATCGCGCCGGTCGGGCCGGAGACCTGCACGTTCGAGCCGCCGAACACGGCTGCGAGCAGGCCGGCGACGATCGCGGTGACCAGTCCCTGCTCGGCGGTGAGCCCGGAGCTGACGCCGAAGCCGAGCGCGAGCGGCAGGGCGACGATGCCCACGGTCACGCCCGCGACGAGGTCCTGCCGCCAGGTCCTCGGCAGCAGGCGGTAGTCCTCGCGGGCGGGCCACAGGCTGCGCGAGCGGGTGACGGCCGCGCGGGCGCGCTGTGCGAGCGTCGGCGTCGGGGCGACGGCCGTCGGATCGGCCGACGGGGGAGCGGCGGGGGCGCTCATCCGTCGCTCCTCCCGTCGGCATCTCCCTCGGTTCGGGCCTCGGCTCTCCCGTCGGCCCCCGGGATCGCGGGCAGGCCCTCCGCCTCGCTGAGCCGGTCGCGGTCCTCGCTGAGCATCGTCAGCAGCAGGGCGCGGGCGACGGCGAGCAGCTCGCGGATCCGCGGATCGGCGAGCCGGTAGAAGACGTGGCTGCCGCGGCGCTCGGAGACCACGAGGTGGTGGCGGCGCAGCACGGACAGGTGCTGGGAGAGATGGGAGGGCTCGAGCTCCGTCTCCGCCTGGAGGGCGGAGACGGTCAGCTCCGGGGAGTCCGAGAGCAGCTCGAGCAGGCGGATGCGGAACGGGTGCGCGAGGCCCTTGAAGAGGTTCGCCTTGACCTCGTAGAGCGGACGCTGGGACTGGGATAGCGGCATGATGAAATCATCATATCGGAGCAGGCGAGGGAAGTCTCGGGAGTGTGGGGCGGTCGATCGGAGATGCCCGGAGGTCGCGCCGCACCGGACCTCCGGCGCCGTGGAGATCAGGCCCCGGCGGCGCGGGCGACGGCGTCGGCGAGCACCACGTCGCCGAGGCCGGAGCCGAGGTTCTGCGCGACGACCAGGCCGCCCGGCCGGCCCTCCCGCAGCAGGTCGCCGGTCGACCCGGTCGCCTTGGGGTAGTCCTCGCCGTGCTTGAGCGGCCGCAGCGACTCGAACTGCTCCGCGTCGTCGGCGACGACCGTGCCGGTGCGGGAGATCTCGGCGCCCGCGACAGAGGCGTAGTCGATCGGCAGCAGCGTCGCGTCGGCGGCGACGTCACCCGGGTGCAGCGCCGCATCGGTCAGCCCGATCGGCAGGGCGCTGATCACGACGCCCGCGCCTGCGAGCGCCTCGGCCCGGTCGGTCGTGGTGCGCAGCTCGAGGCCGGGCGTGTGCTCGGCGCACCAGGCGGCGAGCTCCCGGAGGGCCTCGGGGCGGCGGCCCCACACGGCCAGAGGGCCCCGACCCAGCGCCTCGATCACCCGGGCGTGGGATCGGGCCTGCACACCGGTGCCGACGAAGGTGATCGGCCGGTCGTCCAGCGCAAGGCTCGCGCCGGTCACGGCCGCGGTGCGCTGGGCGGTGAGCTCGGCGGCGTCCATCGTGGCGCGGGTCGAGCCGTCGGCCGCGGAGAGCACCATCAGCCCGCCGATCATCTCCCGGCCCCGCGCGCGGTTCGACGGGGTGACCGTCACCCACTTGATGCCCAGCAGCCCGCGCTCCGGCCAGGCGGCGGGCATCGCGTTGGCGAAGCCGCCCTCCTCGTGGACGACCTGGGTCTTCGGCGTCACCGAGGCGGAGCCGTCGGCGAGGGCGAGCAGCGTCTCGCGCATGAGTGCGACCTGCTCGGCCGGGGTGGGGAGGAGCGTGCTGACCTGGGCGTCGTCGAGGTGGATCACGCCTCGACGGTATCGCGGGGCGGGTCCGTGCCGCGTTCGGGGTGCGGGACCGGGGCGACCGTCGTGCGAAGAATGTCTACCCTGTGAACATGATGAATCGGTGGGGGAACGACGAGCACGGGCCGGGCGGGGATCCGTCGTGGCTCGGGGGCAAGGACCGCGGGGGACCGGGCACGGGGGCGGACGGTGCCGGGACGGGGGAGAGCAGGTCCGGGCCGCTTCCGAGCGGGGACAGCACCTGGTCCTCGGACTTCGACTCGCGCAGCTCGTCCCGCCGCGCTGACCAGGACTTCGGCCCGAACTCCCCGGCCCCGCAGCATTCCGGGCCGCGCTTCGGCGAGTTCGGGGACGACGCTCGTGAGAGGGCCGAGCGCCGGTACGAGGAGTGGGAGTCCGGCGGCCGGCCCGATCCCGAGGTCCGCAATCGGGCGGCCGAGGTGGGCAAGGCCCTGGTCAAGGCGATCCCGATCGTCGTGTTCCTCGTCATCTTCTTCGGGTTCTTCGCCAGGAACGAGTTCTTCCGCGACAACTTCAGCTTCGGGTGGATCGCCCTCGTGGTGCTGGTTCCGATGCTGGCCAACGTGATCAAGTCCTTCCGGAAGTAGCCGCGGCCGGCCGGGCGTAGAGTCGGTCGGCCGACGGGCCGGGACGGCGCCTAGCCGGTCGGTCGACGGGCCGGGACGGCGCTGAGCAGGTCGGCTGCGCGGCCGACGGATCAGACGGCTGCGAGGTCAGCCGGCCAGGCGGTACCAGGCGCCGTCGGCCGAGCGCTCCAGCACGCCCGAGTCCACGGCGTCGCGCCGGACGAGCGCCACATCGGCCGCGAACATCGCGATCGCGGCGTTCAGCTCCGCCTCGCCGAGGCTGCGCGCCGACCCGACCCGCTCGAACACGATCCGCGCGATCCTGCCGCTGACCTCGCGGGACTCCTCGGTCTTCACCGGGATGCCGTCCAGCCGCGGCACCTCGAGGATCGCCCTGTCCGAGCGCATCAGCGCGAGCGAGTCCGCGATCCGACGCAGCGCCGGGACGTCCGCCGTGCCGTCCTCGCCGAGCCAGTCCAGGCGCGAGAGCGGCCCGCGCACCGAGGGGTCTTCGGCCGGTCCGTCCCCGGTGAGCAGGCGTCCGAGTCCGCGGCGCAGCTTCTCGGCGGAGAGCAGGGCGACGAGATGCCGGGCGCGGCCCAGCTCGGCGGGGTGGTCGGGGGCGGTGGTCATGGGTCCTCCTTCGCGACTCGCTCCAGGGTGGCACGAGACCGTGTGATCTCGGCGACTGGGCGTCATCCCGAGGTGCGGTTGTCGCACCGGTCGGAGATGCTTCAAGCATTGACGAGCAGGTGCTCTTGAGAGGAACGAATCAGGTGGTCATGGGCAGGTCCAGCGGGTCGCGTCGGGGTCGGATCGCGAGCGTCGGAGAGGAGGGGCGTCGGCCGCTGCGTGCGCGGAGCCTGGGCCTCGCCCTCGGCGCCCTGCTCGCGGGGAGCCTGCTCACCGGCTGCGACGACGGCAGCGGCGAGGGGACCGTGGTGCGCGTGGTCGACGGCGACACCCTGGTCGCGGTCGTCGCCGGGGAGGAGACCACGATCCGCCTGCTCAACATCGACACCCCCGAGACGAAGCACCCCGACCTGCCCGTGCAGTGCCTGGGCCCCGAGGCGACGGATTTCCTCGCCGAGCGGCTACCGGCCGGCACCGAGATCGAGCTCGAGTACGACGAGGAGCGGCTGGACCGCTACGACCGCACCCTCGCGGGTGTGTACGAGTCGGGCTCGCTGGTCAACGCCGAGATCGCCGCGGAGGGACTCGGCGTGCCGGTCTACTTCGAGCCCAACGACCGCTTCCTGCCCGAGGTCGAGGAGGCCGCGGCGACCGCGCAGTCCGAGGGGCTCGGCCTCTTCTCCGCCGCGACCGAATGCACCGTCCCCGCACAGGTCGAGTCCCTCGGCGCCGCGGCCGACGAGATCCCACAGACGGTCGCGGGCGACCCCGCCCAGGCGCTCGCCGACGCGACGACGCTGGTCGAGGACGCGGAGGCGCTCGTCGATGCGCTCGACGCGGACGTGCTCGCGACCGGCCCGAACGCCGTTCTCGCCCTGCCGCTGGTCGCTCCCTTCCTCGACGGGCAGCGGGAGGCCGCCGATGAGGTGCGCGAGCGCGCCGTCGACGGGCGAGACCGGGTGCAGGGCCTCAAGGACGACTGGGATGAGGAGCAGCAGCGGCTGCGCGAGCAGAAGGAGCGCGAGGAACGGGAGCGCCAGGAGCGCGAGCGGATCGAGCGGGAGGAGCGGGAGCGCCAGGAGCGCGAGGAGCAGGAGCGTCGCGAGCGGGAGGCGGCGCCGGCCGCGGACTCGTCCGACGAGGAGGCAGGCTCCGGAGCGACGAGCTCGGGCAGCGGCAGCGGCTCGGGGTCCGACGGGAAGTCCGGCTCCGGGGGTGGGTCCTCGAGCTCTGGCGGTTCGAACTCCGGCGGCAACTCGGGCGGCGGCGCTTCCGGCGGTGACTCGTCCGGCGGCGGCAGCTCGGGCAGCGGGAAGTCCGGTGGCGGGAAGTCCGGCTGTGAGCCCTACGGCCCGGAGATCCCCTACTCGGACGACGGCGGCTACACCGGCAAGCGCTACGGCATGCCCGGCGGCAAGACTTTCCGCAAGTGCAGCTGACCGGCACGTTCGCCACCTGACGGTGACGGCGGCTCGCCGCGGCCGTCCCCGTCGATCCCGGGCCGTCTCCCCGGCCAGCGCCGGGCCGGCGCGTCCTGGTCCCTCCTTCCCGTGCTGATCGCCTCGTCCCGCTCAGACTGTGGATGTGATGGCTTGGTGGCGGGTTTCTGTGATCGCTCAGTGGCGGTGCAGGCGCGGTCAGGTGTCGGCCGTGGTGCGGCGCAGCTCGCGGTAGATGGTGGTGCGGGAGACGTTGAACAGCTCGGCCAGCTCGGCTTGGGTGTGCTCACCGGCGGCGTGCAACGTCAGCAGGTGCTTGCGCTGAGAGGGCGAGAGCTTGGGCTTCTTGCCTTTGAGTTTGCCCTTGGATCTGGCGATGGCCATGCCCTCGCGGGTGCGCAGGCGGATGAGGTCCGCCTCAAACTCGGCCACCATGCCGAGCACGTTGAACAGCAACCGGCCGACGGCGTCGTTGGGGTCGTAGACGCTGCCTCCGAGACTGAGCGCCACTCCCTTGATGGTGAGCTCGTCGGCGATGTCCCTCGCGTCCGGGAGCGAGCGGGCCAGCCGGTCGAGCTTGGTCACCACCAGGGTGTCCCCATCCCGGGTCGCGGCCAGTGCCTCGCGCAGCCCGGGCCGGGCGCGGGTCGTTCCCGTTAGACCGTGGTCGAAGTAGACGTTCTTGTTCTCGACTCCGAGGCGCTCGAGTGCTTCCCGTTGGGCGGAGAGGTCTTGCTCGAGAGTCGAGACGCGCGCGTAGCCGACATGCATGTCCCCATTGTTGCAGTTGCCCTCCCCTCACCGCCCATGTCACCGTACGGGTCTTGCGTACATGACGATCCCTCATAAAAAGTCGTCGAGGAGGAAGCTCGCACGACGTACGGTGAAGGATCCCCTTACGGGCATGCGATCTGGGCTGACGCCTGTGACCGAGTGTTCAGTGTGCACTGTATAGTTCAGTCCATGCTGACTATGGCTTCGCGTCTCGACGTGATGAACCGCCTGGGTCGTGCACTGGCCGACCCCACTCGATCCCGGATCATCTTGACCCTGCTCGACCATCCCGCTTACCCGGCGGAACTGGCCCGAGATCTGGACCTGACACGCCCGAACGTTTCCAACCACCTGGCATGCCTGCGCGATTGCGGGATCGTCGTCTCCGAGCCCGAGGGTCGTCGGACACGATATGAGATCGCCGATTCGCACCTGGCGCAGGCGCTGACGGCACTGGTCGATGCCACCCTGGCAGTGGACGAAGACGCCCCGTGCATCGATCCCGCCTGCTCGCTTCCCGGATGCGACGCAGCTGGGGAGGGCGCATGATCCTCACCTCGGTCTTGCAGGCGATGGGCCTGTTCGCAGCGACCAACATCGACGACATCATCGTGCTCTCCCTCTTCTTCGCGCGAGGGGCAGGCCAGCGCGGCACTACCGCCCGCATTCTGGCCGGCCAGTACCTCGGATTCGCCGGCATCCTCGGTGCCGCGGTCCTGGTGACCATCGGTGCCGGAGCATTCCTGCCCTCGGCAGCCATCCCGTACTTCGGTCTCATCCCTCTGGGCCTCGGCCTCTGGGCCGCATGGCAGGCCTGGCGCGGAGACGATGACGACGATGACGACGAGGCCAAGGTTGCCGGCAAGAAGGTCGGCGTGTGGACAGTCGCAGGCGTCACCCTTGCCAACGGCGGCGACAACATCGGCGTCTACACCCCTGTCTTCCTCAGCGTGGAACCTCTCGCAGTAGTCGCCTACTGCATCGTCTTCCTCGCGCTCGTCGCGGTCCTGGTGGCCCTGGCAAAGTTCGTCGCCACCCGCCCCCCGATCGCCGAAGTGCTCGAACGCTGGGAGCACATCCTCTTCCCCATCGTTCTCATCGGCCTCGGCATCGTGATTCTCGTCAGCGGCGGAGCCTTCGGACTCTGACGTAGCGGCAGCGATCCAAACGGCGCCGACCGGGCGCACCCCTCTCGGTTCAGACCGCGACACCTACCTGCAGCCAGTCCTGCGTGGTCGCGGCAACAAGACCGCCACGGAGCGCTGCAAAAACCCCGCCACCAAGCGAACGAAGCCACACGCTCAGACATCCACGTCTCGGCGGCTCCCCGGGACGGGACGGGCCGCTGACAGCGCGGCGCGGGGGAGTTGTTCGACGAAACGTGCCACGAATCTGGCACGTTTCGTCGAACAACTCCGGGAGAGTCGTGCAGCGGGGTGCGCACGGCCCGTCCGCGGGAGGGGTGCTCTGACAGGTCCTCCCATCGCGGCGCGGGCGGCGCGAGGATGGGGACATCGGGCGAGCGACGCCCGCACCATCGCAGCAGGAGGAGCACCGCATGGAGTACGTGAAGCTGGGCCGCACCGGACTGGACGTGTCGCGGCTGTGCCTGGGCACGATGGGTTTCGGCAGCGCCGAGCGCTGGATCCACAAGTGGGTCCTGGAGGAGGACGACTCCCGCCCCGTCATCAAGCACGCCCTCGACGCAGGCATCAACTTCTTCGACACCGCGAACGTGTACTCGATCGGCCGCAGCGAGGAGATCGTGGGCAAGGCCCTGGTCGACTACGCGAACCGCGACGAGATCGTGCTGGCCACGAAGGTGCACGGGACGATGCACGAGGGCCCCAACGGCGGCGGACTCTCCCGCAAGGCGATCCTCGCCGAGGCGGAGGCGAGCCTGCGCCGGCTCGGCACCGACTACATCGACCTGTACATCATCCACCGCTGGGACCACACCGTCCCGATCGAGGAGACGATGCAGGCGCTGGATGACCTGGTCCGCTCGGGGAAGGTCCGCTACCTCGGGGCGTCGGCGATGTTCGCCTGGCAGTTCCTGCAGGCGCAGCACGTCGCCGAGGTGAACGGCTGGACCAAGTTCGTCTCGATGCAGAACCACTACAACCTCCTCTACCGCGAGGAGGAGCGGGAGATGATGCCGCTGCTGCGCGAGCTCGGCGTCGCCTCCACGCCGTACAGCCCGCTCGCCGCCGGCCGACTCACCCGCGACTGGGACGCGGACACCGAGCGGGCCCGCACCGACCAGACCGCGAAGTCGAAGTACGACTCCACCGAGGACACCGACCGCGCCATCGTCGAGCAGGTCGCGAGGATCGCGGCCGACCGCGGCGTCGAGCGCGTGCACGTGGCGCTGGCCTGGCTGCTCGCGAAGAACCCGGTCGTCTCCCCGATCATCGGCGCGACGAAGACCTCGCACATCGACGGGGCGCTCGGCGCGCTCGACCTCGAGCTCACGGCCGACGAGATCGCCGCGCTCGAGGCGCCCTACGTCCCCCACAGGGTCGTCGGCGCGCTCGCCCCGGGCGAGTCCACCCTCGGCGCGGGGGCGAAGACCCGCTGAGGCCGACGGGGTGGGCGGGACTCACCGCCTCCGCGCGCGCAGCAGGTGCCTGGTCGAGTGGGCGACGAAGGCGCCGTCGCGGCGGATGATCCGGTCCACCTCGAGCAGCTGCTCGCGGTGGGTGTCGCCCCCGAAGCCCGGCACCCACCACGGGCACTTGCGCAGGATCCAGGCGACCGCGCCGATGTCGAAGAACTCCATCCGCAGCCGCGCCTCGCGCCGCTCGAGGATCTCCAGTCCCGCCGCCTCCGCCGCGGCGACCTCGTCGTCCGGATGGCGCCCGCGACGCTGCGCCTCGGTGGTCGGGCCGTGCACCGCCTCGATCAGCTCGAAGGCGGAGCCGGGGCCGACATGCTGGGCCAGGTACTGCCCACCCGGTGCGAGCACCCGGGCGATCTCCCGCCAGTCCGGGGCGACGGGATGGCGGGAGGTGACCAGGTCCGCTGCGCCGTCGGGAAGCGGGATCGGGGCGCCGGGCGCGGTCTCGTGCACGATCACCCCGCGCGGGCCGAGCCGCCGCCTCACGCGCTCCGCGTTCGGGGGCCAGGACTCGGTGACGTGCTGCTCGCGGGCCAGGCGCGGGCATCCGCCGAGCACCTCCCCGCCGCCGGTGTCGAGGTCGATCGCCACCTCTGCACCGGCAACGGCCTCGGCGAGCAGACGCGCGTAGCCCCACTCGGGACGCTCCTCGGTGGCGCGGCCAGTGAGCCAGTCGAAGCCCCATCCGTCCACGTCGGCCGCCGCGGCCTCGGCGATCAGGTCCTCGGCCGGACGCTCCCGGTCGGCTCGCTGCAGCCGTGCTCGCAGCGCCTCCCGCTCCTCCTCCGGCCAGGGCCCGGAGCAGCCGAGCGGGATCTCGGTGAGGTGTCGGCGCTGCTCCGGCGGGAGCGTGGTGACGAACCGGTCCGGATCCTCCTGCGCCATGCCGTACAGGGCGGGGCCGTCGGCGTAGAACGGATCGATCAGCACCAGGCGCCCGTCGGCCCCGCGCATCACGTTCGACGGGTTCGCATCCAGCGGACCGCACCAGGGCAGCTCCGCGAGCGCCGCGGCATGGATCCGGTGCACGATCGCGGAGAGCTCTGCGAGGTCGCCGTCCCCGTCGCGCACCCGCGCGAAGAACTCCTTCGCCTGCTCCTCGCTGACGGGCTGCAGGAACTCCATGACCAGCAGGTCCGCGCCTCCGGCGAGGTGGCGGTGCAGGTCCAGGCGGGGCACGGCGCCGGTCGTGGCCGCCTCCGCGTAGAGCTGCGCGGTGAACGGGCCGACGGGGTCGAAGGGGCTGATCCGGGCCGCCATCGTGCCGTCCGGGGAGGCGAGCGCGAAGGCCCAGTCGCCGGTGCCGCAGGGTGTCCAGCCCTCGCCGCGCAGCATCCGCTCCACCTCGCTGTAGTGGGTCTCGGGGCCGACGGCGTCGAGTGCGGAGGGGAGGCGCATGCGCGGGGACGGTGAGTCGGGGGCTGGCGCGGCAGGCATGGACGGGAGGCTATCGGCGCCGCGGTGACGGGGCACGGGGATATCCCGCACGCGAGGTCGCGCAGCACGCCCGTTCCGCCCCAGCGCCGCCATGTTGTGGAGCGCTGCGTTCCAAGCCCGGAACACAGCGCTCCACAACATGGCGTGGTCGCGAGTGCAGTCGGGGAGGGGCAGAGGTCAGCGCGTCGACGGCGCCTCGGCCGACGGGATCCGCGCGCGGATCTCGAGCGTCGCCGCGACCGGGTCGTGCGCGGCGGAGACCGTGCCGCCGAGACCCGTGACCAGCACCTCGACGATCGAGAGGCCCAGCCCGCTGCTGCGTGCGGAGCGGGAGGCGTCGGCCGTGAAGAAGCGGTCGAACAGGCGCGCGGTGTCGATCGCGGCGTCCGGCGCGACCCCGTTGCGGAAGCGCAGTTCGGCCCCACCCTCCGCCCCGCCCCACGCCGCGACCTCGACGGCGAGCGTCCCGCGGCCGTGCTGGACGGCGTTGCGGCCCAGGTTCTGCACGATGCGGGTGAGCATCTCGCGGTCGGTGGCGAGCACGAGCCCCGTCGGCGGATCGAGCTCCACCTCGAGCCCCGCGCCCTCGATCTCGCCGCTCATGCCCAGCAGCACCTCGCCCACCAGCAGGCCGACGTCGAGACGCTCGAGCTCCTGACGCGGCTCGACGTCCAGCAGGTAGGCGTACTCGTACAGACGGTCCACCAGGGCGCCGAGCTCGACGGTCTGGCGATGCGCGGCGGCGAGGCGCTCGCGCTGGACGGCGTCGAGATCGGTGCGCTCCAGCAGCTGGAGGTAGCCGTGCACCGAGGTCAGCGGGGTGCGCAGGTCATGGGAGACGTCCGCGATGAAGGAGCGGATGCGCCGCTCCTCGGCGCGGGTGCGGGTCGAGGCCTGTCGGGCCTGCTCCACGGCCTCGTTGACCCGGGCGGTGAGCTGCTCGAGCTGAGGGACCACGAGTGCGAGGGTCACGGCGGAGGGGGACTCCTGCCCGGCGCGCTCCTCGAGCCGGTGCCGCACCACCGCGATCTGCCGCAGCACCACCACGAGATAGGCGGCGGTGCCCAGCCAGAGCACGGCGAGGACCACGAGCAGAACCGTCATCGGGCCTCCCTGGTCGACGGATCGGGGCGGGCCCCGCCATGATCCCAGACCCGCCCCGCACGCACCCGCCCCGCACGCACCCGCCCCGCACGCGGCCGCCCTCAGGCGGCGACGCCACAGGGCGATGCGTCAGGCCCGGTCGTCACTTCACGTCGGCCCGGCGGAAGATCAGCCAGGACACCAGCCCCATCAGCGCGATGAACACGAGCGAGACGGCGAGGGTGCCCACCAGGTCGCCGCCGGTGGAGTCGAGGCCCGGCACGTGGTCGCTTGCGAAGGGGGTCAGGCGCACGAGCGCGGCGAGCCCTTCGACGTCGGCCGCGGTGGAGCCGATCAGGTCCGCGAGGAAGCCCCACACGAAGCCGATCGCCATCACCACCAGCGGGCGACGCAGCACGAACGCGAGCGGCAGGCACACCGAGAGCTTCGCCGTGGTCAGCACGGCCATGGCCACGGTGATCGCGAGGATCTCGCCGACGCGGCCGCCGTCGAGACCGCCGCCGGCGGCGAGCAGCTGCGAGAACGCGGTGGGGATCGCCGGGGCGAACTCCTGCTCGGTCGCCAGCCCGATCAGCACCGCGATCCCGTAGGGGAGGGACAGGGCGGTCACGGCCGCGGCGGTCAGCACCGTCTTCGCGCCGACGAACGCGCCGCGCCCGGAGGCGAGCAGGGAGTCGTGCACGGACTTGGTCTCGAAGGGCTGGGCGACCAGCGCCCCGAACAGCAGCGGCCCCATCAGCGAGACCATCAGCGCGTCGCTGAGCACCTGCACGCCGCTGGCCGCCTCGGGGCCGAGGTCGCCGGCGGCGAGGCTGTGCTGCAGCACGGTGTACAGCGCCGCGGCGAGCACGGCGACGGCGAGGCAGATCAGGACGGGGCCGGTGCGGCCGATGGCGTAGAGGTCTGCGCGCAGCTGGTTGATCATGCTCTCTCTCCTCCGATCACGGACAGGAAGAACGATTCGAGGCTCTCGCCTTCGCGGGCCAGGCGGGTGGGCCACACGTCGGCGGCGACGAGGGTGCGCAGCACCTGCTCGGCGCGGTCG
Source organism: Brachybacterium sp. AG952 (assembly GCF_004362645.1). Classification (NCBI taxonomy): domain Bacteria; kingdom Bacillati; phylum Actinomycetota; class Actinomycetes; order Micrococcales; family Dermabacteraceae; genus Brachybacterium; species Brachybacterium sp. AG952. The sequence goes on along the minus strand of NZ_SNXV01000004.1, from coordinate 211,341 downwards.
GCGTGGTGGGGCAGACGCACGGTCCCGCCGGGCATGACCCGCGCCTCCGCGTCCGGCCAGGCCTCCTCGAGCGCGGTGAGCAGGGCGGCGGGATCAGCGGCGGCGACCTCGAGGTACTGCTGGGTCTGGGCCTCGAGCTCCTCGAGGGTGAGGGTCATGCGCAGCTCGCCGCCCTCGACGATGAGGTAGTCGGTCGCGGTCTGGAACAGCTCGGGCAGGTTGTGGCTGGAGATCAGCACGGTCATCCCGCGCTCCTCCGCCAGCGAGCGCACCAGGCGCCGCACCTCGACCACGCCCTGCGGGTCCAGGCCGTTGACGGGCTCGTCGAGGATCAGCAGCTCCGGGTCCGCGATCAGGGCGAGGGCGATCCCGAGCCGCTGGCGCATGCCGAGGGAGAAGTCGCGGACCTTCTTCCGGCCCGTCCCGGCGAGGCCCACGAGCTCGAGCAGACGCTCCTCGACGCGGGGATCGGGCACGCCGCGCAGCAGCCGGTGCAGGTGCATGTTCTGCCGCGCGGTCATCCCGCCGTGCAGGGACGGGGACTCGATGAGGGTGCCGATCCGGGCGAGGTCGGCGGTGCGGGGGCGCTCGGCGTCGGCGCCGAACAGCTCGATGCTCCCGGAGCTCGGGATCGACAGCCCTGCGATCAGCCGCATCAGCGTGGTCTTGCCGGCGCCGTTGCGGCCGATCAGCCCGTAGATCCGCCCGCGCTCGAGGCGGATGCTCATCGCGTGCACGGCGGCGTGGTCGCCGTAGTGCTTGGTGAGGTCCCGGGTTCTCAGGACGGTCTCGCTCATGCCGGGCTCCCTTCTGGCTCGTGGTGTCGGGGACGACGCTACGGAGAAGAGGTCGGGCAGGCGTGAGGAGCGGGGCGGAGAAGGTCAGGAAAGCGTGAAGATCGGCGCGGCCGACGGCGCAGATGCCCCGACCGACGGGTCAGAGCGCGCGCAGCCGGTACCCGAGCCCCCACACGGTCTCGATGGGGTCCAGCGCCGGCGCGGCCTCGCGCAGCTTGCCGCGCAGGTTCGAGACGTGGGTCTTCACCGCGGCGTCGTCGCCGACGAACGGCTCCTCCCACACCGCCTCGTAGATCCGGGGCCGGGAGAAGACCTGCCCGGGCGAGGCCAGCAGCAGGTGCAGCAGCCGCAGCTCGGTCGCGGTCAGCGCGACCTCGGCCCCGTCCAGCCGCACGCGCGCGGCGGCGGGGTCGAGGGAGAGGGGCCCGTGGACAAGCGGGGCGGGCTTGGCGGCGGCGGACGGGGCGGAGCGGCGCAGCAGCGCCTCGACCCGGGCGGTGAGCTCGGCGAGGTCGAAGGGCTTGGTCACGTAGTCGTCGGCCCCGAGGCGCAGCATGTCCACCTTGGTGTAGACGGCGTCCTTCGCGGACAGCACCAGCACCGGCACCTCGCCCGCGCGGCGGATCTCCGCCAGCAGCACCGACCCGTCCACGTGCGGGAGCATCAGGTCCAGCACCACCAGGTCGACGTCCGCGGCCGCACCGCCCGGGGCGAGGGCGGTGCGGGCGGCGAGCCCGTCGGCGGCGGTGAGAACCTCGTGCCCCTCGTCGCGCAGGGCCTCGACGAGCAGGGCGCGGACGTCGGGGGAGTCCTCGACGACGAGGACGCGGGAGGCGGTCACCGGGCGGCGCCCGGCCCCGTCACCCCATGGACGATCGCCTCGACGGCGGCATCCTGGGAGAGGCGCGAGGTGTTCAGGACCATGTCGTAATTCTCCACCGCGCTCGGGTCCCAGCCGTACAGCGACTTCGACATGTCCACCCGCACCTGGTCCTCCCGCTTCTGCCGCCTGGCCGCGCGGTCGTGGGAGATCCCGGCGCGCTCGGCGGCGCGGGCGATGCGGGTCTCCGGATCGGCGGTGAGCAGCACGTGGAGGGTGCGGGGCCGGTCCGCGAGCAGCACGGTGGCGTTCCGGCCGACGATCACCCCGCCCTCCTCGGCGTAGCGGTGCACGGTCGCGTCGTTCTCGGCGATCAGGGTGCGCTTCTGCTCCTGGGTGTCGATGATGTCGCGGCCGTCGAACCCGCCGTACATCCCGCCCATCGCGGAGAACACCTGCGCGAGCGCGAGGCTGGACTCGATCTGGGCGGCCTTCTGCTCGGCGGAGGGGCCCCGGTCGCGGCCGTCGGACTCGATCTCCTCGGAGCTGAAGGCCTGCTGGTGGTAGGGCAGGGCGAGCCGCTCGGCGACCTCGCGGCCGATCGCGTCGGCCCCGGCCCCGAAATGCTCCCAGAGGGTGACCACCGGGAGCGGGCCCTCGACCCCGGGCGATGCCGCGCGATGCGTCCCGCCCGCGGCGGGCGTCGCGGCGCCGGTGCTCCCGGCCGTACTGCCGTCGTCCCGGTCCATGACAACCTCCCCATCGAGATCAGGACTCCAGGATACGAGGGTTCTGTCGCGGGTGGCATCGTTCCCGGTCAAGGAGGTCTGTACTACCATTCGGCGGGTCAGGCCAGGGCGAGGGAAGGACCACGGATGCCGACGTCGACGCAGAGCACGGAGGTGGCGGCATGAGCACTGCCATCGTGCTGCTGTTCCTGCTCTCCGGCATGCTGATGTTCGCGACGATCATCTCGCTCTACGCCACCGTCGTGACCTCGAAGAGCAAGAACGTGCCCGCGTGGGTGTGGTGCCTCGGCGCCGCGTGCCTGCTCGTCGCCTTCGCCGCCGTGGTCCTGATGAACTGAGACGCTCTCAGCCGCCGAGCTCGAGCACCGCGATCGCGAGCTGCACGCGGTTGGTGACCTGCAGCTTCTGGTAGAGCCGGCCCAGGTGCGTCTTCACCGTCGCGACCGACATGAACAGGCTCGCGCCGATCTCCGGGTTCGCGAGCCCCTGCGCGACCAGCCGCGCCACGTCCCACTCCCGCTCGGTGATCCCCTCGGGCGCGGGGGAGAGGGAAGCCTCGGCCGACGGGGATCCCGCCGACGAGGACGCCGGTCCCGCCCCCGCAGTCGACGCGGCCCCGGCCCCGCCGAGAGCGCCGTCTGCAGTCCCGTCGGCACGTGCGCCGGGCGCTCTGCTGCTGCCCGAGGCGCCGGCTGCGCCCCTGTCGGCCGCGAGGCGGACCAGGCGGCGCAGCACCTCGGGGGAGAAGCGGGGCCGCTGGGCGGCGGCGGCGAGCACCGCCTCGACCACCTCCTCGGGCGGGGAGTCCTTGAGCAGGAAGCCCTCCGCACCGGACCGCAGCGCCTCGAGCAGGAACTCGTCGGTGTCGAAAGCGGTCAGCATCACCACCCGCGCCTGATCGCCGCGCTCGCGCAGTGCGGCGAGGGCCTCGAGCCCGGTCATGCGCGGCATGCGGATGTCCATCAGCACCACGTCCGGGCCGAGCGCGGCGGTCTGCTCGAGGGCGGCGTGCCCGTCGGCCGCCTCGCCGATCACCTCGATGCCGCGCGCCCCGTCGATCATCAGGCGCAGGCCGGAGCGCATCAGCGCCTCGTCGTCCACCAGCAGCACCCGCACCGGGGTAGCGCCGCGCCGCTCGTCGGTGCCGCTGTCGTCGCCGGCGGCTCCGTGCGCGTCCGATCCGTCGTTCACCATGGCAGCCATGCTTCCATCTCGAAGGTGCCGTGCTCGGTGCGCGTCCAGCGGGCCCCGCCGCCGAGCAGGCGCGCTCTCTCCTCGACGCCGATGAGCCCGTGCCCGGTCGAGAGGGGCTGTGCCTCACCGGTCAGCGGGTTCTCGACGGTCAGCGTCACCTGCTCGGCCCGCCGGGCGAGGAGCGCGGTGACCGGGGCGCCCGGTGCGTGCTTCGCCGCATTGGTCAGCGCCTCGCCGAGGATGCGGGCGAGCGCGACGACGGTGCCGCGTCCGAGCTGCTCGAGTTCGGCCAGGTCCAGTCCGTCGAGTTCGAGGGAGACCTCCTGCCCGCCGGCCCGCGCCCGGTCCACCGCCTCCTGGAGGGTGGGGACGGAGGCGAGCGGCGCGGCGTCATCGGCGGCGGGGTCACCGGCGGTGCGCAGCGCGACGAGCACCTCGCGCAGCTCCCGGTTCGCGTGCTGGGCGGCGTCGCGCACCGTCCGCGCCGTGCGGCGCAGCGTCTCGGGGTCGAGGTCCTCGCGATAGGCCATGGCGCCCGCGTGCATGGCGATCGAGGCGAGGTGGTGGGAGACGCTGTCGTGCATGTCGCGGGCCAGCGCCGCCCGCTCCTCCGCCCGCACCTGGGCGCTCTCCGCGTCGCGGCCGCGCCGCAGGGCGTCGGCCTCCCGCTGCGCCGACAGCCCGGCCTGCTCGGCCGAGCGTCGGGCCTGGTCCGCCGAGGATCGGGCCTGCTCGGCGGCGGCCCGCTCCCGTTCCGCGGCGACCCGCTCCCGCTCAGCGGAGGCACGCTCGCGCTCGGCCGCGTCCGCACGCTCGCGCAGCGTGCGGATCAGCTCGTGGCGGGTGCCGACCACGCGACCGATCAGCAGCGGCACGAGGGCGCCGACGATCATCACCCCGAGCGCGGTGGCGACGTAGCGCGGATCGTCGTCGCCCCGAAGCCGCATGTCGAGCGTCAGCCAGGCCATGGCGGTCACGCCGAGCAGCGCCACCGCGGCGACGTCCAGTCCCAGTCGGCGCCGCAGCCCGAGCCGGTACAGGGCGATCGCTGCCGCAGGCACGCTCCACACGCTCAGCCCGGCTACGGTCGTGATCAGCAGGTGGGCCGTCGCATGAAGCCGGCCCGGGCGCAGGAGGCGCAGCGGGCCGATCACGACCGTCGCCGCGACCCCGATCAGCGCGTCGACAGCCACCATCGCCAACAGACCCTCGGGCGGGGCGTCGTCGAACTCGAACAGCAGCTCGCCGAGCACCACCACGAACATCAGGCAGCCGAGTCCCAGGCAGAGCAGCGTCTGCAGGGCAGCGATCACCCAGCCGCGCACGCTGCGCCACGACGGCGTCCCCGGCTCGAGAGGCGCCGCCGTCTCCGGCGGCGTCTCGGGGGCGGGCGACGCGACCGTCTCCTGCGGCGTGGCGGGGCCGACGGGCCGGTGCGTGGTCATGTTCCCAGCGTAGGGACGAGTCGGGGCTCGCCGGATCGTCCGTGCGGTCGACTCCGTGCGGCGGATCCGGCTCAGACCTCGGCGCCGAGCGCGGCCATGACCTCCCGGCCGCGATCTGTCTCGGGGAACCGCTCCACGATCTCCCGCAGGGCGTCCGCATCGGTGCTCGCCCCGAACGCCTCGGTGAAGGGCTGCAGGCGCACCCCCTCTGAGAGCTCCCCGATCAGCACCGGGTCGAAGCCGAGGTCGTCCACGAGACGGGCGACCACGCCGGTCGCGGGGGAGGGGCCGGCGATCCCGATCGCGGCACGCGGCGCGGGCCGATGGGCGAGGTCCTCGAGGTCGTGATAACCCATGTGGTTGAACGCCTTGACCACGGTCGCGTCCGGCAGCTGCTCCTGGATGAACACGCTGGTGGAGGCGCTGGGGGAGGAGAACTCCTCGATCCGGCCGTCGGTCTCCCACCAGTAGTTCATCGCATCGATGACGAGCTTCCCCTCCGAGGCGTCGGCGGGGATCGTGGCGTGCTTGCCCAGCGGCAGCGCGAGGATCACGAGGTCCGCGCGCTCAGCCGCCTCACGGGCGGTGACCGGCTGAGCGCCCGGGGCCAGGAACTGGGTGATCAGCGTGATCTTCGCGGGGTCGCCGGAGCCGGCGATCAGCACCTCATGACCGGCGGCGACCGCGAGGCGGGCCAGGACCGTGCCGACCTTCCCGGCGCCGAGGATCCCGAGCGTGAGGCGAGAGGAGCTGCTCATGGCGGGCCGAACGCGCCGGTCAGCGCGGTCCTTCCCGAAGGTGACGGGTCTCGCGCCGTGGCGGCGGGGCAGGGGGCGGGGCGTGCAGCGGGGCGTGGGTGACGGGTACTGGCGCTGGGCGTACCTCTACGCCTATATAGGCATAGAGGTACGCCCAGCGCCATTACCTGACCATGCCCCCGGCGTTCCCCGGGGTGCAGGGGCCTCCGGTGCTCGATCCGGCGGGCCCCGCGTCCGATCGGCCCGGCCCCGGCCCCCTGGCATCGGCTGCCACCGCCCCTGCCCTCATCCGGCCCCGGCCTAGGGTGCCGGCCCGCCCCTGCCCCTGGCCTCAGCCGGTCCCGGCCCCTGGCATCGGCTGCCACCGCCCTTGGCATCAGCCTGCCCCCGGCCTCGGGTGTCGGCCCTCACGGCGCCCACAGGCCTCCCGCTCTACAGTGGAGGCGTCATGTGCCGACTCTTCGCCCTCCATTCCGACCAGCCCATCACCGCCGACTTCTGGCTGCTGGACGCTCCCTACTCGCTGCTCCGCCAGTCCCGCTTCAACGCCGATGGGACGGGGCTGGGCTGGATCGACGAGCACGGCGCCCCGCAGGTCGCGAAGAAGCCCGTCGCGGCCTACGCCTCCGAGCGCTTCGGACAGATCGCCACCGCGGTGCGGTCCCGCGCGATGATCGCGCACGTACGGCTCTCCTCCGGCACCGGGCACAGCGACGAGAACACCCACCCCTTCCTGCAGGACGGGATCCTCTCCGCCCACAACGGCGTGCTCGAGGTCACCGAGCAGATGAAGGAGCGGGTCCGCGAGCTCGGTGCCGCCCATCACGTCCGCGGCACGACCGACAGCGAGTGGATGGCCGCGCTGATCACCGGGGAGGTCGCCGCGCACGGCGGCGACCTGCGCGGCGGCGTCGTCGCGGCGCTGGACTGGATCGCGCGGAACGTGCCCGTGTACTCGGTGAACGTGCTGGTGCTGAAGGACGAGGAGCTGATCGCGGTGCGCCTGCCCGCCACCAACGAGCTGTGGGTGCTGGAGCGGGAGGCGACCACGGCAGCGCCCCGCGAGGCGCTGGACCAGTCCTCCGCCACGCTGCGCACCCGCAGCGAGGACCTCGCCGGCATCGACTCGGTGGTGATCGCCTCCGAGCCGATGGATGATGACCCCGCCTGGCGCCTCATGGACTCCGGCGAGCTGCTGCACCTCGCGGCCGACGGCACCGTGCGCCGCGAGCGCCCCTTCGGCCCGCTCGCCCAGCCGCTGGCGCTGGAGGACCTCGGCCTCTCCGCCGCCGCGTCCCAGGCGCATGCGGCCCAGGACCAGGCGCAGCAGGAGCGTCGCCGCCGCCTCGCCGAGCGCGCCGCATGAGCGACGCGACCTCCTGGCCTCTCGACGGCGCGACCTCCGGCCCGGCCGACGGCACCGGATCCGACGCCGTTCCGGCCGCGGCCGCCGCTTCCGACAGCATCCCCGACGCCGCCTCGTCGGACACCCCCGAGACGGCGTACCACCGCCTCGCGACCCTCCGCTCGGCCTGGTCCCGGCCCGCGAAGCCGCTGCTCAGCCTCGGCGCGGCCCTCCTCGCCTACGTGGTGCTCAGCTCCGTCGTGCTGGTCACCGCGGTGCTGCTGCTCGCGGTGGTGCCCGGCGTGAACATCGCCCGCGGCGTCACCAGCGGCGACCCGACCAGCCCCCTGGACGTCGGCCTGGCGCTGGCGATGGGGGCGATGTGGCTGCCCGCCGGGATCGTGGGCGTGCGAGTGGGCGGCTGGCGACCGGTCGGCACCGCTTGGTCGATCGCCGCGCAGCTGCGCAGGGACCGCTCCCTGCTGCTCGCCGGGATCGGAGCCGGGGCGGTCGTGGCCGCTGCCGCCGCGATCGCCGGCGCGCTGACCGGCACCGTCGGCACCGCGGCGGAGCCGTCGGCCTCCGTCCCGCAGCTGCTGCTGGTGACGCTGCTCGCGCTGGTCCTGGCACCGCTGCAGGCGGCGGGACTCGAGCTGAGCCTGCGCGGCACCGTGATGCAGGCGCTCGGCACCTGGCTGCGCAGTCCCGTCCTGCCCGTGCTCGCCGGCACCGCCGTGATGCTGATCGGCCGCGACCTGACCCCCGCCGTGGTGCTGCCGGCACTGGCCCTCGGCCTCTGCGCCGGGGTGCTCGCCTGGAAGACGGGCGGGCTCGAACTGCCGATCGCGCTGACCAGCACGCTGACCCTGCTCTCCCACGTCGTCGGCGCGTTCGCCGCGGGCAGCGGAGCGGGGGCCGGGATCGGCGCGGTCGGGGCGGCCGCCGCCGCACCGGGCACCTCCGCCGCTGCGCTCGCCGTCCCCGCGGCCGCCGCGCCCGAGGCGGCGCTCGCCGGCGGGGTCGCCGCCGCCGCCGGGCTGCTGCTGCTCACCGCCGCTCTCGCGCTGTGGATCGGCCGACGCGAGGGCGTGGCCCTGCTCGAGCCCGTCACCCGGCCTGCAGGCCAGGAGGCACCCGACCCGGTGCACATCTGAGGCATCGGCCTCACCGACTACGGTCGAGCCATGAGCGACATCGCTGCCACCCCCGCCGACCCGTACCTCCTGCTGCCGCTGCGCCAGCGGATCCTGGAGCAGCGCCTGGGCGTGCGCGCCCTGCACCTGCACCGCACGGGCCATCCCGAGCTCTCCCACCGCTTCGTCGAGGACACCGCCGAGAACATCTACTCGGTCTCGAAGACCGTCACCGCCCTCGCCGTCGGGATCGCGCAGGCCGAGGGGCTGCTGCGGGTCGAGGACCTGCTCACAGACCACCTGCCCGCCCCGACCGGAGGGTACGGGCAGGGCGTGGACGAGGTGCGGCTGCGGCACCTGCTGACCATGACCTCCGGCTCCCCGGTGCTCGGCTTCCTCGACGCCGAGCGCGAGCACGAGGACCTCACCGCCCACCTGCTCGCCACCGACCTCACCGCCGCGCCGGGGGAGCGGTTCGAGTACTCCAACGGCTCGATCTTCCTACTCGCCCGCGTGATCGAGGAGCGCACCGGGCAGACCCTGCGCGATTGGCTGATGCCGCGCCTGTTCGCACCGCTCGGGATCCTGAACCCGCAGTGGTTCACCACCCGTGACGGCCGCACGTGGGGCGCGACCGGCCTGCACCTGAAGAGCGGTCAGCTCGCCCGCCTCGGCCGCCTCCTCCTGGACCGCGGCGCCCACGAGGGCACCCAGCTCGTCCCCGCCGACTGGATCGACGCCCTCCACGCCGAGGGCACCTGGGTCACGACCGGCGACCCCGAGCCGGAGGCGGCCCGTTACGGCTTCGGGGTCTGGGACTGCACGGTCGACGGGGCCTGGCGGGCCGACGGTGCCTACGGTCAGTTCCTGCTGGTCCTGCCCGCGCAGCAGGCCGTGCTCACCGTGACCTCGCACCTCGAGGGCCGCGCCGGCGCCGAGATCCTCCGCGCCGTGTGGGAGGAGCTGCTGCCGCTGCTGTGAAAGGTCCGGCGTCGCCGTCCGGTGCGTGCCGCGAGGGCCGACCCTGCCGCGACCGGCGCGGCTCGTTGCCTGAGCCGCGCCCCAGGCCCGCACCGGTAGGTTTGTCCCATGGATCCTTCCGTCCTTCTGAACATCGCCCTCGTGCTGCTCTTCGTGCTGATCGGCGGCGTGTTCGCGGGCACCGAGATGGCGATCGTGAATCTCCGCGAGTCGCAGATCGACCAGCTCGAGGAGTCCGGGCCCCGCGGCGCGAAGACCGCGACGATGGTCCGCGACCCCAACCAGTTCCTCTCCGCGGTGCAGATCGGCGTGACCGTCGCCGGGTTCTTCTCCTCCGCCTACGGCGCCTCCACGATCGCGCCGTCGCTCGTGCCGGTGCTGACGGGGCTGGGCCTGCCGGAGGCCACCGCCGGGACCGCCGCGCTGATCGGGATGACGCTGATCATCGCCTACCTCTCCCTCGTGTTCGGCGAGCTCGTCCCCAAGCGCCTGGCCATGCAGAACGCGCTGGGGATGACGCGGATCGTCGGCCCGCCGCTGCACCTGTTCGGGCAGCTGATGCGCCCGGTGATCTGGCTGCTGTCGGCCTCCACCAACCTCGTCGTGCGCCTGCTGGGCGGCGACCCGAACGCGAACCGCGAGGCGGTCTCCGCCGAGGAGATCAAGGCGATGGTCCGCGACTCCGACGCCCTGGACCAGGCCGAGTCGCGGGTGCTGGCCGACGTGTTCGACGCCTCCGAGCGCACCGTCGTCGAGGTCATGCAGCCCCGCCACCAGGTCCACTTCCTCGACGGTCGCCAGAGCGTCGAGGAGAGCCGACAGGAGATCCGCGACACCGGTTTCTCCCGCTATCCCGTCACCGGCGACGACGTCGACGACGTGCTCGGCTTCGTGCACGTGCGTGACATGCTCCTGGTCGAGGACCCGGTCCGCACCCGCATGTCGGAGCTGGTGCGCCCCATCGAGCACATCCCCGGCACCGTCCAGGTGCTCTCGGCGCTGAACCGGATGCGTGCCCACGCCGACCAGATCGCCGTGGTCGTGGACGAGTACGGCGGCACCGACGGCATCGTCACCCTCGAGGACCTGCTCGAGGAGCTCGTCGGCGAGATCTACGACGAGTTCGACGCGGACACCTGGCCCGCTCCCGGCGGACTGGACAGCATCCTCGCGGCGGACGGCACCTTCGAGGGCGGCCTGATCCTGCAGGAGTTCGAGGCCGCGACCGACATCTCCCTGCCGGACACCGGCGGCTACGAGACCGTCGGCGGCTTCCTCATGGCGCAGCTGGGTCGCATCCCCGAGGCCGGGGACACGGTCGCGGTCGACGGCGGCACCCTCGAGGTCGCCGAGGTCGACGAGCGCCGGGTGAAGACGGTGCGCTTCATCCCGGGGACGCCCGCCGAGGGCGAGGAGCAGGCAGACGAGGAGACTCCCTCCGTCTGAGCCGGCGGGGCCCGCCCCCGCCGCGCCTCGCCTCCGCTGCCGCCCGCGCCGTTCCCGAGCCGATCGGTCGGGGCTCAGCCCTGCCATCGGGGCATCTCGCGAGTAGGGTCGAGGACATGCACTCCGTCCCGGGACCGTGCTCCCGGGTACCCACACCTCGGGAGGACCTCTCATGGCTCGCAGCACCTTCGCCCAGCTTCTCGTCGCCCAGCTCCGCGACCTCGGCGTGGAGCGCATCTACGGGGTGGTCGGCGACTCGCTGAACCCCGTGGTCGACGCCGTCCGCACCACCGAGGGCATCGAGTGGGTGCACGTGCGCAACGAGGAGGCCGGCGCCTTCGCCGCGGGAGCCGAGGCCCGACTGACCGGGAAGCTCGCCGTGTGCGCCGGCTCCTGCGGCCCCGGCAACACCCACATGATCCAGGGCCTGTACGACGCGCACCGCGACAACGCCCCCGTCCTCGCGATCGCCTCCCACATCCCCTCGGAGAAGATCGGCACCGGCTTCTTCCAGGAGACCCATCCGGAGCGGCTGTTCCAGGAGTGCTCCCACTTCTGCGAGATGGTCAACTCCGGCCCCCACGGCGCGACGATGCTGCACATCGCGATCCAGACCGCGATCGCGAAGAGCGGCGTCTCCGTGCTGGTGCTGCCCGGCGACGTCGCCGACCAGGAGGTCGACGCCCCGCTCACCCGGGATCTCGCCACCGAGCTCGGCGCGGTCCAGCCCGCCGCAGGCCCCGTCGGCCGCCTCGCCGAGCTGATCGACGAGGCGGACACGGTGATGCTGTTCGCCGGCGCCGGGGTGCGCGGCGCCCGCGAGGAGGTGCTCGCGCTCGCCGAACGGGTCAAGGCGCCGATCGGCCACGCCTTCGGCGGCAAGGAGTGGATGCAGTACGACAACCCCTACGACGTGGGGATGAGCGGCCTGCTCGGCTATGGCGCCTGCTACGACGCGATGCACGAGGCGGATCTCGTGATCCTGCTGGGCACCGACTTCCCCTACAGCGAGTTCCTGCCGCGCGAGAACGGCAAGGGTGCGCCGCGTATCGTGCAGATCGACGCCGACGCGTCCCGGCTGGGCCGCCGCGTGGGCCTCGACCTCGCCGTGCACGGCGACGTCGCGCTCACCCTCCAGGCGGTGCTGCCGCTGCTGACGTCCACCAAGGGGCACCGCTACCTGCACCGCCAGCTGAAGGCCCACCACAAGGCGCTCTCCGGTGTGGTCGCCGCGTACACGAAGAACGTTGAGCGGATGACGCCCATCCACCCCGAGTTCGTCGCCGCGACGCTCGACGAGCTCGCCGACGACGACGCGGTGTTCACCGTGGACACCGGCATGTGCAACGTCTGGGGCGCCCGCTACATCACCCCCAACGGGAAGCGGCGCGTGTTCGGCTCCTGGCACCACGGCACCATGGCCAACGCCCTCCCCCAGGCGATCGGCGCCTCGAAGGCGTTCCCCGGCCGGCAGGTGATCTCGATGAGCGGCGACGGCGGGCTCGGCATGCTGATGGGCGAGCTGCTGACCGTGAAGCTGCATGAGCTGGACACCAAGATCCTCGTGTTCAACAACTCCAGCCTCGGCATGGTCAAGCTCGAGATGCTCGTGGAGGGCCTGCCCGATCACGGCACCGACCACGAGGCCGTGGACTACGCCGCGATCGCCGAGGGCGTGGGCATCGGCGCGGTGCGCATCACAGAGCCGAAGAAGCTGAAGAAGCAGCTCGCCGCCGCGCTCGCGACCCCCGGCCCGGTGCTCATCGACGTGGTCACCGACCCCGACGCCCTCTCCATGCCTCCGAAGATCACCGCCCAGCAGATCCGCGGCTTCGCCACCGCCTCGACGAAGATCGTGCTCGGCGGCGGCGTGGGAAGGATGGTCGACATGGCCGCGAGCAACCTGCGGAACATGCCGCGGTGATGCGCGGCGAGGCAGACGGGCCGGGCTGGTCGCACTGGTGGTGACTCCGCTGATGATCCTGCGAGACGGCCTCGTCCCCCTCCTCGCATGACCTCCTCGCGCGACGAGCGGGCCTTTCAGGCCCGGCGAGGGCCTGTCCTTCGGCCGGGTGCCCACCTGATTCGTCTACAGTGACCGAACGGGCACGCCATGCGCCCCGTCGAGCTCCTCGGCAAGGGAGAGGTGGGTCTCGTGGACGGGTGTTGCGCGGTCGCGGTGCGGCACGATCACGAAGGTCTCGTCGCTCCCGCACGGCACGCGGTGCAGGACCGAGCCCGAGGGAGCGGGGTCGGGAGGCTTGTCGTCACCGCCCCCTCGCCGAGCACATCTTCGATCATCGCCTCGAGGAGGACGATTCGCCGTGGCAGGACTGATCCACCCCACCTCCCTGGAGCGCTGGCAGGAGTGGCAGAGCACGCGGAACCGAGCCCGTCGGGTCAAGCACGCCGTGACCGGCGCGCTGCGCTCCCGCCGCGGCACGAACCAGCTGCCGGGCCTCGTGCTCCACTCTCGTGAGGGCGAGGGCTCAGCGCGTCTGCTGATCGCTGTGGACTCCGCCTCCCCGGCGTCCCGGTCGAGCCTCCTGACCGCCCTGCCTTACCTGCGCATCGGCGTGGACGTGCTGAGCCCGACGGGCGTGGACCTGCCTGAGCTCGGGGGCGACGAATGGGCCCACGAGCGGATCGAACCGGCCACCATCCGCGACGAGCAGCGCCGCCGCCTCGCCGTGGTGCTGGACGCACGCGGGATCGGTGCGGTGCTTACCCTCGGCCAGGACCTCGCGGCGGGCCGCGCCGCGCACGAGTGGGCGCTCGCGACGGACACCGCCTCCGCCGTGGTCCAGCACCGGGTGCTGACCCCCTACGCCCCGCCGCTGCCGCCCCGCACCACGCTGCTGGCCTGGAGCGATGCCGATGCGGAGTTCTACCGCTCAGGACGGGACGACGTGGAGGTGCGCACCGTCGGCTCCCAGCTGCTGTGGCAGGCCGGGAAGGAGAGCGCCGAGGAGGTCGACGTGACCGGGCAGCGCCCCGTGTTCCTCGGCCAGATGCACGTCTCAGAGCTTCCGCGCCGGACCACCGCCGGCATCGCCTATTCCTTCTGCCGTGCCGAGGAGGCGCTGTACCGTCCGCATCCCTCGGAGGACGACGTCCTCTCCCGCGCCGCGCACACGCTCCTGCGGCGCCGAGGCGTGGATTTCCAGGACAGCTCCGTCCCGCTGCACGAGGTGCACGCCCCGGTGGTCGGCATCGTCTCCACCGGCGTGCTCGAGGCCGCCGCGCGCGGCATCCCCTCATGGGTCACGGGGGAGAGGGTGCCCGCCTGGGTGCGGGAGCTCTGGGACCGCTACGACATGCGCCGCTGGGGCGGCGAGCCCACGCCGGCGCTGCCTTCGGGGGCCGACGAACCCTCCCGCCTCATCGCCCAGATCCTCGAGGGAGCGGGATGACGGCGCCGGCGGTGCCGCTCCGGAGGACGCAGGGAACGGCCGTGAACGACACGCAGCGGCTCGGGCTGCGGATGACGTGGATGGACCTCGTCCGTGGCGGCGCCATCGTGCTGGTGGTCTTCTGGCATGCCGCGTCGGTCCCCGATCAGCTGCTCGACGGCGCCGAGCCCGGCTACTACGTCAGGAAGCTCAACGCGGCCCTCGGACCGTTCCGCATCCCGATGCTGCTGGTGCTCTCCGGCCTGCTCGTGGAGCGGTCGCTGGCCAAGGGCACGTGGAGGTACGTGACGGGCAAGCTCCGCCACGTCGCCTGGCCCTACGCAGTGTGGCTGACCATCATCTTCGCGACGATGGGCTGGCTGAGCAGCCTCACCCACGTGAAGGTGTGGGTCTCCGGCGGGATCCTCTGGTACATGGTCGCGCTGCTGTTCTGCTACGCCGCCGCGATGCTGCGGCCCCGGTGGATGCCCTGGCTGCTCTTCGCGGCGCTGCCGCTGGCCGTGCTGTGGCTGGTCGAGCCGGGCATCCCCATCCTGGACCGGTACCTCTGGTACGGGGCGTTCTTCTTCTTCGGCGCGGCGGTGGGGCCGCACCTGGCCACGATCCAGACGCGGATGCCGGTCTGGGCCGCGGCGCTGCTCGCGCTGATCACCCTGGGCGGCGGGTACATCGTGGCCAAGCGGCTGCTGGTCTCGCAGACTCCCGAGTACCTCCCCGTCTCGCTGGCGGGGATCCTCTTCGTGCTCTGGCTCGCGCCCCGCATCCCCCGGTGGCCCCTCACGCGGCTGCTGGAGTGGTACGGGCGCAATTCGATCGTGATGTACGTGGGGCATGCGTTCGCCGCCTACGCGACCGTGCGCGTGCTCGACGTGACCGGCACGGAGAACATGCCCTATGTGATCCCGCTGATGATGATCACGACGTTCGGCGTCCCCACTCTGCTGGTCCTCGCGCGCCGGCGGATCGAGTCGCTGTTCGTGTTCCCCGAGCTGCGGCGCTCGCGCCCTGCCGCGCTCGCCCCGCGCCACCTCGCGGTGACGGGGACGTGAAAGCGAACCCGTTCGCGAGGAGCCCTGCACTCTCGAGCGCGGAGCGGTGTCAGGCTCGCAGGCGACCGGACGGACGGAGGAGGACGGAGCATGTGGGAGCTTGACGGCGCGCTCCAGCACTACGCCTGGGGATCGACCGACGCGCTGCCGGAGTTCCTGGGGCGCGAGGCCGACGGGACGCCCTGGGCTGAGGTCTGGTTCGGCGCACACCCTGTCGCGCCCTCCCTTCTCCCGGCAGGTCGTGCGCTGGACGAGGCGATCGCCGCGGAGCCGCGCAGGATGCTCGGCGACGGCGTGTCCCGCGCCTTCGCGCAGCGCCTGCCGTACCTGCTCAAGGTCATCGCCCCCGACCGACCGCTGTCGCTGCAGGTGCATCCCGGTCGTGAGCACGCCGCGGAGTCCTTCGCGGCGGAGAACGCCGCCGGGCTGCCGCTGGACTCGCCGCAGCGCAGGTACCGCGACGCCAACCACAAGCCTGAGATGCTCGTGGCGCTGACGCGCTTCGAGGCGCTGTGCGGCTTCCGCACTCCCCGCCGCGCGGCGACCCTGCTCGAAGGACTGGGGACGGAGCTCACCGACCGGCTGCACGAGCTCCTCGTGCAGCAGCCGACGGCCCACGGGATGCGGGCGGCGTTCCGGTCCCTCGTCTCGGCATCGATGCGGCCGGGCCCCGAGGCGGTGCGGGGCGTGGTCGAGGCATGTCGCCACCGTCTGGGAGCGGGGGAGTCGCCCTCGCCCCGGATCGACCGCTGCGTGGTCCACCTCGCGGAGCACCATCCCGGCGACCCCGGTGTGGTGGCGGCCCTCCTGCTGAATCCGGTCAGCCTGCAGCCGGGTGAGGCCCTCTACGTCCCCGCCGGGACCCTTCACTCGTATCTCCACGGGGTAGGGCTCGAGATCATGGCTGCGAGCGACAACGTGCTGAGGGCGGGGCTGACGCCGAAGCTGGTCGACGCCGACGAGATGCTCCAGTGCGTGAGCGTCCAGGCCGCGCCGCCGCTGCGGGTCGCCCCCGAGCGCCAGAGCGCCGCCTCCGTCGCCTACTACGCCCCGGTCGACGACTTCGAGCTGTCGATCACGACGCTCGAGGGATCGCTCGGCGAGCATCGGTTCCCCCTTCGTGTTCCGGGCGGCGGCCCCCGCATCCTCCTGGGGCTGGAGGGAGAGGTGCTGCTGGAGAGCGGCCTCGGTCGTCACGTGCTCGGCGCGGGACGTGCGCTGTTCGTGCCGGCCTCCGCCGGTGAGCTTCGGGCCGGAGGAGCGGGGCGCTTCGCCCAGGCGAGCGTCCCGTGATCCGTCACCGGCTCCTGGGCGCGGGATCGCTGCTCTGCGCCTCCGCCAACTGCTCCCGGATCTCCTGCACGAACTCGATCACCGCGCTGCCGCCGTTGACGGGGCCGCCGGCGAGCTGGCCGTCGGCCCCCAGCAGCACCGCGCTCGGCGCGCTCGTGCCGCCGAGCGCGGTGCGGGCGGTGAACTGCAGATCATGCAGGGCGTACCCCGCCACGCGGTCCGTCGTCCGCTCGCGCAGCTGGTCCAGCGGGCGGGAGAACACGAACCGCACCTGCAGCGTCTGCTCCAGCTCGCCGATCCACTCCTCGGCGTGGTCCAGCACCCGTTCGCACGGCCCGCAGCCCTCGGTGACGAACACCAGCAGCGCCGCCCGCTGCGCGGTGAGCTGGGTGAGGGTGATCAGGCGGCCGTCGGCCTGCTGCAGCACCGCCGCCGGGATCGGGCTGCGTTCGTAGTCCAGCAGCTCGTCCTCGTCCGCATCGGCCGCGGCAGGGGCGGGAGCGGTCGAGGCGTCGGCATCGGGCTCGGCGACGCTTCCGCCGATCGTGGCGGCCGTCAGCGCGATCGCGATCAGCAGCGCTAGCCCGAAACCGATCAGCCCCATCGGCGCCTGCACCAGGAGAGTGGTCATCGCGCCGCTCGCGGCGGCGACCACGGCCAGAACGCCCAGGACGCTGAGGATCACGTTCCGCACCAGCGTGGTGCGGGAGACGGTGGGGGAGGCGAGGGTGCCGAAGCAGGAGCAGTGCACCTGCTCCTCGAAGGTCAGCGCCCGCGCGATGATCACCAGATAGGTGAACATCAGGAGCGCCACCAGCCCTGCGAGAAGCACCTGCAGGGGCGGCAGCGGGATCCACAGCGCGAGCGCCAGGAAGATCTCCATGGCCGGGAGCACCGAGGCGGCCGAGGCGTGGAACGCCGGCAGCGGGAGGCGCAGCGAGCGCATCGCGTCCTGGGTCCCTTCGCGCGCGCCGAGCTTCGCGAGCCCGGAGATCAGCAGGGTGATCGACAGCAGGATCGGTGCCGACAGCAGCACAGCCATTCGGGGGAGCCTCCTCGCGTCGGCCCGGCCTTCGGGACGGCGTCCCCTCCATTGTCCGGCATCGATCACCGACGGAACGGGGACGGACAGGTCGTTCGCCCACGGCGCACCGTGCAGGTCGGCGCAGTCCCGCAGGGCGGTTCGCGCCGGAAGCGGGTGCTGCCTCCCGAGCACGTGCCCCGCAGGGAACCAGATCCCGGAGACGCAGGAGTCCGCGA
The DNA here is from genome assembly GCF_004362645.1 of Brachybacterium sp. AG952. Classification (NCBI taxonomy): domain Bacteria; kingdom Bacillati; phylum Actinomycetota; class Actinomycetes; order Micrococcales; family Dermabacteraceae; genus Brachybacterium; species Brachybacterium sp. AG952. The sequence continues at coordinate 193,658 of NZ_SNXV01000004.1, read as the reverse complement.
GCGGCAGCTGGTAGCTTCACCGTGACGTGCGGCGCCCGGTCGACCGGACTGCACGGCCGCCGTTCGGTCCGAGGTGACACAGGGGAAGGCGGACTCAGGGGGATGCATATGTGGGGGATGGTGACGGACGAGGTCGTGCACCTGGGCGGCCTCATCGACGGCGGTTCCGACCGCTTGACCGATATCGGGACGTCCGTATTGGGCCAGGCCTGTCGCGAGGACATCTGGCGCGGTGTCGACGCGGACGGTTCCGGAACGCTGCGCGCGAGGTGCGAGATCTGCTGAACGACGTGGCGGAGCAGCTCGAGCAGCAGGCGAGGGTGCTTGAGGAACACGTGATGGAGCAGGACGCGGCGTCTGCGCGAGACAATCTCCTAGCTGATCCAGCGACGCCCTCCGAAGGAGGAGGTGGGACCGAGATGCCGTCGAGGGTCGCCATGGATCTCACCGGCGGAGCGCCGCCTCCCACGGCAGGTGGCGCAGAGCCCGATCAGGGGCAGCCACGCGAGAACCGTGGTGATGATGGAGATGCACCGCCAGCGAACCTCCCTGCTGACGAGGAGGCGGCCCGAAGGGAGTGGGACGCCATGCACCCAGACGGGCCGACCTGGGACGAGATGATGGCGCAGTACCGAGAGGGAGCGCCGGATCGACCTGACTTCGAGTGGGACGACGACTTCCCCTTCGAGTCCAAGAAGGGAGAGGAGACCCTGGGAGACCGGGCTTCGTGGGCGCGATGGGAGGCAATGCTACGCGGCGGGCAGGCTGCACGCCCGGGTCTGGACGACGCCTTGGCGTTCTACGCGCATTACCGCAGTGCCGAGGGCACGCGCATGGAGTTCGACTACGAGGAGGCGTACATCGAGGACGAGAGCGTTCGAGCCAACGTCGATGCACAGATCCGTCAGAGCCAGTACGCCGCGCAGGCCATGGCCGCCGAAGGACGGGACGACTTCTCATTCACTGGGCCTAGTGCCGGAGAGTCCTACTATCCGACGACCGAGAACTGGCAGAAGACGATCGGCGGCTACCAGCAATGGAGCAGCGGCGACGTCACCGTCGACGATCAGGGGAACGCTCGAATGGTCGTCACTGTGCACGCCGAGGACCGCTACAACTTCAACGCGAACAACCAGGACATCGCCACCTCGGAGCCCGACGATGCGAACGGTCGCTTCTCGGAGCTCGGTTGGGCTCAGGGGTTCGACCCCAGTGGAGAAGTCGTACGAGTCGTCGAATGGAACGTGAACTCTCCGGACCAGGTCACGGTGACGACGCCGTGACCTCCGCGCGACCCCGCACCCGCCGTGCCGTGCTGATCGCCGCGGTCCTCGGCGCCACCGCCTGTCTCACCGATCGCGAGGAGGAGCCCGAGATGACTCGAGCCGCGCAGAAGAACATCGAGAAATCCGCACAGACGGACCCCTCGCCGCTGCTGTCCCGCACGCGCGGAATCCCCGAGGAGGCCACGGTGCTGTGGTTCTCGGGGACGACGGGAAACGGCGCCCCGGGCCCCTCCACCTACTGGATCGACGCTCGGATCGAGGTCGACGATGCACAGGCCGAGCAGTGGCGGTCGCTGTGCGAGGAGGCGGGCGAGCCTGCCGCCCCCGACGTCGTCCCCGAGCTCGCCGAAGAGCTCGGGAACGAGGAGTTCAGGGAGTGCCCCGCGCTCGCCGCGAAGTTGGGCGACGGCCAGTGGGAGCAGCGCGCCTGGGTCTCGAACGAGGGCCCGGTCATCGTCCTCACCCTGCTCGGCGAAGGGTGAAGTCGGGGGTCGGGCGATGCTGCGTCCGGCCCGAGGGGAATGGTGCTCAGCACGAACCGTCATCGGACGGCCGGCCCTACCCTGGAGCCATGTCGACTGACGCTCAGCAGGCCTCCACCGCCCTCGACGCCGTCCGACGAGGCGAGATCCTCGCCGACGTCGCCGCGCTGCGGGACTCCTTCGACGCCAGCACCACCCGGCCGCTCGCAGCGCGGATCGCCCAGCTCGACGCCCTCGCCCGCGGCCTCCGCGCCGAACGCCCCCGGCTGCTGAAGGCCCTCGAGCTGGACCTCGGCAAGTCCCGCACCGAATCGCTGATCACCGAGCTGGGCGTGGTCACCCAGGAGATCGCGCACCTGCGGAAGAACCTCCGCGCCTGGCTGCGACCGGAACGCTTCGGACCCGGTCTGCTGCTCGCTCCCTCCAGCGGGCAGATCCGCCGCGAGCCTCTCGGAACCACGCTGATCATCTCCCCGTGGAACTACCCCGTGAACCTCGCGCTCGCCCCGCTGATCGGCGCGATCGCCGGCGGGAACACCGCGATCCTCAAGCCCAGCGAGGTCGCCCCCGCCACCTCCGCCGCGCTCGCGCACCTCGTCCGCGCCCACCTCGACCCGGCCTGGGTGAGAGTCGTCGAAGGCGCCGTCGAGGAGACCACGCTCCTGCTCGAACAGCGCTTCGACCTGATCTTCTACACGGGCAACGGAACCGTCGGCCGGATCGTCGCCCGCGCCGCCGCCGAGCACCTCACCCCCACCGTGCTCGAGCTCGGCGGGAAGTCGCCAGTCTTCGTCGATCGGGGCACCGACCTCGCCACCACCGCCCGCCGCATCGTGTGGGGGAAGTTCACCAATGCCGGGCAGACCTGCGTCGCCCCCGACTACCTCATGGCCGAGCGCTCCACCCTCGACGCCCTCGTGCCCCATCTGAAGGACGCCGTCGCCGCGATGTACGGGCGCGACCCCCGACGCAGCCGCGACTACGGCCGCATGGTGAACCAGAAGCACTTCGACCGCGTGCTTGCCCTGATCGACGACGGCAAGGCTGTGCTCGGCGGCACCGCGGGCGCGGACCGCGCTGAGCGCTACCTCCCGCCGACGATCCTCGACGGTGTGAACTGGGGCGACCCGGTGATGGGCGAGGAGATCTTCGGCCCCGTCCTCCCGCTGCTCGCCGTGGACGGGCCCGACGAGGCGATCTCCCGCATCAACGGGGGCGAGAAGCCGCTGACCGCCTACGTGTTCAGCCCCCGCCCCGAGATCGAGGAGCGGTTCATCGCCGAGACCTCCTCGGGATCCCTCGCCCTCGGCCACACCCTCGCTCACCTCGGCTCCCAGACCATGCCCTTCGGCGGCGTGGGGGAGTCCGGCACGGGGAAGTACCACGGCCTCGCGAGCCTTGAGGTGTTCACGCACGCCAAGCCTGTCGTGAAGAAGCCGCTGCGCCCCGACACGCTGCGGCTGGTCACCCCGCCGTACCGCGGGGCGAAGCGGGCGCTGCTCGGGCGGCTGTTCCGCTGAGCCGCCGCGCAGCGGACGCCGGCGCCTCGGCTCGTTCGACCGCCGTCGGCCGTGCGGATGACCTCACCGCGACGAATGTTTATGGTGACCCCTCCTCGCGGCCATGCTCGGGCCTGACCAGGGCTCTCAGTGATGCGCAGCGGGGCTAGCGGGTCTACCGTCGTTCCATGGCCCGCACGGGTCTGCCGTTCCGACCTCTATGAGCCGATGCGCTCGAGGAGCTCCTCATGACCTTCCCGCCCACCGCTTCGACGGCTTCCCTCGCGCCGCCGAAGAAGCCGTCCCTGTTCAACGGCGCCACCACCCACGGCGTCCGCGGCCAGCGCCGGATCCGCCACCCCTGGGAGCTTCCGCTGCTGTGGGTGGGCGCGGCCGCGACCGTGCTCGGCTACCTCTCCTGGGGCGGTGCGATCGGCGGCACGATCTGGCTGTTCGCCACAGAGGGCGAGGACGCGGTCTCCAAGGCGTGGGAGTACGCCTCGATGCTCCCGCTGGTGATTCAGCTGGTGTTCCTGCTGCCACTGCTGCCGTTTCTGATCTGGTGGGTGCGCGCGATCATGTACGCCCAGCTGCGCGCGACCTCCGTGCGGATGAGCCCCACCCAGTTCCCCGAGGGCTACCGGATGGTGGCCGAGGCCGCCGCCCAGTTCGGGATGCGCAACGTCCCGGACGCCTACGTGACCATGGGCAACGGCGTGATCAACGCCTTCGCCTCCGGCCACGGGTTCCGCCGCTTCGTGGTGGTGCACTCGGACCTGTTCGAGGTCGGCGGTCAGGGCCGTGACCGCGACGCGCTGAAGTTCGTGATCGGCCACGAGGTGGGCCACCTCGCCGCCGGCCACGTCTCCTACTTCCGTCTGCTGTTCACCAACCTGCTCTCCCTGGTCCCGCTCCTGGGCCCGGCCCTGTCCCGCTCCCAGGAGTACACCGCCGACAACTTCGGCTACAGCTTCGCGCCCGAGGGCTCCGCCGGCGTGATGGGCCTGCTCTCGGGCGGGAAGTACCTCAACACCGAGGTCAACGTCCACGAGCTCGCCGACCGTGCCGCGACCGACCCGAGCTTCTTCGTGCACTGGGTCAACTGGGGCTCCTCCCACCCGATCACCACCTGGCGCGCCCACGCCCTGCGCGACCGCTCCAAGCCCGGCGCGCTGTGGATCCGCCCCAAGGGACACCTCTTCGACTCGCCGCTGCCGGCCGGTCACCGCTGGTCCTCCCTGTACCCGAGCCCCGGCGAGGCGATCGCACTGCTGGACCAGGCCAGCCAGATCCGTCCCGATGGCTACGGCGAGCAGTTCGGCCGCTTCACCGGCGTGCCGACACCCCACCGCCCGACGGCCCGGGCCGTGCAGACCGCCGCGCCGCTGCTCAGCGGACGCTCCGGCTACGTCATCCCGCCCGGCCCGTACAACGACGACGCCCGCGGCCCGCGTGCCGGAGCGCAGGCGAACTCCTTTGCGCCGCCGGCTCCGAACGCGCAGCAGGGACCGCAGGGTCCCGGCAGCTTCGGACCGGGTCAGGGCCCCTCGCAGTCGTCCTGATCTCCAGCGGCCGCGCGTCACCGCCTCGACGGGTGGCGCCCGGCCGCTGCGGTGTCCCTCCGGTCACCACACCCTCCACAGATGTGCACTCACTGCATAAGGTGGCAGGGTGATCCCCGACTACAGCGTGCCGACCCCTGCGGTGCGTCGTAAGCCCCTGCTCGCCGTCCTCCTCGCACCCCTGTTCATGGCCCTCATCGCCGTGAGCGTCATCAACGTCGCCCTCACCGCGATCGGCGAGGGCCTCGAGGCGGACACCGGCTCGCTGCAGTGGGTCATCTCCGGCTACGCCCTCTCCTTCGCGATCCTGCTGGTCCCCGCCGGGCGCGCAGGGGACGCGACCGGGCGTCGGCGCATGTTTCTGATCGGCGTCGGGATCTTCACCCTCGGCTCGCTGATGTCGGGCCTCGCCCCGAACGTCGAGATGCTGAACCTCGCCCGCATCTTCCAGGGCGTCGGCTCGGGGCTGCTGAACCCGCAGACCGTCGCCCTGATCCAGCAGCACTTCCGCGGCCAGGACCGGGCGCGAGCCTTCGCGCTGCTGGCCACCACCGTCGCCGTGGCGACCGCCATCGGTCCCGTGATCGGCGGCCTGCTGATCCAGGTGCTCGGCCCGAACTGGGGCTGGCGCTGGATGTTCCTCATGAACGTACCCATCGGCATCGGCGCGATCATCGGCACCTTCCGCTACATCCCCGACGACCGCGCGCGCGGGAAGGGCCGCCCCGACCTCGACCCCGTCGGCACGATCCTGCTGTGCCTGGCGATCCTCGGGATCATGCTGCCCTTCCTCGAGCGCGGCGTGAACGCGCTGGTGTGGCTGTCCTTCCCTGCCGGCCTGCTGGTGTTGGGGCTGTGGTGGACCTGGGAGCGGCGCTACAAGAGCCGCGGCAGCTCGCCCATGGTCGACACCGCGATCTTCGCCAACAAGGCATTCCGCAACGGCATCCTCATCGTCTCGGTGTACTTCCTCGGCGCGACCAGCGTGTGGATCATCGTGCCGCTGTTCCTGCAGATGCACCTCCACCACACCGCCTTCGAGGCGTCCCTGCTGGGGCTGCCCTCCTCGATCGCCGCCGCGATCAGCTCCCAGATCGCCGGCCGCTACGTGCTCACCCTGGGCCGGCGCATGGTGATCGCCGGATTCGGCGTCGCGTTCCTGGGCCTGCTGGGAACGACGCTGCTGGCCGGCTTCGTGGAGTCCGGCGCGGTCGCGTTCTGGTGGCTCGCCGCACCGCTGATGCTGATGGGCCTGAGCCAGGGCATGACCATCTCCCCGAACCAGACCCTCACCCTGAACTCCGTGGACCCCCGCTTCGGCGGCGTCGCCGGCGGCATCCTCCAGCTCGGCCAGCGCCTCGGTGCCGCGATCGGCACCGCTATGATCCCCGGCATCATCTTCTCCCTCACCGACGGCGGCACCGCCTGGCTCGAAGCGTTCACGATCGCGCTGGTGATCATCATGGCGCTGACCCTCGCCGCGATGGGCGTCAGCTTCGCCGACCGCGCCCGCGAGAAGGAGGCACCCGGGGCGCTGTGAGCCCCGGGCATGCATCGCACATCGGGCCGACCAGCCGCGCCCGCAGCCCACGGTCGTCGCCGCCGAGAACGCGGCGGCGCCGAAGGGCTCGGCATCATCACCCTGCGCGCGCTGCCCGGGCCCTACGAGATCGAGACCCCGAGCCGCGATAGGCGTCTGGACCCGGTGCCCGCCCGGATGAACGTGCTGCCGCTGCTGAGCCACTGGACTCCGGTGCCACTTCTGGCCGGCTACGCCACGGGCGTCCAGGATCGCGATGGCGAGTCCGGGACCGCGCCGAACGCGTGAAACGGCAGGGCAGCGCCTCCGGACGGCCGGCACCGGGATACCCTCTCCCGAGGCATCGACGCGAACAGGGGGCGCAGTGGGGCGCAGCAGCCGGCGGGGGAGCGGACGGGATCAGCGCGCGACAGGCCGCGTCATCGTCCGGGGATGGGGCGGGGCCGAGGGCGAGGAGGCACCGCACGGCACCTTCCGTGGTTCGACGGCAGGCACGCCCTCGCCAGGAGAAGACCTGCCCGCCGGAGCCCGATCAGCCCGTGGCCGGACGACGGGCGACCGCTCGGCCGGGGCCGCACCGATCCGGGGATCGACTGCCAGGGGCTCGTCGGCCGGAATCTCGTCGGCCGGAACCCCGTCGGACCCTGGGGCAGTCGATGACCGCGTCTCCGCCGCCGCGCCGCTCCGCCGTCGCCGCTGGTGGCCGCTAGGCGGGATCGCCGCGCTGGTCGCCCTCGTGCTGGTGCTGCCACAGGTGCTGGTGGGGGAGCGCTCGCCGGAGACCGAAGCACGCAGCTTCCTCCAGGCGATCCTCGATGGTGACACCGACGCCGTACGCGAGCACATGGTCGAGCCCGAGGGCGGGGTGCTCGACCTCGCCCTCACCGACCAGGTGGTGCTGGCCGCCGAGGAGCGCGTGGACCGCTTCACGATCGAGGAGACGCGCGTCGACGGCGACACCGCCCAGGTCACGGCCACGCTCAGCCTCGGCCGGCGCACCCAGGAGACCACCCTCCACCTCACCCGGCACCGCGAGGGGGCGCTGCGCCGCCCGGTGTGGGAGCTGGAGCCCGTGGAGCTGCCGGTGATGCGGGTCGCCGTGCCCGTCAGCGCCGCCGCGGTGCTGATCAACGGGGTCGAGGTCCCGCTGTCGGACGAGGCCAGGGCGAACCAGGCCTTCGGGCTCGTCGAGGTGCACCTGGTGGTGCTGCCCGGCGTGTACCAACTCAGCGCCCCCGAGGGCGGGGAGGCGGTCACCCCGACCACGGTCCGCTCGACCATCCCGCCCATGCTCGGGCCCTGGCTGAACTCCATCCTCGAGATCGGCTACGAGCTCACCGAGACCGGCGAGGAGCAGCTCGGCACCTACCTGATCGACACGGCGCTCGCCGAGTGCGCGCGCAGCACCCAGCCGCGCCCCGAGAACTGCCCCCTCAGCGCCCCGGAGGAGGTCACCGGCGAGGGCACCTGGCAGATCATCACCCCTCCGCAGATCCACGTCGCCGGCGGGGCGGCGGGCTACTACGACGCCTACGGCTACGACGGACTGGCCGAGTTCACCGTCACCGCCCAGGATGGGAGCACCACCGTGCACCGCGTGCCGGTCGAGGAAGCCGCCATCGGGATGATGGACCGGGACGGCGACTTCTACGGCACCTGGTTCGGGAACCAGGAGACCGTCTACTACTGAGGTGCCCGACCGCCACGGCTCAGGCCGGGGCGACCGTCTCCTCGGGCTCGGCCGGCCCGGCGCCGACGGGGCGATCCCCGGCGTCGGCCGGGTTGCGGCGGATGAACAGGGCGATCGCCACGTGGCCCACCACGATCAGCCACGCCTGCTCCGGCATGCGCGACATGATGCCAAGGGCCGCCACCACCGCGCCCGCGCGAAGGGAGTGACACGGCTGTATCTTTTCGAGAAATACACCGCTGTCATTCTCGAAGTTCTCGAAAATGTTCTGAATTTGGTAAAGAGACGACCCGAGAAGGGGAATCTTTCGGGCGGGGTCACTTCCCGGGATGGGGCGAGCAGGTCACCGTGGAGGTGTGCTCTCTGCGGGCGCGCAGGTCAGCGGCGTTCTCGTCGGCCAGGCGCTCCGCGACGGCCATCCCTCCCGTCTCACCGACTTCCCCGATCCGAGGAGCTCTCGATGTCCGACTCCCGCACGCCCACCCATCGCGCCCCCGGAAGGGCCGTCGCCTTCCGCGGCGTCCGCCTCGCCCCGAAGGTCGCCGCGGCCACCGGCAGCGCCGTGGTCGTCGCCGGGCTCGGGCTCGTCGGCACCGAGAGCGCCACCGCGGGCGGCACCGTCTGGGACGACGTCGCCCAGTGCGAGTCCGGCGGCAACTGGTCGATCAACACCGGCAACGGCTACTACGGCGGGCTCCAATTCTCGAGCTCCACCTGGAAGGCCTTCGGCGGCGCCGAGTACGCCTCCACCGCGAACCAGGCCACCAAGGCCGAGCAGATCGCCGTCGCCCAGCGCACCCTCCACCAGCAGGGCCCCGGCGCCTGGCCGACCTGTGGCAAGAAGGCCGGCCTCACCCGCGCCAACGGCGGCGCCGATGCGAATGCGCAGCCCGGCCGCAGCTCGAGCGGCAGCTCCCGCGACGCCGACCGCACCAGCCCCGCCTCCGGCGCGCTCGCCGTCGATGGCAAGTTCGGCCCCGCCACCACCCGCTCCCTCCAGGGCTGGATCGGTGTGTCGCAGGACGGCTCGCTGTCCACCTCCGACATCAAGGCGCTGCAGACCAAGATCGGCGCCGGCCGCGACGGGAAGATCGGTCCCGAGACCACCGCGAAGCTTCGCGCCACGATCGGGCTCGGCAGCAACGGCGCCCGGGACTTTCGCGCCGACGCCTCCACCGTCCGCTCGCTGCAGAGCTTCCTGAACAGCGGCGCCCCAGCCGAGGCCCCCTCCTCCGGCAGCTCCACCCCGGCGACGCCGAGCACCGGAGCCTCCCTCGTGGTCGACGGCAAGTTCGGCCCCAAGACCACCCGTGCCCTCCAGGGCTGGATCGGCGTGTCGCAGGACGGCTCGCTGTCCACCTCCGACATCAAGGCGCTGCAGACGAAGATCGGTGCCGCGCCCGACGGCAAGATCGGCGCCGAGACGACCCGCAAGCTCCGGGCCGAGATCGGCCTGAACAACAACGGCGTGTGGGACTTCCGCACCAGCTACGCGACCGTCAAGGCGCTGCAGCAGCACCTCAACGGCTGAGCCGGCGGGCCGCCGCGCAGCTCCGCACTGCGTGCCGGGCTCGGCTCTCGCTTCTCGAACGACGCGTCACCCCTGGGGTGGCGCGTCGTTCGTCGTCGTCCTCCGATCCTCCCGGACGCCACATCGCCGTCCCCAAAACTTCACAAAACGGACATCTCGGGTGTAGAGTCGTGCGGACAAGACGGGCAAAACAGACATCTCGCGCGCGACAGCCGCAATGATGCGCAGGCGCACGCCTCTGTCCGGGACCCGCCGTCCCGACCCGTCGTCGGTTCCAGTCCGGGAGGGTGAACGTGGCGATCCAGCATGCAGTCAGGGGGGCGGAGATCCAGACCCCTTCGACCGATGTACGACGTCGGGTGCTGCCGAGGGTCACGTCGCTGTCCACCCGCCGCCCGCACGAGGGCGATCGCCTGGTCGTGGCCATCCTGGTCGCCTCGGACCTCGTAGTGCTCGTCGCCGCCTGCGTGCTCGCGGTCGTGATCCGCCGCCCCCTGTCCGTCGTCGGGGTCTCCCAGGAGCTCCCCGTCTCCCTCGTCGCCAGCTCCGTGGTCATCGCGGCGGTGTGGATGGCCTCGCTACTGATCTTCGGGGCAAGCAATCCCCGGCACATCGGGGCCGGGGCCGAGATCTACCGGGGCGTGCTGATGGGCACGCTCGGAGCCATCGGCGTGATCGGCACCGTCCTGTTCCTCGTCGACATCCCGCTGTCGCGCCCCTACGTGGTGGTGCTCTTCCTGGTGGGAGCGGCCCTGCTGCTTGTCGTACGGGTGGTTGTGCGCCGCGGGGTGAACCTCGCCCGCTCCCGGGGCGGTCTGCGCTCCCAGGTGCTGGTCGTCGGGTCCACCGGTCACGTGCGCGGGATCGTGCGCACCCTCGGTCGCGAGGTCTGGCTCGGCTATGACGTGGTAGGCGCCGTCGCGCCCGTCAGCGACGAGTGTCCCGACGAGGTGGCCGGGGTCCCGGTGCTCGGCGACGAGTCCACGATGCTCGATCTGGTGCGGGAGCATCGGCCGGACATCGTGCTTTTCACGGCCGGCTCGTCCGCGAGCGCCGAGGAGTTCCGCCGCGTCGCGTGGAAGCTCGAGGAGCTCGAGGTTCAGGTGATCGTCGTGCCCGGGGTCAGCGAGATCTCCGGGGACCGTATTCGGATGCGCCCCGTGGCGGGACTGCCGCTGGTGCACATGGACCTTCCGCGCTCGCGCAAGGCGCTGAAGAAGGGCAAGCGGGCCTTCGACATCGTCGCGAGCTCCGCGCTCCTGCTGCTGCTCTCGCCGGTGCTCGCGGTGATCGCTCTGAGCGTGCGCTGCGGCGACGGCGGGCCCGCGATCTTCACCCAGAAGCGCGTCGGCCGCGGCGGTGAGCCGATCGAGTTCCTCAAGTTCCGCTCCATGGTGGTCGACGCCGAGGCGCGGCTCGCCGCGCTGCGGCAGCGCGAGCACGACCGCGGCAACGACGTGCTGTTCAAGATGGCCGACGACCCGCGGATCACCCGGGTGGGGCGGTTCCTGCGCCGCTACTCGCTCGACGAGCTGCCCCAGCTGTGGAACGTGCTGCGCGGGGACATGAGCCTGGTCGGGCCGCGACCCGCACTGCCCTCGGAGGTCGCCGACTACGACGATGACGCCCATCGCCGCCTCGCGGTGCGACCCGGGATCACCGGCCTGTGGCAGGTCTCCGGTCGCAGCGACCTCTCCTGGGACGACACGGTCCGTCTGGATCTCTTCTACGTCGACAACTGGTCCTTCGTGCAGGATCTCCTGATCCTGGTGCGCACGGTGCGGGCCGTGGTGGCCTCGCGCGGGGCGTACTGAGCGGAGAGGCCGGAGCTGAGGGCTCTCAGTGCTGGGGACAGATCGCTGGTGACAGTTCCGGGCCCCATCCAGGGCTGGAAGTCCTCTATGCGTCGGGCCCTGGGACGCCGACGAACACCATGATCCGGCAGACGAGAGCGCGGAGTGAGCAAGGCCCCGGAAGCGTTGCTCCCGGGGCCTTGCATCGTGAGGTCGGTGGTCGGGCCTCAGCGGGCCGCGACGTCCTGCAGCTCGCTCGCGGCCGCCAGCTCCGAGGTCGGAGCGATTGCCGCGGAGGCGGTGATCGCCGACAGTGCACGGCGCAGCGAGGTGCTGGAGGTGTGCATCGTGTACGGGAGGTACTCGATCTGCACGCCCACCTCTGCGAACTGCTGCTCGAGCAGGATCCCCTTCGGGGTTCCGCGCCAGTCGTCCCCCTTGAAGAAATGGGTGAAGCCCACTGCATGCCAGGCGTCGATCTTCGAGGGCGTGGTCTCGACGTGCACGCGGTCCACGCAGCGCAGGCCGGCCACGATCTCGGCACGCTCAGCAGTCGGGATGACGGGTTCGATCCCCTTCACCTCGCGCAGCATCTCGTCGCTCACCACGCCGGCAATCAGCACATCGCACTGCTGGCGAGCGCGACGAAGCAGATTCAGGTGCCCCACGTGGAAGAGGTCGAAACCTCCGGCTGCGTATCCGATCCGCATCACGATCTCCTGGCCTTCCTGCCCGGGAGTTCTGAGTGCCGGGCGCCCACGAGAAGTCTACTCGACATAAGGGAGAAAAAGCGCAAAACGGACATTACGAACCGGTCACGCCACGGGCGGTCCGGGGTCTCGACGGCAGGGGCTCCGATCACGGGTTCGCGCTGCTGACCGCAGGATTCCGTCCGCTCTCGTCCGTGCGTCGAACGCCGGACCTACGGCGTCACTCGGCGGTGGGCCGCAGCACGCTCGTCGGCGAGTAGACCACGGCGCCCGGCGGGACGTCCTTGACGACGACGGCGTTGGGGCCGATCCGGGCGCCCCGACCGATCCTCACCGCGCCGATGATCACGGCGCCGACGCCGATCTCGACGTCGTCCTCGATGATCGGGCAGTCCGAACTGCTGCGCCTGTTCCCCAGGGTCACATGCTGTCGGATCATGACCCCGCGACCGATCTTGGTGGCCGGGTTGACGACGACTCCTACGCCGTGGCGCAGACGCAGTCCTGGGCCGATCTCGGTGGAGGCCGGCAGCTCGACCCCCAGCACCCACTCGGTGACGACCTTGTACGAGCCGCCCACGAGAAGGTAGCCCGCACGCCCGAACAGGCCCTTGCGCGCGCGCCATGTCTGCGCGGCACGCAGCCATCGCAGGATCACTCGACTCTTGGGGTAGTGCGCATTGGCGCGCAGATCGGCCCGCAGGACCGTTTTCGTGCCTGTCGATCGTTCAGGATGCGGCACGGACGGTCTCCTGAGCGAGGCGTTCCTCGAGCCAGCGAGCTCTCTCGCTCAGCTTGCGTCGGAGTGCGTGCTCCGAGGGTGTAGGTCGCCGGGACGCCGCCTCGATGAAGCGCGCGGCGAAGCGCGAGAACTCCTCTCGCTTCCCGTCGGCGTCCAGCGAATCGTCCACGGCGAGCGTCGTGATCCGGCGCGACGGAGCGCCGAGGAGGAGCTCGGAGAGCTGCGAGTATGCCTCTCCGATAGTGGGATCGCCCCAGGAGGCATGTCGCCACTGGGCAGAAGCGGTGACCTGCCCGGGATGCATCCGGTATGCCAGACCGGGCAGGCGGAGGCGCTCGAGACGAGCGTCGTCCGCCGCGAGACGCAGCCACAGGTCGTAATCCTCTGTCGGAACCTGCCGGTAGCCACCTGCGCGCTCCAGCGCGGCGCGGCGCGCCATGAGCGTCGGGTGCGCGACCGGATTGGTGAGCAGCAGATGCATCGAGAAGTCGTCGGCGGGGATCCGGCTCGGACGGGGGACGGGGCGGGCCCCGTCACCGAACTGGACGACGGTCGTGAAGACGGCGTCGGGTGCCGGGGTGCCGTCGCGTCGGCGAGTGAGCGCTCTCAACTGCCGACGGAAGCGGCCGGGGAGGACGATGTCATCGGCATCCATCCGCGCGACGAACTCGGAGTCGGTGGAGTCGAGGAGCTCGTTGAGGGCGCTGGCGACCCCGCCGTTCCGTCGGGTTCGCACCTGCACACGCGGATCGTCGAAGGACCGAGCGACCGTCGCGCTGGCGTCGAGGCTGCCGTCGTCCAGGACTGCGATCCGGGCGTCCCGCGGCAGATCGCGCAGCGTGCTGGAGATCGCAGCTCCCAGGGTCCTCTCCGCCGAGTGGACGGGCATGAGGATCGTCAGCCGGGGCATGTCAGAGGCCCCTGCCCCGATGGTTGAGGGTCGCCACCACCTTCTCGCCGGAGACCACCCCCATGCCGACCATCATGGCCAGATAGGCGCGAGGCTGTCGCGGGTCGTTGCGGATCGCCCGGTACGCCCAGTTCCGTGCGCGGGGGCGATCGCCCAGTGCGCCGTGGGCGAAGGCGATCTGTCCTTCGATCCGGGAGCGGCCGACGCGGCTGGAGGCGAACTGCGGGTGCTTGTCCAGGATGTATCCGAGGCCGTCGACGATGCCCTGCCACTTCTCCGTGAAGTAGCTGGTTCGATCCCAATGGATGACGGTGAGCGGGTCCGGGATCGACGCGATCCGTCCCACCTGGACCGCGCGAAGGAGCATGTCGTAGTCCTCCCCGTAGGAGGCTGGGAGCTCCTCGTCGACGAGCCCCAGGTCGCCGAGCAGAGCCTTCGCACGCAGCACGAAGGATGAAGGGTGCAGCTCCGTGATCCGGGAGCGCAGAAGGTTGGCGAGGTAGACCCGGGTCGGAGGCACACGCACGTGGGAGCCTCCGCTGGACATGATCTCGATGCCGGTGGCGGCAAGGACGACCTCGGGGTCCTCGAAGAGCGGGACCTGGCGCGACAGCTTGGAGGGCTTCCACTCGTCGTCGTCGTCGCACAGCGCGATCAGCGACCCCGTGGCGGTGAGGATTCCCGTGTTGCGAGCTCCTGCGAGCCCGGGGGTCCGGTCGTTGCCGACGGCGCGCAGGGTGCATCCTGTCGGAAGCTCGAGATCGGACAGCGCGTCGATCGCCGTCCCGTCGTAGACGAGGACGATCTCGATCGGTCCGTCGTAGTCCTGGGCGAGCACTGAGCTGACTGCTCGGCGCAGCAGCTGTGGGCGATCCCGCGTCGCCATCACGACGCTCACCTTCGGGGCCTGCATGTCGTCCTCCATTCACTCGACGCCACGATCGCGGTCGCACCGGCAGGTCGCCAGGCGATCCAACGAGAAAATGTCCGGTTCGTCTGTTTCGTACTACACTACCGACTCGGGAAGATCTTTGGAAGACGCCACCGAGGCCGCGACGGGCCTCAGCATCGGGGGAGCTCATGGACGGAGCCGAGAAGGGGACGAGCCTCGGGATCGAGGTGTTCGCCCACGTGCTGCTGCGGCAGTGGCGGCTGATCGCGCTCGTGACCGTGGTCGGGCTGCTCGCCTCCGCTGCGTATCTCGTGCTGGCGCCCCGTGAGTACACCGCGTCCACGACCGTCAACCTCACGGTCATCAGCACGGAGCCCTTCGCCGGTCGCAGTGCGCCGTCGAGCCTCCTCGACGAGCAGGAGGAGAAGGCGATCGCCCAGTCGTTCGTCGTCGCGTCACGTGCGGCGGAGGACCAGGGATTGGGGATGTCCGCCCAGGAGATCCGACGCGCATCGACGGTCTCCACCTCGTCCGGCGCAGCAGTCGTCACCGTCAACTTCACGGCGAACTCAGCCGAGCGCGCCGCAGCCGGCGCGGATGCCGTCGCCGGCGCCTACCTCTCGTTCCGGCAGGAGCGTGCCGAGGAGCGGATCACACAGCTCGTGGAAGGCCTCGATGGGCGCATCGAGGAGCTCACGGAGCAGATCGTGGAGATCGATGGTGAGCTGGGTCAGCTCGATGCGGACAGCTCCTCCCGGGCGCAGCTCGCCTCCGAGCGCGAGCAGAGGGAGACGGAGCTGACGAACTTCCTCGGGCAGAGGAACGGGCTTCAGGGAGTCGACACCGCACCCGGGGTGGTGCTCTCCTCCGCGGCGGACTCCTCCGTCGACGTCGCGCCGAGCGCGCGGATGACCCTCCTCACGGGGCTCGCGGCCGGCCTGGTGCTGGGCGTCCTGGTGGCCTTCGTCCGGGATCTCCGTGATCGTCGCCTGCGGAGTGCAGACGAACTCGGCAGAGCGTTCGGCGCCCCTGTCCTCTCCGAGGTGGGGGAGGCGGATGGAGCCATCCCAGCTCGTGGCGCCGATGCGGACGCGCTCCGCGTGGCGCGCGAGCGGATCCTGGTCAGCCTCGGTGCCGGCGCGACGGTGCTGGTCGTCGATGCCTGCCATGAGGGGCAGGTCTCATCGCTCCCGCTGAACCTCGCGGTGCTCACAGCGCAGGCGGGCATCGACGTCCAGCTCATCACCCCGGAGGAGTCGAGCCGCACGCGGTCACGGCTGGACGACGTGCTCGGTCCCGACCGCGATGACGTGGAGATGTCGTCCTCCGGCGGTTCGCTCACGTTCTTCGGGGCGACGGACGGGCACGTGGGCGCGCAGGCGGACCCCCTCCTCACGGCCCAGACGGCGCGTGCGATCCGTGAGGCGGGGGAGCGCACCATCACCTTCGTGGTCCTCACCATGGAGGCGTACCACGGGAGCATCCTCGCGGCGCTGCGTCATACCTCTGCGGTGATCCTCGTCGGCCGGGAGCGAGCGACCACACGAGCTGAGATCCGCTGGTTGCGGGATGAGGCCGATGCGATGGGCGCTGCCGTGCTCGGCACGATCGTCACGAGCCCCCGCAAGAGCTCCTCAGGGCATGCGCGGGGCCGAAAGGTCCGGTCACGTCGGGCAGAGAGCGCCAGGCACAGCAGGTCGACGTCGCAGCAGGTCGTCTCGGCGGCGACGTCGGCCGTGAGCTGAGTGAGGCGCACATGACTGCCGGGCGGATCGGTGTGGACGCGGCGACGCAGCCCAGCAGCGGAGAGCGTCGACGAGGGCGAAATCTCTCGATCGATTCCTTGAGAGGGGTCGCCATCATCCTGATGGTCGCGGGACATGTCATCGGTGGCGATTCCACGGAGGGGATGAGGGTTGCTGACGACTCCACGATCCGGACGTCGTACCTGCTTCTCGCAGACCTGCGCATCCCGCTCTTCACCGCACTGTCCGGATATGTGTACGCGACACGGCCGCTCCGAGCACCGGAGCAGTTGCGTCGCTTCGTCGTGGGGAAGGCGAAACGCCTCCTGGTACCGCTGGTCACCGTCGGCTTGGTCTTCACCGTCGTGCAGGCGCTCGCTCCGGGCACGAACGCCGAATCCGATCTGAACAACTGGTGGATGCTCTTCGTCTACGGCCAATGGCACTTCTGGTTCCTTCAGGCGATCATGATCCTGCTGGTCGGCGCGGGAGTCCTGAACGCACTGGGTGTTCTCTCGACCCGACGCCAAACCCTTCTCGTCATCGTGACCACCGCACTCGTGGCGATCTTCGTCGAGGTCCCCTTCCCTTTCAACGTGTTCTCCGTGAACGGAGCGATCCGGCTGGCACCGTTCTTCCTCGTGGGCTACGCGGTGGCTCGATTCTGGCCGTTGGCGGTTCCGGCTCGTCGAGTGCTTCTCGTGGCGGCCGGGGTCCTGTTCGGTGTGAGAGCAGCCCAAATCATCGTGAAAGTGGAGCTTCCGCCGGCGATCGACGGCGCCCTCGGCATCGTACTCGGGCTGGTGGGGATCGCAGCTCTGATCGCCTTCAGGGAGGAGCTGCAGGTCCCGTTCCTGGCGCATCTCGGATACTTCTCGTTCGCCATCTACCTGCTTCACGTCTTCGGAACGGCGCCCACCCGGATTCTCCTGGAGAGGTTCGGGGTCGACTCGCCGGCACCCGTGCTGATCCTGTGCCTCGTGGCTGGGCTCGCCCTTCCCGTGCTCTTCGAGATCACGTTCGGACGTGTCACCTGGGTGAGCTGGGCATTCCTGGGGCAGAAGCCGTATCGCGGATTGCCAGCTGCGCAGAGCGAGACGCCGGGTCCTCGCACGGCACTCGCAGTGGTCCCGTCGGCCTATGCAACGGGTACGGGGCGGAGGAGGGGGCACCGATGAGCCTTCCCCTCTCCGGAACCGTTCCTCTGTCCAGGACGACGCAGCTGCCTCGGTGGCCGCTGTTCGCCACGTTCGCCCTCTACCCGCTGTGGTGGGCCCTGGGCCTGGGTTCCATCGCCTGGATCCCCCTGGGCATGTGTATGGCCGTGCTCCTGGTGAGGTGCGGCCGCATTCGCGTACCTGCGGGGTTCGGCATATGGTCCCTTTTCCTCCTGCTGATGTGCGTGTCGGTGATCGGTCTCGACAGTCCCGGTCGACTCATCGGCTTCATCTACAGGGCGCTTCAGTACGCATCGGTGACGACCGTCTTCGTCTATGTGTACAACGCTCGGGATCGGCTGACGTTCCGCTACATCCTCGGCCTGGTGACCGTGTTCTGGGGCTTCTCGGTCGCAGGAGGATTCGCGGGGATCTTCTTCCCGGTGTTCTCCTTCCGCACCCCGTTCGGACTGGTCGTGCCGAGCAGTCTTGAGTCCAACGAGGTGGTCGGGGAGATGGTCGTGCGGCGCATGACGCAGCACAACCCGGAGAGTTGGTTCGCCATGGACCCTCGCCCCTCCGCTCCGTTCCTGTACACGAACCAATGGGGGAACGTCTATTCGCTGTGCCTGCCGATGGTCCTCGCGTACGTGAGAGAGCTTCTGCTGGGGAAGGAGCGGACGAAGGCGCTCGCCGTGGCGGGTCTGATCCTCCTCTCGCTGGTGCCGGCGCTGCTCACGCTCAACCGCGGGATGTTTCTCGGCATCGCTGTGGCCGGCGCCTACGTGATGACCCGCTTCCTGCTGTCAGGCCGCATCCGCCCGGTCTTGTGGACCCTGGCGCTCGGGATCGCGACCGGTGTCGTCACCGTCTGGCTCGGTGTCGGAGCGCGACTCGATGAGCGCACGACGACCAGCTCCTCGACAGAGGACCGCGCCAGCCTGTACCGCGAGACCTTGGACCGCACGCTCGACTCTCCGCTCTTCGGATATGGGGCGCCTCGACCCTCCGTGTCTGAAGGGCTGCCCTCGGCGGGCACTCAGGGGCACATCTGGACAGTGATGTTCTCCCACGGACTTCCCGCCCTTGCACTCTTCCTGCTCGCCCTCGCATGGCTTGTCATCGCCACGGCCCGGGTGCGGAACACTTCGCAGCTGCTGGTGCACGCGGTGCAGGTGGTCATCCTGACCGAGGTGATGTATTACGGCGTTCTCCCCAACGGCCTCATCCTGTCCTTCACCGCGGCGGCGCTGCTGCTTCGCGAGCGCGACTCACGTCGCGAGGCAGACGCTGCGGAAGAACGGGTCACGTCGGCACCGATCGGTCGGCGGTCCGACGGGAGCCTTCTGCACGTTTGAGCGGCCACGTCGGCGGGCCGGCACCGGTCATGAGGCCGACCCGTATGCGGGGTCAGCTCGCATCACAAGCTCACGTCGTGACGCCCGGAGCAGGTCGCGATCTCCTCGTCCGTCGAGGACTCCGATCGTCCGGCATGCCGTTCCCCGGCGGGACGATCAGGCGATCGACGTCAACTTCCGATGCTTCCGCCGCATCGAGGCCGCGGCGTGGACGAGGTTGAGCGCGAAGAGCACGGCGTATACGGCGGCGAAGGCCGGCGGGAACGCCCACAGCGCGAAGCACCAGCACAGTACTCCGGTGTCCGTGGGCAGCAGGACCAGGGACTGCTTCAGCTGCGGCCCGCCGGTCTCCTCAGGGCCTGAAGAACGCACGAGCTGCTCGGCGAGGATCTGGCTCATGAACTGCGCCGCGCTCAGGACGGCGAACGTTATCGCGATACCTCCCACCCAGAGGAGGTCAGGGCGGTGCACGAAGACAGCGACGGCGATGCTCAGGTGGATCGCCGGGGTGCGCGCGGCATCGACCACATGATCCAGCCACTCACCCGCCGGCGACCCTGCGCCGGTCAGCCGTGCGACCTGGCCGTCGGCGGAATCGAAGACGTACCCGGCGGCCAGCAGGACGGCGCACAGGAGGGCTGACCACCACTGCGGACCGGCGATCAGCAGCACGGCGAGGCCGGCCGCGGAGAGGCCCGCGCTGAGGGCGGTCACCTGGTTGGGGGTGAGGCCCAGGGACGCGGCCGTCGCCGCGATGATCCGCGCGGCTCTCCGGTTCACCCATCGCGTATAGGCCGGTACTCCGGCACCGCTCTTCTGGGCGCTGTGGAGGGCCTGCAGGTTCTCGCGGATGGTGAGGTGACCTCCGCGCTCGGGGGTGGTCCGCGGTGATGCGTGGACGGACTGGTCGAGGCTCATCGCCTGTTCTCCTCTGCGGTGATCGCGAAGCTGTGGCTGGTCGCGGACGGGGTGTGGGAATGCACCTCGACCGCGAGGGTGTTCTCGCCCTCCTCCAGGGCATCGCCCGGAATCTCGACGATCAGGTTCTGATCGTCCTCCCCGGGGGAGAGGGTGAGGTCCTCGGCGGCGAGGGTGGTCGGCAGGACCTCTCCGTCCTCGAGGTTCGAACGGACGATCTCCTCACCGTTCAGGTAGATCACGACCCCGTCGTCCGCGCGTGCGGTCAGGTCGAGCGACGTCAGCTCGTCCACGTCCTCGATGTTCACCGTGTGCCGGTAATAGGTGGTCACAGGGAGGTCGGCACGCTCGTCGTCGACGGGGGTGTCGATGTCGGGGTAGCCCCAGCCGATTGCCCCGTGGCCCGTCTCCCAGTTCTCGTCGTCGAAACCTGCCTCGGTCCATCCCTTCGGCGCAGCGTCACCGGAGAGCAGATATGACCAGTCGGTCTCGTCGTCGAGGAGAAGTGCGCCGGAAGCGAGGTCAGGATCGATTCCCGCGACGTGCTCGGTGTCGGCCTGTGTCGGGCCCGACGTGGCCTTCTCCTCCGGATCTGCCGCGGCACGCTCGGCATCGTCCGTCGAGGTCGGCGTCTCCGGCTCGGCATCCTTCGTCGTAGCCGGCTTCTCGGTCTTGTCGGTGCCCGTCTCGGTCGGTTCCTCCGGCTCGGCGCCGTCGGCCTCGGGCGTCTCGGCGGCCTCGGACTTCTCGTCGGCGGCCGGCTCATCGTCGGGCTCCGGCGAAGGCTCAGTGCTCGGAGAGTCTCCGGCTCCGGCCTCCTTCTCCGAGGCGGGCGCGTCCGCATTGTCCGATGCTTCTGTCCGCTCTTCCTCTGCGGCGGGTTCATCCGCCGGTGCCTCGTCATCGTTCCCGGGCGTCCTGGCCGCCGCCGGCGGGGTGGGTTGTGTGCCGAGGGTGGCGGTGGCTTCGAGGTCGAAGCTGTGGCTGGGGGTGCTGCGGTAGTTGGAGTGGACGGAGGCGGTGATGACGTTGGTGCCGTCGGTGATGAGGTAGCCGGGGATGGTGAGGGTGAGGGGGTTGTCGACGGCGCTGCCGGCGCTGACGGCCTTGTTGGCGTAGGTGCCGACGCCGACGGTGCCTTCGTCGATGTTGTGGCGGAGGACTTCGGTGCCGTTGACGTAGAGGACGATGCCGTCGTCGGCGCGGGTGGTGAGCTGGAGCTCTTCGATGACGGAGGCGTCCTCGACCTCGAACTCGTGTCGGTGGAAGGAGGTCAGCGGCTTGGGGCTGACGCTGGTGGTGAGGGTGGTGCCGAGGGTGCTCTGGCCCCAGCCCTGGGGTGCGGCGCCGCTGGTCCAGGAGGAGGCGTCGAAGTCGGGTTGGTTCCAGTCGGCGGCGGGTGCGGTGCCGTCGTAGAGGTAGCTCCAGTCGGCACCGGCCTCAACCAGCGTCGGGTCCTCGGGGTCGGGCTCCGGCGGGGTGGGTTGTGTGCCGAGGGTGGCGGTGGCTTCGAGGTCGAAGCTGTGGCTGGGGGTGCTGCGGTAGTTGGAGTGGACGGAGGCGGTGATGACGTTGGTGCCGTCGGTGATGAGGTAGCCGGGGATGGTGAGGGTGAGGGGGTTGTCGACGGCGCTGCCGGCGCTGACGGCCTTGTTGGCGTAGGTGCCGACGCCGACGGTGCCTTCGTCGATGTTGTGGCGGAGGACTTCGGTGCCGTTGACGTAGAGGACGATGCCGTCGTCGGCGCGGGTGGTGAGCTGGAGCTCTTCGATGACGGAGGCGTCCTCGACCTCGAACTCGTGTCGGTGGAAGGAGGTCAGCGGCTTGGGGCTGACGCTGGTGGTGAGGGTGGTGTCGAGGGTGCTCTGGCCCCAGCCCTGGGGTGCGGCGCCGCTGGTCCAGGAGGAGGCGTCGAAGTCGGGTTGGTTCCAGTCGGCGGCGGGTGCGGTGCCGTCGTAGAGGTAGCTCCAGTCGGCACCGGCCTCGA